>NZ_NUPZ01000023.1:367585-384062 GCF_002584985.1 Bacillus sp. AFS029637 | reverse complement strand
TTCTCCACAGCCTGAAAAAGGACAATACCTTCATGGTATTGTCCTTTTCACTTATCTTAAAAAATGTTTAAAACGATCTACTTCATCGTCATGACCAATTACAATTAATATATCTCCCGCTTGTATATTTTCCGTAGCTCGAGGAGATACAATAACTTCTTTACCACGTTTAATTGCTACAATATTCAATCCAAACTTCGCACGAATGTCTAATTCGATTAAAGAATGACCGTCAATTTTTTTATTTGCAATGATTTCTACAATACTATGCTCATCGGAAAGCTCAAGATAGTCTAACACATTACTTGATGCAATATTATTAGCAATCCTTTTTCCCATATCACGCTCCGGGTGCACAATGTGATCTGCACCTATTTTACTTAACACTTTTTCATGGTAATCATTTTGAGCTTTTACAGTAATATTTTTTACACCTAACTCTTTCAAAATTAATGTTGTTAAAATACTTGAATTTAAATTGTCACCAATAGCAACGACTACATGATCAAAATTACGAATGCCAAGGCTTTTTAATACCATCTCATCTGTTGAATCTGCAATTACAGCATGCGAAGCTATATTTGCAAACTCATTAATTTTATCTTCATCTGAATCAATTGCCATTACTTCCATACCTAATTGAGCTAGTTCTCGGCAAATACTTCCACCAAAACGTCCAAGTCCAATGACAGCAAATTCTTTTTCTTTCTCACCCACAGGAATTCCTCCAATAACTTCAAGTACTATGTATTTTCATTGTAACATACTTTATATGCGTCACAAAAACCTGTAGATCACTTCTATTTTTGTTTTTGCATATAAAAATATTGTTGTAAATAAAAGGCGATACCAACAAGTAACATGCCAAATACAAATATATTTCCAAATGAACTAAATGTTTCAAAAACAAATAACAATGTTTCTTGGCCGAAAAAAGCGAATAGAAGCTGTGTAAATGCAAATAACAGCGCCCATTTGTAATGATGTTGATGGAATAAATAATGTGTCGCGCCTAAAAAAGCAGCAAACGAAAGGATGAAAATCCACCAATTTTCTAGAAACATCTTCCAATCAGAAAATTGATATCCATTTACTAATATCGCAATAATTCCTATAACAGCCATCGTTGGCACACTCCAAAATAATGCACGTCCTCTAAAGAAACGAGTCCCTTTAACATCCCCTTTTTCATGTGCAATGTATGTTAATACGACTGTACTTATATACAAAACAGAAAGAATTGTTAAAACGATAATAAGCCAAAAGTGTAATTGATAATACTCATGCTCTATATTCGTTACAATTGCAGCTAGCATACACGGGATTAACATTCCCGTCCAACCATCTACTTTTCTTTCATTCCAAAACACCGTATTACCAATCCGTATTCCTAACAACATAAAAATAATGATACCTAATACAAATAGTGTAGTTTTATTACCGACTAAACTCGTTGAGAAAGCAATTAATCCAATAAATAAAAAGAGCACAAACCCATTCATAATTTCTAGTACAGGTGATAAATATCTCTTCACCCATTTATATGTTTCGTCATATTCATTATTATCTACTAAACGGTAGGCATAAAAACTTATCCCAAAATAAACCGCCGCAATAATAACATATGCATATAAGACAAAACACAACATTGCACTGCTAATTTGCACGTAATTCCCCACCCTTTTTTCCATGTTTCACATTGATTTTACACACTTTTCATACTAAAAGTAAACATATATAAGTTAGTTAAATAATTATCTTTCCTATTAGCAATAATTAATAATGAGCAGCGGCTAATCTCCCCTGCTCATTATTAAGACAACCAAGTGAATTTTTTAACGATTTTTCCGAAAGAATTCCCCCTCAAGCGTGTGAAGGGCGATAATAAAATGGTAGGTGGGAATTAATTTCTATTCCCTTTCCACTTTACATATTGATCTATACATACAATCGCTTTTTCAATTGCTTCTTCATCTGGTTTTAATTTCGCGTGATGTAAACCATATTCTGAATTTACCCCGAGCCAAAACATAAATCCAGGAATCTCTTGAAGCATATAACCAAAATCTTCACCTGTCATTGCCTCAGTACATGTAATGACATTCATATCAGTCTGTTCACTTACAAATTGCATAAACTCTTTCGTTAACTCTTCATGGTTATATACTTGATGATACATTGCTCCGTAATCAATAACCGCTTCACACTGGAAAGAAGCTTCGATACCTGCAACAATTGCCTCAATTCTACTTTTAACACGCTTCATTGATTCAACTGATAGTGTTCGAATCGTTCCTTCTAGGCGAGATTTTTCTGCTATGATATTTTGAACTGTACCACCTGTAATTTTCCCAATTGTAATTACCGCACTATCAAGAGGATTCACATTACGACTAATAACGGATTGAAGCTGTGTAACAAGGTGACTTGCTGCAACAATCATATCATTTGCAGTATGCGGATAAGCCGCATGTCCACCTTTACCTTTTAAATCAACATATAACTCTGATGTATTCGCAAACAACAGCCCTTCCTTTGTAGCAATTGTTCCTACAGCGTATTCAGGTGCAATATGAAGGCCGAGAATGATATTCGGTTTCCATTCCCTTAACTCTTCACTTTCTAACATAGGAAGAGCTCCCCCTGGACCTTCTTCTGCTGGTTGGAATAGGAATACAAGGTCATCATCTATTCTTTCTGTTACAGCTGCTGTTAGAAGTCCTAAACCGATTGTTGTATGCAAATCATGCCCACATGCATGCATCATTCCATCATGAACAGAAGCAAACTCATATCCAGTTTCCTCTGTAATTGGTAAACCGTCTATATCTGCACGATAGCCTATAATTTTTTCTGGGTTTTTCCCATTTACTTTAACAATGACACCCGTTTTCCATACTTTCACTTCCACATATTCATCCGGAAGTGTTCCTATATAATCTAAAATATACTGTTGTGTTTTCCACTCTTTAAATCCAATTTCGGGTATTTTATGTAAATCTCTACGAATTTGGACGAATTTGCTCATTGTCATTTTTGCACCTCTATCTATAAAAAGCGTAAGAGCCTGTTTATGCTCTTACGCTTTTTTTGTTTTTATTTCTCTGGGTTTAATTGACGAAGTTCTTGTTTAATTTCAGTTTTTGCTTTTGTCTTCTCGTCAATTTCTTTAATTACACGTGCTGGAGTACCTGCAACAACTGTATATGGAGGTACATCTTCTGTTACAACAGCTCCTGCTGCTACAACTGCACCCTTACCTACTGTAACTCCTTCTAATACAACTACGTTTGCACCAATTACAACATCATCTTCAACGATCACTGGTTTTGCAGAAGGTGGCTCAATTACACCTGCAAGTACAGCACCTGCACCTACGTGACAGTTTTTACCGACTGTTGCACGTCCACCAAGTACTGCGTTCATGTCAATCATAGAACCTTCACCAATTACAGCACCGATGTTAATTGTTGCATTCATCATAATAACAGCGTTGTCGCCGATTTCAACGTGATCACGAATGATTGCGCCTGGCTCAATACGAGCTTTAATGCCTTTTAAATCAAGCATTGGAATTGCAGAATTGCGACGGTCATTTTCAACAACATAGTCTACAATGTGCTTGTTATTCTCATCAAGAATTGTCTTAATTTCAGACCATTCTCCAAATAATACACCTGACTTTTTATTTACAAATGCTTGTACTGTTTCAGGGAAGGTTACTTCTTTTAAATCCCCTTTTATGTATACCTTTACAGGAGTTTTCTTTTCACTTTTTTGAATAAACGAAATAATTTCGTTAGCGTCCATCATTTTCATTCTTGTTGCCTCCTAAATCCATTTATACTGTTACTCTACCAAACGATAGAGCCAGTAGCAAGATAATAATCCTATTTTTCCATTTGAATTTCTTCTATAATTTCTAAAAATGCTTGCACTTGCTTCAATTGTTTTGCCGATTCACTCGTTAATAACCATGTTTCTCTCGTTAATTGAACAGGTGTTTTGTACATATTTTCCTGTACTTCTTTTAAAACAGTAGACGGTAATAGAGCATAACCTATACCATTTAAAACGAGTTGTTTGCACGTCTCAATTTGGTCAACTACAATTGTTCTCTTAGGTGGATTAGAAAATAATCCATACCACCAATTTTGTATTTGTCCATAATAAGTCGAATCACTTTTAAATTGAATAAATGGTCTATTTGTTTCTTTTAGCATCGAAATATCTTTTATTTCTTTGTCAACTAAATATAATTCATCTTCAAATAATTGTGTCTTTTGTCCTTTATATTCCTGTGATCCCCTTAATATAGCAACATGAACGTCTCCTTCATAAAATTGCTTTTGAACTTCACTACTCCAGCCAGTAAACAGCGATATCTTCACAGAAGGATATTTGTGCACAAACTTCTTCAAAACAGGAGGAAGCCAATATTGACCAATAACCGATGCAACAGCTATTTTTAACGTTCCGTGCGTTTCTGTTCTAAAAACAGCTAGCTCGCTTTTAATATCCTCTTCCCTTTGCAACATTTCCTTTGCATAATTTGCGACTTTTTCCCCTTCAGGTGTAATTGTCAATCCTTTTTGTGAACGAATAAAAAACTTCATTCCCCATTGTTTCTCCATAGATTGTAATCGTTGACTAAGCGCAGGTTGTGAAACAAATAAACGTTCCGCTGCTTTTCTCATATTTGATTCCTGAGCTAACACAACCATCATTTGAAAATCATCAATTTGCAACTTTCTCCCTCTTTCCTTAGCTTCCATACACCTTATTTCAATAAGCTTTTCATCCTTAATTTAACTAAATACTTTCATATGGAAAACCGATTTTTCCATCCAAACTTTTCTTATGTTTTTTATCTTTTTAAATATAATACATACACAACTGATATGCACGAAAAAAAAGTGACTTCTCTATTTCTATGAAGTCACTTTTCTCATGTTAGCGATTATGTTGTCTCACTTTTTTATTCAACAATTTCAAAATAGCTCGGCGTGTTAAAATCCCTTCAAAATAGCCATCTTCATTGACAGCGCAAATAAAAGGGTGATCAATTGTCATTTCTAAAGCTTTTGCAAATGAATCTTCTAACTTAAGAACTGGAATATCTTCCTTCATCACTTGTTCTACTTTCATATCATCAAGCCTTTCAAACTCAATGCGTTCCAGCCCTAACATACCGTCTAAAATCATAGCAGTACTAATCAACCCATGCAGTTTATACATTGGATCTAAAACAGGTATCGCCGAATATCCAGATTTCACAAGAACAAGTAAAGCATGCTCTAAACCATTCCCAATTTGGACATGTGCTACTTTTTCTGATGAAATCATTAAATCCTTCACAAGAATTTGCTGAAACTCATCTTTCGGAATACTTATCATGTTACATCCCCCATCTTCCCTTTTTCTTGCTTATATTCACCGATTCTATTCACATTTTATGACAGCGTTTTCATATTATTATTTTGTCCTAACCTTATTTCAATAAAAATACAATTACACGGCTATTTTAGCATACAACACAAAAAAAAGACTACCATTCCGGTAGCACTTAATACCCTTTATTTTTTAATCTGTAAAATAACCTTGTAATTTTTTTATATTGCGTCACATCTGTCTTTTTTAAACCATTCTCAATATCCGTAAGTTCCACAGCTAAAATTTCACTCGCATAATTTTGCTGAAATAGAATATCTAATAACAAACTTTCTTCTTCTTTCGTTAAAATAAACTCCTTTTGCATATATGCCCCTCTCCTTATACTCGCATCGTTACTCTCATTATATAAAATTTCCAGCCTATTTAATAGATGTAATATTCAGTTTTTATTTAAAGATATTTAAAAATCGAAAATACATACAGATTATTTCGTGTATCGATTTGCATAACTAAACGCTGCATAGGCATCCGGCTTAATTTTTGCAGTTAATCCCATCGCTTGAATTTTCGCTGTCATATCTAAAATAAATTCTTTTGTTAAACCATCATTCCCGATGTCTAAATGAATTTCCATTATAAATCCCGCCCCATCTTGAGCATGTGGATGCAATAAATCCCATATTGTCTGTATGTGATTAGGAGTAAATAGGCATGCAATTTCTTGACTAAACTGCGTTTCTAAATATATTTTTTCACGTAAAGTTGCTGGTTTATCTTTTACTGATTTATGGTGTAAGCACCCCCAGGCTCCTTTTCCAACGCGATGAATGTGAATTGCCGTAATAAATCTCGTATCCTTTTGATGTGCTTGTGAGTCTGTCCCAATGGATAATCGATATAAATTTCGTGGATCCCTTTCAATGAAACTACAAATACGGTTGAAGACCATATCAAAATTCAAATGTCTCTCTGAAACATTATAAAATGTATGTTCACCGTCCACATAGTCACGTCCTTTCAATTAGACAGACTTTTCGTATTCTCATTGTATGGGACAAAAACAAAAATTATAACTACCTATCCTTTATTCGTTTCAATATTTCGAATTACATAATGGCATACTTGGCACGTATAAATTACATTTTGATTAGATTGAGCTGTTAATACATGAATAATCTCATCAGAATTTTGGCAATTAGGGCAAACCACAACTGGTAAACGCTCCATACTATACACCTCCTTATTATATTTATCCCGCTATTTGCAAGCTGGCCGATTGGTGTGGGCTAATAATCAGTGGGGATGGACAAAACCCCACTAATTAAAGTTTCACTTTATTACCATTGTGGGAAAAACGAAAAATTCCTATACATATATATTGGAAAGTAATAGAACTAAAAAAGGTACTGCCATATGGCAGTACCTTTTTTATATGTATCAAGAAATGATGTCATAAATCTCGATTGCAACCATGTCGATATTATCGAATTGATACACTTGAGGTTTTTCACCTTGTTGATACACTTCTAACTCATACATTTCACTTTTATCGAAAAATTTCACGCTACATTTGCGCTCACCGTTCACTTCAAAATAGCGTTGTGCTACTTCACCGCTTTCAGCTTGTTCTTGTAGACTAACAAGTCGAGTTAAAATTCCTTGGAGTAGAGACATGAAATCTCTCCTTTCTCTGATCTTCCTACCAATAGGTTTTACAGCTATACTCATTCTATCCGTCATAACAGAAAAAATGTTCCACACTCTAGGATAAAGGTTATTGGCCAGAAACTCAACTAAAAATTTGTCGAAATTCGAAGGAAAAAACAGAAAGAACATATTTTCCCTTCTTTATTGCGATTTTCATACTGGAAGAATATAATAAAAAACAGAAAAAAGGAGGAATTACAATGAAAAAAATTGAGGTTTACACACAACCTGATTGTCCGCCATGTGTCATTGTGAAAGAATTTTTAAAACACAATAACGTTGCATATGAAGAATTCAACGTAAAAAAAGACGCTGCTGCTCGCGACCGTCTTTTATACGACTATGACTCCTATTCAACTCCAACAGTTGTAATTGATGGAGAAGTTGTTGCAGGTTTTCAAATCGAAAAATTACAACAGCTACTCAATATCGAATAGGAATAGGTATATACCTATTCCTATTTTTATAATTGTTGTAGCCTTTTTATTTCAGTTAAAAGTTCCTGACTTTCATGGTATCCTGCGAGTTTCCATTTCCCTTGATCCCTTTGCAATGTTACGATTTGATATTGACCACTTTTCGCCCGCTCATATACGTATAAATTTTTATGCTCTTCATCATATGACATTTTCGTTTCTGAATTAAAAGAAAACGGTGCTTCTTTTGCTGGAAGTAAATATTCACCACTTTGCTTTTCACTTCTACTATTTTCATCTGTAAATACTTGAAGGAAATTATCTGTAAAATACGGTGATAACGTCTCTATCATCTTGTTCACAGGCAAATGCTTCCCACGAATTGAAAATTGGGTCTCATAACCTTTTTGTATCGTCGTAAACACTTCTTTCCGATCGACTTTCAATTCCTCTTTTCCTAATACAGTTGTCACACTATAACCAACTAGAAAGGCAACACATACAAATAGAACAAACCATATTCCATATTTCCTCATTTTTTCACCTTCCTTTTAAAAAGAACTTGTCTTTGTAATAATCATTGTAACAATGATTATGCAAAGAAAGGGATGGTTTCGTTCGTAAAATCTTTACAATGATAGACAGCATTTTCATCACCATTTTCACTATTACCAATTTCTGATAAAAACAAACAAAAAAATGCACGAATTTCTTCGTGCATTAAAATAAAACATCTTCTTCATATAAATATTCATACGATAAATCTATAAATAAAAAGTTTTCATCATCAATTGGAAAAGAAAATGTTCGTACCATTTCACCAGTTTCAATATCAGCATATAAATCCGAGAGCCTTGCCTTATTCTCAAAGCGCATTTTCATAATATTCTCTAGAAAATATGGGCGCCAACTCCAGTTCTTCATATAATACTCCGGCATCACAATCCATTCTCCATCTTTTTTCATAATATTACCTGATTGTTGGAAACCATCTTCATTACAAATAAATATACGGAAACTACACTGTGATAAACTTTGGCTAAATTGTAATAACCAATCATTTATATCTTCATTCTTTTTTTGTTTAGATAGAACATCACCAATTCGATCACGTAACATCTCTGTTAAATTATAAATTTTTTGCAACTTCTTCTTCTCATGTTGAATAAACTGATGGCATTCATTACCGAGTCGCTCTTTTAAAACATTCGTTTCAATAAAATCAGGTAAACATTCTTTCAAATAATCACCTTGGTAATATCTACCTCCGTTTTTCCAAGCATATTGTAATTGATAAAAAGCATCTATTTCTTCATATAACAATGTCGCACCAATTCTTCTAGCGAGTAATGATAAAGAATATAAAATATCTTGATAAGATTGTAAAAGTGCAGTTTGCCTTAAGTTTGTTAAATCTACTTTTAAAATATCTGGTGCTAACACGCTAATACGTTCTAAATTACTTGTACCCGTTCCGACCTTATTTATCGAAATTTGAATACCATATGTACGATAATACATAAGCAAATGGTTAAATTGCTCTATATCTTCTTTGCATTCATGTTCTGTAATCTCTAAAACAATGCGTTTTAAATTTAAACCTTGTTTTTCATACATCAATAAAAGTTGAAGTAAACTTTCATCCTCATCATTCATTAATACGTTAGCATTCCGATGTATAAATAATAATAATTTTTGATCGCTTTCCAAATAACGATTCAAAGCTTTTTCTACTATGATATTATCCGCTTCCAGCTGAAACTCGCTTGGAATAGAATCATCATGAAAGAAAGAAGCTAAACTTTGTATACCCTCTTCTGTTTGAATACGTCCTACTACTTCATATCCAATTACTGTATGCTCATCAGCACTAAAAATAGCTTGATAATAAGGAAGGACTTTATCCAAGTTACTCATTACATCTAATGCATCTATCAATGTGCTTCCCTCCCTTTACTTTTCAAAAATTATAACACGATATTTACGGAAAAATAATAAAAAATCCCTTCAGTTTTCCTGAAGGGATTAGAGGGGTAAAATGCTAAGGGGAATTAGCAATTCTACTATGAAGAAAAAAGAGGTCTTAAATATACCGTACATATGACCTCTTGTAAACACTTTTCTTTCACATGTCACAATTCCGTCACATTTTACCACGAAAAATGAATCAAATATTCATTTGGTCATCCCTTTTAAAATGGATATTGATGCAAGTGTTGTCCTCCATCCATTGTCATACAAGTACCATTTATGTACGCAGCATCATCTGAACATAAATAATAAGCTAGACCCGCAATTTCTTCTGGCGTACCTAGTCTTCCAAGTGGAACACTTTGTAGTGTTCGCTTAGCCATTTCTTCTGAAATCCATAATTTATCGGCACCGCCCGTACGCTCAATCGGTCCTGGTGCGATAGCATTAACTCGTATTCCATATTTACGTCCCCACTCAACCGCAAGTGTTTTCGTCATTGCTAATACGCCTGCCTTCGCTGCAGCTGAATGAATAACTCCTGGGCCTGCATCCCATGCATATGTCGCTACCATGTTAATGATATTTCCTTTTATGCCTTTTTCAATCCAATATTTTCCGACAGATTGACTACAATAAAATGTACCATTTAACACGATATTAATGACCGAATTCCAGCCATTCACAGATAAATCTTCTGCTGGACAAATAAAATTTCCAGCTGCATTATTTATTAAAATATCAATTCGACCAAACTTCTCATCAATATGTTCAATCATTTTCTGAATGTCATCAATATTTCTCACATCCATTTGAACAGGTAATACTTGCCCAGGAAACTGTTCAATTTCTAGCTTTGTTTCCTCTAATTTTTCCTTTGTACGCCCTGTAATAACAACTCGTGCCCCTTCTTTTGCAAAACGAGTTGCCATTCCTTTTCCCATTCCACTCGATCCACCTGTTATGATAACTACCTTTTCTTTCACATACATCCCCTCCTAAAAATGAATACACATTCATTTTATCATTTTATTTAATAGAAATCTTTATATTTTTGAATTTTTCTGATATTTTAACGTAAAGAGGTTTCTTTTCATTCATTTTTTCCGTAATCTATACTACTTCTTTATTAAATAAAATATATTTTAAAAAAACTGAAAGGAGATTTGAGTAGCCTGTATACAAAACGACAGTACGGCATATCGGTCAAATAGGTGTACTCATACTTTTATGAAGCAAATTACACGAAGAAATTTTTTAAAAACCGGAATACGCACTTGTCTATATTCATTTATAAGCGCTAGCATCGGCTACTATTATGCTAAATATATAGAGCCCCACTGGCTCTCTTTCACACAGCACACACTTAAATCACAACTTATACCAAAAAGTTTTCATGGCATGAAAATTCTTCAATTTAGCGATTTACATCTCGGATACTATTTCTCTCTCCAACATTTATCTCAAATTGTTTCTAAAATTAATGCTGAAAATCCAGATATTGTCCTTTTTACTGGTGATCTCATCGATAATTACCAAACGTATACTGATACTCCGTTCGTTGCAGCCATTTTAAAAAATATAAAAGCCCCCTTCGGTAAATTTGCTATTTATGGAAACCACGATCACGGTGGATATGGAACTGAATACTATGATCACATCATGCGTGAATCTGGATTTGAACTATTAAAAAATAAAGAAAAACGAATTCATTTACTTGATAGCCATGAAATTTCCATTTTTGGTCTTGATGATATACTACTAGGCAAACCGAAAATAGCGGAAACTCTGCAGCATGCTCGACAAAATATTTATAATATTGTTCTTGTTCATGAGCCAGATATTGCGCCGCAAATTGCTAAATATCCAGTTAACTTACAACTTTCTGGTCATAGCCATGGCGGACAAGTACAAATTCCTTTTTTAGGTGCTATTATTACCCCGGCACTTGCAGAACACTATATTGAAGGCTTCTATGCAATTCAAGATTTAACTCTCTATGTCAATCGAGGTTTAGGAAGAACGCGCGTTCCATTTCGGTTTATGTCAAAACCAGAAATTACGATCTTTACACTACAACATTCGTAACAATTCGCCTATTTTCTTACATATCCTTTCTTGTACGCGCTCATCCATGTTTCGTTTACCATATGATAAAAGTGAGTCCAATAAAGGAGGTTTGTTCATGTATCCATATTATCAACCAATCCCAGTCCGTTCAGCACCCATTGGTCCAGTAGGCGACTCACGCTTCTTTCCGTTTTTCGGCGTCCCATTTCTAGCTGGAATTGCTGGTGGATTGCTAGGCGGAGCATTAGCTTTCGGCCCTAGACCGTATTATCCACCTTACCCACCACCATATCCACCACCAGCACCTTACCCTTGTTACGGTGGACCTTGTCAACAACCATACTATTATTAATGTACCGCAACAATTCTACCAATGGTATTTTCTCTCTTAGCCAATCCATTTACATGCTTACAATAAAAACTATTCTCTCTACTCATTCTTCTATTTTGAGGACGCATAATAAGTAGAGAACAAATTAAAAAACCTCTTTTAAAAGAGGTTTTTTAATTTGTTCTCATTATTCAGCATCTGTATTTTGATAAGCCATCTTAAACAACTTCACTTGGCTATCAATTTCTTCTGTACTACTATTAATAACATAATAATAGTCACCAGATTTATTCTGTTCACGTGTTTTCACATTATCAGCTAATGTAAGTTGTAAAATCGCCTTAATTCTAGCCTTCATTTCAATATCTAATATCGGGAAAGATATTTCTACTCGCTTCTCCATATTTCGCGTCATCCAATCAGCTGAAGATAAATATATTTTCTCCTCTCCATTATGATGGAAATAATAAATACGGCTATGCTCTAAATATCTTCCCACAACACTAACTACCCGAATATTTTCACTTACATTTGGAATACCAGGGCGTAGGCAACATGTTCCTCGAACGATAAGCTCTACCTTTACTCCAGCTTGTGATGCTTCATACATTTTTTTTATTAATGGCTTATCTGTTAATGAATTCATCTTAGCGATAATATAGCCATTTCCATATTGCCTATGATAACGAATTTCTTCATCTATTAAATCTATAAATTGCTCTCTTATATCAAATGGTGCAACCGATAAATGATGAAAATGCGGCTTCGTTGTATAACCGCTCAAATAATTAAAGAAATTTGTTGCATCGACCCCAAAATCTTTTCGTGATGTAATATAGCCAAAATCAGTATATAGCTTTGCTGTTGCATCGTTATAATTTCCAGTTCCAAGATGTACGAACCTTTCAATTTTTCCGTTTTTTCTTCTTACAACTAGCGTAATTTTACTATGTGTTTTCAAATGACTTACACCGTATATAACATGACAGCCCGCTTGTTCTAATTCTTTTGCCCAATGCACATTATTTTCTTCATCAAATCTTGCCTTTAATTCAACTAATACTGTCACTTGTTTTCCTTTTTCAGCCGCTACCTTTAGCGCCTGAATAATCGGCGAATCCCCACTTACTCGATATAATGTTTGTTTGATCGCAAGTACATTCGGATCGTCTGCCGCATCACGAACGAAATCAACTACTGGCTGAAACGATTCAAAGGGATGGTGTAATAATATATCATGCTCAATTGCTTTTTCAAATACATCTTCCGCATCCCCTAAGTCTTGAGGACGTTGCGGAATAAGAGCCGGATATACAAGATGTTCATATAAAGGAGCTAGTTTTTTATATAAAGAAAATAGACATGTTAAATCTAACGGTCCATCCATTATATACACATCTTCATCTTTGACTTCCAACACCTCATATAATAATGCTAATACTCTTTCATCAATATGCTCTTTGCCAACTTCTAAACGTACAGCAGCTCCCCACTTACGCTTTTTTAATTCTTTTTCAATTACCTTTAATAAATCCCTCGCACCTTCTTCATGGATTGTTAAATCCGCATTGCGTGTAATACGGAAACGAGTAACAGATGATACTTTATATCCTGTAAATAATTTATGAGTAAAACCACTAATTACATCTTCTAATAAAATAAATTTATACTTTTGCCCTTCACTCGGTAAAAATATGAAACGTTCGAGCAATGAAGGAACTTGTACAATTCCTAACTTCGTGCGGTTTTCTTCCTCCACTTGTTTCTCATCATATAATAGAGTAGCTAAATTCAAACTTTTATTTAATAACATTGGAAATGGACGATATGCATCGATCGCTACAGGTGTTAAGACTGGGAAAATTTGCTCATCAAAATACTCTTCTATAAATTCTCTCTGTTCTTTCGTCAAATCATGGAATGTTAAACGCTCAATCCCCTCTAGCTCCAGCGCTGGCAACACATAATTTTTAAACGTATCATATTGTACAGTCATTAATTCATGGGCCTTTATCGCAATTTTATTTAATTGCTTTTTTGGTGTTAAGCCCGCCTTATTTTCTGGTTGGTTAAACCCAGCACTCACTTGATCCTTCAATCCTGCCACGCGTACCATAAAGAATTCATCTAAATTTGAGCTAAAAATGCTAATAAACTTTAATCTTTCCAAGAGCGGATTCGTTTCATCCTGTGCTTCTTGTAGTACACGTTCATTAAATGCTAACCAACTTAATTCTCGATTATTGTAATAAGCTGTATCATTTAAATTGACTATATTCCCCTTCAACATTTCCATCCTCTTCACACTTCCCTTGAAACTTTTTTACTATAATTTAGTTACTTTCATTTTAGCAAATTACTATATTCCAAAGTGTTAATTTTTTGTAAAGACATCCGTACAACTTAACATTTCTATTCAAAAGATAAGTTAATATTCGTTTTTAACACTCTTTCCAGTTGCTTTTTTTGTTTTTCAGCTTGTACTTTCTCCGCTAATGCCGATTGCTCACATACAATTTTAAATGTTAATCCTTCTTTACTTTCTGTTATAGATATCGATTCAACAAGCGATCTTTGTCTTATATTTAGAGCTGCTGAAAATTGTAAAACAGCCCCTAATAGGCGAATTTTTTTTTGTTCATTTTTATCAAACCATCCTTCAAATGGGGACAAATGTTGTTTGAATAACATTTTTGATTTATAAGACGCAATAAGCGCTAACCTAACTCGCTCTTTATGCATCATACCATCAATTGTTTTATTCGCTAATAAATAAAACGTATGTAAGCGACTCGCTTCTTCGTCTATATATTTACCTATATTAAATACTTTCGCTGCTTCATGGAATACTTCCCAGTCTTTTGCTGACATAGAAATCAGCCCTTTTTCTTCAAGCTGTTGACAAATCAATCTTCCATGTTTAATAAGCTGCATTACAAATTCCATATCCATTTCATATTCATGTGATAATAAATACAAACTTTCTTCGACGACGTTCGGATAATATGAAATCCCCAAATCTTTTGTCAACTCTTCGTAGAAAACACCTTCTCGTAATCCTTTTCTACTTAATACAAATGCTGGTGCCTCTATAACATTAACAAGTGTATGGAATACTTCAACTGCTGGCACAATTGTATCAGCTCTATCTTTTGCTAAACCTTCCAATTTTTGCAATTCTATGAACGACAATTTCTCCAATTCATCTTTTACATTTTTAATATCTTCTTCTTTCATCTTGTATAAATGTACCCCTGCTATAGGATAACAAATTAAATTTTGATGGATTTTCACTAAGTTCCTCGCACTACCACCAATTGCAATAAGAGGCAATTTCTTATCAATTAACCATGGTAATGTTCGAAATTGATATTCTAAGTACGTTTGAATCTTCTCTAGCTCATCTTCAGTAGGTATATCCCCTTTAATAAAGTGTTGCTTTAAAGACAGTGCCCCAAAAGGAAAGCTATGGTACTCTAAGATCTCTCTGTTTCGAAAATATGTAACTTCCGTACTCCCCCCACCAATATCTACTGTAATTCCTTCAGTGAACGAAGTTGAATTCATAACTGCTAAATAGCCGTAACGTGCTTCTTCATATTCGGATAACACTCTAAGAGTAAAATCTGTTTGCCCCTCAACAAGTTTTTTAATTTCCTCTTGATTCTCAGCCTGTCTAATTGTTGCTGTTGCAACACAAAGTACATGATGCAACTGATGGAATCGCGTACTTTCTTGAAATTGAAATAATGTTTGTAACAATACTTCTATTCCTTCTTCAATGAGCACACCATCGACTAAGTAATTTCTTAATCGAGCAACCACTTTTGTATTTTCAATCTCTTTATAAAAACCCCCGTTTTGCTTTTCATAAATAACTAAACGGATTGTATTGGACCCAATATCTATAATGGCATATTGTTGTTTTAATATTTCTTTCAAACTTCTCACTCTTTCATTATCAAATTTCTAAAACACATTCTATTACTATTATACAAAATAGTTGTTTTCTGTAACAATATTGCTTTAATATTGAAAATATATACAATCACTTTTTGCATATAATAAAAACCTATTTATTTATGGTATAATAATGAAAAATTGAAAGGAGATTCAATATGAAACCTTCACAACCACAATCTCAATTACAAAACCAACATTCTATTAATCGACTAGCTCAATCTATTTTCGTTGTGAATCGTCATGCTAAAGCTGCAACTAATCCTAAGTATTTATACTGGTTAAAAAAGACGGCTTTAGAACGTTTAATTGCTGAAAAAAAGGCGATTAAAGAAGGACTACATTTTTCTAGAAATCCGCGTTTTAGCCAACAACAATCTGATGTTCTTATACGTTTAGGTGATTATTTTTTCCATATTCCTCCTACGAAAGAAGATTTTCGAACCCTACCACATCTTGGTCATCTTGAATCCTCCTATCGCAATCCGAAAACAACTTTATCTTTAACAGTAGCAAAAAAAACACTTCAAGATTATATTGGTCCTGAAGCACTGAGACAAGAAAAAAAATTAAGTGAACCTGTTCCATGGTATAGCCGTACTTATACAAAAAAATAAAACAGTTTGGC
>NZ_NUPZ01000023.1:0-367577 GCF_002584985.1 Bacillus sp. AFS029637 | reverse complement strand
GCCAAACTGTTTTATTTTTTCTCTTCTTTAATTTTAATGTTTGCTTGTTTATAAAAAGCTACTTTTTCTGTATTATAAGATTTCGTAAATTCATTAAACTTATCTTTTTCTAATTCAATATCTTTATAGGATTGATTTACAGTCTTTACTTTCTCACTAATATCTTTTAATTTTGCATCCTTATCTTGTAACATTGTATATAATTCTTTTTCTTGTTTTAAAGATTTATTATAGCTGTCATACATCTTGTTAAATGAATCATGTCGTTTCTCATACGTGGTTTTTACTTTATCCGCTTGATCTTTCAATTTCTTATCTTCAATCTTCTTCACATACTTATCAGCAGATTTCACTTCTTCTTGTGCTTTATTTAAAACCTCTTTTTCTTTTGTAAGCACTTTTTCTCGTTCACCTGTATTTTTCACTGCTTGATTCAGTTTTTCCTTAACTGCCTGATTATTATCTTTTCCTTCTTGAACAATCTGGTTATATAGCTCTTGTCCTTCTTTTTCTAAAGTTTCAAGTTTTTTAGCATCTTCAAACATTGTTTTTTCTTGCTTTGCAGCATTTTCAAATGCAACATATAATTCCTCTTCTGGTTTCGGTCCGAAACAACCCGCTAGTAAAGTCATTGATAATGCAGTTACAATTGCTAATTTACTATATTTCAACATCTTTTCCTCCTACTAATAAACAATCATCGTGTAAAAAACTATGAAATTTATGTACTCTTTTATACACTTCACACTCGCATCTTTTTTACGAAGATCATTGGTATTGTTTATAATGTTTATACAAATGTATTACTTGAAATTATGTTTCACGTCATTCTCTTCGAAATATCTAGCAGTTTCATATCCATTTTTAAGTAAAAGATTAATTTGTACTTTTAAAAACTAATCACACTATGTATTACATGTAAATACAACGGAATTCACCATACTTATAATAATTTGAAGAACAACAGTAATAATTCACCTGATAAAAGATGATCGTTGGTCTTTCACGTCTATCATTCTATCATTCCCTTTCCCGTTTTCTATCAAATAATCCTTCTGTCCATTTTACACATTACAAATGCCACCTCGCAACAACTTACAAACATTCTTTTTATTTCCTTAAAAGGAAAAGTGTAGAGCATGCTTTCCTCTACACTTTTAAAATGAAACACATTGTGCAAAATGCATTGACACATCCATTATAATTATATGCTTTTTTCATATATTTTTAAAGACTTTTATTACAAGGGAAGTTATTTTTGTAATAAAAGTCAAAAAAATGTTACATTCAAAACTTCTTCACATCATACTTCTTTAAATCAAAGTTTCACTCATTTTCTTGTAAATTTCTATAATGATACAATTGATTTTGCGCCTTTCTTAACAATTCTTCAAAAGTTTTTCCTTCTACTGGATAACTAGCAGCTCCAAATAATAGCGATACACTGAGTAAGTCATTTTCTATTTCATTTTCAATATTTTTCATTAATCGGTTTGTTATTGTTGATTTTTCGTGGCCATTATCAATCGCAACAATCACATACTTATTTTCATCCCACTTCGTAACGACATCGCCTTTCCGGATGGTCTTTACAATTGTACACTCTAATTTTTGTACTAATACTTCCAACTTTTTTTCTTGTACAGTGTCTTTTAATCCATCCCATCCTTTGATGGAAAGAATATACACTGTAATATTACGAGAATCTCGTTCAGATAAAGCAGCTACTTTCCCAAAAAAATCAACAACAAAATCGTTGCTTGCCATGCCTCCTACTTCCGTATTCAAGCGCCCACTCGATCTTTTATCATACCAATATCCAAAATAACAGCTTAGTATCATTTGCAATATATAAATAATAAAGACGGTATAAAATGATCGCGAATCCAGTTTTGTAATTACATCCTGAAGTGCAACCCATTCTGTAACTGCCACTGTATTCCCAAGTAATAATCCACTAATTTTCCCTTTATGTTTCATACTTCTCCTCCCTTCTATACCAATATATGTTTCTATAACAATAATGTTTTTCTACAAAATAAAAAATGTACATATTGGGTGTACATTTCCGCTTAAGCTTGTATACCTACTCTATTCTATTTCATATATATACTATATATCGTTTCTAGAAAGGAGTGATCTATATACTACAAAAGGAAAACCTATTAGATACTATGCGTTTATTAGCTGGTTTTCTATTATCATTAAAATTACTATTTACCTCTTTCGGAATAAATTTTATTACAAACGATCAAATCGACGCTATTGTCAATGTTGTTTCATTTTTATTTATTCTATACTTTGGCTATAAAAATAACTATGTAGGAAAAAAAGGAATGGAGCAAAAGAAAATACTCAAAAAACACAACCTTCATTAAAAAGGAACCTTTCGCACAGGTTCCTTTTCGTCATTGGCGCACAACAACTTCATTCGTTTGCAGTGGGCCATATGATACTCCTTCATATTGAAATGTATATGTAGCCTGAAAGAATGCATTTTTGAGAGCTGTGTCTTTGTTTGCTTTTATTTTACAAATTAATTCCACCTTCTCATTCGGTAATAAATTATCAATTCGCCACCTTACGAGCTGGAATAGAAACTCACTCATCCCCTTATCAACCTTTAAGGAATTTGGAATATATACAAAATAATCTCGAATCATATGACTTACAACAACTCTCGAAATCATTTCAAGTCCTTTATTTTCAACTACAATTTGAATAATAAGTATGTCATTTACATCATAGGTCAGTTCATATGAAAATTTTTCTTTATACATACTACGGATTTGTAATGTTACTGCTACATTAGGAAATCCGTTTTCCTTTTTTGAACCATCAATCCACAATACTGGTTGTAGCGGTATCAAACACCTTTCTTGATCCGAAATTCGTTTCCATATTTTCATAATATATATTCACCTCATTTCAGATGTATCATCCATACAACCTTATTCCGCCTCTCCACACAATAAACTACCAAAATTATTAAAACTTATTACAAAGGATGTTTAATACTTCTCCTCCTTTTATCCTATTCGACAATATAAAGAAAAAACCATTTTTCCTCTGTTAACAGAGGGTCCTCTTACTAAAATATTTTTTTACAATTTCCTTCATTGACTTTACAACAATATTAAGTATTGCTCACTCTTTTTCTGTCCATACAAAAAATATTTTGGCGGAAGAAAAAGTTTGCCTTTTAGTCAAATTTGACTATAATAATCTTTATGCATATCAGTGGACTTATGTATGAAGATTCAGGAGAAACTATACTTTAGATTTTCATGTGCTACATTCAAAACTTAATGTAGTTTACTTATTATTAAAGGAGGGTTATATTTGGAAACACAACTATCAAAAAAAGAGTCCAACAATACAAAATTTGTTGTTGCTGGTTTACTACTTGGTATTTTAATGGCCGCAATGGATAATACGATCGTTGCGACGGCAATGGCAACGATTGTTGGGGACCTAGGTGGATTTGATAAGTTCGTTTGGGTTACATCAGCATACATGGTGGCAACAATGGCAGGGATGCCGATTTTCGGGAAACTTTCTGACATGTACGGACGGAAACGCTTTTATATTGGTGGACTTATTCTTTTCTTATTCGGTTCCGCACTTTGTGGGACAGCTTCAAGTATTGAGCAACTAAGTATTTATAGAGCAATTCAAGGTATTGGTGGCGGTGCTCTTATGCCTATCGCCTTTACAATTATGTATGACATATTCCCACCTGAAAAACGTGGGAAAATGACAGGATTATTCGGTGCCGTTTTCGGGACATCTAGTGTATTCGGCCCTTTATTAGGTGCTTATATTACAGACTATATAAGTTGGCACTGGGTCTTCTATATTAATATTCCATTAGGGCTTATCTCCTTCTTCTTCATTACTAAATACTACAGCGAATCTCTAGAATTTAGAAAACAAAAAATCGACTGGGCCGGTGCTATTACACTTGTCATTAGTATCGTTTGTTTAATGTTTGCATTAGAACTTGGTGGTAAAGAATATGCATGGGATTCCACTGTAATTATCGGTTTATTTACTACTGTTGTCGTTATGCTTATTATTTTCTTCTTCGTAGAACGAAAAGCAACTGAGCCTATCATTTCTTTCCATCTATTTAAAAAACCTTTATTTGCAGCTAGCCAAGGCGTTGCCTTTTTCTACGGTGCTGCTTTTATCATCTGTACCGTGTATATTCCTATCTTCGTTCAAGGTGTTCTCGGTGGTTCAGCCTCAAATGCTGGATTAATTTTAACGCCTATGATGATTGGCTCTGTAATCGGAAGTCAAACTGGCGGACAGTTAGCTTCTCGAACAAGTTACCGCAACATTATGATGGTATCTGGAGTTTTCTTTGTTCTTGGGATTTATTTATTAAGTACTTTAACAATGGACACACCACGTGTACTCGTAACGCTATTTATGGTTCTCGCTGGAATTGGTGTTGGTTTCTCGTTTTCAGTTTTAAGTATGTCTTCTATCCACAAATTAGAAATGAGAGACCGTGGTTCTGCTACATCAACAAATTCATTCTTCCGTTCACTCGGTATGACTCTTGGTGTAACAATTTTTGGTACAATTCAAAATCATATTTTTACGGATAAACTAAGCACTGTGTTCCCTCCTGAACTAGCAAAATTAGCCCCAAAGGGCGGCGACACAAGTTTCTTATTATCGCCAGGTGCTACTGATAAAATACCAGCTGAAATATTAACTGGCATCAAAGAAGCTCTTGCTACATCTATTGCAAGTACATTCTTCTGGGCACTTATCCCAGCTGTACTAAGTATTATCTGTATTTTACTTATGGGAAATGAACGCCTCTTTACAGGACCAAAAACGAAACAAAAACAAAAGCAAGTGAGTTAGTATAGAAAAAAGTAACGGCATATCCTTTATGTAAAAGGATATGCCGTTTATAATATGTATAAAAGTGAAACTTTAATCAGCATTCTTTTGTCCACGCCCACTAATTATTAGCCTTTACAAAAAGTAAGAAAGTTTCTATATAGGAGTTGAGACAGCATGAGTATGAAATTAGTCATTCTCGGCTTGCTGCTCGAAGGGGATAAACACCCATATGAAGTGCAGCACATAATGAAAGAAAGACAAATGGATTGTTATATTAAATATGCAAAAGGATCACTCTACTACGCCTTCGAGCAATTAGAAAAGCAAGATGCAATTCGTATTACAACTATTGTTCGAGATACGAATAGACCAGATAAAACAATCTTTCATATAACAGAAACAGGTAAACAGTTATTTCATACGTTACTATTAAAACAGTTCGAAGCCAAAAATCAAATATATAAACCAATCTATTCAGCACTCTCTTTCGCTCATTTTGGTGATGATCAAGAGTTAGTTCCTATTTTAGAAAAAAAGAAAAATGATACAGTTCAATATTTACATAACATGCAAGCTATATATGATTGTAGCAAAGGCCAAATCCCACGTGCACAACTATATATTTTACAAAGTGTTATTGAACATATTACCGTTGAGTTGCAATGGTTAAATACCCTCCTTACAGATGCGATTTCAGGACGCCTTTCAGACATTGATATCAATTAAAGTTAAGCCTATAAAGAAGGATATCTTCTTCTTTATAGGCTTAATCTAAACTTTGTTTCAATTTTTCTACCCTCCATTTACCTTTTTAATTTCAGAATAATCTAAAAATAATAAATGAAAACTTTAGAATTTTCTTATTTTAAAACAGTAGACAAAATTCCAAAAATTATGTTAGAATTTGTTTCAATATCATATCGCTTGTTAAATTCCTTTCAAAAGGAAAATGGGTACACGAACATTTCGTTTCGTGTTTAAAAGGGAAGCTTGGTGAAACTCCAACACGGTCCCGCCACTGTAAATGCTGAGATTTCTTTTTGGTGCCACTGTGAAAACGGGAAGGTGAAAGAAATTATATGAAGCATAAGTCAGGAGACCTGCCTGTTTTAACAACACTGATAGATTCACGGATGATGATGAGGTGTTAAAACAAAAAGGAAGGCTTATTTTCTATGCCTTTGTACTTTTTGTTATAGGTATTTCCTAGTAAACGGAAATGCTTACTTTCAATTAGGGAGGAATTTAAAATGGCAATTCAAACAAGTAATTTAGGTTATCCACGTATCGGACTACAACGAGAGTGGAAAAAAACATTGGAAGCTTTTTGGTCTAATAAAATCGATGAAGAGCAATTTTTAACAACAATGAAAGAAATTCGCCTACAGCACGTAAAAGTACAGCAAGAAAAAGGGATTGAATTAATTCCAATTGGCGACTTTACATATTATGATCACGTTTTGGATACTGCTTATATGCTAGGATTTATCCCATCACGTTTTTCTGAGTTTACATCTTATCTTGATGTATATTTTGCAATGGCGCGTGGCTCTAAAGATCACGTAGCTTCTGAAATGACAAAATGGTTCAACACAAACTATCATTATATCGTTCCTGAATATGAAGAGGGATTACAAATCTCTTTAAAAGATAATCGCCCACTTCGCTTATACGAAGAGGCAAAACAAGAATTAGGAGTAGATGGAAAGCCTGTTATTTTAGGACCATATACTTTCTTAAAATTAGCTAAAGGCTATACACAAGAGCAATTTACTACGATTTTAAAACAATTAATTGCACCTTACATACAACTGCTTTCAGAACTACATGCAGCTGGCGCGCAAGTCATTCAAGTTGATGAACCGATTTTTGCTTCTTTAACAAAAGAAGAGATTCAACAGGCGAAAGAAGTTTATGAAGCTATTCGTAAAGAAGTTCCAAATGCGACTCTTCTTTTACAAACATATTTTGATAGTATAGAAGAAAACTATGAAGAAATCATCACATTCCCTGTATCAGGTATTGGATTAGATTTCGTTCATGGTAAAGAAGGTAATCTACATGCTATTTCAAAATATGGATTCCCAGCTGATAAAACTTTAGCTGTCGGTTGTATAGATGGCCGTAACATTTGGAGAGCTGATCTTGATGAAGTTCTTACGTTATTTACAACGCTACAAAAACAAGTCCAAACGAAAGATTTGATCGTTCAGCCTTCTTGTAGCTTATTGCATTCACCAATCGATAAAACAGAAGAAGCCCACTTATCGCCTGAGCTATTTGATGCGCTAGCATTTGCAAATCAAAAATTAGAAGAGTTAGTTCTTATTCATTCCGCTCTCACTCAAGGTACAGAAAGCATTAGTAATGAGCTGGAAACATATCGAAACGTACATCATACAATTCGTTCATCTGCTGCACGTAACCGAGAAGACGTCAAAGCAGCACGAACAGCACTAAAAGAAGAAGATTTTTCACGTCCTCTTCCATTTGAAAAACGATACGAATTACAACAAGTTGCCCTGCAGCTACCTTTATTACCAACAACAACTATTGGTAGCTTCCCGCAAACAACTGAGGTTCGTCAAACACGAAAAGAATGGCGTAACGGCATTCTTTCAAATGAACAATACGAGCAATTTATTGAAAAAGAAACCGAGAGATGGATTCGCTATCAAGAAGAAATCGGTCTGGATGTCCTTGTACATGGTGAATTTGAAAGAACTGACATGGTTGAATATTTCGGCGAGCGCCTTGCCGGCTTCTCTTTCACTACAAATGGTTGGGTACAATCCTACGGTTCTCGTTGCGTGAAACCACCTGTTATTTATGGTGATGTAGCCTTTATTAATGGAATGACTATTAAGGAAACTGTTTATGCACAAAGCTTAACAGAGAAAGTTGTAAAAGGAATGCTAACTGGGCCTGTTACGATTTTAAATTGGTCCTTCGTTCGAAATGACATTCCAAGAAAAGAAGTTTCGTATCAAATTGCATTAGCTCTTCGTCATGAAATTGAACTACTTGAATCTTCCGGAATTCGAGTGATTCAAGTCGATGAGCCGGCACTTCGTGAAGGCATGCCACTAAAAGAAAAAGATTGGGACGCTTATATTACATGGGCAGTACAATCCTTCCTTTTAGCAACTTCTTCTGTAGCAAATGAAACACAAATTCATACGCATATGTGTTACAGTAACTTCGAAGATATTGTGGATGCGATTCGTGCTTTAGATGCAGATGTGATTTCTATTGAAACATCAAGAAGTCACGGAGAATTTATTGATACACTAAAACATACAACATATGAAAAAGGTATCGGTCTAGGTGTATATGATATTCATAGCCCACGTGTACCGAGCAAAGAAGAAATGTTTAAAATCGTAGAACAATCTTTACAAGTATGCGATCCTAAATATTTCTGGATTAATCCTGATTGTGGTTTAAAAACGAGAAGAACAGAAGAAGTTATTCCAGCTTTAGAACACATGGTACAGGCAGCAAAAGATGCTCGTTCCTTGTTAAAAACAAACGCATAAAAAAATGGGTTATCCTTTTCTCAGGATAGCCCATTTTTTTATTCTTCACTTTCAAAAAAGAATTCGTATTGTATTTTATATAATTCATCATCCGTTGGCTCTTCAAGAGGAATTGCCTGTAATACGACTGTATACTCGCCATTTGGAATAGGAATTTGAAATTTATTTGAAAGAATACTCGTTACAACAACACATTCATTTTCAACTGTAAAAGGAACTGCAATCGTTCTAATCACTTCTTCTTTCTCAATATGTTTCCCTGGGGTCACTTTTACTTCACAAGTATAGTCAGAGAGTGCTTCAAAAATAACAGTTCCATCCGCCTTCGCATAACCTCTTTCAAAATCTTCACCCGTCCAGTCAACGTAAGGCTGATCACCGTCATAGTTCATCAACATTAATTGCGAATAAGAAATTGTTAACTCCATCGTTCCCCTCCTGATTCATTATGAAATATACAACTACTACTTTACGTCAAACTTCACACGCGTACCATCTGGATATTTATCTAACTTATTCCCTACCCAAGAACCTGCTCCGCGGTTATCTGCTGGACTTATATATTCAATATGTGCTCCTTTTCCTCCCTCTTTACACATCGCCATTGGCCATTCATCGCGATCATACCCTTTTTTTGATGGATATGGAGCTAACGACAGTTTTCTTCTATCCGCAGCACCACCGCGGTCGATTGTACAAACTTCTGAATGTCCTTCTTTTATAGCATTCGTAATATGTTTCCCCGTTTCGGGATAACGTTCTTTCGGAAATTCTAGCACTTGATCATACGTATTCGTTTTTTTTACACTTGTTTCCTCTGGCACAAGTACTTCATAAATCGCTACTAAAATAGATAAAATTGCAATAATTGAAATGATAATACCTTTTAATTGCTTCATGTATACCTCCATGTTCCTACCAGTTTCTTTTCCTCAGTTATTATAACAAACTTCTCCTGTATATGTTTTCAGACATTATTTTCGCTCTTCTTCGCCATTCCGCCAAAAACTCTCATTTTTCTTCATCTTTTCACTAATGCTGTAGAAAACTAATAACCTTCCGACATTCTTTTTCAAAGGAAGTCCTCATAAAAGATTGAAATGATATATACGATACTTTTTGGGGAGGAAATATCATGGAAGCTACCTATAAAACGAAAGATGTTACAAATAAAACAGGCATCCCAAAACATATAGTTCGAAAATATAGCCAACTATTAGAGGAACACGGTTATATCATTTCAAAAACTGCTGATGCTCGTATTTATAAATTGGATGATTTAAAACTATTGAAATCTATACATGAAAGAGCTGCTACATTACAAGAAGATATTTCAGAAACAATACCTATTATTTTAAAAGAAAAAGATGCTCCACCTGTGCCTGTTATTCAAGAGAAACAAGAAGTGCAACCAAAAGAAAAAGAGGATGGGCGTAACTTTGAAGAATTCATGTTAAAACTAGAAATGCTCGCTCAATTAAATGAAGCAATTATTCATCAAAATTCTACCCTTATTACACAAAATCGTTTGAAAGATGAAAAGTTAGATGAATTAATGCAACAAGTTTATGTAAAAGAAGGTTCTCAAGAAAAAATGTTACAAGAATTAGTTGATCATGCCGCTCAAACAGATGAACTCCAAAAAGAAAAGATGGACTTATTAATGAATCATATGTATAAACGAGAATCCAAACAAGAAGAAAAAATGAACAAACTAGTAAATCAAATTTATAATAAAGACAGCAGTCGTGATGCACAACTTATGCAAGTTATTCGTGAAATTCAAGAAACAAAAAGATTAGTCGCCGCATCAAAAGAACAAAGTTTCTTTCAATCATTTAGAAGTTTATTTGGCCGAACAAAACAAGAAAAAACAAACGAATAAAATTTCCTATATAAAATAAAAAGTTACCTTCCATCGGTAACTTTTATTCCTTATTTCTTACAGCTGGCAATATAATAAGCGCTTCAGTCCCTTTTCCACTTTCGCTTTTATATTCCAGTGTACCATTATGCGCTTGTAAAATACTAAATGTTACCATAAGTCCTAACCCTGTCCCTTTTTCTTTTAAAGAATAATATGGTTGCCCAAGTCTTGCTAACTGTTCTTTTGTCATTCCAACACCACTATCTTTAACTCTTATGACAATTGTTTCATCTTTTTGAATAGCCGTTACCTTTAAATATCCCTTATTTCCTTGAATTGCTTCAATACCATTTTTAACAACATTCATAATAGCTTGTTTCAATTTTGTCTTATCACCGATCGTATAAAGACTCTCAGAAATCTCAACTTGCAAATATACACCTTGCATCGCTGCAAATGATGACATAAGAGTGGTCATTTCTATTAATTGTGCCGATAAACAAATGTGTTCTTTTTTCTCAATTTGCGGCCTTGCTAAATTCAAATAATCTGAAATAATTTGCTCTGCCCGGTCCAATTCAGCTAATACGAGACGCATATAATCTTTATTCTTCACATCCTCCGTACCTTCTAGCAATTGGATAAACCCACGAACAACAGTAAGGGGATTTCGAACTTCATGTGCAACACTTGCTGCTAGCTCACTGACAATATTAAGTTTTTCCGATTTTTGCATTTCCGTACGTAATAATGCGTTTTCATTTAAATATTCCGTTAAGTACACTTGAAATACCATAGTCATAACCATAATAAGCGAAGCAAATATAAACCCGTTATATAGTTGAGAAACATAAGGTGTAAATCCTGTTTCTAATAGTACATTCACCATACCAAACATTAAAGATACAAGTACGTAAAATGATGAAATCATAAATGCTAAAATCAGCTTCTTATCTCTTGAAAAAAGAGACCATTTCTTGGATAAGAATAATGGCACTATCAATAGAAACATGACTTCTACGACTGGAAGAATATTCATTCCCTTTAGCACCCATTCATACGCAACAAAAATAATGGCTGGAATTAAACCAACAATCCCACCATATAAAAAACCACTAACAATTGGAATTGGGTGAAAGTTATACCCGCAAACGTTGCCAAAACAAATAGAGTATGTCATGGAAAGAACGAGTGTAACGCTAGATAAAAACATAATAAAGTAGCGGTTCGGCTTCGGAGGCATTTCTTGATAACGATTTAAACGAATGGCTTCATATAAAAATAGCGGTAATATAATGATGGCAATTTGGATCATTAAATCACGGATAAGCTCCATAGCCTCTCATCCCCTATATGTATTTTGATATGATTATATCATTTTATAAGTGTATTTGTTTTAAAATTTTGATTTTTCTTAACATATTTGTTAATTCTTTGTTAACACCCCATAATAATTGTTACAGATTTTCGAAATGATTGTAAACCCTGTACCAAATTTCCTTCGGGCAGTATACAATGAATACGGATTACAAAGAAAATATAAAAACACTTCACGATACGGACAACTATAGCAAAATACAGCATATAATCCATACTATCTATGTTTACAAATAAGTGATCATTACTTTAGTAGGAGGAAGATAAATATGGCGGGTACTACACTTGTTTTAAAAGAAGAAAATTTGGTTGTTCTAGAAAATGTTGAAAAATCAGTATATGAAGAGTTACAGCATAAAGCAGGAGATGAAAATTGCACATGTGCTGTGAACGAATCCGTTGTTCACCTTGGCAAAGTATCCTCTGTACTTTGGAATGAAGATGAAATAGATTGGGAATACGGATATTAAAAAGTCGCTTACAGCGGCTTTTTTTCTGCTCTCTCTTTCTAAATAACATATACGAAGCGGAATCCTAGAAAATATGTTAAAATGAACTTAATTTTCAAACGGAAGAAAGGGAGATACAATGGAACAATTCATTAATCCTAGAGTAAAGGACATCCAAATTTCTGGGATCCGTCAATTCTCTAATCTGATTCAAAACTATGATAATCTTATCTCTTTAACAATTGGACAACCTGATTTTCCGACACCTTCCCTCGTAAAGGAAGCGGCAAAACGGGCGATTACAGAAAATTATACAAGCTATACACATAACGCTGGGTTACTAGAATTACGCAAGGCGGCTTGTAACTTCATAAAAGATAACTATGATTTACATTATTCACCTGAAAACGAAACCATCGTTACAATCGGTGCTAGTGAAGCAATTGATGTTGCATTCCGAACAATTTTAGAACCAGGGACGGAAGTCATTTTACCTGCCCCTATTTATCCAGGATACGAGCCGATTATTCGATTATGCGGTGCAACGCCTATTTTTATAGATGTTCGTGAAACTGGATTCCGTTTAACAGCCGAAGCGCTAGAAAATGCGATTACAGAAAAAACAAGATGTGTTGTTTTGCCATATCCTTCTAACCCGACTGGTGTAACTTTATCAAAAGAAGAACTACAAGATATTGTAGATGTTTTAAAAGATAAAAATATTTTCGTCCTTTCTGATGAAATTTATAGCGAGCTTGTATATGGGCAAAAGCATACATCAATTGCCCATTTCCCAGAAATGCGTGAGAAAGCTATTGTTATTAACGGTTTATCAAAATCCCATTCTATGACCGGCTGGCGCATCGGCCTTTTATTCGCGCCAAGTTATTTAGCTGGGCACATTTTGAAAGTTCATCAATACAATGTAACGTGCGCTACTTCAATCGCACAATATGCAGCAATTGAAGCATTAACAGCTGCTAAAGACGCGCCAAAGATGATGCGCCATCAATACAAAAAACGCCGTGATTACGTTTATAATAGACTCATTCAAATGGGATTAAAGGTCGAAAAGCCAACAGGTGCATTTTACTTATTCCCCTATGTTGGCCATCTAACATCTTCATCATTTGATTTTGCACTTGATCTTGTAAAAGAAGCTGGACTAGCCGTCGTTCCTGGAACAGCATTTTCTGAATATGGCGAAGGCTACCTTCGTTTGTCCTATGCATATAGTATCGAAACTTTAAAAGAAGGCTGCGATCGATTAGAAGCCTTTCTAAAACAAAAAAGCTAAGAGTTTACCTCTTAGCTTTTTTATCTCGCTATTTGCGGGCAGTAAATCTCCCACTGATTAAAGTTTCACTTTATGCATAATGATCGCAAGTTTGACGCTTCAGTAATTTATGCGGAATAATAATACATTTTGCAGTTGACTCAGCATTCTCTACTTTATCCACTAAAGCTTTTGCAGCTTCATATCCTAGCTGATATATATTCACATCAACTGTCGAAAGTGGCGGACTCGCAATTTCTGATAATAAAGCATTATTAAAGCTTACAATCGAAACGTCTTTCGGTACAACAAATCCTTTTTTAGAAAGAGCACTTAACACACCTAATCCAATTAAATCGTCTGTCGCCATAATTGCCGTCGGCGGTTGTTTCAGTCCCATTAATTCCTCGACTGCTTGTTGACCACTTTCCCTCGAGAAATCAAAGTGTAAAATATACTCTTTCGGTAATACAATGTCTGCCAACTTTAAAGCATCGCTCATACCCGCTAAACGCTCTCTCGTTACAAGTAAGTCTGAGCCACCACCAATGAACGCGATTTGCTTATGCCCTAATGAAATTAAATATTCTGCCACTTCTCTTGCAGCTGTATAATTGTCATTATCTACATATGTAATTTCATCTTTTCGATCATATGGTTTTCCAATTAAAACAAACGGGAAGTTTTGGTTATGCAAATATTGAATAATCCGGTCGTTCTCTCTTGAATATAGAAGAACAATACCACCAATTTGGCGCCCTTGTACCATCTTTACAACACCGTTAAAAATTTCTTCTTCCGTTTCACCTGTCGACATATAAAGCGCATACCCTTCCATATGTGCAAATGAACTTATCCCTCTTATAACTTCCGGGAAAAATGGATTTTGAAAAGCTTTACTTGCCGAACTCGGCATAACAAGACCAAGCGTTTTCGTCGTTTGGTTCGCAAGATTTCTTGCATTTAAATTGGGATGATACCCTAGTTCACTCATCACTTTCCGAACACGGCGCTTTGTTTTTTCACTTATACTTGGATTATCAGCAATTACACGGGAAACCGTCGATGGTGCTACGTTCGCCTTCTTCGCCACATCTTTAATTGTAACTGTCATAAAAATCCCCTCCTTTCACTTCTCTGTCATATTTCATATATTTTTATCTTGCACTTGTTGCAAGTAATAGGAGAAGTCATATACTTTCATTTATTTATTCTATCTTTCAAAACTTATCATATTCTCCCTCTTCATGTATTGTAAGGGATATAGCTCTTTTTTCCTATACTATAATATACTATTTATTGCACTTCTTTTCACATGGGATGTCAAATCTCTTTTCATCTCCCTACAACTTTTTATAGGGAGATGAAAAGAGAAATGGGACGTAATGCCCCATTTTCATCCTTTCGTACCTCCAGCTGTTAAACCAGAAACAAAATATTTTTGCAGGGATAAGAATAAAATAGAAATCGGAATTGCAATTAATACTGATCCAGCTGCAAATGTTGTAAATTCGTTACCAAACTTTTTCGCTACCATTTCATATAATCCAACTGCTAAAGTATAATTTTCTGGTGTGCGTAAAATAACACTTGCTAAAATAAAATCTGTAAATGGACCAATGAAAGTGAATAACGCTACAACCGCTACAATTGGTTTTGCAAGCGGCATAATAATTTGCCAAAATATACGAAAATGCCCCGCTCCATCCATTCGAGCTGATTCATCCAACTCTTTCGGAATCGTATCAAAATACCCTTTCATAAGCCATGTATTCATCGGAATTGCTCCACCCACATAAATTAAAATTAATGCAAGATGTGTATCAATTAATCCAGTTAACTGCGCTAATATATATAGCGCGATTAACGCTGCAAAATTCGGGATCATTTGGAGAATTAAAAATGTTAATAAACCATTCTTCCTTCCAACAAAACGATATCTCGAAAATGCATAAGCAGTAAAGCTAATGGCTAACACAGAAAAAATCATTGTCATTACGCTAACTTTTAAAGTATTTTTATACCAAAGTAAGTAATTACTTGAATCGGAATCAAGTAGCTTGCGATAATGATCTAATGTGGCATTTTTCGGAATAATACTAGAACCAGACAAACTATCTCCTGGATTAAACGATGAGCCAATGATCCATAATAATGGATAGAAAATAATCGCACACATTATGAAGATAACTAAATAACTTAATGATAGACGTAACATCTTTTGTCGTTTAATATTCATTTACATCATATCCTCTTCTTGGAATGATTTTGTTCTCTTAAATTGCCATAACGCGACTGTAATAACGATTAACGATAAAATCATTGTAAGCGCTGCTGCTTTTCCGTACTGAGCCGAAGTCATCGTTAACTTATAAATCCATGAAATTAAAATATCTGTTCCACCTGCATTTTGTCCAGATACGGCAGGTCCCCCAGCATTAAATAGATAAATAATACTAAAATTATTAAAGTTAAACGTATATTGCGTAATTAATATTGGCGCTGTTGCATATAAAACAAGTGGCAATGTAATTTTGCGGAACTGTTGCCAAGCAGTTGCTCCATCTACTGTAGCCGCTTCATATAATTCTCCTGGAATCGATTGCAATATACCTGTCGTCATTGCAAAGACGAACGGGAATCCAAGCCACGTTTGGATCATAATTAAAGCAACCTTCGCCCAAAACGGATCTGTCATCCAAGCAATTTTTTCAATTCCGAATAAAGCTAATACTTGATTGTTAATCGCTCCAAAAGTTTCATTAAACATACCAGCAAATACAAGAATAGATACGAATGCCGGAACAGCCCACGGTAGAATAAAGATTGTTCGAATAATTGCTTTACCTTTGATACCGGGCTGATTTACGATAATCGCTAAGAAAATACCAAGGGAAACTTGTAACGTTGTTGCAACGAACGTCCAAATGACAGTCCAAGAAAATACACTTATAAATGTATCTCTCCACATTGGTAATGTGAAAATATCAATAAAGTTTTTAAAGCCAACCCAATCTACTAATTTAGCTGGAGGAGAGTGGTATAAATCATAATTCGTAAATCCAATTAAGATAACAAAAATGATTGGAAATACAACAACAAAAATAAGTAATAGAAAGCCTGGTGAAACCATTAAATATGGGAAACCTTGATCTAATAAGTTTCGATATTGCTCTTTTACAGAGTTTAATGGTGTTCCTATATCACGTTTCTTCCCATTTTGGTATGCATCATATAAGTTAAATGCATATATTCCTAGTCCGAATACGATGACGATAAGTGCCAAAATCCCTTCTACTAATAGAAAGACCGAATGGTCACGCGGAACTTCTGTACCAAGCGTTACAATTCCCCATAATCCTATATTTAACAAATCAGCAAATGCTACAATAAATGAACCTGTTAATACTAAAAAAATAAGACCTTTTACATATTGTTTATTATATAGCTGACCGATACCTGGAATGATCGATAACATGGTCGCCATTTTCCTATGCTTTGAACCGTTTAACTCTTTCGTTGGTTCCATAGATGTTTGCATGTTCCTTCCCCCTTTTTCCTTCCTACTTGGAAGGGAGAGAATTCGTGCCTCTCATGTTTAGAGGCACGAATTTCACCTTATTTTTTCTCACTATGATTTGCTTCAATATTACCTTTAATTTGTTTCACTGCATTATCAAGTGCTGCTTTTGGTTCTTCTTTATTTGAGACAACTAATTGAAGCGCATCCCCAGCTGGTTTCCAAACTTCCTGCATTTCTGGAATATTCGGCATTGGAATTCCATTTTCCGATTGAGCCGCAACCGCTTTTGCAGCCTCATTTTCTTTAATCATTGGATCTTCCATTACTGATTTTACTGGAGGAATTTCTTTCGTTTTCTCAAATCGAATTTTCGCATTTTCTTCATTTGTAACCCACTCAGTGAATTTTGTAGCTAAATCATTTTGTTTAGAGAAGCTTGTTACATGCCATCCTTTTACACCAACGAACGTTTTCATCGGTTGACCATTTGGTAATTTTGGCATCGGAGCAACACCGTAATCAATTCCAGCCTTTTCCATCGCTTGGAATGCCCATGGACCATTCATAATAGATGCTGCTTTTCCTTCATTAAATAATCCATCTGCAGCTGATCCACCAGATTCACCGATAATACCTTTCGGGAATAACTTTTCTTTGTACCATTTTTGAATATATTCAGCACCTTGTACTGCACCGCTATTATTTAATCCAATATCATTTGCATTTGGCTTTCCGTCTTTCTCACCAAATACATAGCCACCCATACCTGCCATAAATGCATTAGCGAAGTAGAAATTATCTCCAAGCGCTAAAAATCCGTACTTGTCATCTTTCGTAAATTCTTTTGAGAAATTAAACAACTCGTCCATCGTTTCTGGTGCTTTTGGCATTAATTTTTTATTATAAATAAAGATTGGTGTTTCAACTGCTTTTGGTAAACCATATAATTTTCCGTTATATGTTTGTGCTTCTATTGATAAATCTGTAAATTTACTTTTTACTGTATCATCCACTTTCACCTCTGAAAGTAGCCCTTCTGTTACCGCATTACCAATATGATCATGTGGCAATGTTACAACATCTGGCCCTGTACCCGCTGGACCGTCGAGACGAAGTTTTTCTATTTGTTTCGTCATCTGAACCTCTTCAACTTTTACTTTCACATTATATTTCTTTTCAAAGCTTTTCACTGCCGGCTCTAAACCAACGCCTTTTTTCTCATCTTCCCAAACAAGAAGATCGTAGTCTTTCTTCGATTTACTTTCCTCTTTTTTCCCTGAATCTTTCGGTCCACATGCAGATAACATACCAATTGATAGTGCTGAAACCGTTAATAATGATAATGCTTTCTTCATCCCAAAAACCTCCCTAAATTGTCTATGTACCTTAGTAATTGAAAACGTTTGCATTTAATATTAAAATAGAAGCGCAAACATTATCTTAATCTATGAAAACGTTTGCGCTATTTGTCTATCATTATACATTCTTTTATTCATTTTGCAAATATTAATTTTAAAAATAATATCATTACTGCTCTTTATACATTGACTTTATATGAAATGAATACTACTCTTATAAGCAATATTAAAGCTACGAGAAAGGAAATCGTTTGCAAAATAGGCTTTATTATTACACTTAAGGGAATACTATGTATAGAGATATTAAAGGGGGATTTTCTATATGATTAAAGAAGCCATTTATCATAGGCCAAAAGATAATTACGCATACGCTTACGATGAAAAAACAGTTCACATCCGCATGCGTACTAAGAAAGACGATGTTCACAGTACCTCTCTTATTTACGGGGATCCTTACGAATGGAAAGACGGGAAATGGATTTCATCAAGTGCACCGATGAAAAAAACGGGTTCTACTGCACTATTTGATTATTGGTCCATTTCAATCGAACCAAAATTTAAGCGCTTACGTTATGGATTCGAATTAAAAACAGATTTAGAAACTCTTATTTATGCAGAGCGAGGATTCTTCTCTACTATTCCAAATGATGATGTTGGTAACTTTTTCTGTTTTCCGTTTCTTCATGCAAATAATGTATTCAAAGCACCTTCCTGGATTAAAGATACTGTTTGGTATCAAATTTTCCCAGAACGATTTGCTAATGGGGATCGCGGACTAAATCCAGAAAACACCCTTCCTTGGGGAAGTGCTGAGCCAACTCCAACTAATTTTTTTGGAGGGGATTTTACTGGTATTATTCAAAACCTTGATTACCTTGTTAAGCTTGGAATTTCCGGAATATATTTCACACCTATTTTCAAAGCTCATTCAAACCATAAATATGACACAATTGACTACATGGAAATTGACCCACAATTCGGAACGAAAGAAACGTTTAAAGAACTCATTGAAGAATGTCATAAACGTGGGATAAAAGTAATGCTCGATGCCGTATTTAATCATAGCGGATACTTTTTCGATAAATTCCAAGACGTACTTAAAAATGGCGAGAAGTCTGTATACAAAGAGTGGTTCCACATTCACGAATTCCCGATTATAACCGAGCCACTTCCTAATTATGATACTTTCGCATTTACACCATATATGCCTAAATTAAATACAGCACACCCAGATGTAAAAGAATATTTACTTGAAGTTGGGCGTTATTGGGTAAGAGAATTCAATATAGACGGTTGGCGCCTTGATGTAGCAAATGAAGTCGATCACAGCTTTTGGAGAGAATTCCGAAGTGAGATAAAGTCATTAAATCCTGAAGTATATATTTTAGGTGAAATTTGGCACGATGCACTCCCTTGGCTACAAGGAGATCAATTTGATGCTGTCATGAGCTATCCCGTTACAAACGCTTTACTTTCTTACTTTGCTAACAATTCCATTACAGCAACTGAATTCATGAAACAAATTACAGAATCTCTACATTCCTATTCTATGAATATAAATGAAGCTGCATTTCATTTATTAGACAGCCATGATACACCAAGAATTTTGACAACATGTAACGGGGATAAAAATAAGTTAAAGTTACTATATATATTCCATCTTTCTTTCATCGGTTCTCCTTGCATTTATTACGGAGATGAAATCGGTATGGATGGTGGAATGGACCCTGGTTGCCGTAAATGTATGATTTGGGATACAACAAAACAAGATCATCTATTATTTACACATGTACAAACATTAATTTCATTACGAAAACAATATAAAGCATTTGGAGGACATGGTACTTTCCAATTCATAGACGCAAATGATGAACATAATTATATTTCTTACACGAAAACACATGAAGATGAAACTATCTTCTTTGTTTTAAATCCTACTAACGATGAAATTACTGCTTCACTCCCTATCCATATTACAGGGAAGAAAATAGTCAATATATATACAAAAGAAGAATTTTCAGCGGAAGCAAGCGTATTACAAGTCACACTTCCTCCATATGGATTCTCAATACTAAAGTGGTAATCAAAAAAATCCTTATGCCAATTTGACATAAGGATTTTTCTTATTTCAATTTAAATACCATTGCTTCATACGGACGTAATATAATATTATCTATTGATCCGCTTCTCACATCATAATTGTGTATTAATAACTCTACTTCACTATAACTAATATCCTCAGGCAATTTAAATACACTTTCATCTGCAGTAAAGTTTGCAATAACAAGAAGTTTTTCGGCTCCATATGTTCTTACATAAGCAAAAATAGATGGATTATTTTCTAGTATTAAATCATATGATCCATACACAATAATCTCATTATTTTTACGTAACTCAATTAATTTTTTATAGTAATAAAAAATTGAGTTTTCATCTTGAATTGCATGCTCCACATTAATTTCTTCGTAATTAGGGTTTACCGCAATCCATGGTTCACCTGTTGTAAATCCAGCATGTTTCTTATCATCCCACTGCATTGGAGTTCTAGCGTTATCTCTGCCTTTTATATAAATAGATTCCATTACTTTTTCTTTATCTTCACCACGGTCTACCACTTTTTCATTGTACATATTTAACGTTTCAATATCTCGATATTCATCAATTGATTGGAATCGAACGTTCGTCATTCCAATTTCTTCGCCTTGATAAATATATGGCGTTCCCTTCATCATATGAAGCACCGTCGCTAACATTTTTGCCGATTCAGTACGGTATATTCCATCATTACCAAAACGAGATACAACACGTGGCTGATCATGGTTATTCCAATAAAGGCTATTCCACCCTGTATGCTCTAATGCTTTTTGCCACTTTGTTAAATTCTCTTTTAAAGTAAGAAGTGAACATGGTTTTACATCCCATTTTCCGCCCTCTCCTGAATCTAAATCCATATGTTCAAATTGGAATACCATTTGTAATTCTTTTCTAGCTTCTCCAGTATACAATTTAGCCTCTTCTGTCGTTACACCTGGCATCTCACCAACTGTCATAATATCATAATGAGACAATACTTCTTCATTCATTTCATGCAAATATTTATGAATATTTGGGCCGTTCATAAAATGTTTATGTCCTGAAACATACCCCTCTTCATCCGTTTCAACAGTTGGTAAACCTTCTTCTTTAGAAATAAAGTTAATAACATCCATACGGAATCCATCAATTCCTTTTTCCAACCAAAACTTCATCATTTCATAAACATCTTGTCTTACTTCTTCATTATCCCAATTTAAATCTGGCTGTTTTTTAGAAAACAGATGCAAATAATATTCATCTGTTATTTCATCATACTGCCATGCAGATCCACTAAAAGCTGCTCCCCAGTTATTCGGCTCTTTCCCATCTTTTCCAGGACGCCATATATAGTAATCTCTATATTTATTATCAATAGATTTACGTGATTCAATAAACCAATTATGTTCATCGGAAGTGTGATTAACAACTAAGTCCATCATAAGTTTCATATTACGTTCATGCATTTCATGTAATAGCTCGTCCCAATCTTCCATTGTTCCGAACTCATTCATTATTTTACAATAATCACTTATATCATAACCGTTATCATCATTTGGAGATTCATAAACCGGTGATAACCAAATTACATTAATCCCTAATTCTTTTAAGTAATCTAGCTTTGAAATAATACCACGAAGATCACCTATACCATCACCGTTACTATCCATAAAGCTACGAGGATAAATTTGATATACTACACTTTCTTTCCACCATTGTTTTTCCATTATGCTACCCCATTTCATCTACACTATAATTTTTATTTCCCTCAAGGCGCAAACGTTTTCATTAATGAATAATAACAGATTCTATCTTAATTTAAAATAGCGCTTACAATTTTTATTCTTCTTTTTCTAAGAAAGCATGAGAAAATCACTACCATTACTCAAATGTATGCAAACGTTTTATTTTTTTATTTATTTTTTGAATCTATTAGTTTATAATGAACTCAAAGAAAACGTTTGCATAATTATTTCTAGGGGGAAATACCATGGCAGAACTGAAATTAGAAAACATTTATAAAATATATGATAATAACGTAACAGCTGTAACAAATTTTAATTTACACATTCAAGATAAAGAGTTTATCGTATTTGTTGGTCCTTCTGGATGCGGAAAATCTACTACTTTACGAATGGTAGCTGGACTTGAAGATATTTCAAAAGGAGAATTTTCAATTGATGGTAAGCTAATGAATGATGTTCCTCCAAAAGATCGTGATATCGCAATGGTCTTCCAAAACTATGCTCTTTATCCACATATGAGTGTGTATGATAATATGGCATTTGGATTAAAACTTCGAAAAATACCAAAAGATGAAATCGATCGTCGTGTGAAAGATGCAGCACGAATTTTAGGGCTTGAACAATATTTAGATAGAAAACCGAAAGCATTATCAGGTGGCCAACGTCAACGTGTTGCATTAGGTAGAGCGATCGTTCGAGATGCGAAAGTTTTCTTAATGGATGAACCTTTATCAAACTTAGACGCAAAACTCCGTGTTGCAATGCGCTCAGAAATTTCTAAGTTACACCACCGTCTTGGAACAACAACAATTTATGTCACACATGATCAAACAGAAGCAATGACAATGGCTTCCCGTCTTGTTGTTATGAAAGACGGAAAGATTCAACAAATTGGAACTCCAAAAGAAGTATATGAAACACCTGAAAATGTTTTCGTTGGTGGATTTATCGGATCTCCAGCAATGAATTTCTTCCGTGGTAAATTAACTGAAACCGATTTCGTTATAGACAACGCAATACAAGTCAAAGTATCTGAAGGAAAAATGAAGCTGTTACGTGAACAAGGCTATGTAAATAAGGAGATTGTTTTAGGTATTCGTCCTGAAGACATTCATGATGAACTATTATTTTTAGAAGCTTCACAATCTACTACCTTCACAACAAAAATTGAAGTCGCTGAGTTATTAGGCGCTGAATCTCTTTTATATATGAAACTGGGAACTCAAGATTTTGCAGCACGTGTTGATGCAAGACATACATTTTCACCTGGTGATCAAATTAAACTCGCATTTGATATGAATAAAGCGCATTTCTTTGATAGTCAAACCGAACAACGTATTCGTTGAAAAATAGTTTTCTTCTATATAACATACAAAAAAACCGTCCTCATTTATACCGAGGACGGTTTTCATTATTATACTAGGGCTTCAACTGTATGAAATGATTGTCCTTTCGTGCTAATAATACCGAAAATCGGTAAATCACTTAACACTACTTCTTCTTGCTGTTTCATAAAAGATGACGTTAATTGTTTTATCTCTATCCAAACGTCGTTAATATAAAGCACATTGGAATCGATTACTTTTTTACTCCCTCTTTTTTCTTACTATTAAGCTGATCGAAAACTAGACCAATGAAAATTAAAATCCCCCAAAAGATTATGCTACCTCCTGTCATTTCAATTTCCCCCTTATTATATAAAGATATTATTTTTAATTATTATAACATTTTCTTAATTTTCAATCTATTTAAATTAAGAAAATGAACCTTTACCTTCCTCCTAACTTCCTCGCATTCATTGAATTTCAAGGTGAAAGTCTTACCGCCCACAAATAACGGGATAAAAAAAGACCTTTTTATTTAAGAATAAAAAGGTCACTGTGTATTATACAAGACTGATCACTTTTGTCTTTGCAATTAAATCGTGAAAACCACAATTATCTTTGCGGAACAACATCATGTATATGTTACATAATAATGGAATTCCAAGTAGCAATATGTTCGGTAATAACAATGCAAAAAACCGTATTATTAATGTTTGTAACGTTAGTTTTTCACTCGTCAATGAAATTAATTTTGTTCTCGTTATTTTTTTACCAAGTGTTACACCGTTCCAAATAAAAGGTAACAATATAAAATAAAGGGCCATTAATATGAACACTACTGTGAGATCATATCTATAGTCTCCAAAACTTATATTAAAACGATTAAAAATAGCACTATAGTTTCCAGTTATCACAGCTACTACTGCACCATACATAAGCGAGATTAAAAACATATCAATTAGGGAAGCACCTATGCGATTCATTACAAGCGCTGGACGATGCACCTTTAACTTCATTTTATGTCGACTCCTTCATATCCTTTTTTACCCGTTTCATCGTACCACTTCTAAAAAGCATTGTAAACTAGCGTTTCTCTTACTTTTCTTGTACAATGTGTTACAACAGCATTGTAAAGGAGGTTCCCATATTGAAAAAATGGATAATCCTATTCCTCGCCTTCCTATTAGCTGGTTGCGCTGGGAATACAAGCCACTTAACTTATACGATTAATGATGAATACGAACTCATACGTACTTCTGGAAATGCATTTGAACTTTTCCCCTCGCAAGATGCTGTATATGCCACACAATACATCCCTGCCAAAATTACAGACATTGGTTGGGATGATAAATACATTATTGCAAAACAGACTGAGGAAAAGTCCGATCCAAATAATCCTGATGGGGCAATTGCAAATAAAAAAAGTGAGCATTATTGGATTATTGACGTCAAGCACAATAAGCGTTTTGGTCCCTATAATGAAAAGCAATTTAACGAACAAAAAGATGCATTTAAAATTAAGGTACCTTTTCAAAATGTAGATTCATACATAAAAGAAATAAAAAAACAGTCAGCATAATGTTTTGAACGCTGACTGTTTTTACTTACCTTTTTTTTAAACACCTTACTCAGAAAGTGAGATATTAAAAGTTTGTGCTTCTTTAACAACATCCTGTGTCTCTGTATCTCCTGCAATTAAATCATCGGTTGTAAACTTAATATCCTTTACCTTTTCTTTTCCATCATCAAGTATTAAACCGATAATTCCATCTCTTGTTTCACCAGGCTTATAGTCTTCTCTAGATACATTTTTTGTACCAACGAGCGTATCTTCATCATATAAAAAGTTTTGTGTCGCTACTTTAAAATGTTGTTTATCATTAATCGTAACATCATTCATAGAGAAAAATTGCATATTTTTATTTCCGCTATTCTCCACTTTATATGTAATCTCAACGTAACGAATCGTATCACTAATCTCTGTTCCACTTAGCGATGCATATAATTCAGCATCTTCTTGACTTACTTTATCGCCTAATCTACGCTTTACTTCTTCAGGAGTTAATGCCGTATATGCTTTCAATGTATTTTTTGCATCTTCACTCATCTGTGATAAAGAGATTACTTTCACATCTTGCACATGAATTTTCATTGGCGCTACTTCAAATGTTTGATTAACAGAATGCATCTGCTCTAATTTGAAAGTACCCCAACCTGTTTCTTTCACCTTTTGTCCTACTTTGTTTAGCTCACGTCCACCATATTCTTTCGTTTCAGGAATAGATTCTTTCTTCTTCGGTTCAGCTTTCTTTTCTTCTTGATGGAAGCAACCACTTAACATAAGAAGAAAACTACATAAAACAAAAATACTTTTCCATGCTTTCATCATTTAATTTCTCCTAACGCTATCATTCATGAATATAAATTAGTCCCTTGCTTTGTAAACTATAGAAACAATGAGAAGTCCACAAAATGAACTTGTCAGTCCAGATACTATTATACCTCCAATTTGGAAAATATGAAAATAGGGATCTACGAACGCGTGCACGATAAATATAATAGCTGCCGCAACAATTACTGAAATCCAATACTTTCTTTTTTCCGAAGCCACAATAAGATCTTTACCCATTTCATTTCTATACTTCCATAATACGTATAATAGTAATAGAAAACCAATACATGTACTCCCATGCTGCATATATTTATAAACTGGGATGCTATGCCATTCTCGTTGCAACAATGGTATTTTCATAACAAAATAGCCTGTTTTATGGGTAAACGCATCCCAAACGACATGCGTAAACATACCAAATAATGCAGAATAGCAAAATACAAAAAGGTCTTTCCACGTATGAAGCCCCCATCTATCATCTACTGCACATATATAGTAGCCAGCAAGTGGCTTAGGTAAATGTGTTATAAAAGGCTTTTTTAAAATGTGATGATATATGTATGCTAACAAAAAGACGAGCGGTAAATTTAAATATAAAAACCCCATCCATGTATGCCCAATAACACCATACGGTCTAAAGTGTAAAAAATATTCAAAGTCAGGCGCCATACTACCTAATGTAAGAGCCGTTACTGAAATATATGTAGAATGCTTTTTCGTAAAAGGAAGCACCGCTGCTGGATGTGCGAATGTAAACGGCATATGTTTACTCCTTTTCATATTTTCAATAGAATACCATCTATCATAACGAGAGAATTGATCTTCATGCAATATTTATTTTCACATTGGAATATGATAGTTTACATGTTATAATCCACATAAAATATTCAGAAAGTAAGGAGAAGGTCCCGTGTTATTAACACTTGTCTTTTTTCTTGTTCTGTTTATCTTGTTTTTAAGTACATACATTGGATTTTTTCTATGGAAGCATTTAAAGGTTATAAAATATACGCCCGCTCTCGTTGGCTTTATGAGCGTTCTTTTCATTTTTATACGGAAGAGGATTTCTTTCGCCTTGGAAAGTCTCGGTTTTGGCGCACTTCAATATACAATACTAATAGCAAGTTGTCTCACCTTTGTATTTGCTGCTTTGTTACAATCAAAATCCGTTATGAATTGAGGTTTATATATTGATTGACGTACCCTTTTTAAAAAATGTCACATTAAAAAAAGAAAATATCCCTAGTTTTTCCGCATATCCTTACTGCTTACCCGCTATCCGAACATTACAATCACTAGCTTTCCATCCAAATGTAACATTCATTATTGGAGAAAACGGAACGGGTAAATCAACATTACTCGAAGCAATTGCAATCGCTTTAGGTTTTAATGCAGAAGGTGGAACAAAAAACTTCCGCTTTAGCACAAACGATTCACACTCATCTTTACATGAATACCTTCGAATTTCCAAAAGTTTCAATACACCAAACGACGGTTTCTTTCTTCGCGCTGAATCATTTTATAACGTCGCTTCTTATATTGATGAAATAGACGCTGATTTGGAAGCACGTGGAAATCCGGTTATTGATTCCTATGGTGGTATCTCATTACACAAACAATCACACGGTGAATCGTTCTTCTCATTATTTATGAATCGTTTTTCAGGACAAGGTTTATACATTTTAGATGAGCCTGAAGCCGCTCTATCACCAATGAGACAACTTTCCATGCTCATTCGAATGCATGAGCTAGCGGAACAAGGTTCACAATTTGTTATTGCGACGCATTCTCCTATTTTAATGGCTTACCCTGAATCTACTATATACTCTTTAACACAAGAGGGGATTCACGAATCCACATTAGAAGAAACCGAGCATTATCAAACGACGAAACTTTTCTTTGAAAATCGTGATCGGTTATTCCATCATCTATTTGAGTCGTAAAAAAAGAAGCAGCAATTGCTGCTTCTTTTTTATAATGCTTCTATAAATAATGCTACTCCAATACCGCCGCCGACGCATAGAGAAGCAATTCCTTTTTCTAAGCCGCGTCGCTTTAATTCGTGAATTAAACTTACCGTAATACGAGCTCCTGTACAACCGATTGGATGTCCAAGTCCTACACCACTACCGTTTACATTCACTTTCTCACGATTTAAACCTAATTCTTTTTCTACAGCCAAATATTGTGCTGCGAAAGCTTCATTAATTTCAAGTAAATCTGCATCTTCTAATGACCAATCTACTTTTTCTAAGCCTTTTCGGATTGCTGGTGCTGGTCCAATACCCATAATTTTCGGGTCTACCCCAGCTACTGAATATCCAACAATTCTAGCTAGCGGTTGTAAGCCTTTTTCTTTCGCTTTTTCTTCACTCATTAATACTAGAACCGCGCTTCCGTCATTCAAACCAGATGCATTCCCTGCAGTTACAGATCCATCTTTACGGAATGCTGGTTTTAATCCTGCTAATTTTTCCGCTGTAATATCTGCACGTGGATGTTCATCCTTCGAGAATACAACTTCTTTTCTACGCTCTTTTATTGTAATAGGAACAATTTGATCGTCAAAGTATCCAGACTCGATTGCTTGTAGTGCTAGTGTGTGACTACGAAGCGCAACCTCATCTTGTTCCTCTCTTGTAATTTCATATTGTTCAACTAAATTTTCCGCTGTTTCACCCATCATAATATGATGCAGTGGATCCTCTAATATTTCCCACACTGTATCACGGATTTCTCCATGTTGTAGACGTTGTCCCCAGCGGTGCTGTTTCAATGCATAAGGGCTCGAACTCATCGCTTCTACTCCACCTGCAACAACAATATCACTTACACCTAATTGAATTTGCATTGCAGCTGACATAATTGCTTGCATACCTGAAGAACATTGGCGTTGGATTGTATAACCCGTAACTGTGTCAGGAAATCCTGCCGCTAATGCAGCCGTTCTCGCCGTATTTGCTTCATCAGTTCTTTGAATACAATGACCTAAAATTACTTCATCAACTTCATGTGGTTCTACCCCGCCTCGTTTTACAGCTTCCTGAAGTACAGGAACAGCTAATTCTACTGGCGTTACATTTTTTAGCGCTCCCCCAAAAGTTCCAATTGGCGAACGAACTGCAGCTGTAATAACAACATTATGCATTTTGTACTTGCCCCTCTCTTATGTACCCTAGTCAGTTTTTAGGTGAAATTCCATAAGATGTATGTCTACAACTATCATACTATAAACATACTAAAAAATCAAAATATTTAATATAATAAAAATAGAAGGAATTAACCTTCTATTCTGTTAACGCATATAAAAACTTTTGTAAAATTTTCTCTGTCGTTTCATTCAATTTTGGTAACTTATCTACTGGAAAATATTGAAGTTGTAATCCTTCATGATCGAGCTTTAATTCACCACTCACATGATGCCCCTGATACAGATGAATGACATTAAAAATTTCATCTCCATTCGGATAACGGAAATATACTTCCTTTCCTGATAAGACACCAAGAAATTGCATTATTTTTGCAGTTAGTCCCGTCTCCTCGAATAATTCTCTACGAGCAGTTTCTTCTGTCGTTTCCCCAAGCTCCATTGCTCCGCCAGGCACACCCCAATCATATGTATCCGAACGATATTGAAGCAATACTTCTTGATTATCATTTAATATAATAATTGCTGACCCTACTAGAATAAGTGGCCTTGTACCGACGACTTTGCGTAAATCTTCAATATACCCCAATATGTAAACTCTCCTTTCCTCATCCTCCCTTATCATAACAAAATTTTTCTCCTTTTGTTGATGTAATTTTAAAGAAAAAAAAGGAAGCTTTCGCCTCCTTTTTTCATCTTTTATTTTTTAAAACTTTCATATTTTACAGCTTCAAAAGCTTCCTCAATTTCATCATTACGATAATGGACATATGTAAAACGACCCAATTCTACTAATCTTGCTATTTCCTGTAATGCTTTATGCTGCTCATATGTTTCTTTAAGCTTAATATGTACATAAAACTTCATTAAAGGATGTTCATATAAAGGTTCTCCCACCTCTACATATACATCTTCAACCCCTTGTACAACTCTTACATAACTTGCAAATTGATAAAGTGCTTCTCTGTCTGAAACGATTTTTAATGTATACATATATTCTCCCCCTTTCCTTTACTATATCAAAAAGGCGGCCACACCATGTTATAGAACTATGAATTTTTTTTGACTTGTCATCTATATATTCATGTAACAAAGAAGGCATTTATCCATACATAGCATCTTTTTTACACATATATTATAGGAAGAATTTTTTCATTTGAGGTGTTCCTTATGGATCTATACGTCAATATATGTATTTGCATTACTCCAGGCGCCGATATTTCTAATGACCGCATTGCAAAAGATTTAGCTGTTGCAGAATCAATTTGGCATCCCATTACATTTCAAATTCAAGATGTAATTGTATTAAATGAGCTTTTCCGTTTTTCTGACCGTGAAATCAGTTATAAAAATTCCATTCAAAGTCAGGAAAAATTAGCATCCTTTTTCCAAACGTGTGTAAATGAAGCTCCTGAATGCGATCTTTATATTTGTTATATTGGCAGTGATTATTTCAAAGAAACCGCAGTAATTGCCTGTGCTTACTCTTTAGCAAAACAACAGCAACTTACTGGTTACATCGTTTTAACAAATTCGGCTGCTCCCATGAAAAATATATATACACTCGCTCACGAAATCGGGCATATTTTATTTACAAGACGTGTTCACGGAAAACTTACTCACGCAGATCCTCATTCTCCAACTGGCTCGGAGCACCATCCTTCTCCATTCAATCTTATGTATCCGATAGTCCCCCGCCCTGAAAATGTCCATATTCAGTCCCTATTAACAAACGAACAAAAAGCACTCTCTTTACAAAGCTCTTTATTACAAAGAAAAAAACAGTAACGCCCTTGTTACTGCTCAAAACAATATATACTAATTAACAAACTAAATACTGGCTGCAAAGAATACAATATACACCGAAACATAATCTCTCTAAAAATCAAAATATAGTATTTCTTTGGAAATAATTTATTGTATATCTAGAGCAGCCTTTTTTCTATAGAACTCCTAGTTTACAGTTTTTCGCTCTTCATTTTTTAAAGACCATCGCATTAATACATATAAACTTCCGTACAGAAGTAAAGGCTCTAGTATTATTAAATATGGGTTTTGCTTTCCTAATTCTTTAAATGCAAACATAATTAATAGCGGTATGATAACAGCTAATATTCCAATCCATCCAAGTATATATGCTTCACCAATCAACAGTACTAATAAGACAATTCCAGCTAACATATAACTTTGTATAGTAGTTAATTGCAATACAGGTGTTCCGTACCATTTATTCATAAACATCAATAACACCAATAATAAAATAGGTATCATCACTATTATATAAACAATTCCAAACCCTACCAATTTACTTTTAAAAGAAGACATTCTAAACGCAACAATCGCTCCAATTATCGTAATGAATAAAACGATTGGATAACCAATTAACTGTACATTTGTTAACGTAAATTGCTGATTTGGACTTCCAAATAAAATGTTTGTAAGTAACCAATATCCACCAACACCAATAATCATTCCCAAAATACTTTTTATACTACCGCTTTTATCCTTCTCCATCTCTTTCGCCAACTCTTCCGCATACTCTTTTGGCGAATCCCCAAATATATCCTTTACCGTCTTTCCCTCTTGCTCACCTTCTATTAAATGAAGTTCTGCATCTTCTAAAAAGGCATCAACATCTTCTTCTTTAATCCCTTTTGTTATTAAATACACTTTCGTATCGATTAAAAACTTTTCGCCTTCTTTAGAAACCTTCATTATAACCCCTCCCTTATTTAACTGTTTCTCTTCTATTCGTCTTCATCATAATTTCAACGAAAATTAAAATAAATAAACTTCCGTATAAACATATAATTTGAAATAGCATTGGCACGAGATCTTCCGAGGTAAATGTTTTAAATATTAACATTATAGAAAGTGGAATGATTAAATATATCGCTTTCTTTCACACTCTTTGCCGTCAAAAATAATCTCATATCTAATAAAAACTTACGCGCTTCATTTGATAGCATTATTTCCTTCTCCCCTTTCCTTCAAGTAGACGTTCTACACTACTTTGCATCGTTTCCCAGCGATCCATAAATTCATTAAGTGCTTCCTCGCCTTTTTCTGTTAATGTATAATATTTTCGCTTTGGGCCAGATGGAGATTCCTTCATTACACTTGTTATTAATCCTTCCTTTTGCATTCGTATTAATAACGGATAAATACTTCCCTCACTCGCCATTGTAAAGCCATACTTCGCTAGCTTTTCACTCATTTCATAACCATATATTTCACCTTCAGAGATAATAGCAAGTAAGCATCCTTCTAAAATCCCTTTCAGCATTTGACTTGTCGACATAATTCAAATCCTCCCACTATCTTGTTTTACAAGATAGATAAGCGTAAGTATCTTGCTTTACAAAATAGTATAACAGAGACTATTTTGCAAAACAAGATAGCGAACAATGTTTTTCCAAATGTTTGCAGGAATTTTATTATACCCTCTCTAAATAGAGCAATATGAAAACTTTATTATGAAGGGATGTTTTTCGTCATGGTTACAAATCGAGTTGTCTTTTTAACAGGTGCCGCGAGTGGTATTGGTTATGAAATGGGGAATGCTTTTGCAAAAGAAGGGGCTAAAGTTGTTATTAGTGATCGGCTTGAAGATCGTGCGAAAGAAGCTGCTGAACAATTACAAAAGGAGGGATTTCAAGCGATTGGTTTAAAATGTGATGTTACATCTGAAGAAGAAATTGCAGCTGCAATTTCTCAAACAGTTAGTCATTTCGGTTCATTGGATGTATTAATTAACAATGCAGGAATGCAACACGTCTCACCGATTGAAGATTTTCCCACTGAAAAGTTCGAGCTACTCATTAAGATTATGCAAATTGCTCCGTTTATTGCCATTAAACATGCCTTTCCGATTATGAAAAAACAAAAGTATGGCCGAATTATTAATGTTGCTTCCATTAATGGTCTCGTTGGATTTGCAGGAAAATCCGCCTATAATAGTGCCAAACATGGCGTAATTGGATTAACAAAAGTGGCAGCTTTAGAAGGTGCTATCCATGGTATTACTGTAAATGCCCTTTGTCCTGGTTATGTCGATACCCCTCTTGTACGTAATCAACTGCAAGACTTAGCGACTACACGAAATGTACCACTTGAAAATGTTTTAGAAGATGTTATTTATCCACTTGTACCACAAAAGCGCTTATTACAAGTACAAGAAATTGCTGATTATGCTATGTTTTTAGCGAGTGAAAAAGCAAAAGGTATAACCGGACAAGCCGTTGTTATCGATGGTGGCTATACTGCTCAATAAAGTGAAACTTTAATCAGTGGGGCTTTTACGGGCAGGTAATGCGTGATAAAAAATAAAGTTTNNAAACTTTATTTTTTATCACGAGGATCATCGTACTTTAGTAATTGTTGCGGTAGTTTCTCTATTGCAACAGTTATCCCATCTAATTTACTTTCAATCCGATGGAGTAAATATAATGTTACAACAATCGGAAACCCTACATTACCTATCATCTTGATCCACTCTTCCATCTTTCTCTCCTCCTTTCACTATATAAATAAGAAAAAATGGACAATTTAGGCATAAAAAAACAAGCTATTAAATTTCAGCTTGTCTTTCAAATAATGTCAGAATTTCTTTTTTATAATCTCCTCGTAAAATCCCTTTCTCAGTAATAATACCTGTAATTAATTCATTCGGTGTTACGTCAAATGCTGGATTATAAACATCCGTTCCAATTGGTGCTACTTGTTTCCCAAAAATTTTCGTAACTTCTGTTTCATCTCTCTCTTCAATAACAATTTCAGCTCCAGTTTCTTTCGTAATATCAAAAGTAGATAACGGAGCTGCAACATAAAATGGGATATCGAAATAATTTGCTAATATAGCTAAATTCATTGTTCCAATTTTATTTGCGGTATCTCCATTTGCGACAATTCGATCTGCGCCTACGATAATCGCATCAATTTCTTTCGTACGAATCGCATGAGCTGCCGTATTATCTGTAATAAGTGTTACATCAATATTTGCTTGCTTCAACTCCCAAGTCGTTAAACGCCCACCTTGTAAAACGGGTCTCGTTTCACATGCATACGCGTGTAAACGAACGCCCTTCTCTTTCCCAATATAAAACGGTGCTAATGCAGTACCATATCTTGCAGTTGCAATACTTCCAGCGTTACAAATTGTTAAAATGTTATCACCGTCTGTAAAACATGTTAACGCATATTCCCCAATACTCCGGCACACCTCTTCATCTTCCTGCTGAATGTGAAGTGCTTCTTCTTCTAATATTTTTTGTGCTTCTTTTATTGTAGTAATCTCTCGAATAGATTCTCTCATGCGATCGATTGCCCAAAACAAATTCACTGCCGTCGGTCGTGAAGTTCCTAGATAGTTACAATCTCTATTAAACTTCTTTTGAAATTCTTCAATATGTAAAGTATTATATTGTTTTGCCGCAAGCGCCAAACCAAATGCTGCTACAATTCCAATTGCAGGTGCTCCACGTACTTCTAGCAGTACTATACTTTTCCATACCTCTTCAATAGTCGTTAACGTTTTGTATTCCGTACTATGTGGCAACTTTGTTTGATTTAATACCGCAATTGCATCACCTTTCCAACTGACAGATCTCGGAATAGTAACAATCGTACTCATGCTTTTACCCCTCCAGAAACTGTCTGCTGAAATAATGTTCGGAACAGTTGAATATCAGCGCTCTTAGATTCATATTTAATTAGTTCTTTACCTAAGCATAGCGCTTGTTTCTTAGCTTGAATTCTCTTTTCTTTATTTGCTATTTCATCTAAATCAGCTACATGAGCTAAGCCAATTGTTCTTCGGATAAGCTCACATCCTGCAAATCCGACAGCATCAGTAAAAATATTTTGCAAAATAATCGGTAACCATTGTTTCTCTTTCGTATATGCTTCTACTCCTTCTCCAATCCATAACTTCGTAAAAGCTTCTACAAAATAACTCCATGTCTTTTCTATATGGAAAAATAGTATGCTTCTCTTTTCTTCTTCCCTCGATAAAGCATTTAATAATAAATTTGCAATAAATTGCCCAAGATCAAACCCAAATGGGCCGTACGTTGCAAATTCTGGATCAATCACTTTCGTCTCAGAAGGTGATGAAAAAATGCTACCCGTATGTAAATCACCATGAATAAGCGCTTCTTTTCTCGTTAAAAATTTATATTTATATTGTGCTACTTTTAGCTTTAAAGTTTTATCACTCCAAAGTTCATCAACCACTAGCTGTAAATCTGGCTCATAATTATTCGTATCGTAATGTCCAAACGGATCTGTAAACACTAAATCTTCTGTTATTTTACACAGGTCTGGATTTACAAATGCACCTTCTAGTACTCTTTTCTCTTCTGACTCTAACCCGAAATCTGAAGTATAAAACAAAACATGTGCTAGAAAACGGCCAATATGTTGGGATAAAAGTGGATACCCTTCTCCATCTATCAATCCCCTTCTTGTAATTGTTAGCCTTGATAAGTCTTCTATTACTGTAACTGCTAAATCTTCATCATGACTGTACACTACCGGAACATAATCCGGTACATACTTCGCAAAAATTTGTAATGCCTTACTTTCAATTGTTGCTCTTTTTATAGACAATGGCCAGCTCTCACCAACTACTTTCGCATATGGAAGAGCTTGCTTTATTATAATCGACTTCTCCCCATCCTCTAATTTGAACACGTAATTTAAGTTTCCATCTCCAATTTCATGACAAACTACATTTGCTTTTTTTTCAAAATAGCCGTGTTCTTTCGCATATTGTACAGCTGTTACTTCTGTTAATGAATAATATCCCATCGTCTATTCCCCCTTTTTTAATTCAGAGGTTTTTCTAGCATAAGAAAAACCTCTTTCCACTAAGAAAGAGGTTTGAAGTTTATCTTCTCCCCTCTTATCTGCCAGAAAGTTTACTTTCTGCTGGAATTAGCACCGTGCCTTTTGGCGTAATAAACGCCCCATTTCACAATGGTTTTACGGTCGGTTGCTGGGCTTCATCGGGCCAAATCCCTCCACCTGCTCTTGATAAGAGTTGTATAATTTTTCGAATTTTTAACTTTATGTTGAAGACTATACCAAGAATAAAAATCACTTGTCAACATTTTATTTGTATAATTCTGGACGACGATCTGCAAAAACTGGAATTCCTTTGCGTACTTCTTTAATTTTCTCGAATGTAAGCTTTCCAAATAAAATGGATTCCTCTTCATTTGCTTCTACAACAACTTCTCCCCAAGGATCGACAATTAAAGAATGACCGGCAAACTCATTATTCGGATCCTTTCCTGCCCTATTACATGCCACAACATAACACTGATTTTCAACCGCTCTTGCTTGCAGAAGCAAACGCCAATGCGCTAAACGGACTAATGGCCATTCTGCTACAACAAATAAAACTTTTGCACCTTTAGCAGTGTGAACGCGCATCCACTCCGGAAAACGAATGTCATAACAAATTATACCAGCGCACTCTACATCATCTATCTTAAATTCACCTGTACTATTTCCAGCGATTAAATATTTATGTTCATCCATAAGCTGAAATAAATGCACTTTACTATATTCATTGACTAGTTCTCCTTTATTAGTTACCACATACATTGTATTTGTAACACCTTGCTCTGTTTGCTTCGCTATAGAGCCACCGACAATATGTACACCATATTGCTTCGACCATTCTTTCAACTTTTCTTTCGTTTTCAATCCATCACTATCTGCGATTTCAGAAAGTCTCGTTAAATCATATCCTGTTGTCCATAGTTCTGGTAAGACGATAACATCTGGTCTTTCCTTCATCGCTTCACTAATTTTATTTTTAGCGTTCTCAATATTTTTTTCTACATCTCCAAAGACGATATCCATTTGAATACATGCGACTTTCATTTTGTCAGCCCCATTCTTAATTTTTTCTTTACAAAATACTGGAAAGATTATATCATTTGTCACTAGAATTGTAACAACTTTCAAAAGAGGTGGAAAGTATGAAATTATTTCAACCTTCTGAGATAGTAACATCACTGCCAACACAATTTTTCGCTTCACTTGTTGCAAAAGTTAACAAGGTCGTTGCAGCTGGTCACGATGTTATTAATCTAGGTCAAGGTAATCCAGATCAACCAACCCCACAGCATATCGTAAAAGCTTTGCAAGATGCTGCCGAAAAGACCATCCATCATAAATATCCGCCATTTCGCGGACACGAAAGCTTAAAAGAAGCCGTGGCAACATTCTATCAACGGGAATATGATGTAGTAGTAAACCCAAAAACTGAAGTTGCTATTTTGTTTGGTGGAAAGGCTGGATTAGTAGAATTACCAATGTGTTTTACAAACCCTGGTGATACTATTCTCGTTCCAGATCCAGGCTATCCAGATTATTTATCAGGAGTTGCTTTAGCAAAAGCGCAATTTGAAACAATGCCGCTTATTGCAGAAAATAAATTTTTACCAGATTATACGAAAATTGATGACTCTATTGCCAAGCAAGCCAAGCTAATGTTTTTAAACTATCCAAACAATCCTACTGGTGCTACTGCATCAAAAGATTTTTTTGATGAAACCATTCATTTTGCTAATAAGCATAATATATTAGTTGTTCATGATTTTGCTTACGGTGCTATTGGATTTGATGGTCAAAAACCCGTTAGTTTCTTACAAGCAGACGGTGCCAAAGATACAGGAATTGAAATTTACACTTTATCGAAAACTTTCAACATGGCTGGATGGCGTATTGCTTTTGCAGTAGGAAATGAAAGTGTTATCGAAACAATTAACTTATTACAAGATCATATGTATGTTAGTATTTTTGGTGCAGTTCAAGATGCTGCTCGTGAAGCACTATTAAGCTCGCAGTCTTGTGTCGTAGAGCTTGTTAATAGTTATGAATCTCGGAGAAATGCTCTTATTTCAGCTTGTCACTCAATTGGTTGGAATGTAGACATTCCAACAGGATCATTCTTTGCATGGCTTCCTGTACCAGAAGGATATACATCCGAGCAATTTGCTGATATTTTACTAGAAAAAGCACACGTTGCAGTTGCACCTGGTATCGGATTTGGTGAACACGGCGAAGGTTACGTCCGTGTTGGTCTCTTGCATACAGAAGAACGATTACGAGAAGCCATTAATCGAATTGATAAATTGAATTTTTTCAAAAAGTCGTTGACAACATGAAAAATATCTGACAAAATTCAGTTATCTTAAAAATTTAAACATTTCTAAATACTTCTTATCAAGAGCAGGTGGAGGGACGAGCCCGACGAAACCCGGCAACCGATCTACAATCGTAGACACGGTGCTAATTCTCGCAGCATTACGCTGACAGATAAGGAGCTGGTTTTAAAAAAACCTCTCCTTAGCTGAGAGGTTTTTTTATTTAACTAGGAGGTTTTAACAATGATCGGAATTATAGCGACGTATTTAATCCATGACGATTCACATAACTTAGAAAAAAAAGCTGAGCAAATTGCACTCGGTTTAACAATTGGCTCTTGGACTCATTTGCCACACATATTGCAAGAACAATTAAAACAACATAAAGGCAATGTTATTCATATTGAGGAATTAGATGCGCAAGAACATATCAATTCGTATCTAGGTAAAACAGTAAAACGCGGGGTTATTAAAATCGAATACCCGTTATTAAATTTCAGTCCAGACTTACCAGCGATTTTAACAACTACATTCGGAAAGCTATCACTTGATGGTGAAGTGAAATTAATTGATTTGACTTTTTCAGAAGAGTTAAAAAAACATTTTCCTGGTCCACAGTTTGGTGTAGATGGCATTCGAAACCTTTTACAAGTATATGATCGTCCCCTTTTAATGAGCATTTTTAAAGGAATGATTGGACGAAATATTGGGTATTTAAAAACTCAGCTACGCGATCAAGCGATTGGTGGTGTAGATATTGTAAAAGATGATGAGATTTTATTTGAGAATGCTTTAACGCCACTTACGAAGCGCATTGTATCTGGAAAAGAAGTTTTACAATCCGTATACGAAACATACGGACACAAAACATTATATGCCGTAAATTTAACAGGGCGAACTTTCGATTTAAAAGAAAATGCGAGACGTGCCGTGCAAGCTGGGGCTGATATTCTATTATTTAACGCGTTTGCTTACGGACTAGATGTACTACAATCACTAGCAGAAGATGATGAAATCCCAGTTCCTATTATGGCACACCCTGCTGTAAGTGGTGCTTATTCAGCATCCAAGTTATATGGAGTTTCATCTCCATTATTACTCGGAAAGCTACTACGTTATGCTGGGGCTGACTTTTCATTATTCCCATCTCCATACGGTAGTGTTGCACTAGAAAAAGAGGAAGCTCTTACTATCTCAAAACATTTAACTGAAGACGATGCATTTTTCAAGAAGAGTTTTTCCGTTCCGTCTGCTGGTATTCACCCTGGTTTCGTTCCCTTTATCTTGCGAGATTTCGGTAAAGATGTTGTTATTAATGCAGGTGGCGGTATTCATGGACATCCGAACGGGGCACAGGGCGGTGGTAAAGCATTCCGTACTGCAATTGAAGCAACTTTGCAAAGTAAACCACTCCATGAAGTAGATGACATAAATTTGCGTAGTGCACTACAAATATGGGGAAATCCCTCACATGAGGTGAAATTATGAGTATTCAAGTGTTTTGTGATTTCGATGGTACGATTACAAATAACGATAATATCATGTCCATTATGGAAAAATTCGCACCACCAGAAGCCGAAGAAGTAAAGAATAGAATTTTATCACAAGAGCTATCTATTCAAGAAGGTGTTTCTCAATTATTTCAATTAATACCTACTAATCTGCACGATGATATTATTCAATTTTTAATAGAGACTGCTGAAATCCGTAGTGGTTTTCATGAATTTATACAATTTGTAAATGAAAATAATATTTCTTTTTACGTAATATCAGGCGGAATGGATTTCTTCGTCTATCCACTCTTACAAGGAATTATTCCAAAAGAGCAAATTTACTGTAATAAAACAGACTTTTCAAACGAATATATTGCAGTTACTTGGCCTCATCCTTGTGATCATCACTGTCAAAATCATTGCGGATTATGTAAATCATCTTTAATCCGTAAATTAAGTGATACAAATGACTTCCATATTGTAATTGGAGATTCAATTACTGATTTACAAGCTGCGAAACAAGCGGATAAAGTATTTGCCCGCGACTTCCTTATTACAAAGTGTGAAGAAAATCATATTGCTTATACACCCTTTGGAACATTTCACGATATTCTAGCTGAATTAAAACATTTGTTGGAGGTGAAATTATGAAACAACTTTTTCGTCAATGGTATGACTTAAGCGAGATTAAAAAAGAGTTAACAACACGAAATTGGTTTCCAGCAACAAGTGGGAATATTTCTATAAAAGTTAGTCATGAGCCACTTACTTTTCTTATTACCGCAAGCGGTAAAGATAAAACAAAAACTACTCCAGATGATTTTCTGTTAGTAGATCATCTAGGGGTTCCCGTATTAGATACCGAATTACGCCCTTCAGCAGAAACAATATTGCATACCCATATTTATAACAATACGAATGCCGGGTGCGTACTTCATGTTCATACAACTGATAACAATGTCATCACAAATTTATATGGTGATGCAGTCACACTTCAAAATCAAGAAATTATTAAAGCCCTTGATATTTGGGAAGAAGGTGCAACAATTCACATTCCTATTATCGAAAACCATGCCCATATCCCAACGCTCGGAGAAAATTTCCGAAAGCATATACAAGGAGATTCGGGAGCAGTATTAATCCGTAATCATGGTATTACCGTATGGGGCCGAGATAGCTTTGATGCAAAGAAAAGATTAGAAGCTTATGAGTTTTTATTCCAATTTCATATAAAACTATTATCAATTCAAGGAGGCGTTTCTAATGGCGCAAATTCGTATTCATGAAGTAAATACTCGCATTGAAAATGAGGTGGAAGTATCTAAATTTCTACAAGAGGAAGGCGTTTTATATGAGAAATGGAATATTTCTAAACTTCCTACTCATTTAAATGAAAATTATTCGTTAACAGATGAAAACAAAGCTGAAATATTAGCAGTGTTTTCAAAAGAAATTGCTGATGTTTCAGTGCGCCGAGGTTATAAAGCACATGATGTCATTTCACTTTCAAGTAGCACACCTAACCTTGACGAATTATTAATTAATTTCCAAAAAGAACACCATCATACTGATGATGAAGTTCGCTTTATCGTTAGTGGTCATGGCATCTTTGCTATTGAAGGCAAAAATGGAACATTCTTTGACGTTGAACTTGAGCCAGGCGATTTAATCTCTGTTCCTGAAAATGCAAGACATTATTTTACCTTGCAAGATGATCGTCAAGTTGTAGCTATTCGTATTTTTGTTACAACTGAAGGCTGGGTTCCAATCTATTAAGGTAGTTAGTTGAATAAAAGGACTTGGACCCCCTTTTCCAACCTTTTATTCACTCTACATATATACATCCTCCTATGGAACAGACTTATTTCATTTTCTGAAATAAGTCTGATTTTTTATTTACTCAAAAACTTCTTCTCTTCCTTTTCAAGGTGGAATTACCCTCTTCGTTTTTTTAACACTTTTCGAACATTTATTGAACTTTTTTTGAACTTTTTCTGAAAATTCTGTTTTACGTATGATATACTACAATTACTAATAACGAAAATAATATCGCAAACAGAGGGGGATAATGATGAGTTTACTTATCGCACTTATACTAGGGGTTTCATGCGGAGCTATTCCTGTTATTTTAGGAGCTATTATGGAAGAATTAGAAGTTGGCGTCTTAGGCTTTGTTGCATCTTGTGTAAGCGCTTTATTATTTGGTTTATTCGGCGCTATTCCTGTTTCAATTCTGTGTGCATTTTATATATTACGCCATGCTCGCAAAAAACAATTTGGTCCTAATCACCTCGCACAAGTTATTCCATTCCCGATTGAGCGATGCCGCCGGGCTTCTAACTTATAAGTATAAAAATTAAATATATCTAAATAAATAAAAGTCCTCAAATGAGGACTTTTATTTATTTTCTTCTAGAAATTGAAATAATTCTTGCAAATGAAGTACATCTTCACTATAGCTAACGGATACATGACATGTCCCTTCAATCTCAGCATGCATATAAAGGGCAATTCCATCCCGATCATATTTCAGTGCCAAATAAAACTCCATTTCCTCTAACATCTTTTTCGAAGTTCGAATCACATAATGCCCCTTCTCATCTCTTCCATATTCGAAACTTGGTTCAAAATCATATTTTTGTTTAAAGGCTTCTTTTTGCTTATCATTAATCTGTACACAAGTTGTTCGCTGTACGGCATCAATAATCTCATCAAACTTTTGAAGATCCATCTCATTTACCCCCTTATGTATTTTTTGTATAACACTTGTGTTCCACTATCCTCTTCTCCATCTTCCATTAACTCATCATACAATTCCTTCGCCAATCTTAAACCTGGTACCGGTAATTGTAATTTTTCAGCCTCATCTAAAGCAATCTTCATATCTTTCATAAAATGTTTCACATAAAATCCTGGTTCAAAATCTCCCTTTAACATGCGAGGAGCTAAATTACTTAATGACCAACTACCTGCTGCCCCCGTTGAAATACTCTCTAATACTTTATCTGGATTCAGTCCAGCCTTTTTCGCATAAGCAACAGCTTCACATACTCCTATCATATTGGAAGCAATCGCAATTTGATTACACATTTTTGTATGTTGTCCACTACCAGCTGGCCCTTGCAACTGAATATTTGTTCCTAGTTTTTCAAATAACGGTAAACATCTATCATATATTTCTTTCTCTCCACCGACCATAATTGCGAGTCTAGCTTCTTTCGCACCAACATCTCCCCCAGATACAGGTGCATCCAGTGTATATACATTCTTTCTTTTACCAACTTCATTAATACGTTTTGCCAATGTTGGAGTAGATGTTGTAAAATCAATTGCTATTGTGCCTTCATTTGCATTCTCTAAAATTCCATCTATTCCAAAGTATACTTCTTCTACATCATGCGGATATCCAACCATAGTCATTACAACATCAACTTGCTTCACTAATTCTTTCGGTGTATCACACCAATTAGCACCATCTTGCACTAAAGAATCTGCCTTCGCTTTCGTCCTATTATATACATATACTTTATGACCCTCTTGCATTAAATGATGAACCATACTTTTTCCCATTACACCAATACCGATGAAACCAATTGATAAAATTTTGTTTTCCATATTCTTATCCCCTTTGTTCTAATAAATCACTTACCATCTTTCGGAACTCTTTATTAAAATCATCATCCATACTATTTTTCACATTTGAAAATAAAATAACAAAAATCCCTTTGTCTTTATTAAAATTATTGAAAGTATTCCAGCCAGATAGTACACCATGATTATGAAAATAATCCGGATATATATAAAAGCTAAATGCATATTTCCGTTCTGCTGGAGGTGAAAACATCGCTTGTATACTTTGTTCAGAAAGAAGTTTCCCATTTATAATTGCTTCATCTAACTTCTTCATATCTCCAACTGTCGTATACATCTCACCGCAACCATATAACCAATCCATTGATAATTTTTGTGCAGATTCAAGTACATTATCTTTCTTTACGTAACCTTTAGTAAAATGCTGATCTCCTGGGGTCATATTTCCCATACCAGATTCGTGCATTTCTGCTTTCGTAAATATATTTTCTTTTACGTAATCCCCTAAAGTTTTTTTTGATACGCTTTCTATAATATAGGCAAGCACCATATAATTATAATCTGTATATCTCCAACCTGCCCCTGGTTGAAACTCTAATTTTTGACTTCCAATCCAATTTACTAAGTTTATACGAGAAGCAACATTCACTTTTCCTTCCCCTTTTTCTGGTAAACCTGATGTGTGCGTTAACAAATGATATAAAGTGATATTTTTATCTGCTGGAAAAGAAGGAATATATTTGTTTACATTATCTTGAATATTTAACTTCCCTTGTTCCTGCAACTGTAAAATAGATGTAGCAACAACTGTTTTCGTAATAGAACCGATACGATATTTTGTTTGAGGCGTATTCTCTATTTTATTTTGAACATCAGCATATCCATATCCTTTATTCAATATAACATGCTCTTTATCAGTTACTAAAACTGTTCCATTAAATTGCTTTCCTATTAAATATTGATCTAATTTTTGAGATATACTAGCATAATCAATTTGTTGCTCTTTTTTTTCTTCTATATTCTCTTGTACTTCTGATTCAATAGTAGGATTCGCCTTAGTTGTTAATACAGTTCTTTCCTTTATATTAGGATTATAGAGAAAATAGTATACTCCACCGCATACTACAGCAAACAGTGCAGCCATTATTATTATTTTTTTTATCATATTGTTCCTCCATAATTCCTTCGTTCAAAGTGCCCCCCATATTCTATTATCAAAGAATAAAAAAAAATCGCAACAATTTGTTGCGAAAAATTACATTTTTTCTTTTCTATACACGCATACTTGATTTTTCCCATTTTTTTTCGCTTCATATAATGCAATATCTGCTCTTTGCATTAACTCTTCTTTTGTAATCCCTTTTTCATATAACGCAACTCCAAAACTCGCTGTTAATTTCGAAATTCCAGAGAATTGCTTTGTTTCAATAAAAAATCGTAGTGACTCCGCAACTTGAAATGCTTCTTTCTCTACTGTATTTGTCACTAATATAATAAATTCTTCGCCACCCCACCTTGCAAATACATGTTGCTGTTCCACTTTAGATTTCATAAGCTCGGCGAGTTGCACTAGCGCTAAGTCACCAAAATCATGGCCATACGTGTCATTTACTTTTTTAAAATTATCTATATCAAATAAAATAAGTGCTATTTTTTCATCGTTTCGTATTACATTGTCCCACTCTACCTCTAGTATTTGTTGGAACTTCAAACGATTATAAATCTCTGTCAATGAATCTATCATAGCAAGCCTCTCTTGCTCTTGATAGATTTCATCTAATTCTGTAATCTCTGTACACTTTACAATAAATCTCGATAAATCTTCTGGCAATGGTGTCGCACGCAATAAAAAAGTTGATACACTTCCTTCATAATTGGACATCTTAATTCTTCTATCATATGATAATGTATCATCTAACCATGTTATATCATGAGTCGTCGAATAGTATCCATTTTCTCTAATAAAATGTTCAGCAAATACTAAATGTTGCTCACGATAAGCAAACAAATTTTCATATCCGAAAAACGCTAAAAAATTCGTATTACAATCAACAATCTCATCATCTTCTACTATAAATAATAGGTCATTTTGAAAATCAAACATCGTTTGAAGTAGTTCTTGTTGCAAACTTACTTGCCGTACTAAAGAAAGTTGATACAAACTCTTATTTACTTCCTCTAGCACCCCTTGTGGAGTTACGGGAGCTATCACAATGTTACGTATTCCTAACGTAAGAACCTCTGCAAACTCACTTGTTATCTGTTGATCCCAAATGACAATGAATGTACTATGTGGATTATACATATTCTTTATATATTTTATTTGAGAAAAATCTGTTACATACATAATTACAATATGCGGCTTAGTCTTATGAAACAATTGTTCTCCTTCTTCAAAACTATTTGCTATAAACATACATTTTGGATGGATATTTTCTATCGTTTGTTGATGTGTGCACCCATTTTCTATATAAAGGACATTTAACTGAAGATCTTGTAATACATTTTGGAAAACCGTATTCTCTAATAAAAAATGTAGTATGTTCATCACTAGTCTTCACTCACTTCATATATCTTGTTCTACTGCATTCCTCACAAACATTTTATAATACCAAAATATTAATTAATGAGGGATACACGTTAACAAGCTAATTGAGAATGTTCTCTTTTCTTTTTTGGCTCTACAAATTCCTTTTTTAGTGTATGATTATTGGAATTGTATCGTTTGTATGAATGCCCTAGCTTACTCTTTAAAACTTGACAATTAAAATACAGATATTATATTCTTAAGTTCGATAACTTACAAAATGTAAGTAGAATATATTTGATATATAATTCGGAGGATATATAATGACAAACGACAACTTTTTTAACGTTCTATATGAACGCACATCTACACGTGCATTCAACCCTGAAAAAGAAATTTCATCTTCAGAGTTACACGAAATTTTAAAAGCAGCTGCCCAAGCACCTTCTGCTTGGAATTTACAACACTGGAAATTCCTCGTTTTCCAAGGCGAAGATGTACAAAAACGATTGCACCCAGTTGCTTATAACCAACAACAAATTCTTGATGCTTCTGCAGTAGTTGCCATTTTAGGTGATTTAGAAGCTTATAAAAATGTTGAACCAGTATATGGTCCAATTGTAGAACAAGGATTTATGAAAGAAGAAGCAAAAGAACGTTTAGCTAATAATATTGAATCTGCATATGCTCGTGAACAATTCCCAAGAGATGCTGCCTTTTCAAACGCATCTTTAGCAGCAATGCAACTTATGCTTGCAGCTAAAGCAACTGGCTGGGATACTTGTGCTATTGGTGGTTTCAATCCTCAAGCACTTACAGAAGAATTCAATGTTTCATCTCGATACGTACCAATTATGCTTATTACAATTGGTGAATCCACTTTAAAAGGCCATCCTGCACCACGAATGAGCGTAGAACAAGTGAGTGAATGGGCGAAATAATAAAATAAAACTTTAATCAGTGGAGAGGTTTGTCCATCCCCACTGATTATTAGACTTCACCAATCGAGATTTTACGGGCATTTATCCCCCACCTAACTCCTTTACATTCACCGAATTTTAAAGTTGGGATCTTACTGCCCGGCAAATAGCGGAATAAAAAACGAAGGTAATGAAATTACCTTCGTTTTTTATATTCTGTTACACATCCGTAATATTACAATGTATTATTCGACATCTATACATCGTAAAATAGTAAAGTTTACACTATCCTCATAAACAAACATGACGTTTCGTGTCGAAATTTGTTAAATCATCGAAATATAACCGTGTGTTTTTGTTACAATTGTGATACAATGATAACAAATAGATAACAAGAGAGGGATTTTCATTGAGTTCATACGGAAGCTTTATCGCACTTTTAAGTTACATAGTGACTGTACTACTTCTTTATTTCATTGGCGATGCTGCAAACATATCAGTGTTACAATTCCCAAAAGAACAAGCATTCCAATTCGAAGCAGAAAAACATACTGTACGATCCATTGCACCACTACTGTTAGCTCTTCCTGTATATATCATCGTTTTATATAAAAGCAAAAAAGTGTAAAGACTAATTCATTCATTTCGGTGGTCTTTACACTTTTTTGTGATATTTCCCCTATTTTAAACATCATTCCGTACTAAATACCCAGCTAGTCTTTTAAAATGAGAAAATACCCCAGAAAAAATTCCACTCGCTGTCCAGTCACTAACTACCGAACTTACATAGATTATAAGTGTGAAGGGGGTGATGAGGATTATGTTTGGATCATTTGGATGCTGTGATAACTTTAGAGAATGTCATCATCATGAAAGAGAGCGCGACCATCGTGAGAAAGAAAAAGAGGTTAAACCACAACAACCAGCTGTATGTAACGTACTTGCTAGCATTTCAGTTGGAACAGAGCTTTCTCTTTTAAGCATTAGAGGTAACGGTACTTTCAATAATGTTATTTTTGAAGGTTTCGCTAACGGTGTTGCTCTTTTCTCTGCTTTAGCTCGTAATAACAATAACAAAGATAACAATAAAGACGATAAGAACAATCAAAACCAAAATACTTTTACTGGTATTTTACGTGTATGCCCAACTGATATCGTTGCTATCGCTATCTAATTCTGTTCCTTATCCTCTATAGTAAGAAAATAAGATTTACTTTTCTCATAGAAAAAACCTGAGACCGATTTCAAATCGACTCAGGTTTTTTTATGATTATATACTTTTAACTAGTTCAACAACTTCTTCAGCAGTTGACATTGTTAATGCTTTTTCTGCTAATGTTTCCATTTCTGCTTTTGACAACTTGCTTAGTTGTGTTCTTGCAGGAAGGATAGATGTTGCACTCATACTGAACTCATCTAAACCTAATCCTAATAATAATGGGATAGCAAGTGAATCTCCCGCCATCTCTCCACACATACCAGCCCATTTGCCCTCATTATGAGCAGCATCGATAACCATTTTTACAAGACGTAAAATAGATGGGTTATATGGTTGGTATAAGTAAGATACTTGTTCGTTCATACGGTCTGCAGCCATTGTGTATTGGATTAAGTCATTCGTTCCGATAGAGAAGAAATCAACTTCTTTTGCGAATTGATCTGCTAATACTGCTGAAGCTGGGATTTCAACCATCATACCAACTTCTATAGAATCAGAAACAGTAGTACCCGCTTCTACAAGTTTTGCTTTCTCTTCTAATAAGATTGCTTTTGCTTGACGGAACTCATCAAGAGTTGCAATCATTGGGAACATAATTTTTAAGTTACCGTATACGCTGGCACGAAGTAATGCACGAAGTTGTGTACGGAACACATCTTGCTCATCAAGACATAGGCGAATTGCACGGTATCCTAAGAATGGGTTCATTTCTTTTGGTAAATGTAAGTATGGAAGCTCTTTATCTCCACCGATGTCAAGTGTACGAACAACGACTGGTTGACCTTCTTTTACACCTTCAAGAACTGCTTTATACGCTTCGAACTGCTCTTCTTCTGTTGGAAGATTGTCACGGCCCATGTATAAGAATTCTGTACGGTATAAACCAACGCCTTCTCCGCCATTATCGATAATACCTTGTACATCATTTGGTGTTCCGATGTTAGCAACAAGCTCAACGTGATGTCCGTCACTTGTTACAGTAGCTTGGTCTTTTAATTTTGCCCATTCAGCTTTTTGCTCTTCAAATTTCGCTTTCTTTTCTTCAAAAGAACGAAGAGTTTCTTCAGATGGGTTTACAATTACTTCTCCATCTAAACCATCAATGATAACGATATCACCGTTTTGGATTTTTTCCATAACAACTTTCGTACCAACAACAGCTGGAATTTCCATAGAACGAGCCATAATTGCAGAGTGAGATGTACGTCCGCCGATATCAGTAGTGAAACCTTTTGCATACTTACGGTTTAACTGAGCTGTATCAGATGGTGTTAAATCTTCAGCAATGATGATTACTTCTTCAGAAATTGTACCAGGATTTGAGAAGTTAATTCCTAGTAAATGTGCAAGAACGCGTTTCGTTACGTCACGAATATCCGCAGCACGTTCTTTCATATATTCATTATCCATGTTTTCAAACATAGAAATAAACATTGATGCAACTTCATCCATTGCAAATTCAGCATTTACTTTTTCACTATTTACTTTATCTTTCACTGGGTTTACTAGTTCTGGATCATTTAACACTAATAAATGTGCTTCAAAGATCGCAGCTTTATCAGCACCTAGCTCAGCAAAAGCGTGGTCTTTAATAGCTTCTAATTCAGTTTTTGCTTTCTCAAGCGCAGCGTCTAAGCGTGCAATTTCTGCCGCTTCGTTTGTAATTGATTTTTTTTCAATGTTAAATTCAGGATTCTCAAGTCTGAAAGCCTTTGCAATCGCAATCCCACTTGATGCAGCGATCCCTTGAATGTTAAGAGTCATTATTCTCCTAATCCTTCGTTTTTCATAGTTTCTTCGATAGCTGCTAGTGCTTGAGCTGCATCATCACCATTTGCAGTGATTTTAATTTCTGCGCCTTGTTGAATACCTAAAGACATAACGCCCATGATTGATTTTAAGTTAACGTTTTTTCCGTTATACTCTAAGTTAATGTCAGAACCAAATTTGCTTGCAGTGTTTACAAGTAGAGTTGCTGGACGAGCATGAATTCCTGAGTCGCTAGTTACTTTAAAGATTTTTTCCATGATAATTTATCTCCTTTAAATTACAGTATTTTTTAGTTGTATAGACGTTAGTACTACACCATCTATTGTATATAATAGGCGATGTTCGGTCAACCACATCGCCTATTATAATTATAAACATTTTGCGTCAAATTCCTACTGAATGTCAATAATAGCGTTTTCGCCCTTCTTAACATTTCCATCTTTTTTCAATTCGACTTGTTGTCCTTGTTGTAAGTTTGTAAATACAATTGGTGTAATGATAGATGGTGCATTTTCTTTTACAAATGCAAGATCTACTTTTAATAATGGTTGTCCTTGTTTCACCTTGTCGCCTTGTGCTACAAGTGCATCAAATCCTTCACCATTTAATTTTACAGTATCAATACCGAAGTGGATTAAAATTTCTTTTCCGCCTTCAGATTGAATGCCAATCGCATGCTTTGTAGGGAATACATTGACAATCTCACCGTTAACTGGAGAAACTACTGTTCCTTCAGTTGGCTCAATTGCAAATCCGTCTCCCATCATTTTTCCTGAGAATACTTGGTCAGGTACTTCTGTAATTGGTAAGATTTTTCCTTCAATTGGTGAAACGATTGTTTCATTTTCATCAACTTTTTGAGGAGTTTCTTCTACCTTTACAGGCGCTTCTTTTTCTACGTGAGGCGTACGTCCTGACATAATATCATGAATTTGTGATTTTAATGTGTCAGATTTCGGTCCGAAGATTGCTTGAATGTTATTTCCAACTTCAAGTACACCAGCTGCACCAAGTTCTTTTAAACGATCTTTGTTTACATTTTTTTGTTCGTTAACTTGAACACGTAAACGAGTAATACAAGCATCTAATGATGCAATGTTTTCTTTACCACCAAGTGCTACTAATACTTCACGAGGAAGTTCACCTGCTTCTGCTTTTCCCCCGCCGTCATTCGCACTTGCAACTTCACGACCAGGTGTTTTTAAATCCCATTTACGGATTGCAAAACGGAATCCGAAGTAGTAAATCACTGCTAGTACAAGACCAACAATAATTACCCACCACCATGCTGTACGGCCTGGTAATACACCGAATAACATAAAGTCAATTAAACCACCAGAGAATGTCATACCAATTTTAACACCTAAAATTTGCATTGTCATAAATGATAGACCAGCAAATACAGCGTGAATTCCGAATAATACTGGCGCTACGAATAAGAATGAAAATTCAAGTGGTTCTGTAATACCTGTTAAGAAAGATGTTAATGCAGCAGATCCTAAAATACCAGCTGCTAATTTTTTATTTTCTGGACGTGCTTCATGGTACATCGCTAATGCTGCCGCTGGAAGACCGAACATCATGAACGGATACTTACCAGTTGTAAATGTACCTGCTGTTAATTCTACACCGTCTTTTAATTGAGCCATAAAGATTTTTTGGTCACCACGGATTAATTCGCCAGCTGCATTTGTATACTGACCGAATTCGAACCAGAATGGTGAATAGAAAATGTGGTGTAGTCCGAATGGAATTAATGAACGTTCAATTAAACCGAAAATAAATGCTGCTAACGTTCTATTTGCATCAATCATTTGATGTGAGAACGTATTTAAGCCACCTTGAATGTATGGCCAAACGAAACACATGATAATACCGACTACTAATGAGAATGTTGCAGTTGCGATCGGTACGAAACGCTTACCTGCAAAGAAACCTAAGTATGATGGTAATTCAATATTGAAATATTTATTATAGCAGTACGCCGCTACTATACCGATGATAATACCACCAAATACTCCCGTTTGTAGTGTTGGAATTCCTAATACATTGGCATATGCAGGATCTGCAAATCCAATTTTCACTGGATCTGCTCCAGAACTTGTTACTTTCACTAGCTTATCTACTTCTAAGAACACACTCATCGTTTTGTTCATAATTAAGTAACCGACGAACGCTGCTAAACCAGCTACTCCGTCTCCACCAGCTAAACCGATTGCTACCCCAACTGCGAATAATAATGCAAGGTTAGCGAAAATAATATCACCAGATTGTTCCATAATTTTAGCAACCATTACGAACCAATCTGCTTTTAAAGCAGGAATAACATTTGTTAACTGTGGATTTTGAAACGCATTACCAAATCCAAGTAAAATACCTGCTGCCGGTAAAATCGCTACTGGAAGCATTAGCGCTTTTCCGACTTTTTGAAGAACACCAAAGATCTTCTTAAACATGGAAACCCTTCCTCTCTTATCTATATTGATACTTTTCGACAAACGCCAAAAAGGCATGAGGAAAAAAAGATAGAACGATAGCTATACAAAGGGTAGTATATCCCTTTCTGTAGCTTACATTCCTTGCTTTTCTCCACTCATGCCTGATCGAATCAGTAACACGTGTCAAAAATAAGTTTACGTATAAGTTCACTATAATTAAGGCAAACGTTTTCGTTAATCACCCTAATGTGTTTGTCGAAAATTGTATAACTTTGCAATAGTTATTATACATAACTATTGTAAGCGATTCAATGATTTTTTCTAACGTTTTCATTTTAGACAATAATATATGTCTTTTTACACATGCTCCGCTTTCACTAGTCGTTGCAAGTGCATCGTTAAGTATATACTCTCCGCCTCATATACAGGAAGTTGCAATTCTTTTTGCATGACCTTAACTAGCTTCCAAGCTAAATTATAACAGACTGGATATTCTGTCTTTAATAAATCCGCAAAGCTTTGTGACTCCTCTACTTTTTCTCCTTCTTTCACTCGTTCAATAGCATATTGCAAATGACGAATAAGGCGTAAATAATGAATACTTTCTTGATCTAATGTAATTTGTAAGTTTGTCTCAATTAAAGATACAAGCTGTGCAATGAGACGGGAGTTTTGATTAACTGAAGATAAATCTGAATTTGTAAGTGAGCTGTAAATATGGAGTGCAATAAAACCTATTTCTCCTTCTGGCAATGTAATTTGCAAACGCGAATTTAAAAGTTCTACAACACCTTCAGCAATTTCATATTCCTCTGGATATAGCATTTTCGTTTCAACTAAAAAAGGATTATCAATTGTTAGCCCTTGTTTTAACCGCTTAATCGCAAAAGAAATATGATCTGTTAAAGCGATGTGAATATGTTCATTTAATGGTGATTTTGCCTTTTCTTGAATGTAAAACATAATGTCGTTCATTAGTTCAATTAATTTTTCACTCACATGCGGTACTAACAATTTGTATTGCTCACGATCACGTTCATTTTTTAAAACAAACATTTTTTCAATTTGTTCTTGCTCCAATACATCTCTCGCTTTTTTTCCAAAGCCAATTCCTTTACCAATCACTACTACTTCCTCGTGTTCCGGATGGCTAGCAATGATGACATTATTATTTAAAACTTTTTTAATTTCTAGATAATTACTCATATAACACCACCCTCGTACTTAAATAGCCTACTTTTATGTTACAGAACATCCTTATTTGTCGTCAATGTAAAACATCTACCATTTAGTAAAAATTCATTTTTTAGACATGTTTGTATATGATGCGTATAATGTAAGGGCAACTGTACATAGAAAGGAGACCGCAATATGATAAAAATGTTTGTGAGTGATATCGATGGTACAATGATGCAACACGGAGGTCTAATTGACGAACAGGATATCGTCGCACTTCGTAGTCTGGCTGAGCAAAATGTGATTCTTTGTTTCGCTTCTGGCCGACTTGATAATGAAATTGCAAATTTAATGCAAGCTGTAAATACAAATTTCCACCGCATTAGTGTAAATGGTGTTTTCGTATATACGCACGAAAATAAGCAACTATTATCTGCAACATTCGATTCGAGTATTCTACCCGATTTGTTAGCAATGACAAATGAAGATCCTTATTTCCGTTATGTAAGTGATGAGCATAATTATTACATTGAAGAGAAAACACCGTTTATTCATGAACTTGAACAACAAGTAACTATGACTTCTGTTGAAGAACCTAATTTATTACAGAAAATAGATGATACAATTTTTCCAAATAAAATTTCTGTTGGCGGAACAAAAGAAAGCTTACAACTCCTTCAGAAAAAGATTGATGAAACATTCCACGGAAAAGTTAGTACGTTCATTTCCGCAGAACAATGTTTAGATGTAATGCCACCAAATATTAGTAAAGGCTCTGCTATTTCTGTTTTATTAAAAGAATTTCAATTACAACCAGAGGAAGTTGCTTGCATAGGGGATTCTTACAATGATATTCCAATGTTTTCTTTAACTCCTCACAGTTTTGCTATGTCCCAAGCAGATGACGCAGTAAAAAAACACGCTCACTATGTAGTAGATACGGTTAAAGATGCCGTTAACCAAGTGATTGCTCATAATAAAAATACGACTCATTCCTTATAAGGATGAGTCGTATTTTTATTTCTTTACATATTGAACAATTTTAAATTTACTGTACTTCACAAACTGAAATATATTATTTGTTACGTGCGATGTTCGTAATAAATTTATAACGATCCCCACGATAAATACATTTCACATACTCTAACGGCATCTCACCTTCTGAATATGACCATTGACGCATTACAAGTACAGGCGCCTTTTTAGGAATATGCAGATGTTCAGCTTCACTATCCGTTGCAATCGAAGCTTCAATTGATTGAGTAGCGCTAACAAGCTTAAAGCCCAGTTTTTTCTCTAAATGTTCATATAAAGATTGTTGCAATATTTCTTCGTTAATATCCTTTACAAGAGTTGGCGACAAATATGTCGTCTCAAAAGCAATCGGTTCATCATCAGCTAAGCGAATACGCCTTACTTCATAAACCGACTCTCCCTCCTGTATTCTTAACCGGTCTGCTATTTTTGCAGTGGCTGGAACTAGGCGGAAACTAAGTAATTGACTACTTGGGTTCATTCCGCGAGAAATCATATCTTCTGTGAATCCCGTCATTCCTTGCAATTTTTGCTCCACTTTCGGAAGTTGGACAAATGTTCCAATTCCACGTTTCCGATATAAATAGCCTTGTTCCACTAAATTATTAATCGCCTGTCTGATTGTCATACGACTTACTTCGAACTTATCGCAAAGTTCATTCTCAGATGGGATTTTATCTCCCGGCTTCCATTCGCCGCTCTCAATTAGCTGTTTCACCCACTCTTGAATCTGATAATAGATCGGAAATGGTGAATACTTGTCGATGTTCATCAGCAATCGCCTCACTGCATAAAGATAGAGCTTCTTGATCAGCAATTACGGTTACATTCGGATGACGTTGTAAAACTGTAGCAGGACACGCTTCATTATATTCGCCTTGTAATAACTCTTTAACAGCTTCTGCCTTTTTAGAACCCATAGCAACAAGTAGAATTTGTTTCGCTTTCATAATACTTCCGATTCCCATCGTAATCGCATGAGTTGGCACATCTTCTTCTTTTTCAAAGAAACGAAGGTTTGCTTGGCGTGTAGATTCTGTTAATTCAACAATATTCGTTGGAGAATTAAACGATGTTCCTGGCTCGTTAAATCCGATGTGACCGTTTTCACCGATTCCAAGAATCTGTAGGTCAACTGGGTTAGCAGCTAGAATGCTCTCGTAACGTTTGCACTCTTCCTCTAAATCACTTGCCATCCCGTTTGGTACATAAGTTTGTTTAAATGGAAGATGATTAAACAACTGTTCTTGCATGAAATAGTGATAGCTGTTTTTATCTTCGTGTGGTAAATTTACGTACTCATCTAAGTTTACAGTGGTTGTATGGCTTGTATCAAGTTTATTTTTTCGCATTTCTGCATAAATACCTAATGGAGAGCTTCCTGTAGCCATTCCTAATGTTGGATTTTCTTTTGTTTTTACAACTTCTTCAATTAATTTATAACCTGCTTCTGCTAGTTCTTCTGGAGTTTTCACAACAAGAATATTCATTTAATTACTTCCCCTCTTTCATATGAATTCCTAAACGAACCGTATCATATACATGTAAATTTTCAGTCATGACAACAAAGTCTGCATCTTTTCCTACCGCTAATGCACCTTTATTATTTAATCCAAACTCTTCTGCCTGGTTAACTGATGTCATGAGTACTGCATCCTCGATTGAACATCCTGTAAACTCAATTACATTTCGGAAAGCTTGATCCATTTTTAGAATACTACCAGCTAACGTTCCATCCTCTAATCGAGCACTACCATCTTTTACATGTACTGGCTGTCCGCCAAGCTCATATAATCCATCTTCAAGACCTTTTGCACGCATTGCATCAGTAATGACACTTACTTTTTTCGGTCCTTTTAATTTATATGCTAATTTCACCATATCAGGGTGAATATGAATACCATCTGTAATTACTTCAACCATTACATCTGGATTCAATAACACATGACCAACAACTCCTGGTTCACGGTGATGCAATCCACGCATTTGATTGTACAAATGTGTTGCATGTGTAATTTTTCTATTTTTTAGTTGTGCATCAATTGCATCTGTATGCCCCATTGTGCCAACAACACCAGTTTCAGCAAGATACTGTTCAAATTCTAATGCACCCTCTTCTTCTGGTGCATATGTTACTAATTTAATTAGATTCCCGCTTGCTTCCTGCCATTGTTTAAATTGTTCAATATTCGCAGGAACAATATGTTCAAGTGGCTGTGCACCTGCACGTTTTTTTGAAACATACGGTCCTTCTAAGTGAATATATTCGAAATGTGCTCCTTTTTCTTTCGCTTCCTTCGCAGCACTTAGCGCCGCTTCAATCGCTTCTGGAGCTTGTGTCATTGTTGTTGGGAAGTAAGTTGTAACTCCTTCTTTTAACATTTCTTTACCTAGAGTTACTAACCCATCGCTATTTGCATCCATCGCATCAATATCGTATCCACCATGAATATGAACATCAATCATACCTGGAATGACAATCTTCCCTGTAGCATCAAAAATAGTTTCATTTTCTTGTGGTACATATTGAGCCATCAAACCAATTTCTTTAATTGTTTCTGCGTAACGAATAAATCCGTTTTCCACTACTTCTTGACCTGTATAAATTTTGGCATTGATGACAACTTGCGTTTTCATTTTCATCGATCCTTTCCCATGAAATACCTACTTGTTATTATTACCTTATTCGCCTAATTCCATCTTAATATATGCACGAGTAGTTGTCTATACATTCTAATGAAATTTCCTCTTTGTTTACCAAAAAAGGAAACTTCTTTCGTCTCTCACAATTATAATATATGTTATTCATTTTTTCCAAAAAAGGACAATATGCACCGTTACTATTTAATTACTTAAGTAAAGGCATGAATCCACTAGACCCTATTGTAATATGTTCCCCGTCAGTTTCCATTTCTACTGTACGTTTATTTGTTCCATATAGCATTATACCACGCTGTCTTAATCGTTTTACTACACTTTGGTGCGGATGTCCATACGGATTTTTGCTCCCATATGAAAGAATAGCGAACTGTGGCTCTACTTTTTTTATAAACGTTTCACTTGTTGAAGTATATGAGCCATGATGTCCCACTTTTAACACATCCGCATGTACATCAAATTGCTTTAATATTTCATGTTCCGTCCGCACATCTGCATCACCCATTAATAAGAAATCTGCTTTTCCATATCGAACCTTTAACACGATTGAAGACTCATTATTTTCATCTTTTGATGTCCCATTGTTTAATACTTGTATAGAAACATGTGGATCTAGTGGTATGTATTGCCCTTCTTTTACTGATACAAATGGTATTCCTCTTTTTTTAATATGATTCCGGTACGTATGATATGTAAAAGAGCTATATGTTTTTCCACTATCTAATATGAGTGAGACCGGCATTTGTTCTACAATCGGAATCAACCCTCCTATATGGTCCATATCAGGGTGCGTACTGACAATAACATCTAAATGGTTAATCCCTTTCTCAATTAATTTTTGAATAATGACCTCTCCGGCTTCATAAGGTCCACCATCTATTAACATCGTTTGTCCATTCGGCAAAATGATAAGGGTTGCATCCCCTTGCCCAACTTTTAAAAAACTCACTTTCATTTTACTAAGATGCTGCCGATGCATATGTAAAGGAGACGTCGCTTGAATAGACATCATATATCTTTTAGCCGATGCACTATTTAAAGAAAAGCATAACAAGACTGAAACTAATATTAAAATACTTCGCATACCTCTCATAACCCGTCTCCTTTTTCACTTAGTATGGCACGGTATATAATTGATATACAAAAAAAGCTTAGCAAAATGCTAAGCTTTTATTTTGATATTTCTTGTAAAGAACCGAAGAATAAATCTGCTTCATTCATTTGTTCGTTTTCTTCAGAAAGCGACGGTAAATCATCTAATGTTTTCAATCCAAATGTGTCCAAAAATTCTTTCGTCGTTCCATATAAAATAGGGCGCCCAGGACCTTCCGCTCTTCCTGTTTCTTTTATAAGTAAGTGTGAGACTAACGTTTGTAACGCCTTATCAGTTTTTACCCCTCTAATCTCTTCCATTTCAGTCCTTGTAATCGGTTGGCGATATGCAACAATCGCTAACGTTTCAAGTGCAGCTTGAGAGAGTGAAGCAGCTGTTGGAATATCTATTAATTTTTGATAGTACGAAGCATGTTCTTTCTTTGTTGCAAAACGATATACTTTTGCATACTGTACAATTTGTAAACCACGATGTGACTCTTCACAGTCCTTTTGCATTTCTTCTAAAGTTTCAATTACGTCTTTCATTTCAATCTCGAGAACTTTCGCTATTTGTTCTGGATAAATTCCTTCATCACCTGAAACAAATAAAAGCCCTTCAATAATTGATTTTTGTTCTTTTCTATCCATTTCACAAGCTCCTTTCTCCTGGTTTCCATAAAAATACACATCAAAAAACCGAATCACAGTCAATGCGTTCGGTTCAATATTTCTTCTCTTGTTCCAAACGATACATTAAAACGTAACATGAGATAACATATTTCTACCCCATGTCCCTATACCAACTCTATACGGATTTATTAGAGCTTGATACGAAAATTTCATCAAAATTATGTTCTTGCTCAATGATAATTTGTTGATTTTTCATAAGCTCAAGAACCGCTAAAAATGTTACAACCATTATTTCACGTTCATCATCAGCAAACAAATCATAAAAACTTTGACGACCACCTTGTATTTCTAACTGCTTTAAAATATCAGTCATTCGCTTTTCAATTGGTATTTCTTGACGAGTAATACGTGTTGTTACAGGTTTTTTTGCTTTTTTACGGCGCATTAGTTTTTGAAATGCCGCTAGCATATCATATAACGTAACATCAAGAGGCAAGCTTGTCTCCTCTTCTTGTTGCAACGATGTAAAATCAATTGGCGGACGTGTATATAGCTGTGCTCTTTCTTGTTCTCTTTCTTTTAATTCAGTAGCAACTTGCTTATATTTCTTATATTCAATTAACCTCTCCATCAATTCTTGACGAGGATCATCTATAAAGTCATCACCGTTATCAAGTACATCTTCTTCATGTTTTGGCAACAACATTTTACTTTTAATTTGTAATAACGTTGCAGCCATTACTAAATACTCACTTGCAACATCTAATTGTAGTTCCTTCATCGTATGAACATATGATAAATATTGCTCTGTAATTTCCGCTACAGGAATATTATATATATCAATTTCATAGCGATGTATTAAATGTAACAATAAATCTAAAGGCCCTTCAAAAGCCTCCACTTTAAAATTATACTGCACAAAGCATCCCACCACATTTTTTCTATAACAACATAAGTATAGAGCATACTCATGTTCTATCCAACCTTTTTAAGAAATTTAATTAAAAATAGACCTATGCCTATGTCATCATGCCCATCGCTTCATATGATAACAGTGTAGTAAGAACAATGTAGGAGGTCAAAAAACTATGGGTCACGTTGATTGCGGTTTTAGCGGTGGGTTCGCATTACTTGTTGTATTGTTTATTTTACTAATTATTGTAGGAGCAGCTTGCTTCTGCTAATATGAACAATAACGGCTAGGGAAATCCCCTAGCCGTTTATTGTGAGTATTTCTATGATACACTTGTATTTATAACCGTTAGACAGGGGCGAAAAAAATGTATCCTACCGAATACATACAATTTTTAATTCATTTCCATGGAGATTATGATTATTTTGAATGTCATGAAATATTGGAAGAATATTGGAAAATAAAACCTAGAGGAAATCGCGATCATTACTTAGTTGGTCTCATTCAAATTGCAGTCTCCTTATATCATCAAAGACGCTCTAACTGGAATGGTTCCACAAAGATGATGAAAAGTGCAATCAAAATTTTAGAAAAAAACAGTGAACCTTTACAACGTTTAGGAATCAATCAGACACAACTTCTTTCCTTACTCAACGACAGAATGCAATCTATACAAAATAAAGAAAGCTTTGCACCGCTATTCTTACCATTATCGGACACATCATTGGAAAAGATATGCATGCAATTATGTCAGAAACAAAACCTTCCTTGGAAAGATGTGAACGCTACTCCTAGTGAATATATCATTCATAAGCATACATTACGTGACCGAACAGAAGTCATTACTGAACGAAACGAACAATTACAAAAAAGAAAGCAGAGATAATAAAATACTTATCTCTGCTTTCACGAATGTATATTTTGTTCAAGCCCTTTACACTTTTCGCAAAAACTTGCTGTTTGCTCATTTCCGCAAATTGTAAACTCAAGAAATTTACTCTTTAACTCTTGAACCATCTTCGTCCCAATACCCATATGACGGTGAGACGGGTTCACACTCAAATGCTGAATTTCTAGTACTTGATTCTCTTTTTTTACAATCCCCATTATCCCAACAAAATCTTCATTTTGTTTCCACAAATACAATTGCCAATCATCCTTTGCTTCATAGTCTTTCATAGTCAATTGTAATGTTTTCACATCTTTTTCAGTTGGCATAAATGAAAGAAGCCCCATTGCAATTTTTTCATAACTTTTTTTAAAACGAATTAACATAACCCTTATCCCTTCTTACAAAAGTTACAAACTATTAATCCCCTCGATCACTCTCTTCATTTTACAATATTTTCAACAGAGTGAGAAGAGCCTAAAACAACTTGATAATCATACAAAGTGAAAAGAAGAAAGTCAAATATATGTTTCAGCACTATTTCTTTCTAATATAAATAAAAAAGAGACAATGCTCTATGATAGTTAAAAGCAACATCCACTACTCATTATCGCTTCATTATTGTTCACCTTAGAGCAACGTAATTCTAGCAAAATTCATATAACAAAAATATTTGTTGGAACATACAATCTAATGTATTCTATGTAATTTGTTAAGAGTTTGTTCTCATAAGCAATATATTTAAAAATAAAAAAGAGAGCAAAAGCTCTCTTTTCTCATAACTTATTCTTCCCAAACTTTAACTTCTTTCATTACATCACCTTGACGCATGTTTAATACTGTTTCAATACCGCTTGTTGCTTTACCGAATACAGTATGTACACCATCTAAATGCGGTTGTGGCTCATGAACGATAAAGAATTGGCTACCACCTGTATTACGGCCAGCATGAGCCATAGAAAGTGATCCTACAAGGTGTCTATGAGGGTTCGCATCAGTTTCACATGGAATAGAGTAGCCTGGGCCACCTGCACCTGTACCTGTTGGGTCTCCACCCTGGCTCACGAAACCAGGAATAACGCGGTGGAATGTTACACCGTCATAAAATCCTTGCTCTGCTAATTTTTTAAAGTTTTCTACAGTTTTTGGCGCTTCCTCCGGGAAGAATTCTAAATCGATTTTTTCACCATTTTCCATTAATATGTATCCTAAAGTTTTCATACGTATATGTCTCCTTTCAACTATCTCAGCACTATATTACCACATTCATGACTAGAAACAAAAAGAATCCGACAATCTACACCGTTCTTTTTTGAAATGTGGCAAAAGCTAGGTGACAAATAAGAAATATATACTATAATAACTGTGTTGCCCGAAAATTTCAGAAAGAGAAAGGGAGCGATTTTTCGTGAAAACGAAATTACTAGCTCTGCTATTAGCTGTTACGATATTTATGATGCCAACAGCTTCATTTGCAGACATTATTGAGGGAGAATCAATTGTTACACTAGGAGAAAACTTATCTGAACAACAAAAACAAGATCTGTTAAAAGAAATGAAAGCACCAAAAGATGCTACAATTATTACTGTGTCTAATGCGGAAGAACATAAATTTCTAGACGGAATTGTTCCAAAAGCACAAATTGGTACGCGAACAATTTCCTCTTCTATGATTACATACACAAAGCCAGGATCTGGTCTTATTGTACGTTCAAAAAACATTAATTCCATAACAGATGCAATGTACACAAATGCACTTATTACAGCAGGTGTGAAAGATGCAGAGATTCAAATTACTGCGCCATTTAAAGTTTCAGGAACTGCTGCTTTAACAGGGTTAATGAAGGCCTATGAAACAACATCGAACAAAGAAATTCCTGAAGAAGTAAAAAAAGTAGCCAATGAGGAAATGGTGCAAACAGCTCAGCTCGGCGATAAAATCGGTGAAGAAAAAGCAGTTCAACTTGTTGCAAAAATTAAAGAAGAAATTGCAAAAGAACAGCCACAAACAACAGAAGATTTACGTTCATTAATTAAAAAAATTGCTGATCAACTCGGTATTACATTAACAGATGAACAGCTAGATAACTTAGTGGCTTTATTTGATAAAATGAAAAATCTTAATATCGATTGGAATCAAGTTGGTAGTCAATTAGATAAAGCAAAAGAACATGTTTCTGCCTTTTTAGGATCTGAAGAAGGTCAAGGTTTCTTAGATAAAGTTAAAGATTTCTTCTCTAGTATCATTGATTTTGTTAAATCTTTATTCCAGTAAAAAAGAAGCTCGTCACTGACGAGCTTCTTTTTATACAAGTAATGGTAATTTCATAACAGCTTCTTCAACAGAACGAACAACATGATTCGCTTTCTCCTTCACATAAGGATGAGCATGATGAAGAGTAAATGAATGTGGGGTTACTTCAAACATAGAAATGTCATTAAAAGAATCTCCAATACATGCCACTTCTCTTGCTTCAATTTGTAAATATTCCATTAGTTGCTTTAGAGCAGTTCCCTTACTCACGCCCCTTGGCATAATATCAACATAGCGTTTACCTGATATAAAGACTTCCGCTTCACCATGAAACGTATCCCGTAACTCTCGATCTAAAGCTACAATTTTTTCTTCTTCCCCAAATACAAATAATTTCGCAGGATGTACCGTTTTCCCAAATTCCTCTTCTAACTTTTCTATCTCAGCAATATGCACCCCCATATACTCTTCAAAAGTATGATGATGCTCATTCTTCTTTTTTGTATATCGCTGCTCATTTGCACAAACAATATCTGCTAGTCCTTTTTTATGTATATATCGATATATTTCCTGGGCAACCTGTTCTTCAAAACTCGATTCATAAAATACGTTTCCATCCGGTAGTAACATTGTTGCTCCATTTAAACCCGTTGTGTAGTATGGAAATGCAAACCTTTTTACGACTTCATCAATTCGGTGCGTAAAACGTCCAGAGGCAAAACAAATATTTGTCCCTTTTTCAGCTAACCAGCAAAGTGCCCGTTCATCTTCTTTTTGCATATGATTCACATTGTAAACGAGCGTATCGTCTAAATCACTTACAAATAATTTAATCATGTCCTCTTCCCCTTCCATACACAATATCTACTCTAAGTGTACACAAAAAATGTTTGGTTTTTGTTAAAAAAATAATAAATTTTCAATAAAAAAATAAACGGGAGTATAATCCCGTTTATTTTTGTCTTCTTACATTTTGAGGTCGCACAATACTAGGACGCACTTTTAAACTAGACATAGTTGGACGGAGTAAAATTTTCGTTAACGCGCCCCAATCAAACGGTAAAAACGGCCATAAATACGGTGTTTGTAAGCTTTTTATAGACGTTAAAAATAGAATCAATATCGTCATTCCTATTACAAATCCCATTTCATGAAAAATACCTGTCAAAATAATGACAAACAATTTCCCAACCTTATTCCCAAGCCCTAGTTCATAACTCGGCGTTGCAAATGATCCAATCATAGAAACCGCTACATACAAAATAACTTCTGGTACAAACAAACCTACATCAATTGCAATTTGACCAATTAATATGGCAGAAATTAATCCTGCTGCTGACGACAATGATGTCGGTGTATGAATGGCAGCCATCCTTAAAAATTCGAGTCCGATTTCCGCCATCAAAACTTGTAATAAAACCGGTAAATGTGTCATCTTATTTGGCCCAATGAAAGCCAGGTTTTCCGGTAAAAGAGTTGGATCAAATACAAAAGCTAGCCAAAATGGCAGTAAGAATAGAGAAAATATAACACCTAGAAAACGTACCCAACGTAAAAATGTACCTACAGCTGGATTTTGTCTAAACTCTTCTGCATGCTGTAAATGGTGGAAATATGTTGTTGGAGTAATCATAGCACTTGGTGATGTATCAACAAGTACTAACACATGTCCTTCTAACAAATGATTTGCTGCTACATCTGGCCTTTCTGTGTACCGAATAAGCGGGAAGGGATTATAACCTTGTTTGACTACAAATTCTTCTACCGTTTTATCCGCCATCGTAATCCCATCTACTTCAATGCTACTTAATTCTTGTTTTATAATCTTCACTAAATCCGGATTTGCAACATCTTGAACGTATGTAATACAAATATCCGTTTGCGATCTATCCCCTACTCGAATCATTTCATTTCGAAGACGTGGGTCGCGAATTCTTCTACGAATTAATGCTGTATTTACAACGATATTTTCAACAAATCCATCTCTCGCACCACGTACTACTTTTTCAGTATCTGGTTCTGTCGGCGTTCGTCCTGGATAACTACGAACATCAATTGCGAACGCTTCCGTTTCACCTTCCACAAATATAACGATAAGTCCTGATAATACTTGGAGCATTACCTCATCCATCGTTTTCACTTTACTTACTTGTTGATGAATTAAACGATTCTCTAAAAGCTTTACTGTATCTTCTTCTACATCCCTTATTTCATTTGTATCTACTGCTTCTTCTAAAATAGGGATAATATAATTCGTATCACAAAGTCCATTTACAAATAACACACCAATTTCTTTGTTTAAAATTTGAAATTTACGAATACCAACATCGTATGTGACACCCAATCCAACTGTTTGCTTTAAATAATTTTCGTTGTCACTTATAAAAGTTGAAATAGGGATATTCACTTTTTTAGGCTTCGTCATAAAACCCACTCCTTTCCAAAATTAATTGAATTGCTTTTTTGGTAATAGGTGACCCTCTCTCACATTCATCATTGCCACACATCTTTCCAATATCACCAACACCAACAATGACAGGCACATTCAAATCATCTAAACAATAAATCGTATCTCCACTAATCCTGCCAACTTCACCATCTGGAAGTCCAAATTTGTCGACACCGTATTCTGTCAAATTCCCATTCCGATCTACACTTACATCTACACGCGCCCATTCCCAGTGATGTGTATTAGATGCAACCGCTAAAATACCAAGTACATCAATTTGTTTATGCGTTGCTACATATTTTAAAGCCTTTTCTCCAGAGCCTTCTCCAATAAATCCACTGTCATCAAACATGACAAATACAGGGTCATATGGCGTTTGCATAATAAGCTCAACAACTTTCTTCCCTGTCAATTTGGTTGGATTGCTTTGCGATGCTGAAATACACCTTCCCCCAAATTCCTTTGTTAACAGCTCAATTGTTCGCTTTGCATATTCATCTCCATCTGTAACCAAAACAACCCTTCGTCTCATTTGATTTATCCTTTCGGTTTACATATAAGTGCTACAAAAAATGAAAATAATATCGCTGCGGAAATGCCCGCAGACGTTAAACTAAACATACCAATACCAATTCCTAAATAACCATGTTTCTCTGCCGCATGCATCGCTCCGTGCAATAGTGAATGACCAAAGCTTGTAATAGGAACTGTTGCCCCAGCACCTGCAAACTTTATAAGCTTATCGTACAATCCAAATCCATCTAAAATCGCTCCGATAACTACAAAAGTTGCCATTAAATGTGCTGGGGTTAACTTTGCGAAATCTAACAATATTTGCCCAATCACACAAATAGCACCACCTACAAGAAATGCATATACAAAATCCACATTTCACTCTCCTTTCACTCTCTCAAATACGACACCATGTGCAATCGTCGGAATCGTTTCTTTCTGCTGCATCATCATCGGGCTTAATAACGCACCGGTAGCAACGACAAAAATTCGTTGTAAATTCCCTTTTTGCATCTCTCGTAATAAATGACCATATGTGACAACAGCTGAACAAGCGCAGCCACTACCACCAGCAAATACTTCTTCTTGACCGGAATCATAAATCATTAATCCACAATCAGTGTATGTATGCCCAAGTTCGTAACCTTCTTCCAATAATAGTTGCTTCGCGAGTGGTGTCCCAACACCTGATAAATCACCCGTAACAATCAAATCATAGTCAGCTGCACTTCTCCTCAAATCTTCAAAATGCTGTTGGATTGTATGAGCAGCTGCTGGCGCCATCGCCGATCCCATATCTAAAGGATTCGTAATTCCTAAATCCTGCACTTTCCCAATCGTAGCTGCTGTAATTTTAATTGCACTTTTTTCTTTGCTAATTAATATGGATCCCGCACCTGTAACAGTTGAATTCGCTGTTCCAGGCTTTTGTCCCCCGTACTCTGTCGGATAACGAAATTGCCTTTCCGCCGTTGCATTATGACTGCTTACTGTAGCTAAGACACGATTGGCAAATCCACCATCTATAAAAGCTGATCCCACCGCTAAAGTTTCCATCGACGTCGCACAAGCACTAAACATTCCTAGAAATGGAATACCAAACTCCCTAGCAACATAATTTGCTGTCACTGTTTGATTTAATAAATCGCCCGCTAAAAAGAAATCAATTTGTGATGTTTTTATATTCCCTTTTTGCACCGCTTGTTGAATTGAATCGGACATCAATCTTCGTTCAGCAAGTTCCCAGTTTTCCTCTCCACAATGTAAATCATCATATGAAATGTCAAAATCCTTTCCAAGAGGGCCTTCAGCTTCTTTTGGACCGACAGCAGTACCCGTTGCATTCACGTAAATATCATTTTGAAATACCCACGTTTGTTTTCCGGTCAACCTCATACTCGCCCCTCCTTTAAGACATAAAAATTTTAAAAGTATACCTTATTAATCCGATAATATATGCTCCAACAACACCAAACACGATAACACTTCCTGCAAGTTTAAACATGTTGGTAGCAATCCCTAGAACAATCCCTTCACTTTTATGTTCTAGCGCAGCACTCGCCATAGAATTCGCGAATCCCGTAACTGGTACTGCCGATCCTGCTCCAGCGAATTGACCGATTTTATCATATACACCACACCCTGTTAAAATCGCCGATAATAAAACAAGAGTTGCAACTGTCGGATTTCCTGCCTCTTGTTCACTAAAGTGAAAATAATGTATATAAAATTTCGTCAGTACTTCTCCAATTGTACAAACGAGCCCACCTACAAGAAATGCCTTCACACAATTTAGCAAATAAGGTGGTTTTGGATGATACTCTTTCACTTTATTTATGTAATCATCTTTCAATTTTCGCCTTGTCATTAATATATTGCCTCCTACTTTACGAAATAAATCCAGTGAAACAATGAGCCTATTACTTTTCCAAGTACAAGAGCAACGAGTAAAATAACAATTTTCCCCTCTACCCCGACTCGTTTCGCTAAAATAGGTAAAACATTTAATACTTCTGTTAATGCTGCAGCGAGCATTCCAATGAATGTGCCACAAAATAACCCTAATATTACAAGCCAATATTGTGATGTTTGAAATGTAATGTTTTTCAAACTACACCAAGCCCCTGTTAAAGTACCTGCAATGACAGCCCACTCAAAATATTGAATATGCTTTCCACTTCTCGTTAATTGAGCTAAACGAGGGATTATACCAAGTACAGCTAAAAAGGCAACATATCCGCTACCTACTGCAATCCCGCCAGCTAAACCAATTAATATAACAAACCCACATTCAATCATCGGCAAGCTGTTTCGTGTTATCCTTGTTTTCATTCACAATTACATATTGATCAAGCGACTGTTGATATTGGAACATCTCGACTTCTAACGGACTCGGCTCTTCATTAATTCGCTTTTGAAATACATGATTAAAAAATAAAACCATACCTAATCCAAGACCTACTGAATATGGAACTTGAAATAATAGTGGTTGCTCCTTAAACTCTCCAGTAATCATGTAATATAACCGTTGATGCACTTGTTGCATACTTACATCCTCATGGAAATAAATGATTGCAAGAGCTGCTCCAATAAAAAGTAATAACCATACAAGTCCAAAGAACACTGGATGAACTTTCTTTTTTTCATAAATAATTTCAACAAGAGTTTGTCCAGAACCGAGTAAATTAATTTGTATGTGAGCCGCTTTTTTCTCAATGATCTCAATTATCTTCATAACATCAATTACAACATGTGTTTTATCATGTGCTGTTATTTTGTAAACAATCTCATTTTGTAACGCTTCAACTATAAGAGCATCTCCAGCAAGCTGAGCAATATCTCTCAATTTCACTTCATACGAAGGAGACACTTTTAAGCGGTTGCGCATTTTAATATATATAGTTCGTTCCAATTTACATTCACCTCTTCACTCTTCCTCGTAGTTGTAGTATGGTTATTGAATTTTTTTCTAATACAATTTTTTCATAAAAAAAACATCTGCACCGTTTCGGTGCAGATGTTTTTAAATTATGCCTTTTTCTTAAATAAATTTGCGATACTTAATGCAAGCCCTCCCCAAATGACCACCATTCCAATAACCATCATCATAATCGCTGATCCACTCATTATGAAACACCTCGATCTTTCCATTCTTTTTCAAGCTTAGCAGAATCTGAATGTATTTGCGCATTCCATTTTTTCAGACTCATGATTATTGCAACAATTAGGAACGCCGCTGCAATTGACCAACCATATGTTACAACAAACTCAGTTGGATAGTCTCCGTAGTTCTTTTTAATATTTTGGATTGTGCCATCAATTAACATATACCCTAACATAAGAGGGGTAATAACAAGTAAACTCACTCTCCAAAATGTCCCTAACTTTATATCAGATACAAAGTTTGCATGATTTTGATAAACTGGTAAACGACGCAAGATAAGTCCTATTGTCACTACTTCAACAAGCGCTATTGAAATTAATCCAAAATTGTTAGCGAAATAATCAACAACATCTAGGAACATAAGCCCACCACGTGTTGCAAAAACAAGAGAAACTAACACAAGAAGCGTTCCCATAATTCCAATCGTTTTTTGACGACTTAAGCTAAATTTTTCAGATACAGCCGCAAAACATACTTCCGCAAGTGAAATAAGTGATGTAATTCCAGCGACCGTTAACGATAAGAAGAATAATACACCAAACAACGGTGACATCGGCAGTTCATTAATAATTTGCGGGAATACTACAAACGCAAGTCCTACACCAGCACTAGCTACTTTATCAACCGGTACCCCCATGTTATTTGCCATAAATCCAAGAGCTGCAAAGACCCCAATCCCTGCTAATAATTCAAATCCTGAATTCGCAAATCCAGTAATAAAAGCATTATTTGTTGTATCTGAGTTTTTCGGTAAATAACTAGAATACGTAATCATAATTCCGAATGCTAAAGATAAACTAAAGAAGATTTGACCGTAAGCAGCAAGCCATACTTTCCCATCAAAAATACGACTCCAATCTGGTTTAAAGAATGCATCTAATCCTTGCATCGCACCTTCCATTGTCACTGCACGAACAACGATAATTAGGAACATAACAACTAATAACGGAATAAAAATGCGGTTAACAACTTCGATTCCTTTCTTAACGCCTTTAAATGCAACACCCAGCACAATAATCCAAACGAGCGCTAGTGGGATTAATACTTCTGGCACGAGCCCTCCAAACTGCCCTGGCTTATCTGCAACATGTAAATATTCTTTAAATAAGAATGATTGCGTGTCTTTCCCCCATGCTCCAGTAATTGCAAAGTACGTATACGAAATAGACCAAGCAATAATTACTGCATAATATGTTGAAACGATAAATGTTACACACATTTGCCACCATCCAATAAACTCAGCACGTGGATGAATACGGAAGAACGTAAGTGGTGCTGAACCACGATGGCGATGTCCAAGAGCAAATTCGAATGCTAACAATGAAATACCAGTCGTTAATAATGCGAATAAGTACGGTAAAAAGAATGCGCCTCCTCCATTTTCATACGCTGTATAAGGAAAACGCCATATGTTTCCTAAACCAACTGCAGAGCCGACCGCTGCGAAAATAAATCCGGCCCTCGTTCCCCATTGTTGCCTCGTTTCCATGTTTCCTTCCCCCTTTGTGACAAGTTCATACTTGGATTATATTTTAAATTAACTAAATTATCAATAAATTCTGTAAACTTTTCGACAATAGGTGTAATCTTCTATTTTCATTACAATGAAAAAATCGAATAGATAGCTATTCATCTATTCGATCTTTCATCTGTTTTAATATTTTCTTTTCAAGTCTTGAAACTTGCACTTGAGAAATGCCTATGCGCTCCGCTACTTCTGATTGTGTTTGGTCTTTATAATAGCGCAAATACACAATTAAACGTTCGCGTTCATCCAGTTCTCTAATCGCTTCTTTTAAAGCAATTTTATCAAACCATTTCGTCTCAGATTGATCTGCGATTTGATCCAAAATAGTAATTGGATCCCCATCGTTTTCATACACGGTTTCATGTATTGATGAAGGAGCACGACTTGCTTCTTGTGCCAAAACGACTTCTTCTGGCGTTAGTTCCAGAGCCTCCGCTACTTCATTAATCGTTGGAGCCCTTCCGAATTCTTTCGAAAGCTCGTCTCTCATCTTTCGAATTTTGTTTCCTGTTTCTTTTAAAGATCTACTCACTTTCACTGATCCATCGTCACGTAAAAATCGTTGAATTTCTCCAATAATCATGGGAACTGCATATGTTGAAAATTTCACGTCGAAAGATAAATCAAATTTATCTACCGATTTTAAGAGTCCAATACATCCAATTTGAAATAAGTCGTCTGGTTCGTATCCTCGGTTCAGAAACCGCTGCACAACCGACCATACGAGACGCATATTACTTTGAACGATTGTATCTCTTGCTTGTTGATCTCCATCTTGACTTTTTTGAATTAACGCTTTTAGCTCGTGGTCCTTTAACTGAGGTTTCTTCTTCTCATTTTTGACCTCTGTGTCCATAGGCTATTCTCCTTAATTGCATAGAGCGTTACTATTTGATAAGTATTTTGTCAAATGGATTGTTGTCCCGAAAGATTCGTTTGAAATAACTTCTACTTCATCCATAAAATTTTCCATGATAGTAAATCCCATTCCGGAACGCTCTAATTCAGGTTTAGTTGTAAAAAGGGGTTGTCTCGCTTCATCTAAGTTAAAGATACCAATCCCTTCATCTCGAATCGTGAGTTTCACCATTGCTTCTTCCAAAATCACTGAAATATAAACAACACCTTCTGCATTTCCTTCGTACCCATGAATAATTGCATTTGTAACTGCTTCTGACACCACCGTTTTAATTTCTGTTAGTTCTTCCATCGTCGGGTCAAGTTGTGCAATAAAAGCAGCTACTGTAACACGAGCGAATGATTCATTCTGACTTAACGCTGAAAATTGAAGGTTCATTTCATTTCTCATTTATGCCACCCCCAACGTCGCGAGCGCATGCGCTTCACTTTCTTCTAAACGAACAATTTTGAATAGACCTGACATTTCAAATAAACGTTTAACAGGCGGGGAAATTGCACAAACAACCATTTCTCCACCTAATCCCTTTACATGTTTATATCGGCCTAATATAACACCTAAACCAGAACTATCCATAAATGATAAATTCTCTAGGCTCAAAACAATATGATGAACACCATGCGTCTCAATCATATCTGTTACTTTCGTTCGCAACTCTTCAGCAGTATGATGATCTAATTCACCCTCTAACCTCACACATAAGACGTCACGTTTTACCTCTAATTGCATGGAAAGACTCACACGATTTCCTCCTTATGCTCAAACTTTACTCATTAGCATACATAAGATTTTCGTGACAGAGAATAAGAATCCTTCCTACTGACAAAAGAAGTACTATTTCGCCATAATGTGAAACCTTTCAGCAATTATTCCTGTACAAACAAGCAGAAAAGCGGCAAATTTCCCGCCGCTATTTTGATGTTGAAAACATCCCAAAACTTCTCTTAAATAACTCCCACCAGCTTGCTGCAGCAACATCTTCTTTTGCTACGATTGTTTGTTTTAATAAAACTTCTTTATCTTTTTTAATAACAAGTGTACCAAGCGCATCCCCTTTTTTAATTGGTGCCTTTACTTTCTTTTCAGCGATTACTTCTTGTTTTACTTTGTCCATATTTTCGCCCTTCTTCATAAGAAGAGACACATTATCTGACGCAACTAAATCTACTTTTTCTTTTTTCCCTTTTCCTACTTGTACAGTCTTAATTTTTTCACCACGCGTATACATTTTCTTTGTCATATATTGACCAAATGCATAATCAAGAAGCTTCGTCACTTGATTGTTTCGCTCTTTAGATGTAGGTGCTCCCATAACAACTGAAATAACACGCATTCCATTTTTTTCAGCTGATGCAGTTAAACAATATTTCGCTTCCGTCGTAAAACCTGTTTTCACTCCATCTACTCCAGGATAAAAACGTACTAACTTATTCGTATTAACGAGCCAAAACTTCTTATCCGTATTTTCACGTAAATAGTCTTCGTATTTACCTGTGTATTTGCGAATAAGTGGATACTTCATCAACTCTTTCGCCATTGTCGCCATATCATTTGCTGTGGAATAATGATCTTTCGCCGGGAGACCTGTCGGATTTTGAAAATGAGTATTTTTCAGCCCTAAATCTTTCGCTTTTTTGTTCATCATATTTACAAAACCTTCTTCTGAACCAGCGATATGCTCCGCCACTGCAACAGACGCATCATTTCCAGATGCGATTGCAATACCCTTTAACATTTCATTTACAGTCATCTCTTCCCCAGGCTCTAAAAAGATTTGTGATCCACCCATTGAAGCTGCATGCTCACTCGCTCTAACTTTATCGGTCAGTTTTAGTTTTCCTTTTTCAACTTGTTCCATAATTAATAGCATTGTCATAATCTTCGTCATACTAGCAGGTGGTAACTTTTCATTCGGATTTTTTTCAAACAAAACTTTACCTGTATCTTGTTCAATTACGATTGCTGACGACGCTTGTTCCGCTAACTTCGGCGTTGTTTCTTCTGTTTTTTCCCGCTTCGTCTTCTCAGATTGTGCGAAACTCACTGAGGTACCAGAAAGCAATAACATGAAACAAACAAGTATTCCAAAAACTCGCTTCATGACTAACCCTCCATTCTATATCAAACTTATTTTTTCCAATTTATACATTTTTAATACCATATTTTTCTATCCCTTTCATTGACAAATACATTTGTTGCCTATATTGTATTAAGTGTATTACACACAGTAGTACACTTAATACATATCAGGAAGGAGACATTGCTCTTGCATATTCAACTTGATCCAAGAAGCAACACTCCGATATGGGAACAAATTGTTCAAAATATAAAAGAACTCGTATTAAAAAACATGTTAGCTCCAAGTGATAAGCTTCCTTCTGTACGTGAGCTCGCTTCTTTACTCGTTATAAATCCAAATACAGTTAGTAAAGCGTATCAAGAATTAGAGCGACAGGGGATTATTGAAACATTACGAGGAAAAGGAACATTTGTATCCCAATCGATTACCCCAACATTAGACGAAAGGAAAATCGCTATGGTTGAAAAGCAGTTTCATCAATTACTACTAGAAGCCTCTTATCTCGGAATTACGAAAGATAAAATTCACGATTGGATAGATTCATACTATAAAGAGATTGGAGGAAGTACAGATGTTGAAAGTAACAAATCTGAAGAAAACAATTGATAATCAAACGATTTTAGACGGTATTTCTTTCACATTACAAAAAGGTAGTATCGTCGGATTACTCGGAAGAAACGGTGCGGGGAAAACAACTTTATTACGAACGATGGTCGGCATTTTAGACCCTGATGCAGGAACTGTTACATATGAAGATACAGACATTCATCAGCATCCTGAAATGAAGCAAAAAATCGTATATGTTCCGGATTCTACTAACATATTGAATGGATATACAGTAAAAGAAATTGTAAAGTTTTATAAATCCGTTTATACGGCATTTGATGAACAGTATTTCTACGAACTGTTAGAACGCTTTAATTTACCAAACAAACGCATTCGCAGTTACTCAAAAGGAATGAAAGCACTACTTGCGATCATTTTAGCTGTTGCTGCAAAAGCAGAATATATTATTTTAGATGAACCGACAAATGGACTTGATCCTATCGTTAAAAGGCAGATTTTACAGTTTCTCGTTGGAGAAGTTGCAGAAAAAGAAATTACCATTTTCATCTCCACTCACCATTTAGATGAAGTGGAACAAATTGCAGATACAATCATTATATTAAAAGGCCATACTATATCTTCTATTACATCACTAGACGATGCAAAATCACGATTTGCTAAAATCCAAGTAGCTTATGAACGTTCACTACCTCAAAAACTAGAAAACTTAAACAATATTAAAATATTAAATCAAACAGGAAAAGTATATACGATCTTAATTGAGGGAAATGTGGCTACAACACTGGAGAAATTTTATAAAGAACAACCAATACTCATTGAAGAATTGACGATGTCACTTGAAGATGTCTTCGTTACGACACTTGAGGAGGATGAGTATGTTTCATAAGGCGTTATGGATGTGGAATTGGAAACGCGGGAAATATGCTGTGTTACTGTTTTTCTTTAGTTCGCTTTACTTGCTATCTTTTGGCTACTATAGAAGTGCTCAGATGGAACTTGCTGAATATTACGAATTACAAGAGAAAGGGAAACAGTATTATTATTTTTATTCCTTTTCTTCAGGAGAAGGTAATAGTTTTTGGTTAACAGGTCTTATCATTGCTTTAGCCTGCTTATTGATAGGATGGGAGCGTAGTAACCAGTCTAATAGCACACTTATGGCAATGCCTTTTAATAGAAAAGATATTTTCTTAACTAAATGGGCTTTTGGTTCATTTTGTATTGTAGGTTCATTACTTATAAACTGGATTCTTATGTACTCTATTTATAGAACAACCATTCATTTTGATTATCAATCATTTAGTCCATTTCACCGATACTTTCTCTATGCAATTGTTTCTTATGTCGCAGTCTATACAGCTGCTTTATGTATCGGTACTTTTACTGGCAGCATTGTGTCGCAAGTTGCCTTTTGTATTCCTTGGCTACTAATGGGACTTACATTTATTCCACTAGTGTACACTTTTACGATAAATCATTTAGAGGCTACCGATACTAAAAATTATAAGCTATATGAACAACTTTATGAAATCAATCAAAAAACAAATGTGGTCGCACCAATATATAATTTCACGCTTTATTACGAGTATGATCCTGAATTACGTAAAAAAGAAAATGCCCCAACTACTTTAAGAGATCCATCATCTTATACGTATTATTCAGCTAAATCAATGTTAGTCCCTATTTTGTATACAATATTTTACTTACTCCTTGGCACATACTTATATACACGATCACCTAATGAAAACAATCAAAAGATATTTATTTTCCAAAATCATTTACGGATGTGGATATGGGGGGCAACCATCTACTTTGCATTACTAGGTGGCTATAAAATAACTCAATTTAGTTTCCTATTAAACTACTATATCGGTTTGTTTCTCGCCGGAATCATTACTTATGTTGTATTATCACGCCTAACAAATTATAAAGTTTTTTAAAGGAGAGATCCTATGTTTCAAAAAGCACTATGGCTAAGAACGTATCAACAAAGTAAATATGTTGTATGGTTATTTTGGCTCGTCAGCTTCTATACTTTGTCGTATAAATACTATATGACTTCTATTGAACAACAACACTTTCTAAATATGAATAAAAAATGGAAATCTATATATCATTACAACTTTGATTTATCACTTATGGACTCTGTCATATTTCAAGGTGGTGTACTTATCGTTCTGGCCTGCACATTAATCGGCTTGGAAAGACAAAATAACTCTAGTGACTTGTTATGGTCTATGCCCTTTAAACGTTCACACCTTTATATAACAAAATGGTTATTTGGTATTTGTAACATTGTAGTAGCTGTTAGTATAAACTGGGGACTATTTGCTATTATGAAAAAGTTGACTTTTCATAATAAATATCAAGTATTTTCCCCATTTCATAGTTACTTTATATACATGTTAATTGTATTAATCGCTATTTATACACTTGCCTTATGTATAGGAACAATTGCAGGGAATGTTATATCGCAAGGATTTCTCACGGCAGCTATATTAATATTCCCAATGTTACTCCCATCACTTATTGCAGGAATCATTGCTGTTCACTCGAATACTGAATTTCATAAAGACAATGGCAATATACAACGTCTTATGGAAAACATACGTATTTCTGGTCCAGCAGAAGAGTTTTATATTCACTTTAATTATGATCCACAAAGCGCTTATACCGATCGAAATGGAGTGAGGCATAACGAACCGAACTTTACAAAAATCCCTCCAGCAAAAACATTGATTGGACCTATTGCACATATCATCATTTTATTACCGCTTGGTATATATTTATATGTTCGTTCAGTGAATGAACGAAATGGTAACCACCTATTATATCCAAGATTACAAAAGTTAGTTATGGCTTGTGCGATTTTCTTTGGTGGGATCGCTGGAGGTTTAATGCTAAGTCGAGCGCAGTCATTGTCCAGCTTTTACATCGGATTTTTGATAACTAGTTTCATTACGTATTTCTTCCTAGCTAAAATATTAAAATGGAAAGTCTCTTGGAATTTCAAATGAAATAACCTCCTCTTCGTGAGGAGGTTATTTCACATTCTCTCTTCTTTTCCCATACTCTTTTTCTTGCTTCGTTCCAAATCCGTCTCCATTTGCTACGATTTGATCTGTCGGAGCAACTATACTTTCAGCAATTCTCCATTCTCCCCCTTGTTGAATAAATACTTGCATAAAATAATTCATTCCATTTAATTGGTACGGGTTCTCTTTTTTCACTTCATAACGAGCTGCCACATAATACACTTGCACATTTTCAGCTTCAAACTTAGAAATATACTGTGATAACCTCGGGATATACTGTGATGCTTTCTGAAGCGGAAGTTGTTTTACTTTTACAAGAGAAGACTTTGTCACATTGCTTATCGTATCTTCATGCCGAACGTTGTCGCTATGATGAAATAAAATCGTATTCTGCATAGAGCGAATCCATAGTTTCGAATATAAAACAGGTTGTTTATTTGAAATATGTTGTAATTCTTTTTGAACGACTTGAAGAGGCGTTGCAGCATCCACGAATTGATTAAAGCAGAAAATGCTTCCAATCATAATGAGAATCGTAAACATACGTTTCATAAATTTTCACTCCGATTCTTTTTAATTAAAGTATTGGAGTTTCAAAATGTTTTTATTCAAAAGAAAAAGGATAGGAAAGCTTTCGCTTCCTATCCTCATTTATTATAATACGCGACCAAATAGCTCTAACACCATTTCTACTTCTTGATCGCTCCAATCTTTAAATCTCTCTTTATAATATTCTTTACGCACAGCTTCTAGTTTTTCAGTTACTTCTCTTCCGTGTTCTGTAATTTCTAAGTACACGATACGACGATCTGAATTTGAACGTTTTCTTTCTACAAACCCTTTTCGTACGAGACGATCTGTAACAGCTGTAATATGACTGGAGGTTACGTTTACTTCACTCGCAATTTGCGAAGCCATTTGTGGACTTTTTAAAAATAACGCGCGTAATACAGAGAATTCATTATATGGCATATGTTCTGCAAAGCGTGTATTAATATCATTTTGTAATAAACGTATCATCTTTCGAAATGATCCGGATAACTCTAAAATCAGTGTTTCTCTTTTTTCGTTCACTAGCCTCGTCCCTTTTTTATCATATTTATACATATTATAATCTATAAATACCCATGTTGTATATGCTTTCTTTCTTTAACATTCTCATTTATGTAACTTTTTCATACAAATTTCTTTTTTGTTCACACATATACATATAAAAAAGGATGGTGATGGAAATGCAAGGTGGAATGAATCCGTACTTACATAATATGCGCACGGCAAATACCGGCAAAGAAGCAACGATTACTGTACAAGGAGAAGGAATCGTAAAAGCAAAACCAAATGTTGTCATATTAACACTCGGCATTCGAACAGATAATAAAAATGTAAAACAAGCGCAAGAAGAAAATGCAGTGCAATCAAAACAATTGCTTGATGCACTTAAACAGCTCGGTATTGCTGATAAAGATATAGAAACGATTTCTTATACGATTACGCCTCAATACGAATATATAAATGATAAAGCATTACTACAAGGCTACCGTGTGGAGCATTTGTATGAAATTACCGTTTTAAATGTACAAAAAGCAGGGGAAGTATATGATATAGCTGTTTCAAATGGTGCGAATGTAGCAAAAGGATTGCGTTTTCGAATATCTCATCCAAATAAATATTATGAGCAAGCTCTCATTCAAGCCCTGCAACAAGCAGTAGAAAAAGCTCGTGCTATTGCGAGTACATACAATTTAAACATTAATCCTGTTCCACTCTCATTCGTTGAAGAATCCGCCCAATTACCGAGAGAAATTACATCTTATGCTACTACTTTACATGCACAAGCAGCTCCGCCCATTCAATCAGGAGAATTAGAAATTATATCTTCTATCCGGGCTATTTTTACGTATTTATAAGGAAATTCACTTATAAGTAACCGTTATCATTTTTGTTGTTGTAAAAACATGATGTTCTGATATAATAAAGGTCGGTGAACTCTTACAAAAGAGATTTCACGGGTGGGAGAGGGATATGAAAAAGAAGGTTTAACATGAAAGGAATACTTGAAAGAACATTTAAATTAGGTTTACACGAAACATCACCAAAACAAGAAGTTTTAGCTGGCGTTACGTCATTTTTCACAATTGTATATATTATGATTGTAAATGCGTCAATCTTATCAGATGCTGGCATTCCTCTTGAAGCTGGAATTTTGGCAACTGTTTTCAGTTCATTCGTCGGATGTCTGCTCATGGCATTTTGGGCAAACGCACCTGTTATTCTTGTTCCTGGTATGGGTGTAAATGCATTCTTCACGTACACCGCTGTGCATACGCTTGGGTTAACTTGGCAGGAAGCATTAGCAGCTGTCTTTATCTCTGGTATTATTTTTACAATTGCCGCTTTTACACCAATCGCCCGCACGCTTTCAGTATCGATTCCAAAGTCATTAAAGGAAGCTATCACTGTCGGCATCGGATTGTTTCTAGCATTTATCGGATTGCAAAAAGGTGGTTTAGTCGTTTCGAATCCAAATACTGCTGTTGCAATGGGGAAATTAAGTAATCCTGTCGTTCTTGCGACATTACTGACCCTTATCGTTGCACTTGTATTATTTATTCGTAACGTACGTGGAAACTTTTTATGGACGATTGCAATAGGAACTTGTATCGCATGGGCATTTGGCCTTGTTGATACGAGTCAAATGGGAAATAGTTCATTTTCATTCGCTAATTACGGCGATGTATTTGGAGCTATGTCATTTGAGAAACTTTCTTCCTTACCGTTTTGGATTGCAACATTCTCCTTAAGCATGGTACTTATTTTTGAGAACATGGGACTATTGCACGGTTTATTAGAAGATGATCGTAAATTCCCACGTGCTTACCAAGCCAATGCAATTTCAGCAATGACATGTGGTCTATTTGGCACAAGCCCTACTGTTTCAACTGTAGAGAGTGCTGCAGGTATTACTGCAGGCGGTAAGACAGGTCTGACGTCTATCATTACAGGAATGCTATTCTTCGCATCACTGTTTGCGCTTCCGTTTGTCAAATTAATTCCTGATAGTGCCATTGCACCTATCTTAATTATTATTGGCGGTCTGATGATTACAAGCATTCAACAAATTCCTCTGAACGACTTTTCAGAAGGATTTCCAGCTTTCTTAATTATCGTTATGATCCCGCTCACATATAGTATCGCTGATGGCATTGCATTCGGATTTATTGCTTATCCTATCTTAAAGGTTGCTCTTGGAAAGCGTAAAGAAGTTGCACCATCTATGTATATCATTACATGCTTATTTTTAGCCATGTTTGTATTACATGCCATTGGTTAAGTAGAAAACACCGAGGATTTCCCTCGGTGTTTTTTTACTTAAACCATCCTTTTTTATAAAACCAAGCCATCATTCCGCCACCAATTAGCGCCATGATAAGTAGGCAAATAAAATAACTATACTGTCCGCCTAACTCCGGCATATGCGAAAAATTCATTCCGTATACTCCTGCAATAAATGTTAATGGCATAAAAATAGTTGAGAAAACAGTTAATGTTTTCATAATATTATTCATATGGTGCGAGTTTAATGAAAAATAGCTATCTCTAATATCTGCCGTTAACTCTCGGCTCGCTTCAATCATTTCAGTCAGTTTAAGTAAATGATCATGTATATCTTTAAAATAAATTTCATGATCACTTATACCGTAAAATCGAGTTGAATTTAAAATACGATATAATAAATCACGCATTGGAATAATTGTACGCCTTAGTTTAGATAAATCTGCACGTATATCAAATACCTCTTCTAGCACACTTCCTGCTGTCTCACCTGTTAAATTATCATCAATTGCATTTAAATGATCTTCAATGTAGTAAACAGGTGCAAAATAGTCATCTACAATTTGGTCTATAATCGTATGCGCTACATGTAAAGGCCCCTTCTTAATCCGTTTCTTTTCACCAAGCGTTTTCCATACTCTTTCAATCGCATTGTTATGAGAAAAATGGAAAGAAACAATATAGCGATCACTAACAAATAAATCGATTTCATGTGGTTCAAGCCCATCCTCACCAAATCCGTGAAGAACTAAAAAGTTATATCCATCATAGAAATCAACTTTTGGCCTCTGTACATATTCTATACAATCTTCAATTGCCAGGGGATGGAACTTAAAATGATCTTGCAAAATATATGTATACTCTTCTTTCGTTGGCTTATATAAATCGAGCCAATACCATACAATATGGTCTTTCGTTGTTTCTTCTAGCGAAACGTCATATAATACTTCGTCTGTTTTTGTTATTGCACAAATTCTAATCATAATTTCACCCATTATTATTATAAACAAAAAATAGTAAAAAAAGCCAAGGAGAAATCTCCTCAGCCTCTTTTATTACTTCGTTACGATACCATGTACTAAAGTTGGTGCATCTACGTGTTCTTTAGAGATCTTCATGTTCTCATAAATTTTCGCTTTTACATCTTCAACATTTTCGCGGTTTGCGTAAATTGTAACTAGTGAGTCACCTTTTTTCACGCTGTCCCCTACTTTTTTGCGAAGCATTAAACCAACTGCTAAATCAATTTCAGACTCTTTCGTTGCACGTCCTGCTCCTAGAAGCATTGCTGCTGTTCCGATTTCGTCTGCAACGATTTCTGATACATATCCATCTTCTTTCGCTTCCACTTCAATTTTAAATTGTGCTTGCGGCAATTTAGAAGGATCATCAACAACAGATGCGTCGCCGCCTTGCGCTGATAAGAACGTTTTAAATGATTGTAACGCTTTTCCGTTGTTCATTACTTCAATTAATTTTTCACGAGCATCTTCTAAAGATGAAGCTTGTCCAGCAAGGTATACCATTTGACTTCCAAGTGTTAAACATAACTCTTCTAAATCTTTCGGTCCTTTACCTTGTAATGTATCAATTGCTTCTTGTACTTCTAATGCGTTACCAATAGCCTCACCAAGTGGTTGACTCATATCAGAAATAACTGCCATCGTATTACGACCAACGTTATTACCAATTCGTACCATCGCTTCTGCTAAACGTTTTGCATCTTCATCTGTTTTCATAAATGCGCCTGCTCCAGTTTTTACATCAAGAACAATCGCATCTGCACCAGCAGCAATTTTCTTACTCATAATCGAGCTTGCAATAAGCGGAATTGAGTTTACTGTTGCTGTTACATCACGAAGTGCATATAACTTTTTATCAGCAGGCGTTAAGTTTCCACTTTGGCCGATTACAGCAATTTTATTTTCATTTACAAGACGCATGAATTCTTCATTTTCAATTTCCACATGGAATCCTGGAACTGCTTCTAATTTGTCAATTGTACCACCAGTATGTCCTAAACCACGTCCAGACATTTTTGCAACTGGTACACCTAAAGCAGCTACTAATGGACCTAATACAAGTGTCGTTGTATCACCAACACCACCTGTTGAATGCTTATCTACTTTTACTCCTTCAATAGCTGATAAATCGATTGTATCACCGCTATTTACCATTGCCATCGTTAAATCAGCACGTTCTTGATCGTTCATATCTTGGAAGAAAATTGCCATTGCAAGTGAACTTACTTGATAATCAGGAATATCACCATTTGTATATCCTTCAACGATAAAGTTGATTTCTTCTGTCGTTAATGCATGTCCATCACGTTTTTTTGCAATTAGGTCCACCATTCTCATTGTGAAGTCACCCCTTCATTTGTTTTACGATTGCTTTTACTAATGCTAAGAAGTTAGCTTTAACACGTTCTGTCGTTTCGATTACTTCATCGTGGTGAAGTGGCTGATCTAAAATACCAGCTGCCATATTTGAAATACAAGAAATACCAAGTACTTTCATACCAGCATGACGCGCTACAATTACTTCAGGTACTGTTGACATACCAACTGCATCTCCGCCAATTGTACGAATCATACGAATTTCAGCAGGTGTTTCATATACAGGACCTGTCATTCCAACGTATACACCTTCTTGTACTTTAATATTTAAATCTGCTGCAACTTGTTTCGCCATTTCGCGAAGTTCTGTCGTATATGATGTAGACATATCAGGGAAACGTACACCCATTTCAGAATCATTTGGTCCGATTAATGGATTTGTACCCATGAAGTTGATGTGATCTGAAATTAACATAAGGTCACCTGGCTCAAATGATGTATTTACACCACCAGCTGCATTCGTTACAACAACTGTTTCTACACCTAGTTCTTTCATAACACGAACTGGGAATGTTACTTTTTGCATATCGTATCCTTCATAGAAATGGAAACGTCCTTGCATTGCTACTACAGGAACACCTTGAAGTGTACCGAATACTAATTGACCTGCATGACCTTCTACAGTTGACACTGGGAATTCAGGGATTTCACTGTAAGGTACTGTTACTGCGTTCTCGATTTCATCTGCTAATACACCTAGTCCTGATCCAAGGATTAGTCCTACTTGTGGTGTTTCTTGGAATTTCTCTTTTAAGTATGAAGCTGATTTTGTAATAAGTTCACGATTCATTTTTTTATCCCCCTATTTCTTTAGCTCGTTTAAGAAGCTTGTGCCGTATTCTGGCATTTTCACACCGAAGTTTTCTGCTACTGTTGCACCAATATCAGCAAATGTTTGACGAATTGATAATTCTTGTCCGCCTTCTTTCATGCTTGGGCTATATGCTAATAACGGTACATATTCACGTGTATGATCAGTACCGTGGTGAACTGGATCATTACCGTGATCTGCTGTAATTAATAATAGATCATCTTCTTTTAGTTTTTCGAATACTTCTGGAAGACGTGCATCATATTCTTGCAATGCTTCTCCATATCCTTGTGGATCACGGCGGTGACCAAATAATGCATCAAAGTCAACTAAGTTTAAGAAACTAAGACCTGTAAAGTCCATGTTTAATGTATCTACAAGTTTATCCATTCCATCCATATTAGACTTCGTACGAAGTGATTCCGTTACCCCTTCACCATCATATATGTCAGAAATTTTACCGATCGCAATTACATCATAGTCACTATCTTTTAATTCATTCATTACTGTGCGGCCAAATGGCTTTAACGCATAGTCATGGCGATTTGGTGTACGTGTGAATTTACCTGGCTCACCAACGAATGGACGAGCGATAACACGTCCTACCATATACTTCTCATCTAATGTTAATTCACGTGCAATTTTACAAATTTTATATAACTCATCAAGTGGCACTACTTCTTCGTGTGCTGCGATTTGTAGTACGCTATCAGCAGACGTATAAACGATTAAAGAGCCTGTTTCCATTTGCTCTTGACCAAGTTCATCAAGAATTTCAGTTCCGGAAGCTGGCTTATTACCGATAATTTTACGGCCTGTTTTTTCTTCTAATTCATCAAGTAATTCTTTCGGGAATCCTTCAGGGAACACTTGGAATGGCGTATCAATGTAAAGTCCCATAATTTCCCAGTGTCCTGTCATTGTATCTTTGCCCGTAGATTTTTCTTGCATTTTTGTATAATATCCAAGTGGCTTTTCTACTTTAGAGATACCTTTCATTTCACGAATGTTTCCAAGACCTAATTTCACCATATTCGGCATTTGTAATCCGTTCATATGCTCAGCAATATGTCCAATTGTATCAGAACCTAAATCACCAAATTGCTCCGCATCCGGTGCTTCACCGATTCCCACAGAGTCCATTACGACTAAGAATATACGTTTATATTTATTCATAACTGCGACCTCCTATAAGTTCAGTTCTACTTCTTGTAGTATGTTCAAAACGCTATAAAGTGAAACTGTTATCCATAAGAATTATATTTCGTTCTCATTGTCAAACAGTACTTCTTTCAATCATTCTCTAACCTATTTTGTTTTACTGGAAACGACTTAAAAACATTTCTAATTTTTTCTAAGTCAGATGTCAGACATCTGATATTGATATCATAACATGTTTACGCTTTCTTTTTAATACATTTTCGTAGAATTTCTCATTTTCTTCACACTTCTATTGTAATCCATTATACAAAGAAGTGCTAACTATTTTGTGACTTATTTCTTTATAATACAAAATAAAAAGCAGCTCTAAAGAGCTGCTCATTATTTGACTTCTACTGTTTCTTCTTTATGTTCATGCAGTTCGCCTTTTCTCACATGCACTTTCACTTTGTAAGTACCGTTCTCTTTAAAAGTATGTTTACTTTCATATTCTCCTTTATTCCCTTCTTTCGCAGGAATAAATTCGTGTTTTTCAACACCATCTTTCCAAATCTCAAGTTGGACTTCAGCACCCGTTAATGCCTCTTCTTTTTGCTTTAAATGAACTTTCATCGTTGATTCAGCATTTGCTTTTATATCACCAGCCATAAGGTGAATCATTGTGTCACTTTTGTGATCGCCGTGTCCTGCATCGTGATCGTTACTTTCTTTTTTCGCATCTTCTACTTTCGCATTTCCTACAGCAACTTTTACTTCCGGCATAACATGCATCTCACGTGCATTAGTGTGAGCGATAATATGGTATACTCCATCCGTCTCAAACGTTTTCTCTACTGCATAAACACCTTTCCCTTTATGCTTACCATTTAACATCTCGTGCTTTTCGTCGCCATCTTTCCAAATTTCAAACTTTACATCATCAGCATCCGTTACTTTCTCTTTTCCTTGTGTAACAAGTGCTTGTACTTCTGTTTTTTCACCTGGTTTAATTTCTTTCGGATTTGTTTGAACCGCTACTTTTACAGCCTCAAGTTTCTGTTCTTTTTTCGGTTCTTCTTTGTTTGTATTACAGCCAGCCAACGCTAGCATCGCGATAAATAAAGTCATAATAAGTTTTTTCATCATCATTTCCTCCTTCATACTGTATTTAGTATAGAGGAAATACATTGTAATATTCCAGTCTTCTACTGAAAACAATGTACGAAATGTTTGTGAAGTTTCTGTGAAACGATCTTTCCTTCTGAATCTATGAAAAAAAAGAGCATAGTAACTATGCTCTCGGATGAAACTGTTTATATACATCTTTTAATCTAGTTTTTGAAACGTGCGTATAAATTTGCGTCGTCGAAATATCGGCATGTCCAAGCATTTCTTGTACAGCACGTAAATCTGCCCCATTTTCTAATAAATGCGTAGCAAAAGAGTGACGCAACGTATGCGGTGTCAGCTCTTTTTCAATATTTGCTTCTTTCGCTAATCGTTTTAAAATTTTCCAAAAACCTTGTCTCGATAATCGATTACCATGATGGTTTAAAAAGAGTGCATCTACTACTTTTTTACCCATCAATTCTCGTCTTCCTTTTTCAATATACTTTTGAATCGCTTCCGTCGCTAAACTTCCTAATGGAATAATTCTTTCTTTATTCCCTTTCCCTATGCAACGAACAAACCCCATCGTTAAATGGACATCTTCTAAATTTAGTGCGATTAATTCTGAAACGCGAAGTCCTGTCGCATACAGTAACTCTAGCATCGCCTTATCACGAACTCCAAAAGCACTCGTCATTTTTGGTGTCTGAAGTAACGCCTCTACTTCATCAACTGATAATACTTTTGGTAATTTCCGCTCTCCTTGCGGCGTTTCAATATGTACGGATGGGTCGTGTTCTACCGCCCGTTCACGAAGTAAAAATTGGTGAAACGAACGAATCGATGCTATATGACGTGCTAATGTTTTCGAAGATTTTCCGTTTTCTTTTAAATGTTGTAGAAAGTTAACAATATGCAAGCGTGTCACTTCATGAAAAGTTTTTGCCTGTTCTACATTTTGCAAATACTTTACATAACTTTTCAAATCACGTTCATAAGATACTACTGTATTTTTCGCTAATCCCTTTTCGACAACCATATAATGAATAAAATCTTTTAATTGATCTTCCAATCTACACTACTCCCCACTTTCATAGAAAAACATCATTCTATTTACGAAAGCATCCTTTGCCGGCTCTTCATTCCCTGATACTTTTTCTACAGTCTCTTCTTTTGGCTTTTCATAACGATGATAGCTTTCATATTCTTCATTTATCCATAGTATAGCGAAATAAAACAAAATCGTACAACTTGTAAATAATAAAAATACTTTTATTCCATCAAAAGTTAATTTTAAAGCTCGGCGCATTGTAAATTCCTCCAAAATATAAGTTATTACAACATATGCCAAGCTTTCACCAATTTATACCTTATTCAAATAAAAAACCTCTTCCTAGATAAATAGGAAAAGGTTATTTTTCATCCGTTTCAATTTCTTGACAATTTTTACAAATCCCATGGAATGTTAAACGATGATCTTTCACCTTAAAGCTCCAGTCTCGTTCTACTTTCCTTTCCACTTCACCAAGTAAATCTTCTTGTATTTCTTGTACAGCACCACATTGTGTACAAATCAAATGATGGTGAAAACGCTGCGCACCTTCTTGGCGTAAGTCATAGCGTGAAACACCGTCTCCGAAGTTAATCTTATCGACAACTTTCAACTCAGATAATAGCTCTAAAGTTCGATAGACGGTTGCTAATCCGATCTCTGGCGACTTTTCTTTTACAAGGAGGTAAACATCTTCTGCGCTTAAATGATCTTCTTCATTTTCTAGCAGCACACGAACTGTTGCTTCACGTTGCGGTGTTAATTTATAGCTCGCTGCATGTAATTGCTTCTTAATTCGTTCAATTCTTTCTTCCATTCGGTACTACTCCCTCCTCGCCACTCTTACACCATTATATCAGAAGAAGGGCTTCTGTCAAAAGAAAAACAATAAAAACAAATTGATAATTATTCTCAAAAAGTATTTATTTTTTATTAATAGCTTCAACGACTTCTTTCATTAAAACTGGCGATGCATAAGCTTCCACACTAGAAGCAAGAGCTAACACCGCTCCAATCACAAGAAAAAAGCATGTATAACGAATTAATAATGGTAATAGTGGCTCCGTTATTTTCCGGATAAATTGATGCCTAATCATTCGCAAAGAAAAGCTTGCGGCAATCGTTGTCATAACGAGAAATACTGGAATTATGATTAGGTTTTGTGGCAATACAGATACGAATGCAAGTAATAATCCATTCCAACCATGCTGACTTACTAAAAAACCTACTGTAAATCCAACAACTACTCCTTTTACAAATAATAAAATAAAAATAAGTGGCAATCCAATAATTGAAATCCCTAAAATCCAAATAAAGCCGATGTATTTTAACTGCGAAAAGTAACTTTCTCGAAACATTTCGCCCGCGATAGCAAATTCTCCTTTAGAAACTTGTCCAAAAAAACGCTGTAAATAAAATGATAAATCTTGTTTTTGATTTATTTGTAAACTATTCACAAGAATGGCTCCAAATATTACTCCCATCAATAATAAAACAGCGTTAAATATATATAATGAAGAGTTTTCCAGTATGTGAGACGTTACACGGTCTTGCCAAGTTTTTCGCCACATTTTTCTTCCCTCCGTTCACACTATTACTAAAAATGTATGAAAGAAAGAAAAAAAGTATGACGAATTAACATTGAAATTCCGCTCTACTTTGCTAAACTAAAAAGTAGAGAATAGGAGGGATTTCTCTTGAAACCATTATTATTAGATTTTCCAACATTATTTCAAACTGAACGCTTACAAGTTCGCAAACCGTTTCCAGGTGATGGTGCCGAAGTATATGAAGCAATCCAAGCTTCCCTAGAAGATTTAGTGCCGTGGATACCAATTAACGCTGAAACAGAAGAGAGTGCTGAAGAAATTGTTCGTAACGCTCACGGGCAGTTTTTACTTCGTGAAACACTTGATTTTCACTTATACGATAAAGTATCAGGTACATTCATCGGGGCGATTACGCTTAAACCTGAAAACTGGGATATTCCAAAGTTTTCACTTCATTTCTGGCTACATAGCGCTTATACAAAACAAGGCTATATGACCGAAGCTATTAAAGGTGCCATTCAATTTGCCTTTGATAAACTAGGTGCTAGAAGAATTGAAATTCGTACTGATGCAACAAATACAAACGCATGTAACTTAGCAGAACGTTTAGAATTTATTTTAGAAGGCACGATGGAAAATGATTTCCTAGCGCCGGATGGTAGCTTACGTGATGCACGTGTATATGCAAAAATTAATTAAAAAACACTCGCCTTTGGCGAGTGTTTATTTTTGTAGTTGTAAATATTGTACTGCAAACATCGTCTTCGCATCATGAATACGAAGATCCTTCATAAGGGTAATCGCTTCTTCTAATGATACTTCCATTAACTCCACAAACTCATCTTCATCTAAAGCTGCTTTATTTTCTTTTTTTGTCAAACCTGTCGCTTTATATACATATAAAATTTCATCTGCGAATCCTGGAGATGTATAGAAAGAAGTAATGAGCTCCATGTTTTCACATACATATCCTGTTTCTTCTTCTAATTCACGAACTGCTGTCACCTCAGGTTTTTCACCTGGTTCTAACTTACCAGCTGGAATTTCTATAATCGCTTTTTCAAGAGCTTTACGATACTGCTCAACAAGCACAATTTTCCCCTCATCAGTAATAGCAATAATAGCAACTGCACCAGGGTGATTTACAATTTCACGTTTACTCATTTCTCCATTTGGTAATACTACATCATCAACACGAACTTTTATAACTCTACCATCAAAAATCGGCTCAGTTTTTACCGTTCTCTCTGCAAGATTACTCATATTACTTCATCTCCCTGTTCTATTTCCTATTCTTTCCTCATACATTTTACCACATTGAAAGGAGCGTGATAGAAATGAAAGTTTATATTTTACCAAATCGCGTCACTTTAGTCGGAAAAGCATGGCAAATTCGCCATAAGCTCAAACAATATGGCAAAGAGTATACAACTGTACAAGAGTGGATTACAGCAAATAAAGTGAAACATTAATCAGATGGGGCCATCCACCTCTAATTAGTAGCCCACATCAATCGGACTTTTACAACATGCGTCTTCAAAAGTAAACGTTTGTCAACCTCTTTTCCCTCTCGTACAATAAAGGGAAGGAGGTTGACTTATGAAAAAACGTCAATTAGGAAACTCAGATTTATTTGTTACAGAAATGGGCCTTGGCTGTATGTCTCTCGGTACATCTGAAACAGCAGCCATGCGTATTATCGATGAAGCAATCGATTTAGGGATTAATTTTTTTGATACAGCAGATTTATATGATTATGGATTAAATGAAGAATTTGTTGGAAAAGCCTTAAAGGGAAAACGAGACAAACTGGTTCTCACAACGAAGGTTGGAAATAGATGGACAGAAGAAAAAAATGGCTGGTCTTGGGATCCTTCCAAAGCTTACATAAAGGCTGAAGTAAAAGAAAGTTTACGTAGACTTCAAACAGATTATATTGATCTTTACCAGCTACATGGTGGGACAATTGAAGATCCTATAGATGAAACAATTGAAGCTTTTGAAGAATTGAAACAAGAAGGTATCATTCGCCATTACGGTATTTCTTCTATACGTCCAAATGTCATCCGTGAGTATGCAAAACGCTCAAATATCGTTAGCGTACTAATGGAATATAGCCTTTTAAATCGTCGTCCAGAAGAATGGTTCCCACTTCTTACTGAACATCAAATTAGCGTCATTGCTCGTGGACCACTTGCAAAAGGAATTCTAACTGACAATAATGCAAGAAAGATAGAAAGAGTAAAAGAAAAGGATTACCTTTCTTATTCATACGATGAATTAAATACAACACTAGCGAGTGTAAAAGAAGCGATTGGAGAACGCTCTTTAACAGGAACAGCTATTCAATATTGCTTACATAACGAAACTATTGCAGCTGTTATACCTGGTGCAAGCTCCATTCAACAATTGCAAGAAAATGTACAGGCTAGTACACAAACACAGTTAACAACAGCAGAATATATACAACTTCAGCAAATTGCTAAATGTGATACCTACGCTTTACATCGTTAGAAAGACGCTACCATACTGGTAGCGTCTTTTTATAACGTATCATATTTATCTGGATTCGTTCCTACATGTAAATTACGATTTAACGTATTAATTTGATTCATCTCTTCTTCCGTTAGGGAGAAATCAAAAATAGTAAAATTCTCCTGAATACGAGATGGTGTAACAGATTTAGGAATTGTAACAATTCCACTTTGAATATCCCATCTTAATATAACTTGCGCAGGTGTTTTTTCATATTTGTTAGCAATAGCTTGAATGATTGGATGCTGGAATACTTCGCCGCCCCTCATTAATGGACTCCATGCTTCCATTTGAATTTGCTCACCTTGACAGAAAGCACGCAATTCAAATTGCGCTAACATCGGATGAAGTTCCACTTGGTTTACCATTGGCTTCACTTTACAATTTGGTAATAACAATTCTAAATGATGTTGATGAAAATTAGAAACACCAATTGCGCGCACTTTACCTTCTTCATATAATTTTTCTAAAGCTCGGTACGTATCAACATACTTTCCTCTAATTGGCCAATGTATTAAATATAAATCTACATAGTCCATTTGTAATTTCTTTAAGCTTTTTTCAAATGCCTCAAGTGTTTCCTCGTATCCTTGATCGTCGTTCCAAACTTTTGTTGTAATAAATATGTCTTCTCTCGGAATCCCTGATTCACGAACCGCTTCTCCGACACCGCTTTCATTTTCATATACAGTTGCTGTATCAATTGAACGATATCCAACTTCTAGCGCTGTTTTTACTGCTTGTTTTACTTCGTCGCCTTCTTTCGCTTTATAAACGCCTAGGCCAATCATTGGCATTTTCACGCCATTATGAAGTGTAATTGTTGGAATATGCACAGTCGTCTTCCTTTCATTGTTACATTTTTATAAACCACAACTTTATTTCAACAATATTTATCCCAAAAGTCAAAACTTACGTACAGTTTACATAATAATTTTATACACGAAACACGTGAACTCAATTATTCACGTTTCCCTCTCTCCATTCTTTCGCTTTCTCATCCACATTACGTACAAACTCATTTTTTCCTTCCGTATATTGCATGCCATCATATGTATATTTTTCGGCTAATTCTTTCTTTAAAGTTGCATATGCCTCTGCTTCTTCACAATGAGCCATCATATAGTCACGAAATGCTAAATGCCTTACTATCTCGGGATTTCCTTTTTCAAACACGTGTAAATGATACGAGCGTTTTTCCTCCGTTCCATGAATAAAAAAGCGGCGTCCTGAAATACCATTTTCCCCTTTGACGATGTAACCAAGCTCTTCAAAACGTTCATTCCAATGATCTACTCTATCGATACTCTCTACTTCCATAATCATATCTATAATTGGTTTAGCTGCCAGTCCTGGCACTGACGTACTTCCAATATGATGGATTTTCACCATTTCTGGCATCGCTGACTTTAATCTTTCAGCCTCCATTTGAAATTTTTCGTTCCAATGATTTTCATACGGAACGACTACAATTTTTCTCATTTTAACTCCCCTTTTCTTACAAACTCGTCAAAAAATGATCAGTGGTATTTCACTGATCATTTTTGTTATTATTTAAAGTCTTTCCAAGTAAGATTGCTTTCACTTAACAGTTCTTCAAATGATTTATTTTTTTCACGTTCTTTTTGTTCTTGACGCTTTCTTTCTAGTTCTGCTGCCTCTTTTTTCTCTTCTCTCACTTGCAACTCTTTTTTCTTATTCTTTAATTGTTGCATGAGTGAATCATTTAATTGATCCCCTAATGTTAGCGATTCATTCTTTTGTTGATTCACTTGAGATTGTCTTTGTATTTGTCTTTGTTTCTTTTTCTTCATGCTGCTCACCTTTTACTTTTTTCTCCATTATAGTAGATACTCGGTAGAATCGACAATAAAAAAGGTTCCTTACGCTATTATTCTTTTTTTGTAAATATGTTAATTTTTCGAAAAAACTAAATTTTATTGTGGATATAATCCTATGAATCTATTAAAATTATGTCGTATGATGTCAGATTATAAAAAAGGAGACATGAATTATGTGGAAAAAAATTATCCCTGCCGTTGCTGTTTTAAGCACTATTACTTTTTCAAGCGTATTTGCCGCTCCCCCATCTCAGACTCCAGCTGAACAAAATCGCTACATAGACGTACAAATGCTTGGTATTAATGATTTCCATGGACAACTAGATACTGTAAAAAAAATTAATAACAAAGAAGCTGGTGGCGCTGATTACTTAGCCACTTATTTAAAAGAACGTAAAAAACAAAATCCGAATACACTTCTCGTACATGCTGGCGATGTTGTCGGAGCTAGTCCACCAGTTTCAGCATTGTTACAAGATGAACCAACAATTGAATTTTTAAATGACTTAAAATTTGATGTTGGTACAATCGGAAACCATGAATTTGATGAAGGTATCGATGAAATGAAACGCCTCATTTACGGTGGATATCACGAAAAAACAGGGAATTTCAAAGGTGCTAACTTCCCTTATGTAGCTGCTAACTTTTATAACAAGTCAACTGGTCGCTTATTTTTACCACCATTTACTGTAAAAATGGTAGATGGTGTTCCTGTAGGATTCATCGGCGTTGTTACAACTGATACACCAAATGTCGTTATGCCTACTATGCTTAAAAATGTACAGATCACTGACGAAGTTGAAGCTATTAATAAATCAGCGCAACAGTTAAAGCGTCTCGGCGTTAAATCCATTGTCGTCCTTGCACATGTTGGCGGAACGACTGATGAATCTGGTGTAACAAATGGCGACCTTAACCGAATTGCAAATGAAACGGATCCAGAAGTTGATGTCATTTTCGGTGGGCATAGTCATACGTATGTAAATGGTACAGTTAATAATAAGCTTATCGTACAGGCGAACTCTTACGGAACGGCTTTTTCAGACGTAGATGTAAAGATTGACCGTAAAACAAAAAACATTGTAAAGAAAAAAGCTGAAGTTATTACAACATATCATGAAGGTGTAGAACCTGATAAACAAGTAAAGCAAAAACTAGATCAATATAAAGAAAAAATCGCACCACTTGTAAATGAAGTTGTAGGAAAATCTACAGCACCTATTGACCGTAAACAAAACGATGCTGGTGAGTCCACTCTCGGAAATGTAATTGCCGATGCACAGCGCCAAACGATGCAAGCTCAAATCGCACTTATGAATCCTGGTGGCATTCGTAATGACTTAGACGCTGGCGATATTACATGGGGCGAATTATACGGTATTCAGCCTTTTGGAAATCAATTGATTAAATTGGATTTAACAGGTCAAGATATTCGCGATATTTTAAATCAACAATGGCAAAAAGGTACAACAAGAATGCTCCAAATTTCAGGTATTCAATATACTTGGGATGCAAGCAAACCAAACGGTGAAAAAGTGACAAGTATTAACTTAACGAATGGCGAAGAATTATCTCCATCTAAAACATACAGCGTAGTTGCGAATGCTTTCTTAGCTTCTGGTGGTGACGGATTCGTATCATTTAAAAATGGGAAGAATTCAGAAACTGGTCCAAACGACTTTGAAGCGCTAGTCGATTATGTGAAACAATTAAAAGAACCAATTCAGCCAGTTATTGATGGAAGAATTCAAAAAATAAATTAAGTACGCTATGTACAAACAACCTTTATTTTACTTGTAATATATGTGAACCCCAAAAAGGATACTCGTTCTTAAAATGAACATAGTATCCTTTTCTTTAGTTACCAAAATGTGATGTTTTGCTAACACCATATTGTTGTAAAAATTGTAGTAACGCCTCTTCGACAAGTTTAGATTTTTGAATCCCTTTCGATTCTGATATAACATCTAATTTCGCTAATATTTCTACATTAATAGAAAAGGTACGTTTCTTTTTCTCTATACTTTTACTCATAATTGGTGCACTTACTTCTTCTCTTTTGCTTAATAATTCATAAATACTTTGTAATTGCTCATAAATTAATAGTTGATAATCTGTTTTCGCATATTGAAGGGCGGTCGCTTCTTGGAGTTGTAAGTGACGTGGTTCTTCTCCATCTCCTACAAAAATACGTTTCTTCTGCTCTCCATCATATTCGTATCCAATCAATCTCAATTTCTTCGATAATGTATAGGGACTTATTTCAAGGCGCTTTGCTATAATAGCGATTGATTCACGTCTATTTAGACAATCTATAATTTCTCCAATCGTCACAATTTCCCTCCTCCCGTGTTGAAATGACACTAGTATGGTATGTTACAATGATTTTCTAACAGTATATGCAAAACGAATAGCCTGTGCGATTCGTATGATTTCAGAAAAGGAGGGTTTCAATATGCTTTTTCGTAGCTATACCCCACAGTTTTATAATGAAAATAAACAACTCATTCCTAATAGTATCGCTACGATGGAAAGCGTTATGATTAATAATCGAAAACAAACTCTCCTTATGCGCGGGCAAAACGTAGAGCAACCTATTTTATTATGCTGTCACGGTGGACCGGGCATGGCACAAATCGGATTTATTCGTCATTTTCAAAAAGAATTGGAGAAACACTTCATCGTTATTAATTGGGATCAGCGCGGGGCGGGTAAATCCTTTTCAATGAAAGATTTCGGGGCAACTTTTACAATCGAACAATTCGTTTCCGATGCACAAGAAGTTATTCAGTATGTACTTAAAAGGTTCAACAAACAAAAACTATTTCTCGCTGGCCATTCTTGGGGAAGTATTATCGGGCTTAACATAGCACATCAATATCCACAGTATATCGAGGCTTACATCGGTATTGGACAGATTGTACATATGAAACAAAACGAAGAATTACTATATCAGCATTTAATTAACTCTGCTAAAAAACATGATCATAAAAAAGCATTAGCTTCCCTTTTAAAATTAGGGAAACCACCATTTTTAGATACGAGACGTCTCATTATTCAAAGAAAGTGGCTTGGCACATTCGGAGGAGCAATCCAAAACGGATCTTCCTTTTCTTTCATACGAAAAGGTTTCTTTTCTCCTGAATATACGCTATTAGACTGGTTTAAGTTTCTCGCAGGAAATTTAAAATCTGGCGTTTTATGGGAAGAAATGCTGACAATTGATTTCTTTTCTTCTATTGCAAGTTTATCTATTCCAGTTTATTTTTTTTCTGGTCGCTATGATTATCAAACTCCTTATGCACTCGTTCAAGAATATTGTGATGTGATAGAAGCGCCCATAAAAAAGATGATTTGGTTCCCAAATTCAGCACATTCTCCTGATTTAGAAGAACCGGAATTATTCGCTAATTCTTTGCAATCAATTAAACAAGAGCTAGCTTTTCAGCATTAGTAACAAAAGGCTCTTTTACATTTCATAGAAAACATTTTATAATAATATGTCGCAAGTATGTATAAATATAGCGAAGTACTTCATATTTACTTGCTTTAACAGAATAAAAATTAGGAGATTACATTTATTATGAATGCTGTACTCGTCGCAGTAGCAGTCATGCTATTGCTTAGTTTGTTACGTGTCCAGGTCATTGTCGCCATCATTGTTGGAGCTTTAACAGGCGGACTTATCGGTGGACTCGGTATTTCAGAAACAATTAACACTTTTACAACTGGTCTTGGAAACAGTGCTCCTATCGCTTTAAGTTATGCAATGCTTGGCGGTTTCGCTATTTCCCTTTCCAAAACAGGACTTCCAGATGCTATGATTCAAACCGCATTAAAATGGGTTGGCAACGAACAAGACACAAAAAAACAAATTTATTCTAAAATACTTATTTTATTCATCATTTTAACAATGGCTTGTTTCTCACAAAATGTTATTCCTGTTCATATCGCTTTCATCCCTATCTTAATTCCAGCACTTTTAAAAGTATTAAATGAGTTGAAAGTGGATCGCAGACTTGTTACATGTATTATTACATTCGGGTTGATTACTCCTTATATGTGGGTTCCAGCTGGATTCGGAAAGATATTCCATGACGTATTACAAACAAATGCTGCACAAAGTGGTCTTACATTTGATGTTACACTTATTCCAAAAGCGATGACGATTCCCTCAATCGGTATGATTATCGGGCTATGTGTAGCAGTATTTATTACGTACCGAAAACCTCGTACGTATGAAACAGAACAAATTCATACTGCAGCAAATGAAATCGTTCCCTATACAAAGCGAAGTATTACTTTCGGGCTAGTATCTATCTTAGCTACATTGACTGTTCAATTAGCAACAGAATCAATGATTTTCGGTGCTTTAGCAGGGATTATCGTCTTGTCAGTTAGTGGTAGTCTACCGCTTAAAGAAGCAGACGCGATATTAACGAGCGGAATGCGCATGATGTCCTTTATCGGATTTGTTATGATTTCAGCAGCTGGATTCGGCGCTGTTCTTCGAAAAACAGGACATGTTGAATCGCTTGTGCAAACGAGTGCACAGATAATCGGAAATAACAAACCACTTGCTGCATTTCTTATGCTCGTTATTGGACTGCTCGTTACGATGGGAATTGGTTCATCCTTTTCAACTATCCCTATCTTAACAACAATTTTTGTACCTCTTTGCATCCAGCTCGGATTTAGTCCAATGGCCACCATTGCAATTATCGGTACAGCAGGAGCGCTAGGCGATGCAGGATCTCCAGCATCAGATAGTACACTTGGACCAACATCCGGTTTAAATGCTGATGGTCAACATCATCATATATGGGATACATGTGTACCAACTTTTCTGCATTATAATATACCGTTACTTATATTTGGCTTCATTGCGGCCATTACATTATAAAAGGTGCGTTTTTTACAACGCACCTTTTACTTTTATTTTTCCAATTAATTTTTGAAAAGCTATTTTCCCATTTTCTTCGACATATCTTTCAATCGTCGGTAGCGATGGACCTATCCATCCACACTCTATACTCCCGTTAGGTCCAATAATTTGTAATTTATCTGGTATAGGGATATTTAAAACTTTCGCTGCTCGGATTAACTCAATAGCAATCGTATCACTTGAGATTACAATTCCATCTATATACGGATGATTTTGTAGTAATGTAATGAATTGTTTATTCGTATACCCTTGTACACTTTCCTCTCGATAAGAGATTCCTTCCTCCCAAACAGCGTCTAAAAATCCTGATATATGCTCTTCTACTTCTTCGCTTTCATCTCCCTCACCGATATAAGCAAGAAAGTGACAACCTTTCTCTTTCAATAAAGAAACAGCTCTCTGTCCACCTTCATAATACTCTGTAAGAGATTGTTTTTCATCAATCACTACAAACGGAAATGCAATTTCTCCTATACTTTTAAAAACTGATTTTGTCAAAATAACCCCTGCAACGTTATTTTGCTTTAACATATGTATATATTTATCTTTATTCTTTATATTACAAACAATTATTTGATATCCTTCTTCATATGCTATTTCTTCCATACAATGTAGCAAAGTGATGTTTGATGGATTACATAAATTATCTACAAGTAATGCAATTATCGTTGAGTTTTGTTTAAATAATGGTTTTGCCGCACTATTTGGTCTATAATGTAATTCCTCAATTGCTTCCTTTACTTGTTTTACTGTGTCCTCATGAACGTATCCTTTTTCATTAATAACTCTTGAAACAGTTGCGACTGAAACACCTGCCAATTTTGCAACATCACGTATAGTTGCCACATCGTCACCCCTTAATATGGTAATAGATTACAATTTTACGGTAACTTAAATTACAATTTCCGTCAAGGGTAATAACTTATATTTCTGAAAATTGTTACATCACTTCATTATACGATATTCTAGCTGAATTTCATGTAATATCGGGATTCGATCATACCCAATACGTGGAATTTCTTTCTTTATTTTTCGTGCCTCTTCCACTGCGTTCACATATAAATTTGTCATCATGAAATTACGTTTTTGGTAAAAACGTAATGCATTCATATTATCATTCGTTGTAATGAGCCAAATCTGCCTGCACCCTTCTTCTTCAGCAACTTGTAATACACAATCCACAAGTTTCGTCCCTATTCCTTTTCTTTCTTCAAAGCTATCTAACGATACAATTTCGCACATATTTCCGGTCACTTCATACGTTATAATTCCGATTATTCTGTCTTCAAATAGTGCAACAAATCCTGGCAACTCTTCTAACTGATGCCCCTTACCACGTGAAACCATCAATGAGCTTCCCCAATTCTCACACATGAACATTCGAATTGTCTCTTTCATCGCTGGCGTAATTTTTTGTATATGCAGCATTTCCTATTTCTCCCCTTTTATATCCATGTGATACAATGTAAGTGTATCACATGTAACGGTATTTGGAGGATGAGGTAAAGTATGAAACGTTTTTTTGCAGCATTGTTTACTATACTAGGTGCGATAACTGCCCTTGGAATTTTCTTTACAAATAAAGTGATGTACTTAAAGAAAAAAACAGAGGAAGAAGTTCTAGAACGAGAAACGAAAAAACATTTTCGTATAGAAGATTTTGATGCTCTTCATAAAGAAGAAATTCATATTCCTTCGCAATTCGGATATGATCTTCATGGATATTACATTCCTGCTGGTCATTCCAACAAATTTATGGTTTTCTGTCACGGCGTAACTGTAAATAAAATGAACTCTGTAAAATATGCAAACTTATTTTTAAACAGAGGATATAACGTCTTGATTTACGATCATCGTCGACATGGTAAAACTGGCGGGAAAACAACAAGCTATGGATACTATGAAAAACATGATTTAAAATCCGTAGTTGACTGGCTAAAAAGTCGTTTTGGCACAAATATAACACTCGGTATTCATGGTGAATCCATGGGGGCTGCAACACTTCTTCAATACGCAGGACTTGTAGAAGATGGTGCCGATTTTTATATTGCAGATTGTCCTTTCTCTGATTTTTACGGACAATTACAGCACCGTTTAAAGGTTGAATTCCATTTACCAAAGTGGCCTTTATTGCCTTTAGCAAATGCTTTTTTAAAAGTTCGTGACGGTTATACGATTCGTGAAGTTTCACCAATCGACTGTATCAAAAATATTAATAATCCCGTTCTCTTTATTCATAGTAAAGATGACGATTATATTTTAGCTGATATGACGAAAGCTTTATATGAAGCAAAAGAAAATAATAAACAACTTTATATTGCAGAACACGGTGCACACGCTTGCTCTTATAACGAAAATAAGGAAGAGTATGAAACAGCCGTCGATCAATTTTTAAACACATACGTAAAAGAAACAAAAAACAGGCTTGCATAAGCCTGTTTTTTTATTGCGCTAAAACGTCTGTAACTTGTTCCATATTTTCAGAAATCCACTTTACCGCTTCATCTAGTGTTGGAAATTCTGTCGTTTGAAACGTTACCTCATCTTGAAGTAACCAAACATCTTTTACTTCTTGTCCTACACCTGCAATGGACCAATGTAACAAACTATATGGATGATTATCATTCAAAAATGATGCCCACGTGCGCTCATTTGCAATATTTCGTAATGTACGTAATTGTTTATCCATCTTTCGTCACCTTACTCTAGTCAGTTATAAAAAACATTATAACACTCTCTTCTCTTCCAAAGAAAGTGCTCTTTTTATATTGTCAAGTACTTCCCTTGATTATATGATGAAACTAAGCGTTTGGAAAGGAGGGATAGCATTGGCAAAAGTACAAATTAAAGTAAATGATAATGGCTCTTTTCGCGTTACAGGGGACGTGGAACTAGTCGACTCACAAGGAAATGTATTCCCAGCAAAACCGGCATTTTCTTTATGCCGTTGTGGCTTATCAAAAAACATGCCTTATTGCGATGCTTCGCATAAAGGGAAATTCGAATCTGTTGTTAGAGCACCAGAGGCAGAGTAATAAGGCAAGTAACATGCACATTTCTTTGTGCATGTTTTTTCTTTTAATCAAAACCTGTATAGCCCTTTCCCTAACAACATTTCTAATACTTTTGTCTCCATTCCAACCTCTATGTATTTTCACACAATTCTTCACATTCGAATATTTTTTGCTAGCCTTTTTTCTTTTTTGTGCTATAATTTGACCAAACAGCATCCTTCGGGGTCGGGTGAAATTCCCAACCGGCGGTGATGAAGTGAAAACTTCTAAGTCCGTGACCCGTTTTCAACTCGAAAACGGTGGATCTAGTGAAACTCTAGGGCCGACAGTATAGTCTGGATGGGAGAAGGATATGTTTCTAGTTTTTTATATAGTGAATACACTTTTATTTCAGTATGCATATTTTTAAAGTTTCATTTTGAAGCTGTATATATGCTTAGTTTTCTATACTCATTTTTTATACTGAAATAAAAAAGAGACAACTAGCGTTTAAAAAATTTGATATCTTTGCTAGGTTTTTTCCTTATGCAAAAATATCAATCATCGTTAGGTTTCTTTCCTATACTTTCGTATTCGAACTATATTTCTAGAAATCACGTCTCCCAAACCCCAAGGATATTAATTCCTTGGGGTTTTTTGATTTTTTTAGGAGAGGTGAAGAGAATGACAGATCAAGAATATATGAGGATTGCCTTGCAGTTAGCAAAAACTACATCAGGACAAACGAGTCCAAATCCTATGGTTGGTGCTGTTGTTGTAAACGATGGAAACATCGTCGGTATGGGCGCTCACTTACATGCTGGTGAAGAACACGCAGAAGTTCACGCCCTTCATATGGCTGGTGCGAACGCCAAAAACGCTACCGTTTATGTAACACTTGAACCGTGTAGCCACTTTGGGAAAACACCTCCTTGCTGTGAATTACTCATCAAAAAAGAAGTCAAACGCGTTGTCATTGCTACCCTTGATTGTAACCCACTCGTTTCTGGTAATGGAAAAAGGAGATTAGAAGAAGCTGGCATCGAAGTAACTACCGGTGTTCTTGAGGAAGAAGCCACTTTACTAAACCGATACTTTTTTCACTATATGAAAACGAAACGACCGTTTGTAACAATTAAAACAGCGATGAGCTTAGACGGAAAAACAGCAACTACAACTGGTGAAAGTAAATGGATCACAGGTGAAGAAGCACGAGCTGATGTTCACCAATACCGCCATACACATGATGCAATTCTTGTCGGGGTGAATACGGTTATAGCTGATAATCCGCATTTAACAACAAGAATTCCTAACGGGGGTAAACATCCTATACGCGTTATTTTGGATACCCATTTACGAACGCCACCATCTTCCCATGTCATGACAGACGGTGTAGCACCGACATGGATTATTGTCGGGAAGGATGTAAATAAAGAAAAAATAGCTTCTTATGAATCTGAAAATATAGCTATATTCCAAATGAGAACAAAGCAAATTGAAATCCAAGATGTCTTATACCTACTCGGCGAAAAACAGATACTTTCTCTTTTCGTCGAAGGTGGGCAAACAGTGCATGCAAGTTTTTTAAAAACAAACAATTTCAATGAAATTGTAACCTATATAAGCCCGAAATTAATTGGTGGTAAAGATGCCCCTACTCTATTTGGAGGAAATGGTTTTTCAAAATTACAAGATGCACTTCCCTTGAAAATTCAAGAGATGAAACAAATTGGCGATGATATAAAAATCGTTGCGAATGCTCAAAGTGAGGTGACGAAATGTTTACAGGAATTGTAGAAGAATTAGGAACGATAACAAACATGCAACAAAGCGGAGAAGCGATGAAATTAACGATCCATGCAAATAAAATTTTATCAGATGTTCACTTAGGTGATAGTATCGCGGTTAACGGTATTTGCTTAACTGTAACGAGTTTTACATCTACTTCATTTACAGTTGATGCAATGCCTGAAACGATGCAATCAACCTCACTTCGCCTGCTTAAATCCCACTCTAAAGTAAATTTAGAGCGAGCTATGGCTGCAAACGGACGATTCGGTGGACATTTCGTTTCAGGACATATTGATGGCATCGGGACGATTTTAACTAAAAAACAACATTACAATGCCGTCTATTACAAAATAGCAATTTCTGATGAATTGCTGCGCTATTGTTTGCATAAAGGGTCTGTTGCTGTTGATGGAACGAGTTTAACGATATTTGATTTAGACGAATCTTCCATAACAATTTCACTCATCCCGCACACAGTAAGCGAATCTGTCATCGGAGAAAAGAATGCCGGAGACATCGTAAACATTGAGTGTGACATGATTGGTAAATATATCGAACGCTTTATTACTAAACCTGTAAAAAGAACAGGCTCAATGACCGAGAGCTTTTTACAAGAAAATGGATTTCTATAAGGGGGAAGTATAATGTTTCATCGTATTGAAGAAGCTCTAGAAGATTTAAAACAAGGAAAAGTCGTTATCGTATGTGATGATGAAAACCGTGAAAATGAAGGTGATTTTATTGCTTTAGCAGAGTATATTACACCGGAAACGATTAATTTTATGATTACACACGGTCGCGGTCTCGTTTGTGTACCAATTACGGAAGGGTACGCGGAGCGCCTACAATTAGAACCAATGGTATCTCATAATACAGATTCGCATCATACTGCGTTTACAGTGAGCATTGATCATGTTTCTACCACAACAGGGATTAGCGCTCACGAACGTGCAACTACGATACAAGAATTGTTAAACCCTGCATCAAAAAGTGCTGATTTCAATCGTCCTGGGCATATCTTTCCATTAATTGCGAAAGAAGGCGGTGTACTGCGCCGTGCAGGTCATACAGAAGCTGCTGTTGATTTGGCAAAGCTGTGCGGAACTGAGCCAGCTGGAGTCATTTGCGAGATTATAAATGAGGACGGTACGATGGCGCGTGTACCTGATTTAATAGCGTGTGCAAAACAATTTGATATAAAAATGATAACAATAGAAGATTTAATTGCTTATCGCCGCCATCATGAAACGCTTGTGACGAGAGAAGTGGAAATTACACTACCTACAGATTTCGGTACTTTCCATGCAATTGGCTATTCTAATTCATTAGATTCAAAAGAACATATCGCACTCGTAAAAGGTGATATTTCAACAGGTGAACCAATGCTCGTCCGCGTTCATTCTGAATGCTTAACAGGTGATGTATTTGGTTCATGCCGCTGTGATTGCGGACCACAGCTACACGCTGCACTTGCTCAAATTGAGCGAGAAGGAAAAGGTGTCCTTCTCTATATGAGACAAGAAGGACGAGGAATTGGCCTTCTTAATAAGCTTCGCGCTTATAAATTACAAGAAGAAGGATTCGATACTGTAGAAGCAAATGAAAAGCTTGGGTTCCCAGCTGACCTTCGCGATTACGGTATTGGCGCTCAAATTTTAAAAGATTTAGGCTTACAAAGTTTACGACTATTAACGAATAATCCACGAAAAATTGCTGGCTTACAAGGTTACGATTTAGAAGTAATCGAGCGTGTTCCATTGCAAATGCCAGCAAAAAAAGAGAATAAAACGTATTTACAAACGAAAGTAAACAAATTAGGACACTTATTAAACTTATAATTAAGGGAGAGATTTATTATGGTATTCGAAGGTCATTTAGTTGGTACAGGTTTAAAAGTTGGGGTTGTTGTTGGACGTTTTAATGAATTTATTACAAGCAAGTTACTCGGCGGTGCTTTAGACGGATTAAAGCGTCACGGTGTAGAAGAAAACGATATTGATGTTGCATGGGTTCCTGGTGCATTTGAAATTCCTTTAATCGCTAAAAAGATGGCTAATAGCGGAAAGTATGATGCTGTTATTACGTTAGGTACTGTAATTCGAGGTGCTACAACGCATTACGATTACGTTTGTAATGAAGTAGCAAAAGGTGTTGCATCTTTATCACTACAAACAGACATACCAGTTATTTTCGGTGTATTAACGACAGAAACAATTGAACAAGCGATTGAACGTGCAGGTACAAAAGCTGGTAATAAAGGCTATGAATCAGCAGTTGCTGCAATTGAAATGGCTCACTTATCAAAACAATGGGCATAAAAAAAGAGGCTACGGCCTCTTTTTTTATTTCCTTACCTTTTTCCGTACATCTTGTATTAATTCATCCATCGTTTTCCCTTCTGTTTGTATACGAAGAGTTTGCGCTGTTCTCCATACATTCTCTCTTTTTTTCGCTTCTTCTATAATAGTAATTTCTTTTCGTACTTCTTTTAAATCTTTCCCTTCCGTTTTCAAGCCAAAATGTTCTGCTTTCGTTCGAAAATGTTGTTCAATTCTTTGTTGCATTTCTTTTTGTTCAGGATTTTCGGCGGCCTTAACTGGATCAGCACTTATTGCTTTTATTAAAATTAGACAAGTCATAATCGCTAATATGTATTTGTACATGTAAAATCCTCCAACCCAATATAAATTACATATTTACTATGTACAACTAATGCTTGGAAAATTCGTCCACCAAAATTATTTTTTTCGCTCAAAAACCAATAGTATCAAGCGTTCCCAACTATTTATTACATTTTATTTACAAAAAAAGCAAACTCTTTTACAAGTTTGCTTTTTCTCTATCTTATAATGCACATTCCTCAATTTCGAATCCTAAATCTTCTATCATACCCCAGTCCGCAGTCGGCTCTTGCCCAGCTGTCGTTAAGTAATCGCCAACAAAGATAGAATTTGCTGCAAATAAACCGAGCGGCTGTACAGATCGCAAATTGATTTCGCGTCCTCCTGAAATACGAATTTCTTTTGTTGGGTTTACAAAACGCATCATCGCCAGCACCTTTAAACATTCTACAGGTGTTAACTCTTTTTGTCCTTCAAGCGGCGTTCCCTTTACAGCCACAAGGAAATTACATGGAATTGAATCTGCATCTATACGTTGTAATTCAAATGCAATTTCAGCACGCTCTTCTATTGTCTCTCCCATTCCAAAAATCGCCCCAGAGCATGGTGAAATACCAGCTTGTTTCGCTTTTTGAACTGTATCAACACGATCGTCATACGTATGCGTTGAGCAAATGCTATCATAATTGTTTGCGTGCGTATTTAAGTTATGGTTATAACGATGTACGCCTGCTTCCGCTAAGCGTCCTGCTTGATCTTCATTTAAGAAACCTAAACAACAACAAATCTTCAAATCTGTCGTATCACGAATCTCTTTAACGGCTCCAATTACATGATTTACTTCTTTATCCGTCGGACGACGACCAGATGCTACAATACAATATGTACCCGCTTTACGGCGAATCGCTTCATGCGCCCCTTCTACAATCTTTTCCTGCGTTAACCATGCATATTTATCAATCGGTGCTTCTGAAATAATAGACTGTGAACAATACCCACAATCTTCAGGACATAATCCAGATTTCGTATTAATAATCATGTTTAATTTTATTTTTTTACCAAAGTGATGATGGCGGATAATATAAGCTGCATTCATAATTTCTAAAACCTCTGTATCGTCAGCCTCTAATATCGCTATTGCATCTTCTTTCGTAATCATTTTCTCTTCTACTACGTCGTATGCAAGTTTCTTCCAATCCCTTTTTGTTTGTACTTGTTTCATTTCATCTCTTCCCCTCTTTTGTTATATGCACAAATAAAGCATGATACGTTGCCATTATCCCTTCTTTTTCCGTGAAGTCTCTTTCGTATATACGAAGCATCGTACGAAAGAGTGAAGGACTTTGACAGTAAGACTCTTCATTACTATTGGTCGCTCCTACTTTTCGAATAGAATGTAGAAACTCCTTAACTTCTGTAAAACGCTCTATGTAACATGTTTCAGAAACATGCACATCCCCTGTTTCTATCTTGCATATATGAAACAACTGATCTTTCGAATAAAAACGTTGACCAATCACTGTTTCATTTTGTATATTTTTTTCTTCTTTCGCCCGCTGGAACGAAGCATGCAATTCTTGAAATGTTTCATGTCCAAACGTTGAAAAGAGTAATAGTCCATCTATAGACAAATGATGAAATAAATTTCTTATCACTTGTTTTAAATCATTTAGCCATTGAAATGTGGCATTCGAAATAATGACATCATATGTTTCTTCAAGTTGTAATCTTTCGATATCCTCACAGTAAAACGTTACATTTTTCACGTTTTGTCTAGTTTTCGCAACTGCAATCATACTTTCAGCAAAATCAACAGCTGTAATATGCGCTTTCGGAAATAAGTCTGATAATTGCTCTGTGACATAACCTGTTCCGCATCCAAGTTCTAAAATACGTATCGATGATGTTTCACTATATCGCCGCTTCAATATAGAAAGTAACGAATGTGCCATCTTTTTTTGTACATTTGCATATTGATCGTAGGATACAGCCGCCCCATTAAACCGTTTTTGTAGTAACGTTTTGTTGATCATGTCGTATCCCCTCTACAAATTGAATGATTTCATTTGCGCAATATTCAAAATTCGTTACGCATAACACATGTCCAGCCTCACTTACTATTTTTAGCTTAGCATTTGTATTCTCTGTCATACTATGAGCTGCGGATAATGGACATATCACATCCTGCTCTCCATGAAGAAGTAACAACGGGACTTTGATATCTGTTAATTCGTTTCTCATATCTGTTTCTATTAAATAATCTAAGCCTAATTGTAAAGACTGAATGGAGTCTCCTTTAAAATGCAGCGCAATCTCTTCAAAACTCGTATTCTCCTTCAGCTCATTTTTTGTAAACATATTTTCATAGAACCGCTTGAGCGTATCTTCTTTCTTTCTCACCAAATTCTTTTTCAGCCGTTCTACATGCAAATCATTCCATCCACTCGTATAGTCGCTCGTATTTGTAAATTTAGCGGTACCACCAATTAGTACAATACCTTTCGCCTCAATCTTTTTATGAGCTTGAACTGCCGCTAACGCTCCTAGTGACCATCCAACTAAAATTACATTTTCATCCTTTGCTACATCTATTATTCGCCCAGCAAATTCACTTTGTTCTTTCACGTTACGCCAATTGATACATCGAACAGAATATTCTTTAAAGTACGGTAGAACTAAAGTCCAAACACCTTCTTCCATTCCCCACCCAGGAATAAAAATAATCTTTAGCTCTTTCATACTAAAAACCCCTCTTCTTTACCAATGCGTACAATATGCTGAATAGCCCATTTCAAATCAGCTATTGTATGTTGTGACGTAACTGCAAAGCGAATTCGGGAACTACCAACCGGAACAGTTGGCGGACGAATTGCAATGGCTGCGATACCTACCTCTTGTAACCTTTCACTAAACCGTAAAGCATTTTCATTTGAACCGACTACAATCGGTACAATATGTGTTGAGCTATTCCCAATGTCAAAACCAGCTTCTTGTAAATGCGTCCTGAAATATGCACCATTCGCTATCAGTCGCTCTCTTCTTTCGTTATCTTCTTTCACAATTTCAATTGCTTTTTGCACTGCTCCTAATGTTCCTGGTGGTAAAGCTGTAGTAAAAATAAAGCTTCTCATCATATTTTGTAAGTACTCTATATAAATGGAATCGCCCGTTAAATACGCACCATAACACCCTAGAGCCTTACTAAACGTCCCCATATGTATATCAATTTTTTGAGCAATATCTTTTTCTATATGAGATAATCCAGCTCCATCGATGCCATATATTCCACTTGCATGTGCTTCATCAACTATAATGATTGCCCCGTATTTCTCTTTAATTTGCACTAACTCTCTTAAATATGCAGTATCTCCATCCATACTAAAAACAGTATCTGTTACGATTAATTTCCGTTTTTCAGGTGACGCTATTTTCAATAGCTTCTCTAAATGATCCAAATCATTATGACGATATCTTTTATGTTCTGCCCCGCTTAATATAATTCCATCAACGATACTTGCATGATTTAATTTGTCACTAAAAACAATATCGTGACGACAGGCTAATGAAGAAATCACGCCAACATTTGCGGTATATCCACTATTTACGATTAAAGCTTTTTCAGTGCCTTTCCAATCGCATATACTTCTCTCAACCTCTTCATACAATGGATAATTTCCTACAACGAGACGAGATGCTGTCGCTCCAGTTCCATATTTTCTTGTGCAGGCGATAGCAGCTTCTTTCAACCTTTCATCCCCAGCTAATCCTAAATAATTATTCGATGCTAAATTTAGCATCCTTTTCTTATTTCGAATAAGCCATGTCTCTTCGGATCGCTCTGTTCCATGCAAATTGCGATACTGCCCTTGTTCCTTTAGTTGTTCTACTTTAGATAGAAGATGCGCGCGCCATGTTTGATTCATTTTGGATGAGCTCCTCTAATTTTGAAATCATAATATGCTCTTTTGCCGCTTCTAATAATTCTTCCTTTGTAAACTCTCCTTCAAGGAATGGTAATAACCCTAAAACCGGCACTCCACTTAACTCCTCAATCATTATTTTATTTTCTTGCACTCTTTCTTTTTCACATTCTTTACAACCAGATAAAATTACACCTGCTACTGTTAAGCCATGTGCTTTTGCATAAGAAATTGTTAAAACAGTATGATTAACTGTCCCTAGTGTAGGACGCGCTACTACAATAAGAGGAAGCTGTAATTCTTTTGCCAAATCAATCACTAAAGCATCTTCTGTATATGGGACTGCAAGCCCACCAGCCCCTTCTACAAATAGGCTATTAAACTCTTTTCGTAGTTCATTATAGTGACTAGTAATTTCTTTTAACGTTACTGTCCTCCCAGCTCTTTTCATAGCCAGTCTCGGAGCAAGCGGTTCTTCAATAGAATAAGGGCAAATTTCTTCTTCTCTTGTCGGTACACCTGATAATACTTTTAACCTCGCTGCATCTCCCTCTAGGTTTGATGCAACATGTCCGCTTTGCAACGGTTTATATACCCCTATGTTATATCCCAATTCTCTAAATACACCTGCTAATGCACCGGCAACTACAGTTTTTCCAACTTCAGTATCCGTTGCCGTTATGAAAAAACCGCTCATGATTCTCCCTCCGTAACATCCGATATTGATTTATATAAAATGCGTAACATATCATCAATCTCATCAATTGTAGAGGCAAGAGGAGGCATAAATACAATCGTATTACCGAGTGGTCGTAAAATCATGCCCAGCTCTCTTGAGCGTTTACATACTTGAACACCAACTCTCTCTGTCCATTCAAACGATTCTTTCGTTTCCTTATTCTTCACAAGTTCAATTCCAACCATTAACCCACACTGACGAATATCTCCTACGTGCTTATATTCATTAAGCGCTTCTAATTGCTCCGCTACATATTCTGTTTTATGCGCAACAGCTTCTATTAACTTAGTTTTTTCATATAGTTCTAGATTCGCGATTGCTACAGCACACCCTAAAGGATTGCCTGTATAACTATGCCCATGGAAAAATGTTTTTTGTTCCTCATACTCTCCTAAGAAGGCATTATATATTTCGTCTGTCGTTACTGTAACTGCAATTGGTAAATAACCGCCCGTTAAACCTTTTCCGGCCGTTAAAATGTCTGGCGTCACATTTTCATGTTCACACGCAAACATTTTCCCCGTACGCCCAAATCCAGTCGCTACTTCGTCTGTAATAAATAAAACGTTATATTTTGTACATAAATTACGTAACCCTTTTAAATATCCTTTTGGCATTGTAATCATGCCCCCAGCACCTTGCATTAAAGGTTCTACAATAATTGCCGCGATTTCTTCATGTTTTTCTTTCAGCAATTCTTCCATTTCTTCTAAATGTCTATTCACAATTTCTTCCTTGTCATTTCCGTAAGGAGAACGATATGTATACGGATACGGCATTTTAATTGCCTCAAATAATAGTGAACTATACACTTGGTGAAACAAGTCTATCGCTCCTACTGAAACCGCTCCAATTGTATCACCGTGATACGCTTCTTTTAATGTAACAAATCTTTGTTTCTTCGGTTTTCCTTTATGCTGCCAATATTGAAATGCCATCTTAATTGCAATTTCAACAGCTGTTGAACCAGAGTCTGAATAGAATACTTTCTTCAACCCTTCTGGTACAACATCAATTATTTTTTCTGCTAATAAAATAGATGGAACATTAGCAAGCCCTAACATAGTAGAATGCGCAATTTTATTTAATTGCTCGCGAATTGCCTCATCTAGTTCCGGTACTTGATGCCCATGAACATTTAACCAAATAGACGAAACACCGTCCCAGTATTCATTTCCATTCACGTCGTATAACTTTCTTCCCTCTCCACGTTCAATAATGACAGGATCTTCTTCTAAATAATCCTTCATTTGTGTAAATGGGTGCCATACGTAAGCTTTATTTTTCTCCGATAATTCTTCATATGTATAAGGCGATTTTTCAGTCGTATTACTATTAATAGTCACAATTGCCACCCCTAATGTTAACTAGTTTATAAATATAGTTAACATTAAAATTAAATGACTGTCAATTATTTTTAAATCAAATAGTTCTTAAAAAAGAACAACTTATCATACGATAAGTTGTTCTACTTTCCATGTTGTATCTTGCCAATTTCTAAAATAATCTCTTCATCTTTTTTTCCTTCTGTATCAATTCCAAGTTGCTTCGCATGCTCAATTAATAATTCATGGCGCTGCTCAAACCTAGCCGTGTCTACTTCTTTCGTAATCTCTTCTTTTGTCTTTCCTTCAGTAGAAACTCCGAGTTTTGCAGCTGCTTTTTCCATCGACTTCTTCTCTTCAGTTTCTTTCACTTTCTTCACTTCTGACTGCTTTGTTTGACTTTGTTTTGACTGCTCTGATTCAGCTGCAAAAGCTGTGTAAATTCCAGCACTTCCTCCAACGACTAGTAAGGTGGTAAAAAGAATTATTTTTTTCTTCACTCTTTCCTCCCCTTTCAAATTCATTATAACGCACGTTTTCGCAGTATTAAAACTTTTCTCCTTTATTTCCCTAAAAAAATATTAAACATTTTTATTGACATGTAAGACGAATATATGATAAAAATTTAACTAACATCATATGAATCGGCGTTGATAGGATTTAGTAGTATTTCGATTTCTGATTTCAGAGAGCTGGTGGTCGGTGCGAACCAGTACAGAGCGAATTATGAATTACCCCCTGGAGCTTCTTTTACGAAACGTAAGGAGTAGTGAAAGACGGTTATAGACCGTTATGTCTAAAGAGTGGTGAAACGACACTGTTTCACAATTTAGGGTGGTACCGCGAATTTTTCGTCCCTGCATATATTGCAGGGGCGTTTTTATTTTATTAGCGCATATCATATGACCCTTTATTTTGTGATACATTCATTTCACAAGCTAGGGTGGTACCGCGATTTCTTCGTCCCTGCATAATTATATGCAGGGACGTTTTTTTATCCAATCATTTCCGTATCATATTGAGATATTGACAATTACCGGTGATTTGTCGCAAAATTCTAAAATTTAGAAGGAAATAAACAATATTGGCGAATTTTATATAAAAAAGAGCTATTTTAGATTATTTAGGAGGGGAAAACAATGGTTTCAAAAATTGAATCTGTTCTTTTAACAATTTTTATCTTTTTCTGTATTGGTTTTAGTGTTATTCAATTAGAAGTTTCACCACACATCCCAATTTTATTTGGTATCGTTCTTTTATTAGCATTTGGATTTATAAAAAAAATCTCTTGGTCTACTATGGAAAAAGGAATGATAAGCAGTATTTCAGCTGGTATTCCATCAATATTTATTTTCTTACTTGTAGGCGTATTAATTAGTGTTTGGATCGCAGCTGGAACAATTCCAACTTTAATGGTATACGGATTCCAACTTGTATCTCCAAAAATTTTCGTTCCAACTGTTTTTGTTGTTTGTGCCATTGTTGGAACAAGCATTGGTAGTGCCTTTACAACTGCTGCAACTGTAGGTCTTGCCTTTATGGGAATGGGCACTGCCCTTGGATACGACCCAGCTCTTATCGCTGGCGCAATTATTTCTGGTGCATTCTTTGGAGATAAAATGTCTCCTTTATCTGATACAACAAACTTAGCTCCTGCTGTAACCGGTGTAGATTTATTTGAACATATTCGTAACATGCTTTGGACGACAATTCCAGCTTTCATTATTGCTTTTATTGCATATTTCATTTTAGGAAGTGGATCTGGTGGAAACGTTGATTTCTCAGCATTTATTACTACATTAGAAAAAAATGCAACGATTTCTATCGTCACTCTTATTCCTATTTTATTACTGTTCCTATTCGCATTTAAAAAGGTTCCAGCAGTTCCAACATTACTTGCAGGAATCGTAGTAGGGATTATTATTCTCTTTATTTTTAAACCGAGCACTTCTTTAGCTGATTTAATGAAAATTATGCAAGACGGTTACGTTTCTAAAACTGGTATAAAAGATATTGATAGCTTATTATCTCGCGGCGGTTTACAAAGTATGATGATGTCAATTGCTCTTATTTTCCTAGCTCTTTGTATGGGAGGTTTATTACAAGGAATGGGTATTATCACGCAGCTAATGAATATCATCTCTAGCTTCGTAAAAACTAGTACACGCTTAATTATTTCTACTGCTTCAACTGCAATTGGTGTAAACTTCTTACTTGGCGAACAATACTTATCAATCGTTTTAACAGGGCAAGCATTCGCTAACAAATACGATGAAGTCGGTTTAGAACGTCGTAATTTATCACGAGTATTAGAAGATGCTGGTACAGTAATTAATCCGCTCGTACCATGGGGTGTAAGTGGCGTATTCCTAACAAACGTCCTCAGCGTCCCAACACTCGATTATGTTCCATACGCAATCTTCTGTCTAGCTTGTCCAGTCGTAACGATTATCGTTGGTTTTACTGGATTTGGCCTTTCATGGAAGAAAGAAAAAACAGTACCAGTTTCATAATATAAAAAGGATTACCAATTAAGGTAATCCTTTTTATATTCCTCTACTATCTATTCGCTTTCTTTCTTCTAAATAACATAAGTAGTCCCGCACCAACAAAAGCCAGACCTGCTCCGATTGTAGAAGCAACGCTTGCACCTGTTTTCGGTAAATCACGTTCCTCTTTATCTGCTTCTTTATTTTCACTTACAGTTGTTTCTTTTGTATCTTGATTATCCGTTTGTCCAGTTCCTGCGTTATTTCCATTATTACCTTCATCCGTTGGTGGTGTCGTTGGATTTTCTCCATTATTACCTTCACCTGTTGGCGGTGTCGTTGGATTCTCTCCATTATTGCCCTCACCTGTTGGTGGTGTCGTTGGATTCTCTCCACCAGTTTCCTTATCATCATTCTTCTTCGTTATATCAATTGCATATTTAGCAAATTCGTTTTCAGATGGTCCAACATATGATATTTTCCCATCTTTCTTTATATACTTTTGGGCATTTGGTGAAGAATCAAATGTTGTATTCAATTTATCTGCAACAATCGGTTTGAACGTCCAATTTTGATCTGCTGCTGGATCAATAACTGGTGTTTCTTGCATATACTTCACAATGATTTGACGTGTTTCATCTTGTGATTGGTATACAACTTCCCCTTTACTTACACCAGGGAACGTTTGGCTACTTCCACGATAGTTATTTGTAGCAACGATGAACTCTTGATTGTCAGCTACAGGCTTACCTTCATATGTCATATTTATAATACGATTCGTATTTGCATTTACAACTTTTCCATCTTTATCGTATTTTGCCGGTTGTGTTACATCAATTTCGTATTTTAAGCCATCTAAAATATCAAAGTTATATGTAGGATATCCTATATTTACTAATGGCTGTTCTTCTGTTTTCTTTGGATCAATTTGATTAAACTGACCTGCAGACATTTCAAGCCATTCTTTCACTTGTGCCCCATTTACTTTTACAGCATATAACGTATTTGGATATACGTATAAATCTGCAACGTTTTTAATCGCTAACGTTCCAGCTGGAATATCAGTATAATAGGTAGCCCCGTTTCGTCCACCCGCTTTAAATGGTGCTCCTGCAGATAAAACTGGGATTCCTTTATATTTACTATATTGTCCATTTTCAGCAAATAACTTTTCTACATACCATTTTTGGGCATTTGTTACAAGTTGTACAGACGGATCATCTTGTACTAATGAGAAATAACTATTAATTGGCGCTGTTGTTTTTCCTACCGCTGTATTCACATAATCAATTGTCGCTTGATGATCATCTTTAATTTCATTAACTAATTTTTGATCAGATTGTACTAATGGGTTTCCTTTACTATCAGCAATCGGACGAAGTTGTGGCTTCGACTGCTCTTTTTGCACTTCCCATTTTCCGTTTACCTTTTTCAATTGCATATCAATAATACCTAAGTTACTTCCAAAGACACCAGGCATTACAACTGGAACACCATTAAATACATCCTTCACTTCTGTATGTGAATGTCCCATTAATACTGCATCTACACCAGGAACCTCTGTTAAATAATACGACGCGTTTTCCATTCCAACGTTGTATCCACTCTTATCAACACCTGAATGAGCTAGTGCAACAATAACATCTGCACCTTCTGCTTTCATTTTTGGTACCATTTTTTTCGCTGTTTCAACAATATCTTTCGCTTTTACTTTTCCTTCTAAATTTGCTTTATCCCAATTCATAACTTGAGGTGGAACAAATCCCATTACCCCAATTTTCACTTTTTGTTTTTGACCAGCTTCATCTTCTACTTCTTTTTCAAAAATATGATATGGTTTAAAGTAATTTTGGTCATTCTCTTCATTATTATCTTTGTCGTCTTTATAGACGTTCGAGTTAATAACCGGGAACTCTGTTTTACTAATCACTTTGTTTAAGTAATCTAAACCATAATTGAATTCATGATTCCCAAGAGAGATGACGTCATACTTCATTAAATTCATTAAACGATATAATGGATGTACATAATTAGGATCCACAGGCTTCTTCGGATCATTTATTTTATTCGCTACGTAATCTCCAAGCGGCGTCCCTTGTAATGCATCCCCATCATCAAATAGGACAGAATTTTTCGCTTCTTCACGCGCTTTATTAACAAGTGTTGCAGTTTGTACGAGACCTACTTTATTATCTGTTTTCGTTTGATAATAATCGTAATTCATTAAGTTAACGTGAATATCTGATGTTTCTAAAATTCGTAAGTTAACTGTACTCTCCCCAGTTTTCTCATCCGCATAAGCCGTTGTTGGCAACACTTGTGGCGCTATCACACCAATAGCAAGAGTTGCTCCAGCTAGCATTTTTTTTGACTTTTTCACAAAAAATCCCCCTTATACAATTACCCAATATAATGAAATAAATCTCTATCTATCTCTAACCTCATATTTTTTTCTTCTAGTAGAGATTCGATTTTTATTTCATTCCGCTTTAACGGGTAGTCCCACAAAAGCTCGATAGCTGAAGACTAACTATTAACGGAAAATAGACTTCCCACTAACCCTAGTTTCACCTTATCTGACATTATCATATATAATGTACTTTCATATCGTCAATATTTTTTGACATGCTTCTACAAATTTTCTGTAAAGTTATTGTAAAATTTTCATAGATATATAATATGCCCTTACATTGTTAATACTGCTGAATATGATACAATTACCAATTACAAGGAGGATGAATTTATGAAAAAAGTCATCTTAACAATTGTTTGTCTCCTCCTTCTAATCATTTCTTATTCTTATTTTGAGAAGAACGATGAGACAAAACAAAACGAAGCCGAAGAAAAAACAACAAAAACATCCACTCCAAGTTGGATTGATAAACAAACAAACGATTCCTTTTATCACCTTGTTTTAGGTGATTCACTCGCCAAAGGATATGGATCGACACAAGGGGGATTTGCTGAATTAGCTTCTAAACAAATAGAAGCACAAATTCATAAACCAATTACAGTAGAAAACCTTGGGATAAACGGTCTTACAACAGATCGTCTCGCTAAAAATGTTCAATCAGAAGATATAAAGCAAAAAATTAGAGCAGCAAATATCATTACGATTAATATCGGAGGAAATAATTTATTTCGCTTAAATCGTGATGTCGGTGTTATAGACGGTATTAAAATGTTAAATAAAGAAAAAGCTCATTTTGAAGCGGATATAAAAAACATTGTAAAGACAGTTCGCGATCAAAATCCGAACGCTTTACTCATTCTCTCTGAACTCTATAACCCGTTACAACTCGATGACTCCATCGCAAGTTATGCAGATATGTTTTTAGATGGCTGGAATGAATCTGTTTATTCCATTGCAAAAGCAAATCAACCATCTATCGTTTTACCAATTCGAAAATTAATATCGAATGATAAAAAAGAATTATTATTTGACCAAGTACATCCCAATGATAACGGCTATGCCATTATTGCTAATACATTTACAAAGCAAGTGTTATCCTACAAATATTAAAGCGTCCATGAAACAATTCTATTTTTATACCATGCCTTTTTTGTTACAATGAGAGTGGAAGGGGGCCTTTATATGGAATCACGCGAGTGGGAACGTATTGTTGATCATCTTCTTTCGCTAGTGCCTCTTTTTTATCGCAAATTTATGCTTCCTGGAGAATTTTCTTCTCAAAGACATATGCCGCCATCACATACACAAGTATTACTACTTCTGCATGAAAATGGCACATTAGCAGTTTCCGAAATCGGCAAGCGGCTAGCGATTTCACGGCCTAACATGACACCTCTATTAAACAAACTGATTCAAGAAGAACTAATAGAGCGTCATTATAGCGAAAAAGATCGACGGGTCATTTTAATTTCCCTAACAGGTGAAGGGAAATTGTTAGTAAATCAGTATCAGCAATTCATTTTAGACAAACTAAAAGAAAATTTCCAAACATTATCTGAGGAAGAGCGTGAGAAGCTCATTCATTCTCTTCAAACCATTCAAAATTTAATTTTGAAAACAAACGCATAAAGCTGCTTCTAAATAGAAGCAGCTTTATGATTCGTAATAATTACCATAGTATACATTTGAATATGGCCATGTTGTTAAATATGGTTTTTGTTCCTGCGTAGGCTGTTGTTGTGGTATTTGTGATAATTGCTGTAATTGTTGTTGCCGATACAATTCGTATTGTCTATTCATATCATATACAGAATAATAATTTACATATGGATATACTTGAGGTACGTAATAATAATACATTATTCTCTCCTCCTTTTTCTTAAACATATTCAAAGGAGAAAATGAATGTGACACTCTTTATATTTGCACAAGTGGTTCTCGCACTCGTTTCTTTCTTTTCTTCAAACGTAACTTCCGGTTCTTTTCATATAAATAATGCACAACAAAATATGAGATTACCCCAAACACAACTCCTATTATCGTCATACCAATCAATACATATACTTCACTCTGTAATACACTCTTTAACATTGTGAAAATATGGCTCGAAAACAAATCTGATATCGTAAATGGTTCATGATGTACTTTCTGAACATGAAATGGATAAATCATTTTCCCTAACGCATACGCAAATGGAAATAAAAATACTGGGAGAAACGATATCTTCCCAATAATATTGCCAATGACTGCCGCTGGAAAAGACCCTTTTGCTAACCTGACGATCGGATAAAATATTAAATATACGAGCGATGCCGTATAAATTACTAACATTTCTAAACCAAAGCCAATGGCAAAACCTAATGATACTTTCTTTGCTCCTTCTGGCGATCGAAGCAACTTATAGTATTGAAACTTTAATATTCTCCACATCCGCTGGAAAAACGAATATGTTTTCTTAGTTGTTTTCAAATTCATCATCTCTTTAACTATATTTTTATTCCTAGTATGCCCTTACATACTCTGAAAAACAAATTTCACTTTCTCTTTTATTATAAATGATATAGAAATGGTTAACCAAATATACATATGACATTTCAACACAAAAAACCTCCCTTTTAGGAAGGCTCTTCTACATTTTTAAATAAACTTACTAATAATGCTTTTTGCGCATGTAATCGATTACCAGCTTGCTCAAAGACAACAGACTGTGGTCCATCTATAATGTCCCCTGTTACTTCTTCCTCTCGATGGGCAGGTAAACAGTGTAAGAAACGATATGTTTCCTTCGCATGCATAACAAGTTCTTTATTTATTTGGTAAGGTTGAAATAACTTATATTTCTCTTCTTCCCCCTCTTGCCCCATACTCATCCAAACGTCCGTATAAATGAAATCTGCTTTATTTACCGCTAATTCAGGATTATGCAAAATTTCAATTTCAGCTCCTGTTTCTTCAGCAATTGCCAACGCTTTTTTTACAATCTCCTCATTCGGTTCATACCCTACAGGTGTTGCAACTGCCATATTCATTCCGACTTTTGCACTCGCTAACAACAATGAATGACATACATTATTTCCGTCACCTACGTAAGCCAATTTTATTCCTTTAAATGTACTTGTTTCTTCATATATTGTCATTAGGTCTGCCAATGCTTGACAAGGGTGATGATCGTCCGTTAATCCATTAATAACAGGTATGCTCGATTCTTTCGCAAGCTCTTCTACATCCGCATGCGAGAATGTACGTATCATAATCCCGTCAATATAATGCGATAATACTTTCGCAGTATCTGAAACGGTCTCTCCTCTTCCCATTTGCATCTCTTTCCCACTTAAAAACATGCCATGTCCTCCGAGCTGAACCATTCCTGCTTCAAAAGAAACGCGAGTACGAGTCGAATGCTTATCAAAAATAAGTCCTAATATTTTGCCTTGCAGTAAAGGCTCCTGCTTATTCTTTTTTAAATATATAGCAAACTCAATTAAAGAAATGATTTCTTCTTGCGTCAGTTCTTCTAGTGTTAAAAGATCTTTCGTATTTAATTTCGGTACTTGTACAGTTGACATGAAACTTCCCCCTTATATGATTGATGCGTTTTTTGTACAAACTACTTTTTTTATCATATATACTGCCTGTTCTAGCTCTTCATTCGTTACAATGAGTGGTGGTAATAGTCTTATAACATTAGGACCTGCTTGTAATACGAGTAGCCCTTCTTTTTCTAATTGTTCTATAAAACTCCCAACTTCTTGCTTACATTCGATTCCAATCATAAGCCCCTTACCACGAATATTTTGAATACAGTCGACATGTCGTAATTCCTCTCGCAACTTCTCTAATACGTACTCGCCCTTTTCCTTTACTTCTTTTAAAAACGATGGTTTCTTACTTACTTGCAATACTTCTTTCGCTGCAGCCATCGCAATATAATTCCCGCCGAAAGTTGAACCGTGTGCTCCTGCAGTAAACGATGTTCCGAGTACTTTCTGGCCGATCATCGCTCCAACAGGAATGCCATTTCCAAGAGCCTTAGCGGTAGTAACGATATGAGGATTTATTCCCATTTGTTCGTAAGCAAATAATGTCCCTGTTCTTCCAATTCCTGTTTGTACTTCGTCTATAATAAATAAGGAACCGAACTTATTACATAATGTTTCAATCGCTTTCAAAAAAGATAGATCAGCAGGTATGACTCCTCCCTCTCCTTGAACAACTTCTACCATTACCGCCGCAACCTCTTCATTCATTACTGCCTCTAACGCCTGTATATCATTAAAAGGGATATGTAAAAAAGATGGAAGCAATGGACCAAATCCTTTTTTCACTTTATCTTGCCCTGTTGCACTCATCGTTCCAAATGTTCTACCGTGAAAAGATTGCTCACATGTGACGACTAAAGATTTTCCGGTATGCTTACGTGCTAACTTTAAAGCTGCTTCATTTGCCTCTGCCCCGCTATTACAAAAAAACACATAATCTAATGCTATGTCTTCTGTTAATAACAACGCGACTTCTTCTTGTAAGCTGTTTGTAAACAGATTAGATATATGCCATATATTACCCTGTTGCCCTTGTACAGCTTTCATAACAGTAGGGTGACAATGCCCTAAATTACATACACCAATCCCTGACGTAAAATCTAAGTATTGTTTACCGTTATTATCAATAACTTTCGTTCCCTTTCCTTTTACAAACTCAATATTTCTTCTTCCATACGTTTGAAAAAGATGACTTGTCATACGATACTCACGCCTTTCGTTACCGTCGTTCCAATACACTCTCCTGTAACCTCAGTAAAATTTTTTGTACCATTTACGATACTTACCTTTTGTACTCCCATCTTTAATGATGTAAGTGCAGCCTGTACTTTCGGAATCATCCCACCTGTAATGACCCCTTCTTCTATAAAAGTAACAATCTCAGATTCATCCGCTTTCTTTATCAAATCCCCTTCATGTAATATCCCATCTACATCCGTAATAAAAATGAGTTCTTTTGCGGATAGCGCGGCTGCAACTCCAGCTGCAGCTGTATCAGCATTTATGTTATAAATTTCATTACCACCTACCCCGATTGGAGCAATAACAGGAATATAATCCGAGTTTATTAACCCTTTTAATAATGATGTTTCTACATAACTTACTTCCCCCACATATCCTATCTCTTCGCTGACAGGTTGAACTTGAAGTAACTTACCATCACACCCTGAAAGCCCAACCGCAGGTAAATTATGCTTTTGTAAATTCATTACGAGTTTTTTATTCGTACTCCCGCATAGCACCATTTGAACAATATCTATAACTTCTTTCGGTGTTACTCGTAATCCATCTTTCTTTTCCACCTTAATATTAGAGGCTTCTAGTTTGGCATCAATTTCTGGACCACCGCCATGGACAATCACTACCTTATACTTCTGTTGCAATTTCTTTATACAATCAAAAAACACACTATTTAATTGATCTAACATACTACCACCGCATTTCACTACAATATAACCGCTCATCTTCTCCCTCCTTATGTACGATAACAAGCGTTTATTTTCACATAGTCATAACTTAAATCACAGCCCCAAGCTGATCCTTTTTCTTCTCCTAAATGTAAATAAACATCAATGACTATTTCATTTTCTTGTAATCTCTTTTTCATTTCCTTCTCAGAAAACATTTGAGGTTCACTATTGTTTAAAACCGAGATAGATTGAAGAGTAATATCAATTGTATTCGGATTAATAACTATTTCACTTTGTCCCATACTACTAATAATTCGTCCCCAATTTGGGTCTTCACCGTATATTGCTGTTTTCACAAGACTCGAACCGACTATTTGCTTTGCAATCTTTTTTGCCTCTTCACTCGTTTTCGCACCTTGCACATTCACCTCAATTAACTTCGTAGCCCCTTCTCCATCTTGTGCAATTTTTTTCGCTAAATCTTCACATACCTTCTGTAAAGCAAATACGAAAGTTTCCCATTCTTTATGTTCCATACTCATCGTTTTCGTTTCTGACAATCCACTTGCCATAACGATGACCATATCATTTGTAGACGTATCTCCGTCTACCGTAATTTGATTAAATGTATAATTCGTAATTTGTGATAATGCTGTTTGCAATACGCCATGCTCTATATTGACGTCTGTTGTAATAAAACTAAGCATCGTTGCCATATTCGGATGAATCATCCCTGAACCCTTAGCAACACCAGCAATGGTCACTTTCTTCCCATCAATAATCATCTCATAGCAAGTTTCTTTCGTTATAAGATCCGTCGTTAAAATCGCTTCAGAAAAAGAACCTGCTTCACTTTCTTCCTTCGCCGGGATAAGAGTTGCAACTCCCTTTCGGATTATATCCATCGGTAAAGGAACACCAATTACACCTGTTGAAGCTACTGCAACGTAATTTTCTTTCAAACCAAACTGTTCTGCTCCTAATGCACGCATCTCATATGCATCTTGTAATCCTTTCATCCCCGTACAAGCATTTGCATTTCCACTATTGACGAGAATGGCTTGTAATTTCCCCTCCGCCGCTATGCTCTCTTTCGTTACTTGCAGGGGAGCTGCTTGTATTTGATTTGTCGTATAAACAGCGGCACTTGCTGCTGGTACTTCACAAACGATTGCGCCTAAATCCTTTTTCTCCTTTTTCAATCCATTCGCAGTACCAATTGCCGAAAAACCTTTCGGCGTTACAATTGAACCATTTTCTAATTTTGTAATAGACTCTACTTTAATCATCATGTCCCCCTTATAGATAAAGCGGCATATGCTGTAAACCTGTTGTTTCTTCTATTCCCGCTACTATATTTGCATTTTGAACCGCTTGCCCAGCCGCACCTTTCATCATATTGTCTATAACAGAAACGACCGTCACCCTTCCTGTTCTTTCATCGTAAGCTATCCCCATATCACAATAATTTGAGCCCCTCACTTCTTTCGGACTTGGAAATTCTCCTTGCTTGCGAATTCGAATAAAAGCTGATTGTTCATACGTTTCTTCATATAACTTTTGAAGTTGTTCTATTTCCATTTCTCGTTTTACTTTCGCATAAAGCGTAACCATAATCCCCCTTGATATCGGTATTAAATGTGTACTAAACGTGATTGGCTTCGTTTCACTATTCCACTCTGCAAGCATTTGCTCAATTTCAGGAACATGTTGATGCTCATTTACTTTATAAATACGCAAGTTATCGTATAACTCAGGAAAGTGAGTCATTGTTGTTGGACTTTTTCCCGCTCCAGATGCTCCTGATTTCGCATCAATAATAATGGAATCTTCTTCAATCATGCCGCTACGTACTAACGGCAATATCGCTAATAATGCAGCTGTAGCAAAACATCCTGGGTTTGCAATTAAATTTGCATTTTGAATCTCGGACCTTTTCCATTCACTTAATCCATATACAGCTTCCCTAAGAACTTCTTCTTTTGCAGCTGCCCTTTTATACCACTGTTCATATGTCGAAGGATCTATCATGCGAAAATCTCCAGATAGGTCAATGACTTTTAAACCTACTGCCAATAATTTAGGAGTTAACTCTGCCGACACTCCTGCTGGGGTTGCTAAAAATACAATTTCTGCTTCCTTCTTTATTTCCTCCGCATCAATTTCTTGTAACGTATGGACAAGAACATTTCGAAAATGCGGATATATATTTGTTATACACTCACCAACTTGCGAAAAAGAATGGAGAGATGCTATCGAAAAATATGGATGCTGCTCTAATAACCGAATTAACTCAACGCCCCCATATCCAGTTGCTCCAATAATCGCGACTTTCATAAGCTCCTCCTCAAATCAATTCTTTAAATTAAGTATGATTATAATATTGTATATTTATAGAGTCAATTAAATATTTATAAATTTTTAAAACTTAAAAAACTTAATTTTACTAGGAAAACAATATTTACAACCTGTTTTTTATGCAAAAACAATGTATAATAGCATTTTCATTTCACTTCAAGTACAATGAAATAATACATGTATACATACAGGCGGGGAGAAACATGAATGAAAAATTAATTGAGAAAATGATTACAAAAAGTTTTCAGCAATATCAATGCAGTCCTGCGTCAAAAGAGGATCAAGAAATGCTAGTGAAATATATTAAAACGACCATTTATTCAAATGCTGAAATTGATGTATATGAGGCAATTGAGGATATCGTTTATGATTATGTAACTGGAAAACAATAAAAAATAGGAGGTTTCCATATGGAAACCTCCTATTTTTTACTTAATGATTTACCTGCTACACGTTCAAATAAACCTGGGAATAAAGCATAAAGTTTTGGACCAATGCCCATCCACTTCGGTAAGTTTACTTCACGCTTTTTCGTATGCATCGATTTTACAATTTGTTCTGCTACATATGTTGGCTTTAACATGTAACGTCCCATATTTTTCACATATGTACCTGATTGATCAGCTATTTCAAAAAAGTTCGTATCTATCGGACCTGGGTTAATTGCTGTCACATAAACATCTGTATTCGATAATTCCATACGTAAACTATTCGTAAACCCTAATACGGCATGTTTCGTCGCTGCATAAGCACTCGATTTCGGCGTTGCAATTTTTCCAGCGAGTGAAGCAATATTAATAATTTGTCCTTCGTTCCTTTTTACCATATACGGTAAAACTGCTTTCGTACAAGCTACTAATCCGAATACATTTACTTGAAACATATCCTTTACCTCGTCCATTGACGCTTCTTCAAACGTTTTAAAAATACCAAATCCCGCATTGTTTACTAATATATCAATACATCCCACTTCTTGTAATACCTTTGAAAAGACAGATTGTACCTTTGTCTCTTCACTTACATCTAATACATAATAATAGCAAGGCGTATTATAAGTTTCTTTAATTTTGTCTGCTAACGCTTTTAATTTCTCTTCTGTTCTAGCCATTAATACTGGAGTCGCCCCCTGCTCTGCAACTTGCATTGCAATTTGCTCTCCAATTCCACTAGAAGCACCTGTAATGACGATTACTTTATTTTGTAAACGTCCTGTCATTGCTGTCACCTACTTTGCATAATAAATCAATTGTTGCGAAGATTCATCAATCATCACTTGTTGATTATATGCTAAATAGTCTAATTGTCCAACAGTTTCTGAAATAGTAAGCGGCAATTGCTCTTTATATAATACGGGAAATAGTTTTACACATACTTCAAATGCTGTCATTGGTTTTTCTTTTAATAATTCAAGTACTTTAAACGCACGTGTTTCTTGCTTTTGTAATCTCGTTTCAATCAGTTGTTTCACATTTAGAACATCTTCTCCATGCCCTGATAAAATACGTGAAATATTCATTTCGCTTAAACGTTGTAACGTTTGATTATATTGTAGTAACGGACGTGCTCTTTCCGTTTGCCCTTCATATGGTGGTTCTAATATTGGGTTTGAAGAAATATGGCTAATGAGCGCATCCCCACCAATTAATATTCCATCTGATTCTCTATATAAAGAAATATGAGTAGAAGCATGACCTGGCGTTTCAATTACTGTAAACCCAGGTAAAGAATCGATACGATCTCCTTCTCTCACAGTATGCGTTAACGATCTATTACAAGAATATTTAAGTGTCTTTGTCGTCAATAATTCCTCATCTTTCAAAAATGCTGCTGGAACGCCGAACTGCAAGGCTGTCTCTTTAAAAAACTTATGATACCACTTTAAAAATTGTGGATTTTGTGTGATCCAAGGCTCATTCCAAGGGTGTCCAATAATATTTGTTTCCTCAGAGAATATATTTAACAGCCCACAATGATCCGCATGATGATGTGTAATCACTACTGTTTTAATATCTTCTATCGTATACCCTAATGCACCTAATTGACTTTTTAACGCACTTCTTGCCCCTTCTGTATTCGTCCCTGTATCAATTAACGTTAACGTCTCCCCCTCAACTACAAACACATTCACAGTTTCAACTGCAAATGGCACAGGAATCTCCAATCGGTGAATCGCCGTCATGCTTAGCCCCCCTGTCTCTTTCCGGTTCAAAAATGAATACCTCTTCAGTTTACAACTTCCTTATTAATTTGTCATTATTTTCAGATAAAAAGAGGTGTTTTCTATAATAAACCGAATGTATGTACATTTATAAGAATCTCTAACCAAATTTAAAGGAGGAACATCATGTCTATTCAAAATATTTCCTTTCTCGGTGCAGGCTCCATTGCCGAAGCGATTATTGGTGGCTTGGTACAAGCAAATGTTGTTAAAGGCGAACAAATTACCGTAAGTAATCGTTCTAACGAGACAAGGTTACAGGAGCTACATACAAAATACGGCGTCAAAGGTACACATAATAAAAAAGAACTACTTACTGATGCCAATATTCTTTTTCTAGCAATGAAGCCAAAGGATGTTGCAGAAGCGCTTATCCCTTTTAAAGAGTATATACATAATGATCTGCTTATTATTTCGTTATTAGCAGGCGTTTCTACTCACTCGATTAGAAACCTACTTCAAAAAAACGTTCCGATTATTCGTGCAATGCCAAATACATCTGCAGCTATTTTAAAATCAGCTACTGCCATCTCACCTTCCAAACATGCAACAACGGAACATATTCAGACTGCCATAGCTTTATTTGAAACGATCGGTCTCGTCTCTGTTGTAGAGGAAGAAGATATGCATGCTGTCACTGCGTTATCTGGAAGTGGGCCTGCTTATATTTATTACGTAGTAGAAGCGATGGAAGAAGCCGCAAAAAAAATCGGTTTAAAAGAAGATGTTGCAAAGTCACTTATTCTTCAGACGATGATTGGTGCTGCTGAAATGCTAAAAGCGAGTGAAAAACACCCTTCTATTTTGCGAAAGGAAATTACTTCTCCTGGTGGAACGACCGAAGCAGGTATTGAAGTATTACAAGAACATAAATTTCAACAAGCACTTATTTCTTGTATTACACAAGCAGCGCAACGATCACATAATCTTGGGGAAACATTAGAACAACTAACAAAAGAAAAATAAAAAATGGAGCTCAATCTTACTTGAGCTCCATTTTTTTATAATCATATATTTTTAGTCATTAATCTTCCCAAAGATCTCTTCTTGCAGACGGCGACCAGTCGGTGTTGCTGCAAGTCCACCTTCAGCTGTTTCACGAAGTGCTACTGGCATCGTTTGTCCGATTCTAAACATTGCCTCAATTACTTCATCACATGGAATTGTACTCGTTACACCAGCTAATGCTAAATCAGCTGAAATCATAGCATTGGAAGCGCCCGCTGCATTACGTTTTACACAAGGTACTTCTACAAGGCCTGCAACAGGATCGCATACTAAACCAAGCATGTTCTTTAATGAAATGGCCATCGCTGTAGCTGCTTGATCTTGTGTTCCACCAGCCATCTCAACTGCTGCTGCAGCTGCCATTCCACTTGCTGAACCAACTTCAGCTTGGCATCCTCCCGCTGCACCAGAAATACAAGCGTTATTCGCAACAACCATACCGAAAGCTCCTGCTGTAAATAAAAATTCAATCATCTCTTCACGTGTAGGCTGTAATTTTTCTTTCAGTGCAAACAGTACACCTGGCACTGTTCCAGCAGACCCTGCTGTTGGTGTTGCACAAATAATTCCCATCGCTGCGTTTACTTCATTTGTTGCAACAGCTTTACTCACTGCGTCCAAAATCGTATCTCCAGATAAGCCTTTTCCACTCTTCATATACGCTTGAACTTTTACAGCATCTCCACCAGTTAAACCAGTCGGTGATTTCACACCGCGAATACCTCGTTCTACTGCTTGCTCCATCACGACTAAGTTCTTTTCCATACCAGCAATTACTTCTTCACGTGAAATACTTCTTGTTTCCATTTCACATTGAATCATAATTTCTGCGATTTTTACATTTTGTTCTTTAGCTTGCGCCACTAGTTCCGCTGCGTTCCGAAACATGGTGAGTCCCCCCTGCAATTATTCCATAATAGTTACTTGACAAATATTTTGTTGCTCATTTATCTCTTTAATCACTTCATCTGCTAACAACTCATCTGTTTCGATGACCATAAGCGCTCTTCTTCCTTTTTCTTTACGAGAAACACTCATTGTACTAATGTTAATCTCATGTTTCGCAAGGATTGAAGCTACTGCTGCAATAGCACCAAAGCGATCGTTATTTACAATAAGAAGTGCTGGGCTTGTTCCTGATAATTGCAGATCAAAGCCGTTTAACTCTACAACCTCGATCTTACCACCACCAATAGAACATGCAACAACTTCAATTTCTTCCTCTCCTTTATACAAACGAATTCTCGCTGTATTTGGATGAGGTGCATTTGCATCTTCTTCAATGAATTCAACTTCAATTTCGCGCTCTTTTGCAATGTCTAGTGCATCTGGAATGCGTAAATCATCTGTTTCAAATCCAAGTATTCCACCAATTAACGCTACATCCGTACCGTGCCCACGATACGTTTTTGCAAATGATCCGTATAATGAAATGCTAACTCTCTCTGGCTCATGACGAAACAGCTGGCGAGCAACTTGCCCCATTCTTGCTGCCCCTGCTGTATGTGAACTTGATGGACCAATCATAACTGGACCAATAATATCAAATACCGAGCGATACTTCATCATAACTCCCCCTAAACCTCTATGAAAATTTTTTACTATTCTATTAAGCTACCGCATCTATTGCTTTTCCAGCCATACCACGAATTTGCTCCGCTATACGAATTGGATATTTTTCAAATAAAAGTGAACCAATATATCCTGAAATAATACCTGATACCATAATACATACGAAATATAGCATTATTTTCATTTAAAATGATATAAGATAACCAGCAATTAAGCCTGGTAGCAATCCAAAGTTTAACACAGAAACCTCTACAATCATAGCATAAACAGGAGATATACCTATCGCTAAATGCAACTAAATTTTCACCAGCTACTCCTCCTGGGTCACCCACTGATTGTCCAAGCTCTTTTAAAAATGGTATTCCAAATAAATTATAATGTGCCCTCATTATAGCTTGTTTTTTATAAAACGCTTACTTTTATTGAATTTTAAAGTTTCTGAATAAAATCCTTCTTTTCTTCTTTGTATCACTTGTACGTACATCTACTTATATAACAGTTTTTCTAAACAACCGATATTTCGTATTTTCACCCTGTATATTCAAAGCATTATAAAATTCTGTGTTATACAAATATAATTATAAAATGATAACAGTTGCTTACTAATTTTTTTGAAAATGAAAAAAATGGTAAACATAAGTTACCATTTTTTTATTGAAATTATTACCTTTCTACTGGAAATGATTTCAAATCCATTGCTATTTCGGTATTAGAAAATAGCTCTCTTGCCTCTTTCAACAATTCCTTATATGTATCTCCTTGATAACGAGAACTAATATGAGTCAATATTAATCTTTTCGCATTTGCCTGAAGTGCAATACTCGCAGCTTGCTTAGATGTAGAATGAAAATAATCATATGCTTGTTGCTCATCCTCTGCCGCAAAAGTTGCCTCGTGAACAAGTACGTCTGCGTCTTGTGCCAGCTCTCTACTCGCTTCGCAATATCGTGTATCACCTAAAATAGTAATAATTCTCCCTTTTTGAGGTGGACCGATAAAATCTTTTCCATTTAGCATTGTACCATTTTCTAATTCAACTACTTCTCCATCTTTTAAACGTTTAAAGAGTGGACCTGGTTTCACACCCATTTCCAGCAATTTCTCTACTAAAAGGGCACCTTGTATATCTTTCTCTACAATACGATACCCAAAACATTCAATACCATGTGACAATCTTTTCATTTCCACATGAAATTCATTATCTTCAAATACTGTACCTTCTTCTGTTATCTCAACAATTTCAAGTGGGTATTTTACATGTGTCGTACTTACTGATAATGCTACTTCAATAAATTGCTTAATTCCTTTTGGTCCATATACTGTTAAAGGTGTAGTCCCACCTTGAAACGAACGACTACCTAATAAACCAGGCAATCCAAAAATATGATCACCATGTAAATGGGTAATAAATATTTTTTCAATGCGGCGTGGACGTACAGATGTATGTAATATTTGATGTTGCGTCGCTTCACCACAGTCAAATAACCAAGTCTGTCCTCGTTCTTCTAACAACTGCAAAGCAATTGCTGAAACATTCCTTCCTTTTGAAGGAACACCTGCACCAGTTCCTAAAAATACAAATTCCACTTTCTTTCCTCCAGCTCTTTATATAATCTATCTCTCATCTTACGAAATGTTATTTCAAATGGCAAATTGAATTTACATAACCAACCATCTAGACAACTATATAACACGAACGTTACACCAAAAAACTTATCAATCATTCGCTTTTTATGCTAAAATAAATATACTACATTTTAAGGGAGCGTTTTATTATGAAAGAAGTATTTCGTTTACAAACTGATTTTTCATCTTCATTTGATCGCTGGGTAAGTTCTTTCGTGTCTGATCACCCAGCACAATTAGAATGGACGACTTTAAAAGAATTAATCCATGAATATACAACATCACATACAAGTGAGACGTTACCAGCTTATATTTCTTCAGCTTTAACATATTACGCACAGCGCGTTTCAACAACAACTAGTTCAGAAATTGTTATTTTTGAAAATGTTACAATCTCGTAATTTATAATAAAAAGCACTGGTTACATGCAGTGCTTTTTATTTATATCCACACGCTTTCAATCTTTTTGTTTTAACTTGGTATGAGGCTAAAAAAGAATCTGACCACCTCTACCCATGGCTGGATTCTCTGTTCTATCTAAAAAAAGAAGGTTTTATATTCATAATACCTTCTACATAAACTTATTTTCTAATTTTTGTTGAAACGACTTCTCTTGCTTACGTAATAGTTGACTACCTCGCTGTAAAAGCGGTGTCCCATACTTATCATTAATTTGATCAATAACAGCAAGTAGCGGTTCTTTTTTTGCATCCTCTTCAAACGAAAACAAATCTAATTGTTTCACCGATTCTGTCTTCCACTCTATTTCAGTAGCTGTAACACCTAGTAAACGAACGGAATCCCCATCCCAATGTTGCTTCCATAAACGGGAGGCTGCTTGAAAAATATCTCGTTCTTCCCAAATTGCATTTTTCAATTGTTTACTCCGTGTTACCGTCCGTCTATCATGGTATTTAATCGTAATTTGAATGTTATAGCTGACAAGAGTTCGCTTTTGTAATCTTTTACTCACTGATTTTGATAAACGTTCTAACATATCAAGTAATTCTTTCTCTTCATCCATATCCTTTGAAAAAGTCGTCGAATTACCAACGCTTTTATGTTGTCCCATTTGACTCGGATCAACTTCCCTATCATCTATGCCTTTTGCACGCCTTTGTAAATCAACACCATGTTTTCCAATTTTAGCGCGAATGATATGCTCGTCTCCCTTTGCCAACTGTTCAATTGTTAGTATATGAATGTCATTTAATTTTTCAGCTGTCTTCTGTCCAATTCCATGCATTGCTTCAACTGAAAGTGGCCAAATCATTTCTGGGATATCACGTTTTCGAAGTACCGTAATGCCAAGAGGTTTTTTCATATCAGAGGCCGTTTTTGCTAGGAAAAGATTTGGGGCGATTCCAATACTACATGGAAGTTGTAACTCTGTTAATAACACCTGCTGAATCATCTTTGCTATTTCAAGAGGTGAACCGAGCGCATAACACTCTGTAATATCTAAATACCCTTCATCTATAGAAACTGGTTGTATTTTCTCTGTAAAACGGGACAGTATTTGGAACATTTGAAATGAAGCTTCGCGATACAATGTAAAATTAGGGCGCCTTACAACTAATTGTGGGCATAACCTTTTCGCTTCCCAAAGAGGCATCGTCGTATGAATTCCATATTCTCTCGCCTCGTAACTACATGTTATGATAATTCCTTTTCTCTCTTTTTCATTTCCGGCAACCGCTAATGGCTTTCCTTGTAATGAAGCGTCATGAGCAATTTCAACAGCTGCGAAAAAACAATTCATATCTACATGCAAAATAACACGACCATTTTTCGGATACATTTCTCGCATAGTATTCACCTCCTCCAAAGAACATTCGTTCCTTTATTATATCAAATTCATGTACAATATAATAATTACTTATTCTTTTTATCCTTATTTTTGCTATACTTAATACGAGTTATGGATATTTTTGTAAAAGGGGTGATTGATTATGAAATCAAACCGTAAACTTAACTATATATTTCTCATTATTATATTAATCATCTTAATTAATTATTTATTACTCCCTATTTTTGATATTAACGCAGCAGGGATCCTTCCAAGTCTACTGGGCATTGCAACAACTGATATACTGCCATGGATTTTCCTATACTGGTTTATCCGTCTTGTAAAAGCAATTGAATCAAAATAAAAAGCGTGTAAATCAATTGTGATTTACACGCTTTTTTTGTTTATTATTTCGCCACTTCTTCAATAATCGCAACAACTAATTCTGCTGTTTTTGCTAACTCTTCAACAGGAATCTTCTCGTTTGTTGTATGAATTTCTTCGTAACCAACTGCCAAGTTAACTGTTGGGATACCGTGTCCAGCAATTACGTTTGCATCACTTCCGCCACCACTTTGGTGTAAAGAAGGTGTACGTCCAATTTTTTCAGCTGCACGTTTTGCAACTTCTACAACGTGGTCGCCATCAGCGAATTTAAATCCTGGGTACATAACGTTTACTTCAACGTCTGCTTGACCGCCCATTTCTTTTGCAGTTGTTTCAAATGCTTCTTTCATCTTCGCAACTTGTACTTCCATTTTCTCATTAATTAAAGAACGAGCTTCTGCAAAGATTTGTACGTGATCGCAAACGATATTCGTTTGTGTACCACCTTCAAAACGGCCAATATTTGCAGTCGTTTCAGAGTCAATGCGACCAAGTGGCATCTTTGCAATTGCTTTCGCAGCGATAGTAATTGCCGATACACCTTTTTCTGGTGCTACACCAGCGTGAGCTGTTTTCCCGCGAATAATTGCGTTCACTTTCGCTTGTGTTGGAGCTGCAACAACAATTTCACCAACTTTTCCATCGCTATCTAATGCGTAACCATACTTCGCTGTAATACGCTCACGGTCTAACGCTTTTGCACCAACAAGACCAGATTCTTCTCCAACTGTAATAATAAATTCAATTTTACCATGAGGGATGTTTTTCTCTTTTAAAACACGAATTGCTTCAAACATTGATGCTAATCCTGCTTTATCATCCGCACCTAAAATTGTAGTACCATCTGATACGATATATCCATCTTTAATAGAAGGCTTAATACCATTACCAGGAACTACTGTATCCATATGAGAAGTAAAGTAAATTGTATCAACACCATCTTTTGTTGCTGGTAAAGTACAAATTAAGTTTCCTGCACCATGACCAGTTACAGCCATTGTGTCATCTTCAAATACTTCTACACCTAAAGCTGTAAATTTCTCTGTTAGTACTTTGCAGATTTCTGCTTCAAATTTCGTTTCAGAATCTACTTGTACTAATTCCATAAATTCATTTACTAAACGTTCTTGATTAATCATAAGACTGCGCCTCCTGCACTACCATTATGTATGTAACACTACTAATTATAACAGAATTTCGCAAAAGTTTCGAAATACAAGACAAAAAACAGATGGTTTATATGTCTAGATAACCATCTGCTTCCTATTACTCATTTAACAATACCCAGCGCATATGATCTTCCCACACGCCATTTACCATTAACATTTTCCTAGATACGCCCTCATATTGAAAGCCTATCTTCGTCACTACTTGTATAGATGCTAAATTACGTGGCATAATCGGCGCTTCTATACGATGTAAATGTGATTCCTTAAAAGCAACTTGAATTGCTTTTCTAAGCGCTTCTGTCGTATAGCCTTTATTCAGCTCTTCTTTATCTAATTTGTAACTGAGTACACAAGATTGATAAATACCACGAACGATTAAATTAAATGAAATACAACCAATTATTTTCGTATTATCACCCTTTTTAAAAATCCATAGCCTAATAATCTTTCCTGCTGCAAACTCTTTTCTATCCTTTTGTAACCTTTTCTTTTGATAATCTAATGTAAAAAAATCCTCTGGTCTATACTCTTCCCAAGCTTTTAAAAATTCACGGTTTCTGTCGTAATATTGAAGAACTTTTTCCGCATACGACTCATCAATTTCCCTTAAATGTAAACGGTTTGTCTCATATATTTTCATCATCGTATCTCCATTCTTCAGCCTGCGTAACAAAAAATTAACCATCCATCTTTTAATATATTCTCTACACATACGCTAATTTCCTGTTATATATTGCAACCCCTTCCCGAATTTTGTCCTTTCTCTCCCTTGTCCATACTTTCATTTCTCGTTACAATGAAATAGTACTGATTTGCAAGGAGGTATAATGATGCATAAAAAAGCTCAAAAAGTTATGGTTTATATAATGCTAATTTCTATGCTTGTAACAACATTACTTGCTGGCGCGAGTATGTTTTGGTAAAAAGGACGACGTGTTCGTCCTTTTTTTACTTTTCATCCATGACAAAATAAACCATCTCGAAATCGAGATGGTTTATTTTGTATAAATCACAATTGCTACAATACTAAAGGAAAATGACATTACTAATGCTATTACAAAACTCGTATACTGTTTCTGCTGAAAGGCCCCAATAACAAATGTAAGGTTAAGCAGTGCCATCAATACAATCGCTACAACGTAAGAACATATATTAAAAGTTGCTAATATGAATGTAATCACAAATAGAAAACCAATAAAAAACTGCATATACGAAATTTTTGGATTCAAGTACATATGAGCAACCCCTTTTTCTTTTTTTATCTTTCTATATCTTCATTAACGCACGGTTATGTACACATGTCAAGACAACTTACTGCAAAAGAAAAAGCCAACCTTTTCGTTGACTTTTTCATATGCAATGGCTCCTTTTTCTTTAGCCAATTGCTGAAATGATTTTTTCGATTTCACAATCCATACTTTCGTTCCAATTGGAATACGATCAAATAAATACTCCACATCATTTTTCTTCATTCTTATACATCCTTGTGAAATATACTTTCCAATTGAACTTGGTTGGTTTGTTCCATGTATTCCATATTTACTCCCATCAGTACCTCTTGCATTAAATCCCATCCACCTTGATCCAAGTGGATTTTTAGGTGAGCCACCTGGAATATCCTTTGCAATATAATATGGATCCTTCGCTTTCATTACAATATCAAAAGTTCCTTCTGGTGTTAATTCATTCGTTTTTCCCGTAGCAACTGGGAAAACTTTTTGAATCTTACCGTCATCAATATAAGCTAATTTATTTGTCGCTTTATTTACAATAATGAAAGGGTCCCCGGCACGCGGATTATCACCAAGAGGCCAAATCGGCGATAAAGATAGGCATAATATGAAAGAGAGAAGATACGGCATAAATAATTCCTACCTTCTATATAAGTTCTTTTATATTATCCTTTCCCTTAAAACGACTTTTAATGAGTAAATATTGCTCCATCTCATAAACAAGTTGAACGAGTTTTGCACGTATTTCAAATTCTTCTCGTGTAACTGGTAAAGGCATTTCTCTAAATACTTCTCGCATTTCTTGAAGTTGTCTTAACGAAATGACCCCTGTACTTTCAGGACGAATAGAATTCCCTATATTTTCAATTACGTCTGCAATCATATCAGCTTGTTCATACGTCCAAGATAATGACGCAGCTAATGGTATCATCCGCTCCAAAATTTCAAATTGTTGCATGCGCATATTGAAATAACGATAGTAATAGTTATCTTCTCGCATAAATGCATTCTCAAGTTTCTTAAACGATAAATCTCTCGCTTCATTTAGCATGTTCTCGGTTTCGATGAGTTCTGCCCCACTCCAACTACTTTCTCTATTTCGTAAATAAACAACCATTTCAAACAAAATTGTTTTAAAATTACTTTCTATCGTATCCTGATACTCTCTTAGCTTATTTTCACTGCTTGGCATATACATATTCACTAATAGCGCCACGCTAATCCCTATCGTTAATATAGCAATTTCATTTCCAACTATAAGCCATGTAATGTGTTTCAATGAATATAGATGCATGACAATAACTGAGCTCGTGACAATCCCTTCTTGAATTTTAAACATAACTGCAGTCGGGATAAATGTAAGTAATAATACACTAATTGCAAGTGGTGTATAACCAATTGTTTCAAAAATACAAAACGCGAATGCCATTGATAATACACAAGCTAAAAAACGATGTAACGATACTTGAAGTGATTTACGCTTCGTATTTTGTACACATAATATAACTAAAATACCCGCTGAACTATAAAATTCTAATCCTAATAACTGAGCAAGAAAAACCGCTGCCCCTGTTCCAAGCGCTGTTTTGACTGTACGATATCCAATTTTAAACATATCATTACCCCTATATGTATAAATGTATTTACAGTTAGTATAAAAAAAGGATGACACAATGTCATCCTTTTCCGCTTATTATTCACATAACCTTTTCAAATTACAATATCTTTTGTAAAAATTGTTGCGCACGTTCACTTTTCGGTGCTGCAAAAAATTCTGCTGGTGCACTATCTTCTACAAGCTTTCCACCATCTAAAAAGAGCACACGATCTGCTACTTCTTTTGCGAATCCCATTTCATGTGTAACAATCGCCATTGTCATTCCTGTCGTCACTAATGATTTCATAACTTCTAACACTTCTTTCACCATCTCTGGATCTAGCGCTGATGTTGGTTCATCAAACAGCATAACTTCCGGTTCCATCGCTAACGCTCTTGCAATTGCTACACGTTGCTTTTGTCCTCCTGAAAGGCGATTCGGATACGTATCTTTTTTATCTAATAATCCTACTTTTTCTAAAAGTTTCTCTGCTTTCTTTTCAGCCTCTTGTTTCGTTACACCTTTCACCTGAATAGGCGCATACGTAATATTTTCTAATACAGTCATGTGAGGGAATAGGTGGAAATGCTGAAATACCATTCCGACATTTTCACGAACATGCATTATATTTGTTTTCGGATTCGTTACTTCTTGCGTTCCAATCCAAATGTGACCATTTGTCGGTGCCTCTAACACATTCATACAACGTAAAAATGTTGATTTCCCTGATCCGGACGGTCCGATAATTGCAACAACTTCTCCTTTTTCAATCGTTGTTGTAATTCCTTTTAATACTTCATTTTTCCCAAATGATTTATGAAGGTTTTCAATTTTAATCACTTTTTTTCATTCTCCCTTCAATGGCTTTCCCGACTAATGTAAGAATAATAACTAACATATAATAAATCAGTCCAACAAAAAGTAATGGCTCAAGATATTTAAACGTTTCACCACCTACAATGTAAGCGCGGCGCATTAAATCTGTTGCTCCAATTACAGTTACTACAGCCGATTCTTTCGTAAGAGTCGCAAACTCATTTACAAGTGCTGGTAATATATTTTTTAAAGCTTGAGGAAAAATAATGTTTCTCATCATTTTCCCGTAAGGAATTCCTAAAGCCATAGCCGCTTCTGTTTGTCCTTTATCAACCGCTTGAATGCCGGCACGAATTACTTCTGACATATATGCACCTGAATTTAAACTAAATGCAAGTACCGCTGCTAAAAAGGCTGGCATTTCATATCCAATCATTTGCGGAACACCGAAATAAATAATCATTAATTGCAATACAAGTGGTGTACCACGGAAAATTGATGTATAAAAATCTGCCGCTATATTTAATGCTCGTATTCTAGCAATTTTGCAAAGTGCTAATAACGTTCCTAAAATAAACCCTGCCAAAGCTGATGCCGCTACAATTTTCAAAGTAACTTCTAGGCCTCTTAATATATATGGTATGGAAGGCGTAATTGCCGAAAAATCTAAGTTCATTCTGTTCATTCCCCTCACTGAAAAGTGAAAGGCAGCTTATTTTGAGCTGCCAAACCATTTCTTCACTAATTTATCCATTTCTCCATTTTCTTGCATTTTTTTAATCACTTTATTAAATTCAGCTGTTTTATCGCTGTTTTTCGGAAGAGCAATTGCAGATCCCACTTCTTCTGGTGCTTCTTTAATTTCAATTCCTTGTAAGTCTTTCATTTTCTCTAAATAATTTTTAGCAACTGTGTCTTCTATAATTGCAGCGTCAAAACGACCCGCTTGAATTTCTTGTACGATTTCTGGTATACGGTCACGTCCCTCAACTTTGAAATCGACTTGTTTTTTTAATTCTGCCGCTTTCTCTTCTTGAATAGACCCTGTTTGTACCCCTACCTTTTTCCCTTTTAAATCTTCTACTGAGTTAATGTTAGAATCTTTTTTAGAAACAATCATATTTTTTGCAACAAAATATATATCAGTGAAATCAACATTATTTTTACGCTCTGCCGTTGGCGTCATACCTGCCATTACGAAATCAACTTTTCCTGAGCTAAGAGATGCTAATAAACCACCAAAATCCATATCTTTCACTTTCACTTCATAACCAAGTTCTTTTCCGATATATTTAGCAACATCAACATCAAAACCGATAATTTCATCACTTTTTGACGCTTCCACGTATTCATAAGGTTTATAGTCTGCTGAAGTACCCATAACAAGTACTTTTTTATCTTTTTCAGTAGCCTTTTCTTCTCCATTACTACAAGCACTGAACATACTTACAATTAAAATAAGTGCAAACGATATTGATAAAAACTTCTTCATCTTTCTTCCCCCTAATAATGTATATTTAAAAGTTATTTGGAATATTTATTCGATGTTTGTATTGTATCAGCACTTTTATTTTTATGCAATATATAAAATAAAAATAAATAAAATAACATTAAATACCTTATTTTTCATGCATAAAATAATGCATAAAGAACATTCCTTCTGTATATTTCATCATTTCAAATAATAAAGTGAAACTTTAATCAGTGGGGGTTTTCTTCATCCCCTACTGATTATTAGCCCTCACCAATCGGACTTTTATGGGCAGCCCGACCCCCACCTAACTTCTTTGCTTTGCTGAATTTTGAGGTGGGGGTCTTACTGCCCGTTAAAGCGGGATAAATAAAAAAGGCGGTACACCCACTTATTCGTGGGCATACCGCCTTTTCATTTATTTATAGTTCTTCACAATTCTCTTCGAAATACGATTGTAGTTTCGCAATGACTTGCATCGGTTCATGACCTTCAATTTCATGGCGTTCTACCATCGTTACAATTTTCCCATCTTTTAACAAAGCAAATGATGGAGAGGAAGGTGGATATCCTTCGAAATACTCACGCGCTCTTGCTGTCGCTTCTTTATCTTGGCCTGCAAACACAGTTACAAGATGATTAGGACGTTTATCGTAATGTACGGAATGTGCAGCAGCAGGACGAGCAATACCACCTGCACAACCACATACAGAGTTTACCATTACAAGTGTTGTTCCATTTCTTTTAAACGCTTCTTCTACTGCTTCTGGCGTCGTCAATTCTGTATATCCAGCAGAGACAATCTCTTCACGCGCTTGGCGGACAACATCATTCATAAAAAAGTTAAAATTAATCAATCTTTTCCCTCCTCTAAAACTATCTATTTGTATCTTACCAGTTAATGTTTATGAAATACAAGTAAGTTTACTTGTATTTCAGCATAGAAAAGGTGTTAGAGCAGGGCTCTAACACCTTTTTGTCACTTTTCCATAATCTTTATATATTCAGCAATCATTTTTTTATGCGATCCTACAATATAGTCCGGTAGTTCTGTTACAGGAAAGAATTTAAGCTGAACTGCTTCTTCTTTATTCATAACAAAATCCCCTTCGTATTCATCCGTATAATAGGCCGTCGTTACAGATTGAAATTCATCACCATTTGCTAATTTTGTAAAGTAGTTCACTCCAGAAAATACATTAATTAATCGTAAATTCTTCACTTTTATTCCTGTCTCTTCGTATACTTCACGGTAAGCAGTTTCTTCTGGTGATTCACTAAGCTCCATTAGTCCGCCTGGTAGCCCCCATTTTCCGTACGGCTCTGTTCTTTGCTGTAATAATACATCTCCATGTTCATTTATAACGAGTACAACAGCACCAACTAAAATTAAAGGGCGATGACCAACTATTTTTCGTAATTCTTCTACATATCCCATCGTATTATCGCCTCCTTTTTCGTTGTCCACACTATTGTATCATATGTATGAAACGACAAAATGCGTATCTTTTTCATTTTTTTAACAAAATATTTATTTTATGCGCTTCATCTACTGTAGCCAACATAATGGATTCGATTTCCGCACCCTTCTCTAAAAACTCTTTCGCCCACTCTTCTGTTTTTCCTAATAAGGCGAGAACGTCCTGCTGAATTCGTCCATCCTTTACTAAAACAAAAGCAACTGGCGACTTTTTCCCTGCCACGTTAAGATCAAGCCGAGACACCGCCTCATATTCAGGATACTGAAATATAGAAACAACACCGCTAGCTTCCCATAATGCTAATTTTATCGTTTGAATATCGCTCACATTTTGCACACGAAGTTCTGAAAATAAATATTCCACTGTAATCCTCGCTTTTTTCAAATTGCTAAAATCAATGGAACCATTATGTATAAGAATAATAGGTGCAGGCTCTAAAAAGCGTCTCCATCTATCCCATTTCAACATTAAAACAGAGCTTATGATGTGAAGTACAACGAGTATAAATGTTGTAATCATCGAACCGAGTAACCCAACTTTTTCATCAGATAGCGCGTTAGAAATATTCCCACCAAGCAATAACACTAATACAACATCTAAAAATCGAAGTTGTGCGATAGATCTTTGTCCCATCGCTTTCGCAACTAATATTAAAAATATGTACGCTATAATAGCTCGAACAACCCATTCGCTATTAGAAAGGTGCCGTGCTCCTTCAAAAATATGCATATGCATCACATTGCACTCCTTAAACATTCCAAACTACAAGTCTGTTTTAGTTTGCAACGTTTAAGAACATATATGTAAAAAAGCTAGTTCGTTTTTACACGAACTAGCTTTTTTACTTAACTGAAAACATATACTTTTTATACGTTTTCCGTACCGATAATATGAGTCCCATCATAATCATATTCGAGAATAAGGAACTTCCCCCGTATGATAAGAAAGGCAACGCAATACCTTTTACAGGCATTAATCCAACGATCATACCGATATTTTGGAATATTTGAACCGTTAATATTCCGATTGACCCAGCACATAATAATGTACCGAATAAATTATCAGCAGAATAACCAATAATAATTGTTCTATATAGTAGTAATAGGAACAAGAATACAACTAACGCTGCTACTATAAATCCACCTTCTTCGGCAATTGTAGCGAAAATAAAGTCAGTATGCTTCTCTGGGATATAAACGTTCCCTTCGCCAAATCCTTTCCCTTCCATACCTCCACTACCTACAGCTAAAATCGATTGCTGCGTTTGATACCCTTGATCTGTATGTTCAAATGGATCTAACCAACCTAAAATACGTGATTGTTGGTGAGGTTTTAGTAAAGTAACCAAATTATTAAAGAAGAAATCCTCATACCTTACGTAAATAAATATTAACGCGGTTAATATGGTCACTGGAATAACTGTACATATTGCTATCAATTTCTTCTGAATACCTGACATAAATAAAATACATGCAATGGCAGCAGCATATAAGAACACCATACCTGTATCTGGCTGGCTATATACAACAGCCATAGGCGGGAGAGATACTAGCATAATTTTACCTACTAGTTTTAAATCCGTCTGGAATGTCCTCGCCATATACTGCGCATTATGTTTCACTGCAATACTTGCTACTATGAGAAGCAATGAAATTTTGAAAAACTCAGACGGTTGGATTTGTCCAAATACAGGAAAAACAAACCATCTTTTTGCCCCTAATTTTTCAGGTGTGAAACTGGAAACCGGTAGTATTTTCAAAAGAATAAGTGAGCCAAATCCGGCAATATAAAGCGGCCAAGACAATTTTTGCAATTGATCTAAATCAATGCTTGCAACAAGAAGTAACAATACAACCCCAATTATGTAGTTAACACCTTGTTTCAGAGCAAAGTTTGCATCTCCATACTGCCCGGTTTGCTGACTGCTATATATAGCAGTTATACTTATCACACAAAACGCAAACAAAATTAAAATTAATTTTACATCTAAACTTTTTAGAAACTCGGTACTTCTTTTCATGACATCCTCCTGAAACATTGTTACGGCAAAATAAAAAACCAGGAGTCAACATTCTTCATGTTTTGACGACTGATTACACATTATCTATAAAACACTTATATAGAATAACTCTCTTTTTCATACAATACAATATATTATACTACAGTTTCGTCAGTAAGATTTGCCAAAAAAATTATTCTTTTTTTATTTTATATCCATATACGATATATCAGCAATGTATTTTCGTAAATTCCTAATACATAATCGTCCATTGTAAGATTACTGGGAAAAGTGTTGTACATATAGTAGGAGTAGAAGAAGAAAAAATAAGATAATAAAAAGCTCGCATAAGCGAGCTTTTTATTAATATACAGATGTATTATTTTCTGACGTATTTTCTAAAATTTCTTTAACACGTCCTAAGAACTTACCACAAATTAAACCATCAAGTACACGGTGATCAAGTGATAAACATAAGTTAACCATGTCACGAGCACCGAACATACCATTATCCATAATTACTGGTCGTTTTACAATTGATTCAACTTGTAAAATAGCCGCTTGTGGGTAATTAATAATGCCCATAGATTGAACAGAACCAAATGATCCTGTGTTATTAATTGTAAATGTTCCGCCTTGCATTTCGTCCGCTTTTAACGATTTCGTGCGTACTTTTCCTGCAAGTTCTGTAATTTCACGAGCGATACCTTTAATCGTTTTCTCGTCTGCTTGCTTAATTACTGGTACAAATAGTTCATCCTCTGTTGCAACAGCGATAGAAAGGTTGATGTCTTTCTTCTGAACGATTTTATCGCCAGCCCACATTGAGTTAATTTGAGGATACTCTTTTAACGCTTGTGCTACTGCTTTTACGAAGAAAGCAAAGAATGTTAAGTTAAAGCCTTCACGCTTTTTAAAATCACCTTTAATTGAATTACGGTATGACACAAGGTTTGTCACATCTACTTCAATCATCATCCAAGCATGAGGTGCCTCGTGCTTACTACGTAACATGTTCGCTGCAATCGCTTTACGCACACCTGTTACTGGAATTTCGATATCTCCAGGCATTGTCGGTACAGAAACTGGTTTCGCAGCTTCTACTTTTTGCGCTACCGGTGCTGCTTTTGGTGCTTCTGGACGCGCTTCTACTACTGCTGCTACAGCTTCCTCTTTTTTCGCACCTGCTTGCGGAATATTTCCAGATTCCACTAGCTTTAAAATATCTTTACGAGTAATACGACCATTTGATCCTGTACCTTCTACTAGATCTAAATCAACATTATGCTCACCCGCAAGTTTTAACACAGCTGGTGAAAAACGTGGTTTTCCATCAGTTGGTTGTTTCGCTTTCGGTGCTTTCTCAGCAGTAGTTACTTCTGCCTTTGGTTCTTCTTTCGTTTTTTCCTCTACAGCTGTTGCAGCTACTTCATCTGCGCCTTCTACTTGAATGACACAAACAACTTCACCTACAGCTAACGTATCGCCTTCACCAGCGATTAACTCTTTCACAATACCAGTGAAAGAAGATGGTACTTCTGCATTTACTTTATCAGTCATTACTTCTGCAAGCGGATCATATTTATTTACGTGATCGCCAACATTAACAAGCCATTTACTAATTGTGCCCTCTGTTACGCTCTCCCCGAGCTGAGGCATTGTAATATTTTCTACAGCCATGTATAGTCCCCCCGATTAAAATTCCGCAAGTTCACGCATTGCTTTTTCAACTTTATCTGGATTTACCATAAAGAATTTTTCCATTGTTGGTGCATATGGCATTGCTGGAACGTCTGGACCTGCAAGACGTGCAATTGGTGCATCTAAATCAAACAGGCAATTTTCAGCGATAATAGCTGCCACTTCACTCATAATACTTCCTTCTTTATTGTCTTCTGTTACAAGAAGAACTTTACCAGTTTTTGAAGCCGCTTCAATAATTCCTTCTTTGTCTAATGGATATACAGTACGTAAATCAAGAATGTGTGCAGAGATGCCATCTTGCGCTAATTTCTCAGCTGCTTGAAGAGCAAAGTGAACACATAATCCGTATGTGATAACAGTAATATCATCACCTTCACGTTTTACATCTGCTTTTCCGATTGGTAATACATAGTCATCTTCTGGCACTTCACCTTTAATTAAGCGATATGCACGTTTATGTTCAAAGAATAATACTGGATCTTCATCACGAATTGCCGCTTTTAATAAGCCTTTTGCATCATATGGTGTAGAAGGGATAACAATTTTTAAACCTGGTTGGTTTGCAAACATCGCTTCTACAGATTGTGAATGATACAATGCACCGTGAACACCCCCGCCAAATGGTGCACGAATTGTAACTGGACAAGTCCAATCGTTGTTAGAACGATAACGGATTTTTGCTGCCTCAGAAACGATTTGGTTTACTGCTGGCATGATGAAATCAGCAAACTGCATTTCAGCGATTGGACGCATACCATACATTGCCGCACCAATTGCTACCCCAGCAATTGCAGATTCTGCAAGCGGTGCATCAAGCGCACGATCTTCACCAAATTGATCATACAAACCGTGTGTCGCTTTAAACACGCCACCTTTTTTACCAACATCTTCTCCTAAAACGAATACTTTCTCATCGCGTTCCATTTCTTCGCGCATTGCTAATGTAATAGCATCAATATAAGACATTACAGCCATGAAACGTTCCCCCCTATTCTGCGTATACGTGCTTCAATGCATCTTCAGGTGCTGCATACGGAGCATTTTCTGCATATTCTGTTGCTTCATTTACGATATGCATAATTTCGTCTAACATTTGTTTTTCAATTTCCTCAGTTAACACGCCAGCTTCTTTTAAATAAGCTGCAAATGTTATAATTGAATCTTTTTTCTTTGCTTCTTCTACTTCTTCTTTATCACGATAAACACGATCATCGTCGTCACTAGAATGTGCTGTTAAACGATATGATACTGTTTCAATTAAAGTTGGGCCTTCACCACGACGGCCGCGGTCTGCAGCTTCTTTTACAGCTTTGTATACTGCAAGCGGATCATTTCCGTCTATTGTATATCCAGGCATACCGTAACCAATTGCACGGTCTGATACGTTTTTACATGCTAATTGTTTTTCAACCGGAATAGAGATTGCATATTTATTATTTTCACACATGAAAATAACAGGTAGTTTGTGTACACCAGCGAAGTTTGCCCCTTCGTGGAAGTCACCTTGGTTTGAAGAACCTTCTCCAAATGTAACGAACGTTACTAAATCTTTCTTCTCCATTTTTCCAGCTAGTGCAATACCAACTGCATGTGGTACTTGTGTTGTTACTGGAGATGAACCTGTTACAATACGATTTTTCTTTTGACCGAAGTGACCAGGCATTTGACGACCACCAGAGTTCGGATCTCCAGCTTTCGCGAAAGCAGACATCATAAGCTCTTTAGCTGTCATACCAAACGCTAGTACAACACCCATATCACGGTAGTATGGTAATGCATAATCTTTCTCTCTATCAAGAGCGAACGCTGCTCCAACTTGCGCAGCCTCTTGTCCTTGACAAGAAATTACGAATGGAATTTTACCTGCACGGTTTAATAACCACATACGTTCGTCGATTTTACGTGCAAGTAACATCGTACGGAACATTTCTAATACTTGCTCATCACTTAAGCCAAGCTCTTCATGGCGCTTTTCTTTTACTTCTGCCATTTTTCATAACCTCCTAAATCCACATTTTTATGCGTGTAACGCTTTTCCATCTACAGCTAATGCTGCTTCACCAATCGCCTCAGATAATGATGGATGCGGATGAATTGTATGTGCTACTTCCCAAGGTGTTGCATCAAGTACTCTTGCAAGACCTGCTTCAGAAATCATATCTGTTACATGTGGTCCAATCATATGAACACCAAGAATATCATTTGTTTCTTCATCAACTACAAGTTTTACAAATCCATCTGATTCTCCGTATACAAGTGCTTTTCCGATTGCACGGAATGAGAACTTACCTACTTTTAACTTATAGCCTTTTTCTTTCGCTTCTTGTTCTGTTAAACCAACAGAAGCAACTTCCGGACTGCTATATACACATTTTGATACCATAGAGTAATCAATTGGTGTAACTTCTTTTCCTGCAATATGTTCTACTGCAACGATTCCTTCATGAGAAGCAACGTGAGCAAGTTGCAGGCCACCGATTACATCTCCAATTGCGTAAATATGAGATTCTTTCGTTTGATAAAACTCATTTGTTTGAATGTATCCTTTTTCCACAACGATATCAGTATTCTCTAAACCAATATTTTGCGTATTGGCTTGTCTTCCTACAGATACAAGCATTTTTTCTGCTTTAAATTCTTTATTCTCACCGTTATGTTCAGCTTGAATTGTTACTCCATTATCTTTTACCAATGTTTCCGGTAATACTTTTGCACCCGTTACCACTTTAATACCTTTTTTCTTGAATAGACGTTGCATCTCTTTTGAAACGTCCTGATCTTCTAGTGGTAATATCGTTTTCGCATACTCTAACACTGTAACTTCTACACCGAAGTCAGCAAGCATAGATGCCCACTCAATACCGATTACACCGCCACCAACGATAATGATCGAACTAGGAAGCGTTTCCATTTTTAGGGCATGATCGGAAGACATTACGTACTCTCCGTCTAACTCTAAACCTGGTAATGAATTTGGACGAGAACCTGTTGCAATAAGTACATTTTTTGGAATTAACATTTCATTCTCTTCTCCACTTGCAAGTTCAACTGAAATTGTCCCTGGCATCGGAGAGAAAATAGATGGGCCAAGAATACGGCCAATACCTTCAAACACATCAATTTTACCTTGTTTCATTAAATGTTGAACGCCTTTATGAAGTTGCGTTACAATCTTCTCTTTACGCTCTTGTACTTTCGCAAAGTTTAGTTCTACATTACTTGCAATAACTCCGAACTCTTCACTTTTTTTAGCAGTCGCATATACTTCCGCACTACGTAAAAGAGCTTTACTAGGAATACATCCTTTGTGTAAACAAGTACCACCAAGATTTTCTTTTTCAACAAGTGCAGTTTTTAAACCTAGTTGTGATGCTCGAATAGCAGCAACATATCCACCAGTACCGCCGCCAACGATGACTAAATCATATTCTCTTGCCATTATCTCAACCCCTAGCTACTGTTTGTTTTTCTCTTACAACATACTCTTTCGCCGCTTCTTCTTCACGTAATACACGAAGTGCTCCTTCTGCTAACGCTTCTAACTCATCTTCCCCTGGATGTACGATAACATCCGCAATCCAGTCCACTCGTTCTTTTATTTCATCAACAAGAATTTTACTGTACGCAAGTCCACCAGTTAATACGATTGCATCGATTTTCCCGTGAAGCACAGCACTAGCTCCGCCAATTTCTTTTGCAACTTGATATGCCATTGCTTTATAGATAAGAGTTGCTTCAGGATCACCTTTTTCAACCATTTGTTCTACTTTAATCGCATCATTTGTACCGATTAGACTTACAAGTCCACCTTGTCCGACAAGCTGTTTCACCATTTCGTCACGGTAATACTCACCAGAGAAACACATTTCAACTAATTGTCCTACTGGTACTGTACCAGCACGCTCTGGGCTAAATGGTCCTTCTCCGTTTAAGCCATTATTTACATCGATAACTTTTCCTTTTTTATGAGCACCAACTGTAATACCGCCGCCCATATGTGTAACTAATAAATTTAAATCCTCGTATTTATGATTTAATTGATCAGCTACTTTACGAGCAACTGCTTTTTGATTTAATGCATGGAAAATACTTTTGCGTTCCATACCAGCAATGCCACTTATACGAGCAATTGGCTCCATCTCATCTACAACGACAGGATCCACAATGAATGCAGGAATATTTAATCCAGAAGCAATTTCATAGGCTAAAATGCCTCCGAGGTTTGAAGCGTGATGACCACTAAACCCATTTTTTAAATCTTCTAACATCGCATCGTTTACTGTATACGTACCGCCTTCGATTGGACGAAGTAATCCACCACGCCCACAAACAGCATTTAATTTTGAAATGTTAATACCGTGAGAATGTAGAACTTCCAAAATCGTTTCTTTACGAAACTCATATTGGTCGATAATTCGCTTATATTTTCCAATCTGTTCTACGTCATGACGAATCGTTTCTTCTAGAACAGGTCTTTCATTATCAAAAACACCAATTTTTGTGGATGTACTACCTGGGTTAATAACAAGAATTCGATTTACAGACAATGTTGCTACCTCCACTAATAAATTTAAAAGGAGGTGGAAACCTCATAAGAGGTAACCACACCTTTTGTAAAAGTTATATATGAATGATTAGCGACGGCTAATAATATCGTGACCGTTGCGTAAGTATGTGCTACGAGAGTTTTTCAAGCTTGCAATGCGCTCTTCAGCTAGACGATCTGCCGCTACATAAGTTGCGATGCCGTCACGTTTTGAAATTTCGATTACTTTTGCAATTGTGTCATAAATAGACTCAACACGTTTTAATGCACGTTCTCTATTGTATCCATATAATTCATCTGCTACGTTAATTACGCCACCTGCGTTAATAACATAATCTGGTGCGTATACAATACCCATTTCATGAATGATGTCGCCGTGACGATCTTCTTTTAATTGGTTATTTGCAGAACCTGCGATTACTTTTGCTTTAAGTTGTGGAATAGTTTCATCATTAACTGTTGCGCCTAATGCACATGGTGCGTAAATATCACATTCAACAGCGTAAATTTCATTTGGTTCAACAGCTGTCGCGCCAAATTCTTCTACTGCACGTTGCACAGCTTCTTTATTAATATCTGTAACGATTAATTTTGCTCCTTCAGCGTGTAAATGTTTGCATAAGTGATATGCTACGTTACCAACACCTTGAACAGCAATTACTTTTCCTTCTAAATTATCAGTACCGAAAGCTTCTTTTGCAGCTGCTTTCATACCACGGTAAACGCCGTATGCAGTTACTGGAGATGGGTTACCAGAAGAACCGAATGATGGTGAAATCCCTGTTACAAAGTCAGTTTCTTCATGGATAATATCCATATCATCTACAGTTGTACCAACATCTTCAGCTGTAATGTAACGTCCGTTTAATCCTTGAATGTAACGGCCTAACGCACGGAACATTGCTTCGCTCTTATCTTTACGTGGATCACCGATAATTACTGTTTTTGCACCACCTAAGTTTAAACCAGCTGCTGCGTTTTTGTATGTCATTCCTTTTGCAAGACGCAATGCATCTTCAATCGCCGCTTCTTCAGAATCATATGTCCACATTCTTGTTCCACCAAGAGCTGGTCCAAGTGTTGTATCATGAATTGCAATAATTGCTTTTAAACCTGATTCTTTATCTTGACAAAATACCACTTGCTCATAATCATATTTTTCTAAGTATTCGAAGATTTCTAATGTCATTGTCGTTTCCCCCTAATGTTTTACCCTTTTTGGTTTATTTTGAAGCAGTCGCAACTGCCAATGCTAATGAATATACTTTTGTTTCTGCTGAATCAGCACGAGATGTTAAAACAATCGGTGCTTTTGCGCCAGCAATCATTGCTCCTACTTTTGCATCTGCAAAGTATACGAGTGATTTATATAGCACATTTCCAGCTTCAATCGTTGGGACGAGTAAAATGTCTGCCTTACCTGCTACATCACTTACTATGCCTTTATGCTCTGCTGCAATTTGTGATACTGCATTATCTAAAGCAAGTGGTCCATCAACGATACAATCTTTGATTTGTCCGCGGCGATTCATTTGTGTTAACATCGCTGCATCAATTGTCGCCTGCATCGCTGGATTCACAACTTCTACTGCTGCGATTGGTGCCACTTTTGGCAACTCAATTCCTATTGCCTGGGCAACTTCTACAGTATTTTGTATAATAGCAGCTTTTTGTGTTACGTCAGGTGCGATGTTCATCGCCGCATCTGTAACGAAAATAAGACGATTGTAATTTGGAACTTCAAACGCTGCTACATGTGAAAGTACGCTACCTTTACGTAGCCCCCACTCTTTGTTTAATACAGCCTTCAAAATATTCGCTGTTGGGATGTTACCCTTCATAAGCACATCTGCTTCACCGTTTCTCACAGCTTTAACAGAAAGTTCTGCAGCTTCAGCACTTGATGCTGTCGCAATCACTTCAATGTGTTCTGAAGTTTGTAAACCATGTTCTTGTAGCATCCCCATTATTTTTTCTTCATTTCCATATAGACGAAATTGAGCTAGCTGTAATGTAATTGCTTTCGCTACAGCTTCAATTACTTCATGATCTTCAGCTACTGCTACAGCCACAGTTTTTTTAGGCTGTCCTGCTGCTTGATCAATTAAGTGTTCTAACTTCATATTTTGTAATCAACCCTTTCCGTCGTCCCTCGTCTATTTATAAAGCAAATACCGTGCCAACTTTTAAAAGTGGTCTTACCAATAATGAAAACGCATTCAAAATGCAGTAAAATCAATACTTTGGAAAATAACAAAATATTCTGTCTCATTTTGTCGCTTTTTGTATACCATGCAATAAATTGCATGGTACGCAATTTATTGCATGCTATTTTTTGCACAGTCATACTTTTCTAGCTTGTAATATAAATTTCGAACTGAAATTCCTAACGCTCTTGCAGTTTTTGTTTTGTTCCCATCAAATTTCTCTAAATATTCACGAATGATATTCCCTTCAAACTCTGTCACTAAATGTTCAAGTGGCTTTTCTTCTAATTCAGGTAATAAGTTATTTTGTTTTAACTCCAGCTGCTCTTCTTTATGTAAAGGTGGTAAATGCTGCACATCAATATATATCTCGTTATAATTCATAAAGATAATAGCTCTCCCTAAAATATTTTCAAGCTCCCTCACATTTCCAGGCCATTCATATGATTGTAAATATGAAATAGCCGAATCGGTAAGCCCCTCAACATTTCGGCCATAATCTTGATTTATTTTTTGAATTAATCTTTCTGTAATCGCCGGTATATCTCCTTTACGCTGACGAAGAGATGGAATTTGAATCGGGATTTTATTTAAACGATAATAAAGGTCCTCCCTAAATTCCCCTTCTAAAATGGCCTTTTCTAAATTTACATGTGTTGCTGCAATTACCCGGACATTAATAGGTATCGCTTTCGTCCCACCAACTTTTACAATTTCCTTTTCTTGCAACACACGGAGGAGTTTCGCTTGTGTATTCGCAGACAGTTCTCCTATTTCATCCAAAAAGATACTACCGTTATTTGCTTCCTCAAAGAACCCTCGCTTCCCGCCTCGTTTCGCTCCAGAAAACGCACCTTCCTCATAGCCGAATAACTCACTTTCTAACAATGTCTCCGAAATAGCCGCACAGTTCACACGGACGAACTTATTGTACTTTCGATTACTTCCATTGTGGATTGCATGCGCGAATAGTTCTTTACCCGTTCCAGATTCTCCGCGTAGTAATACTGTTGCAGGAGTATTCGCTCCAAGTTTCGCCTGTTCAATGGCTGCCGTTGTTTCATCTGAATTTCCGACAATATCATCAAATGAATATTTCGCTTCTAACGTTCGAATAATTTGCCTTGCTCTATTCAATTCATTTGTTAACTTTTGAATTTCTGATACGTCACGAATTACACCGACGCTTCCTTTCAATATGCCATCAACAATAACTGGCGCTACGTTTACAATTACATCCCGCTTTTTTTGACCAATTTTCATATGTATTCCACGTACCGCACGACGTGTTCGAAGTACTTTCATATGCATACTTTCACCTTCTACAATATCTGTTGTAGCTGGTTGGCCAAGTATATCTTTTTCTGTCAATCCAGTTAATTTCGTATAAGCAGGGTTAATTACTAACCCTCTTCCTTTTTCATCCACGACCGAAATCGCTTCTTCAGATGAGTTAATAATCGCCTCAAGTAACGTTTGAATCTCTTTTAAATCTGTAACTTCTTCCGCGAGATCTACGACTTCTGTAATATCTTTAAAAACCGCAAACGCTCCTTGCACTTCTCCCCCCTCTTTCAATATCGGAATACGTGTTGTAATAATTTTCTTTTCATTCTCTAACGTCAGTTCATAATTCACTTCTATTTGTTTCGTGCGTATGATACGAAGCAACTTACTCGTTGGAATTACGTCTAAAATATGTTTCCCTATTGCATTTTCTTTTTTATATCCGATAATACGCTCTGCACTTTTATTAAAAAGACGAACTTGCCCTTCTCGATCTATTACGATCATACCGTCGTGGGTAGAATTTAAAATTAAATCCCCTTGTTGTGTTTGTTCTTCTAACTTTCCAATTAAATCTTCCTTCTCATGCGCTAATCTCGTAACAATTTTTGCAATATCACCTGGTATAAGAAGAGTATCCTTATCCTTTTTCTCTAATAAAACTTTATGTACATTATCGTCACCTGTCATATCAAACATTACATCAATGTGCATAGAAAGAAATGGAGTTATACTCTCTCCAATCGTAATCCCATATTCCTTGGCGATTTGTAATCCTTTCGCTACCGGATTGATATCTATAATCCCTATAATTTGAAATATATTCGAACTTTGTAACAGATTCAGCAGCGTACTTCCACCTTCACCTGCCCCAACAATTAACACCTTTTGTTTCATATCGTACACTTCCTCTCGAAGTATCTCTGCAATTTTTTTCACACCCTTATCTTACTCGTTCAGCAACCTCTTGACAAACCCCCTTTTCATATAACATCATTGAAATATACTAAATAATCTGAAAAGGAGCGTTATGTATGCAGCGTTACCTCGCTCTATTATTAGCACTCATTCCCATTTCATTAGCTGTGCTTGGCATTAAGTTAATGAGGGATACTTTATTCGGGATACTATTTCCACCAATCTCTATACTATGGTTACAATTTTTCATCGGAGCTCTCTGCTTCGCACTCGGCTTTTATATCTTCGGTGGCTTCGTCTTACATCGGGACCGTAAACGAAATAAAGTTCAAGCCCGCTTTAGAAGATAGAAAAAGTTTTCTTCTATTAATAAATAAAAAAATGAGACCGTTGCATTCGGTCTCATTTTTTTATCGGCAACAAAGCTCTTGCTGTTTCAGGATAATCCGTAATAATCGCCGATATATTCATATCAAAGTATTTACGCATAAGTGTTTCTTCATTTATTGTATAAGGGCGAACCTCTACACCACTTTCTATCGTTAGTTCGGCAATAGCATCTGGAAGGTAACGATAATTCGGATGTACTGCTGTTGCACCCATTTTTTTCGCATATGCCCACGGACTATGCAAACCTTCGCGATATAAAATAGCTGTTTGAATATCAGGGGCCATCATATGACATCGTTTCATACTGTAGTGGTTAAACGATGAAAATATCACCCGATCCTCTAGGCTAAATTTACGCACAAGTGTTATAACCTCTTCTTCTAAACCTCTGTATGGAATTTTATTATTTTTAAGTTCAATATTAAGTAGCAACTCTGTTTTTACAAGCCATTCTAATACTTCTTCTAAAAGTGGTATTTTACAGAAACCTACTTTGTCACCAAATTTATAACTTGCATCTAACTTACATAAATCCTCATATAAATAATTTCGAACCGCACCTTTTCCATTTGTTGTCCGGTTCACCGTTTCATCATGAATGACGACAACCTTCCCATCTTTCGTTAATTGAACATCAAGCTCAATTCCATCTGCTCTAAAAGACTTTGCTGCTTCAAATGAAATCATTGTATTTTCTGGGTACGTTCCCGCTGCACCACGATGTGCAAATATAAGAGTCATCCTCACTCCCCCAATCTTATGCTATACTATACGAAAAAGGAGGTACTTCTATGAGACCATTACAAATTTCTCCAGATACTGCAGTCCGTCTATCAAAAGCGTTAGGTGTCCCACTTGAACAGCTTATGCATATGCCACAGCACATTTTAATTCAAAAGCTAGTTGAATTAGAAAAACAAAATAAAGACGAAGAATAATATGGTCCTGTTTTGCAGGGCTTTTTATTATCATCTATTATATCACGGATGACTCCCCCACTAAAATATGTAACACATATTCTATTCTCCCAATTTAAAACCCCCTCCTTTATGAAAGGAGGGGGTTTTACTATAAGATTTCAATTATTCGAATTGTCCGTGTTTATCTTTTGTCACAATCGTAAACAATTTATACAATCCTAAAGAAGCTGGAATATTCATAAATGCAAATGCCTCATACGTATAATGCGGGGCTGTTTCCCATAGTAACAAGAACGTAAATACCCCTAATGTACTAATCATCGCAATACGTATAACTTCCGATTCTTTTTCATCTTTCTTTGTATAAAGAATAACAGCCGCAATAACAGCTATATACACGAATAATTTAATAACGTAAGAATATATAGTAACGATTTTATACTTCGTTGTACTAAAATTCGATACAAAATTAGTTACCTTGTCATTCTTTTGCTCGAACCATTGCCCAATTCGGTACATGGAAAACTGACTCGATACCCATTCTCTAGTTATTTTTTCATTCAAATGATGTACATAACCCATTACACCAAGTTCATTAAAACGCTGTACTATAACTTTTTTATTATGTTCATTCAAGTCCTTCGTATTCTTTATGTTTTCATCATCAATATAATCTGCATCTGCCTGATTCCAAACACCATACGTATCTTTGTTCAAACCCATCTTTACCCAATGAGTGTACGGAATTTTTTCAATTTCATTATCGGTACTAAGATTTAGCTTCGTCGTTATACCTTTAAAACTTATAATAAGGATTAAACAAAACACAACACTACTTAACACCTTTACAGAATATTCCTTACGAAACTTTAAAATATTTTCAATTAAAATCGCTAACGCTACCGCCAACGCTGTCGGTCGTATAATGTAAGTACAAGCTGCGAAAACCCCCAATAAAATCCACAAAATAATCTTCATTCTTTTTGTTTCCGCCGTTTTCAAGCACAAATATGTATACATCGTTGCTGAAATAAAAAATATTACTAATGTATGTGTATAAAAAACCGGAGCCTGCCAATATATAAAAATGTTTAGCACAGATAACACAATCGATATGTGAGCAACTTTAAAGTTTGTAATCTTCCTTACAATCAATACATTTAAAATAATGCTACCTGTTATACATACTATTGGTAATATTTTTATTGCTAAATCTACGCTTCCTATTAATTTGGAAAAGTACCCTCCTAATAATACAATATGTGTATTATATGGATAAAATAGAAGCTGTCCCATTTCTAAAAATTGATTATCTCCATTAAACACAGAGACAATTCCTTGTTTAAGGATGGCATAATCCCCTACAACAGGATTAAACGCTATAGAAGTAATACATATTTCTACCATCAAAATACTTATTACCCCTAAGGTAATCATAATATTTGTATACGTTCGTTTCATTTTATTAATAACCCATTTGTAATACATAAAGAAGAGCACAAATAAAAGAAGTGTCGCTACTATAACAGCGCCTATCTTGCTTGCAGTATACTCCTCAGTCGGATACGGAAATTCTCCACTCATCAAAATTACTTTCGGAATGAAAAACTTACTTACTATCATTGAAAAAACAGCCAAAAACACCGTCATAACAATGATTGGATACAATCGATCCACTATTTTTTTTACAGACATTCTTATATTCTCCTATACCTATATCATTTCCCAATCAATGATACGTTATCAAGATTACGATGTCAAACCCACGTATTCCCTGCGCAATCTCCTTCTTTCCCCTCCATCTTTCTACATAAATTTATACATATTCCACTAAATCACCCCACAATTTGGCGAAGGCGTTAGGTGAGAGGTTAAAGCACGATTGGTGAAGACTAATAGCCAGTGTAGGATGACCTTTACTGATCACAGTTTCACTTTATTGCACATGTGGCGCATCTCCTGAATCGTGTAATTCTTTCGCTTTTTCTTCACCGAATGTAGTTAAATTATAATGTTACTAAAAATAGGGGGTATTTTCATGAATTTACATAAGCCTCTTTTATTCATCTGAATACATTTAATAAAATCGAACTTACCGCTCCGCTCCTTCTCGATAAAATAAAAAGACCAACGAATCTTAACATTCATTGGTCTTCAATTGAAAAGTTATTGGTTTAAAATTGAAATGCATTATAAATTTATTAACTTTGTTTAAAGCGTAAATCCTTTATACCTTTTATTATCAGCTAGCCTTATGTTCAAGTCTCAGCTTATCCGCAACCATTGCGATAAACTCGGAATTCGTAGGTTTTGCTTTTGACACGGATACTGTATAACCATCGCTATATCAAGGCGTGTTGTATTTCATAACTATCATTAAATGCTTCTATTTATTGGTTAGAAGTGTACAATCTATTGCTTATCTAAATTTAATTGTACCACCTATTTGAAGTACCTTCAATTATATTCAGACATTATTTTTTAGCCTGTTGAATACTTATATATAACTTATTAGTAATCTATTTCAACATAGGATGAATCCAACTTCCTCGCAACTGAATAATAGTTAATCACTTACAATTTCCTACAAGAAATTTTTTGCTTTATTCTATAATTTTATTAAATCAAAAATAAACTCCATTCAAATTCATGTTTTATACTTATACACCGTTTCTAATGTAAGGTAGTAAGTGTTAGAAGCTTTCCCTTGTCCTACTATAACAGATAGTAACCCTTGTTCTTTCAGTCCTTTTATTGCTTTTGTTGTATTACGGTTCGCACGTAAATAGTCTTATTGGTTATATGATAACTTCACAGGTGCTTTATCCGATTCTAATTCTTTCATAATATATAGTAACAATAGTTCTGTTTTATATAAGTTAGTGCGTTTGAATAACCCCAATAATAGACACCTTTCTTCCTTATTATATGTTTTAGTACCTACACTAATGACACCTAGCCTTCTATATAGCACAAATTAATTACTACAAAAACAATAAAAACTTCCTCTTAACTGTGGGATACATATTAAAAAGACTTATGCGTAATTCACATAAGTCTTACTTTTGTTACTCATAATTAATTATTATTTGTCTTCGCAATCACATAAGCTAGAAAACAATTCTTAAAATGATGAACCAATAATGCACTACTTTAAAAAAATAGAATTGATATCTATTAAATATAATAATCAGGATTTTCTTCCATTTTTATTAAAAATTCTTCTAAAGAATCCTCTATTTTCGTTGAACCATAATATATAGGACATTGACCTATTTCATTTTCCTGCTTAAATTTAATTGTTAAAAAGCTAATCTCTGATACTTCAAAAAATACTAGTGATTCTTCATCATCGACATCGTCGAAATTAGGATTATATTCATAAATATCTTGTCTTAAACGAAAATCTGCAACAGAAAATGGGTCCATGAATCTGTTAATAAGAGTCTTATTAGTCTTTAAAAATCCATAGCCAATTTCCTCATAGAAACGTTTTAATTCTTTTGGGAATTGCATTTTCAACAAATCTTCTGCTTCTGCTATCTCTTCTTTTGATAAAGGATAAAAAATAGGTTTTTGATTAGATTTAATACTCTCGTCTGCTACAATGTGTTTTTTCAAAAAATTAAACATGTTTTAATTACCTCCTTATTACAGATGGGCTGTTTTCAATACTTCCTCAAGCATTGTATTGAAATCATTATATGTGTTCATCACTGTGCCAGATGGTTTATCGAGTTCTAGATAAGTACTGTCTGATAAGTTTTTGCAAAACCACGCAATATTTGAATCCCCAAAGAAAAGATACTCTTTTTGAAATTCATTTTCATACCAAATCTCATTCGTGTCTATAAAGCCGCAAATTTGTTCATCTTTTTCTGTTTCTAGTAAAGGAGAATCAACTCCGTAAAGTACCAGCCCATTAAAATCTAAACCATTTATAATTTTAAGAAACTCTTCGTATTCACTCGGTAAATCAACATTAAATTTCTCTTTTGCATGTTCTCTTAATTTCTGAACTTCGCTATCTGTTGCTGGCGTACTCAGTTTATCATTAAAACTTTTCTCTATTTTTTCAATTTCTAAAATCAGATTTTTCCACATATAAATTTCACCATTGCTTCAGCTTGAATCTGTTCAAAAATTCCTTTCTCATTTCCCTCATAATTGTCTAACATTCTTAGGATTTCTGAAACTTTTGTGTCCATGCTGTTAACTCCTATCAGTTATTTTAAGGACTTTCTTTTACATGTCCGCTTTTGAATCCCATACCTCTACAAATTCAAAGCCTTTTAAATCACTCTCTAAAACTGCATTTCTAAATTCGTCAGACACTAAAACAGTAGAGGAGTGTAATCTTTGATTTAAATAGGTTTTAAATATTATCTGCCCTTCAACTATATTAGGCAAAAATGCGTATTTTTCGAAACCTATTATTAATCCTGTACTTAGTTTTTCAAAAACTGCTTTATTGTAGTCAATTGCATCAATTGTATTTAAAACGTTTATTAGGTAATAAACTTCACCTGTAACATCATGGGTTAGCGGAAGGAACTCAACATTATTACAAATTAGAGGTTCTAATACCTCTTTTGCTTTTCTACTAACCATCGGCGTGCCAAGTTCCCCCCAGAACATAGGACAATCACTATGGTTATCTCCTTCTACACATTCAACAAGAATTTCTCCCCATGAATCAGATAGCTTTATTGCCAAATCAATTTTTTCATCGAAATATTTTTTACGGTCTTCTTTCAAATTTAATAGTTGAAAAGATTTATAGTGATCAAATAAACTTTTTAATTGCCAAATTTTCATCTTTTTTCTCCTTTACTATTTTTCTAGCATAAATAAAATTATTCCTTCTTCGGTTTATTTAATTTTAATTTACCATTTACAATGGCAAAACATACTATGTAACAGCAAATGAAGCCTGTGTATATGTGAGGTAGTAGGTAGCAAAAAAGCAGAACCTGATGAAAGCTGAGGTTCTGCTTTTTTATAATGTCTGTCAGCTTTTGAAAGTCAATTTAACTACATATTTGCTTCTGAATCCCATATCTCTACAAATTCAAAACCTTTTAAATCACTTTCTAAAACTGCATTTCTAAATTCATCTGCTACCAAAATATAGGTCGGGTGAACCTTTCCATTTATATACAATTTAAAAAACATTTCATTTTGAACAACACTAGGAATAAATACAAATTTTTCACAGCCTATTATTAAACCTGAACTTAATTTTTCAAATATTGTATTATTAATATCAAGTGCATCTAACACACATAAAACGTGAATAGCATAGTACTTTTCGTTTGTTGTTTTATGAATTAATGGTAAAAATTCAACATTATTGCCTACTAAGGGTTCTAATACTCCTTTAGCTTTCTCACTAATTATTTGTACACCAGATTTCCCCCAAAAAATAGGACAATCACTTTGATACCCTTCATCTATAATCTCAATAAATTTAACTGTCCATGAATCTGACAAACTCACTGTAGAGTTAAAATCATTTTTAAAATATTTTTTGTCCTCTTCATAATTTAATAATTGAAAAGTTTGATAATCACTAGTTGAACTTTTTAATTGCCAAATCTTCATATGTATATTCTCCTTCACCATTTATTGACATATAGTTATTTCTTTGGTTCATTTAATCTTATCTTACCTTCTAATAAATCTTGTCTTATTTTGTGTAAAACTTCAGCTACATCAGCTTGAGTACCACCCATTTCCACAACACTATTTAGTCGTTCTGTTACTTCTCTTATATACTCTTTAGAATGGCTACCTATATGCAATACTTCAGTGGTCACATAATCATTCACTTTATACGGTAAAAATACCCCATTGACAGCAGCATCATGGTGTATTCCAATCTCTTTTAATAATTCCTGTACTTCCACAGCCCTACCATCATTCCAAGGTACAATATGATGTGCCGCATTAGGATACGGTGGTGGTTCAATCCCTGCTTCTTTAAGTTCTGCACGCAATTTTTGAGATGCTGTATACGAATCGGGATACTCATTTTTTACATCTACTTTATCAAGAACCTTATCTGCGTAATCTTGGATTACCTCTTGTACATCTTTAACTCTAGTTTTCCCACCAGTTTTTGAAAACATAAATGTATCACGGGCTTCTTGTAAAGCTTCAAAAGTTTTTATCTGAGTGCTTCCAAAGCCGCTAGCACCTGCAAAAGCAAATCGGTTTTTCAATGGTATTTGATTCGAAACAGACGAGATACCTTCTGAGAATTTTGCTATATTCACACTTTCACCGAGTGTAGTTATTTTTCCTACTCTGCTTATCCCTTTATCCCCAGCCCATCCTAATCCAACGTTCATAAAAGTATTCGTTCCCCATTTTGCAATACTCTCTGCATCACCATGCCAAACATCATTCATAAATGAATCCGAAAAAGTATTCCACGCAGTATATGCCGTCTCTAGGGGATGGCCTATAGCATACTTAATATTCTCTTTTGTTACTGTATCGTCTAGTGAATTGAATCCTTCTACAATCCCTCCGATAACTTCCCCAGAACCAACGTATATACCGTCCCAAATTTTTCTAAGCATAGATTTTTCAGGGGGGGTATCATACATTGTACCTTCTTCGATATTATCATCTGATAAATTGTCATTTAGAAGATTGCTAGCTTGGCGTGCCCTATCTTCTCCAATCGCTTGAATAGCAGTTTTCCACTCCATATTCAACCCTTGTGTACTAAATGTACCACTTGCAGGACTAAAGCCTTTTCCACTTTGTACCTCTGCTAAACCTGTCGCAATGCTAGCGGCTAGTTGGAGTGCAGTATCATAATTATTACTAGAAATATAATTAAATTCATATAGATGTTCTAATTTTTCTTGCAGTTTTTTCCTCATGACAGTAAAAAGATTCGCCATAGCGTCCATACCTGGGATTGGCATAGCTTGACTGATGGCTTCCATACTTGCTTTCATTCGGTCAATTTCTCGAATTTGTTCTAATATTTCTTGTTCGATTACATCTGTGGAAGCGACTTGTGATTGAAATTGACTTGGAAAGGCATCATTTTGACGGATTAATTCTTCACATAAGTAAATGATTCCTTGTGCTAACGGACGAAAGGTTTGTACAAAAAATGATTTTGCACTGCTATAAGTTTGTCCTTGTAGAACAGTATCAATTGCAAAGGTGTCAATCGACTGAATGACTTGTTCCATACCTTGAATGGTAGCGTTACATACAGCGTTCATACTTTGAGTTTGGCTTTGCACTTCTCCCAAATACATATTTAAACTCATGCGTTATCCTCCCTTGCTAGTTGTTGCTGTTGATAGGAAAAATCATTTTTCACTCGAACCATAATACCCCTTCTTTTCCTAGTATTTCATAAGGAAATTATACCATGCTTAATTATTGCACCGTTCTAAACACTTGGCTTTTTTTAATAAAAATTTAATATGCCTCCTTTAAAAAAGGTAAATTAACCAGTTTTCTTCTATTATAAATAAAAAGTAGAAATAATATCGGAGTACGTAGGAATTATTTAATTACAGAGGAGAGATGAAGATGACTAATAATAAATCAAATGATTCAAAAGAAGAATTAGCAATCCCAAAAATTCCAGACACGGATGAATTGATTAATATAGAAGATGCAAGAGAAGGTGTTCAAGTTATAATTCCCGCCTATGAAAACATGCGAGAAGGAGATGGAATTCAAATTTACTGGGGCGATGAATGGAATATAGAAGAAGGAGAAAAGAAGGAAAGGGAAAAGAAAAATCAAGAATAAAATACTCTTGATTATATAAAAAGAAAAGCAAGCACGACGCTTGCTTTTTCTATGTTTTCGTTATTTTTGTTCTGCATATTGTTCTGCATGGTACTCAAGTTCTCCAAAATAGGCTTTACGTACGTCTTCGACGGTCACAATAGGGTGAAAGCCATTGTAATAAGATTGTGCCATATCAAAATCTACTAAACGACGCGTACGCATATCAATCGGTCGGATACCTAAACGAGTTTCAATGTCACGGAATGCACCCAGTTCCCCGCTTGCGTCCATGATTAATTCATGTTGTTTTACAAGTGATTGCAAATAATTCAGCTTAGCAGTTTTGATTTCATCGGCAAGTGCTTCTTCTTGTTTACGAATCTCCGCAAATACCTTGTCGCGGTCTGCTTCGACTTGACCACGCATTCCTTCTAACGCACCTTGAAGTAGATTATCCATATTCCCTAACATAATAAGCACTTGTTCTCGTGTCCCTTGAACCGCGGATAACTCCGTACGTAGCTTCTCATTTTGTATTCCACCATTCATAACAATACTTTGGAAATCAGCTTCGATTTCTTTGTTTAATCGACGAATGTCCGTATCCAATTCTACTAATTTATTTTGCAATTCAATACGTTTTCCCTCGTAGTTTTCTACTGTTTGTTTTGCTACTTCTACTGCGTTTGTCATATTTAATATCCCCCGTTTAGAATCGCATCAATGTCGGCTAACAAATCTTCTGTTACTCCGTCCTGTGCGATGTTGATTTGTTGTTTTGTTTTGATTTCTGATACATCAGTAAGCTTGCCTTGTGTCTTCAAGTACAACTCAATGAACTTTGGTGATTTGCCATCAATAGCCCGACGAACCAATGTATCCATGACGCTGTAATACGCATCAGCTATAAGTTTTTCTTTTAATTGACGTTCCATCTCGACCCACTCTTCAGCTTTTCGCCAATTGTAGATGGTTCGCCTATCGACTCCTATGTCTTTTGCAATGGCGGTTAACGTCTCCCCGCTTCTTTGACGTTGGAACACATCAGTCAAAATTTCTAACTGCTGCGGTGTCAACTTACGCTGCTTCATCAACAACGCCCCCTTTTTGTTTTACAAAGGCATCGACTAGATACACTTCCTCAACGGAATACCCCAGACCCGTTAAAGCTTTCCATAAACGCACATTCATTAAGTCCGCAATTGGCGTAAATCCGCTTTCTACTTTATTTAACGCTGAATGACCGATAAGCATTCTATCCGCTAGTTGAGAAGCCGTAACACCTTTGATTTTTCGTAAAATACCGATAGTCGTGTGATTCAACATAACTGGTATTTTCAGTTCTTTTTGTTCCATAAACGTAACCCCCGTTTTTATATGTAAATTTAATCGTTGTAATAGGAAAAAGGACAAACATGACTCCTACATCACGTTTGCCCAATTAGGAAGAATTTGTTGGCAATATCAGTAACACTATCGGAAATGATTGGTCGGGAAGTAGTGTAAGACTTCCTCACTCTTAAGACATGCTGCGAGGTCTTTTAACAAAGAGAAAATGAAACTTTTTATATTATTTGAGAAAATAATTGTAGGCATAAAAAAAGAGAAGCCAACGAAACGGATCGCTGACTTCAAGAGGAATATCAAATTGATAACAAAAGCGGAAACGGTTAATTTGCAACAAAGAGGAAAGCCCACTCATTCGTACTGGCTTAGATGCGAGGTCTCGAATTAAGATTGGTTACATTGACAACAAACCGTTATAGCTTATAAAACTAATATACCGTCCGTATATAGCTTATCGGCTTCATATCACGCCGTAGGATGTGTTTCCCATGCCCAACACCGTTCCCTGTCGGGTGATTCGCTAAATAACCCGTATATCCTTGTAATGAAGCTTATACAAGAATAGCCGTGAATCAGTGTCATGATCGCCGCTTACGAGTAACTGGTTAACTCCAGTCGTACAACCATGTCTTATTTTGAACTCCCGACACTCTTTGCCATTAATGTCTTGTTTATCATCGTTATTAGGTGTTACGTACCGTAGGCTTTCTTTATGCAAAATTTATTCATCTAAGAAGATTCTGAATGTTAATAGTTAGTATTACTTAAGGCTTCATAATATATTGTTGCGTAGTATTAACTTCTTTCCCGTCTTATACAGTAATAAATACAATATTTTTCGTTAGTTTGTCACAACAAATGATATTTTTATCCGAATAACAAAAAAAGCAAGAACGTAAATTCGCTCCTGCTATACAATATTTGCTATCTATCTGTATTTCTCATTACAGCTTGTTATTAATAAGGTATCCCCGTCACTACTGAAAACATTTAGCAGACTTGTGGGTTTCTCAGCTTCTTTAAGTTTACCTAAATTTTATCTACGATATTGACAAAGAAACCTACGATCTTATTATGAAAGTATATTCGAAAAAGATTCTCTTAATTGTTCTATTTGTTTCTTATTAAATCTTCTTATTTCAGAAAGTGTGCCAGCACTCTCTATTTCTACTAATAAATAGTCGTTAGTTTTGTAATCTTTCATAATTCGAATATCTTGTTTTTGGGGATTCTGTTGTTTTTCTGAATCCTCTTTTTTTACCTTTTCTCTTTTTATCGGCTTCACTGTATCTTTTATCTCTTTTAGTTTCCCTATTAACTCATCATCAAATATAATCTTGCCCATTTCATCCCTTTTTACAGAAAGGTTATTTCGTTTAATCCAATAGCTAATTGTACTCTTTCCAATCCCTAGAGTTCCAGCTACTTCAGTACGGTTCAAATACTTTCTACCTTCATCGTTGTGCAATACTAACTGCTGTTGCATTGATGTTTGAGATTCTTTGTTTTGAATTTTTGATATAGATGGCACTTTTTTCTTCAATTCTTCTATCTTACTTCTTACATCTGATTTTTGATTATCTCCACAATTCATAACAATTAAATTACATTTTCTCAAATCATAAGGATTATCTGTTAAATTTACAACGTGTTTTATCCTACTATCAATACCCATAATGAGTCGTGCCAAATTAATTGTTTTTCGTCCATCACTTCCGCCTATATATTTTTTCTTATCCCTTTTCCAACTTTTCCATGCCCCCTTGATAGCCATATCAACCTTTGAAAAATCTTCTGTTTCAATATATACTTCTTTCACTTGTTTCGTTGCTGCATCTGGACAATATATTACTGTATACCCTTCACCCAAATGCCTAAATTCATTTATCATTGATTATCCACCTTTCATTTGACAGAAATTTATAAATCAATTAAAATTTTATAATTTTCAGTCTTAAAAATCTACATAAACTTACAATTTCCTTTAAATAAGGTGACAAATCCCCTAAATCTAATCATATATTCCATTCCTTCTAATAGTCCTTTTATATGTTCATCTATAGCTACTCTCTATACAGTAATCATTCTCTATATTTTTACTATGCTTTGCATATTAGTTTTATCTTAGCCAACTAACAGCTTAAAGTTTTTAGATTTCTGTGTTATTCGCATTGACTTTTTTCTTTGAAGGTCTTCAGACTATCGAATTGTTACGAGGAAAACGGCTTGGTGGATAGACTTCTCCCTTTCAAAAATTCACAAGATTAAAGTCTATCCACAATACTATCGTCATGTCGACGAGGTATCCGTATTGTATAGAAAGACGCATTGACTGCAATTAGTTATAGCTGTCAAAACGCTATACCATTTGCTTGTAACTTATCGACTATTAATACAAAATGTTTTTTCGCCGTACGGTGCGTGTCCACGCCCTACACCGTTCCCTTTCGGGTAATTCGTTACAAAACCTGCTATCCTCGTAACAAAGTACGAAAACAACCGTGAATCAGTGTCGTAATCGCCGCTTAATAGTAAATGACTAACTACAGCCGTACAATTACGTCTTATTTGACCCCCCAGACACTTTTCACCGTCCACGTCTTGAGTATCATCGTGGCTAGAACTTTACGTCCCTTAGGCTTCGGTATACGAGGCTTGTGTCCTTTACCTCGCTTACGTTATACGGTTATAAATGCGTCAATAAACCGATATCCGAATGTATTTTCTGCGTTGGCTACATTAAACCCCGTCTATTTTGAGATACGCTTCACAGCATACCTTCGTGGTCACGGTATCCACGTTCAGGGTTACCGCACACCAACACTTCTAATTACCTAAAAAGACAATAGGAAACTAAACACCTTGCTATCCATTTTTCAAAAATGGTATAATACAAGTGCTAAATGTACGGAAACCCCGTTATTTAGTTGTAAATCATTACTTTTAATTTCGAGTCACCTATTGCAGTAGGTGACTTTTTTCTTTGACTTAAAATTTCATACTTGCTAATGGCGAATGACGTTGGTATTTATTTTTAACTTCATCATCAGTAAAGTCTAAGTACGCCCTTTGCGTTACTTCTACCGATGAATGCCCTAATACCCTAGACAAGCTAAACCAATCACCGCCATTAAGAACGTAATACTTTGCAAAGTTATTTCTTAATTGGTGAGGTGTAAAATGTATACCTACCTTTTTACCAATGCTTCTAATACTCGCTTCGAAATTATTAACGTTCAACATTGTCCCTCTTATCGTAGGAAACAAATACTCTGCATCACTAAATCTATCCTTATACTTCAACCAACGCTTTAGATCGCTAGCCATGATATTAGAAAAATACACATAGCGTTGTTTCTTATTTTTTGGATTCGTAATTAGGATACTTTTATTTTTTATATCTAGGTCTTCGGCTTGCATACTACAACATTCTCCTGCACGTATACCTGTATCTAAAATAAGTTTAATCATGACGTAACTTCTAAGCCCATGGAATGTACTTATATCGATCGAGTATAATACTTTCTTTATTTCATCTACCGATAACAATATCTTTTGTTTCCGTTGCGGCTTAATCGATTCAATTTTAGATACCGGATTCTTAACGATATCCTCTTCAGCTTCTAAAAAGTTGAAAAACACCTTAATATTACGAAGGTAATTAGCAATTGTTGTTTCGCTAATGGTCTTTCCATAATCAGTTCTACGTGTTGGATAATTAATTTGTTCACTAGCTGTATTAGATGTAAATGTGTATTTACCACGTTCCCTTAAATATTTAATATACGTCCGAATATGAAGAGGTTTTACCTTATCAACATCCGTAATCCTTAATTCTCTTTCTAAATATGAAGCAAATAACTTCAACGTTTGGTCATATGAACGAATTGTTTTCCTACTTAGATGCTTTGCATCGCAATGAAGCAAAAAGTTTTCGACATTCATCTGAAAGTTATTCATACAACAAAAAAACCTCCTAGCTATTGGAATCAAAATTTCAATCCAATAAATAGAAGGTTTTTAAATTAACCGCCAATTACCTATGTACTTTATTGCCTACATACGTAATTCGTTGGTTATTACATTTTGTTATGAAATACGCTTAACACCTTGTTACTACAGCGTTTACGAAGCCTTATGTTCAAGTCTCAGCTTATCCGCAACCATTGCGATGAACTCAGAATTCGTAGGTTTTGCTTTTGACATGGATACTGTATAACCAAATAAGGACGAAATCGAATCAATATTCCCACGGCTCCATGCTACTTCAATTGCGTGACGGATTGCGCGCTCGACACGACTTGCTGTTGTATTATACTTTTTCGCGATATCTGGATATAATACTTTCGTAATAGATCCTAATAATTCGATGTCATTGTATACCATAGAGATTGCTTCTCGTAAATACATATACCCTTTAATATGAGCAGGTACACCAATTTCATGAATGATACTCGTAATACTCGCATCTAAGTTTTTCGGTTTTCCATCTACTGTTGTCGCTGATCGGAAAGATGGCAATGGACGTTTAATGGTAGCGTTTACCTTACCACTCACTTGACGAATATGACTTGTTAAATTCTCCATATCAAATGGTTTTAATATGAAATATGAAGCACCTAAATCAACTGCTTTTTTCGTCACATCTTCTTGTCCAAATGCTGTTAACATAATTACGCTAGGTTGTCTTAGCCTTTCGATATGGCGCATTTTCTCTAGTACAGCTAAACCATCTAGATGTGGCATAATAATGTCTAATACGAGCACATCAGGCTGCCTGTCTTTTAATAAGTTTAAACACTCTTGTCCATTATAAGCAGTTCCGATTACTTCCATATCATCTTGAGCAGCAACATAACTCTCTAGCATTGATACTAATTCTTTATTATCATCCACAAGACATACTTTAATTTTCTCCACAGCTTTTCCTCCCTTACCGAATCGATTCTCCGACATGTGTATCCTTCTAGGCTACATGAATTGTTCGACAATTGTGTGAAAATTCCCTTTTAAAGTTTGTTACTTTCCGATAAAATCACAAAAAAATATGTTTATCGTTCATTTTTTCCCTTTCACAACACATTCCATCATAGAAATACAACGAAACGTTCAACCCTTTTCTTTTATTTTACAACAAAAAACACCTCTTGCGGAGCTTTTACAAAATTTCAACGAATTTTTGAACAGAAAAGCGAGCTAATTAATAAATTAGCTCGCTTTTTTTTCTTGATCATAAATATTAATTCCAGCCTCATGTAACATCCATTCAATATGAACACCGTACCCTGACGTTGGATCATTTACAAATACATGTGTAACTGCACCAATTACTTTCCCGTCTTGTACGATTGGACTTCCACTCATTCCTTGTACGATACCACCCGTTTTCGCTAATAAACGTTTATCTGTTACTTTGATAACCATACCCTTTGTAGCTGGAAATTTTTGTGGCACTGTACTAACAACTTCAATATCAAACGATTCCACTTTATCTTGATCAATAACTGTTAAAATCTTTGCTGGACCTTCTTTTACTTGATTTGATAATGCAATAGGCATTGCTTTATCCATTATGCCGTTTGTCATATTCGTATTTAACTTCCCAAAAATACCAAATGGACTGTTTATTGTAATATTACCAATCACTTCACGATCTGGCGAGAATCTTGCTAATTTCTCTCCTGGATTCCCATGACTTCCTCTTTCAATTGATGTAACTGTTGAACGCATAATTTGCCCATCTTCAACTTGAATCGGTTTCTTTGTATCATTATCAGAAATAACATGACCAAGCGCCCCGTATTTCATAGAATCTGGGTGAACAAATGTCATCGTTCCGATTCCAGCTGCCGAATCTCGAATATATAAGCCAATACGATAAGACGATTCACCACTATCTTTTTGTGGTGTTAACTTCGTGCGAATGTATTTTCCATCTCGTAACAAAACAAGATTAAGCGGCTCACCTGTTTCACCACTACTATGAACAAATGGTGCTACATCACTCATTCTTTCAATTGTTTTACCATTAATTTCAGTAATCATATCTCCAATTTGCACACCTGCTGTTTCACCAGGAGATATTTTACCTTTTTCAGTTTGAATTAAATGATGGCCTACAACTAGTACACCTTTTGTGTTTAATTTCACACCAATCGATTGTCCACCTGGAATCACTTTAAAATCTTTCAGCACTTTCACATTTACTTTTTTCACTGGAAAACCAGCAAGTTGAAACACCATATCTGCTTCACCATTTTGATGAGAATTTACCATAAGTCCTTGTTTTTGTTCATTTGAACTCACTGTAAACACATGACGATTTGTAGATGAAGCTTGAAAAACTGGTAATGAAGCTATTTCTGATTGTTGCCCTTCAAAAATAACAAGTTGTTTCGGTGATGAAATAAACGTCCGAAGCGGTTTAAAACATCCAATACAAACTAAAGAAACAAGGAGACAAAGACCTATTATTTTGCGAAATCTTTCTAATTTCAATTTGTTCACTCTCCTCGCTCCTACCCCACATTCAGCCTATCGGCTTCACTTTTTAATCTCTCCTTGCAGTGCTTTATTTATAACCGGAAGAATTAAGAAATCGTCATTTGAGAAAAAAAGCTATCCATTACTGGATAGCCTCTGCTGTCTGTTTAAAATGATGCGCTTGCGTAAGCAACTCTTTCGCATGTTCTGTCGTTAAATCCGTAATTTCCACACCAGAAATCATTCGAGCTATTTCTGTTACTTTATCCTCCATAGTTAAAACGGTAACTGATGTAATTGTCCGATCATTTGCTACCTGTTTTCGAATAAATAAATGTGAATCCGCCATTGAAGCTACTTGAGGTAAGTGCGTAATACAAAGTACTTGCGAGTTTACTGATACACGATAAATTTTCTCTGCAATAGCCTGTGCAACTCGACCACTCACACCCGTATCCACTTCATCAAAAATAACAGACGCAACACCTTGATGCTTAGAAAAAATACTTTTTAAAGCTAAAATAATACGAGATAACTCTCCACCAGAAGCGACCTTTGAAAGTGGTTTTAGCGGTTCACCTGGGTTCGTTGAAATATAAAACTCCACATGATCATAACCATCCGCTGTCAGTCTTATTGGTGTACCTTCCACAAGAGGTTCTTCTGCATTTCCTTCTCTCTTCATGATTCTCACTTCAAATTTCGTTTTTTCCATATATAATTCTTTTAATTCCTGATGAATGGCATTTGTAAGATGCTCTGCAAGCTCATGACGCATATTACTTAACAACGTTGCTTCTTGCAGAATAACACTTTCTAATTCCTTTAACTGTTTCTTCGTCGTTTCAATATGAACATCTTTATTTTCAATTGTAAAAATTTCTTGTTCAATTTTATCAGCATACGCTAAAATCTCTTCTACAGTATTTCCATATTTTCTCTTTAGCATACGAATTTCATTTAAACGTGTCTCAATTTCATCTAGACGATTCGGATCATATTCCATCATATCGAGCTTTTCTCTAAGTTGATACGCAACTTCTTCTAATAAATAATAGCTATTTGCAATCGAATCATGGTTTTCCTGGTACACTTCATCTAAATGTGTAATACTCTCCATTTGTCCCATTGCGCTTCTTACATTATCTAATCCTTGTCCGTCAGCACTTAACGAACGATACGCATCACCTAACGCTTTATAAATCTTTTCAAAATTAGAAATTTGTAATCGTTCCTCGGTTAATTCATTTTCTTCATCCATTTTTAAATCAGCCTTACGAATTTCCTCATGCTGGAATTGAATTAAATCTAAGCGATGTGCCATTTGTTGTTCATTTTCACTTAACGATTTCAATTGTTTTTTTAATTTCTCGTAGTCAGCGTATACATTTTGATATATATCCAATTGTTTAACAATACGCTCTCCATCAAAATGATCGAGCATAAACAGATGACGCTCTTCATTCATTAAATCTTGTGTCTCATGCTGTCCATGAATATCAACAAGCGTTTTCCCAATTTCTTTTAATATACTAAGTGTAACCAGTTTCCCATTTACACGACATACACTCTTTCCGTTTGCAGCGATGTCTCGCTTCAAAATAATCATGCCATCTTCTATTTCTATATCCAACTCTTCTGCCTTTTCAATACACGGATGCTTATCATCTTCTACATAAAATAGCCCCTCTATCTCAGCCTTTTCTGTTCCGTATCGAACAAATTCCGCTGAACCACGGCCACCTACAAGCAAGCTAATCGCATCAATAATAATCGATTTTCCGGCTCCTGTTTCTCCACTTAAAACCGTTAAACCTTTTTGGAAAGAAATATTTAATGCCTCAATAATAGCAAAGTTTCTAATCGATAATTCCGATAACAATGCCCCATTCACCTCGTTATAAACTAATCCCCTATTAGGGCTTTTCTCAGTTCTTTATTCAAATAGTCATACTATATGTTTGTATGTATACATTACTTTTCTAACCCGCTCCATTGTACCAAACATTTGTTTTACGGGTCAATCCACCTATTTTCTAACTTTATTCAAACAAAATATTATATTGCAATTGAAAATACATATTTTTAATCCATAAAAATATCCTGTTTACTTTCCACTTTACAGGGGAAAGTAAACAAGATTTTTTTGTTACAGCATATTTAAGAAACGATCAGAGACAACACCTGTGTCTTCAGGTGTACGGCAAATAATTAAGCAAGTATCATCACCACAAATGGTTCCGATGATCTCATCCCACTCTAAATGATCAATAAGTGCCCCAAGTGAATGAGCGTTACCAGGCAATGTTTTTAGCACAAGCATATGTCCTGCCGTGTCTAATTTTACAAATGAATCCACTAGATTTCGTTTTAATTTTTGTAACGGGTTAAATCGTTGATCTGCTGGCAAGCTATATTTATAGCGACCATCATGTAATGGCACTTTCACTAAGTGCAGCTCTTTAATATCGCGCGATACTGTCGCTTGCGTTACATTAAATCCCTCATTACGTAAAATATCAACTAATTCATCTTGTGTTTCAATTTCTTTGTTCGCAATAATTTCCCTGATTTTAATATGGCGCTGACCTTTATTCATACATTTGCACCTCACACTATCTCTTACCATAGTTTAAACATTGGTATACTTCACTTATTTATGTTAACGTATAATTCGTTACTTGTACACAATTGTTTTTACAATCATTATACAATTACAACAAAAAGAGGAACAACATATGTTATTCCCCTTTTCCTTTTTGTTTTAGAACGTCATGCGCTTCTGTAACAACTTGCTCAACTGAAACCGGAGAATGATTTTCGCCATTCTCACGTTCACCATGCCATTTCAGATGAATTAAAAATTCAATATTACCATCCCCACCCGTAATCGGCGAGAATGTTAAGCCTTCCACATTATAGCCTTCTTTTAAAGCAAAATCGACAATCATTTCTACGACAGCTTCATGTACTTTTCTATCGCGAACGATGCCTTTTTTCCCAACTTGCTCTCTTCCAGCTTCAAACTGCGGTTTAATTAACGCCGCTACATCACCATTAGGCATAAGCATCGTTTTTAAAACAGGCAGTATAAGCTTTAATGATATAAATGAAACATCGATACTAGCAAATTGCGGTAAACCACGTTCTAAGTCTGCTGGTGTCACGTAACGGAAATTTGTGCGCTCCATTACGACAACACGCTCATCTTGACGTAATTTCCACGCAAGTTGATTATATCCTACATCTAATGCATAAGATAATTTCGCTCCATTTTGAAGCGCGCAATCTGTAAAGCCACCAGTTGATGAACCAATATCTATCATAACTTTATCTTGTAAATCAAGATGGAATGTCTCTAATGCCTTTTCAAGTTTATAACCACCACGGCTTACATACGGCATAACTTGTCCCTTCACCGTAATTTCTGTATCTTGTGGGATTTTCTCTCCTGGCTTATCAAGTCTCATCTCGTTCGCATATACGAGTCCGGCCATAATAGCTCGTTTCGCTTTCTCACGCGTTTCTATAAGTCCTCGCTCTACTAATAGTACATCTACTCTTTCTTTTTTTACACTCATTTGTTACGCCCTTTTTTGTTTTGATGGAATCATTGTATGAATACGGTCTACAACTGCATCTGTCGTTAAACCAATTTCTTCTAATAATTTTGTTACACTACCGTGCTCTATGAAACGATCCGGAATACCCATTCGTTCAATTAATGTACTATGGTATCCGTTCTCAGACGCAAATTCAACTACCCCTGTTCCAAAACCACCGATTAAACAAGCTTCTTCAATCGTTAAAATCGGTATATTCTTCCCTAAGAGATCATGTAAATATGCTTCATCCATTGGTTTAATAAAACGAGCGTTCACTACTTTCACTGAAACTCCAGCCTTTTCAAGACGCTCCGCCGCTTCCATTGCCATTGGAATTGTCGTACCAAATGTTAAAATAGCTGCTTGTGTGCCTTCTTTTAACGTTTCCCATGTGCCGATTGGAATCGCCTTTAATTTTTCATCCATAGGAACGCCAAGTCCATTACCGCGTGCATAGCGTAATGCGATCGGACCATCTTCATATTGCATCGCTGTATATACTAAATGTTGCCCTTCATTTTCATCTTTTGGCATCATAATTACCATATTCGGCAAGTGGCGTAAGAATGAGATGTCAAATACACCTTGATGCGTTTCACCATCTGCTCCTACTAAACCAGAGCGATCGATTCCGATGAAAACATTTAAATTTTGGCGGCATATATCATGAACAACTTGGTCATATGCTCTTTGTAAAAATGTTGAATAAATTGCTAAGAATGGCTTCATTCCTTGCGTTGCCATACCTGCTGCCATTGTTGTTGCATGCTGTTCTGCAATACCTACATCAATCATGCGGTTCGGAAATTCTTTTTGGAATTTCTCAAGTTTCGATCCAACAGGCATTGCCGGAGTAATCGCAACGATACGCTCATCCGTTCTCGCTAGCTTTAGCACTGTTTCACTAACAACAGCACTCCATGCTGGTGCAACTTCCTTCGGTTTAACGAAGTCACCTGATTCAATTTTATATGGTCCTGTACCATGCCAAGTTCCAATAACATCACTCTCAGCTGGTTTGTAACCTTTTCCTTTTTTCGTAATAACATGTACAAGTACTGGGCCTTTTGTTTTCTTTGCATATTGTAACGTTTCGAATAACTTTTCATAGTCATGCCCATCGACCGGACCTAAATACGTAAAGCCTAACTCTTCAAAAAAGACGCCTGATACTAGTAAATATTTTAAGCTATCTTTTATTTTCTCTGCTGTCGCAGCAACTTTCCCGCCGACTGCTGGGATTTTCTTTAATATATACTCTAGTTCATCTTTTACCCAGTGATATTTCCCTGCGGTACGTAAACGACCAAGTACATTATGAAGCGCACCGACGTTTGGTGCAATTGACATTTCATTGTCATTCAAAATAACAATCATGTCTGTTTTTTCATGTCCAATATGGTTCAATGCCTCTAAAGCCATTCCGCCTGTTAATGCACCATCGCCAATGATTGGTATAACGTATTCTTCCGTTTTCTTTAAGTCACGTGCTAGAGCCATTCCCATTGCAGCGGATAAAGATGTCGAGCTATGACCAGTTTCCCATACATCATGCTCACTTTCGCAGCGTTTTGGGAAGCCACATAAGCCTTGATATTGTCTTAATGTACCGAATTCTTTCGCACGTCCTGTTAAAATCTTATGTACATAGGATTGATGTCCTACGTCCCATAAAAATTTATCTTTCGGACTATCAAATAATTTATGCAGAGCAATTGTGAGTTCTACTACACCTAAATTAGGTGCAATATGTCCACCTGTTTGAGAGAGCTCTTCAATTAAAAACTTACGAATATCCTCACTCAATCCCTCTAGTTCACTGATAGACATATCTTTCAAAAAACTAGGGTTTTGAATTTGCGTTAGATCCACATGGATCACTCACTTTCATTTCATAATCTGTCAACATGTCAAATACTATAAAAAGATTTACACAACACAAGAAATTCTCTTTTCTATTTTTTATCTCGTTTTGCTATTCACCAGTCTATTGTACCCTAATCCTATTATAAACCATATTTCTTTCGGCGATGAAAAAAATAGCCGCTAACACGAAGTGATAACGGCAATGTAATCTACATATATTTTTGCCAATAACAAGAAAAGAAAAACCTTTTCCTACATTTATATCATAAAATGATAAATGACTCAACAAATGAAAACGCTGTTATATTAGTTATTACGTTTTGCAATCAAATCACAAATGGATACTAGATATTCATCTTGTAATTGCAAGGAGCTAATCGCATCTTTTGCTTTTGCAATTGTTTCTTCTAAAATATCTTTTGCTCTATCTACAGTAAATAACGTTGTATATGTACTCTTTTCATTTGAAACATCACTACCAATCGGTTTTCCAATCTCTTCCTCGGTTCCTTCTACATCTAAAATATCATCTCGAATTTGGAAAGCTAGGCCGATATATTTTGCAAACGTAAGCAAGTTTTTTTCTTGCTCTTCTGTGGCATCAGCAAGTATCGCTCCTGCCAGTACAGCAAACTCAAGCAGTTTCCCTGTCTTATGCTTATGGATGTACTCCAACTCATCAATCGTAAGCTGTTTCCCTTCGGCTTCCATATCTGCCACTTGTCCGCCAACCATTCCTTCTGGTCCTGCTGCCTTTGCAAGTTCAAGTACAAGTCTTACTTTTTTTTCAGCAGAGATTTCGTTTTGCTCATATGCCATAATAACTTGAAAAGCATACGTCAACAAACCATCTCCTGCTAGAACTGCCATCGCTTCACCAAATACTTTATGATTTGTGGGCTTTCCTCTTCTTAAATCATCATCATCCATACAAGGTAAATCATCATGAACCAACGAGTATGTATGAATCATTTCAAGAGCACAAGCTGCACCTACTCCAAGATTTCTTTCTTTCCCAAACGCTTGTAACGTTGCAAATAAAAGTAACGGGCGGAGACGTTTTCCACCCGCTTCCAAAGAATATGCCATCGCTTCACGAAGTACATTTGGACATTGTAATTCATTTGCATAGCTTACAAGTTTCTCTTCTACGAAAGTTTTACTTTCTTTCAAAAAAGTATCAAAAGCGATAGTCACTATGCTTCATCTCCTAAAGCAGTAAACGGTTCAAGCTCTCCATTTTCCCCAAGAATAACTGCCATTTGTTCTTGTACATTCTTCAACTTCTCATCACAAAGCTTCGATAACTCCATACCCTCTTTAAAATAAGAGATTGCTTCTTCTAAAGGTACGTCACCTTGCTCTAGCTTAGAAACGAGATGCTCAAGTTGCGAAATTGCCTCTTCAAAGCTTAATTTATTTTCCATTATTCAATTCACGCTCCTCTATGCCTGATACGCTACAATCTAGTATTCCATCTTGTAATTGAACTGAAACAGCATCTCCAAGGCCGACATCTTTCACACTTTTTAACACTTGCTTCTCTTCATCATATACAAGCCCATACCCTCTCATCATTACTTTAAGCGGACTTAACGCTTCAAGTTTTTGAGCAGCTCTTACAAAGGCAAATTCTTTTGTTTGGAGTAACGTTTGCATTTCACGTTGTAATTGCTTTTGCAACGTTTCAATTGCTACCTTCGTTTGCATAATTTTTTGAGATGGATGGTGTTTTTCTAAATAAAACGAAAGCTGTTTTAACTGGTTTACTTTTTTATCAATATAGCGCTCTTTCGCTAACACAAGCTGTTCTAATGCTCGATCTAATTGCTCTTCCTTTTGTTCATATACTTGTCTTGGATAACGGAACGCATAAGATTTTTGCAATACTTGCAATTTTTCTTCTTTTTTATGTACTAACTCTCTCATCGCTCTTTGCAATCTGAGAGTTCTTTGTAATACCTTTTCTTGCAACTCTATAATGTTAGGTGCTGCCAGCTCAGCTGCTGCAGTCGGTGTTGGCGCGCGCAAATCAGCAACAAAATCTGCGATTGTAAAATCCGTTTCATGGCCTACTGCCGAAATAATAGGAATTTCACTTTTAAAGATTGCTCTTGCAACCATTTCTTCGTTGAAAGCCCACAATTCCTCAATAGAACCTCCTCCGCGTCCAACGATTAGTACATCTATCTTTCCCATTTCATTCGCTGTACGAATTGCTTGTACAATTGAGGGAGCCGCTGACTCCCCCTGTACAAGTACTGGAAATACAATAACATTTCCAATTGGATAACGACGTTTAATCGTTGTTATAATATCACGAATCGCTGCCCCTGTTGGCGACGTAATCACACCTATTGTTTTAGCATATGGAGGAATTGTTTTTTTATAAACTTGAGAAAACAAGCCTTCTTCCTCTAAACGAACTTTTAACTGTTCGTAAGCTAAATGCAAGTTTCCGATTCCATCAGGTTGCATGTCTTGAATATAAATTTGATAAGAACCACTCGCCTCGTAAACAGAGATTTTCCCTTTCACGAGTACTTTCATGCCATTCTCTGGTCTGAATTTAATATTACGATTATGACCCGCAAACATAACCGCTGCAATTCTTGCATTTTCATCTTTCAATGTAAAATACATATGACCACGGCTATGATTTTTAAAATTGGAAATTTCACCTTTTAACCAAACAGACTGCAAATGCGGGTCGTATTCTATTTTTGTTTTTATATAGCGTGTTAATGCTGTAACGGTTAAATATTGTTTCTCCATTTCTCTCTCCTCATAGCCGACTCAAATTATTTACAAACAACACCTGCACGCTTGGCAGATTCAACAGTATTATGAAGAAGCATAGTAATCGTCATTGGACCAACACCCTTTGGAACAGGCGTAATGTATCCTGCGACATCTAATACGTTGTCAAAGTCAACATCACCACAAAGCTTTCCTGTTTCTAAGCGATTTACGCCAACGTCAATTACAACTGCTCCTTCTTTAATGTAATCAGCAGTTATCATTTTAGGTCGTCCAACTGCTACGATTAAAATATCCGCTAACTTCGATAATTCTTTCATATTTTGCGTCTTAGAATGACAGTATGTGACAGTTGCATTTTCATTTAAGAACAATTGTCCCACTGGTTTGCCAACAATATTACTTCTTCCAATTACTACAACATGTTTTCCCGAAATATCAAGATTCGTTTCTTTTACTAGTTCTACAATACCATGTGGTGTACATGGAAGGAATGTATCTTGCCCCGTCATCATACGTCCCACGCTGATTGGGTGAAATCCATCTACATCCTTTTCTGGTGAAATTCTTTCAATGATAGCTTTTTCTTCAATATGTTTTGGTAAAGGTAATTGCACTAATATGCCATTAATGCGGTCATCGCCATTTAAGCGATCGATTTCAGCAAGCAAACGCTCCTCAGTAATTGTTTCAGGAAGTTCAATTAGCTCCGAATAGATTCCTACTTGTTCACAGCCTTTTTCTTTTCCTTTTACGTAAGAACGAGATGCTGGATCTTCTCCAACTAAAATAACTGCTAATCCTGGTACAATCCCTTGCTCTTTCAACTTCACAACTTCTTCTGTTAATTGTGCTCGTTTTTTCTCCGCAACTTCATTTCCTTTGATGATTACTGCTACCATTTTAAGATTCCCCCTTAAAGAAATTACAGTGTATCTTTTATATTAGATAAAACGCCGTTAATAAAACGACGAGATTCCTCATCCCCAAATGTTTTAGCAATTTCAATTGCCTCGTTAATTGTTACATTGTGTGGAATTTCTTCCATGTATTTCATTTCATACACAGCTACACGTAAAATACTGCGATCAACAATACTAATACGCTCAAGCTTCCACTTTTTTAAATTTTGACGAATTGCTTCATCAATTGCTTCTTTATTTTCTACAAAACCTACAACAAGTGATTCTAGAAATTCATTTGTTTCTTCACCTTCATCTAGCGTGTTTTCCACCGCTACTTTCGGTTCTAATTCACCTGTAATATCCATTTGATATAATGCTTGCATAGCTCTTTCTCTAGCCGTCCTACGTTTCATTGTAACTCTCCTTTATGCTTCAAGTCTTTCCTTATGCTTTGTTATATTATTATAATTTATAAGCCGTCAATTCACTTACTCTTACAGTTTTCATTGATTTTCCAACCTTATAATACAATGATAATAACACAATTTATCGTTTCACACACGGGTTACAAGGCTGAAAAATAATAAAAAGATTAACTTCAAGTTCCATATCTTATCACAATGTACGTTTTTTGGAAAAATGAAGTATTTTCTTTTTTATTTCTCATTTTTTGAAATAGTATAATAATTAGAGGGTTGTAATTTGTGAAGAAATAAAACGTTAAAAAAGATGCCTATGTTACTAGGCACCTTTTTCATTCTTACACTGGTTCGATTTCTGTTTTTTGTGTTTCGAATGTTACGCCAACGATGTGAACATTCACTTCTTTTGGCTCAAGTCCTGTCATTGTAAAGAGTGCTTGGCGAATGTTGTCTTGAATCTTTTGTGCAACAACTGGAATTGCTACGCCAAAATACATTACAACATAAAGGTCAACGATAATATCTTCGTTTGCTAATTCAACCTTTACACCTTTACCATGATTTTTCTTACCTAACTTCTCAACAACATCTGTAGCAAAATTACCGCGCATTGCCGCTACACCTTCTACTTCAGCAGCTGCAATACCAGCAATTACTTCAATTACTTCTGGTGCAATTTCTACTTTACCAAGAGTTGTATCTTGACCCATATCTAACATATGTTCAGCCATGAAAAAAACCTCCTTTAATGTATCACTGCGTCACAAGTTCATGCTCTTCCAAAAATTTCGTATTAAACTCACCTTTTACAAAATCAGGATGATCTAACAATTGCAAATGGAACGGGATTGTTGTATGTACGCCTTCAATGACAAATTCACTAAGCGCTCGCTTCATTTTTGCAATTGCCTCTTCACGTGTTTTTCCGTGAACAATTAATTTAGCAACCATCGAATCATAGAAAGGTGGGATTGAATATCCCGGATATACAGCTGAATCGACGCGAATACCAAATCCGCCTGGTGGTAAGTACATTTCTACTTTACCTGGAGATGGCATAAATTTTTTGGCAGGGTTTTCCGCATTAATTCGACATTCAATTGCCCAACCATTAAATTGTACTTCTTCTTGCTGTAACGATAGCTTTTCTCCAGAAGCAACAAGAATTTGTTCTTTAATTAAGTCCATCCCTGTTACCATTTCAGTAACCGGATGCTCAACTTGAATTCTCGTATTCATCTCCATGAAATAAAAGCTTTTCGTTTTATATTCATAAATAAACTCAACCGTACCAGCACCTGTATAATCAACCGCTACCGCCGCTTTAACTGCCGCTTCACCCATCTGCTTGCGAATATTTTCATCAAGTGCAGGTGATGGACTTTCTTCTAATAGTTTTTGCAAACGGCGCTGAATTGTACAATCACGCTCTCCTAAATGAATGGCATTTCCGTGTGTATCTGCCATTATTTGAATCTCAACATGGCGGAAATCTTCAACGTACTTTTCTAAGTATACACCAGGGTTCCCAAAAGCGGTACTAGCTTCTTGCTGTGTAATTTGAATTCCTTTTACAAGCTCTTCTTCATGGCGCGCAACACGAATACCTTTTCCGCCGCCACCTGCAGTCGCTTTAATAATAACTGGATATCCAATTTGATTAGCAAGCTCAATCGCTTCTTCGGTATTTTTAATAATCCCTTGTGAACCTGGTACAATCGGAACCCCTGCTTCTTTCATTGTATCACGAGCAACGTCTTTTGTGCCCATCTTTGAAATAGCTTCTGGACTTGGGCCGATAAAAATCAAGTTACATTCACGACATAACTCTGCAAAGTCTGCATTCTCTGCTAAAAATCCGTATCCCGGATGAATAGCATCGCAGCCCGTTAACTTCGCAACGCTAATAATGTTCGTCAAATTTAAATAGCTTTCTTTTGAAACTGTTGGTCCTACACAATACGCCTCATCTGCAATTTGTACGTGAAGTGACTCTTTATCTGCTTCTGAATAAATTGCGACTGTTTCAATATCCATTTCTTTACAAGCACGAATAATTCGTACAGCAATTTCCCCACGATTGGCTATTAATACTTTTTTTATCATCACAAAGACTCCCTTATTACGCTTTTACAAGAAATAGCGGTTGTCCATACTCAACAAGCTGTCCGTTATTAACAAGAATTTCAACAATTTCGCCTTCTACATCTGCGTCAATTTCGTTAAATAATTTCATAGCCTCGACGATACATACGATAGAATCTTTCGATACTCTATCCCCAACACTTACATATGCAGGTGTATCAGGTGAAGATGAAGCATAAAATGTACCTACCATTGGTGATGTAATTTTATGTAGATTTTCATTTTGAACGGCTTTCTTCTCTTCTTGTTTTGGTGCTTCTACTTGCGCTGCTGCCACTGTTGTTTCTACTTCAACAGGCGCTACTGGTTGCATAGCTTGTTTTACTACAGGTGCTTGCATCGCAACAACTTCATTACCACGCTTTTTCATTTTAATTGTTGTACCATCTTTTTTGTATTCGAATTCATCAATATTAGAGCTATCAATTAATTTAATTAATTCACGAACTTCTTGAATTTTAAACATGTAAAATCCACTCCCATACTCTTGTTTGTCCCGTTTTTACAGATTTCCATCACTAAAACTAGATTGACTGTAAAAATACGATGTACTCTATTAGAAAATTTATTTCATTTACTAATAGAAATATTTACTATTCCTATCTTACGATAAATTTTTTAAACATTCCAATTTATTTTTCTTTGTAATAAATCGAAATTCCTGTAAAAATATTATTCCACCAAAAAATTATTACCTAGTAATAATACCAAGTTTCACACAAAATTGGCAAGACCACTTCCTAAAAAACATTCCTTACTTTTCAAAATACTACACAGTAAACCTACAATTCCCTCTCTACTCTTCACCTCATCTATGGTCAATAACATATTTTTACCAAATATTATTTTTTTGTTTACACACCGTTCATCGTTCCTTCATATAAAAATAGTATGTTCAAAGTGTAGAAAATATATTGTATCGAGGGGTGGACATATGATATGGCTCATTTTCTTCTTGCCTGCCGTAATAGTCTGGGCATTTGTTCTCTTCATCCACGTCAAATCTGGAAAAAGTAATCACCATTACCATGAACCGTTAATCTTTTACTCACAGCGTATTTCCCCGTTTCGAGTTGAACATAGTGAAAATAACTACAAAGATGATATAGAAAAAAGCTATCGAAAATGATAGCTTTTTTCTATTATTATTTTCATCTAACTATTTTGAAGTACATAAAACTGTATTTCATCCTACTATTTACATACAATCGCTAATAATCCGCGGGGAATCCCCCACGGATTAAAATTTCATTTATTTGGCTGGTGGATCAAATTTCACACCTACATCTTTTGATCCGCCTTCACTTCTTACAAGCTGTATAATTTTATTCGCTTCTTTTTGTGAATGCTTTGCCGCTTTCACAGTTACTCTAATGTCTGTTCCATCAGCTCTTACAAGGGCATCTTTATATCCTCCTTGAGACTTAATCACTGTCTCAAGTAATTCTTGTTTCGTTTCCATTGTAGTGATTGCATCAAAATTATCTTTCGCTTTACTCTTTTCTGTTGCTGAAGATTTTGATGAATTCATCACTTCTTGTAATCTTGCTTTTTGTTCACTTCGCTGATCTTCCATTTGCATACGTAACGCTGTGAAATTTTCATCACTTGATTGGACTGTTACGTTAGCTTCTTTTTTACTTGTTTCTTTTGTAGCACTCTCTTTTTTGTTTGTTTCTTTATTTGTTTCTTTATTTGGTGTTTCCTTGCTTGTATTTTCTTTATTTGAAGATTCTTTTGTTGTTTCCTTGCTTGGTGTTTCGTTTGTTACCGCTTTGTCAGTACCTTGCTTTTCTTGTCCAATTTTTTCACCAGTTGTTGGTGCTGCTGTATTCATTTTGTCAGGAGTTGTTACGTAATAAACAGATAGTACAACCACTAAACTTAACATCGTTAATAGCCAAACCGTTTGTTTTTTTAACACTTTATTTCCTCCCTATCAATTTTTCGGTGATACTGAAACGCGATGAGCTGGTACATCTAGCAGCCGTATGACAGCTTCTTTTACCATCGCTTTAACTTGTATATTATCCACTCCTTTTGCTACGACAAGAACACCTCGTACTTTCGGTTTCTCTGTTCGTAAAACAACGGGAGTTTCTTTATCCCCTTCACGTATAATGACGGTCTTTTCATCAAGAGACTCGTCCTCTACTTCCCTCTTCCCACCTGTTTTATCTGTTTCACCTGTTGTTTGTGAGCGTTTCACTGTATTTTTTTCTAGTATTTTTTCTTCAGATGAGTCTAAATTCACTTTAATCGTTACATCTTTTACCCCCGCAATTTCTTCTAAAGCTGCTTTTAATTCTTGTTCGTACGCTTTTTCATACTTTTCTACATTTGACATACTATCATTACTTTTTTGCCCGAAAGTTGGTACGTCCTTTTCTTGGTTTTGATTTTTTTGTTCTTTAAATACAGGTACTTCTTCTTTTTTTCCTGAAAAGAAACTACTAGAAAACATAAGCAAAATCCCAAGTATAAGTAGGACAAGTAAAAACTTAGGTGTTACCTTCTTTCCCTTCTCACTGCTTTCTTTTTCGTCCCCATTTAATAAGTTTCGAAAAAATGAGAACTTCGAATTTTTATCTTTATTGTCCATTTACTCTACCTGTCCTCCCTTCCATTTGAACTTGGATTTGTTTATTCTCTAGTTGCCACCTGCTTGAAAAGAAATCTTTCATTTCTACATTTGTTTCTTCTACCTTTTTTGGAGGTTCTTTCGTATTAATTTCAATTGGCTTTACTGTTTCGATTGCATCGTTTTTACTACGTTCTTTTTCTTTCAATGTCACAACAACAGATTGAATATCTTTTGCTGACTTTACTTCCGCTGTACTTTCCGCTGCGACTATTTGTATTTCAGAGACTGCCATACCATACTTTTTCTCAAATTCTTTTCCTACTTCTTTTTTCATTTTGGTAGCCATCTCTTCTAAACTATATGCACGTGTTAGAGCTTGTATTTCTTTTTTCTTCGAATCTATTGAATTTTTTACAGATCCTTCTGCTACGTACTTCTCTTCATTAAAATTTGCGATTACTTCATTTACATCTGTTTGCAACAGTTTAAAAAGAGGCGTTAAAATTAATACAACCAATAATAGACTTACGACGAATTTAACGTATTTTTGCAAGTTCGAATTTGGAAGAATAAGATGAAGCATTGTCGCTAAGAGTAAAAAAACGATAATATTTCTAATCCACTCTGTAACAAATTGCATACTCTCCACCCCCTACCGCATCATAAGTGTAATGTTCCCCGCAGCAATAATAATTGTGATACTTAAAAAGAACATAAATGATACGATAGCTAAGCAAGCAAATACGTAAATGATGCTCCGTCCAATGATATCTAAACATTGAATAATTGCTCCTCCGCCTACTGGTTGCAGTACTGCTGCTGCGAATTTATAAATAAATGCGATACAAAATATTTGAATCGCTGGAAAAGCGACAATTAAGCATAGAATGACAAGCCCCATAATTCCGACTGTGTTTTTTAATAATCCCGACGCACTAATAACAGTATCCGCCGCCTCTGTAAACATCCTTCCGACTACCGGAATGAAGTTACCTGTTACAAATTTAGCAGTTTTCACTGCTATCCCATCAGCAACAGCTGTCGCTGTTCCCTGTACAGATAATACCCCTAAAAAAATCGTTAAAAAGATACCGATAATCCCCACGCTAACGTTTTGCAGAAGCTTGGACAATTTCGTAACTTTATATTGATCACTCATCGTACTTACAATACTTAATATCGTTGCAAGTAATAAAAGTGGTAGAACAATATAATTCATAAGAAGCCCACTCGTATTCATTAAGAAAATGATAATCGGATGAAAAAACGATACAGATACAACACCGCCCCCGGTTGCTATGAGTGCAAGCAAAATTGGTAATAGAGCTAGTATGAAATCTACCATTGTTTGTATCGTTTCTCTTGCATATGTCATGACGACATAAAAACTATTTAAAGCGAAAATAATAAGTACCATATATACAACTGCATCAGCAATTTTACTTACGCTACTCTTTGAAAAAGCAGATTGCAATGATTGCAACAGTGCACTAAAAATTGTGAGCATAATGAGTGTTCCAAGTAGTTTTCCATTTGCAACAAGCTCGTGAAATAAATATTTTAATAAACCTATCATCCACTCTTTTATAGAGAATTCTTTTTCTCCCTTTACAAACTCCATAAAGCTTCCTTTTTGACTCTCTGGCAAATACCCTCCATATTTTGTAACAAGCCCGTCCCAAAATTGCTTCACATCTTCAATTCCGAGCTTATCCAATTGTTGATCGACGACGTTTGTTTCTACAGGAGAAGCTTGTACAACAACCGGTAAAGAAAAGAAAAGGAAGCAAGCAAATAGCAGCTTAGCTCCAAACCTCCTCAACATTCACTCCCCCTTATCCCGTCGGTAAAAATCCGAGAATAGTTTCAATTACAACCGTCAAAATAGGAATTGCCATAACGAGAATTAAGATTTTTCCAGCTAATTCAATTTTCGAAGCGATTGCACCTTGACCAGCATCTTTTGTAATTTGCGCTCCAAACTCAGCTATATAAGCAATCCCAATAATTTTTAATAACGTTTCTACATATACGTTGCTAACTTTCGCTTCACTCGCCACTCTCTCAATCATTTGTAAAATAGAGTGAATTTGATCGATTAAAATAAGAAACATCACACTACCTACGAACACAATAAATAACGATGTAATGCTAGATTTATGTTGATTTAAAATAGCTGCTAAAAACGTAGCAACGAGGCCTAATCCGACAATTTGTATAATTTCGATTCGAACCGCCTCCTTTACTGGAAGAGAAAGACACTTTTAATCTTGTCGAATAGCGTATTAATTAAAAATGCAACATGAAATAAAATAACGACAAAACCGACAAGGATAACCCAATTTGCAATATCCTCACGCTTTAATTCTTTTAGTACGGTATGAATGAACGCTAAAACAATGCCGATTCCGGCGATTTGAAATATTAATCCAACATCAATGGACATCGCCTTTCTCCCTCCTATAGCAGTAAAATTACGATAAGTAGCCCCGCTAGTACCCCTAAACTCTTAATCATTTTTTCGTATTGCAGTTGTAATGCTTTCGCTTCTCCTTCTTCTCTCTCCAAATGTGTAATACATAAGCGAATATGTTTTTGTTGAGAGTCACGATCATGTTGCCCGAGCGTTTCACCAAATTGTTGCAGTATTTCATACTCAGTTTGTTGAAATGCTGTTAACTTCCAGTTCTCTTTCAAACTATCTATCCAAGCTTCTCTTACTGTTTGTTCTCCGCTTTCTAATTTTTTTGCGAAACTTTGAAATATCCAATTTAGTGGCTTTGGCATTTGTTTCACTAATCGCTCAGCAGCTTCGGATAAAGGTGTGTGCCCGTACATAATTTCTGCTTCTAGTGATTGAAGTGCCGCTTTTAACAATCTAAGTTGCCTCGGTCTCTCACTGTACCTCTTAGCGTATGAAAACCCGAAAAAGGTGCTAACTGCAACTATTAACACTGCACCAATTATTTTCACCATACGCCCCCAGCCTTTCTATTTGATAGTACTGGTTTTCCATCTCTATCTTTCACTTGCATAACTGTCCCTGGCCCTCTCGCTTTTGACAATTCCACAAACCTATCAAATACACCAAGTTCCAGCACCGCCTGTAACGATGGCCTCTTCACAACATCTTCATAGGAAAATCCATGCGCACTTATGAAAAGCTGAACCCCTGCATGCACCGCCTCCATAATTGCTTCACTATCTTCTTTACGGCCAATTTCATCAACAATTAAAATATCAGGGCTCATAGAACGAATCATCATCATCATGCCTTCAGCCTTTGGACATGCATCTAGCACATCTACTCGTGTGCCAAATTCATACTGAGGGATTCCTTTCACACAACCAGCGATTTCTGACCGCTCATCAACAATCCCCACTTTACAAGAAGAAATTCCCAAAGCACTTATCCCTTGACTCATGCAGCGTGCTACATCTCTTAACAGTGTCGTTTTCCCCGTTTGCGGCGGGCCAATTACCATTGTGTTTAACCATCTTGTATCATACAAATACGGTAAAAGTGGCTCAGCTATTCCTATTTTTTGACGAGCAATACGAATATTAAATGAAGAGACATCACGAATCATTTTCACTGCGCTTTTTTCTGTAATGACTTTTCCAGCTAGACCAATTCTATGTCCCCCTCGAAGCGTCACATATCCCCGTTTCAATTCCTCTTCCATCGTATAAATTGAGAATTGACTTAACTTATTCAATAAGTAAATAGCATCTTCTGCTGTAGTGATGTAGTCATAAAAAAATACATCTCCATGTGCAATACACTCTAGCGGTTTTCCAATTCGAACTCGAATTTCCTCTAAAGTATCATATTGCTTACACCCTTCCACTAACTGTTTCATCGTTCTCGGTAAAACCTCTAATACTTCTTTCATATGCTTCTCCCCACTATACCTGGCTTACTTATTTCAACAACGCGATAAAAATACAGCCGATTCCAAGTGCTAGAAAAAAGAGTTTTAAGAAAGAAATCTCACTTGCTACACTCGCTATCCCAATTGTCATCGTTAAAATTAATACGGTCGGTCCAACAAACGCTAACATACCATTTATAAACAATGCTTTCTTCGCATCATTCACATAAAGCATAAGCAAAGCGGCGAATATTTCCGCGCTACCTGAAAACAACCGAAGTAACCCCATTACAAGCACGGATGTTTCCATTGCCGCTAGCCACTGTTTCATCCTCCCACCTTCTCCCGTAACGGTTACGAATTCTACATTCCAAAAAAGAATATATTTGTACAACCATATGCAGGGGTTGTCTATTTCAGAAGTAAAAACATAATTTTCTATACCACCCTGCATATTTCTGAATATTCTTATTAATTATGTGGGATTTTATGGTACATTTAATGAAAAGGAGGATAGACGATGCAGCAAGTTACTTTATTACCACTCGATTTACAATATGCAGATGTGCTTTTCAAACTATCAAGTAATCCACATGTAAAAAACGCGCTAGGAATAAAAGTAGAAAAACTCGAAGATACAAAAGCATTTATTTTATTTACACTAGAAGAGGAACGAAAAAACCACTCCCTATCTAGAGTGATCCTAAATGAAAAAAATGAAATAATTGGTCTCACCACGCTTAAGCATATTAATTATGAGAAAAAGAAATCTCACATTGGCAGTTGGCTTGGCCATCCTTACTGGGGAAAAGGCTATAACGAGGCTGCTAAAAAAGAAATCCTTACAATCGCTTTTTTAGACTTACAACTTACATACGTATTCGCTGGTGCTAAAACGACTAACATTCGTTCTTTAAAAGCACAAGAGAAATTACCTTATATGTCATTGTATGTGGAGAACAAGTTTCCAGAAGAACACACTGCACTAGAGAAAGAAGTAAAATCACCTTGCGCACTACATGTCGTATCACGCGAGAATTTTTTAAATTGGTTGCAATTACAAAGTGAGGAGGAAAAATATGAAGATATTAAAAATTAGTTTAACGATTGTAGTAGAATTAGCTCTTATTTATCTTTTTTCAATACTAGTCGGTTGGTCATTTATGGATACCTTTTTCCTTGGTAGCTTAGCAATATTTGCAATTACATGGTTAATTATTATGAGTAACTATAGAAATAACAACATGGATCACGCAATAAATAAAACATTAACTGGCGTTGAGACTGGTGAAATAAAACCATTTCAATTCGTTTTCACACCATATATATCGGGTACTCTTTCACTTGTTTTAATTAGTTTTGTTGTCACCGCGATTTATTATCTGCCCTATTTCTTATAAAAAAAAGCACTCGTGATAATCACGAGTGCTTTTTTACTATGCACGAGAAACGTATTTACCTTCACCAGTGTTGATGATAAGCATTTCGCCTTCGTTAATAAAGATTGGTACTTGTACAACAAGACCAGTTTCTAATTTAGCTGGTTTTGTTACGTTAGAAGCTGTATCACCTTTAATACCTGGCTCTGTTTCTGCCACTTGTAATTCAACAGTATTTGGAAGTTCAACACCAAGTACCTCGCCTTGGTAAGTCATAATTGCTACTTCCATGTTTTCTTTTAGGAATTTAAGCTCGCGCTCGATTTGGTTTTCACCAAGTTCGATTTGCTCATAAGTTCCGTTATCCATAAATACGTGAGCCTCACCGCTTGCGTATAAGTATTGCATACGACGGTTTTCGATATGTGCTTTTTCTACTTTCTCACCAGCACGGAATGTTTTCTCTTGAACAGATCCTGTGCGAATGTTACGTAGTTTCGAACGAACGAAAGCAGCACCTTTACCTGGCTTTACGTGTTGGAAATCAAGTACTTGCCAAAGGGCATTATCCACTGAAATTGTTAAACCTGTACGAAAATCGTTTACTGAAATCATGTAAAAAAATCCTCCTGTGTATTACAAAATAATAAGTTCTTTTGGTGATTTCGTAATCACTTCATTACCTTCACTCGTTACAATAATATCATCTTCAATACGTACGCCGCCAATACCTGGAATATAAATACCTGGTTCTACTGTTACAGCCATACCTGGTTCAAGTACTGTATCAGAACGGAACGCTAAACCTGGTGCTTCATGGATTTCAAGACCGATTCCATGACCAGTAGAGTGTCCGAAGTATTCACCGTATCCTTTTTCCGTTATGTAATCACGCGTTAGCGCATCTGCCACGCGGCCTGTTAAACCAGCTTTAATACCGTTCACACCACGTAGTTGTGCTTCTAAAACGATATTATAAATTTCTTTCAATTTATCAGATGGTTCACCGACTGCAATCGTACGAGTAATATCAGAACAATATCCTTTGTAATAAGCGCCGAAGTCTAATGTAACGAAATCTCCTGTTTCTATCACTTTTTCAGATGCCACGCCGTGCGGTAATGCCGAACGAAGACCTGAAGCAACGATAATATCAAACGAAGAAGATGTTGCTCCTTGTTTTCTCATGAAAAATTCAAGTTCATTTGACACTTCAATTTCAGATACTCCCGGGCGAATGAATGATAGAATATGTTCAAAGGCAGCATCTGCAATCTGTGCAGCTTCCTTTAATATCTTAATCTCTGAATCAGTCTTTATCAAGCGTAACTTTTCTACAAGGCCAGAAGTTGGGATGAATTCAGCTTCAATCGCTTCATTATGTGTTACGTAAGAGCTATATGTAAGAGTATCTTGCTCAAATCCTAACTTTTGAATTCCAAGGTCTTTTACTTGTTTCGCAACTTCATCAAGAATTAAACCTGCATGCTGCACGATTTCATATCCAACCGCTTGCTTACTAGCTTGCTCTACGTAACGGAAATCTGTAATAAATTGAGCACGCTCTTTCGAAATAAGAACAACACCAGCTGTTCCTGTGAAGTTAGCCATATATCTACGACTATGTTCATTTGTTAACAATATACCGTCAATACCGACCTCATCAAATGCACTTCGTAATCTTTCAATTTTCTCCATTACTTTATGCCTCCCTCAATTTCTCCATTAATGCAAATAACGCTAACTTATAGCCATAAAACCCAAATCCAACAATTTGTCCCGCACAAACAGCTGCCGTCACAGATTCATGACGGAACGACTCACGCTGGTGAATGTTAGAAATATGTACTTCAATAACAGGAATCGAAACGCTCGCAATTGCATCCCGAATCGCATAGCTATAATGCGTAAATGCTCCAGGATTTAAAATGATCCCTTCATATATATCTTCAGCCTCATGAATACGATCGATAATCGCACCTTCATGATTTGATTGGAAACATTCTAACTCCACTCCCATTGTTTCTGCTTCTTGCTTCATATCTGCTTCAAGTGTCGCTAGCGTGCCCTTACCATATACATTTACCTCACGAACACCGAGGCGATTTAGGTTAGGACCGTTTACGAGGAGTACCTTTTTCATATCCTTAAAACTCCTTAATATTAAATATCTATACAACATTTTAACATAGGAGTTACTTATTTGAATAGTTCGTCTTCTCTTCCCCTTCTTGTTCGGCTTTATTGCTATTTACTGCGTACGAAACAGAGTATGCAATAAACACACCATACAATATAAAAATGCACATCGTCGTCACAATCGTTTCTTTCGGTAAATTGAGCGCACTTTTAATAGCAGGTGCTAGTAATCCCATTCCGAAAAATAGTAATGCCCACCAAAATAGACCATAAATCATCCCTGGAAGAATTCCTTCAAACTTTGCAAAACATATCTTATACAAAAAGGCAATTAAAATTGAAAGAAGTCCCATACAAACAATTCCTGACACATTCCCCCATGCCCCTTCCTTCCAACCACCAAGCGCAAATGGTAAAAGGAAATAATTCGGTCCTGCTTCCGTAAACGAAAAAATATGAAGGAAATACCATATCCCTCCCCAAAAGATTCCACCAAATAAACCAATTTGCACAAAATTCCTTGTTCCTAATTGTTCTTGATTCACATCGACACCTCCGCTCAATAGTATGCCCGAAACTATTTTGAAGCATGTTTAAATACTGCGAAATTTGTCTATAAAAAGAATAAGAAATGTCCGACTCTCGTAACATTTTTCCTTGTCATCTACTTGTATTTGTCGATAAAATAAAGGAAACTCGGTGATTGTCTTATTTCAAAATGACAGAACCCAGTATGACAATTGCCTCTTTTTCTACATAAGAGAGAAACAAATACAGGTTGGTGTTAAAATGGCAGAAGAGTCAAAACAAATATATGGCGGGCAAGCAGTCATAGAAGGAGTTATGTTTGGCGGTAGAGAATATACTGTTACAGCGGTTCGTCGTAAAGATAAATCGATTGAATTTTATCGATTACCACGCGTTCGTAATAAAGTATTATCTATCCTTAAAAAAATTCCATTTTTACGAGGGATTGCCGCTATTGTGGATGCAAGTGCGAATGGAGCGAAGCATTTAAATTTCGCTTCAGAACGATTTGATGTCCACCCAGAAGAAGACGAACAAATTGCAAATAAAAAAGAAGAACAATCAAAATTAACGATGGTATTAGGAGTTGCAGCAGTTGGTGTTTTATCTTTCATTTTCGGAAAAGTAATTTTCACAGCAGTGCCTGCACTACTAGCTGAATTAACAAGACCGATTTTCCCATCTCATACAGGGCAAATCATTGTCGAAAGTGTCATTAAGCTCATGTTATTATTGAGCTATATATACTTTATTTCTTTAACTCCACTTATTAAGCGGGTATTTCAGTACCATGGTGCGGAGCATAAAGTAATCAATGCTTATGAGAATAATCTTTCACTGACTGTAGAAAATGTTCAAAAACAAACTCGCCTTCATTATCGCTGTGGTAGTAGCTTTATTATATTTACAGTCATCGTTGGAATGTTTGTTTATTTCCTCGTCCCTACTGATCCACTTTGGGCACGAGTTATAAACCGAATTTTATTAATTCCAGTCGTACTTGGTATTTCGTTCGAAGTATTACAATTTACGAATCGATTACGAGATGTTCCCATATTACGCGTACTTGGCTATCCAGGATTATGGCTGCAACTATTAACAACGAAAGAACCAACAGATGATCAAGTGGAAGTAGCCATTGCATCGTTTGAAGAATTATTACGTTTAGAAAACAAACAATAATTATTTAAAAATGGTGTTCAACTCCTTTCCTCATCGTTAATATACTAATTTTAATATATGTTTTTAGGAGGTGTTCCTTATGAACGGTCGTTCGTTTACATTCGCTATATTTGTGCTTATTATCGGATTAGCAATATTCGGCCTTGTTTCATCTGTAATTACAAACCCAATGGGTGTATTGAGAAATATCGGGTACATGTTACTTGTTGTCGGTATCTTTTATTTGCTATACAAGATGTTTACAAATTCTAGTGGTTCTGCAAATTCGCAAAGCTCATATAAGCGCGCTGCCAAACAATCGAACCGCAAACACGGGAAACAAAATGTAGCACCCCTAAGCAATTCTTTCTTTAAGTCCAATGCTTCTAATGACAAGGGCAAAAAAGGAAATTCTTCCACTTTGAAACGAAAAAGAAAACAATCTCATTTAACTGTCATTGAAGGTAAGAAAAACAAAAAGAAAGACCGTGCTTCCTTTTAGGAAACACGGTCTTTTTCAATTGAAATAAAAAAAGGAAACGCCATATGTTCCCCTTAATTACTTTTCTCTTCATTTGCTTTTTGAACACCACGAAGTGTGTCTACGCGGACTTCATCTTGTTCAAAGTATTGTACTAAATCACCAATGCGGTCAATGGCTTCCCAACTTAAATGATGTTCAATTCCTTCTACATCATTGTAAATCTTGCTTTCATCCACACCGATAATACGCATAAATTGCTCGAGCAAGTCATGACGATATACGAGACGTTCTCCGATTTTTTTACCTTTTGATGTTAATACAAGCCCTCTATATTTTTCATAAATTAGATATTCATCTTTGTCTAATTTTTGCACCATTTTTGTTACAGAGGATGGATGTACACTAAGCGCTTCAGCAATATCAGATACGCGGGCATAACCCTTTTCATCAATCAACAAATAAATTTGTTCAATATAATCTTCCATACTAGGGGTAGGCATCGGTTTCCTCCATCCAATTTCATTTTGCTTATTCCGTACGAAGCAATCAATAAAATGATACACCAGAAAGAATAACGTGACAAGGTGAAAACGAGCCTAAATCTGCAAAAGAGAAAAGAACCTGCTTTCAAATACAAGTTCCTTTCATGTAAAATATTGAATTTCTGCGTTAGGAAAAAATTGATGAATATATCCTCTAATTGTTTCTTCCAATACTTCTGCATCATTTTTTTTATATACGTATTTCCCAATGCCATATCGTCCCCATTTATATTTGCGCTTCTCTTCATCCATTTCAAGCTTCGTATTTGGATAACGCTCTTGGATGACCTTTTTTGCTGGTTTTGTAAAGCGATGTTGAATTAATTCAAATGTTAAATCCGGTATCGACAAATCTTTTAGTGCATTGTACAGCCGCTCAAATAGTTCACGATATCCTTCTTCCCATCCTTCATGCATATAAAGTGGCGCAACTATAAAGCCAAGTGGATAACCCGCGCCTGCTACTTTACGAGCAGCTTCAATTCTTTCTTCAAACGGTGATGTCCCTGGCTCAAAATTTTTAATCACATACCGTGAATTAATACTAAACCTGAAACGAGTTTTCCCATTATGTTTTGCATCTAACAAATGATCAACGTGCGAATATTTCGTAACGAAACGTAAACGCCCATACTCACTTTCTCCAATGAATTCGATCGCCCGCTTTAATGCATGTGTTAAATGATCAATCCCAACGATATCTGATGTACAAGCAGCTTCAAACCTTGTTATTTCAGGTGCCCTTTCATCCATATATTGCTTTGCCTTCTCAAATATTTCATCAAGATTAACATACACGCGAACATAAGGTTTACTCCCAAGTGTCGTTTGCAAATAACAATAATGACAATGTCCCATGCATCCTGTTGCAAGCGGAATTGCATATTCAGCTGACGGTTTTGACGTATCAAACTTTAATGTCTTCCTCACCCCAACGACAAGCGTTGCTTTTGCATTTCGATACTTTTGCAGATCATTTTCACCTGGTAAATTTCTAATTTGATTATGGGATGTTGTTTCACGAATTTCTAATCCCATCTTCGTAAACTTCTCATATAGCTCTTTTCCAAGTGGGTATTCAAGTGCCTTCGGTTCAAAGTAAACGAGTTTTGGCATAAATGGTTTCATACGCTTCCCTCCTCTCTTTAGTATGAGGAGCGTTAAAAAATTAACACTCACTAAAGTTTTCCACGTTTTAACAGCCTTTCAAAAGGCTGTTTTTCTTCTGTCTAATTTTACAAATTGAAAAATTTCATAAAGAAAATAAGAAAAATGCAAAATAATTAAAGTTAATTGTTGACGTGATGCTTTTATTATCGGTATCATAAATCTTCGTGAGCAATTATTTTTCGTTATACGATTTTTTTATTATTACTGAGTTTTTGAGAGGAGAAATTAGATGTCAGTTAAGAAGAAAACGCAAGTACGCACCGGCAAAATGGTACGTGAACTAATGTTAGCAGACGAAGATGTAAATGCTTCGCTAATTATGGTATATAGTGAAAACGGTGTAAACGCAGAAATTAAAATCGAGGGCTTAACGCCGAAATGTAACGAAGAATTATTTTTGAGCGGAAACGTGGATTGGAACAAGAGTGTTATTTATAAAATTGTTGATTTCACTGGAAACGCTGAAGTTGGTAAAGTTACATTAACAGCGATGAACAAAAATAATGTTTCTCTAGAAATAGAACGTGTTATGTGGAGTAAAGAAAATAAAGAGGCTGCTGAGCAAGAAGAAACAGTTGTAGAAGCTACTCCGAAAAAAGAAGTAGTTGTAGAAGCTCCAAAAGCAGTTACACCTGCTCCAAAGCCTGTTACGCGTGTGGAAACACCTGCTGCTACAGCACCTACACCTAAGCCTACTCCAGTAGCTACACCGAAGCCAGTAAGTGTAGAAGCGGCTGTAGAACTATCTACTCCAGCACCTGTGAAAAAAGCAGTACCAACTTCAGTTACAAAGCAAGAAACAGCACCGGTCGCTCCTGCAAAACCGAAGCAACCTGCTTTAACTGAAACAAATTCAAAACTACAAGAAAATTATGTAAAACTCGTGAAAAAGACAATTGAAGTTTGTCAAGATTACGAGCTTGGCATCGACATAGATGATTCTATTGAAAGCTTAAAAGAAGAACTACAAAGCCAAGGTATTAGCGTTACATTCGACAAAGAAATTATGGACGTTGTAAATCGCCTTCGTTCTTTACAAGATAAAGGAATCAAAGTAGAAAAAGTACTTAATTTACTATAAAAAATAAGAGGTGGCAATCGCCACCTCTTATTTTTTATAATTCCATTCATCACTTTCATACTTTTCTTTCGCTAACGTTTGAACTTCATGTAACTGTTCTTCTGTTAATTCATACGGAACAAGCTCTATATCTAATCCTTTTTCAAATCCAACCTCAAACGCTTTAATTAATTGTTCGATCGTAAATGTACGGTCTGTCAATTCATTAATTGCTACCGCCTTTGAAGAGAACATACTCTTCATACGTTCTTTCACACGTTCGTTCGGGAATAAAAATAGATCGTATAATTCGTCTAAGTCTATTTCTAACGGAATTGATCCGTGTTGTAAAATAACACCTTTTTGACGTGTTTGCGCACTACCTGCGATTTTTCTTCCTTCTACTACAATTTCATACCAAGATGGCGCATCAAAGCATACGCCTGAACGTGGATTTTTTAAATTTTCACGATCTTCTTCTGTTTTCGGAACTGCGTAATACGCTTCTAATCCTAGCGCTTTAAAACCATCTAATAAACCTTGCGAAATAACACGATACGCTTCTGTAACTGTTTTAGGCATATTCGGATGATCTTCAGACACAATAACACTGTACGTTAATTCTTTATCATGTAGTACACCCCTACCGCCTGTTTGACGACGAACGAATCCATATTTCTTTTCATTCACTATATCCATATTAATATCTTTTTCAACACGCTGGAAATACCCGACTGTTAATGTTGGTACTTCCCATTCATAAAAACGAATTGTTGGTTGCATTTTCTTTTCACTTTGCCAATTTAATAAGCATTCATCTAACGCCATATTAAATGCCGGTGAACATTGACCAGAGTTAATATAACACCATTTTTCTTTTCCCATCCTGCACCTCATATAACCAATTATTTTTCACATTCTCTAGTCTACCAAATTCGACAAAATTTGTGAAAGAATACGAAATTTCTTCGTATATACAAATGAATCTGTTGCATAAATACATACGGGCATTATAATATTGAAAGTAGGATAAGAAAAAAGGGAGCGATAGAATCGTGTCAACAACTTGGATTATTTTATTAGCCGTAATCGTAGCGTTCATCGGCTACACTGTATGGATGTATTTCTATCAGAAAAAATTAATTACAACACTTTCAGAAGAAGAGTTTCGCGCTGGTTACCGTAAAGCACAGCTTATCGATATCCGCGAAGCAGACGAATATACTGCAGGGCATATTTTAGGCGCACGTAACATTCCGTTATCACAAATTCGCCTTCGTCATAAAGAACTTCGTAAAGATCAACCAGTTTACTTATACTGCCAAAGCGGATTCCGTACTGGTCGTGCGGCTCAATACTTAAAAAAACAAGGTTACAAAGATTTCTACCAATTACAAGGTGGATTCAAAACGTGGACTGGAAAAGTTAAAAAGAAATAATAACATACAAAAAACTAGCTGAATGATTCAGCTAGTTTTTTCATTTCATATTGTTCGCAATGTATAATAAATTTTGCTTAATCACATCTACATCATTCTCTTCTACATTACGATGCAATAGTTGATACTCAATCCCCTTCTCTTTCCAAATAAGCGTAGCAAACTCGTCCCCTCGTTCGAAGTCATCCTTATTTTTAAAATAAGCGGCGGCTCCATTATTCAATCTTATTTGTTCTTGAAATCGTTTCTCTTCCACGAATTCCGGAAAACTATAAGAAAAATTCGCAACATTTAGCTCAATATATTCATGTCTCCCTTGTTCCTGCTGCTTATATTTAATCGTTAAGACAGCGTTCTTTTTTCCAATGGTTCTTACTTCCCCCTTCACATCACTCATGATGTCGTACGGCAAAAACGTCGGAACTTTAAACTTCACTGGAAAATATTTCGGAATTTCCTTCAGCGGAATAGGATCCGTAACGCGATCCATAGCCCCGCCTGTTGTTCCCACAAAGTTTTTTTCTTCTTGCATCGTTTGCTGAAACGAACATGAACTAAGCACGAAACTAGAAAACACGAAACAAATGATTCTTTTTTTCAATTTGTTTCCGCCCTTTCCTACCGCTCCCTTAACGAATAAAGCGTTTATATGCTCTTCATATTCGCTCCGTTATCAAACTCCACCTTTGAAAACTTTCCACGTTATTCTCACACATTTTGACAAAACTTTTTATAGACGCAAAAAAAGCCCCTTATCATTCTTACGCCCAAGTGAAAAGGTTACGCGAAGAAAAGGAAGCCTCATTAATAACATAGTTTGTGAAAAGCTTTTCAGGTCAAGATTTTTTCCTTCTTATCATCTTCCCTTTATAATAAGGGAAAGAGGTGATACATATGGCCAATATAAAACAAATTGCAAAAACTGCTGGTGTATCTATATCAACTGTTTCGCGTGTCCTGAATAATCACCCTTACGTAAAAGAAGAAAAGCGTAAGCGGGTTCTAGATGCTGTCGAAGAATTAAACTATGCAAAAAATATAAATGCTGTCCATTTAATAAGAGGAAAAACATATACAATTGGCGTTATGCTACCTTTTATTAACCTTCCGTATTTTAGTACGATTATTGAAGGAATCGGAAACGAAGCATTATTAGCTGGATATCATATTAATTTATGCCAAACAAATTATGATAGCCTCGAAGAAATTCGTGTTCTTGAAATGATGAAAATGAAGCAATTCGACGGGATGATTATTTGCTCCCGAACGAGTTCATGGGAACAAATTGAACCTTTCTCAAAATTCGCCCCTATTATTTCATGCGAAAAAATGAACCACCCCCTCATTTCATCTGTCTATGTAGATCATTATGAAGGCTTCCGTCTCGGTACTGCATATTTACTAAGTAAAGGTCATGAAAAAATCGGGATTTGTTTAGCAAGAAAAACAAGTGCAAATTCTATAGAGCGTGAAAAAGCGTTCGCTGATACCCTTCGTCATGATGGCAAAGCAGTGCAATCTGATTGGATTTTTCATCAATGCTACACGATGCAAGACGGAGCACAAATACTCCATCGCATTTTAAAGATGAAAAATCGTCCAACCGCTATTTTCACGGCGAATGATCAAGTTGCAGCTGGTTTATTAACTGAAGCAAGAAAACACGGCATTCGCGTCCCTGAAGATCTTGCTATTTTAGGATTCGATAACCATGAAATTTCAAAAGCACTAGAAATTACTACTATTGAACATCCCGGTCTCACGATGGGATCTCGTGCTTTTTCTTTATTCCATAATCAAATACAAAGCGAGAAAATTATTGGGAGCGCTGAAGAACTGTCCTTCCATTTAATTGAGCGAAAAACAATTTAAAAAGAGCGTTACCTATAGCGTTCTTTTTCAGCTCGTCACCTATTGACTTTGTATTTTTACTCGCATATAATAAAAACTAACGAACGGTAGGTAGGGGATAGAAATGACAGCAAACCGCATTAAAGCTGTAGCACTTTCTCATTTCGCACGCTACGGCTATGAAGGAACTTCATTAGCAAATATTGCTCAAGAAGTCGGGATTAAAAAACCATCGATTTACGCACACTTTAAAGGAAAAGAAGAGCTATATTTTATATGCTTAGAATCTGCTCTTCAAAAAGATTTGCAGAGCTTCACAGGCGATATCGAAAGCTTTTCCAATTCATCCACTGAAGAATTGCTCTTACAGTTACTAAAGGGCTACGCAAAACGATTTGGTGAGAGTGAAGAATCAATGTTTTGGTTACGAACTTCCTATTTTCCGCCTGATGCATTTCGCGAACAAATTATCGATAAAGCGAATGCACACATCGAAAACGTCGGAAAACTTTTATTCCCTATATTTAAACAGGCAAACGAGCAAAGTGAACTGCATAACATTGAAGTGAAAGACGCTCTAGAAGCTTTTCTATGCTTACTAGACGGACTTATGGTTGAACTACTATTCGCAGGTTTAAATCGCTTTGAGACTCGTTTAAACGCCTCTTGGCAAGTATTTTGGCGAGGCCTTTCAAACTGACGGATTGCTCCTTTGCAATGCGTCGTTTTTAAGCCCTTTACCTAACGACTGGTAGGAAGGAGAAATAACATATGGCATGGATTTATGTAATCTTAGCTGGTATTATTGAAATCTTTTGGGTTATTGGACTAAAACACGCGGAGGCACCACTTGAATGGGCTGGCGTTGCATTATTAATTACAATTAGTTTCGTCTTATTATTTAGAGCTTATAAAGATTTACCTGTCGGCACTGTATACGCCGTCTTTACAGGAATTGGAGCTGGCGGAATCGTTCTTACAGAAATTCTCATCTTTGGAGAACCTTTCTCTATCGTAAAAGTTTTATTAATCGGCTTAATCTTCTTCGGCGTAATTGGTCTAAAACGAGTAACAGAAGAAAAAGAAGCGAAGGAGGCCGCATAAAATGGCTTGGGTATTTTTAATTCTAGCTGGTATTTGTGAAATTATTGGTGTACTCTTTATGAAAGTAGCCACTGAAAAGAAGGGCTGGGCACCAAAAGTTATTTTAATCGCTAACTTCGGCGTAAGCTTCTTCTTCTTATCTCTTGCGATGGACACATTACCGATGGGAACTGCTTACGCAATTTGGACTGGAATCGGAACTGCTGGTAGTGCACTTCTAGGTATTCTTATTTTCCGCGAATCAGCAGATTGGCGTCGTCTTGCCTTCTTAAGCTGCATTCTATGCGGCGCTGTTGGCTTAAAACTATTAAGCTAACGTGCGGTGAACGCCATGTGGAAAGAAAAAGGAAGGCAAATGTTAGCATGGATCACACTTGGTATCGTCATTCTATTACAAATAAGTTTTCATATAATAGAATGGTTGTTTCATAGAGTATTATCCATTTTCACATTCCTTCCTAACATGACACTTGAAATTATATCAATTGTTTGGTCCATTATCGCCTCCATTGCAATCGTCATTATATGGAGCATCGCCAAACTATTGAATAAAGTATTTAAAAAGGACAGCACTTCTGAAAAAGAGTAACTGTCCTTTTTTATATTCATTCAGACTTTCTGTAGAAGTTTGATGTGATAAGACAAATAAGACCAACTATGACAATACTGATACCAATTCCTTTATGTAAATTAGGAATTGGTGATGGTATGTCTGAGTAAAAATTTGCTAATATGAGACCGATTGAAAATAAAAGTACCCCTATTCTATATAACCATTTTCTTTTGTTCATCATTCTCCCCTCCTGAAATTTTTCATACACTCCTTTCTTTTGGACATACTACCTAAAAAAGGAGTGGATAATATGCAAAATTCTATACATAAGCAAATCCTATTTTTATTTTTCCTCTTTCTTATTCTCGTTATCGTTTTCAGCTTTATATTACATACTCCGAAAGATGTGCCGAATAGCCTCTCTGTTTATAAACTCTTACTTTCATATTGTCGTTATTGAAAAAGGTGCCTTTTATAGGGCACCTTTTAAAATCCTCTCTTCTCATACAATTTCACTGAAACGAAGACGGATACTATGAACATGCATATTAAACTCATTCCTTAACATCACTTATTAGTTTTTATATAAGACAAACCACAAGCATTAAAGCTCTTTCTTTTTAAAACTTACAATCGCCAAAAACATTGAAGCTAAATAACTTACACACGCGCCTATACCTAAAATACTTATAACTAATAGCACATCCGAAGTTCGAAAAATCATTAACATAAGCCTTTCATCCGTAAATATATTGCACATAAATCCTAGTAAACCTATTATAGGAAAAATCATAACTAATCCCAGCATAGTAACCGTTCGCTTATCCTCACTATATTTTATTGGAAGGATCATAACAGCATACAGAACAGAAAAGAAAATAGCTATAAATGCTGCATACCAAGGAATATTTATATTTTCTTTTAATACAAATACAGGTAGTACAAAGAAAACGAATGTAATGATTAAGCTGAATGCCATAAAAAATAGTATCGATATGTATTTCGCAATGACAATATCTTTTCTAGTAAAAGGTAGACTTACTAATATTTTTTCCGTACTATTTTTCTCTTCATTTGATAAAGAGATTGAAATCATCAAAAGACATATAGCAAAACAAACATACGCCATTTGAAATGGTTCTATAGAGTTTTGGAATGCTCCGTATATTGGTAAGATCAAATAGATAAGGAACATTTTTCTTTGTAAGAAAAACTCCTTCAAAATCAACTGTTGCATATGAATTCCCCTCTCTATAAATCACGCGTTTCATAAATTTTAATTGTAAGAAACATAGAAACGATATAGACACTAGCTAATATAATTCCTCCAACTATAAATACACCAATATGCATTGGATTCATAATCCATTCAATAAATGAAAGTGTTGTTTCATTCAGCTTATCACTAATAAACATCCAAAGAATTACACTCACTCCCATTGATGCTGCTGATACTATACTTCTCACTACCTTTGATTTTGTACCATAATAACTAGGGAAAAACATTGCAACAAAAAATAAGGCGTAAACAGCTCCATTTACTACTTCATACCATGAAATTTCAATGTATAGATTAGGATGATATGCAACGATATCACCAATGACCATAATGCCTCTTATAAGAAAAACGACTAACATCGTAGAAAGCATGCCACCTACAATGAATATTGCACTCAAAATATATCTAGCGATAATGATATCCTTTCTGCTTAACGGTAAACTATTAATCATAATGTCACTTGTATTCCGTTCATCTACTACGATTAATATCGTAACTGAGGAAAGAGTTATAAATACACAACTCATAGGAAATAGCACTTCACCACTAGGTTCAAATAAAAAGAATATACAGGGTATAATAAGATACACTAACCATATACCCCGAAAAAAGAACAAATCTTTATATACGAGCTGACGCATAAGCACCTCTCCCTTTCGCGGTATAAACGATAATATCATCTAATGTAGGCTTTTCTATTACAACCTCATTTCCAAACCAATCTATAATTGCTTGTTTATCCTTCGCTAAACCTTCGAAACCAAACTTATTTTTTCGTAATCCAACAAATAGTTCTTTTCCTTCTCGGTCTAATAAATCATTACTTCCTTTTACGATTACGTAGTTCTCCATTAAGTCGTCTTTTTCACCAGTAAATATAATTTCTCCATCGTTGATGAACGTAATATAATCTGCGATGCGCTCTAAATCTGTTGTAATGTGCGTTGAGAATAATACCGATACTTCATCTTCCATTACAATCTCTTGCAACATATCAAGTAATTCACTTCGAACAACTGGATCTAATCCTGCTGTCGGTTCATCCATAATAATAAACTCTGCATGATGCGAAAGTGCGATAGCAATCGCAAACTTCATTTTCATCCCTTTAGATAGTTCTTTAATCTTTTTATACTTTGGGACTTGCAATCTCTGCATATACGATTGATACTGCTTTTCGTCCCATTTTTTATATAACGGTGCAATAATACGTTTCATTTGTTCACACGTTAAATCTTCGTAGTAATGATTTTCATCATATACAAAACCGATATTTTGTTTTATTTCCTTTTCGGCTTTCTTATTGTCTTTGCCAAAAATTTTTATATCACCACTATCTTTTCTAATTAAATTCATAATCATTTTGATTGTCGTGCTTTTCCCGGCCCCGTTCGGTCCGACAAATCCCATAATATATCCACGTGGTAATGCAAAACTTATATTTTTCACTGCAAAATCTTCATAACTTTTACAAACGTTTTTTAGCTCTAACATCCCTTATTCCCCCTCGTATAAACACGCAATCATCTGCTGTAATTCTTCAAGCGACAGCTGCAACACTTTACTTTCTTTCACAATTTCTTCAGCTTTATTTTCCAATAAACGTAGCCGCTGTTCTTTTAGTAGTTCATTATTTTTACGTGAAACATAAGTCCCCTTCCCAGCCACCGTTTCTATGTATCCTTCTTTTTCAAGCTCTTCGTACGCACGCTTCGTTGTAATTACACTAATTTGTAATTCCTTCGCTAAGCTACGAATAGACGGTAATTGATCTCCACCCTTTAAACCACCATTTAAAATAAGCTGGCTTAATTGTTTTCTTATTTGCACATAAATAGGGTCTTGGGAAGAATTCGAAATAATAATATTCATGTTTTCCTCCAGTGTGTATATACTGTATATATCTTATATACACAGTATATACACAACATCCTATTTTTGGCAAGAAAAAAAGACCAACATTTTCCTGTTGGTCTTTCGTATATGTATCACTTTTCAAAGCGATCTAACATCTCGTCTCTCATTCCGAAACTCACTACCGCAATTCCTATATACATAAACAGAAGGAATGCCGGATGAACTGTGTTGTACCAGCTGCTATCAACAATTAAATAAATCGTTAATGCCACAACAAGAACAAACGCTAAGATAAACATATAAAAGTGTCTTGTACTACCCATGATAAACTCCTCTCTTCTCACTTCACCATTCAACAGTATATTTTATCGAATAATTCGATATGACTCAAGGTTAACTTTCTGTTATGTAATCAAGTTCCACCTTTATGATGTCCTCACACGCTATTGAAATGATTGTTCCTTGTTTATCAATCGCCGTCACTTCTCTATTATCCATTACACGATGCGCTACTCTTTCTAGCACTTTTCCTTGGTCTCGATAACAAAATTCTTTTACATCTTTAATCGTTTTTCCGTTTTCTAAATGGTATATCATTCTATAACACCGATATCCCACAATTTCACCCCCAAACTTGCTCGTTTTTTCACATATACATAAAAATGAGTAAATTTCGTCTCATCACATCTTCTTAATTTCAATAAAATTCTAACAAAAATAAATACTTTTATCAAACCGACTTTTTCAACAAAACCACCTATAAAACTACATCTTGACAGCAATATGAAACAAAAAAATTTAATTTTTAACATTTTCTTCACTATTTCTGCACAAATTCTCCAAACAAAAAAAGAACCCGCATGTAGCGAGTTCTTTTTCATTCTCATCAAACTTGTACAGGAGCTAGCTTTTCATAACGTAAAACAGGTTTACGTGCAGCCATCGTTTCGTCTAAACGTTTAATGACTGTAGTATGCGGCGCTTCTTGTACAACTTCTGGATTTTCTTCTACTTCTTTAGCGATTTGAATCATCTTATCGATGAAACCATCTAATGTTTCTTTTGATTCTGTTTCTGTTGGCTCAATCATAATACATTCTTCCACATTTAATGGGAAGTAAATTGTTGGTGGATGGTAACCGAAATCAAGCAGACGTTTTGCGATATCTAATGTACGTACACCAAGTTTCTTTTGACGACGACCTGATAATACAAATTCATGCTTACAATGTCTATCGAACGGAAGATCATAGAATGGAGCTAATCTTCTCATCATATAGTTCGCATTTAATACCGCATACTCCGTTACTGCACGTAGTCCATCTGGACCCATAGAACGAATATATGTGTACGCACGAACGTTAATTCCGAAGTTACCATAGAATGGTTTTACACGCCCAATTGCTTCTGGACGATCATAGTTGAAGTGATAACCATTTTCCGTCTTCTCTAAAATTGGCTTTGGTAAGTACGGAATTAAATCAGCTTTCACACCTACTGGACCAGAACCTGGGCCACCGCCGCCGTGAGGACCTGTAAATGTTTTATGAAGGTTTAAATGCACAACGTCAAATCCCATATCTCCTGGGCGCGCTTGGCTTAATACCGCATTTAAGTTTGCACCATCATAGTATAGTTTACCGCCTGCATTATGGACGATTTCTGCCATTTCTAAAATGTTTTCTTCGAATAAGCCTAACGTGTTCGGATTTGTTAACATAAGTGCTGCTGTTTCTTCATTTACAACACGTTTTAAGTCTTCTAAATCAACAAGTCCATTTTCATTTGATTTTACTGTAATTGTTTCAAAACCAGCTACAGTTGCAGATGCTGGATTCGTTCCGTGAGCAGAGTCAGGAACAATTACTTTCGTACGGTTAAAGTCACCATTTGCTTCGTGGTATGCACGAATTAACATTAAACCTGTCCATTCTCCGTGTGCACCAGCTGCTGGTTGTAATGTAACAGTATCCATACCTGTAATTTCAATTAAATGCTCTTGCAAGTCATACATTAATTCCATTGCACCTTGCACTGTTTTTTCGTCTTGAAGTGGATGAATATTTGCAAATCCTGCAAAACGAGCTACGTTTTCGTTAATTTTCGGATTATATTTCATCGTACAAGATCCAAGTGGATAGAAGCCAGAATCAACGCCGTGGTTACGGTTTGAAAGTGCTGTATAATGGCGCATAATGTCAAGTTCAGATACTTCTGGTAGCTCTGCATCTTCTACTCGAATATAATCGCTCTCAAACACATCTTCTAGTTTCACTTCTTCTACATCTAATTTGGGTAAGCTATATCCTACGCGTCCTTCTTTACTCACTTCAAAGATAAGTGCTTGGTCTTGGTTCTTCATTGGATAGCCCCCATTTCGTTTACAAGTGTGTCAATTTCCTCTTTTGTACGAAGCTCTGTTACTGCTACAAGCATATGGTTTTCATGCTCTTTATAATCACGGCCTAGGTCGTAACCACCGATAATATTCTTTTGGATTAATGCGTCGTTTACTTCTTTTACTGGGCGTTTGCAATCTACAACAAACTCATTGAAGAATGGTCCAGCAAATGTAACTGTGAAGCCTTTCGCCTCAAATTGACGTTTTGCATATTGTGCTTTAGAAATGTTTTGACGTGCCATTTCTTTCACACCTTGTTTTCCAAGTGCCGTCATTGCAACTGATGCTGCTAATGCATTTAACGCTTGGTTTGAACAAATGTTAGACGTCGCTTTGTCACGGCGAATATGCTGTTCACGCGCTTGTAACGTTAATACAAACCCACGTTTACCATCTGAATCTACAGTTTGTCCAACAAGACGTCCTGGAATTTTACGCATAAATGCTTTCGTTGTTGCAAAGTAACCACAGTGCGGTCCACCAAACTGAGTTGGGATACCAAATGGTTGTGCATCACCGATTACAATATCAGCACCAAATTTTCCTGGTGGTGTTAATGCGCCTAATGATAATGGATTTGAAGAAACGATAAATAATGATTTTTGTTGGTGAACGATTTTTTCAATATCCGCTAACTTTTCAACTTGTCCGAAGAAGTTTGGATATTGAACAATTACACACGCAACTGTATCGTCTACTTCACTTTGTAATACGTCTAAATCTGTTACACCATCTTTATGATTAATTTCAACAACTTCTAAATTTTGACCTTTTGCGTATGTTTCAAGTACTGCTCTTGATTCCGGATGAACTGCACTAGATACAAGAATTTTCTTTTTACGAGTATGGCCAGCTGCCAGCATTGCTGCTTCAGCTAAAGCTGTACCTCCGTCATACATAGAAGAATTCGCTACGTCCATTCCTGTTAATTCACAAATCATCGTTTGGAATTCAAAAATTGCTTGTAATTCCCCTTGTGAAATTTCTGGTTGGTATGGCGTGTAAGCTGTATAAAATTCTGAACGAGAAATCACATGATCAACAATTACTGGAGCGTAATGATCGTATACACCTGCTCCTAAGAAAGAAGCGTATTCTTTTAAGTTCGCATTTTTGCTAGCCATTTGAGATAACTCTTTTAAAAGCTCTGGCTCTGATTTTGCTTCTTTAATTTTTAAATCCCCTTTAAAACGAACACTCTCTGGAATATCAGAGAATAAATCATCGATCGTTTGAACGCCGATCGTTTGTAACATTTCTTTTTTGTCTTCTTCTGTCATTGGAAGATAACGATGCAACATGAAATCTACCCCTCTCCCCGTTACTTTGAACGTTTATAAAATGGTGTTGGAACAACTACTGCTTTGACGCGTTTATTACGAATTTCAATTTCTACTTCTGTATCAACTGCTGCGTATTTTACATCAATTAGTGCTAAACCAATGCTTTTCTTTAACGTTGGAGATTGTGTACCACTCGTTACTTCCCCGATTTTTTCTTCTCCAATAAATACAGGGTAATGCGTACGAGGAATACCGCGTTCGATTACTTCGATGCCGACTAATTTACGAGGCGCACCGTTTTCTTTTTGCTCTTTTAACGTTTCTTTTCCAAAGAAGTCTGCTTCTTTATTTGGTTTTACCGCAAAGCCAATTCCAGCTTCAATCGGTGTAATATCTTTCGATAATTCTTGACCATAAAGTGGTAATGTTGCTTCGAAGCGCAGTGTATCACGAGCACCTAAACCACATGCTTTTAAGCCTTCTTCTGCTCCCACTTCAAGAAGTTTCTCCCAAAGTTTTGCAGCATCTTCACTCTTACAGTAAATTTCAAATCCATCTTCACCTGTGTAACCTGTACGAGATACAAGTGCTGGAATTCCATCTACAAGAATATCGTTTTTAAATTTAAAGAACTTAATTTCTTTCAAATCTTCTGACACAACTTTTTGTAAAATGCCTTCTGCTTTTGGTCCTTGAATTGCAAGCTGTGCAACTTCACTAGAAACATTGACTACTGTCGCATCGCCAATTACATGACTTGCTAACCATTCGTAATCTTTCTCGATATTTGATGCATTGATTACTAATAAATAGTCTTCTTCACCACGTTTGTAGATTAATAAATCATCTACTGTACCACCATTTTCGTAGCACATAGCTGTATATTGTGCGCCCCCTACCTTTAAGGTAGATACGTCATTTGTAACAACACGTTGTAAAAATGCTAAACTATCTACACCCTTTACCTCAACTTCTCCCATATGAGATACATCGAACAAACCTGCCGCTGTACGTACAGCTTCATGCTCTTCTTTAATGCTTGAAAATTGAACTGGTAATTCCCAACCACCGAAGTCGATTGTTTTCCCACCATACTTCGCGTATACATCAAATAACGGTGTACGTTGTAATGTAATCATGCTCTCTCCCCCTTATGCTCTGACAAATCAATAAAAGTTGTTTCCCTTATCTAAACATTTTCATTCTGAAAAGATAGGATATACGGAATCTCATTATATTTTTTTATGAAAGCGTAAATAAAAAATCGCTTTCTTGGATAAAATACGAAAGATTCCATACATTTCACACCATTATCCTAACATTATTCGCTATATTTCATCAATATTCTAGCATAAAAAATAATTTAGAATTTTTTATGCTTAAACTTATTAAATACAGCTTTTGAGATTTAATACGTTATTATTGTCTATCATATAGCCTTTAATAACGATAATAACGCCTTCTTTCAAGGCGAATCATTACACACTTAAAAATAATTTCTTTAGTTTATAAAAGGTGGGAGAGCCGTAATGAATGTTGATATTTCCGTAGATCGGACGTGGCAAAACAATTTTTTAAATAGAATTGACGAAGATGGCCCTTGGACAAACTGGGATTTATACCATTTAGCTTATGAAACAGAAAAATCATTACTTGTTCCTACTTTCGATGGACTACAAGCACCGAAACATTTATCCCATTTCACACCGCTTCCTCATCAATTAGAAGTTGCTCAAAATGTGATTGAACAAATGAACGGTAAAGCGATACTAGCCGACGAAGTCGGACTTGGAAAAACGATTGAAGCTGGACTTATTTTAAAAGAATATATGGTGCGTGGGCTTGTAAAAAAAGTACTCATACTCGTGCCAGCTTCTCTCGTGTCACAATGGGCATACGAACTCAACACAAAATTTTTCATTCCAGCGGTAGCGCAAAAGAAAAGCTATTCATGGGAGCAAGCTGATGTGATCGTCTCATCCATCGATACTGCAAAGCGTTCACCACATCGCGATATCGTTTTAAATTTAGAATATGACCTTATTATTATCGATGAAGCACATAAACTGAAAAATAATAAAACAAAAAACTATGAATTTGCACAGCGATTAAAAAAGAAGTTTTGTTTATTACTAACCGCAACTCCTGTTCAAAATAAAATTGATGAAATTTTCAATCTTGTTTCTTTATTAAAGCCAGGACATTTAGGAAATCAATCAAACTTCGAAGAATATTACGCTTCAAAAAATCGTTCGGCCGAATCAGATGAGGACTTAAAAGCTCTCATTAACAAAGTAATGGTCCGAAATAGACGCCATAATACTGGAATTGATTGGCCAAAGAGGCATGTACGTACAATTTTTGTTGAGTTTAACGAAGAAGAACAAGCTTTATATAACGATATTGAAAATTGGCGAGGACAAGATGCCTTCACATCTGCTTTCTCATCATTAACTTTAAAACGGGAAGCGTGTAGTAGTCGCGAGGCTGTTTACTATTCATTAAAAAAACATGTAGAAAAACGACAAAAGGAAAATGAGCATTACATAAAGGACCCGCATATTGATGTGCTAATGGATAAAATTAATCATATTCCTTTTAACTCAAAAGCAAATAAAGCTCTAGAGCTTATACAAGAAATCAATGATAAAGTCGTCATCTTCACGGAATACCGAGCATCACAAATGTATTTACAATGGTTCTTACAACAACACGGCATTTCTTCCGTACCATTCCGAGGCGGATTTAAACGCGGGAAGAAAGATTGGATGAAGGAACTTTTCCAAAATCGTGCTCAAGTGTTAATTGCAACGGAAGCTGGTGGAGAAGGTATTAATTTACAGTTTTGTAGCCATATGATTAATTACGATTTACCATGGAATCCAATGCGCCTTGAACAAAGAATTGGACGTATTCACCGCCTTGGTCAAAAAAATGATGTTCACATTTATAACTTAGCTACAAAGCATACTGTTGAAGAACATATTTTGAAACTGTTATATGAAAAAATCAACTTATTTGAGCGTGTTATTGGTGAACTCGATGAAATTTTAACAAGAATTAATATGAAAAACATCGACGCACATATTCAAGAAATTTTCGCGCAATCAAAAAGCGAAGGTGAAATTCGAATTAAGATGGAAAACTTAACATCTATTATCGACTTTGCGAAACGAAATGAAGCTGAGGTGCAAGGCTATGCAGCAACATGAAATTCATAATTACTTATACAATTTCTTTGAGGCGAATAACTGCGAAATTTTAGGGCGTTCTCCTCATCTACTGGACGTGCAATTAACAATTGAAATGGATAAATTATTAATGAATCGCCCTTTTTATTGGCACTACCTTGAGAAAACAGGAGGCGTACCGAATCCGATGCGCCTTACTCTTATTACCAATCCAGAAAATGAAGAAAAGGATGGAGAGCTTATTCACTACGGTTCACCACGTCTACATCAAATTTTCCAGACGACAAAAGAACTCGGATCTTACATACGCTTATACGAAGAAGTAAGGCATAACGGTACAACGCATACCCCACTCCACCCGTGGCTCGGTATAAATATAAAAGTTTCTTACCAATGTGATCGAAAAAAAGACATCCTTCACTCCATTGGTATTCATCTCATTTCTGGAGCAATGATGGCAAACTTTCATGACACATTAACGACTATTAAACTTACACCAAAAATACCTGACTTTTGTTTTACTCTCTCGCCTATCATTAAACCGCAAAGCGGGTTACAACGTATAGAGGACGCTTTAAAAAATATTATTGCAGAAGATGACCATACGTGGGCGAAAGAAGCGAGAGTACGCTGGAATCACGATTTAGATCTTTTAAACCGTTTTTACGAAGATAGTGATGAACTTCCCGAAAGCTATGAAATTGAAAAACAAGCCCTGCAAGAACAATATGAACCACGCATTACAATACAAATTATTAACGGCGGCCTTTTTTATATTACCGCTAATCATTTTCTCTCTTAAAAAGCTCCTTCTGCTTTAGAAGGAGCTTTCTTTTGATTTATCCTCTATCACCATTACGCTCTTGCTGTTTTTTCTCTGCCGTACGTTTCTGATATGCACGATCCTTTGCACTCACATGATTTGCATCAGTTGGAAGATTCTCTTTTGAACGGCCAATTCCATTGCTCATCTTTTCCACTCCTTTTTATGTCTTTCAAAATACATGTTTATTTTCAACTAGAGATACAATCCTTATACAAAAAAAATAAGAGCAGCCATTAGCTACTCTTACTTCTTACTCATTCACGTATTTTTGAAACATATCATGGATGCCTTTATTTACAAGGTTCGAGATCTGCTCGTCAGATTTATTCGGATAACGATCACGTAATCTGATAGATGCCTTCACCATTAAATTTTCTAGTACAGAACGGCCACCTTCTCCATAAATAATTTCAGCATACTTAACAAGCCTTCCATCCTCTACTGTTGCTGGATTATGATTGAAGAAAAATTTACTCATTGTCTCCACCTCTCTCTTTTGATAACGTTTACATTTATATAGATTATTTATGTTATTTATTTCACAATATTGTATGCATGTATATTTAATTAGTTTCATTATAAAGCAACATATCGATAGTAAACATGTGATTTTCCGTCCATTTTGTGAACAAACCAAAAATGAAAGCGTTTCCTTTATTATATACTAAAAAAACTTACTACGCTAGGGGCAATTTTTCAAATCTACTAATTCCCAAAAGATTAATATACTTTTTGCTTTTCGCAGTAAACCTTATATAATTTTCAGAAATTATATTATAAAATATATGTATGACTTAAGGAGGATTTGTATGAATCAAAATAAAAAAGCTATATTAGATCTCGTCTTTTATCTCGTATTTCCATTCCTCATTTGGAAATTCGCAAAACCTTATATCGATCCTTATTACGCGATGTTAATTTCCTCTGTTCCGGGGATTATTTATACACTGTATACCTTTAAAAAAGAAAAACAGTTTAACGTAACAGGGTTCTTTATTTTAATTACACTCATTGCTAATACGACAGTAGATTTATTATCCGGATCAGCTGAACGAATGTTATGGAATGATGCGTATTATCATATCGTACTCGGTATTATCGTTATTTGTACCATCTTTGTAAAAAAACCACTCATGTTATATTTTGCTGCAGATATTGCAGCATTACAAGGCCATGACCGTGATAAAAGTCGTGAGCTTTATCGTGATAGCCGTATATATCCAGCGCTGCAATATTTAACACTATTTTTCGGCCTGCAATTTATATTAAAAAGCTTCTTAAAAATTTATTTCATCTCTGTTTTCGGTGTAGATGGCTATGGTGAAATGAGAGCGATTATGACTGCTGTCGGCTGGGGTATTTCTATTTGTATTGGAATAGGGTTCGTATGGGTGAACAATAAAATACATGCGGTTACTGAAGAACAAGAATCTGTGCAATAAATAAAAATCCCCTNNAGGGGATTTTTATTTATTGCTACACATATTACGAACTCGTTAACTTGATTTTTTTCTTTTATTTTTTACGTTACGATAAAACAAAGCAGCACTAAGCGGCATAACACCAAACCACTTATTCATAAATGGCTCTTTTTCAGCACGGCGTTGTTCTTTCTTTTGTTTACGATCTTCTTTTGGAGCATCCATATACGACACAAACTGCTGTGTCACAAAGCGAACATAATCATTAGTAGACATATTATCATCACCTCTACTTGATTAGTATGTCCACTTTTTTATTCATTAATCTTTTCTTTTAATTCATTCATAATTTGCTTTACAGACTTATTCGTCGTATCAATATGAATATGAGCCTCTTCATAATAAGCTCGGCGCGATTCAAATTTAGCTACAAATGCATCTATGTCTTTCTTTTGAAATAGTGGACGTGTCGTATCTTCACGAAGTCTTTCTGCAATTACATACGGATCACAATATAAATACACGACAGTTCCATTTTCCTTCATCCACTTTCGATTTTCCGCCCGTTCAATAATTCCTCCACCAGTTGTAATAATTACATTATGAATCGGTAGTGAACGTAGCATTTCACTTTCATATTCCCGGAAGGCGATTTCTCCTTCTTCGGCAAAAATATGTCGAATTTCCTTCTCCTGCTTCTCTTCGATTTTTTGATCTGTATCTACAACATCCATATGAAGTTCTTTACTTAACGCTTTTCCAATTGTTGTTTTTCCAGCTCCCATATAACCGGTTATGTATATAGATTTCATTTTCGTTCCTCTCAATCATCCTGTGTTATTTGTTATTATAACGAAAGATGTTATTTTATTTAACAAAAAAACGTTTTGTTCTCCTTATACAACGAAGAACAAAACGTCACATATACAATTTTACTTATAAGTACCTCTTCTCACCCACTGCGTTGCAATCCATTTCTCACCTTTCGTTACAGGTGCTCCCCCATGTAACGTAAGCTCATTTAGTGATTGGTCTTGATAAAAATACTCAAAATATACAGCCATTCCCTTTCTAGGGTTCACAGAAAGATTTAATTTCGGAAAGAATGTTTCTCCGCCCTCTTCTACATCATTTAAGTACATTACAAGCGTACTAATACGATTATTAGCAGCTGATCTACTATGTTCTGCAAAATAATCATAATGTGCTTTATATTGTTGATCCACTTCATAATTTAAAATGTGCAATCCTTCTCCATGCGACGCAGGAACATTCATGATAGATGAAATTCGTTTTTCAATCTTCACAGTAAGTTCATTATCGTCCAAAAATGCACCTTTACTCGTTCGAATATCATTTACATCACGTGATGAACCAACTTTAGAACGCGCTAACTTACTTTTAGACAATTCGATTAATTCGTCACACTCTTCATCACTTAATACATTTCCTAACACGACAATAAGAGGCTCTTCGAATTTTGAAATAATGTGTATTTCCCTATCTTCCGTCATAATTGCATTTCCTGTATGATCAAAAATAGTTTGTTCCTTATTTTCACCTAGTTGATTATTGTTTGTCATTTCCCGATTCTCCCTAAAAAAATAATGATTGGATAGCATGAATATATCATATTCTTTCTACCTTTCTCTTTTTTGAGAAAATTTAAACTTTCAATCGTTATATTTACCCATTTATACAAAGAAGTTGACGCCTTTCACAATAGGAATCATTGGTTTTAATTAACACATTTCACCTATCATCCTTCTATCCAATCAAATATTTTCTCATCTTTTTTTCTATACAAAAAGCTTACCATATAGAAAGTTTTTTGTTTTGTTTCGCACTGTAAAGAAATGAGAACCGTATCACTTTCAAAGCGGTATTTCCCACTCGCTTCTCCCTTTTCATATTGAAATAAAAATGTACCATCTCGTTCTGTTTCCTGTAAGTCGACTTTTATATCTGCAATGGCTCGATTCATTAGTTCCTCCACCAAAAACTTTTGCTCTATTTCGATATAAAAATTTTTATCTGTAAGTAACATATTCGTTTCGTACACAAAAAAAGAAGTTAAGAAAACAAGAAAAATAATTGTTCCTGGCATTGTAAATCCCTCTTGGTTTCTCATGTTTCCATTCTCATTACACTATATCTTACAGCCACACCTTCATGTATTTTTCCGCTAACATCTTCCATATATATGAATAACAAGTGAGGGGTTAATTTGTACGAAATCATTCCAACCTTTTGCAATACAACTTCCCTTCCACGCATATTTACTTTCCTTATAAGCTGACTATTTATTTTTTCATACGTCACTTCCTCCCCATCACGCAACCGGAAGCGTAAAATACTATCTCTATTATCAAAAACCATATGTTCTCCAAATGATACTCCACGAAACTCCAATTGTACTTGACCTATAAACACATCCCACTCCCAATCACTTAATCCTTTTTGTGAATTTTCCAGCCCTATAAAGTGAAGGCGTGGCAAAAGCAAAAAGAACATCGATACAAGAAACAAACATACGATCATTTCTAATAATGTAAAGCCTGCCTCTAATTTGTTTTTTCGCCTACATAAAAGCATTGTTCCATCGTTCTTTTTTTCACATCTTTCCACATAACACAAACTTCCTTTCCTCCCCAATATGTGTAATATACAATTCCGTTTATGACCTTTTCCTTCATTCGCTTTTCTTCGTTCTCGTACATATATAAAGCCGCTTCATTTTTTAATAATACAAATGCCTTATAGCGAATTTGTATATTTTTTCTTTCTTGCATAACCAATACTGTTTGCGGTAGTAGTAACGATACCGCCATCATTAATAAACTTAACGCCACGAGCATTTCAGCCATTACTGACCCTTTTTGACATTTCACGATACGTAAATCTCCCTCTTCCAAGCTGAAATACAATTTCATATTTATAATTTCGATACGAAAGCAAAATCGTACCACCTCTATTAATATTCCCACTCGGATTATATGTCATTGGATTTGGAAACGTATGCAAATCCATTTGTATATCATTGTCATATTCTCTCTTGATAATAAATTGAGTCGAGCCTGATTCCCCTATATAATACATATTTCTCTCTTTATGCCATCGTAATGTATAGTGTTTTTGACGGTTTATCGCTAATTGCTGCATGTATAATATGTCATTCGAAAACTGTCTCAAAAATTGTTCAATTTTTTGTCTTTCATATAATGAATGAACATTTAAATACGTAATCATACTTAGTACAGAGATTGAAAATAGTACGAGCAGCATTTCTAAGAGAGTAAATCCTTTTTGTTTCACGATGTCCCAATTGATACTGTGCCATTTTCTAAAATACGAATGGATTTACCATTTGTACACTTATCATCTGTAATATATTTTCCATCTGTTAATTCTTTTAACGACGGAATTTTATTATGTTGCAATTGATATACTTGTATTTGTGCTTCTATCGATTTCACGTAGGCCGTACACCCTTTTTCTTGGACCGATTCACGCTGTGTAACTACATTCGGAATAATTAATAGTAATAATACAGTGATAACAACCATAACTAATAGCATTTCTAAGAGAGTAAATCCTTCTTCATTCTGCATATAAATGCCTCCTAAATAGAACTCATCATTTGAAACATCGGCATCATCATTGCTAAATACATAAGAACAACTATTCCACCAATACATGTAAACAAAATTGGTTGAACGATAACTAATATACGTTTAATTTTTTGTTCGACCTTTTCTATAATAAGGTCGCTATAGTCACCTAATTCAATTGCTAAATTGCCGTTTGCTTGTCCATGCGTAATAATATACGAAAGTTCTTTCTCATAATGCCCACTTTTAGCAATAATAGATTGTAACGGTTCTCCTGCAATTAATTGCCTTTCAATTCGGCTCGCTTCATACTGAAAGAACGGATTATACTTTTGTTCCATCATTATCGTTAAAGCTTCTAGTACGGATAGCCCACCATGCAATAATCCACTCAATTGGGTGGAGAAATAATGCGAATGCTTTAAAATAAGAAATGTTTTTATGAGGGGTATACGAAGCATGATTTTTACCTGCTTCATATGTGGTAGTTTCCGAAAATAAAACACATATAAACTACATCCGATAATAACAATAAAAATGATGCTAATAATCATGTAAGGTAGTAGTTTAATCGCACTTAAAATTTGTTCTGTAAGTAGCGGAACTGTAGAACTAAACGCACTATAAACCATTTCAACTTGTGGTAATAAGATGCGATTAAACACAATAAGCATGATTATTAAAAAAAATGCTAAAAACATTGGATACTGCATTATTTTCATCATATCTTTCCTATACTTATCCTTCTTATAAAGCAGTGCACTCCCTTGTTGCAACGCAAAAGAAATATCACCATGTTGCTCGGCATAAAATAAATAGCTTAACATCTCCTGATGAAACATTAATTGATGAAAAGAATCATGCAGACTTTTTCCACCTTTTAATCCCTCAATCATATGCTGCAATTGCACTTTCTTTTCTAAAGGGAATTGAAATCGCAAAAATTCTAATGCCTGTAAAAGAGAATATCCTTTTTCTAATAATTCGCCTAACCTTTTCAACAATACTACTTGATCACTTAAACGCCACGTTTTCTTAAACATAAACATCTTCTTCTAAAAACCCTAAAGCGTACCCTTTTCGTATTGAAGATTCTATTGTTTCATGCTTATACATAACACTTTCTCCGCTCGCTCCTTTAATCGCTTGTTGTAACTCATGTCCATATAACAACTCATAAATGCTCGCTTGTCTGACTTTCCTCATTGATTTACATACAGTTGAGCACTTCCCTTTGCAAAATGGACATTTCAATTCAACAAGTCGTTGTGCAGCTACAGCCAATAAAGATTGTTCAATCTCTTGCCTTGTGATGCCATAATCCATAAACCTCAGTATCGCTCCTTTCGTATCATTAGTATGCAATGTCGTCATTACTAAATGCCCAGTCAGACTTGCTCTTATAGCTATTTTTGCTGTTTCTTCATCACGGATTTCCCCCACTAAAATAACATCTGGATCATGGCGTAAGATTGCCTTTAGCCCAGCCTCATATGTGATACCTGCTTTTTCATTAATTTGAATTTGTAATAAATCGTCATTTCTCTTTTCAACTGGATCTTCTAGTGTAACAATGCGACGTGTTTTCTTTTTTCGAATTACCTCTAATAATGCATACATTGTTGTTGTTTTCCCAGAACCTGTTGGCCCAGTAAATACGAGTAATCCGTGAGAATAATGTAAGAAAGAGAGTAGTTTTTTAACTGTACTTGGAAATAACGAAAGATGAGATAATGGCTGAACAGATGCTTGTAAATGAAGACGAATAACGAGACTTTCTTGATATACTGTTGGGAGTGTAGAAAGGCGTAAATATGCTTCTTGGCCATCAATTTGTAAATACAATGAACCATTTTGTGGCTTCCGCCTCTCCCCTATATCCATAGATGCTAAAAACTTAAAGTGCGAAACAAGTTTTTCTCCAAATTCCTTTTCGATACACTGTCTCGTCATTAAATCTTTTCCTATGCGCAGTTGAATCACTACATCCTTCTGTCGGGGCACAATATGTAAATCCGATGCTTGTACCCTACATGCTTCCTTCAAAATCACATTCGCAAAATTTTCAATCCCATTCATCACTTTTCCCTCCTCACTATGTATATAGCATGAAACATCACGCAAGAAAAATTGGTACTTTTGTATTTTCAATAGAGCAAAAAGGAAAAATATGTTTGTGAAATTATGAACAATTTCTGAATTATTGTCTGAAATTACCTATACGCATGTTTATCTGTATTATAATGTTATTATCTTGGATAAAGTGATAAAGGTGGAGATCCTCATGGAACAAGCTTTAAAAATTACAGGCGTATTATCTGACCCAACTCGTTATTATATTTATAAATATATTTCTCAAAAACATAGTTACGTAACAGTACAAGAAATTGCAGATGAGTTTGAAATTCATCCGAACGTAGCACGTTTACATTTATCTAAATTAGAAGATGTTCATATGCTAAAATCAGAAACAAAAAAAACTGGTAAAGGCGGAAGACCAAGCAGATTATATGTATTGTCTGAAGATGTTATCCAGTTACAATTTCCATTCCGTGATTATCAATTATTAGCAAAAATAGCTTTCAATTCGCTACTTAGCCTTGGAGCTGCTGGTGAAAAAGCGCTATACGAAACAGGCAAACAATTCGGAATGGAATTAATGCAACAACATATGCAGCGTTTAAATGTGAGTGAAGATGCTTTAACTGTAGAACACAAAGTTCAAATCGCAAAAGAAGCATTCTCAACAGCTGGCTTATCCCCTGCATTTGAATTAAGTCCAGATGGAACAACAATTTTCTATGATGTACACAATTGTCCATTTAAAGAAGTTGCCGTTCATCACCCAACTGAAATTTGTAATATGCATGGAGATATGATGAAAGGGATTTTTGAAATCCTATTCCCTAACATGGAATTAACTCGGCACGATAGTTTACTAGATGGATGTAAATCTTGTAATTATAAAATGTCTATTTAAATCTCATATAAAAAAGAAGCCAGTGAAATTGGCTTTTTTTTTATATGAACGAATATTTACAATAGTAAGAAAAATAAACTATAATGAAGAGAGGTTTTACTTTTTCTAGAAAAGGAGGGAGATTGCATGGAGCGCATGTTTCGCGTTCTCGGCTTTTGGACTGGAATTTTCTCGGTTATGTTTTACGTAGGGGATATGCACCCGACCGCACTACTATTTTTAGGACAAACAGGTTTCTTCGTACTTTTAAGTTATTTAAAATTAACAGAGCGTATGTATATATACGTATTCGGGGCATATTTAACCGTTTTCTTCATTGGATTTACATACTACACGACGTTTTTACTCGTCCCTGGAGCTGGACATTAAAAGATGGCATTTTGCCATCTTTTTTTAATTCCGCAATTTCCTAGTTGACTTATAGGTTTTATTACCTTATATTCTATATAACAGATTGGAATTAGGGGGAATTAACATGAATACACTGCTTGTTGGAATTAACGTTGCAGTCATGCTCATTTTAGTCGGCGTATTGTATTATATGCAACGTAAGCATGTATCTTTTAATAAACGCGTATTTACCGCTTTAGGAGTCGGAATTATATTCGGTCTTATATTACAATTTATTTATGAGCCTACTTCTAAAGTAATTATTGAATCAAATACGTGGTTTGGCTTAATCGGTAACGGTTATGTGAAATTACTTCAAATGATTGTTATGCCACTTATTTTAGTATCAATTATTTCAGCTTTTACAAAATTACAGTTAACGAAAAATCTTGGGAAAATCAGTGGTCTTATTATCGGAATTTTAATTCTTACTACAGGAATTGCCGCAGCTGTCGGCATCGCTGCAAGTGCAGGATTTGATGTATCAGCAACAGGATTACAACAAGGTGATGCAGAATCTGCTCGTCTGAAATTAGTTGAAGAAAGATTTACTTCAATTGAAAAGACAACAATTCCAGATAAATTATTAGAACTGTTACCTACAAATCCATTTCTTGATTTAACAGGTGCTCGTCCTACATCAACAATTTCAGTTGTAATATTTGCGGCCTTTATCGGTATCGCCTTTATAGGTGTAAAACGGAAATATCCAGAACAAGCAGAGCTATTTAAGAAGATGCTTGATGCTGTATATGCAATCGTAATGCGTATGGTAACATTAATTTTACGCCTTACTCCATACGGCGTATTAGCTCTTATGGCAAAAACAGTTGCCGGTAGTGATATAAATGCTATTTTAAAACTTGGTAACTTCGTATTAGCGTCTTATGTAGCACTTATCGTAATGTTCGTTATTCACTTATTATTAATCACTCTATCTGGTTTAAATCCAATTCAATATTTGAAAAAGGTGTTCCCTGTATTAACATTTGCATTCACATCGCGCTCTAGCGCTGGTACAATGCCATTAAATATTGAAGCTCAAAAAGAAAAACTTGGTATTTCTGAAGGAATCGCTAACTTCGCAGCTTCATTCGGAGTATCTATCGGTCAAAATGGTTGCGCAGGTATTTACCCAGCAATGCTTGCAATGATGGTTGCTCCAACTGTAGGAATTGATCCGTTACAACCACAATTTATTTTAACTTTAATCGCTGTCGTTGCGATTAGCTCATTCGGTGTTGCCGGCGTTGGTGGCGGCGCAACTTTCGCAGCGTTAATCGTACTATCTACAATGAACTTACCAATCGGTATTGTCGCTCTTGTTATCTCAGTTGAGCCATTAATCGATATGGGGCGTACAGCTCTTAACGTAAGTGGTTCTATGACAGCAGGTCTTATTTCTAGTAAATGGCTTGGTGAATTAGATCAAGATACGTACAATCAAGATGATACAAAAACTGGTGAAATTGCTTCATAATAAAAAGGACGCTAACAAAAAATGTTAGCGTCCTTTTTATTTCTTTCCATCTTCCTCTTGATCTTTAACAAGTCCCATATCTAATTCTGTATTTTTCTCTATATACAAATATGAATACTCTCCAAAAAGTTTAAATGATATTCGCGCTATTTCCTTTTCCATACATTGAATTTTCTCTTTCAATTCCAATGTAAACTCTCGTTCTTTATACTTCATTTCCATCTCCTTACACATAGAAAAAGAGAATACAATAACATATTCTCTTTTCTCAAATATATTTCATTACCTCACAGCCCGTCCTTTTCACAAATAACCATTTTGTTCGCACCATTTATGAAATTGTCCTACGTCTACTCCAACTAACACGATATCCTTTAGCTCCACGTCAATACTTTGTTCTCCAATTACAATAACAAAGTGTGATTTTAATTGCTCTTCGTTTTTCCTTACAATTCCAATTCGGTTCCGATGCGGCCCATCTTTTATATATGCTTTTTGTCCTACAATATCAAAGTTCAAGATTCTCACCTCTTTTATTGCGCTCAAATTGGAAATACGAAATCACCTTCGGAAAATTTCCTTTCATTGCACTATTTCTCTATATATATGACAGAACAATAAAAGAATCCTCTCTTCATTACAATTATTTTTTCTTTGTTTCATTATTATGATTAATACGTAAAAATTATAATAAAATACACTTGGAAGCGCTTTCTGTGTAATTTTTTATGTTATAATATAAAAGTAGAACTTCGTAAAGAGGGATAAAAATGAATACAAAAATTATAAAAAAAGTAATTGAAGCATTAAAAGTATATGGCTTTCAAAGTGTATCATTCTGTGAAGAAACGAAACGATTTTTATTTCACAACGAAACTGATATTATGAGCGGCTATGCTGAAATAACATATAGTAGTCAATTTGAAAAATTCAACGTACAAATTCATCCAATTGAAACACATCACCAAGCAGAGTTACAAGAGGTTGAAAGACATATACAGGCTTGTATAAGAAAAGTGGAATATTTAAACGCACTTCTTAGCGGGCAAACAAAATTAGATGACAAAATTATTATAATGTAAAAAAAGAACGTGATATCTCACGTTCTTTTTCATTATCCGTTCATCTTTTCCTTCAGTTGTAATCCTGTAATAGATTCTAATACATCCATTGCTTCTCCAAACGTCATATCAAAAATTGTCTTCTCTTCTATATATGGAAATTGTCTAAAACGTTTTTCTAACATTTTCACTGCATCCGATGTAAAGTTTGCACTATCAATACCAAATTCGGTTTCAAGAAGTACAATCCAATCTAGTACATGAAAACCTAACCCATTTACGAATGAAATGAGTTTCTCTTCTTGTTGTGAAGATAAGAATACGTATCGCTCCATCTCACTAAACAGTTCTTCACCTAAAACTTCTGCTAATTCATCATCATGCTCGCGTTCAATAATCTCTTCATATCCGTAATCATCAACAAGCTCTTCTACTTCTTCACTATCTGCAAAAAGCAATTGGCTAAGAAGCGCATCTTTCTTAAATTCACTCTTCTGTACAACTTCTAAAAAACTCGTTTCCCATCCATTTTCTAATTTCATATTATGTAACTCCTTTATATACGTTTCTTATCATCACTGTACCCAAAAGATTACTTTTATAACCTTGTAGGTAATTACTATTGTTCCATATGATTTATAACATAAGATGCAAACTCCGCTACATCTCCTTCAAAAACATTTACTTCGGGCAAATGATAAAACGTTGTTTGAAGCGAGTTCCCTTCATGATAAAGGTATATCTTTTTCTCTAACGCAATCGCCATTCCAAACTCTGTATGGCTCCCATTTCCACCATCTAATATAAGTAAAAATACATCTGCTTCTTTAATAGCATTCTTTTCTGCCAGACCAATTTCTCTTAATTGGTCTGGATTCACTGCTCTTTCATTTTTTGTCCAATCATATGTATGATGCCATCCTGTATTTTTCAGTTCATTTGCTATAGAACGTACAAGATGTTTATTTTGGAATCCTGAGGCGATATAAAAATCCATTTATATAAACTCCTTAATTATGTATGGGGAAACTCCGTTTTAGCGTTATTTGTTATAGACACAATAAAGAACGACTTCAAAAAAAATCCCCATCTTTAAAACTTATTTTGCGTTTAAATGATGGGATGCTTCATGGTCTTCTTTTATTTTTTTCTTTTTATAACTTTCATCAGCTAACATTTCTAGTTCAGCCGTTATTTCTGATTTTTCAAGTTCTCGCTCTTGCGAAAATTTCCTTGAAATATATACAATAACACTACCAACGTACAACGCAAAGCATATAATAAGTGCAGTATTTTCATAGAGACTTAGCTCCAACACAGTCACTCCTAATCCATTCGTATTTTCCCGCTTCATTAATTGGAATTTCCCTATTAACCATTTGTTATCCCGCTATTTGCCGGGCAGTAAGATCCCCCTCAACATTCAGCGAAATCAAAGAGGTTAGTAGGGGAGCGGGCGCCCGTAAAAGCCCGATTGGTGAGGGCTCATAATCAGTGGAGGGATGCCCCCCCCACTGATTAAAGTTTCACTTTATTGTAACATAAAAATATCAATTCTTGGAATCTTTCATCCTATAAAAAAAGACATGATTGTTTCATCATGCCTCTGAAATATGTTGAATGATTGTTTTAATTGCTTCTTTTCCATTATATTTTTTTAGTGCTGTTTTATACTTCTCATTATTTTGATTTAATTCTTCGACATGCTTTATAAGAGATTTCACAGTCACATCTTCTTCATACAATACTGAAGCATATCCTTGTCTTTCAAAAGACTCTGCATTTAGTATTTGATCTCCGCGGCTTGCAAATTTCGATAATGGAATTAAAACCATAGGCTTTTGTAATGTTAAAAACTCAAAAATGGCATTGGACCCCGCACGTGAAATAACAAAATCTGTTGTCGCTAATACATCGGGTAACTCCCCATGTACATATTCAAATTGTTTATATCCTTCTTTATTTTGTAAACTTTCATCAAGATTACCTTTTCCACAAAGATGAACAATTTGATACTTTTTCAGAAGTTCTGGTAACGCTTCTCGAACCGTTTCATTAATTTTCTTCGCGCCCAAACTTCCTCCCATGATTGTAATAACTGGCTTTTTACGTGAAAAACCTAAAAATGCTAAACCTTTTTCACGATTTCCCTTTAGCACTTCTTCACGTACAGGAGACCCTGTATAAATTACTTTTTCTTTCGGTAAATGTTTCGCAGCTTCTTCAAATGTAACAAATATTTTCGAAGCAAAACGGAGCGCAATTTTGTTTGCTAGTCCTGGCGTCATATCAGATTCATGTAATAAAACAGGAACTTTATTTAACCATCCTCCAATTACGACTGGTACAGATACGAAACCACCTTTTGAAAAAATCACATCCGGTTTTAGTTTTCGAATCCTTACATACGCATCCATAACACCCTTCATTACAAGAAAAGGATCTTTTATATTTTTCAAATCAAAATAACGGCGTAGCTTTCCGCTTGCAATACTATAGTACGGAATGCCTTCCTTTTCTATAATCGTTTTCTCAATCCCTTGATGAGAACCGATATAAGAGATATCCCAATTCTGTTCTTGTAAGTGCGGGATAATGGCTAAATTAGGTGTTACATGCCCGGCTGAACCGCCACCTGTAAAGACTATTTTCTTCATACGTCTCCCCCTTCTACACTATAATACACTAAAATATCTTGCCTCAGGGTGAGAAAATACCATAGCCGTTACAGACGCTTCTGGCTCCATCATAAATCCTTCCGTTAATGAAATACCTATTTCTTCTGGATGAATGAGACGAAATAACTTTTCTTGATCCGCAAGTTCTGGACATGCTGGATAACCAAATGAAACGCGTATTCCTCTATACTTCGTGCGGAAACGTTCTTCCATCGTCAGTTCAGGTGAGTCCGGAATTCCCCAGCGGTCACGGATGAGCATATGTGTTTTTTCCGCGAGCCCTTCTGCTAATTCAAGCGCCAACGATTGAATAGCATGACTACGTAAATAATCACCTTTCGCTTTCCACTCTTCAGCAATGTCCCGAACGCCTTCCCCAACAGTAACAGATAAGAAAGCAACATAGTCCATCTCATCTCCAACTGGGCGTAAATAATCACCTAAAGTACGGTATGGTGCTTTTCCTTGCCTTGGGAATGTAAAACGCTCGATAACACGCGTATGATCTTCCGGATCATATATTACAATGTTTTGTCCGTCGCTTTGCGCTGGGAAAAATTGATACACCGCTTTCGGTTTTAACCAAGATTGTCCTTCTACTAATAACTCGTCTATTAAATCATTTAATTCATGCGCTCTTTTATCCCCTTCTTTCAAAAGCTTCTTCACATTTCCTTTTAATCCAAGATGATGTCCAAGTAGCATTTGTCTATTTAAAAACGGTGCGAGATGGAGGGCAGGAACATCTCGTAATACAATTCGTTTTGTTGAATCCGGCACGATAACCTCTGATTTTGGTAACGGCTCAATTACTACTGGAATTTCTACTTTCTTCTCTTCTTTTGTTACGATATGAAGATGACGTTCTTTTTTATCCTGCTTCATCTTCTCACGCTCTTCTTCTTTTTGAAGCCTATTAATAATATCAAGCCCGGTCATCGCATCACTCGCATAACATACGAGTCCTTTATAGGATGGCGAAATGCGATTATCTGTAAATTTTCTCGTTAACGCTGCCCCGCCTACAACGATTGGAATATCAATATTTGCCGCTTTTAAATCTTCAGCCGTCGTTACCATTTGTTGCGCTGATTTTACTAATAACCCAGAAAGACCAATAATATCAGGCTTCTTTTCTTGTACTTCTTGAACAATTCGATCCGAACGAACATTGATTCCTAAATTAATAATCTCATATCCGTTATTCGCTAAAATAATTTCAACAAGATTTTTCCCAATATCATGCACATCACCTTTTACAGTTGCTAATAATACTTTCCCTTTTTTCGCACTATCGCTAGATTCCATATGTGGCTCTAAATAACTTACGGCAGCTTTCATACTTTCAGCACTTTGCAATACTTCAGCAACGATAAGCTCATTATTATTAAATAATCGTCCCACCTCATCCATTCCTGTCATAAGCGGACCATTAATAATATCAAGAGGTTTCCTGCCTTCTTCAAGAGCAAGACTTAAATCCTCGTGTAACCCTTGTTTCGTACCTTCTACAATATAATTTGCTAGTCGCTCATCGAGAGTTAACGTTTCTTGCACAACGACATCTTTCTTTTTTGCCGCGCGATAGAAATTTGTAAATTCTTCTAATGTCTCTTGCGTCGTTTCAAAAAGTAATGCATCTGCAAGACGTTTTTCTTCCTCTGGAATTGACGCATATCGTTCCAATTTTTCCGTATTCACAATCGCGTAATCTAATCCTGCTTTCGTTGCATGATATAAAAAGACAGAATTTAAAACTTCACGTCCAGCTGGTGGTAGACCAAACGATATGTTACTCACACCTAAAATTGTTAAACATTCTGGTAACGCTTCTTTAATAAGGCGAATTCCTTCTATCGTCGCTGCCGCTGAACCGATATATTCCTCATCACCTGTCCCTACAGGAAACACGAGCGCATCAAAAATAATATCAGACGGACGTATACCATACTTCTTCGTAAGTAATTCATAGCTTCTTTTCGCAATTTCTATCTTTCTTTCTGCACTTACAGCCATACCATCTTCATCAATTGTTCCTACAACGATAGCGGCACCGTATTTTTGAAGAAGAGGTGTCACTTTTTTAAATCGTTCTTCACCATCTTCTAAATTAATGGAATTAATAACCGCTTTTCCTTGAATATACGTAAGAGCTCGCTCCATCACATTTTCATCTGTTGAGTCAATCATAATCGGTACTTTTAACACTTTCGTAACTTCTGCCAAGAAGTTTTCCATATCTTCTATTTCATCGCGGTCCGGGTCAGCCATACAAATATCAATAATATGAGCATTTTTCTTCACTTGCGCTCTTGCCACTTCAGCAGCCTCTTCAAATTTCCCTTCTGCTACTAATCGTTTAAATTTACGTGATCCAATAACGTTTGTTCTTTCACCAACAAATAACGGTCTCATTGAATCATCATATTGCAATGCCTCTAACCCACTAATCCCATGTCCTTCTCGTTCGTGGTGCTCACGTGGCTTAAGAGATGCTAGCGCGGATTTCATTACTTTTATATGTTCTGGCGTTGTACCACAACAACCACCGATAATATTCACCCATCCTTCTTCAGCAAAGCGCTTCACTTTTTCAGCGAGAGAAGAAGGAGATTCATGATAATGCCCATCTTCATCAGGAAGACCTGCATTTGGATAACAAGAAATGTAACACTCCGATAAATCAGATAGTGAACGAATATGTTCCCTCATAAACTCCGGACCAGTCGCACAGTTTAACCCAACCGATAACGGCTTCATATGCTCTACCGATAAATAAAAAGCTTCGATTGTTTGCCCTGCCAAAGTCGTTCCCATCGGCTCAATCGTTCCTGAAATCATAATAGGAACTGTTTTTTTCAGTTCTTCAAAAGCGGCTTGAATTCCAATATAAGCTGCCTTCACGTTACGCATATCTTGACTTGTCTCAACGAGTAACACATCAACTCCGCCTCTTAATAATCCTCTCGCCTGCCTTGTATAAGCTTCAGTTAGTTCTTCAAACGTAACTCCTCCTGTAACACTAATTGCTTTTGTTGTCGGTCCCATCGCACCTGCAACATATACTTCCTTTCCGCTTTCTGTAACAGCTTGCTTCGCCAAGAGTGTCGCTTTTTCATTTAGTTTTTCATCTAAATGAGACAAATCATAATCACTCAATACAATATTCGTAGCACCAAATGTATTTGTTTCAATAATATCTGCTCCAGCTTCAATATAAGCTTTATGAATTTTTAAAATGACATCTGGTCTTGTTTCTACTAAATATTCATTACAACCCTCGTACTCTTCTCCCCCGAAATCTTCCGCAGTTAAGTCCTCTTGTTGGATCATTGTCCCCATTGCACCATCTAATATTAAGATGTTATTTTTTAATTTTTCTTCTATACACTTCATCAATTAATACCTTCTTTCACTTCTTGCTTTTCTCTCACATATTTAACGAGATGTTCTGTAATTTCATATTTTAGAAATGGTGTAATAAGATAAATACCATTAAAATATTTCATCGCCGCATCGATCAATTCTTGCGAAATGTGAATCCCTTCCTCAATTGCTGCCTCTTTCGTTTCATGTCCATCCATTCTCTCCCTTATTGCTTCAGGTAGATTAATACCTGGCACCTCAAAATGAAGAAAGTCTGCATTCCGTTTACTTATTAACGGCATAATCCCAATAAAAATAGGTTGTTCCAAATGCTTTGTCGCTTCATATACTTCTTTAATTAAAGCAACATCATAAATCGGCTGCGTTAAAAAGTATTCTGCTCCAGCATCTATTTTTCGTTCCATTCGTTTTACTGCCGCTTTTAAATGCCGAACATGCGGATTAAACGCTCCTCCGACCGAGAACCTTGTTGCTGGACCAATTGATTTCCCTAAAATAGAACGTCCATCGTTCATTTCTTTAATCATTTTAATGAGCTCAATAGAGGACAAATCATATACAGAAGTGGCACCTGGAAAATCACCAACGCGTGCTGGATCACCAGTTAAAGCTAACACTTCTTCCATACCTAACGCCGATAAACCTAGTAAGTGAGATTGTAGTCCAATGACGTTATGGTCTCTACACGTTAAATGCGTCAATACTGGAATATCATGCTTCGTTAATAATGCCCCCATCGCCATATTCGAAACGCGAGGTGATGCTAATGAATTATCTGCTAGAGTAATAGCGTCCGCTCCAGCTCTTTTCAGTGCTCTTGCCCCTTCAAAAAATCGCTGTGTGTCTAGCGTTTTCGGTGGATCTAATTCCACTACAACTGTCGTTTGTTTCTTTGCCTTCTCGGCTAAAGTAACGTGGGCTTTCGAACGCTTCTCGTGTGTATGAACTACTTTTGGTCTTTGAATCGTGTCCTTTTCTATTACAGGTGTAACATTTAGAGTTGCACGCTTCATACATTCAATATGTTCTGGAGTCGTACCACAACAACCACCTAATAACCGAACACCTTGCTCAATAAATTTCGGTGCCATTGCTTCAAAATAAGCTGGGCTTCCCTCATATACGTAACGCCCCTCCACATAATTCGGGAGTCCTGCATTCGGATACGCTGACAAGTAGCCATTTTGAGGGATCGATATCATTTTCATGGCTTCTGTCATATGTAGTGGTCCTAGTTGGCAATTCAATCCAACGACATTTGCCCCATAATCTAAAAGCTGTTTTAATATTTCATTTACATCATTTCCATTTTGAGTCGTACCCGCCTCATGTAACGCTAATTGAGCTACAATGGGAATATTCGTTTGTTTTCGTAACACCTGAACAGCATGAAGTAATTCAAACTCATCATAGAAAGTCTCTAATAGTAATCCATCAACCTGTTCTTCTAGTAATGCACTTGCCTGTTCCAGTAACATAAATTCTCGCTCCATATCAGTTGTCGTAACAGCTCCGATATGTTTCATACCACCAATTGTTCCTAAAATTGCATTTCTTTCTGTTACAGATGCTTTCGCCAGTTTTACTGCCGCTCTATTAATTTCAGTAACTTGATTTTCTAAACCATACATACGTAATTTCGCTTCATTTGCTCCGTACGTATTTGTTTGAATTACATCAGCTCCAGCAGCTACATATTGTTTATGAATCGATATAATTAAATCTGGATCAGATACATTTAATTCTTCAAAACTACTTTGCAAACCGTGCGAATGCAATAACGTTCCAACCGCACCATCACCTATTACAATTCCTTTTGATAATAAATCTAGTAATTTCACGAATCTCCCTCATTTCTATCAATATAAAAACCCCCTCTTCACCGTGAAGAGGGGGACATAATTGTTCCGCCTCTTATTATGCAAAACATTCGTTTTGCAGGTATTAGCACCGTTTCAAACATTTCGTTTGAAGGTTGCCGGGTTTCACAGGGCCTTTCCCTCCACCGCTCTCAATAAGAGTTTGTCTATATATTTTATTTATGTAGCTAAAAGGAAATACGTTCCCCTTTTAACAATGTTTGTTAATTTTTTAATAAATTTAGCATGCACAAATACAAAAGTCAATGATACTTGCGTAAAAATAAAAATTATTTAAAATAAAGTTGCAATTCAATTATCTTTTGTTGTAAAGTTAAATCCATAATAAAATTTCATACAAACATTCTTATCTAGAGAGGTAGAGGGACTGGCCCTATGACGCCTCAGCAACCATTAACACTTGTTAATAAGGTGCTAATTCCAGCAAATTGTGAAAGATTTGACAGATGAGAAGAAGACTCTATTCAAACCGAAAGCCTTCTTCTTAGAAGGCTTTTTTTATTTATATTCACTTAATTGTTAATTTAAAAAGGAGGAATTTTCACATGTCAACTATTGAAACAAAACTAGCACAAATCGGAAATCGTAGCGAAACTACAACAGGAACTGTTAATCCACCCGTTTATTTCTCAACTGCTTACCGTCACGAAGGGATTGGTAAATCTACTGGTTTTGACTATTCACGAACTGGTAACCCAACTCGTGGTCTTTTAGAACAGGCAATCGCAGACTTAGAATATGGCGAACAAGGTTATGCCTGTAGTTCAGGGATGGCCGCTGTTCTCCTCGTTCTTTCTTTATTCCGCTCTGGAGACGAACTTATTGTCTCTGAAGATTTATACGGTGGAACATATCGATTATTTTCTGAACATGAAAAAAAATGGAATGTTCGATGTAGATACGTAAATACACAATCTATTAAACAAATCGAGCAAGCACTCACACCTAAAACGAAGGCTATTTTCATAGAAACTCCGACTAATCCATTAATGCAAGTTACCGATATCGCTGCTGTCGCAACTGTAGCGAAAAGACACGGTCTACTTCTTATTGTAGACAACACATTCTATACTCCTTATATACAACAACCATTAACAGAAGGCGCTGACATCGTACTTCATAGTGCAACGAAATATTTAGGTGGGCATAACGATGTACTAAGTGGCCTTGTCGTTGCAAAAGGAAAGAAACTTTGTGAGGAACTCGCTCATTATCACAATGCATCAGGTGCGGTCTTAAGCCCATTTGACTCATGGTTATTAATTCGTGGTATGAAAACGTTAGCGCTTCGCATGAGACAACATGAAGAAAATGCAAAAGCAGTTGTCGCTTATTTAAATGATGAAGACGGGGTGACAGATGTATTTTATCCTGGAAGAGGCGGCATGATCTCATTTCGTCTTAAAGATGAAACATGGATTAATCCCTTCTTACAATCTTTATCCTTAATTACGTTTGCTGAAAGTCTTGGTGGTGTTGAAAGTTTAATGACGTATCCAGCAACACAAACACACGCTGATATTCCTGAAGAAATCAGAACAGCAAACGGTGTATGTAATCGTCTTCTGCGATTTTCCGTTGGCATTGAAAATAGTAACGATTTAATTCAAGACTTACAGCAAGCCATTAAACTTGTAAAAGAAGGTGTAAGAATATGAGTTATTCCATAGATACACTCTTACTGCACAACCAATATAAACATGACTCGCAAACAGGAGCTGTTAACGTTCCCATCTATAATACATCAACTTTTCACCAATTTGATGTAGATACATTCGGCAAATATGACTATAGCCGGTCTGGAAATCCAACTCGTGAAGCCCTTGAAGATATTATTGCTTTATTAGAGGGGGGAACAAAGGGATTCGCTTTTGCATCCGGCATTGCAGCAATTTCTACTGCATTTCTCCTTCTTTCGCAAGGCGATCACGTACTCATTTCAGAAGACGTGTATGGAGGCACTTACCGAATTATAACTGAAGTGCTCTCTCGTTACGGTGTTTCACATACATTTGTTGATATGACCAATGTAGAGGAAATAAAGAAAAATATTAAATCCAATACAAAACTCTTTTATGTAGAAACACCCTCTAATCCACTTCTAAAAGTGACAAATATTCGTGAGGTTTCTAAAGTCGCGAAATCTATTGGTGCTCTTACTTTTGTTGATAATACATTTTTGACACCACTATTCCAGAAGCCACTTGACCTTGGCGCCGATATCGTTCTGCATAGCGCCACAAAATTCATTGCCGGTCATAGTGATGTTACTGCCGGATTAGCGGTCGTAAAAGATGCCGAACTCGCTCAAAAACTTGGATTTTTACAAAATGCTTTTGGTGCTATTTTAGGACCACAAGATTGCTCTCTCGTGCTTCGCGGTCTAAAAACATTGCATGTACGTCTTGAGTATTCAGCTGCAAACGCCAATAAAATTGCACACTATTTACAAAAGCACGCTAAAGTGCAAAATGTCTATTATCCTGGATTACAATCACATCCTGGATTTGATATTCAACAATCTCAAGCTACATCAGCCGGAGCTGTCCTATCTTTCACTTTACAATCAGAAGATGCACTCCGCCAATTTTTATCAAAAGTAAAATTACCTGTCTTTGCAGTTAGTTTAGGAGCTGTCGAATCGATTCTTTCCTACCCAGCTAAAATGTCACATGCGGCACTGTCGCAAGAAGCTCGTGATGAAAGAGGTATTTCGAATTCATTACTTCGGTTATCCGTCGGTCTTGAAAATGTTGACGATTTAATATCCGATTTTGAAAATGCCCTTTCTTATGTAGAAGAACCTGTAAATGCATAGGACGAATAGAAGATATGAAATTAAGTTTTCATATCTTCTATTTATGCTGTCTACCATATTCATTTTAATGCTGTTCTGTCTGTATAGTTCATAAAAAATAAAAGTTCATTATCTATTTCCAAGTAATGTATTAATTGATATATTAAGAATTAAAAAAGGAGTGAAAATAATGAATTCTTGTGCAGATATTTTAATCGTTATCGATTTACAAAATGGGGTATGTTATAACGAAGAGCATTTATTTGACTTACAAAACTTACTTACAAAAGTAAGTAGCAGAATTTCTTCATACAGAAACTCAAATAAACCAATTCTTTTCGTTCAACATTGTGATGATGATTTAGTACCTGAAAAAGAGATTTGGGCTATACATGCCGATCTAGATGTTCAAGAACAAGATTTTTTTGTAAGAAAAACACATGCAAATTCATTTTATAAAACAAACTTAAAAGAGATTTTAGATCAATTATCTGTACATCGTATTGAGTTTTGTGGTGCCCAAACAGAATACTGTATGGATGCTACAATTAAATTTGCTCACGGACTGGGATATGAAAACTTCATGGTACAGAAAACAACCTCAACGTTAAATAACCCATTCATGTCCGCAAAAGAAACAATTGAATTTTATGAGAATATATGGAATCACAGATTTCTAAAATTAATGAAAGATGAACACTAAAATACATAATCCCAATGTCTTAATACGTTTAAGATTTATCAGCTACATTCAAACATTTCATTATCACTATGAAGAAGCTAACTACATTCAGCTTCTTTGCTTTTAACCTGTTTTATATTCTATATATATCATTATAATTCCTTTGTCATATTATTTTAAAAATTTAGTATATTCATTTGAAAGAATAAGAAAATCATGATAAGATTGTGTTACAAATATATCTATATCTTTCAATTTTTAAAACGCATCGAAATTTTCACCCAAAAATGTCATTTTACAAAACCATGCAATTTTATCTACTTTATTTACATCCGGGTCTCTTTTCTTACAATTTCTTTACTTTAGGACTTTTTTTCTGCAACAACTGTTTTCTTTTCGTTAATTTTTTGGTATGTATAGTATGGTATAACAGCTCACACGGAGGTGGAAAAGAACATGTTAGAAACCTTTCAAAAAGAATTAGAACTATATGAAAGCAATGCAGAATTATTGAAAGTACTTGCTCATCCTGTTCGTTTATGTATCGTAAAAGGATTAATCGAGCGTGGTCCAAGCAACGTTTCTACAATGTACACTGGCTTAAACATGCCACAATCTACAATTTCACAGCATTTAGCAAAGTTAAAAAGCGCTAAAATCGTTTCTAGCGAAAGAAAAGGATTAGAAATTTACTACAAAGTAGAAAACGAAACAATTATTCAACTCGTTCGCGTATTATTAGGTTAGGGACTAATAAACAGAGAAAAAGGACGTATTCTATATTTTTCATCTCATATCTTTAATATATATATATCATGAGAGAAAATATATGATGCTACATAATTAATAGTCGTATAAAAAAACAAGACACAGAACTATATACTGTGTCTTGTTTTTTTATATGGTCACATATCGATTTAACTGTAAATGTTGCATATCTTTCGTATGTATCACAACATCAAAGGCACTCCCTAATCCTCCGTTCAAAATCATAGAACGAACTGCTCGATTTTGTTTTTGAGCTTCTGAAAAAGGATCCCGATCTTGATGACTCGTAAGCTGTTCTAATATTCCTGCCGCTAGCAAAAATTCAGATTGCTTCTTATGCCATACCACATTCATTCCTTGCAGGCTAAAAATCTCCTTCAGCTCATCCCAATGAATATGAGTAGTCAGATCCATTTCACCTGGGTATGCTAAAGGATTACGTATTAGCTTATGCTCGTAATACCCTCGTAAACTTCCTTCGCGATGTGCAGGGTGCATCCATTCTTCTTTTGTGTAGCCATAATCAACTGTAATACATATTCCCTTTCGAAACCATTTCGCAATTTCTTTTATATACCCTTCCATCGCGATCGGCACTTCAAAACGCTGCCCTTCAGCAATATGAATGTTATATTTCAGTAAATATCGGCCGATTCTTTTCTCTAAAGGTCTACATACTTCCGCAAGATTCCCTTCTTCATTGTATGTAATACGTACTTCATACAACATTCCATTTCTCTTCTCAATTACTTCCACAGGAAATGCATCAAATAACTCATTAGAAAAAAGGATCCCTTCAAATGATTCTCCCATTTCATTATAGGAGGTATAATACGACACATTATCAAATGAGAGAAGATTCTCCTGCTGTAATTTTCTATGAAAAGGGCTCACTTCGATTATTGAATAGCTTACATCCATAAAGGTTTCTGGAGATAGTTGCTTCCATTCTTGTAAAACATCATAGGCAAACTTCCCTGTTCCCCCACCAATCTCACAAATATTTGGAGCAACTTCACCGTTTTCCACAAGACGAATAAAAAACTTAGCAAAGGTTTTCGCAAAAACAGCTGATACGTTGCTACTTGTAAAAAAATCCCCTTGTCTTCCAATCTTTTCACGTTCTTTCATATAATAGCCATGTCCTTCTGTATATAATACAAGGTTCATATACGTACTATATGAAATGGAATAATCTTTCTCTTTCCCCATCCATTCTCTTAAAATGAGCTCCATCCCCATCATGACTCCTTATTGTAAAAATGGATTATTTTCTTTTTCAAAACCGATACTTGTCTCAGGACCGTGTCCACATAGCACCGCTGTTTCATCTGGTAATACAAATAATTTCTCTTCAATACTTCCAATCAATTCAGCAAAACTTCCACCAGGTAAATCTGTTCTTCCAATACTCATTTGGAATAATACATCTCCAGAGAACACCGCATTCGCCTCTTTACAATAATAAGAAATACTTCCTGGAGAATGTCCTGGCGTCTCAAAAATTTCAAAGCTAAATGAACCAATTGTTAACGCACCTTCTGCATCAATAATATGATCGGCTGGTTTTGCTGTAATACTGCGGTTCATCATAAAAATTTGAGAGCCATTTACAGTTGCATCTCCTAGCCAATCTGCTTCTTCTTTATGTACGTATACAGGAATATGGAAAGCGTCTCTTACCGCATCGACAGCACCAATATGATCAAAGTGAGCATGTGTTAATAAAACCGCAAGAGGTTTTATTTGTTCTTCTTGCAAATATGTCACGAGCTTTTCTCCTTCGTGACCAGGGTCAAAGATAATGCACTCATTTTGATCGTTCGTTAAAATATAAGCATTTGTTTGTAATGGGCCTAACGGCATTTGTATCCATTTCATATGAAAATCTCCTCCAGTTATTAAACTTACTTTTAATGATACAACATTTCTTTCTCTGAGGAAAAGAAAGGATGTTATCTCGACAATCATTTTTAAAACATGTACAATATAAAAGAGTAAATATTCTAAAAACTCATATTAAGGAATGAGTAGACAGAGGAGGATATTGTATGGGCCTTGTTATTATTTTTACGCTTGTCACTCTGTTAGCTGTATTTGCTACGCTTAGAACACTTCGCGAGAAGAACTTCTTCGCGGGCGGCTTTGCAATTGCAACTGTACTCGTTTTCGGATGGTTTACGATTATGACCGTTCTATATAACGGGTACCCTCCAGCAGCTTAATTCATTTACATGTTATTCTTCATCAAGATTTTGCACAAAAAAGGAAGGGCTTCCCCTTCCTTTTTTCATATTTCAAAGCTTATACCATCTTCGCTTCGTATTTGTGCTTTTTTACAAGCCAAGCTCCTCCGATAACACCTGCATCATTACCAAGTGTCGCAATGGCTAACTTCGTGCTCTTTACAGCGCGTGAGAAAGCATATTGCTCGAAATAACGTTGAATTGGCTCTAATAGTGCATCTCCAGCTTTAGATACGCCTCCACCAATAACAATTTTCTCTGGGTTCAACGTACTAGAAAGGTTCGCTACAGCTAATCCTAAATAAGAAGCTACTTTCTCTACTACTTCGCCTGCTAGTTCATCACCTTGGCCATGCGCTTCAAACACATCTTTTGAGGTAATACGCCCTTCTTCTGCTAACATAGAACGTAACATGCTCTCTTTATCAGTCTCTTGTATTTTTTGCATAGCAACACGTACAATACCCGTTGCAGATGTTACTGTTTCTAAGCAACCAGACTTTCCGCAATTACATGGGAAAGCATTCTCTGTAACGACTGTAATATGTCCAATCTCACCAGCAGCACCACTTATGCCGTGTACAATCTCACCATTAGTGATTACACCGCCACCAACACCTGTGCCAAGTGTCATACAAATTAAATCTTTTGCTCCTTCACCAGCACCTTTCCACATTTCACCAAGCGCTGCTAAGTTTGCATCATTATCAATCACAACAGGTAATCCTGTCTCGACTTCTAACAAATCTTTTAACGGATAGTTTTTCCATCCTAAATTAACCGCTTCATAAATCATTCCAGATGCCACATGTACAGGGCCAGGAGCTCCCATACCAATACCAATTAACTTACTTTTTAATTCACCTAACTCTTCTAACTTTTTATCAATTGCTTTTGCTACATCAAGCGTAATATGTTTTCCTTGCTCATTTGTATTCGTAGGGATTTCCCACTTATGTAAAATTTCGCCGTACACATTAATAAATGCTAATTTAATCGTTGTACCACCAAGGTCAACACCAACTAACCATTTCTCTTCCATGTTGCTTACCTACCTTTATCTAATTCTTATTTAGCTCTTTTTGAATTTCTTGCTTCAATAAAAATAAAGCTGTTTGATAGTCTTGTGGGTCGATTAGCTGTGATTGATTTAGCTCACGCAATTCATCTTGCATTAATTGTAAATCTGCAATTCGATCACCTGTATAAATAATCGTACCAAATTTCTTTAGCAATTGCTGAATATCATAAATAGATACCATTTCATCACCCTCTATGCTCACTTACTATAAAAATTATAATAAGAAAACGTTCACATATTTTATTATAATCAAGAAGAAAAAGTCTCGTCAATTTTTATTTGTCTATACAAGCCCATTTATAACCATTGTTCCTTTTTCTGTAATAATTTTTTCTACATTCTTATCAAATGGCTCTACTGGAATGTGTTGTACCATTTGAAAATTATAGGCTAATGATAACGTTTTCCCTTTATAATGCAAGAGATAACGATCATAATAGCCACCGCCATATCCAATCCGTTCTCCACGCTCTGTATAAGCTACGCCTGGCACGATTTGAAGGTCGATTTCATCCGCATCCACTTCTTCCGTAAGTACCGGAATCGGTTCACGTAAATTCATATACACGGTTTCTAATTGATCAAAATTATGAATTTGACGGAAAGTCATTGTCCTTGTCCCTCTATTACACTTCGGAACGACAACTTTCTTCCCTTCTTCCCAAGCTTTTTCGATAATAGGATATGTATTCACTTCATTTTCCATTGAGAGCGTGATGCCAATTGTTTTAGCTTCAACCCACTCTTTTTGCGCATACAACGAAACTGCAATTCGCTCTGATAAAGTTGCATACTGTTCTTCTGATAAAGAATTCATGTGCTTTATTATTTGTTTACGTAAACGTACTTTCTCTTCTTTCACACATTTTCCCCCTTACAGTGATACTTTTCTCTACGATGATAGTGTATCACTTTTAACAGAGGAATCGAATAAAAAAAGAAACAGTAGGAAAATATTCCTACTGCTTACTTTGTTTCACGGTGTAACGTAGACTTCTTGTCACGCTTGCAATACTTTTTAAGCTCGATACGCTCAGCGTTGTTACGTTTATTTTTCTTTGAGATATAGTTACGATCTCCGCATTCTGTACATGCTAGAGTAATATTCACACGCATTCTTATTTCCCTCCAGTACTAATAACTTAAATCAGACTATACCATAATACCACTTTTAAAATAAAAATTCTACACCTTTTGATATTGTCTAATTTTTTCTATAAGATTTTTCATATTTTCCCTTGCTATCACTGGGTTTTTAGCATGTGAATACACTAAAAATTTTGGCTGTTTTATGTCAGAAACGATATACGACCACTCTTTTTCTGCATATTTAAATTGTACTCCTTCAAATATCCCCTCTTCCTTTCTTTCCATATCAGCCAATAATTTCCTCATCACTTTCCCTTTCTCACTCCATGAACATACAACTTCATCATAAAGTAAATAGAGCGGAGGGGATTGCTCTACTATGCTGCGAAACGTTTTTCCCTGCAGTGCTATTAACTCGAATAATTTTCCAATTCGATATAAAATATCTCGCTTCCATCTTACCTGAAAAGATTTTTTTTCATCATGCGTATAAAATAGTAGGTAACACTCTCCTAATTTCAAAGACATAGGGTAAATGTTTCCAGCTGATTCAAGTAATAAATCTGGAATATCTACTTCTTCAAAATCTGTCCCTTGGTAAATGTTACTATGATGATCATATAACTCAAAATAATTCCCTTGCTCTGAAAACATAAGTGCCATATTTGCTTTACTTGATTTCATCAAAGCTTTCACATGATCTTTTTGTTCCCCCGCATAAATCCATGTAACTGTGCATCCAAGCCTTTGCAGAAAAAGCATAAGTAACTGTTGTAACATATCATTTCTCTTATTAATTAAAAGATGAAACTTTTGTGTTTGTATTTTCTCAATATCAATGTGCTCTAATACTGCTTCTATATACTCCTGTAACGAAACGTGGACCAAATTATTTCGTCCCATTTCTTTCTCACATACGTAATAAAACGACTCAGACATATATACTTGTTCTATCGCTTTTTGCTGCTTATACGTTAATAGCGCCCCATCCTTACCATACAACTTTATAACAACCTCTTTTTCATTTTCCACTTGAACGAAAACCCCACCTGCGCATTGCAAATTCTGAATACTATATTGAAAAAGTGACTCGTTCATTTCTTTGCATTCCATCGTATGAATCCCGATACCATGAATAGCATGAAGGAATAAATTTTTATAAGAAGTTGTCTCTATATTTTCTTGACTTCCAATTAATATGCTTTCCCCTTTTGCAAAAAGAGATCCATACGCCATCGCAACTTTCACAATGAATTGAGGAGTAATCTCAACATTACCTCTTCCTACAACGCGACTTTTTTGTAACCACCCTGCACCTTTTTCACTTTCTTGCACACCAGCCGATGCTACGATCGAATGACTATCAATCGCCTTATAGGGCCATAGTTTTCCTTTTTGCTTAATTACCGCACTTTTCCCTATATGACAACGATCCGCCACAATGCTTCTTTGAAACAGTGTGACATCATCTTCAACCATTGTGTGCTCTCCTATTGTCGTTTCTAAAAGTTCACAATACTTTCCAATGTGCGTATTTGCAAAAACAATGCTTTTTTGAAGATGAGAATAACTTGAAATGACACTATTTTTCCCAATAATAGAGTATGGCTCAATTACAGCTCCTGCGCCAATCGTTGCTCCTTCTCCAATAAAAGAAGGTCCATGAATTTTCGTTCCCTTCCCAATCGTCACACCTTCTCCCATCCATACCATCGGTAATACTTCCGTATACGGAATAGGTACTTGCAATTTTTTCGTTAACAAGTCAAATTGTGCTTGTCGATATTGATCAAATGTACCGATATCTAACCAATAACCTTCTGATAAATATGCAAATAACGCGTTCTTATTTGCCAATAGCGGAAACACATCTTGACTGAAATCAAAAAATTGCCTCTGCGGTATGTAAGAGAAGATATCTGGCTCCATAATATAAATCCCTGTATTCACAATATTAGAGACTACCTCATTCCAGCTCGGTTTTTCTATATATCGTGTCACCTCTTGTTCTTTGTTCATTACAACCAAACCGAAGGAGAGTGGGTTTTCTACTTCCTTCACAAACATGGTTACCATTCTTTTCTTTTGTTCATGAAATGCAATTCCTTCTGATAATTGAAAATCAGTTAATGCATCCCCGCTTATCACAACAAATGTTTCATCTAAAAATTTTTCCGCCTGTTTGATACTTCCTGCAGTTCCAAGCGGAGGAGAGTCTTCAAAATAGTACAAGTTTACTCCCCATTTACTACCATCACCAAAATATTGCTTAATGGCTGTACTCATATATTGCACTGTAATTGCGATTTCACGAATACCATGCTGACGTAATAATTCAATATTGTATTCCAATACTGGCTTTTCTAATAATGGTAACATCGGTTTTGGAGTATTACATGTTAATGGTCTAAGGCGTCTTCCTTTTCCTCCAGCTAAAATAACCCCCTTCATATACTTCAGCCTCCACTTATATAATGTTCAGTAACTCCATATACGTTATGTATATTTTCTACCCCGCATTAACTAGCTTAAGTTTGATTGTTTCAATGAATCATCACTGAGGGAACACGCTGATTAAAATTTCTTATATAAATATATCTTTCGCACTTCACCAAAAAAGAAAGCGCTTACTATTAACTTAGTAAAATAATGTTTACTATGTAACCAACATATACGTACTAATTTTTCGATTACATTATGATACATCTTATCATCATAAACTAAAGGAAACAATGAGCTTTTTTTGTCGTGTTTTGACTAAAAAAAGCAGGTGATGTTCACCTGCTTTTTATTTATTCATTTAATAAATAATGCTTTCCTTTCACTAAATAAAATACATTTTCGGCAATATTTGTAATATGATCTGCTACACGCTCAATATATCTCGCCACAAAGGACAATTGTGTAATTTGCGTAATTGTTTCTGGTTGTTCCGGAATGGAAGAGATAAATTCACGAATTGCCTTTCCATATATTTCATCAACGGAATCATCCATTTCAGCAATTTGTTTTGCAATAGTTAAATTTTCTTGCTCATATGCTTCCAATGCTAAAGTTAACATCTTATGAGCAATTTCAAACATTTCGTCAAGATTTTGCAAACTAACTGTCACTTCTTTTTCTCCAAGACGAATTGTAGATTTCGCAATATTTACAGCATGATCTGCAATACGCTCTAAATCTGTTGCTGTTTTAATTGAAATAAAAATTCTTCGTAAATCACTTGCTACAGGCTGCTGCTTCGTAATAAGCATAAGTGCAAGATCATTTATTTCCTCTTCTAAATTATCCATACGATAATCACCATCTATAACCTCTAACGCTTTCTCTACATCTCTTGTATGCAAACCTTCCATCGCAAGTAATAAAGCTTCTCTCGCTAGTTCACCTAGCTCAATTACCTTTTGCTGTAACGTTTTTAAATCCCATTGAAACTGTTCTCTTACCATTGTTTCTTCCCCCTCAATATTATTATGTGCCATTATATATAAATCCCCTACGTAGCCCTTACTTACACCTGTAATAAGCTTTAAGATAGGAGAAGTATTCATTCTCTATTAAAATGAGGTAAAAATAAGAAATACCCTCTGTTAAGAGGGTATTTACTCTTATCCTTGCTAGCGCAATCAACCAAATCGGCCTGTAATATAATCTTCTGTTCGTTTATCTGAAGGTGTCGTAAATAATTTGTTTGTATCTGTATATTCCACAACTTCTCCACTTAAGAAGAAAGCAGTTTTGTCTGAAATACGTGCTGCTTGTTGCATGTTATGCGTCACAATAACGATGCTAAAGTCTTTCTTTAACTCTTGAATAAGTTCTTCTACTTTTAATGTTGAGATTGGATCTAACGCCGATGTTGGCTCATCCATTAAAATAACGTCCGGCTCAATCGCTAAACAACGTGCAATACATAAACGTTGTTGCTGTCCACCAGATAAACCATATGCATTATCGTGCAAGCGATCTTTCAACTCATCCCAAATCGCTGCTCCACGTAAACTTTTTTCAACAATTTCATCCAATGTTTTTTTGTCACGAATACCATGAATTTTCGGGCCGTATGCTACATTTTCATAAATAGATTTTGGAAATGGATTTGGCTTTTGGAATACCATTCCTACATGCGTTCGTAATTCTTCAACTGGATATGATTTATCAAATATGTTGCGTTCTCTATATTCAATTACACCTGTAGTTCGAACGATAGGTACTAACTCTACCATACGATTTAATGTTTTTAAGTACGTTGATTTACCACAACCACTTGGGCCGATAATTGCTGTAACTTCATTCTCATGAATACTTAAGTTAATATCCTTTAAAGCATGGTCTTCTCCGTACCATAAATTTAAGTTTTTCGTATCAAATACTACTTTCTTTGGTGCAGTCTCGATTTTCTCTTCGTTTTTCACCTGTACATTTACTACCGTTGCTACCATTTGAATTCCCCTTTCATCCACTTCCAACTTATTTTCGATTTCGTAACCATAAGACAAATATATTGATAAAGAGCAACAAACCTAACAAAACAATCATCCCAGCTGCTGCTACGTACTGAAATTCTTCTTGTGGTCTACTCATCCAATTAAAAATTTGAATTGGTAAAACTGTAAACCGATCAAACATACTAAATGGAACATAGTTTGCAAATGCAAGCGCTCCGATAACTAACAGCGGTGCCGCTTCTCCAATTGCTCTTGATAGGGCTAACGTACACCCTGTTATAATGCCTGGAAAAGCATACGGCAATACAACTTGATACATCGTTTGCCACTTCGTAGCACCTAATCCATAAGAAGCCTCTAATAATGAACTTGGTACAGACCTAATTGCTTCTTGACTAGCCACAACAACTGTTGGTAACACGAGCAAGCTCATCGTCAGTGCCGCTGCGACGATACTCTCTCCTAAATGAAGAGCATATACAAAAATGGTTAAGCCGAGTAATCCATATACAACGGAAGGTACTCCTGCTAACGTTTGATTATTAATTTCTATTATCTTTTTAAATATGGATTCCTTCGCATATCGCTCTAAATAAAGGGCAGTTCCGACTCCCAATAGAAACGAGACGGGTATAACAATGCTCATAAATAATATTGTTCCTGACAAAGCTGCAGCAATACCAGCTTCTCTCGGATTACGCGAAGCGAAGTTTGTAAAAAAATCTATGGAAAGATAACTTATACCTTTTTCAAAGATTTGAAAAAGCAAAATAAACAGTATTACTATCGAAAACAAAATTGCAATATAAAATGACAATTTGTAAATTCGGTCTTTTAAAAAACGAGATGCCATATTTTCTTGTATTTTTTTTTGATTCAACATTCGCATATTATGTCACCCTCCCAAAACGGCGCATAATAGACTGCGAAATGATGTTCATTATAAATGTAAACAAGAATAATGTTGCACCCACAGCATACATGCTGTAATAAGTAATCGTTCCATGCGGAGCATCACCTAAACTCACTTGCACAATATAAGCTGTTAACGTTTGAATCGAGTGTGTCGGATTGAGTGATACATTCGGTGTGGATCCCGCTGCAATTACAACGATCATCGTTTCACCAATCGCTCTGGAAGCTGCTAATATAATCGCCGCTATAATCCCTGTAAAAGCCGAAGGAAACACTACTTGTTTTACCATCTCAAGGCGAGTTGCTCCGAGTGCTAACGAAGCTTCTTTCGTTCCTTTCGCTACAGCTCTCATCGCGTCTTCAGACAGAGATGCAATTGTAGGTATCAGCATAAATCCAATAACAATCCCTGGACTTATCGCATTAAAAAATTGTAAATCTGGTATAACCCGTTGTAAAAGCGGTGTGACAATTGTTAGTGCAAAAAAGCCATATACAATTGTCGGAATGCCTGCTAATAGTTCTAACATCGGCTTTAATATTTTCCGTGCACCATTTGAAGCATATTCGCTTAAAAATACGGCACAAGCTAAACCGATAGGAATTGCTACGCACATAGCAATCGCCGTTACAAGGACTGTTCCACATATAAGTGGTAATATACCGAATTTAGGATCTTCAAAAAAAGGTAACCATTCTTTCTCCGTCAAAAAGAAGTGTAATGGTATGTTTTGAAAAAACATCATTGTTTCATTTGCTAACGTAAAAACAATTCCAAGTGTCGTCACAATCGACACGCTAGCAATTATTTTTAGTAATAACGGAACCATTCGATTGATTCGCTGCGTTTTTTTTCTTTGTTTTATATTTCTTTCAATCAAATGTTGTACAGAAAATGTAATTTGACTTTTGTCATTATGAGCCAAAGATGAAAACCCCTTTCCACCCTGACATTACCTTTTTATTTCTGTTAACATTCGCAGCTGTTCATTATATTTTTCTTTTGGTAATTTTACATACCCTACTTCTTCAGCAAGGTTACCAACATGCCGAATCATAAACTCCACATAATTTGCTACATTCATTTTATTTCGGATCGATGCATTATTCACATAAGTAAATAGCGGTCTAGATAAAGGCTTATACTTACCTGATTGAATGGTCTCTTTCGTCGGAAATACACCATTTACTTTTATCGCTTTCACCTTATCTCGATTGGCCATATAATAAGCATATCCTACAAAAGCAATGGCATTTTTATCATTCATTACTCCTTGCATAATAACTTGATCATCTTCAGACAAAGAGACTTTTTTTACAATGCGACTTTTTTGTAAGATGACATTTTGAAAATAATCATACGTACCAGAATCTACACCTGGCGCATAAAATTTCACCTGTTCACGTGGCCATGATGAATGAATTTGTGACCATCGCTTCTCTCTTCCATCTTCACTCCACAATAGACGTAACTCGTCTATTGACATATCGTCTACCCAATGATTTTGACGATTTACAACGATCGTAAGACCATCGTAAGCGACTTCAAACGGTGTAAACTGAATGGAGTTTTTCTTCATTTCATTTTCTTCCACTTGTTTCATTACTCTTGAAGCATTATTTATATCTACTTCTCCTTTACTGAAACGATTAAACCCTCCTCCTGTTCCAGATACACTGATCGAAATTTTCACGTTTGGATGCGCCTTTGTGTATTCCTCCGCTACTGCTTCTATAATAGGAAAAACTGTTGAGGATCCATCAACTCTCACTTCTCCCATATCACTCACAGCAAATGCAGTAGTCATGCCAAAACAAAGGAAACATAGCGATAATATGAAAACTTTAATCGACGTACTCATCCATTTCACGTGTTCTTCCTCCTAGAAGTAACCGGAAATAACAGGATTACAGATATAAGAATACTGCTAAACTATTAATTCGGTTTTAATTGTTTGTAAAAGTTTTGTAAAGTTCCACAAGAATCCACATAAGGTGAAATTTTAATCAATAGCGGGCTGTTCATCCACACTGGTTATTAATCCATAAAATCGTTATCCTCCCAGCACACAATATACAAGTATCATTTGTGGGGTTGCGTACTTTTTTCAATCGTTTATACTTGTCCACATTTATTACACGATATGCATAAACTATAAAAAAAAGCACACTATCTTTTCAGATAGTGTGCTTTTTTTACGACTTTTTTATTCATCATCTTGATTTTTATTTTTATTATCTTTTGCATCTTTTGGAGCTTCACCATTTTCTTGCTTTTTCAAATCAAAGTAAGCGTCCATAATGTCACGACTAATATAACCGTTAATACCTGATTTATCATCAACCCAAGGTACAACAACAGAAAAGGCTACTTCAGGGTCTTCAAGTGGCGCATAACCTACCATTGTTAAGTTATATGTCTCTTTGCGCTCACCTTTTGCATTTCTACCAATCTCTTTATCACCGCCATACACGGTTTCAGCTGTACCTGTTTTACCAGCAGCTTTATATGGTGCACCTGTAAAGTATTTCGTAGCTGTACCACCGGCATCATTAAATACTTGTCTAAATCCTTCTTGAACACGTTTAATTTGTGATTCAGGCATATCAATACGATTTAGCACTTTCGGTTCCATAGAATGAACAACTTTTCCAACTTCGTCTGGTTTTGCTTCCGGTTCACGAATTTCTTTCACAACTTGCGGCTGCATACGGTAACCACCATTTGCAATTGTTGACACGTACTGTGCTAATTGAAGCGGTGTATACGTATCATACTGTCCAATTGATAAATCTAATAAGAAACCTGGAATATTATCTGTTTTACCTTTTTGTCCAGCAGATTCATTCGGTAAATCAATACCTGTTTTCACGCCAAGTCCAAACTGTCCAAAATAATAACGCATCGTATCATATGCTTTTTGTGGTATATCTAACGTACCACCTCTCACATATGGAACACCTGCGATATTCATCGCTGTTTTAAACATATATACGTTAGAAGACATTTTTAATGCTGTCAGATCATTAATATATCCCATCGTCTTCCAAGAAGATTTTTTTGGCGTTCCTTTTAATACAATCGGTTCATCAAGTTGAACTGAACCCGGTTGAATCGCACCTGTTTGATACCCTGTAAGCACTGTCGCACCTTTTACAGTCGATCCCATCGGATAAGAACTCGTCATCGTTCCTAACGCGAAATCTTGTACTTTCGTTTCTCCATTTTCTTCCACTAATTGTTTCCCAGCCATAGATAAAACTTCACCATTTTTCGGATTCATCATTACAACGAATGCACGATCTAAAAGAGGTTGTCCCCCTTTATATTTCAATAAATTTTTAGTGATAATTTCTTCCACACGCTTTTGTAATTCCATGTCGATTGTTAAATTCAGGTCATTGCCTCGTTGTCCTTGTGATACATTAATCGTTTCTAAAATATTACCATTTTTATCTGTAATATTTTTCACTTCTGATTTCGTACCGTGCAAGCTATCTTCATATTGCTGTTCAAGATAACTTTTTCCTACTCGGTCATTTCGATTATAATCACGAACAAGATAGTAATCTAGTTTTTCTCTCGGTAAACCTTCATCAGATGTCGACACGCCGCCAAGAACACTTCGGAATAAATCATCATACGTATATTTTCGTTCCCAATCAACATTCGTATCTATACCTGGTAATGTTGCTAGATTTTCACTAATAATCGCATATTCTTCTGGTGTAGCATCTTTTTTAATAACTTGAGGTGTCATTGCATATCCGCCGTCCATCTTACTTCTAATCGCTAGTATTTCTAAATCTTTTGCGGATAATTGATTAATCTCTTCTTCCGTCACACGACTTCGTTGACGTTCGTCTAATTCTTTTTCGTCAATTTTGTTATTTTTCAATTCTTGACGATCTTTATTCGTAATCTTTTCTTTCGCTTCCTCTTTATGCAGAGCAAGCCAATAGTCTTTTTTATCACGATCTGTTAATTTATCTATCGGTACCTCAATCAAACCAGCTAATTTTTCCGCTGTTTTTTGGCGATCTTCCGCAGTTGATCCTTTCATTTTTGTAAATGTAATTGTACGAACAGCTGTATTATCTACTACAGGTCGCCCATAACGGTCAAATATTTTCCCACGCGGGACTGGATTACTTATCGTGGAGTTCTCTTTCTTCTCCACTTCATTCTTATATTCCTCACCGCGAACAATTTGTACATATCCGAGCCTTACAATAACCGCGGAAAACATTAAAAACACGCAAAAAAACAGCACGTTTAACCGAAATGGAACGTGGGTCTTTTTCTTTTGTTGCTTCTGCTTCTTACTCATACAAACCCCCTCTACCAACAGCTATGTAATGTGAAAGGGACACCTTTATACAGGTGTCCTCACTGCTGTCTTACATCTTTTTCTATTCTAGCATAAAATAAACGAGAAGTTAACCTTCTGGTTCTGTTTGATTTTGCGTGTTTCCTTGCGCTACCACACTTGTTTTCCCCGCATTTCCCTCTTCATATTTGACATTTTTAACTGCAAAATATATAAGAAAATGTCCAGCACCTAAAATGCATAATAAGAAAGGTAAGCTTTTTTCAGGTGGAAAAAATAGAACCGCACACAAAAAGCTTAAAATGGAACAAATTCTACCGGCATTTAACCATAATTCTCGGACAACTACATACTCTACACGCCACTCTCTCGCATTTTTCGCTCTACCAATTACGTCATATGTCATTGATCCGTACGGAACGAGTAAAATAGGGTATGCAATCGCGATACATGCCGCATAAATAAGTAACTTTGTATATGTAACATTGAATATAACTAAAAATACGACCGCATATAAAATAATGCCTCCAAGTAAAATTGCTTTTTTTCTCCACTCTTTCTTTAACATACGAGCGACTAAGTAGTAACATATAAATGATACAGTAGAATTTACTAAGCTATATTTCCCTAGCGCGAGCTCACTATCAGTTGCTAAATAAACATATACGGAAATGACAAAAATAAATGTCCCTTCTCTCAACCCCTGAAAAAAATGAGCCCGTGTAATTCTCCCCCAATTTTTATCAATCCGTCGCTCTTTCAATACTTGCATCACTTCATAACGTCCTTCACATTCTCTCTTAGATAAAAAAAAGCTTAAAACGACCGCAATAGCAAATAGCACTAATGAAAGAAAGAATATGACAGTATAACCACTCCATTTTTCCATACGTGAAATTGTATATCCTGCTGCTATTGGTCCAATCATTCCAGAGAAGGATGTAAGGAGCCCGAGAAAACCGTTAAAGAAATCTCTTGTTTCTGGTTCTGTAATTTCAAATGTCAATAAGTTAAACGCTAACCAGTAAAAACCATATCCGATTCCTAAGAGGGCTCCCATTAATAAAATATAGTGAGAAGCGCTTTTTCCCGCTACTAAAACAACGATAAAAAACACAGCTAACGTTCCCACACCTATTCTTAACAAGATCGAGCGATCAATACGTTTCGCAAATTTCCCACCTACAAGAAATGTGAGAGGCTGTAATACAACGCTGGCCAAATTATACAAGCCAAGATTCACATAATTTTGTGTTTGTTTCCATAAATAAATGTTCACAAATGTATTCGATAAAGAAATTGCGAGCGTGTATAAGCCTCCAATAAGGAGCAATAACACTAAATCCCGATTCACTTCAACGTCACCAATTATATGTTTCCACTTCATACACAACTCTCCTTTACTTCATGTTCTAGTCTTCCAAAGACAAGCCCAATTATGTAAAAGGAAAGCATAGAAAAAAAGCTAGGAGCATTCTCCTAGCTTTTTTCTATAATTGTTACAATTATTTTGCTTCTTGGTAACGTTTTTCAGCAGCGTTCCAATCTACAACGTTCCAGAATGCACCGATGTAGTCTGGACGACGGTTTTGGTAATGTAAGTAGTAAGCATGCTCCCAAACATCTAAACCGATAACTGGAGTCTTACCTTCAGTTAGAGGAGAATCTTGGTTTGGAGTGCTTGTTACTTCGATCTCACCGTTATTTACTACTAACCAAGCCCAACCAGAACCGAAGCGAGTTGCGCCAGCTTTTGCGAATTCTTCTTTGAATGCATCGAAGCTACCAAATTTCGCTTCAATTGCAGTTGCAAGTTCGCCTACTGGTTGTCCACCACCGTTTGGAGATAGGATTGTCCAGAAGAATGTATGGTTCGCATGTCCGCCACCATTGTTACGTACTGCTGTACGGATTGCTTCTGGCACTTCATTTAAGTTTGCAACTAATTCTTCAACGCTTTTGTCAGCTAATTCTGCATGACCTTCTAAAGCAGCGTTTAAGTTTGTAATATACGTGTTGTGATGTTTTGTATGATGGATGTTCATTGTTTCTTTGTCAAAGTGAGGTTCTAATGCATCATACGCATAAGGTAAATTTGGTAATTCGTGTTTTGCCATTGTTATATTCCTCCCAGTTTATGTATTGCCACTAATATGCGACATACAACTTCATTCTACCCTAATTGCCATAGGGTGCAAACAAATAAATCACATTGTCTTGCTACCATTAAAGTAGCAAAATTCCCACTTCTTTTCAATTAAAATGCTCATATATTCCGTAAAAAAAAGCTCCCTTCTACAAGGAAGCTTCCTGCTAACGTAATAAACTTATGAAATGGATATGGACCCTGTAGGACTCGAACCTACGACCGGACGGTTATGAGCCGTCTGCTCTAACCAGCTGAGCTAAGGGTCCACAATTATGTATGTAATCATATATAAAATAACTGAATTCCTATCGGATATATCCTTTAAGAAATGTAAGATAAATTTACCATATGCAAAAGAAAAGTGTCAATTGTATTTTTCTCTTTTAAAAGTAGAAAATTAATAAAAGAGAAATTCAGTTCTCTCTACTATATGTAATATAACTTGAGATTCCCTAGATTCGTACGTTACAATGATTTTATACATACATAAAGGAAGTGAATCTATGTCCATATTTACCCAATTCGCAAAAAGTGTATACTCACCTAAAGATATGGCGCTATTCCGTTTTCAAAAAATCGGTAAAACCATTTTGTATATTATGCTACTTTGCTTAATTACTACTATTCCAAGAACTTTCTTATACGGTAGTCTTATCCAGGATGGTGTGAGCATGGTAAATCAAGTCATCGATAAAGATTTACCTGATTTTAAAATTGAAAATGGCGAACTAAAAGCCGATATTGATCAACCTATTGAAAAAGAAGAGGGAAATGCACTTTTCGTATTTGATCCGAATTCAACAGACTTAGAAAAATACCAAAATAAAACAGGTTTATTTGTTTTAAAAGATAAAGTAGTCTCTATGGGAAATGGTCAAACACAAACGTATTCTTATAACGATTTGTTAGGTGCATCGCTTGAGAAAAAAGATCTACAAGAATTTATTTCTTTATTCGATAATATTTACCCAATTTTATTATTTGTTATCGGATTCTTAGTGTACCTATTCCAATTATTCATCACTTTTGTAGGCGTGACTTTACTTGCGTTCATCGGTTCTGCCATGAGCGGTCAACGTAAACTATCCTATAAACAAGTTTGGACGCTAACCGCATACAGCTACACAATCCCAACCATTTTCTTCATGATTATGGATTTATTCAAGATCGTCGTACCTGGGGCAACGTTCATTTATATCGCAGTTGTTTTAATCGTTCTATACTTAACGATTAAAGAAGTTCCAAAACCGAAAGAAAAATAAAAGCGTTAAAAAATGCCTAAATAGGCATTTTTTTTTTGGACAAGCATATATTCCTAGCAAAGGAGTGAAGAATATGAAAAGATTAGGTATATTCTTATTCGTGCTTGTTCTCGGCTATATATTTTATTACGACATAAAAATCGGCACTTTACCGATGTTAAGTTCATATAAAAAAACAACCTCTGCTCAAACTATAAAAAAAGAAGACACAGATACAAAACAGGATAAAGAGAATAAAGCAGAAAAAGAAACTGATGTAACTTATAAAACAATCGAAGTAAAAACTGGTGAAACAGTCCTCTCGATTACAGAACAAATTAATAAGAAAAAAATCCCTTCTATTGAAAAAGTAATTGATGACTTTAAACAATTAAATAAAAGTACATCTGCTACAAAAATACAAATTGGAAAGTCTTATAAATTCCCGTTATATCAATAAGCGATCACTTAATCCTTGTCAATTACATAAAAGCGCTGATACAATAGTAAAAGTGAAACCGAGCACTTCGGTTTCTATAGCCCTGTATCACGTATACTATCATTGATATACGGGACTAAATAAGAAACTTCTTTTATAAGGAGAGCGATCTATTCGTGAATGAAATGACTCATCGTACAAAAACACGTCCAGTTAAAGTCGGTAATTTAACAATTGGCGGTAATAATGAATTAATTATACAAAGTATGACAACAACAAAAACACATGATGTTGAAGCAACAGTTGCTGAAATTAAACGTTTAGAAGAAGCTGGCTGTCAAGTTGTTCGTGTTGCCGTTCCAGATGAACGCGCAGCAGATGCTATTGCTGATATTAAAAAACAAATCAACATTCCACTTGTTGCTGATATTCATTTTGATTATCGTCTTGCTTTAAAAGCAATTGAAGGTGGCATTGATAAAGTACGTATCAATCCAGGTAACATTGGCCGCCGCCATAAAGTAGAAGCCGTTGTAAATGCGGCAAAAGAGCGCGGTATTCCAATTCGTATCGGTGTAAACGCTGGTTCATTAGAACGCCATATTTTAGAAAAATATGGATATCCAACTGCTGATGGTATGGTTGAGAGTGCACTACACCATATTAAAATTTTAGAGGACTTAGATTTCCACGATATTATCGTATCTATGAAAGCCTCTGATGTTAACTTAGCAATCGAAGCATACGAGAAAGCATCTCGCGCTTTTGATTACCCATTACATTTAGGTATTACAGAATCTGGAACATTATTTGCCGGAACTGTAAAAAGTGCCGCTGGTCTTGGAGCAATCTTAAGCAAGGGTATCGGAAATACACTACGTATTTCATTAAGTGCTGATCCAGTTGAAGAAGTAAAAGTTGCGCGTGAACTATTAAAGTCATTCGGTCTTGCATCTAATGCAGCAACACTTATCTCTTGTCCAACTTGTGGCCGTATTGAAATTGATTTAATTAGCATCGCTAATGAAGTAGAAGAATATATTTCTACACTTCAAGTACCTATTAAAGTTGCAGTACTCGGTTGCGCTGTAAACGGTCCTGGTGAAGCTCGTGAAGCTGATATCGGTATTGCTGGCGCACGTGGAGAAGGATTATTATTCCGTAAAGGGAAAGTCGTTCGTAAAGTACCAGAAGAAACAATGGTAGAAGAACTGAAAAAAGAAATCGATGTAATTGCTGCTGAAATGGCTGCTGAACGAGAAAAAGAAAAAGAAACACAAGAACAATAAAAAGAAGGTTGCCCACAATATTTGTGAGCAACCTTCTTTTCTATGCAAAAAGCTCGTCAGTTATATAACCGACGAGCTTTTATTTTGCACATTTGGGACAACGACCGTATATTTCAAATTTATGACCGGTTACTTCATAACCGTTAAAATCTTTATTCATAAAATCCATTGGACAGGAAGTAATTTCTTTCGTACCACCACAATCCAAGCAAATAAAATGGTGATGATGTTCCATAATAGAACATGTAAAACGAAAATGTTTTTCACCATTTAATTCCGTTTGTTCTAAAACACCAATTTCAGCAAAAACCGTTAAGTTACGATAAATCGTATCAAAGCTGAGTCCTGGGTAATCATCTTTCATATGTTCTAAAACATCTTTCGCAGTTAAATAACGATTATGAGCTGCGAATAATCTGAGCATCTCTTCCCTTTTCCCCGTATGTTTGTATCCTTTTTCCTTCATTAGGCGTAAAGCTTCTGCTAGATTCATACCTATCCCTACTTTATGCAGTTTTTTTCTTCTTCCATAAAATTGCACCAATCAAAATAAGAACTGCTATCACAACAATTGTACCACCTGGTGCTAGATCAAGTTGATACGAAGCAAACATTCCACCAATTACTGCAATTTCACCAAATATAATGGAAAAGAAAATTGTTTGTTTAAATCCTTTAGCAATACGAATACTTGCTGCAACTGGTAACGTCATTAAAGATGATACGAGAAGAACACCTACAACACGCATGGATACTGCAATAACAAGCGCAACTAAAATAATAAAAATAAAGTGAATCCACTTTGCACTCAAACCGGTTGATACAGCATATTCCTCATCAAATGATAGTAAAAACAACTCTTTGTATAATAAACTAATCGTTGCAAGTACAACAATTGCTACAATACCAATAATAATTAAATCTCCACTTGTAACAGCACTTACACTACCAAATAAATAACTAAATAAATCTGTGTTAAATCCATTTGCAAGTGAAATGAAAATAACACCGATTCCCATTCCCGCTGAAAGAATAATTGGAATCGCTAATTCTTGATAATGCTTATATACAGTTCGTAATTTTTCAATTAGTAACGCTCCACCTATCGAGAAAATCATTCCCATATATAGAGGATTTAAAAATCCACCTGTGAAAATTGTTTTTTCAAGTAATAAACTTGCAGCAATACCTGATAACGTCACATGACTCAATGCATCTGCAATAAGCGACATGCGGCGAATCACAACAAATACACCGATAAGCGGCGCAACAAGTCCTATTAAAATCCCCGCATATAAAGAGTTACGTAAAAAGTCATATTGTAAAAAATCTTGTATCATCATATCCTCCCGTGATGCTCATGTTCGTGTTCTAAACGGTGAACATGATGCCCATATAAGACGGACATTTCCGCATCTTCTAACTCTCGGAATTTCTCTACATTACCATGGAAATGTAGATGTTGGTTTAAGCATGCAACATGTGTTACCTTCTCGGTAACTGCTCCCATATCGTGTGTAACAAGAATTAACGTGATGCCCAACCTTTTATTTAAATCCTCTAATATCTCGTAAAAGCTTTCTACATTTTTCACATCGATCCCAACAGTAGGCTCGTCCAAAATAAGCAATTGTGGATTACTTACAAGTGCGCGAGCAATAAATACACGTTGTTGTTGCCCACCAGAAAGTTCTCCAATATTCCGTCCTTTAAACTCACTCATACCTACATCAGCAATTGCTTTTTCTACTTTTTCCTTATCATCTTTCGTAAAAAAGCGAAAAAGACCTTTTTTCGAAACAAGTCCCATTGACACGACCTCAAAAACTGTTGCCGGGAAACCTGAATTAAAACTACTTGCCTTTTGGGATACATAACCAACTTTATTCCATTCTTTAAACTTCTTACTATCAATACCAAATAATCGAATGCTTCCTTGCTTTGGCTTTAAGACACCCAATAAACATTTAAGTAACGTCGATTTCCCTGAACCATTCGGCCCAACTAAACCTAAAAAAGCTCCCTTCGGAACTTGCAAATTAATATCTTCTAACACGTTGCGATCTTCGTATCGAAACGTTAATCCTTCTATTTCCAATATATTATTCATAGCATCTCACCTATTTTAATTCAGAATCATTCCGATTTATATCTATTTGAATTATAGTACAGCTTATTATAGTTGTAAACCAATCTGCCTAAAATATATCTTTTTTTTCAAGAAACCTTACTATTATAACAAAAAGCAGAGAAAAATTCTCTGCTTTCAAAAAATATTTCTATAAAATGAAACTTTAATCATTGTTTTCCCATCCACACCGATCGAGCTTTTGCGGGTTACCTTTTTAATGAATAGCTGATTTAAACTTACCACCGTTCGTCTCTTGCGTACTCATAATCGTAACAAACGCATTTTCATCAATTTCATACACAATTGATTTTAACTTCGTCACTTCTAGGCGGGTTACAACTGCATAAATAACTTCTTTTTCTTTATCTGTGTAACCACCTTTTGCCACGAGCTTTGTAGTCCCACGGCCGAGACGATGTAAAATTGCATTTGATACTTCCTCATATTGATCTGATACAATTAAAACTGCCTTCGTTTCATCTAATCCTTGAATTACTGTATCAATTGTTTTGAATGCAATATAGTACGTCATAACAGAATACATAGCTTGTTCAACACCAAATACAAATGCTGCCCATGCAAAAATGAATAAGTTCACAAACATTACGAATTCACCAACAGAAAACGGTAATTTCTTCGTTAATAAAATCCCCATAATCTCCGTTCCGTCCATTGATCCACCATGACGAATAACAAGCCCTACACCAATACCTAAAATAAGACCACCAAACACTGTCGCTAAAATGGGTTCTGTTGTAAACGGCGGAACAGCGTGTAACGTTGATTCAATAAATGCTAAAGCTACAATACCAAAGGCCGAAGATAACATGAAGGTTTTTCCGATTTGCTTATAACCTGAATACATAAACGGAATATTGAGAACAACAACCAAAGTAGAGAAGCTTAACCACCAAATATTCGGAGTAAGATAATCTAAAATAAGAGAAATACCAATAATTCCACCGTCAATAATTTTATTTGGCATCAAAAATAGTTCAATTGCTACCGCCGCACATGCTGCCCCAAAAACAATCATAACTAAACGATAAATAAGATGAATAACACTTTCTTTTCGATGTTGCTTTTGCTCCATAAGTCCTCCTTATACTCTTTCTCTGTAATTTTGTCCCTTTATTATAACATACGCTTCTTTTCCTCATAAAAAAAGAAACCCTATAAGAATATGTACAAGCCATGTGCTCATATATTTCGATAGAAGAACGTGTGAAGGAGGATAACACGATGAACCTCATTAAACAAATTGTTAATAAAAAATTAAATCATATTTCTACAAAAGAGTTATTGAAATATAGTAAAGAATATGAAGTTCCAATTACAGCTGCACAAGCTGATCAAATTGTTGTACTTATAAAAGGAAAGAATATTAACATTTATGATAACAACGAGCGACTAGAGCTCTTAAAACAAATCGCAAAAGTAACCTCTCCTACTACCGCTCAGCAAGTAAATACTTTATTTCAACAACTACTAAAATAAGGAGGGGGAAAGTCCCCCTCCTTATTATTTATTGTGCTTTAATTTTCTCAAGAATCCCCTCATCAAACGTACCATTTTTCAGCATTTCGATTTCAAATTTATATGGTGGCTTCTTATCTTTTTTATCTTCACCTACATACGGTGTTTCAAGAATTTTCGGCACGTTCATTAACTGCGGATGATGTACAATATGATGCAACGCTTTATAACCGATATGACCGAAACCGATATTTTCATGACGGTCTTTTCCTGCGCCGCGTACATTTTTACTATCATTAATATGAAGTACTTGTAAACGATCGATACCAACAATCTTATCAAATTCGTTTAATACACCGTCAAAGTCATTTACAATGTCATATCCTGCATCGTGCGTATGACACGTATCAAAACATACTGATAGTTTTTCATTATATTTTACACCATCAATGATTTTTGCAATTTCTTCAAAACTACGGCCGCATTCCGTTCCTTTTCCTGCCATCGTTTCTAACGCAATGTTAACCGTCTGGTCTGGCGTTAATACTTCATTAAGCCCTTTAATAATTTGTTGAATACCAGCATCTGCTCCTGCACCAACGTGAGCTCCCGGATGAAGAACAATTTGTTTCGCTACACCTAATGCCGATGTTCTTTCAATTTCCATGCGAAGGAAGTCTACACCTAATTGGAATGTTTCTGGCTTCGTCGTATTCCCAACATTAATAATATATGGTGCATGGACGATAATTTCCTCAATACCATTCAGTTCCATATGTTTTCTTCCTGCTTCTATGTTCAATTCCTCAATTGGTTTTCTTCGTGTATTTTGCGGTGCGCCTGTATAAATCATAAACGTTGTTGCACCGTATGAAACAGCCTCTTCACTTGCTGCTAATAACATCTTCTTACCACTCATTGAAACATGAGATCCAATCTTTAACATACAATCACCTCTTCATTATACAATAGATATAATGATAGCATAATTTGTAGAAATATGTAGTGAATTGTTTTTTCCATTCTCCACTGATTATTACCCCCGCAAATAGCGGGATAAAAAAAGATAAGGGAAGTCCCTTATCTTTTTTTATGGCTATATTTTCTCTTCACTTTGTCACGTTCTGTTGCAAGTTTACGTTTATAGTTCGGTTTTACTTTTTTCGGCTTTTTAACAACTTTTGTTGCCATAACGTCCATTTCATCATTTGGTTTTTTACGACTCTTACGACGACGACGTTCACCTAAATCTGCCCACTCATCTCCGCGTAAATCTACATGTTTGAACTCGATATGACGTTGTTTTTCTAAGCTATCTAACGCTTCTTCGTTTGCTGGATCATAGATCGTCACTGCAATACCTGAATGACCTGCACGTGCAGTTCTTCCAACGCGGTGAACGAAGAAATCTAAATCTGATGGAAGCTCATAGTTAATAACATGGCTAATTCCTTCAATATCAATACCACGTGCTGCTAAATCAGTTGCAACAATATATTGGAATTCAAGGTCACGAATTTGTTTCATCATTTTTTTACGATCACGCGGTGATAAATCTCCGTGAATTCGTCCAACTTTTAAGCCACGTTCCATTAATCCGTCAGCAACCTGATCTGCCATCTTCTTTGTATTCGTGAAAACAACTGCTAAATACGGTTTAAATTGCAGCAACATTTTGTTCACTAAATCGATTTTGTTACGATGTTTAGAAGGTACTAAATAATGTTCAATATTTCCAGCCGCAACTTGTTTTGGGTTGATATGAATATGCTCTGGATTTTCCATATATTTCTTCAGAAACGGTTTTAGTTTTTGAGGAATTGTTGCAGAGAAAACTAGCATTTGCAAGTTTTTAGGCATGCGTGCTGCAATTTTGTCTACATCGTGAATGAATCCCATATCAAGCATTAAGTCTGCTTCATCGACAATAATCGTATTTGCTTTATGAACAAATAACGCTTGTTCTTCTACTAAGTCTTTAATACGTCCTGGTGTTCCAACTACAATATGAGGTTGTTTTTTCAACTTTTCAATTGATCGTTGTTTATCAGTTCCACCAATTAAACAACGCGCTGTAATCATTTGATCTTCCGCACAGAACTTTGTTAATTTCACGATTTCCTCGTAAATTTGTTGTGCCAACTCACGAGTAGGCGCTGTAATAACAAGTTGTACTTCTTCACGACTTGGATTAATTCTGTTCAGTGTAGGAAGTAAATATGCGTGTGTTTTCCCAGAACCTGTTTGGGATTGTCCAATTACACTTACACCTTTTTTCACGACCGGGAAAATTTTCTGTTGAATTCCTGTCGGCTCTGTAAAGCGTAGTTCACGAACTGCATCTATTAAAAATGGTTTAAAATCATACTGTGTAAAAGTTTGTTGTGTCATAAGTTACACCTTCTTTCTAAATTTCTACTGCGCGCACAAATCAGTCAAGTCTACATTATATCGAAATCTACAAGTAAAATCCATCTTTAGTTTAGGTTTTTCCTTCAAAAACTAACCTTCTTCCCTTTCATTGCATATTGTATGTGTATATACCTAACTGAAGAAAGGAGGATTTCTCACATGTTTCCGAAATCCCCTATAAGGCAAATGTATCCGACTCAAGGACAACAACCTTACACACCATATCCAATTCCACAACTACCGCCGATGGCACAAAAAAAGAAAGGTTTCCTTGCTAAACTCTTTAAAAAGCACGATCCCACCGAACCTTTCATGCAAATGGTCCCGCCTTATCGACAAATGGAAGGGCCACCGATGATGCATCAGCAGCAACCCCCGCCCCAATATCGACAGCAATATCAACAACAATACCAGCAGCAATACCAACAACAATATCCACAGCAATACTCACAGCAATATCAACCATACATGCAGCAGCATCCTGAGCAAATGATTCCCCCTCAAATGTATGAATCAAACGACACGCGCGGCAGTGCAACAACTACAGCGGCATCAAGTAGCGGCATCGGTAGTTTTTTTTCGAATTTAATCTCGAATCCAACTAATATGATAAACAATATCGAAAAAGTATCCCAAGTCGTTCAATCTGTAAGCCCTGTCGTCGAACAGTACGGTCCCATTATGCGTAACCTACCAAGCATTGTTAAAATCCTCACCTCTGGAAAAAGTACGGAAGAAGATCAAACTGAAGACCTAGCAGAAAAGATTGAGGTAGCAACTCCACCTCCTCCGCCAAAAAGAAAACGAAAACGAAAAAAAATAGTGATTGAGCCAGTCATAGAAAAAGAAGTACGAGAGGAGCCTGTTCAAAAAATAGCAACAAAACCAAAACTATATGTGTAACAATCCTTTGTTTTCTATCCACTCCTCCTTTATAATGTAAAAGAATATGCACAAAAGTATCCCTTGTTTAGAAGGAGAGGATTACTCACATGAAAATTGTTAAAATTTCCCCTCGTGGTTATTGCTACGGTGTTGTTGATGCGATGGTTATTGCACGTAACGCCGCATTAGATACATCATTACCGAGACCTATTTATATTTTAGGTATGATTGTTCACAACAAACATGTAACAGATGCGTTCGAAGAAGATGGCATTATTACATTAGATGGTCCAAGTCGATTAGAAATTTTAGATAAAATTGATTCTGGTACTGTTATTTTCACTGCACATGGTGTTTCTCCAGAAGTGAAGCAACGTGCGAAAGAAAAAGGTTTAACAACAATCGATGCCACTTGTCCAGACGTTACAAAAACACATGATCTTATTGAAGCAAAGAAAGCTGAAGGATACCATGTCATTTATATCGGCAAAAAAAACCATCCAGAACCAGAAGGCGCGGTTGGTATTGCACCTGATATCGTTCATCTTATCGAAAGAGCTGATGATTTAAAAACGTTAGAAATTCCAACTGATAAAATTTTAGTTACGAATCAAACAACAATGAGCCAATGGGATGTTCAACATTTAATGGAGGACATTCAGAAAAAATTCCCAACAGCAGAATTCCATAAAGAAATTTGCTTAGCAACTCAAGTTCGCCAAGAAGCTGTCGCTAAACAAGCAGATGTTGCAGACTTAACAATTGTTGTTGGTGATCCAAAAAGTAACAATTCAAATCGCTTAGCACAAGTATCACAAGAAATCGCTGGTACGAAGGCTTATCGTGTGGCAGATGTAAGTGAGATTCAATTAGAGTGGCTACAAGGTGTAGAAAACGTAGCTGTTACAGCAGGCGCTTCTACTCCAACACCAATTACAAAAGAAGTTATCGCTTTCTTAGAGCAATACGATCCAATGAACCCAGCTACATGGGAGAGAATTCGAAAAGTACCGTTACAAAAAATATTACCTCGCGTGAAAGTGAAAAAAGAACAATAATAAAAACCGTTGCTGACATGAGCAACGGTTTTTATTATTTCTTATACAAATGTAAACGGATCTGTATGTAACTGTGAAGCATGAATTTGTACATTGAATTTCTTTGCATCTACTTTTTCTTGCAATTGCTTTTGCACACCTTGCTTCATTACTTTTTCAACGTTATGTCCTGGGTCAACTATATTTAAACCGAGCATCATCGCATCATGAGCAACATGGTAATACATGTCACCTGTTACATATACATCTGCTCCTTTAAATTTCGCTTGGTTTATATATTTATTGCCGTCTCCACCAAGTACAGCTACTTTGCGCACTTTATCATCTAATTTCCCAACAACGCGCGCACCCTTTACATCTAATGATTGCTTTACATGTTCTGCAAACTGTCCAAGTGTCATTTCTTCTTGTAAATATCCTATTTTTCCAAGCCCTAATGTTTCACCTTTGTTATCAAGTGGATACACATCATATGCTACTTCTTCATATGGATGTGCCGTTAATATTGCTTTAATCACATTTCGCTGTAGTGAAGCTGGAATAATCGTTTCGATACGCACCTCTTCCACACGTTCTAACCGCCCAGTTTCCCCGATATAAGGATTTGTCCCCTCTTGAGGTACAAACGTGCCTGTCCCCTCACCGCTAAACGTACAGTGGCTGTAATTGCCGATATGACCAGCACCTGCGTCTCCTAATGCTTTTCGTACTTCTTCTGCATGAGTTTCAGGTACAAACACTACAATTTTTTTCATTTCTTCTGCGTATGTCGGTGCCAAAACTTCTGTATTTTGCAATCCTAACGCATCAGCGAGTAAATCATTTACTCCGCCCTTAGCAACATCCACATTTGTGTGTGCTGCATAGATTGCAATATCATTTTTAATACACTTTTCAATAATTTTCCCATACGCCTTATCTGTATGAATCGCTTTTAACGGGTTAAAAATTAAAGGGTGATGAGCAATAATGACATTCGCTCCTAATTGAATCGCTTCATCCACAACTTCTTCCGTTACATCTAACGCAATTAATACGTGCTGCACGGGTTTATTAAGCGCTCCAATCTGCAAGCCAATCTTATCTCCTTCCATTGCCAGATGCTTCGGATACATACTTTCAAATAAAGAAATAATTTCATGGCCATTTGGAATTTTACTCATGATAAAATCTCCCCTATCATTTTCATTTTCGCTTCTACTTCCGCACGCTTTACTTTTGTTTCTTCAGAATCAGCCGCACGTTCTAACTGTTTTAAAATATTTTGGAAGTTTTTTAATTCTCCTTCCCATTTTTCAACGAAAGCTTCACTTTTTTCTTTTATTAAAAATGGTCCCATAAACAATTCAGCTTGTTTATTTTCAGAGTAAGGCACTACAACATTTCCTCGCTCACCTACTAAAATCTCGTAAATTTTCCCATCTTCTTTTACGATTTTTTCATGGATAAGCTCCCAACCATTCTCAATAAACCATTCACGAATGTGATGTGCTGCAATATTCGGCTGTAAAATTAAACGCGTTACACCTTCTAATTTTTCTTTACCACTTTCTAAAATGTCACGAATTAACGCTCCGCCCATTCCGGCAACCGTAATTACATCTACTTCTCCTGGCGTGATTACTGCTAATCCATTCCCTTTACGCACATCTACTTTATCTTGTAAGCCACTTTCAGCTACAGTTGCTTGTGCGGAGCGAAATGGTCCATCTACAACCTCTCCAGCAACTGCTTTTGTAGCAATATTATTTATAATTGTATAACACGGTAAATACGCATGATCCGATCCAATATCAGCAACTGTAGATCCTACTGGTATTTCACGTACAACTTCTTCTAATCGTTTTGAAAGCTTTACTTCATTCATGTATTTCCATTACTCCTTCTCTTGTCAGTCTGTCTCCATGATAATGAATTTATAGTAGTTGTTGCAAGCCTATAACAACAATTCACTTCTCTATCATTTATCGTATTTTAGAAAATATAGAAAAACAAGCCCTTTGCGTAAGCAAAAGGCTTGTCATACGGAACTTTATTTTTTCTTCGATAACCAATCAGCTACTTTAGCAGCTTGATCAGCTGGAACTATATTAGCAGGCATATTTCCTTTTCCTTTCGAAAGAATTTCTTTAATTTCATCTTTTGAAAGTTTCCCACCAATTTTTTGTAAATTAGGTCCTACTGCCCCTTGTAACTGATCACCATGACAGCTCGTACAGCTTTGCTTCACAATATCCTCTGGTTTTGATGCTGTTTGTGCTGGCTTCCCGCCATTTTTTGCATCAGCTAACTCTTTAGATTTATTTAGCCCCTGAAATGAAAATACAAACATAACGATAATACCCAATGCTGCAATAAGAGCGAACGGAATCAGCGGATTACGTTTCATATCTCTTCTCCCCCCTCTATATCCCTAAATAGTTAGATGATTCAGTCATTTCCATTGTACTTGAAAACGCTCTATCAGAAAAGAGCAAACTACCACTTGTTAAAAATATTCCATAAATTCAGTTTATTGTTTTTTATTGTCATATCGCTTATTATTTCGATAATTATTAACGTTTCTCATCATTTTTTTCACTTTTCTACATATATTTTTGTATAGAATAAACAAAATTAATCGAAAAATCGAAAAATGAGCATTTGCAAATCAAAAGACAATTCTGTAAAATAAATTACAAGAAATTGTAATCGTTGCCGATAGCTAGACTTTATCAAAAATTAACAAAATAAAAAAGTTTACTTCACAAAAGTGAAGTAAACTTAAAAAGAACCTATTCTAAGAAATCTTTAAGACGTTTACTACGGCTTGGATGTCTTAATTTACGAAGTGCTTTTGCTTCGATTTGACGGATACGTTCTCTCGTTACGCCGAATACTTTCCCAACTTCTTCAAGCGTACGAGTTCGTCCATCATCTAAACCAAAGCGAAGACGTAGAACATTTTCTTCACGATCTGTTAGTGTATCTAACACATCTTCTAATTGTTCTTTTAGCAATTCATACGCTGCATGGTCCGCAGGCGATGTTGCTTCTTGGTCTTCAATAAAGTCACCTAAATGGGAGTCGTCTTCTTCACCAATTGGTGTTTCAAGAGAAACTGGCTCCTGTGCAATTTTTAAGATTTCACGTACTTTTTCTGGTGCAAGATCCATTTCTTCACCAATCTCTTCTGGAGATGGTTCGCGTCCTAAATCTTGTAATAATTGACGTTGTACACGAATTAACTTATTAATCGTTTCAACCATGTGAACTGGAATACGAATTGTTCGCGCTTGGTCTGCAATGGCACGTGTAATCGCTTGGCGAATCCACCAAGTTGCATACGTACTAAATTTGAAACCTTTACGATAATCGAACTTTTCAACTGCTTTAATTAGACCCATGTTCCCTTCTTGAATTAAGTCTAAGAAAAGCATACCACGGCCCACGTAGCGCTTTGCAATACTTACTACAAGACGTAAGTTTGCTTCTGCAAGACGACGTTTCGCTTCTTCATCGCCTTCTTCAATACGCGTTGCAAGTCGAATTTCTTCTTCTGCAGATAGTAAGTCTACGCGACCAATTTCTTTTAAGTACATACGAACAGGATCGTTGATTTTAACCCCAGGTGGTACACTTAAATCATTTAGGTCGAATTCTTCTTCCGATTTTGCTATTTGGCGATTATTAGGGCCTTCGTCGTTGTCATTGTCGCCAACTAAGTCAATCCCTTGTTCACCTAAATATTCATAGTATTCATCCATTTGATCGGATTCAATTTCAAATCCATTCATGCGTTCTGCAATCTCTTCATATGTAAGAACGCCACGTTTTTTTCCGAGCTCAGTGAGTTGTTCTTTCACTTGCTCAAGGGTCATTTCAGTTTCAATTTGTTTAGAACGAGCTGGTTTGTCAGCCATCTGTTCCCCTCCTTACGCGAGATACAAACATTCATTATACTAAAACTTTATCAAAAAAGCTATTTTCTCGCTTTTTGATTTTGTAAATATGCCACATAGTATTTAGCAGCCTCTACAGGATCTGTTTTTTCCATTTGTTTTACTTTAAAGATGATTTCCATCTTTTCAAGTTTTTCCCGATGACGGCTGAGCGTCTCCAAATGGCCTTGTAACACTTCTTCTGTGTATTCTGGATTAATAAATTCATCCGTCGAAATATCAGTAATAATATTTTTCAACTTTTCATCAGAGAGCCAACTTAAAAATGTTCCGACTGAAGGTTCATTTCCCTTTTCATAATATGCGTATAGTTCATATAAAATCCCTTTATGTTCTTCTGTATGAAAATCTTCTATATGAGGTTCCATACGAACGGCTACTTCTGCACTTTGCAACATATGATAAATAATTTCTCTTTCTGCCCTTTCAAAACCTGTTAACTTCGGTTTTGTTTGAACAATTTGAGACGGCTTAGAAACCTGCTTTACTTGTTTTTGCTGTACCTTTTGTTCTTTGCGATATTGGTGCAATTGATTCAAAAGCGTTTCCATTGAATACGAAAATTCTTGCGATAATGACTTCAAATAGGATTCCGCCTGCATCGCATCCTGTAACAACGATAATTCTTTTAAAACACTTTTCACATATTCTTCTTTGCCAGACTCATCTTGCAAATTTTTCCCTAAACGCAAATAATTTATTTTAAAACCAACAAAACTTATACTTGATTTCACAAGATTTTCAAAAGCAGTAGTCCCATATTGTTGCACATATTCATCAGGATCAAGCTTATCTGGCAAAGATGTAACTTTCACTTGGCAACCAACTTGCAATAATAATTGCCCTGCTTTCATCGTTGCTTCTCGTCCTGCTTTATCACCATCATAGCAAAGAACAACAGTTTCAACGTTACGTCGCAGAAGTTTTGCTTGTTCTTCAGTTAAAGCTGTTCCCATTGTCGCAACAGCTTCTTCCACACCACTTTTTACCGCAGCTAGTACGTCAGCATACCCTTCAAAAAGAACTACTTGCCCACGTTTTCTAATAAACGGCCTTGCTTGGTGGAAGTTATACAACAATTTACTTTTGTGAAAAATCGGTGTTTCAGGGCTATTTAAATATTTCGGAGTATCATCTCCTAACGCCCTTCCACTAAACGCTATCACTTTTCCTTGTAACGTATAGATCGGGAACATAACTCTTCCACGGAAGCGATCGTAATGACTCCCATCCTTCTCACTTCTTATGAGAAGACCCGCTTGTTCCATACTAGATAGCGATAAACCTCTTTTTTGTAAAATTTTCGTTGCTGCATCCCAAGCAGGTGACGCATAACCAATTTCAAACTTCTCAATCATCTCTTTCGTAATACCACGTTTTAACAAATACGAAAGTGCTTCATTTCCTTCTTCTGTATTTACTAATAAATGATGATAATACTTTTTCAAAAGTTCATGAGCCTGTTGCATGATGACAGTGTCATCAGATATGTCTTCTTGTTGTCCTTGCCCTGATGTATATTCTGCAACCGCAATTCCATTTCTTTCACCAAGCTTTTGAACAGCTTCAGTAAAAGCCAGTCCTTCCATTTTCATTAGAAAGGAAAATACATTTCCACCTTCTCCACATCCGAAGCAATGAAAGATTTGTTTATCGGATGAAACAGAGAATGAAGGAGAATTCTCACCATGAAATGGACAAAGGCCGAAATAGTTACGCCCCTGCTTTCTAAGTTGAACGTATTCACCAATCACTTCAACAATATCGGATGATGTCCGAATCTGTTCAACAACTTCTTCGGGAATTCTGTTCCCCATAACTCCATCTCCGTGTCGTATTTTGTATTCGATATAAATTAAAAAATTCCTTTATAATTCGACAATATTTTTTCTAATTTTGTTAGAAAGTGTTGTCGATTATGTTTCGCAAACGATTTTGGACCTTTCACATCAGTCCCTTATCTGCGTAACCGCGCAGATACATACTTACTATATAAAATTGTATTCATTTGCTCATCTGTTACAAATGTGTCTCTTAGAGACAATACATATACACCTTTTTTACAAGAAGACAAGCAAGCCACATATCCTGTGTGATCACGAGATCTGTTGCTTTTACATGTTGATCGATATAAAAATCAACTTTATCTTGTTCAGAATCCACATAGATCCAATCACCTTGCTGTTTTCCTGAGTGATGAGCATACGATGTGACAAACAAAATCTCGACATAAAATTTCGTTCCAACTCGCACAATTTCAGCCTTCACGGGACATGCATCTGCACCAACTACTATCTTAATTGATGTTTTGCATATTTCTGTATTCTACATCCCTTCTGTGAATCCTTCCATAATGTGCGTTTTCTTGTATAGATTTTGTCGATTTAACGTAATTACATGTTTTTTTGTAAATCCTATCCCTAGTTTATTCTGAAAAATTAAAGTCTAAACGTAAAATATAGGTTTTTATCACAATTTTTTATTATAATATATTTTCTTCAACTACGCTACATATCCCTTTATTTTTTCATCTTACATTTCAGGATAACGAAACCCTACTTTTAACATAATAAAAAAAGCAGAAGAATATAAGTATAACCACTCTGTCATAATCTATTACGAAGATAACAAGTATCACATTTCTCACGAGCGAAAAAAGCACATTCACCTTTGGTAAATGTGCTAAAACATTTTTTGGTTCTGCACTGCATTCACAATAATATTTGCTGTTTCTTCAATTGCTTTATTCGATACATCAATTACTTGACAATTTATTTTGCTAACTACATTTTCAAAGTGATCAATTTCTTCTTTAATACGATTAATATTTGCATATGTTGCCCCATCACTTAATCCAAGTGACTTTAATCGCTCTTTTCGAATATGATTCAACTTATCAGGCGTAATTTTTAAACCGAAACATTTTTCTTTTGCCACTTGATATAATTCCTCAGGTGGATCCACTTCCGGCACAAGTGGTACATTGGCAACTTTCAAACGCTTGTTATGCGCTAAATATTGTGAAAGTGGTGTTTTCGAAGTACGCGAAATTCCAATCAATACGATATCAGCTTTTAAAATACCACGCGCATCTCTACCATCATCGTACTTCACAGCAAATTCAATCGCTTCAATCTTTTTAAAGTATTCTTCATCTAATCTACGAACAACACCTGGCTCATATCTTGGTACTTGCCCTGTAATGTTTTCAATTTGATCGATTAGAGGTCCGATAATATCGTACGCCTCTACACCTTCTTTTGCAGCCTCTTTTACTAAATACTGACGCATTTCAGGCTTCACTAGCGTAAAACAAATAAGTGCTTGATTGCTCTTGGCAATTGAAATCACTTCTTTTAATGTCCCTGTATCTTCTACATACGGTACACGTCTAATATCAGGAGCAAATGGGAATTGCCCCATTGCTGCTCGAACAACTAAATCCGCCGTTTCTCCCACAGAGTCAGATACGACATATACGATTTTATTATCCATTACATTACCTCACTTTAAACAAATTACACTTATTCGTTATTTACTAAGTTTACAAACGCACGTGTAATATTTGTTTTTGTAATTCGTCCAATTACTTCTAGTCCTTGCTTCGTATCTTTTACAACTGGCATCGCATCAATCTGTCTTTCTATTAATTCCATCGCAATATCATATAAAGAATCCTCCCTATGACACATCGCAATGTTTGGCATCCTTGTCATGATAATATTAACCGGAAGAGAGGTTAAATCCTGCTTTCCTAAGCTAGCTCTTAATAAATCTTTACGAGATACAACACCAACTAATAGAGTCGATTGATCTACAACGAATAATGTACCCACGTCCTCTAAAAACATTGTACAAATTGCATCGTATACAGAAACATTTTTATCAATTACAACCGGTCTAGATTGGTAATCTTGTACTTTAATTTTCTTAACAGCTTCAGATAATAGCTGCCCCCCTGTTTTCCCCGTATAAAAATAACCTACGCGTGGACGCGCTTCTAGATAACCAGCCATCGTTAAAATTGCTAAGTCTGGTCTTAGCGTTGCACGTGTTAAACCCAATTGCGCTGCAATTGATTCCCCTGTAATAGGGCCGTGATCTTTTACAATCTGAATGATATGTTCTTGCCGTTTATTCAGCTCTATGATAATCACCACCTTTAATGCACAACGAAAAAAGTTATACTATCTCTTAAATATTATATACTAAATACACTATTCGAAAAAGAAAGTATGTAAAAAAGACCGTATAAGGCCCAAAATTATATTTGAAACTTATCAAGTTGTTCTAAAAAACGTCTTGATTTCAAATAAATCCCGCAATATTCATCATAATATGTATTCAATACTAAACGCATTTGTTTTTTTGTGCTATCCTTCACTGATACATTGCCAAGTCGATGTAAATCGAAGTGGAAGAAAAGACGTAATAATTTATGAACGGCTTCTCCTACCGGTATACGATACGGATCTTGCTCCGCATGACGCGAGCACAGAAAACCGCCTTCCCTGACAGAGAAGGCGACAAAATCTGTTTCTTGATGACAAATTGCACATGTATCAAAGTACGGGCGCATCCCTAATACCGGAAGCATTTTCGTTTGATAAATTAATGATAATACTTCTGGGTCAACACCCTCACACATATAATGCAACGTTTGATATAACATTTCAAATAAATATGGATTATGTTTTCTATCTTCTGTTGCTTTATCAGTTAACTCAACAATAAATGATGCATAAGCAGTTAAAAATATATCCTCGCGAATTTCTTTCATAGTTGAAATAATCTCGCCTTGTTGTAAAGTTCCAAGTCCAGATCCCATTTGAATAAGAAAATGCCCATGCGTCATAAGTTGCGAAACAGATGCTAACCGGCTTTTCGGTTTTTTTGCTCCTCTTGCCATTGCACTTACCTTACCAAATTCTCTTGAGAATATTGTAACAATCTTGTTCGTTTCTCCGTAATCTGTCGTACGGATAACGATGCCCTCAACTTTTTGAAACATGTTCGTCACCATCCAAGGTTTGAACAAAACGGGTCAAGAAATTGGAGAGTCTAGATGCGCTAGTTCCTCTTCATGTTGATCCATCTCATCGTTTACGTCTTTTTCCATCTCTTTCAAAAGCAAGTACGTTTCAATGCTTCCTGTTTTGGAGAAAAACTTCCAGGTAAAATCTAGCATAAGAATCCACCTTTCTCAATAAGCGTAGCCTATAAACCAATTTCCTTTGTTGTTATTAAATTGACCCATTTTGTCCATTTTCATGTGAGAAAAATTTTTCCTAATTTATCAAAGTTCATAAAAACCAATAATCAGCGGATGAACAACCCATCCACTGATTACAGCTTTACTCTATTTTAATACTCGTCTTCACGGAAACCAAGGTCACGAAGATGAGACATCTTATTACGCCAATCTTTTTGCACTTTTACCCATACTTCTAAAAATACTTTAGAACCAAGTAGTGCTTCAATATCAAAACGAGCTCGTTTCCCGACTTCTTTTAACATCTTACCTTGTTTTCCAATAATAATCCCTTTTTGTGATGGACGTTCAACAATGATTGTTGCATTTACATAGACTGCCCCGCCCTCACGCTTTTGAATCGCATCAATAACAACAGCTACAGAATGCGGCACTTCTTCACGTGTTAAATGAAGTACTTTTTCACGAATCAGCTCCGCAATGATAAATCTCTCTGGATGATCTGTCACTTGATTATCTGGATAGTATTGTGGTCCTTCTGGTAAATACTTTTTAATTGCTCCAATTAACGATTCCACATTATTACCGTCTAATGCCGAAATTGGTACAATCTCTGCAAATTCATGTAGTTTACGGTATTGATCAATTAACTCTAGTAATTGCTCCGGATGAACTTGGTCAATTTTATTAATTACTAAAAATACCGGTTGCTTCGTTTCTTGTAATTTCTCAATAATAAATTCCTCACCACGCCCAAATCCTTCAGCTGCATTGACCATAAACAGGACAATATCAACTTCTTTCAATGTCGTTTGAGCCATCTTCACCATGAAGTCGCCTAGTTTATGTTTAGGTTTATGTATTCCTGGTGTATCAATGAAAATTACTTGTGAATCATTTTCTGTATATACACCTTGAATTTTATTACGAGTCGTTTGTGGCTTGTCACTCATAATAGCAATTTTCTGGCCGATAATACGGTTTAAAAATGTAGATTTCCCAACATTCGGTCTGCCAATAATAGAGACAAAACCTGATTTATAACCTTTTCTATTCATGTAAATCCTCCGCTAAAAATGCTCCTGGTAACAATTCTCCAACTGTCGTCTCTTGAACGTCACCATGTAAATTTGATAGGTATACTTTCGTATCCTGTTTACATAATTCTATCATAACTTGTCGACATGCTCCACAAGGAGGTACTGGACGCTTTGTATCTGCTACAATTGCAATAGCTACAAACTCTTTATCTCCTTCAGAAACCGCCTTAAATAAAGCTGTTCTTTCTGCACAGTTACATAAGCCATATGACGCATTCTCAACATTACATCCTCGATATACTTTTCCATCTCGTGTTAATAATGCTGCACCTACTTGAAATTTTGAATATGGTACGTACGCTTGTTTACGCGCTTCGATTGCTTCTTGAATTAATTGTTTACTATTCATATTCCCGCATCCTTCCTGTTCACAGCTGTGAATAGATACATTCTTTCATTAAAGGCCTTTACGGCTCTTCCAAGACTTAAGAAAAGCTTTGGAATGCAACTATACCATATACGGTAAAAAGATAATAGCACCAATTACAACGGCTATTATTGCAAATAATAAAACCGCTCCAGCTGCAACATCCTTGGCAATTTTTGCAAACGGATGAATATCGGCAGTCGCTAAATCCACTGTTTTTTCCACAGCTGTATTTACCATTTCTAGACTCATTACACTTCCTATTACAATAAGTAATACTATCCACTCTATTTTCGTAATATGGAAATAAAAGCCGCAGCATATAACAATGACTGCGGCTAAATAATGAATTTTCATATTTCGTTCCTGACGAAGACAAAAGAATATACCAGCTATAGCATATCCAAAACTATCTATAAGTTTTCCTTTTTTCATCGTCCTAATCCAAATGCTTCTAAAATTTCTTTTTGTCTTCCAAACATTTCTTTTTCATCCTCTTCTGTCATGTGGTCATAACCAAGCAAATGTAAAAAGCCATGTAACGCTAAAAAGCCAAGTTCACGATCGAAAGAATGTCCATACTCTTCAGCTTGTTCTTTCGCTCTCGGAATAGAAATAATAAGATCTCCTAACATGCGCGGCATTTCTGCACCTACAATTTCCATTTCCCCTTCGCCCATTTCTTCCATAGCAAAGGAAATTACATCAGTAGGCTGATCCTTATCTCGGTAATCACGATTAATCTCACGAATGCGCTCGTTATCTACAAATGTCACTGATAACTCCGCACCATCCTCTATTTCTTCCATTTGAGCTGCTTTTTCTAATATCTCACGAATTAAACCCACATATTCCTCTTGCACTTCTTCTGTTTCATCAATGAAATCGATTAATAAACTCATTCTTTCTCCTTCTCTTCCGGTGGTTCCGGATATGTAATACGCGAATGGAAAATACCATTTAACGTTTCACATAACGTTTTTCCAACGATTTGTAGTTCCTTAAATGTCAAATCACATTCACTAAATTGTCCATCTTGCAGGCGATCTTTAATAATACTTTGCACTAAATTATTAATTTGATCTGGCGTAGGGTGATTCATAGAACGGACCGCAGCCTCTACGCTATCAGCTATACCAACAATTGCCGACTCTTTAGAAGTTGCTTTTGACCCTGGATAACGGAACATCTCTTCTGTATATTTTTCTTTATCTTCTTTCATCGCTTTATAATAAAAATATTTAAGTAACGTTGTACCATGATGTTGTCCCGCAATATCAATAATTTCTTGCGGAATATGGTATTCTTCGAGCATCTTTACCCCGTCCGTTACATGAGCAATGATAATATCTTTACTCGTTACAGGGTCTAATTTATCATGCGGATTTTCAATTCCCATCTGATTTTCAATAAAGAATTGTGGTTGCACTGTTTTTCCTACATCATGATAATATGCCCCTACACGAGCTAATACACCATTTGCTCCAACCGCTTCACAAGCTGATTCAGACAAATTCGCTACCATTACACTATGGTGATATGTCCCTGGCGCTTCTAACAAAATTTTACGCAAAAGCGGATGATTCGGACTTGATAGTTCCATCAGTTTCATACTGGATACAATTCCAAGCCCACCCTCTAAATACGGTAAAATCCCCATAGCAAGAACCGAAGAAATAATCCCTGAAAGGGAAGCCATTAATAGTTGCGTACCAATTTCAAGAGGTGAAAAATTCCCATTACGTAATAATAACAACGCCGCCAATACGACCACATTTAATACAGACACGAGTATACCAGCCTGTAAAATCATCGTACGACGATTTTCCTCTCTCAAGAAAATGCTCACTGATAATGAACTTAATAACACATAAATACCTACACTATAGTTCAGTGTACTTGTTACACCTTCATTAAACATAATACTTCCGCACACAGAAAAAATCATACTTGTTAAAAATACAAACCGATCACCAATCATTAATTTTACAAGTATTGTCCCCATCGCAACTGGGACAACATATGCAATCCCTGCATATTCAAGCTTTTGAAATAAACTAATGATCTTCATTAAAACAATCGTGATAGACAAAATCGTAACATACGCTAAAATATACGGCCTATCTTCTCTTTTTCGCTGTAAAAATACTTCAAACTGTTTATGCATAAAGTATAGTAACACACCGATGAGTACCACTAAACCAACATATGGTTGGAAGCTATTACCTTTCTCTAACAAGCCGACTAATTTCAACTGATTATACATATCACTTGAAATCGTTTCACCTTCTCTAACAAGAACTTGTCCTTGCAGAATATAGACGGGCGGAACTAAGTCTTCCTCCGCTTTTCTCTTCTCTTTTGTTAAAGTCGGATCATAAAAGTAGTTCGCTGAAATCGCATATTTCCCTAACGCCTTAATAGAGTCCTTTAAACCGTTATCGACATTAACACTATTCATCTCACTTACATATCGATCTTTTGCATCCTTCAATTCGTCCATTTTAATATGCCCGCTCATGATACTATTAATAGCTGTAACCGCTGCATCTTTCGCTAATACTAACTGGCTCGGATCCGCATTAATCAAGTTCAGTAAATTCGAATCAGATAATTCTTTCGTTAATTCGACAGGTAATTTCTTTTTCAACTTGTCCACTTTCTCAGCATCAGTTATTTTTTTTTGTTCATCTGGTCCAATAGCTTTTATCTCTTGCACCACTTCATCTACTTTTGCAAAGACATCATTCACAATATCTACTTTATTTTGTTTATACTCACTTTTATATGTATATTGATCTTCAACTTTTGTAGCAGCTTCTTTTTTCTTTTTTTCCGTTGTAACTTTGTCTTCAATTTTTACAGGAGAATGGATTGTCTTTTTCGCAATAGAATATATTTCAACATCTAACTGCTCCGGTTTTACATTATTCATCAGTGCAAAAAACAGTACCGCTCCTAATACAACGTAAGAAATCCAACTTAGTTTTTTCGAATGTTGAAAATTACGAAACCACTTAGAAATTTCTTGAGATCTTGACATGATTTCAATACCTTCTCCTCTCCAGAAATAAAGTGAAACTATTTATAGCTTTCATTTCTTGTAGTCAGCGACGCTTTCGAAATAACACGTCATCTATCGCTTATTTCCTTCTTCTTTCATGATAGTAAAAAATTTACCATTCGCCAACCTTATCATACAAAAAGAAATGATCCTGACAAATAGGATCATTCCATTTTATCATATGCCTCAATAATACGTTGCACCAGTGGATGCCTTACAACGTCCGTTTGTTCTAATGTAATGAATGAAAGACCCGATACACCAGATAAAATGTTAGAAGCAAGAGAAAGTCCTGATTTTACCCCTTTTGGCAAATCTACTTGCGAAGGGTCTCCTGTAATAACCATTTTAGAACTAAAACCTAATCTTGTTAAAAACATTTTTATTTGGGCACCCGTTGTATTTTGCGCTTCATCTAAAATAACAAATGAATCATCGAGCGTACGCCCTCTCATATAAGCAAGAGGTGCGATTTCAATCACTCCACGCTCCATCATACGTTGCGTATATTCTTGTCCAAGAATATCGTGCAGTGCATCATACAATGGACGTAAATACGGATCTACCTTCTCTTTTAAATCCCCTGGTAAAAAACCTAAGCTCTCTCCAGCTTCTACAGCAGGTCTCGTTAAAATAATTTTCTTTACATACCCTTGCTTTAAAGCTCTGACAGCCATTACTACAGCTAAGTATGTTTTACCAGTCCCAGCAGGTCCTATCCCAAATACAATATCATTCTTCTTCATTGCATGAATATATCTTCTTTGCCCCATCGTTTTTACACGAATCGATTTACCTTTTGCAGTTTTAAAAATTTCTTCTTCATATAACTCTTCAAATTGAGCAATTTTCCCTTGTTGCGCGAGCTGGATCGCATACGCGACATCTCTTTCTGTAATTGATACACCTTTACGAATCACAACAAGTAATTGCTGTAAGATTTTTTCTACGAGTGTCACAGTTTCATCTGCTCCAGATACATGAACAGTTTCTCCTCTAGTTACAATCGATACATTCAGTTCTCTTTCAATTACTTTTAAATGAGCATCATTTACTCCAAAAAGAGCGATTGCTTCGTTAGGATTTTCCAGTTGTTGGTTCATTTCTACTAATTGTTCTGCCATTACTCAGTCTCCTTGAATATCGGATTCAGATATTGGTTGTGGCTCAGCAATATTTTCGATTACCGTATAATGCAATGTAACTTTTAGTTGATCCGCCTCAACCTCTTTACTCAAAATCTTATCACTTACAATCATAGCATGTTCATCCAATTTTTTCTTTAGTTCTTTTTCCGCCATCTCTTTTGCTACTTTCATTGCTTGTTTTTCGGTATATTCTCGATTCGCTTCTTCCTCTTCTCTCACTATATCTTTTTCGTATGCAATCGGTAATGTAAAACCAAATAATTTCACATCGTGTTTTACACTTTCCATACGAGAACGTTTATACTTATCATGTTGAAATCCCCATATTTTTATTTTCGCACTTCCAAATTTAAGAAAATATTCATTATACGCATTACCAGTATATACTTGAAATTGTGTCTTCAGCGGGACATTCACATGCGATGTGTACCACGTTTCTCCATATACAATACCTTTCGCTGAAACAATCGTCGGACTCTCCTCATTACCATATATTCCTGATACGAGAAGCTGCCCCTTTTCTACATGATCATTTTTCAGGACGACTGGTTTTCCAACTTCAACAAACGTTTTTGTAACAATCGCTTCTTTTTTTGCCACTAAATTTTGTGCTTGTTGTTCTTTTTCTTTTTTCGGCTCATTTTTTTCAACAATTTTAAAATGGTATGTCGTTCCTCTTATTTCTAACCCCGCCCAAGTAATTGCATTAATATTATCTGTCAAATGACGCTGTACATCTTCTACACTAGGCATTTGAAACTGTAATTTCCCTTTTTTAATACCCATTTTGTCCAATTCTTTCATCAATATATATTCCGTTTCAGGTTTTGCTCCTGTAATTTCAATTTTCCAAACCATATTTGATAATGCAATCATACCAAAGAAGAAAATTAAAAACCCAATTAAGAATCCACTATTTTTAATTAAACGCTTATTCAAAAAAGGAAAACCGTAACGCCCAATAAAATATAATTTGCATTCATTTTTTCGATAAATTGGTTTTATTTTTTTCACATCTCGTAACAACATACAAAAAACTAACGTTTCATCAGCAATTTTCTTAACGTCCCAAACTAATAATTTTCTACGTACACATTCGTTAACGAACCGTTCCGCTCCTCTACCTTCAATTCGTACTTTTACATACCCAAGCCACTTTATAAACCATTTGTTTTTCATCTACTACCTTCACTACCTTTCTAAAAGTAGACACACTACTTTTCACGTTAATTAAAAATAGCTCGTACGAAAATGAAATACAGAGTTTTACCACCCCTAAATAAAGCGATAAACCGAATAGTAAAGTCGACTCACAAGAATAAAGAAGAAAAACTTCACATACGGAAGTTTCCCTCACTCTTCTTTCTTTTCGTTTTCTAAAAACGTCACTTGTTCAATTATCCCTTCAAGCAAAAGTTCTTCCGGAAGGATGGTTTTAATAACAAAGGATTTTCCCTTAATTAATAGCTGACCATGCTTTAACAACAACCTCACTTCTTTATCTGAAAATACTAATAAACCTCGATGATTTTCTATATAGATATGCACTTGCCCAACAAGCGTAATCCGAGGTAGATCCATTAGCACATCCACTGGCAGGTCTATTTGCTTCGTTAACCAATTCTTCATTTGTTCTAATTTTTTCATTTCAAAAGACCTCCTCTCATCCCATATGTATGAAAAAAGAGCTTGCAATATCACGTCCAAACTGAAAAAAAGCATAAAAAAACGTCTCATACGAAATGAGACGTTTTTTTATGCTAATAGCTGTATAACCAGCTTATTCACTAGCGATCCGTCTGTTTTACCTTTTACTTTCGGCATAACAGCAGTCATCACTTTACCCATATCTGCTTTAGATGTAGCACCAACTTCAGAAATAACTTGCTTAATTACATTCGCTAATTCTTCTTCCGTTAATTGCTCCGGCAAATATGCGCTTAAAATCTGAATTTCACTTTGCAGTTTATCAACAAGGTCTTCACGACCAGCTTTTTTAAATTCAAGGAGGGAGTCCTTATACTGTTTTACTTCACGAGCTAAAACTGTTAATTCCTCTTCATCAGTAAGAGTATGTTGCAGTTTAATGCTTTCATTTTGTAAAGCAGCCTTAACCATACGAATAACGGTTAATTTTTCTTTTTGTTTATTCTTCATCGCTTGTTTCATATCATCGTTTAAACGACCGAGAAGACTCATAACTTACACCCTCTCTTAGAATTTACGCTTTCTTGCCGCTTCAGATTTCTTCTTACGTTTTACACTTGGTTTTTCATAAAACTCGCGCTTTCTTGCTTCAGCAAGTGTACCAGTTTTAGAAACCGATCTTTTAAAACGGCGAAGTGCATCCTCCAAAGACTCGTTTTTACGAACGACTGTTTTTGACATTCTCTTTCCCTCCCTCCGAAACATCACACTTACATACTAACTTCAGCATGCAAAAAGAAACACTTCTTCAGCATGTCTTTTACGATTATAATACATTTTATCACTTCAGGTCAACTATTTGACAGAATAAAAGAAGAATAGATGCTCTTCCTTTTTAAAATAGCCGTTATCCTTTTCCCCTGAATACAACCATATTTTTATCATTACATCGTTTTTAATACAGAGCTGCACTAAAAAACTACTCACTTAACACATTATTTTTGTAAAAATTTAACTTCCCAACAAAAAAGAAAGCATGCAAACTGTCTCCATTTGCATGCTTTCTTATCCCACATTAACGGGCAGCCCGATTGGTGAAGGCTAATAATCAGCGGGGGCCCCACTGATTAAAGTTTCACTTTATGCGCTTGCTGATTCTTTTTTCACATCATCTTCAAGAATACGAACAAATTGCGCTTCGTTATATGGGTAACCAGCTTTCGTAATTTTCACTTTCACTAGTTTACCAATTAAGTCTTCGGATCCTTCAAATACAATTTTCAAGTAGTTATCTGTATAACCTACATATAACCCTTCACGGTCGCCATCTTTAAATTGCTCTTCTGGGATGATTTCAAGTACTTCGCCTTCGAACTGTGACGCATACTCTTTCGCTAACTGATTAGATAATTCAATTAAACGATGAACACGATCGTTCTTCACATCTTCAGGAACTTGATCTTCCATACGTGCTGCAGGTGTTCCTGTACGTTTTGAATAAGGGAACACGTGTAATTCAGAGAAGCGATTCTCTTTAATAAAATTGTATGTTTCCATGAATTCTTCTTCTGTTTCACCTGGGAAACCAACGATTACGTCTGATGTAATCGCAAGGCCTGGTAACGCTTCTTTCAAACGATCTAAACGCTCTTGGAAAAATTCCATCGTATATTTACGACGCATACGTTTTAGCACAGTATTAGATCCTGATTGCAACGGAATGTGCAAATGGCGTACAACTACTTCAGATTTATCTAACACTTCAATTACTTCATCTGAAATTTGACTCGCCTCAATAGAAGAAATACGAAGACGTTTTAATCCGTCTACTTCCGCTTCCATATCACGAAGCAATCCAGCTAAGTTATAATCTTTAATGTCTTCACCGTATCCACCTGTATGAATACCTGTTAATACGATTTCTTTATAGCCTGCATCTACTAATTGCTGCGCTTGTTTAATAACTTCTTTTCCATCACGAGAACGCATTAAACCACGCGCCCAAGGAATGATACAGAATGTACAGAAGTTATTGCAACCCTCTTGTATTTTTAAAGACGCACGTGTACGATCCGTGAAATAAGGTACATCAAGTTCTTCGTATACACGTGTTTTCATAATGTTGCGGACAGCATTAATTGGTTGACGCTCTTTGCGGAATTCTTCGATGTAACCTAACATCTTTTCACGATCCTGTGTACCAACTACAATATCTACACCTGGAATCGCCATAATTTCCGCTGGAGATGTTTGTGCATAACATCCCGTTACACAAATAACCGCATCTGGGTTTTGACGAACAGCACGTCTAATAACTTGACGGCTTTTCTTATCTCCCGTATTCGTTACTGTACATGTATTAATAACATATACATCAGCTTTCTTTTCATATTCAGTTCTTTCATATCCACCTTGTTTAAACAATTGCCAAATGGCTTCTGTTTCATAGTGGTTTACTTTACAACCTAACGTATGGAACGCAACAGTTGACATTGATCATCACCCCATCAATTCAAAATGATACGAAGCAGCACTTAGCGCATATAGCGGCGCTGTCTCTGTTCTTAAAATTCTCGGTCCTAAACTACATGGTACAAATTTATGTTCACGAAGCGCTGTAATCTCTTCCTCAGCTAAACCGCCTTCTGGGCCAAATACAATTAATAGTTTTTGGCCTGGTTTCATCGTCGTTAAAGCTTTCGCAAAATTAGATTTCTCTCCTTGTTTTGCTTCCTCTTCGTAAGCAACAAGACAAACATCATACTCACCACTCATTGAAAGCAATTGCTTAAATGATGCCGGAGCATGTACTTCTGGAATCTCACTTCTATGTGATTGTTCCGCAGCTTCTTTCACAATTTTTCTTAAACGCTCAACTTTTTTATCAGCTTTTTTCGCATCCCATTTTACGATAGAGCGAGATGCTTGAAATGGTAAGAATGCAGCCGCCCCAAGCTCAGTTCCTTTTTGGAAAATTAACTCTAGCTTGTCTCCTTTCGGCAGTCCACTTGCAATCGTGACGAACACAGGAAGTTCGCTTGACGCCTCTACCCATTCTACAATAGCCGTATTAATAAATTCACTGGTAATTTCATCAATTGAACATACGGCCGTTTTTCCGTTTACACAGCAATAAATGTGATCACCAGCTGACATACGCATCACTCTTGCAATATGATGTACGTCATCACCTACAATGCGAATACTTGTCTCATTTACATATTTCTCTTCTACAAAATAACGTTGCATATAATCACCTTAGTAGAGTTTCGTTCCTTTCGTAAGTCAACACTTACGAAAAGAACGAAACGTTATCATTTTTCATATAACAAACGGCAAGTCCCTCACCTTATAGTGAGAGACTCCCCTTTTCATTATAGACTAAAATCTATATTACGCATTTCGTGCAATAATTGCTACCCAATCTTCCATTCGTAACACTTCTTCAATTGTAAATCCAGCTTTTTCTAACGCTTCAGAAATCACTTTTTCTTTCGCAGCAATAATGCCCGATGTAATAAATAATCCGCCTGACTTCACAACTCGCGCTGCATCTTCAGGGAATAAAAGAATAATTTCTGCTAGTAAATTTGCTACGATTAAATCAACAGGACCTTCAATACCTTCTAAAAGACTATTTTGTCCAACAGACACAATGTCATCTGTTTTATTTAAACGCACATTCATTTCTGCACTTTCCACTGCAACTGGATCTAAATCATATGCTTGAACAGCAGACGCACCTAGTTTTGCCGCTGCAATACTAAGTACACCAGAACCTGTCCCTACATCAATGATAGTGTCACCTGGCTGAACTGTTTTTTCTAAAGCACGAATACACATTGTTGTTGTTGGATGCGTTCCTGTTCCAAACGCCATACCAGGATCTAATTCAATGATTTTTTCATCCGGAGAAGACGGTGTATACTCTTCCCACGTTGGCACAATTGTGAATGTATCAGAAATTTGTACTGGATGGTAATATTTTTTCCAAGCAGTAGCCCAATCTTCTTCATTGACTTCGTTAACGGTAATATTTCCAGTACCAATTTCGATGTCGTAAGATGGAAGCACATCAATAGATGATTTTACACCTGCAATCGTTTCATGTAAAGAATCCGTTTGCGGGAAGTATGCTTTTATTAATACACCCTCCGCCGGGTATTCATCTGGGTTCAATGCATAAATTTCACCATATTGTTGCTCGCGCTCTTTCGTCAATTCCGCTGGGTCCTCAATCGCAACTCCACTAGCACCAGCTTCATGTAAAATATGAGAGACAGCTTCTACTGCTTCTTCTGTTGTATGAATACTAATTTCTGACCATTTCACAATTTACCAACTCCATTTTTTATTTCCATTATTCCCCTTTGAAAGCACGTTTAAGCTTTCCGAATAAACTATCATCCTGCTCTTCTTGTCCTGCGAATTCACGTAATAAATCTTTTTGATGTGAAGTTAATTTCGTCGGTACAACAACACGAACAACTACATATTGATCTCCTTGACCATAACCACGTACGTTCGGAGCTCCTTTTCCTTTCAGGCGGAATTCTGTTCCTGTTTGTGTTCCTGCTGGGATTTTCAGCTTCACTTTACCATGAACAGTAGGAACTTCCACTTCCGCACCAAGTGCCATTTGTGCAAATGTTAATGGCATTTCGCAAATAATGTGATCTCCTTCACGCTCGAAGAATTCATGATTTTTTACATGAACGACAACATATAAATCTCCTGCTGGTCCGCCATTTACGCCCGCTTCACCTTTTCCAGATACACGTATTTGTTGACCGTTATCGATACCCGCTGGAATTTTAACGTTAATTTTTTTACGTTTACGCACTTTACCAGAACCGTGACATGTCGTACATTTTTCTTTAATCATTTGACCAGTTCCTGAACAATGACCACAAGCTTGACGGTTCACAATACGACCAAACGGTGTATTTTGTTCTACACTTACTTGCCCTGATCCTGAACAATGTTTACATGTTTCTTTTGAAGTTCCTGGTTTTGCTCCACTACCTTTACAAGTATCACATGGATCTTCTACTGGAATTTCGACATTTAGCTCTTTACCAAAAATAGCTTCTTCAAACTCTAAAGTAACTTGGTATTGTAAGTCATTACCTTGGCGCGGAGCATTTGGATCACGACGTCTACCGCCGCCACCACCAAAGAATGAACTAAAGATATCTTCAAAACCGAAGCCACCACCGAAGTCTCCTCCGCCGCCAAAGCCACCGAAACCTTGATTCGCACCGGCATGACCAAATTGATCGTACTGTGCACGCTTTTGATCATCGCTTAATACTTCGTATGCTTCTTGTACTTCTTTAAATTTTTCGATTGCATTTTCTTCTTTACTTACGTCTGGATGGTATTTTTTAGCCAAACGACGATACGCTTTTTTAATTTCATCTTTTGAAGCGCCCTTGCTAAGTCCAAGGACCTCATAATAGTCTCGTTTACTCATAAATTTGCAACCCCCGAATCTTTCACATAAACGTAATTTTAACACCGAAAGAAAGTGCTTTGCAACAAAGTTTCCTCACTTACAGTATGCAAAGTAAAAAACTTAAGATCCTCACACATTTCTCCTCATTCATGAAAAAAGCCAAAGCCAAGGCACGCTTGACTTTGACTTTTTGTCATCTTACTTATTTATATTACTTATCTTCTTTTACTTCTTCAAACTCAGCGTCTACTACATTGTCTTTCTTAGCGCCAGCATCTTGTGCTCCTTGTGCACCTTCTGCTTGCCCTGCAGCTGCTTGAGCTTGCTCGTATAATTTAACGCTTAGTTGTTGTACGATTTCTTGTAAAGCGTCTTTTTTCGCACGGATTTCATCAAGCTCGTTCTTCTCGATTGCCGCTTGTAATGCTTCTTTCGCTTCTGTTGCTTTCGCTACTTCAGCTGCATCTACTTTACCTTCTAAATCTTTTACAACTTTGTCAGTTTGGAATACAAGTTGGTCAGCTTCGTTACGAAGTTCAACTTCTTCCTTACGTTTTTGGTCAGCGTCAGCATTTGCTTCTGCTTCTTGTACCATACGATCTACTTCTTCATCAGAAAGACCTGAAGAAGATTGGATTGTAATAGCTTGCTCTTTGCTTGTTCCTAAGTCTTTTGCACGTACGTTAACGATACCGTTCGCATCAATATCGAATGTTACTTCGATTTGCGGGATACCACGTGGTGCTGGTGGAAGGTCTGTTAATTGGAAACGACCTAGCGTTTTGTTGTCAGCTGACATTGGACGCTCACCTTGTAATACGTGAATATCTACAGCTGGTTGGTTATCAGCAGCTGTTGAGAATACTTGTGACTTACTTGTTGGAATTGTAGTGTTACGCTCGATTAATTTCGTGAACACACCACCCATAGTTTCAATACCTAAAGAAAGTGGAGTTACGTCTAATAATAGTACGCCTTCTACATCACCAGTAAGTACGCCACCTTGAACTGCAGCACCTAATGCTACAACTTCATCAGGGTTTACACCTTTATATGGTTCTTTACCAGTTTCACGTTTAATAGCTTCTTGTACAGCTGGGATACGAGTAGATCCACCAACAAGGATAACTTTATCTAATTCGCTTGGAGCAAAACCAGCGTCTTTTAATGCACGACGAGTTGGCTCTAACGTTCTTTCAACAAGACCTGCTGAAAGCTCTTCGAATTTCGCTCTTGTTAACGTTAATTCTAAGTGTAATGGACCAGCAGCTCCAGCACTAATGAATGGTAATGAAATTTGTGTTTGTGTTACACCTGAAAGATCTTTTTTCGCTTTTTCAGCTGCATCTTTCAAACGTTGAAGTGCCATTTTATCTTGGCTTAAATCAATGTTATTTTCTTTTTTGAACTCAGCTACTAAGTGATCGATGATAACTTGGTCAAAGTCATCTCCACCAAGACGGTTGTCACCAGCAGTTGAAATAACTTCGAATGTTCCGTCTGCTAACTCAAGGATAGATACGTCAAATGTACCGCCACCTAAGTCATATACTAAGATTTTTTGTTCTTCATCTTGTTTTTCTAAACCGTAAGCAAGCGCTGCTGCTGTTGGCTCGTTAATAATACGCTCAACTTCTAAACCAGCGATACGACCAGCATCTTTTGTTGCTTGACGTTCTGCATCGTTGAAGTATGCAGGTACTGTAATAACAGCTTTCGTTACTGTTTCACCTAAGTATGCTTCAGCAGAAGCTTTTAGGTTTTGTAAAATGATTGCAGAAATTTCTTGAGGTGTATAATCTTTACCTTCAACTTCTACTTTGTAGTCTGTACCCATATGACGTTTAACAGACATGATTGTATTTGGGTTTGTAATTGCTTGACGCTTTGCAACTTCCCCAACTTGACGCTCTTCATTTTTGAAAGCTACAACAGAAGGTGTTGTACGGTTTCCTTCTGGATTTGGGATAACCTTTGGTTCTCCACCTTCCATAACAGCTACACAAGAGTTTGTTGTACCTAAGTCAATACCGATAATTTTACTCATGGCGAATCCTCCTACTTTTATGTAAATTATTGATTTACTTTTACCATTGATGGGCGAATCACACGGTCTTTTAGTTTATAACCTTTTTGGAATTCTTCAACTACCGCATTTGATTCAAATTCACTATCTTCCACTTGCATAATAGCTTGGTGTTCATTAGGATCAAACTGTTTACCAACAGCTTCAATCACTTCAACGCCTTCTTTAGTCAGCGCTTCTAGCAATTGACGATGTACCATTTCCATACCTTGTAACAAGGATTTCGTTTGCTCATCAGCTGCTTCCACTTGCATCGCTCTTTCAAAATTATCAAGAGCTGGCAAAATATCTGAAACTAGACTTTGTGCTCTATATTTTTCAGCAGCCTGTTTATCCATTTGGACACGGCGCTTATAATTTTCAAAATCAGCTTGTAGACGTAATGTGCGACCTTCCGTTTCCGTTAGTTTCGCTTGTAACTCATCTACTTTTTCTTGTAAAAGAGCAGCCTCACTTTTTTCTTCTACAGTTCCTTCACTGTTTTCTGTCGTGACAGCTTCTTCAACTTGCGCTTCTTTTACTTCTTCTACCACTTGTTCGTTACGCTCTTCCACAATATTCACCTCCTTAAAAGGTATTAGGTATCATGCTCAGCACAATTACCTAAGTATTATATATTACACACAGCAATGAAAGTTTCATTACTTGAGCGAATGTATTACTCTCATTTACTTTTTAAGTCCATCAGTAAATTGTCTCGTAAATAACTGTAACAAACTAATTACCCGAGAGTATTGCATTCTTGTCGGACCTAAAATAGCAATTGTTCCTAGTTGTTCTTCCCCGATTGAATATGTTGCAGAAATTAAACTACAATCTTCCATAGCCGTTGAAGAATTTTCCCTACCGATTTTCACTTGAATACCGACTTGTTTATGACGCAAAATGTCATAAAACTCGGCTTCATTATCAATCATCGTCAACAAGGATCTTACTTTGTGAATGTCATGGAACTCTGGCTGCGAAAGCATATTTGCTTTTCCTCCAAAGTATATCTTTTCCGATAAAGGAACTTGAAATGTACCATCTAACATTTTTACTGCACTATCGTAATTATGAACATACCCACGCAATACCGTAACAATCTCCTTAAAGATTTTATTATGGAGTTCCGACATTGGTACGCCCGATAGCTTTTCATTTAAAATATTAACCATTTTTTCTAAATCTGATAAATCAACAGATTCCGGAACGGTAATCGTTTTGCTTTGTACATGCCCTGTATCAGTTACAATAATAGCGACTGCAGTTTGACGATCAAGCGGCACAATTTGTACATTTTTAAGTTTATTTGTACTTAACTTCGGTCCAAGAACAATGGCCGTATAGTTCGTAAGCTCTGATAAAATTTGAGCAGATTGCTGTGCAATTTTTTCCGCTTCAAAAATTCTTTCAGCAAATAAATCTTTAATTTGTACAATTTCAGCGTTCGGTAAGTTTTGCGGCGCTAAAAGGTGATCTACATAAAATCGGTATCCCTTCTCAGAAGGAACACGCCCAGAAGAACTATGTGTCTTTTCAATAAAACCTAATTCTTCTAAATCAGCCATTTCATTTCGAATAGTAGCTGAGCTGAATGTAATTTCCTCTTTTTTAGCCAACGTTCTAGACCCAACAGGCTGCGCTGATCCAATAAAGTCATCAATAATTGTTTGTAAAATTAAGAGCTGACGTTCCGTAAGCATCTCATCATCACCTCTGTTAGCACTCTTTGTCTTCGAGTGCTAAATCTATTAATAACTTACCAAAATTGACATTCAATTGTCAACGGAAACGTCACGAAATAATGAAACTTTTTCACGTTTACGAAACATTTATTTAATCAATCAAAAACGACTGGAACACTTCATTCCCTAATAATTTTCCTTTTCGCGTTAAACGGACACATCCATCTCTCTCTTCAAGCAAGCCTTGTTCTTGATTACTTTGTAACTGCTTCGCGAAAACTTGATCCATCTCCACATTAAATTTATTTTGGAATGCCGTTTTAGAAACACCTTTTGTTTTTCGAAGCCCTAAGAACAACTCTTCTTCCATTCTTTCTTTCTCCGTCACTTCATGAACATCTAAATACGGAAATCCTGTTTCATCAATTTTATTGAAATATTGCTTCAGCGGACCTACATTTTGAATACGTTCCCCATTCACATAACTATGCGCTCCAGCTCCAAATCCATAATACTCTTCATTATTCCAGTATGTGAGATTATGTCTACTTTCATTATCACCTTTTGAGAAATTACTAATTTCATACTGGGTATAGCCGTGTTTCTCCATTTCATCCATTACCATTTCGTACATTTTCGCTTCATGATCTTCACCTGGAAGACGCAATTTCCCTTTGTTCATTAAATTATAAAAAACTGTTTTCGGTTCCACAATTAACGAATATGCTGAGAAGTGTTGTACACCAAGCGTAAACGCAATGTCTAATGTTTCCTTCACATCTTCTATTGTTTGTCCTGGCAACGCATAAATAATATCTACATTAATATTTTTAAAGCCTACTTCCTGCGCTTCTCGAATTGCTACAAACGCATCTTCCCTCGTATGCTTGCGCCCAATTTTCTCAAGCAGTTCATCACGAAATGTTTGTACACCAAAACTAATTCTGTTCACTCCACCTTCTAACAATACGTTTAACTTCTCTTTCGGTAAATCACCTGGATTCGCTTCAAATGTTAGTTCACAATTCGGAGCAAACGGACGTAAACGACGGTTAATAATATCGAGTAGTTTTTTTGTCTGTTCCATATTTAATGCTGTCGGAGTACCTCCGCCAACAAAAATCGTTTTCATACTATCAAACGGCACTTTTTGAACCGTGTTTATTATTTCCTTCTCTAAATACTCTAAATATTGATCAACCGGTTGGCGTTCAATAAACACTTTATTAAAATCACAATAGTGACAAATGTGCTGACAAAACGGAATATGAATATATGCAGCTTGCACCAAATATAACTCCTACCTTTCTAAAAAGAAAACCTCCGCACTCCGGAGGATTCTTTACTTCTCTAACGTATTACGAATTTGTTCCATTCGCATTTTTCCCCAATCATACATCATTTCAACGATTGGTAACAGTGACATGCCTAGTTCCGTCATATAATACTCAACGCGAGGAGGAATTTCAGGATACACTGTTCGATCAACAATCCCATCCTCCATTAACTCTTTTAATTGATTCGACAAAACTTTATGAGAAATGCTTGGGAACAATCGTTGTAATTCACTAAAACGATGAGGCCCTTCTACACCAAGATGCCACAGTATCACAACTTTCCACTTTCCACTAATAATAGAAAGCGTCAATTCCTTTTCACAATTAAAATTACCATTTTGTATTTTCTCGTGAATATCTTTTCGAATATTTTCGGACATTAATAATCTCCTAACTCTGTTGAACTAAAAAGCTCTCTCACTATTGTAAATGAGAGATGCTAAGATGTCTAAAAAGTAATTATACAGAAAAAAGAAGCCGCATAAACGACTTCTTTTTTTATTTTAAATATTAGTTGTCATCCATTTTCAATACAGCCATGAATGCCTCTTGCGGTACTTCTACAGAACCAACAGACTTCATACGTTTTTTACCTTCTTTTTGCTTATCAAGAAGTTTACGCTTACGAGAAATGTCACCGCCGTAACATTTCGCAAGTACGTTTTTACGCATCGCCTTAATTGTAGAACGTGCTACAACTTTGTTTCCGATAGTCGCCTGAATTGGCACTTCGAACTGTTGTCTCGGAATTAATTCTTTTAATTTCTCTACGATTACTTTACCACGGTCATACGCTGAATCACGGTGTACGATAAATGATAATGCATCCACTTGTTCATTATTTAAAAGAATATCCATTTTCACAAGTTTAGACGGTTTATAACCGATTAACTCATAATCAAATGATGCATACCCTTTCGTATTTGATTTCAACTGATCGAAGAAATCATATACGATTTCTGATAATGGGATTTCATATGTTAACGTAACACGTGTTTCATCTAAATATTGCATATCAATGAACGTTCCACGTTTACCTTGGCAAATTTCCATTACAGCTCCAACATAGTCATTCGGAACCATAATTGAAGCCTTCACAAAAGGCTCTTCTACACGATCGATAGACTGTGGATCTGGCATATTAGATGGGTTATCAACAATAACATCTTCACCGTTTGTTAAATAAACTTTATAAATAACACTTGGTGCTGTTGTAATTAAATCAATCTTAAATTCACGTTCAATACGTTCTTGAATGATTTCCATGTGAAGAAGTCCTAGGAAACCACAACGGAAACCAAATCCTAACGCTTGAGATGTTTCTGGTTCAAACTCAAGGGCAGAATCGTTTAACTCTAATTTTTCTAACGCATCACGTAAGTCGTTATAACGTGCAGAATCAATCGGATATAAACCACAGAATACCATTGGGTTTAATTTACGATATCCCGCTAACGGCTCTGCAGCTGGACGTTTCGCATGTGTAATCGTATCACCAACGCGTGTGTCGCCTACGTTTTTAATAGATGCTGCTAAGAAACCTACATCACCTACTGTCAGTTCGTCACGCTGCGTTGTTTTCGGCGTGAATACACCCACTTCTGTTACTTCAAACTCTTTTCCAGTTGCCATCATACGTACTTTATCGCCAACTTTTACCGTTCCATTTACAACACGGATGTAAGCAATTACACCGCGGTATGGGTCATATAAAGAGTCGAAAATCATACATTGTAACGGATCTTCCGAATCACCTGTTGGTGCTGGTACTTTTTCAACGATTTGTTCTAAAATTTCTTCAATACCGATTCCAGCTTTTGCTGAAGCAAGTACTGCTTCTGATGCATCTAAACCAATTACATCTTCTACTTCTTGGCGCACACGTTCTGGGTCTGCACTTGGTAAGTCGATTTTATTAATAACTGGTAAAATTTCTAAATTATTATCAAGCGCTAAGTATACGTTTGCTAATGTTTGCGCTTCAATACCTTGCGCTGCATCTACTACAAGAATCGCGCCTTCACAAGCCGCTAAACTACGAGATACTTCGTACGTAAAGTCGACGTGTCCTGGTGTATCAATTAAGTGAAGAATATATTCTTCACCGTCTTTTGCTGTATAGTTTAATTGTACTGCGTTTAATTTAATTGTAATACCACGCTCACGCTCTAAATCCATAGAGTCAAGCAACTGAGCTTTCATTTCACGTTGTGTTAACGCGTTTGTTTTCTCTAAAATACGGTCTGCTAACGTTGATTTTCCGTGGTCAATATGAGCAATGATAGAGAAATTACGGATTTTGGACTGTCTTTTTGCTCTTTCTTCTTTGTTCATCTATGTTCTCAACTCCTAATAGTCTCGCCAATATACACTAGCACTGATTATATCAATAGAGCAGCAAAGATTCAATGAAAACTCGTGCTGCTTACAATACAAATCATTCTATCTATATCTTATGCGAACAAACCATAAGAGACAAACCTTTTTCAAATAAAAAAACGGCTGTCGTGCAAAACGATAAGACAACCGTTCTCTCTGCTACTCTTAGCTAAAAATCTCTTTCACCTTCCCAACAACTATATCTGTCCCAAACTTTGTCATCTCATAAGCAACACTCGCTATTGCCATACCAATTCCTTCTACGACATTAAAACTTCTTAAACTTTCTAATTGTTTTTGTTTTTCAACAGTTGAAAACGAACTTCCCGAAATTTCTGATTCAGCAGCCTCCCCTTCTGTCCCTGTCATATGAGCTATTTGTTCGTACGACAACTGCTGGTAACCTTTCATACTTTTTAAACCATGATTAGCAAGCGCCACTCCCGCTATTACCATAAGCAAGCATAAGGATGCACTACATATACATAAAAGCGCAAATCGACTTAAATCATCTCTTTCCATCAATGTGTATATGCCCCTGTATTATCTTGGTCAACTTGATGATGCAGCGCTGCATTTAAACCACTCGCTATTACATTTGCCATATCTTCTATAAAGGCATCTACCTCTTTTGGAGTCACCATTAAATTATGACCGAGAGGAGATAGCACTTCATAAATTAATTTCCTCTTCTCTTCATCTTCCAATGTACCAACAGCTCCTAAAAACATATTCCGGCTCTTTTCATCCGGCATATCTTCTTCTGTTAGTTTTTTCTTTTCTCCAAATGAAAATCCCGCAGGTAATAAAGATCTTGACGGCTTATGTCCCTCTTTCATCTCTCTTCCAAAATGCTTCAAAATAAAATCAATCGTATCACTTGTAATTGAAACAGCATCAACTACAGTTGGAACACCAATTGCGATAACAGGAATACCTAACGTTTCTTTACTTAACTCCTTACGTTTATTCCCAACACCAGACCCGGGATGAATTCCTGTATCAGAAATTTGTATCGTGCTATTTACTCGTTCAATCGAACGGGCAGCTAGTGCATCAATTGCAATGACAAAGTCCGGCTTTGTTTTTTCAATGATTCCATAAATAACATCGCTCGTTTCAATCCCTGTAATCCCCATTACTCCCGGCCTAATTGCACTAACAGGCCTAAATCCTTCTTCCACACTTTCAGGCTGCAATTGAAACAAATGTCTCGTTACCATTACATTCTCTACAACTATCGGTCCAAGTGCATCTGGCGTTACATTCCAATTCCCAAGACCAACGATTAAACAGCTCGCTTCTTTCGTAACACCAACCTCTTCTAAAAAATAAGAAAATTCTTTTGCAAAAATACGCTCTACTTTTTGTTGCAATTCAGTATCTTGTTGGCGTATACCTTGCACCTCAAGCGTTAAATAATTTCCAGGTTTTTTACCCATCGATTCAGATGCAACTTCATCAATCGTTACTTTCGTAATTGTAATACCTTCTTCTTCCCTCTCTTTTACAATAACTCCTTGTATCCCATTTTGTTCTTCTTGACGCTCTTGCAGCATTTGGTGCGCCTCTACAGCTAGGTCAGTTCTAACACCATATTTACTTAAATCTAATGGTTCTGTCATCGTATCTCCTCCGTAATTCATAGTAAATATCGTTAGATTTCCCAAAGTTATATAAGGTCATTCTTTCCTTTACGTGAAATTTCATTGATATACTATTGCAATTCTCTTCACCGTTTGATAGAATATCACTTGTTCTATGTTATGAATCGAGTCATTCGATTGCACCAGGGAGGTGAAAAGTATGGCAAACATCAAATCTGCTATCAAACGCGCTAAACTTAGCGAAGAGCGTCGTGCACATAACGCTTCTATCAAGTCTGACATGCGTTCTGCTGTTAAAACTGTAGAAGCTTTAGTTACTAATAACGATCTTGAAAATGCTAAAGAAGCTTTCAAAACTGCTTCTAAAAAACTTGACAAAGCAGCTCGTAAAGGTCTTATCCACCAAAACGCTGCAGCTCGTCAAAAATCTCGCTTAGCGAAACAAGTAAACGCGTAAGGCGTTTAAAAAACGATCCATTTGGATCGTTTTTTTATATACAAAAAAGTCCACGTACTACGTACATGAACTTTTTTGTATCATTACATATGATTTAGCCGCATTAAGAAAAACTCAAGCACAAGTTTCTTATCCATCTTTCCCGTTTTCATACTATAATCAGCTTCCGCTAATTCTATAATAACTTTTTTTAATTCTTCAAAAGAGAAAAACTTCGTTTGATTCATCGCCAACTTTACACGATACGGATGTACACCTATATGAGACGCAATTTGGTTTTGTCCATAACCACGCTGTTGTAACTCTTTCACTTGATGTAGCAAGCGGAATTGACTCACTAATAACGCAAGCAGTTTAATCGGTTCTTCCTGTTGCGTAAATAATCCATCCAATATTTGCATCGCACCTGCGATATCCTTTTTCACCACTTTTTCTGTTAAAGCAAACACATTTTGTTCTACCGATTTTGGCACAAGTTCTGCAACAAGTTTCGGTGTAATCTCTCCACCCATACCGACGTATAACGTTAACTTGTCCATTTCCTTCGCCAACATCGTTACATTACTTCCCACAAGCTCTAGCAACAAACTCACAGCCCCATTATCAATATGCACATGCACTTCATCCGCACGGGCAACAATCCATTTCTGAACATCCTGCACTTGCATCGCATTCGCTTCTACTACATCCGCTGTTTTCTTTAGTAGTTTTGTAATTTTTTTTCGTTCATCCAGCTTTTCGTAAGGCGCAACAAAAACAAGAATAGAAAACGGAGAAGGCTCCCCAATATATTCTTCTAAAATTTTTATATTTTGTTCTAACTTTTCTTTTTGTGAAGTTAAAAATAATGGTGATTTTATTAATAACACTTTACGTTCTCCAAAAAAAGGAAGTGTACGTGCATCCTCAACCACATCTTCTAAATACGCTTCTTCTAAATCATATGTCACAACATTAAACTCGCGATCTTCCTCTTCAAGCGCTTCTGTTGTAATAAGCTTTATCGCTTCATTTATAAAAAACGCTTCCGTTCCATACAGTAAATACAACGGAGCAAACTGCTTCTTTTTAATCTTTTTATGTATATCACTCATACTTTTTCCTACTCCCTAACTTGGCAATATATATTTATACTAATGCCCTAGCTTTTGTTTTACAAGTACAAAGGAACAGGCTGTATAACCCGTCCCTTTATTTATATTAAACGCCACGCAATAAGCCCCGGGTTTCTTATTGGTGTGCGGTAATCACCTTCCCTTTATTGTTCACAATAAAAATCCGAGTATAAGTGCCAACTGTTAACATGCTTGGAAATAAAAAACTCACGTAGCTAAATGAACTACACGTAGTAAAAACACTCGATTTCTCTTCATATGGAAATTGTAGATTTTTTTCTGACAATATTTTATACTAAAGTGGAATGTTGGGGAGGGATTCTAAATGAATAATTTTGAACAAAATGTTCAAAGTAAACGCAATGACGCTATTGATTCAGGGGTAGGATTTATCGTCTCATTTGGTTTTTTCGCAACACTTTTCATTATTGCCACTGTTATTAAATTTATCGGTTCCTAAAGACTGCCACTTCATGGCAGTCTTCTCTTTTTCATCTAGTATGTGTTTCATCATATGTGATTTTACTTGTAAAGGTTCCATTTCCTCCTTTAAAAACATAGGAAATAGCACCTTGCTGATCTGTGCGCCATATTTCAATATCCATCTTCTCAAAACGCTCTATAACTTCCTTATGCGGGTGCCCATATCTATTCCGTTCTCCTACAGAAATAATCGCTACACTAGGATGTATAAGACTTAAAAAGGAGGATATAGATGACGTCTTACTCCCATGATGAGCGACTTTTAATACATCCGCCCGCAATGCAGGATAGTTTGATACTAAACGATTCTCTCCACCTTCTTCTAAATCTCCTGTAAACAACCACGTTACCCCTCCAAATTTCGCCCATATTACAATTGAGGAATCATTTTCATTAGATTCCTTTCCGTTTGGAGCTAGCACAAAAAATTCCGCTCCATTTACACTCCAGCTCTCCCCTTCCACCACTTCACTTATTTTCACTTTCTTTTCTAACGCCTTTTTCTTTAATACTTTTTCTAATATTGCATCTTGTTCTTTCCGGCCAAATACAACTTCTTTTACAGTTATATATGATAATAAATCTTGCGCAGCACCGATATGATCCGCATCTCCATGCGTTACGATTAATTTATCGATTGTTTTTATACCCTCTTTTTGTAAAAAAGGGATTAAAACATCCTTCCCAATAGAATATTCATGTTTTTTCCGTTGCCATTCTTCTTTATTGAGTTGAAGTGTTCCACCTGTATCAATAAGATAAACGCCTTTATCATACGGAAGGCGAATTAAGATTGCATCACCTTGCCCAACATCAATAAATGTAACGCTACCACTTTCACGAAAATATGGATAGGCATAATGACACGTACAAACGAAAAGAAATACCCCCACAACTATGGACACAATCCTTTTCGACATTCCCCTTTCCCAAACTATCAATATACTAACAATAATTACACAATATACAGCTACAAGAAGTATAGGTGTTTGTCCAAAAACAAGTCGAGTAAACGGTAGACTTTCACAGTAACTTAGAAAATCATTAGAAATATTCAGCCCTATTGATAGTACATTCGCAAGTCCTTTTGCGAAAAATGGGATAATCGGCATACAAATCAAAATAATAATGCTACATGGCAATACAATTATAGATAAAAACGGAACGTATAGGAGGTTGAGTAAAATACTATATGGAGAAAAATAACCGAAGTGATATAACAAAATTGGAGTACTAACGAGCTGTGAGATGATAGAGATGTAAATCGAGTTTCGGATTACTCCGTTGCTACTCCCTAATAATAACGGAGCAGATAAAAGTAAAGCAAAACTACCTACAAAAGAAAACTGAAATCCAATATTAAAAACAAGATACGGATCATATATAAGCATACATATAGCCGTTACACTTAAAGCATCTAAGCTAGATATGCGAATAGAACACATGGAAGCGATTAGCAACAAAACCCCGGTTATAGACGCTCTTATAACAGAAGGTGACGCCCCTGCTAAAATCATATACAAAGGAATACATACGATAAGACATACCGTTGCTATCTCTCTCGTCACACCACTTCTCAGCAAAACAAAGTATACAATTACCATTAACAATACAATATGCGAACCTGAAATCGCCAATAAATGCACAAGTCCAAATTGTTGGTACTGCTCTTCAACCTCAAACGCCATTTGTTGTCTATCACCAAACAATAATGCATTCATAAAAGCACCTGATTGCTCTGGGAACATTTCATTAACTCCCGAGATTGCTTGCTGTCTCAAAAGAAGAATCCATTGCATGAGTGACAATGATGTTTTATGACATTCAGAAATATTTGTAGCATCAAATATGAAATGAATATTTTGCTTATATAAATAATCACGGTAATTAAAACCGTGAAAATTCCTGGCTGTTTGTGGTTCTTTCCTCTCACCTTTGAATACACATGACACCCCTGCATATAATTGTTGCAATTGTTTCTTTTCTAAGGGTGATTTAATTTTGTAACTTAACTGCACTATATTTTCATACTGATCTTCAACTTGAAATGATAGACGATCGCCATTAATAAGAGGTGTGCTTTGTATCACTCCTCTTGTAACTTCGTAGGACTCTCCTAGAGGCTTGTTTACCCCTTGAATATAGGAAGTGTGCATAGCGCCACTAAAACACGCTATCACGCATAAAAAGAAGGTTTTACGCGAAGTACGATATAAACAAAATAAAACATAGAAAACTAGACAACAACTGATCAACAAAGACGATGTGGAAAAGGTAGTTGCAATCCCCATCACAAAAGAGATTGCAACATAGCCCCATTGCCCATGCAACTCATACTCACTCCTTATAGCATCATTTTTGCTTTCGTGAATACATGCTGTAATTCTTCCAATGATAAGCTCTCTTTTTCTAAAGATGCAAATAGTTCTTTTAACTCCATATGACGCTTTTGTTCCTCTAGCGCTGCAATATCATATTCTAGCGGAACGTGCTTCACTGTTACATTCGCTTTTTCAAATAACTCTACGGCATACGGATGGTTTTTATAATCCTGTGCATAATAAACTGCTGTAATACCGCTTTGAATAATTGCCTTACAGCATTGTAAACAAGGGAAATGCGTTACGTAAATTTCCGCTTCCTCCGTTTTCACACCAAACTTTGCACATTGTAACAAAGCATTCATTTCGGCATGAATTGTACGAACACAATGATTATCAATCACGTAGCACCCATCATCTATACAATGTACGCCACCTTTAATTGAACCATTATATCCACCAGCAATAATTCGTTTATCACGAACGATTGTCGCCCCTACCGCCAGCCTTGTACATGTACTACGTAAAGATAGCAGATGGCTTTGTGTCATAAAATATTGATCCCATGAAATTCGTTCCATATTTTTCACCTTCTTTTTTGTCTACTTGTAGTGTAGCGAAAGAAGAAAAACTTCGTCAATCTTTTACGGAATAATAATTTGATCTTTTATTTTTTCCAGAGACTTCGCCCCAATCCCATCAATCTCTAATAAATCTTCTATTTTCTGGAACGGACCATGTTCCTCTCGATATTTCAAAATACTTTCTGCTTTTCGGGAACCGATGCCTGTAATTTTTTCAAGTTGTTCTTTAGAAGCTGCATTTATTTGAACTTTCCCCTCTCCCTTTGAGACAGCAGCTATTTCTTGCACTTGTTCATTTTTATTCGGTACATAAAGGATCATTTGGTCTTGTACCATTTGCGCTAAGTTCACCTTATTCCTATCTGCTTCTGGCAAAAAACCGCCTGCCTTTTCAATAGCATCCTTGACCCGGTCCCCTACTTTCATTTCATACACTCCCTCTTTAGCGACAGCCCCTTTCATATCAATTACAATTATTTTTTTCTGCTCTTTTGTATCCGATATTTTCTGTTTACCTTTTTTCTCTATCTCTTTCGCTTGAACATCCGTTGCAATTACTGGCCCTTCTGTATGCTGGTTCGTTTTCCAGAAAAAAAGAAAAAGTGCACTTACAATAACAACTACTAATCCCAACCACTTTTTTGGAAAATCCCACATCATTTTACACCTCTAATCATAAATTTATAACATCATTCATATTGTTTAGGAGAGAGCCGTTACGAAGGAGGGATGAAACATTGAACATAGGAATTATAGGGACAGGAAACATGGGGAATATACTAATCGATGCATTTTTAGAAACCCGTGCTGTCAAACCTTCGTGCCTTACGATCATTAACCGAACGCCCGCCAAAGCATATCATATAAAGGAAAAATACCCTTCTGTTCATATAGCAAAAACTATCGATCAGGTAATCGAACAATCTCATCTTATTTTTATTTGCGTAAAACCGATAGATATATACCCTATCCTACAAAAATATGCTGAACATTTTTCTGATGAAAAGTGCTTAGTTTCTATCACAAGTCCAATATCTCCATCACAATTAGAGACACTTGTACCATGCCACGTCGCACGTATTATTCCGAGCATTACAAACCGCGCCTTATCTGGCGCATCATTATTTACATTCGGGAGTAAATGCTCTAAAGAGTGGCAACAAAAACTACTGCTTCTATTCAAAAATATTTCTACTCCCCTTGTAATAGAAGAAGATATAACTCGCGTTTCATCTGATATAGCAAGCTGCGGTCCTGCATTTTTTAGTTACTTATTACAATGTTTCATTAACGCTGCTGTAGATAAAACAAATATTACACATGAGGAAGCCACTACTTTAGTAAGTGAAATGGTCATTGGAATGGGGAAATTGCTTGAAAAGGAAATCTTTACATTACCTACTTTACAAGAAAAGGTATGTGTGAAAGGCGGTGTTACAGGAGAAGGTATTCGTGTTTTAGAAGAACATGTTGGGGATATGTTTCATAAATTGATCGAACGGACACACGAGAAATTTGATGAGGATTTAAAATGCGTTGATCAGCAATTCAATAAGCACACATAATAAATACGTCACCGTTATTCCAAATCCTTTTTATAAATGATTACTTTTTTTATACTACACACCTACTCACACGATTATTTTCACACTTTATGCATATCATCTTCGTATAATTCTAGATCAAAAATTACATCTTCTTTACAAAACAAAAGCAACCTTCTCGGTTGCTTTTGTTTTATCCGTTTTTCTTCGCCATGAAGAAAATACGCTCTGTTTGTTCTGTGACTTCAAGTCGCTCAAAGTCACCCGTCACGCGAAGCACTGTGAAACCAGCCTCTTCAAGCCATTCCGTCAACTCTTCAACCTGATATGCACGTTGCACGTGACATTCGTCAAAACGATGGTACACATCTTCTTCTGGATCTTGAACAAAGAATGTTAAATCATGCTCTACACTATTTGATTCTTCACCAGGGAAGCAATTCCAAATAAGAGATATTTCTTCTCCATTTACTGTGTATGTTTCATTTTGAAATACATGATGTATTTTATATAAAGAATGTACATCAAATAAAAACAAACCATCTTGACGTAAATGGTGAAACACTCTTCGAAACGTTTCTTTTACCCCATCTTCTTGCAATACATAATTTAATGAATCGCAAAAGATAGTTACACAGTCAAACTCACCTGGAACATCAAGCTCTCGCATGTCTTGTTGATAAAAAGGAATAAAGTATCCCTCTCCTCCTAACTTTTGCTGAGCAACTGTTAACATTTCTTCTGAAAGATCGACACCTATTAAATCGTAACCCTTTTGTACAAGCGGAAGGGTTACATTACCAGTACCGCATGCTACGTCAAGAATCTTTGCCTCTTTCATATCCGCTTGCTGCAGGCTTTCCTCTGTGAATTCTACCCATTTTTCATAAGGGACATCATTCATTAGTTCGTCGTACAACAGTGCAAATTGTTCGTATTTCATTGGTCTAGCTCGTCTGTAATATCTTCACGTGGCACATCGCCCCATAGACGCTCTAAATTATAGTGGTTACGTTCATCCTTATGGAATACATGAGCAACTACATCTCCAAGATCAACTAATACCCAACGAGCTTCGTCAAAACCTTCCATACGTTGTACGTCGATTTGGAACTCGTGTGCTTTTGATTTAATTTCACGTGCAATTGCTTGCACTTGTTTATCTGAGTTACCGTGACAAATAATGAAATAATCTGCAATTGGTGAAATACCTTGCATATTTAGGACAACCATATCTTCTGCTCTCTTATCATCAGCTGCTTTCGCTGCTAATACTAATAAATCTTTATCTTTCATCTAGTAATTTCCTCCTTGATAACTGCATTATATGTTTGGAATGTTAATGGATAAATCGTCTGATTTTTTTCCATTAAAAATTGAATTGTTCGCTTTAAAGCAAATAATAAAGCTTGGTTTATATCCGTATATGCGAGTTTACGAGCTTCTTCCACCCCAGGAAACTTTCGCCCAGGCTCAATGTAATCAGCTACATAAATCACTTTATCTAACATCGTCATTTTTTCATGACCACTTGTATGATATGTAATAGCTTGCAAAATTTCAGAATCCGTAATGCCTACTTCTTTTTCTACTAAGTATGCCCCAACAGGTGCATGCCATAACTCTTTGTTATAACAAAGTAGATCTTTCGGCAAATGTTCACGTTTAATAATCTCTTCCATTTCTGAAATCGCTCTACATTTCGCATAATCATGGAATATAGCTGCCATCTCTGCCTTTTTTTCATCCACACCGTATAACTTAGCGAGCTCAATCGCTGTCTCCATTACACCAATTGTGTGTATATAACGTTTTTCATGCATTTGTTGTTTGACAATATGAAGTGCATTCTCACGATTCATACAACCCATTCCTCTCGATATATACCTGTACTTTTTCAGGAAGTAAATATTTACATGTTTTCTTCTCTTTATATCTCTCACGTAATAAAGATGAAGAAACTGCAAACTCCGGAATTTCCACCGTGGTGATATTATAAGGCGTATGCAATGTATAACCAGGTCTTGCAACCCCAACAAACGTCACAAGATCGAGTAACGCTTCAATGTTATACCACTTCGGTAAATACTCAACCATATCTCCACCAATAATAAAGTGAAACTGCACATCCGGATACTTCTTCGTCAATTGTAACATAGTGTCATATGTATAAGATGGGCCCTTCCTATTCAGCTCTTCTAAACAAATAGAAAAGTGTGTTTCTACCTCAGTCGCAAGCTCTAACATATGTAAGCGACTTTCTACACTTGTAATATTCCGCCCTTGTTTATGCGGTGGAATTTGGTTTGGCAAGAACCATACCTCTTCCAAATTCAAAGCGTGATACACTTCATTCGCAATTAGTAAATGTCCATAATGAGGCGGGTCAAATGTACCGCCAATAATGCCAATTTTTCTCAAAAGAAACGCCCCTTCCTTTTACATACAGTAACTCTCTTCATTCCTATCCGAAGAGAGTTCACTGTTAATAAAAGTTCAATTGGTTTCGCTCTCTACATCATTACGCACCAGCGATAAAAGTAGCGCATGCTAACCTTTTTATCGAGGAAGCTTAATTTGTTTATTTTCTCTTGATTCTTTATATAACACAATTGTACTTCCGATTACTTGAACGATTTCAGCACGTGCACCTTTTGCAAGTTCTTCTGCAACTTCACGGCGATCAAATTCACAGTTTTGTAGCACACTTACTTTAAATAACTCACGAGCTTCTAAAGTATCTGCGATTTGTTGAATCATATTTTCATTTACTCCGCCTTTTCCTACTTGAAAAATTGGTGTTAAATGATGTGCTTGTGCACGTAAAAATCTTTTTTGTTTTCCTGTTAACATATATGTTAGCCTCCAAGCTTTTTTATAACTAATTGTTTCATTCTCTCAATATTTGGTACACGCCCTGTCCACATTTCAAATGCAAGTGCCCCTTGATAAACAAACATATCAATACCATTTTGAATAATCGCACCTTGCTCTTTTGCCTCACATAAAATTTTCGTTTCAAATGGATTATAAATTATATCTGATACAATCGTTCCTTTTTTTAACGAGCAAATTTGTAATGGCGTATGTTCGACGTACGGATGCATACCTATTGTTGTTGTCTGAATGATAATATCATAATTCCCTTGTTCCTCTGTTGCTTCTTCTAACGATAAAGCAGCAGAAGTAACATGAGCCGCACATGCAGCAATAAGTTCTTTCGCCTTATCTACTGTACGATTGGCTACATCAATCTTTTTCACGCCTACATCAGCAAGAGAAAAATAAATAGCTCGACTAGCACCACCTGCGCCAAGTAATAAAATACGTTTCTCTTGAAGTGGTTCACTACTAATGGACTGCAGGGCTCGAACAAAACCAATTCCATCTGTATTGTAGCCAATTAATTTCCCATCTTTATGAACCACTGTATTTACTGCACCGATTTGCATTGCTAATGGATCAATCTCATCCAAATACTCCATAATAGCAACTTTGTGCGGGGTTGTTACATTAAATCCTGAAATACCTAATGCTTTTAAACCTTTTACTGCTTCCCCTAGCACTTCTTCTTCAACAAGAAATGCATGATAATGGGCATCCATATTCAAGTGTTCAAATGCATCGTTATGCATAACGGGTGATAATGAATGTCCAATTGGATTTCCGATTACACCATATAATTGTTTCATAAATCCCTCTCCACATTAAATTAAAGATTTACGCAATGAAACACTTACTCCTTTTGGTACGTGTGCAACAATTTTTGCTCCTGGTTCGTTCACAGTAACCCATCCTAATCCAGAAAATACAACATCCGTTTTTGGTTCACGAATATTAAACTCGTATTTCACTAGTTCAGGCATATTTGCTAATTCTTCTGGTGTTGGCGGGCTTAGTAAATCTCCAGCATGATTTTTATACAATTCGTCTGCTTTCTCAAGCTTTGTACGATGGATTGTTAAACGATTTGAGAAGTGACAAGTAAACGCACGACGACCACCACTTACATAATCAAAACGTGCCAATCCGCTAAAGAATAACGTTTGTTCTTCATTTAATTGGAACACCATTGGTTTAATTTCTTTTGTTGGTGTAATAAGCTTTAAGCTTTGTTTTCCAACATAATGAGCCATTTGATGGTGATTAATAATACCTGGCGTATCATATAAAGAAGATTCTTCGTCTAATGGAATATCAATTAAATCAAGTGTTGTTCCTGGGAAATGAGATGTTGTAATTACATTTTCAGTCTCATCACTAAATTCTTTAATCATACGATTAATAAATGTTGATTTTCCTACATTTGTACATCCAACAACATAAACATCTTTACCACCGCGATAATACTCAATAGCATCCGCAAGCTCAGCAATCCCTTGTCCCTTCGCTGCACTAATTAAAAAGACATCTTCTGGCTTTAATCCTAGCTGCTTTGCACTATATCGCATCCAATGCTTTACTTTATCATGTTTTACTGACTTAGGAATTAAATCCGCTTTATTTCCAACAAGTAATACTTTATTATTTCCTACGAAACGATGTAAACCAGGTAACCAGCTACCATTAAAATCAAAAATGTCTACAATCTTAACTACTAGTGCATCCGATTTTCCAATTCCATTTAAAATACGTAGGAAGTCATCATCCGTTAATGATACATCTTGAATTTCATTGTAATGCTTCAAGCGAAAACAACGTTGACAAATCACTTGTTCTTTCTCTAAAGATGAAGTAGGAGCATATCCCACTTCATTTTTATTTTCTGTTTGAATTTCTACACCGCAACCAATACATTTAATTGTTTCAGTCAAACTTTATTCCTCCCAGTTAATTAAACCTTTTTTCTTCATATTTCTCATAATTCTTCGTTCGATTTTTCGATTAAAGCGCGTCACTAACCCGTCCGTTTGTGCTACTGGTACAACTAAAATTGTATGAAGTCCCACTCGATTTCCACCAAGCACATCCGTTAGTAATTGATCCCCAATCACTACAACTTCATCTGGTTGTAAACTCATCTCTTGTATCGCACGCTTAAATGCGCGAACAAATGGTTTACGAGCGCTATGAATAAATGGAATACCTAATGGGTCAGCAAAGTCTTTCACTCGTTGTTCATTATTATTTGAAACGACTGTTACTTGGATGCCTTGCTCTTTCATTTTCAAAAACCACTCTTCAAGTTGTGGCGTCGCATTTGGACGATCCCATTCAATTAACGTGTTATCTAAATCTGTAATAATGCCTTTAATTCCACGCTTTTTCAAATCTTCTGGTTGAACATGATATACATTTTTCACATATTCATTTGGTAAAAATAACTTCAATTTCTTTCACCTCTTTGAGGAGTTTTCATAAAATTTTTCGACAACATTTTTCGATATATAACCTGTGGATAAAATTGTACACATTTTCCACGTTAATTTTTCAGTTAATTTGGAATTTACTAACAATCTATACACACTTTATCCACCTAGCTATGTGGATAACCCCTTGTTTGTGACTGTCATATTTTTTTGGTACATTAAATGCAACAACGAATCAATCCTTATATTATTAGGAGGTGACTCACCTTGAAAACAAAACATATGGAACAGTTATCTACTGAGTTACTCACTGAGTCTTATTATAAAGCAAAAGAACTAAAATTAAATCCCGACTTCATTTTACTTATAAAACAAGAAATTATTAGACGCTCATTAGAGGACAAGCTTGTCAAAACGTCTTGATTACATATAAAGTGATAACTTTAATCAATCCGCACCTGTAAAAAGAGCCATCCTGCGATGGCTCTCGAATAAACAAGTACTCCCATCTAGGGGGCCTTCATCATTAAGCATCTTTGTCCATAACTCTCACTTATGGTTATAACGTCTTTACTTATGAGCTAATCGAGTAGCAATCTTTTCACCAAGACGAAGTTCTTGTCCACTCTTCAATTCCTGCACTACTTCTATCATATCTTTTTCAAACAATAACACAACTGTTGAACCAAATGTAAAGTATGCCATTTCTTCACCTTTTTGAACAGTACTTCTTTCATGCAAAAGCTCAATACTATTCACAAACATAGCACCTACTTTTACAAGCGCCATATGCTCGCCATCACTATTCACTTCTGTAACAGAACGATAGTTTTTTGACAGCGGTTCTTTCCCATATTCCATACCCGCAGCATTTACCGGGTACGATTTCCTACCGAGTACAAATCTTTCAGTCACAGAACCAGAAAGCGGACTATGAATACGATGATAATGACTTGGGCTCAAATAAATAACCATATATGTACCGCCTGCATATCGCTTTGCACGTTCTTCATTACCTAGCATATCCACAATTGAATAACGCTTACCTTTAATATCAAATGTTTTTGTATCCTCAATCGGACCGTGATCAGCAAAAACACCATCAACAGGGCTAACGATACTCGATGCATCTGTATCAATACTACGCTTTCCTTCTTTTAGCCTACGCGTAAATAATTCATGCAATGTTCTATATTCCTTCAAACCCTTTTCCATCTCATCTTGATTAAGTTGAAAAACTTTCGCATATGATGGAATAATAATAGAACTCAAACGAGATTGTGCAAATTTACGTAATATATAAGAAGTAAAGCGACCATTTGTAAGTTCGATCATAAGTCGATATAATGTACGTCGCAAATTGCGAAACCTCCTAATCAGTCTATAACTTTAGTTTCCCCTTCTTGTCTTTCTATATCATATGTAAAATTGGTTCTTATTTCCATATATCATATAGAAAACTAAGTATGGTATTATTCTTAAATTGTTTAGCACCTTCTAATATTACAGATAGAATCCTTCATTTTCAACAGTGAACATGCATTTCTTCTTATCACAACTCGTTTTCTTTCCTTATTTACAAAAAAAAGCAGCCCATTTTAAAATATGGCTGCTTGCAATGTACATTATTCTTTCGCTTTCTTCTCTTTCTCTGCCCTTACAAATTCATGGAACATTTTCATTAAGGCACGCTTTTCAATTCTTGATACGTAACTTCTGGAAATACCAAGTGCCTTAGCAATCTCCCGCTGCGTTTTTTCTTTATCCAGCCCAAGTCCAAAACGCTTCACGATAACTTCCTTTTCTCGTTCATCTAAAATATCTATATACTCTTTAATCTTTTCTAACTCCATACTAAGCTGAATCATATCAATTACATCTTCAGATTCTGATTTTAATATATCAATAAGCGATATTTCATTCCCCTCTTTATCTTGCCCAATCGGGTCATGAAGTGAAACGTCTTTTTTCGTTTTCTTCAGTACACGTAAATGCATCAAAATTTCATTTTCAATACAGCGTGCTGCATACGTTGCGAGCTTTGTTCCTTTTCCTGCTGAATAACTCTCGATCGCTTTAATGAGCCCAATTGTACCAATTGAAATTAAATCTTCTGCATCTTCACCGGTATTCTCGAATTTTTTAACGATATGAGCTACAAGCCGTAAATTATGTTCAATTAAAAGATTTCTCGCTTGAGCATCACCTTGCTCCATTAGCTCTAAGTACTTTCTCTCATCATCTGACGATAGTGGCTGCGGGAACGCATTATTCTTCACATAAGACACAAAGACAAAAACTTCTCGAACCATATATCCAATTGCGGCGAATAGACTCAAACCTTTCACCTCCGCCAAAATAGTGGTCTTTACTAAGTGTATGTGGGCTTGAGGTTGTTTGTGTCTGTACGATATAAATATGGAACCCTTAGCTTTTTGTCGAACGAAATAAATCTTTCATACTTTGCATATTTTTTCCAATGTATTACAATATGTTAAGTTCCAAAATTTTGAAAGAGGTGTTTTCATGCGATATGCTACGTCACAAATCAGAAACCTAATAGTACTCACATTATCATTTTTCTTACTTTCAGCTTGTGGACAACAAACGTCTCCTACAAAAAATGAGACCACTAAACAGGATACTAGCGCATCAAAAGACAGTACAAAAACAGAAGATAGCGAAAAAGCTGAAGACAGTGTAACAACTGAGGGAAATGCAAAAAACGAGAATAACACAACAACTGAGAACAACGCAAAAACTGAGAACAACACAACAACTGAGAACAATCCAAAAACTGAGAACAACACAAAAACCGAGAACAACATAAAAACTGAGAACAATACAACAACTAAAAACAACACAAAAACTGAGAACAATACAACAGCCAAAAATAATGGAGAAACTGAAGCAGCATCTAAAAATACTCAGAAAGACCAACAGCCAGCTAAACAACCAAATAAACAAACTGATACTATTAAATTCACAAGTGAAGACGCTGTAAGAGTTCTAGAAAAAAGAATGGGAGCTCGATCAGCTGACATTCATTACGTCTCTGCGGAAGACCAGCTAATCGGCACAGTAAATGGCATTAAGCTATATGACGTTTTATACACAAATGGTGACGGTGAACATCAACGTGCTCTAAATTTCGCAGTAGGATCAGATGGGAATTTATATGAGTGGTCAAAAGCTCAAGATGGTATTCTTCAACCACTTAACAGCAATTAATAAATGATTCTACGAACATAGTAAAAGCCAATCGATACGTATCGATTGGCTTTTACTAATATTCACTCCAAATTTTCTCCCCAGTATGCGCATCAATATAACGAATTTCTCGACTACAGTCGAAGGGGTCTTTATAATTTTCATCCGTTGTTTGTTTATACAGTAGTTCGTAGTTCGTTTCCCCTACCTCATTTTCTAAAAACCATTCTAAATTAACTCGCATGGCCTCTATATATATTTCTAACGCTTCTTCTTTTGTTACTTTTGGTGTTGTTTCATATGTAAGTAATTCTTTTATAAATTTGCTAGACTCTCCAGAGTAGTGCATCACTGCACCATTTTCTGCATTGATGTTGATCATAATATATTTCCTCTCTACATGAATGTCATTTACATACATTGAAAAGGAAAACCTCTCTATCCCCTCTTCCTCTTCATAATCATCCCAAAGCTGAATATACTTTGTCGCATCTGGGAGAGTATGCTCTAAAAATTGAAGTGCTTTGCTTAAACATTGCTCTCTTGATAAGATTGTTCTTCTTTTTTTCTCATCCTTCCACATAAAAAAAGAAAGCAATTGATTTGTTTCTTTATCTAGAGTAATTACAACAAATTCATCATGCTTCAGCATTGGAAAATGTTTTTTATAGAACTCATCCATTGAATATGAATCCTTCTCTTCTATTTCTTTTTGTAATTCTTCTTTTAATACAAATTTTATCCGGACTTCATCCTCATCTACTTTTTCATCTAATTTTACAAATTTCTCCTTGTCCCAATCAAATAAATCAAGCACATCTTTTTTAGGACTACTCTTTAACGGTTTATCGACAAGTACTGCAGAAGGTAATTTATAATGTTCTGGCCCATATAAATCTTTACCTGTACTTGCATTAATAAACGCATGACTAGGTGCTGGTTCATATACAAGATGATGCCCTTTTATTTCCTCACCATTTTCATATTTACATGAAGAGTATGTTAAATCTACAAATACAAGTCTCATATCTTGTCTAGTTTTCAAACTTTCTAAAACGATGTTCTCCTCAACAATTTCACTTGGCCATAACGGTTTTTTCTCTATCGCTTTTTGTCCATTATAATGGAAATTCACAACATTCCCTGAAGGATGGACTCGTACAACACATCCCGTATTCGGCAATGGATAGCCATTCACTTCTTGCATATAATTTACTTCTTTCCAGCCACGCCTGTCGCCCTTAACCTTCACATATGTATAAAATTCTAATCCTTCTTGCACATATTTCTTTATAAATACATTTGCAATTTCTCTTGCCTTATTCTCCTCTATCGCTGCCTTACCACTTGAAAAATAATTTTCATCACCTATCCTAAATTCAATTAAATTACCGGTATGTCTATTCAGCGTAATCTGTACCGTTTTCTCCTCAGCCTCTTTATGCTCCCACCATAATAGATGATACGGGTCATCCACACCTTCTTGATCATCTACAACAAGCCTATATTCATCTGGAATTTCAATAATATGAGCCACTTGCTCTTTTCTTTCTTTATTTTTTTGATTCATCATACCTCTCCTTTATTACAATTTAAGGTAATTATAACAAATGAAATCAAGACTCATAAAAAAAGACTAGAGATATCTCTAGTCTTCTACTTCGTCTCACGATGTAACGTTACTCGCTTTAATCGTGGACAATATTTTTTTAGTTCGATACGCTCTGGATTGTTTCGTTTATTTTTTTTAGAAATATAATTACGATCACCACACTCCGTACAAGCTAATGTAATATTTACACGCATATGTAATTCTCCTTTCGTTCAAAGATCGCAACTAAAACGTAATGATTACGTTTTACATAATATATAACTTCATTCTATTTGTCAATTGCAAACAAAAGACAAAAAGCTGAAACAATTAGTTCATACGAAATTCACACGAATCTATTACTATAGAACTTGTACATAGTGAACTTATTAACAATCACGTTTATTCATATAGAATCTCATTCGAAAGGAGTTGAAATTATGAAAACTAAATATCGTTTTATGATCTCATCATTTGCTGCTTGTGCTTATATGATCTGGTGTTTAGTATAATAACAACCTCACTTGTAAATAGGAAAAGGTGTGTATATAAATGGAATATAATCAATCAACAGTTAACTACTGGAAAGCTTTTGTATTACCGTATACATTTGCTTTAGAAGAGTTAAAAACTAAATTTGAAATTATGAACCGGGAAGCTCAATTTCTAGAGGATTACAACCCGTTTGAACATATAAAAACTAGACTAAAACAACCTGCAAGTATTATTAAAAAACTAGAGCGTAAAAACTTATCACCAACAGTTGAAAATGCTCAAACACAGTTACAAGATATTATTGGTATTCGTATTACATGTTGTTTCGTAGAAGATATCTATCATTTAAAAGAAGTAATTGAAAATCGTGAGGATATGGAAGTCGTAGACGTAAAAGATTATATTGCTAATCCAAAAGGAAACGGATATAAAAGCTTGCACATGATTATTAAATATCCTTTATCACTAAATTCTGGTACAAAAGATGTATTTGCAGAAATTCAGTTACGTACACTTGCGATGGACTTTTGGGCAAGTTTAGAACATAAACTTTATTATAAATATGAAGGCAATATACCTGAGTATTTAAAAGAAGAGCTCCATGATGCAGCAATGAAAGCTGAAGATCTTGACAATAAAATGGCAACAATTCGCCAAGATATTGATGACATTGAAGCATGCTCAAATCAAATTATGTTACCACTATAAAAAGGTTCTCTCCTATGAGAACCTTTTTATTTCTTTTCAATCGTGCGAACCTCTTCGATTTTCCATTTATCCTCTTCTTTTCCAAGCGCATATTGTACTTTCTTCTGAAGAGTGACTTCCCCATCTATCTCCTTTTCCTTCGTTTCAACAATCACATATCCTGCTTTACTAGCTTTCATATCTATATGTTCCAATTCAATTTTCTTATTCCCCTTTTGAAAAGCAGCTTCTTTTTGCGTTTTTAAGTCTTCGGCACTAGGCATCTTCTTTGAAAATAACTCCATATGTTCAGCAAGATTTTTTTCATTCGTTGTTCGTACAAACGTCTCAATAACACCTTGAATAGACTTCTCTTCTTCTTTTGTTACTTGTACCGTTTCTTCAGTTTTCTTAGTCGTCGTTTTTTGTTCTATATTTTCCTCTTGAGATTGACATCCAACTAACAATAATACTACTAATAACAATTTGAATTTCCCTAAGAAAATCTTCATCTTCCCAGCTCCTAAAAAGAAAAGTGAGGCATTTCGCCTCACTTTCATTTATAATTAGCGTCTTCCTTTATTCGGATCGCCACCGCCAACAATATCGAATACACGTTTCGCTATATTTGTATTCTCTTGAACACCAGAGAATAAGTATTTACCTGGTCCAAATGCATACACGTTTACATCTTCACCTGTATGTCCACCAGTTGTCCAGCCTGTAACCGAGCGCTTATTGAAAATATCTTCAATCGCATTATCAATCTTTGTTACATCTTTTGATGGAGCTATATCATTTACCGGTTTAATTTCTTCTGGTGTTAATTGTAAATCAATATATTTTTTCAATGTTTCTTCTACATTTGCACCTTTTGCAATCTCATTTGCCATAAAGTCTGGTGTGCGTTTTGCAGCTTTAATTGGATCTACTTTAAAGTTATACTCGCCATTTGCACCTAGAGATAACCCACCTGTAGCGTGGTCTGCAGTTGCAACAACTAATGTATTTTTATCTTTTTTTGCAAACTCAATTGCTGCTTTGAAAGCTTTTTCGAAGTCTTCCATTTCACTCATTGCACCAACGATATCATTATCATGTCCCGCCCAGTCAATTTGACTTCCTTCAACCATTAAGAAGAAACCATTTTTATTTTTGTTCAAACGCTCAATTGCTGCATTTGTCATTTCTTCTAATGAAGGTGTTTTTTCATTACGGTCAATCATTTTATCTAATCCGCCTGGTGCAAATAAGCCAAGAATTTGATCATTTTTATCATTTAACAATTGATTTCGATCTGTTACATAGCTATAACCAGATTTCTTAAATTCTTCTGTAAGATTACGATCTTTTCTAACAAAGTTATTTACGCCGCCGCCAAGCATAACATCTACTTTATGCTTCCCTTTAATTTTCTCATCAAAATAATCATTTGCAATTGCGTCCATATTTTTACGGCTAATATCATGCGCCCCGAAAGCGGCTGGTGTTGCATGTGTAATTTCAGAAGTTGCAACTAATCCTGTTGATTTTCCTTTTTCTTTCGCTTGCTCAAGAACAGTTTTCACTTCCGCTTTATCGTTATCAACCGCAATTGCCGCGTTATATGTTTTAATCCCTGCAGACATAGCTGTTGCTGCTGATGCAGAGTCCGTAATATTTTCATGTTCATCTTCTGGATATGTTTTTTGTGTTCCTACAAGATGCTTATCAAATTCTGTAGATTCCATCTCGAATGTTTTTGGATTATCTTTCATATAACGATGAGCCGTCATATATGAAGGCCCCATACCGTCCCCAATTAATACGATAACATTTTTAATCTTTGCATTGTTGCCGTTCTCATCTGCATTAACCTCACTAGAACGAGTAAAATTCCATGTTGCTACCGAAGTAACTGCTAATGATGCAACAACTGCAAATGGCCATGCTTTTTTTACAAACTTTTTCACTGTCTTGTCCCCCTAATTAGGTTATTCATTTCCCACTATCAAATTTAATGGAAGACTATTAAGAGAAAATTAGTTATATGTAAATTTTTTGTTAAGTTATGTAAATATCAGTTATAATTTGTATAACTTTGTCTTTCCGTATCAACCGTCATACCCTTTACAATCGAAATATAAACAAGTTGGATTTCATTTAACGTAAATCTCTTATTTAACATTTTCAATCTACTTTTATGAAGATTAATAGAAATGTGGTGAAAATTTATGAAAATAATAAAGCTAGATGAAACTTTTATTTTTGATTTACTCGACCTTTGCAAAGCAATTGGATGGTTACAAGATAAAGCATTTATGAGAAAACAATTCAAAATGTATCTTTCTCTCGGCACATTTATCGGTTATATGTATGAAAATAAACTGATTGCAGCTGGAGGAGTATTTCCTTTTAAAAATAGTTTTTCTACTATTGGTATGTTAATCGTCCATCCTAATTTTCAAGGTCGAGGCATCGGGCGTATTTTGCTTAATCACTGCTTAGAACACACTCACCTAAAACAACCAATTGCACTTATTGCAACAAAAGCTGGCGAGCCTCTTTATACATCATGCGGATTTCAAACAGTAACGACGATTCATCGTTTTGAAAAAAAAACTACTAGGACACATATCACTCATACACAACAAGTAAAAGAAAAAGACCTTATATCACTTATTTCTCTCGATCAAATTACAACTGGTACCAATCGTTCTTTACTTTATTCATTACTATTACCAAGAACCAGCCACTCTTTTAAAATTGAGAGACATAACTGTATAGAAGCTTTTTCCTTATGCATACAAAAAGGTAATATATTATGTATCAATCCACTTATCGCCAAACGAGAAGAAGATGCCGTTCAATTACTACAAAACATATGTAAATGTTGGAATGGCACAGTACGAATTGATGTCCCACATTCACAATATACATTTCGTAAATTTCTTCAAACAGAAGAGTTCCAAGAAACGCTCCTTTCCCCCCTTATGATAAAAAATGGTAGCCAACTTCCTGGAAATCGTAATATGCTATTTGCTATGATAGATACAGCGTTATGTTAGAAAGGGGACACCTAGTTGAAGCGATTTAGGTATTTTATGGTAGGTTGTCTTACTCTTACACTATTAGTAGGATGTAGTGCAGCAGAAAAGCCAGTAGAACAAGTAAAACAAGTCAAAAATACAATTACAGCGAAACTAACTACCGAGGAAAAAATGGTAGAAATAGATGGGCAAACCATTTACTTTAAAAAGATTGGTAATGAAAAACCACCTCTACTTATGATCCATGGATTTGGAGGATCTTCAGATGGGTTTCAAAAAATTTACTCAGATTTAGCTAAAGATCATACAATTATTTCTGTAGATGCTTTAGGATTCGGACGCTCATCAAAGCCGATGGATTTTTATTATTCTTTTCCAACTCATGCAAATTTGTATTATAAATTAATGAAAAAACTAGGTTATGATTCGTTCGCAATACTGGGGCATTCAATGGGCGGAGAAATTTCTCTTAATTTAACATATTTATACCCTGAAGCAGTCACCCACCTTATCTTAACTGATGCTACAGGCGGCCCTCATACACTCGTTAATAAAAAAGGTTCTCCTAAACCACAATTATCGACTGATTTAAACACCGTTTCTTCTATTACAGATTATGATGAAAGCAAAGTGAAATTCAAACGGAATGATGAAGAGCATTATAATAACATGAAATTATGGCCTAGACGTCTTCAAATCAATGCAAATGAAATCAAACAACCAACATTAATTATATGGGGAAGAAATGATAGTAGCGTTTCTTGGAAAGAAGGAGAAACGTATCATCAATTCTTAAAAAATAGTACTTTTCATATTATCGAAAAAGGTTATCATGCACCATTCCGTCAAGAGCCACAAGAGTTTGTAGGGTATGTAAAAGATTTCTTTAAAAACAATCCAATTCCATCTGAAAAATAACATAAACGGGTATCTCATTTTGAGATACCCGTTTTCATATATTAAGCAGCTTGCTTTTGACGTTTTGGCGTTTTTGATCCTAATACTTTCGGAATAATGAAGCCATCAATTCCAAATTTCCCAGCATTCATACCAGAAACGAGAACAAACAAAGATAAGATAACCATTTCAGGGTTCACACCAATTGACCCACTAAACATATAGGAAAAGTTCATTAAAAGACCGAAAAAGACCGCTGTTTTTGTTAAACAACCTACAATTAAACCAATTCCGACTAAAATCTCTCCCCATGTTACAAGTGTATTAAATAGATCAACATTTGGAATTGCGAAATCTTGTAAAAATGATGCCCACCAAGATTGAACCGCCGGTTGCGCTCCTTTAGATTTTTCAATTGCGCCTTGTAAATAACCAGTTGCATCGAATCCTTTTCCTTGTAGTTTACCGATTCCAGCCATTAACCATGTATAACCAAGATACACTCGAATTACTGCCAACACAAAAGAAACTGCTTTGTTTTCTCTTAAAAATTGAATAACCATATCTTCCTCCTAAAGTTGTAATTAAGTCAGTTACAAGTGATACAATAACATTAGTTACTTATTTTTCAAATGTTAATGATGAATAATTCGTGACATGCTCATTAATCATTGAAAACTAACGTTTATATAGTAGCTTTCATTACCTGTAAAAACTTGAACATATCATACCATAAGTGATAATCATTTTCATTGAAGAAATTGTAAAAAAACTGTGTGCTAAATGTGAAACGTGTTTATTCTATATTTGAATAAACACGTTTCACACTACTTATATAGTCGAAATGTATGTGTCTTTTTATCAATTAATCTCGCTTCTTGAAAAGCTTCTTCTAACGTTTTTTCATGTTTAATACTCCCTCATTAATTAGACTTTTACTGGATAAATTCATTTCATATATACCCGTTTCTTTCAAAAAATCTGATCTCGTTAAAACGACTTTCTGCAAGTATTGCCTATATGCTGTAATTGTTCCATCGTGAGAGACGATGCAAATTCTTTCAGCCCTTACCTCAAAACACCAGCTAACAAATTCATCTACTATTTGCTGAAGACTATTCTCTGAAATAATATTTATACCTTCCATCCATAACTGCTTATTTGCACTTTTCTCTAAAGAAAAATGTGGAAATAACTTTGTTACCATTTCCTGATCTACTATGCGATCACATGGTAATGTTTTCGCTCCTTCTCGATAAGGAAAAATACGTGGAGATACATATGGATGGACGATTTTTTGACAATCAACTTCTGCACTCCATATTGTCGCAGTTTGCAAGGTTCGAAGTGTAGGGCTAACAATTAATATATCCGTTTCTTGTAACGAAACATCTCGTTGAAGTAATTTAGCCTGATTTCTCCCTTCCTCCGTCAACGGGGGATTCAACAATTGTAAACTTGAAGGTAAACTCTTTGTATGCTCTCCTTCACCATGCCGAACAAAAACGAACTTCATACCTCTTCCCCTCTCACTTTAAAATAAGCTCACGTATTTCTTCCCTATTTCATTCTTTATTCCTGCTACACGAACAACCTATATGTGTCAAATACTTTTTACAATAAGAGGGGGATCACAAATATGAAATGGATTATCACCTTTATCGGAATGATCATATGGGGATACATAAATAGCTTTTTAATAGCGATAAAACTGCTAATCCTTGGATTACAGATGATGAACGTGAAACAAAAATTAAACATCAAGCAATTATCGCGAGTTGGTCTGGCATTTTCATGTTTTGTATCATTAACCTCTTAAACAAATAGTTAAATTTAGGGGGAAGTGAAAAATCACCTTTCTTACCTGATCCTGTCGCAACTATTTAAAAGACAATGTAGAGTTACAAGTTTTACTCATGCTACTTATTATGTATGGACTATTTTACTTATACTATCGGAGAAAATTAAGCGCCTAACTTCTAACTCATGATTATCCTCCTAAATGGTTATAGTAACTATGACGAAATGAAAGGAGAGATATACAAATGAGTAACTCAAATGACTTTTTAGATACACTACATGAAAGACAAGCAAAAGATGAACAAAATAGAAAACGTCAAGGGAACGGAAACCCGGCGAAGAAAAAGCCAAATAAAACACATAAATAACAATAAAAAACCTGCCTAAAATTGTCTTTTAGGCAGGCTTTTTATTGTTATTTCACCGAGATGACATTTTCCCAATTCCAGCTTTCATAATACCACTCTGGTACATCTATATTTTCAATCCATTTCTTTTCATGTTTTCCATCGTTATGAGCAAGCCATACATCTGCTTTCTTACGGTCTGAACGTATCCATATTAATTGATTGTTTTTCTTCAAGAAGATGGGGTGGTAATCACCTTGCTTATTAAATGGCTTTGTGACTTGATGCTGTTTATCGCTTGTACGATTGACCTCATATAAAGATGGTAGTGGCCTTTTTTCTGGCGGGGTTTCTATCCCTGCCTCTTTTGCTCGTGAAACGATAATTACGTTATCGTTCTTCCATGTAAAATCCCAATCGACATATCCTTTCGGTGTAAATGTATTCTGCTGGAGTGCTGGCAGTTCTTTTACTTTTAAATGTTTATTTTCTAATGCAACTCTCCCGCTTCCTTCAATATAGGCTAATATATTTTTTGATGGTGCCCATTGGAACCATTGTGCATTTAATAACATTTGATCTACTTTTTCAAACCGACTGCCATCTGCTCGAATTAAACAAAGTGTATTACTATCAGCTGACCAAGAAGCTGTTGGCACCGCTAAAAACGAAATCCATTTTTGATCTGGTGACCACTTGAATCCACTTGCAACTAACGCTAAAAAATCATCATGTTCATTTGGTAATGCATATATATGTTTCATTTTATGCGGATTCATGTTTGCATCCTTTTGCACTTCATATAGCTGGGCTCCTGTCCATCCTGTTGGAAGCAAGTACGCTTCAGAGGAAACAAAAAACCTCTGTCCGTCTGGATACCAAGCATAATCCCCTACACCATTGGATACATTTTCAAAAGTAGCATTCTTTTTTTCTACATCATATGTACTTAATGTACCTGTAAATATAAATGCAATTATATTCTCTTTTGGTGACCATTGATAATTCGATGTTTCTGAGTGAAACGGTGTAACTTTCTTTCCATTTTTCAATCGATACAATTCCAATTGATTTTGTTTCTCGCCTTTCGCATATGCAAGCCACTCTCCATCATAAGACCACTTTGGCCCTGTTATGTACTCTCCTTTTGTAAGTTGTTTTTCTTTCCCATCAACTTTAATCCAAAGGTCATGATGACGAATAAAAGCAATTTTCGCTTCATTATTTTCTGCGCTAGTAATAGTGATGGAACATAAAAACATGAGTAACACTGCGCTGCCACTTACTATGAGCCTTTTCATAACACTCCTCCATTTCCCACATAGCATTCCTCACTTCCCACCTACAATATGTGAAAAATCCCCATTCGACATAATCAGAAAAAATTTCCCAAGAAATTTTCAATCCAAAGAGGATTGGTATGAATTATGTCGAAAATATAGTTTAGCTAACATCCGATTTTATAATTCTGAATAAAAATGTAAGATTATTTTTCGGAATATTAGCACTTTTTATTAGGGGGAGTTTCAATGAAAAAAACGACATCTACACTATTAAGTATGGCGCTCGTCTTTTCAAGTTTTGGAGCTTTAAGCGCCCATGCTGAATCACTGCAAAAAGAGAAGCAATTTAGTCCACAACTTAAAACCACAATTGAGCAGTGGGGCGAAAATAAAATTGCTCAAAATGTTGAAACAAAAACAGCAAAAGAAATTTCAGTCATTGTAGAATTGCAACATGCTCCTCTTGCTGCGCAAAGTAATATTCAGCATGCACCCGATTTACAAAATAATAATGCGCAGTCTTATCATGCACAACTTAAAAAAGCACAAGAAGATACGACTAAGAAAATAAAAGAAAAAGCACCTGGTGCAAAAATTAAAGAAGTTTATAATACGTTATTTTCTGGATTCTCTATTTCAGTTCCTGGAGATCAAATTACCACTCTTGCTTCTTTACCTGAAGTAAAAGCAGTCTATCCGAACTTAACATATAAATTGCATGAAACATCAAAAAGTGCTACTAACGAAGAAGCACCAAACATCGGCGGACCGACAATTGGTGCACCTGAAGCATGGAATTTAAAAGATCCGTCTGGCAAACCACTTGATGGAAAAGGTATGAAAGTAGCGATTATCGATTCTGGCGTAGACTATACACATCCTGACTTAAAAGCAAATTATATCGGTGGATATGACACAGTCGATGAAGATAACGATCCGATGGATGGTAACGTACATGGTACTCATGTAGCTGGAATTGTTGCCGGTAACGGAAAAATTAAAGGCGTTGCTCCAAATGCTTCCATTTTAGCCTATCGTGTAATGAATGATGGCGGGACTGGTACAACAGACGATATTATTCAAGGTATTGAACGAGCAATTCAAGACGGTGCTGACGTTTTAAATTTATCTCTTGGGCAAAGTTTAAATACACCTGATCAGCCTGTAACATTAACGCTTGAGCGTGCGGCAAAGCTTGGAGTTACTGCAGTTGTTTCAAATGGAAATGATGGACCACACCCTTGGTCTGTTGATGCACCTGGTAATGCAAGTAGTGTTATATCAGTTGGAGCATCTACCGTTTCTATCCCGTTCCCAACATTCCAAGTAGCTGGTTCTAGCAAAACATATCAAGGGTTACCATTATCAAAATCTGATTTCCCAATAGGAAATGATTCTCCTCTTGTATATGTTGGATATGGTTCGCCAAGTGATTATGCAAAACAAGATGTAAAAGGAAAATTCGCCCTTGTCCTACAAGGAACTTCTAGTACGCTAGTAAAAGCAGAACAAGCGAAGCAAGCTGGTGCACTTGGTGTACTATTAATTTCTAATGAAAAAGAAATCAATATTATGCCTGAATACTTCACACGTGAAAACCTAGCTCTTCCAGTTATGCAATTATCAAATGCAAATGGTGAAGAGTTGAAAAACTTGATTACAAAGCGCACGAAAAATATAAAAATTGGACAACCAGCTCAAACTGAACTAATCGGTAACTTTAGTTCTAGAGGGCCGTCACAAGGTAGTTGGCTTATTAAACCTGATATCGTTGCACCGGGCGTACAAATTACGAGTACTGTACCTAGAGGTGGCTATGAATCTCACAACGGAACAAGTATGGCTGCTCCGCAAGTAGCAGGAGCGGTTGCTTTATTACGTCAAATGCACCCTGATTGGACGCCAGAACAACTAAAAGCATCACTTGCCAATACAGCAAAGACTTTAAAAGATGTGAATGAAAATACATATCCTGTTATGACACAAGGATCTGGTTTAATTAACATCCCAAAAGCAGCTCAAACAGATGTATTAGTCAAACCTAACAATATCAGCTTCGGTCTTATTAAGCCAAATAGCGGAAAGGTAAAACTGACGCAGAATATTACATTACAAAATCTATCTAGTAAAAAGAAAAGCTTTTCAACTCGTGTAGAATTACTAGATGCGAATACAAAAACAAAAGTAAAAACTTCTGTACCTTCATCGATTAGCATACAGCCGAATAGTAGTACCGAAAAACCATTTACTATCACTGTCGATAGTTCATTGCCTCAAGGTGTATATACTGGGAATGTGTATGTAAAAGAACAAGGTAAGCAGGAAGAAACTCGCATTCCATTTACATTTAGTATCGATCCTAAAGATTACAAGCGTATAGATGGACTCGAAATTATTAATGCTACTTTTAGTCCAAATGGCGATAACATACTAGATGATAATCTCATCAATTACTATTTAGTTGCTCCAGTCGAAGATGTAACGTTACATGCTAACTTAGTTACAAAAGACCGTGTGACATACGAAGGAATGATTTATCAAGGTAAAAACGAAACAGCTGGTTATAAGCCTTTCAAATGGAATGGTACCAAAATTGATGGATCACCATTAGCGGATGGTTTATATCAAATCGAAGCTGTCGCTTCTAATTCTGGTGGGGAAACAAAACAAACAGCTGCTGTATTTCTTGATAGAACTGCACCTAAGTTAACATACGAAGTTGACCAAGAAAACCTTGTAATCACAGGAAAAGTGGACGATATTCTACTAGATTGGATGTCAGAGTCTGGTTGGATAGCACCTGGTATTCCAGTGAGCATGCAATATGAAATCAACGGAAATGGTGTATGGGAAAGTGCATTCCTAAATCCTTGGGAGAAAAATTACGGTATTTATTTCGATCGTAGTCAATTACAAGAAGGAAAGAATACAATTCATATTGTAGCAACTGATGCAGCAGGAAATACATCTAAGTTAAATGTTGATTTGGAAGTGAAATAAAGTAGTACCCCCATTCTTCTGCCCCTATCGGATGTTCCGATAGGGGATTTTTCTATTTCTCATGTAACAAATATTAAATAATTCAGAATTTTATGATAAAATTATAAGCGCTTACAATTTTAAAAGGAGTTGGTACAAACTATACAAATCACATATTCAATTTTATAGAAAAAAAGGAGGATGTTTAAATGACAAAGAAAACAGAAATTCCATCACATTTAAAACCATTCGTATCCACACAACATTACAATCAATACACACCGGTAAATCATGCTGTTTGGCGTTACATTATGAAACAAAATCATAGTTTCTTAAAAGACGTTGCCCATCCAGCCTATGTGAATGGACTACAATCATCTGGTATTAATATAGATGCAATTCCAAAGGTTGAAGAAATGAATGAATGTTTAGCACCAAGCGGCTGGGGAGCTGTAACGATTGATGGACTTATCCCTGGCGTAGCATTCTTTGATTTTCAAGGACACGGATTATTACCAATTGCAACAGATATTCGCAAAGTAGAAAATATCGAGTATACACCTGCTCCAGATATCGTTCATGAAGCTGCAGGCCATGCCCCAATTTTACTTGATCCTACATATGCACAATATGTGAAACGATTTGGACAAATTGGAGCGAAAGCTTTCTCTACAAAAGAAGAACACGAGGCGTTTGAAGCTGTTCGTACATTAACAATCGTAAAAGAAAGCCCGACTTCTACACCTGAAGAAGTTGCAGCTGCTGAAAATAATGTAATTGAAAAACAAAACTTAGTTTCTGGTTTGTCAGAAGCGGAACAAATTTCACGTCTTTTCTGGTGGACAGTAGAATATGGCTTAATCGGAAGTATAGACAATCCAAAAATATATGGTGCTGGTCTCCTTTCCTCTGTAGGCGAGAGCAAACATTGCTTAACGGACGCTGTAGAAAAAGTTCCATTTTCTATAGAAGCATGTACAGGGACAACTTATGACGTAACAAAAATGCAACCACAACTATTTGTATGTGAATCATTTGAGGAATTAACAGAAGCACTTGAGAAGTTCTCGGAAACGATGGCCTTTAAAACAGGTGGTAAAGAAGGATTAGAAAAAGCGATTCGCTCTGAAAACCATGCAACAGCTGAGCTAAATAGCGGATTACAAATTACAGGCACATTCAACGAGACAATTGAAAACGACGCAGGTGAACTTATTTACATGCGAACAAATTCGCCAACTGCATTAGCAATTCATAATAAACAACTAGCGGATCATTCTACCTCTGTACACAATGATGGCTTTGGAACACCAATTGGATTACTTACTGAAAATATTGCATTAGAAAATTGTACAGATGAACAATTACAATCATTAGGAATTAAAATTGGAAATAAAGCAGCATTTACTTTTGCAAGTGGTATCCATGTAAAAGGAACGGTAACAGCTATCGAAAAAAGCGATAAAAAGATCGCTCTTATCTCCTTTATCGATTGTACAGTTACTTATAAAGACCGCTTATTATTTGACGATTCATGGGGAGCATTTGATATGGCGGTTGGTTCAACAATCACTTCCGTATTCCCAGGTGCAGCAGATGCAGCATCGTTTTTCCCAGCGGATGAAGAAATAGAAGAAACTCCAACACCTCTTACATTAACTGAACTAGATCGTATGTATCAAACAGTTCGCGATATTCGTAATGAAGGTATGTTACACGACGCCCATATCGATCAGTTAGCAGCTATTCAAGAAGTATTAAATAAATTTCATCCGAAAGAATGGCTACTTCGCCTTGAAATTTTAGAATTGCTTTTAGAACATAACAAAGGTCACGAAACATCTACAGCATTATTACAACAACTGTCTACTTTCACAACGGACGAAGCTGTAACACGTCTGATTAACAATGGTCTTGCATTACTGAAAATAAAGGATGTGAAAAATGATGCTACGATTAACTGAAGAACAAGTTCAAGAAGAATTATTGAAGGCAGATAAATGGATGGTAAAAGATGAAAAATGGATTGAACGAAAATATATGTTTTCCGACTACTTAAAAGGAGTCGAATTTGTCTCTGAAGCCGCCAAACTATCAGAAGAACATAATCATCACCCATTTATCCTTATCCAGTATAAAGCCGTTATTATTACTTTGTCATCTTGGAATGCGAAAGGTTTAACGAAACTAGATTTTGAGCTTGCAAAGCAATTTGATGAACTATTTTTACAAAACGAAAAAGCGATTATAAGAAAGTAAAAAAGAGAAGCCTTTTTTAGGCTTCTCCTTTTATTTTGAAATATATACAATGTCCAAATGGATCCTTTGCCCGTAATATTCCATCTTTGTACGTAGCAATTTCGCCAATATTTTTTAAGCTTTCACATACTTGCTCTTTTTGTTTTTCATCCGCTAGTACAATTGTGAAATATTTCAAGCCAACGGAATTTGTCATTTGCGCTGGTATCCCTTCACCTTGCCATGTATTTAAACCGATATGATGATGATAGCCACCTGCGGATACGAACAGCGCTCCATTACGAGCTGGGATTGTTACATCAAAACCAAGACCATCAACATAGAAACGTTTCGCTTCTTCTAAGTCAGCCACATGTAAATGAATATGCCCCATCACAGTACCAGCCGGGAACCCATTCCATACACTTCCTTGCTGTAATAATTCTTCACCAGATAACGGGTTACTAACAAATGGTAGCTCTCCATTCTCATCACGCCAAACTTCTTTTTGGCGATCATGATAAATTTCAATCCCATTTCCATCTGGATCAGCTAAATAAAGAGCTTCACTAAAATAATGATCGGCTCCACCGTGCAGTGGATATACCATCTCTACAAGGTGGCGAAGAATGTTTGCTAAGTCTTGTCTACTTGGTAATAAAATTGCGTAATGATATAACCCTGTTCTTCCTCTTTGTTTCGGAAAAGCTTCTTTCTTCTCTTCAATGATAAGGAGTGGTTCATCATTTTCATTTCCAAATGTAACGACTGTTTCCTCTTCTTTTAGCACTTTCATGCTTAGTACTTCCGTATAAAAGCCTAGTGATTTCTTTATATTTGATACGTATAAATGAACAACACCAAGTGTTGTTTCGGGATGAAGTTGAAAGCTCATCTTGTTATACCCCCATTTAAATTAGTTCTTCTTTGACATTTTCTCTTTTAAGAAATTATCTACAAAACCATCAGCTTTCGCAACAAATAAGTATGCACCCATTGCTAATAATGCAAGTTCTAACTCAAATCCAGGATTTTTTCCGTCTCCTAACAAGCCAGCTGACCATTTTACTTTTACAATCGCTCCAACCATAACAAGTGCAAATAATAATCCAATATATCTTACACCTAAACCTAAAATTAACAATAGACCTCCAACTAATTCAACAGTTGCTACACCGTATGCAAGTCCTCCTGGTAAACCAATGCTTGTAAACCACCCTGCAATATTGTCAATTCCCGATTGGAATTTTGTTAAACCGTGCATAAAGAATGTTACTCCTAACACGATACGAATAATTAAATTACCGATATGTTGATTCATTTCTTTCTCTCCTTTATAGTTTTCTTATACGAAACTTTTATTCACATTACAAAACATACACTAATTTTTTTTATTCGTCAATTCATTTTTCATGAGAAAAAATATATTTTTTTTGCTATGATACAAATAGTTGTTTACAAAAAGGAGCTTGATTTTATGAATATTGGTTCTGCAATACGTGAAATTCGTCAACGTAGAGGCATAACAATCGCACAAATTTGTGAGGGAACGGGTCTTTCTAAAGGATTTATGAGTCAGGTTGAAAATAATAAAACATCACCATCTATCTCAACTTTAGAAATGATCTCTAATTTTTTGAACATTCCCCTTCCCTATTTATTATTAGAGCAAAAAGATCGTTTGAAAGTTGTCAAAAAGGTAGAGCGTAAATACAGTGTATACGGAAAAGACGAACAAAGAATTGAGCATGTTGCAGAGCAAGGTGGCCTTCGCCTAAATCTCGTAGAGATTCCTGCTGGATTTCCGAAAGAAAACTCACCAAATGCTCATGAAGGGGAAGAGTGCCATCTTGTATTACGCGGCAAACTAGAAGTTCAACATGGGGAAGACATTGCAATTGTAGAAGAAGGTGATTCTTTCTCCTGGAATGCGTGCGTTCCTCATATTGTCCGTAATATAGGGGAAGAATCTGCATTATTACTGATCTCTAGTCATGCGGAAAATCGAAAACGTGTTTACTAAATAAAGAAAGAAGCCTGATTTACAGGCTTCTTTTTATCCCCTTATAATTCCGTAACTTGTCCCAACTAGCACAGTCTTTTCATGTTGATTTCGATAAACTGACTCAATTGAAACTTTTTTATATCCTTCCATTTGTTCAATATTTGTTAAAGTTAATTCACAAGTGATTGTATCTCCTGTAAAAACTGGCCTAATAAACTCACTTACTAATTCTCTTGCTATGTAATGTAACTCTTCGCCTACTTTCGTCCCAATGCTAGCAGTCAATAAACCATGTACCATTAATCGCCCATTTTCATCATATTCCATATGATGTCTACCTTTATCACCTGTAATATTTGCAAATTCGAAAACTTCTTCCTCGGTAAATCTTCTTTCATATTTAAATACATCCCCGACTTTTATACTCATTTTCATCCCCCTAATAATAAACTGAATTTTCTTTCATATTATCATAAAATAAGCCTTAATTCATTTTCTATTATGAAAAAAATTAGAATTACTTAACTATTATTTTTCTTTACATTCCACTCATTTATCGATGCCGATCTGTTTTTGCAACTTGATATCCATAGTACGCACATGTTCCATTTCTTGATAACTCTCTCACTTCAAAACCACAGCTTCTATAAAAATCAAAATTGTTCGCAGATGTATGTGCAAACCAATCACCGTGAGGAAGTTTTTGCAAGCAAAGGGCTACAAGTTTCTTACCTAATCCTTTTCCTCTATACTCACACTTCACAACTAAATCTACTATATTCGCGACCATAATTTGATCAGAAATGACTCTAACCATAGCAATCATCTCTTCTTCATCCCAAATTGTAAAAGCCCATGTTGAATTTTCAAATGCTATCGTGAATTTCTCAATTTGCCAAGAAGGGATATTATGATTGCTCCAACCAGCATCTTCAAACAAAGCTTTAATTGCATATGCTGGTACACCACTCGTTCCCTCACGAATAATCAGTCCATTATGATAAATGTACATGTAATCCCCCCTTTATTTTTATATACCATTCTTGAAAAGATGCAATTTACCTTTTAAAAAATATTTTTTTCATCCAACCCGCTTAATGGAATAGACGAGAACATCCATCCCATGAAATGAAGTTGTTTTTTCATAACTGAGCCCTGTTTTTCTAGCAACAAATATTGAAGCGGGATGGTTCGGGTTAATAAGAGAAATTAATCTATTTATTCGTAATGCTTGGAAACCGTAGTCTCGAAATGCTGCCGCTGCTTCTTTCGCATATCCTTTTCCCCAATACTGAGGAAGTAACCAATACCCAATTTCAATTTCCTCTTTTCCATCTATATTCTGCTTTACTAACCCTGCATGACCAATTCGTATTCCTGTTTCCTTTTCAATCAGTACGAATAAACCGAGACCACTTTTATAACTAGGAATCACCCACTCCTCCAAACTTTTTTTACATTGCATATACGTTTTTAACGTTCCATTTCCAATATAGCGCATTACCTTTTCATTCCCCCATAGTGAAGCATAGAACTGTAAATCATCCATTGTATATTTACGAAATTGCAAGCGATCTGTATGGAACATTTTTAAACTCCTTCCCACCATTTTGTTCTTTATTACACGATCATATTTTGTATGTATAATAAATGTTACTCTCTATTATAAATGAACCAGCATAAAAATACAGAATATTCACTCTTAACAGAAATAAAAAAGCAGTAGACAAATATTGTCTACTGCATCCATATCATAACTAGCATAAAGAAAACTACAATTGAGGGGGTGTAGGATTTTCAAATATACTAGATACTTATCCCGTTCTAACGGGCGGTAAACTTTCCAATTATATGAAAGTGAAAAGTTTACCGCACATAAGAACTTCCTTCGTTCATTGAGAAAGCGCCGCTAAGTAATCATATACACGCTTAGATTCTTCTCCACCCATTCTTGCATGCTGAAGGAGAGAAATGCCGTGAGGGCCAGATGCATGCAATGCTTCTGGTTGTGCTACTAAAATCGCTTGTACAACTTCTAACTCTCCAAGCATAGCTGCTGCAAAAATATCCATTCGAGCACCCTTTTCAAGTAGATAAAGAGCAATATCTTTACGACCTACATGTGCCGATGCCCCTAATGCACTTTCCCAATCTGATCCATCCCAATTGTAAGAGGCATGAAGTAAGTTTGGGGATTCATCCAACAGTTCTTGTACTTTTTCTAGATCTCCGTGAGCTGCCATAACAAATTCTCTTACTAATTCATTGGTAATACGCTCTTCTGTTCGCATCGCTCTGCTCCTTTTTTAGAAATTCGTTTCGGTGTAAAAAATGGCTTGTCGCTTCCCTGAAAAATATCAACTTCTATGCCAAATACGTGTTGAAACATTTGATGACATAAAACTTCTTCTGGTACACCATCATACTGAATCTGCCCTCGCTTTAATACGAGTAAACGATCGCTATATTGAGCTGCTTGGTTAATGTCATGTAAAACCATTATAATTGTCATACCAAACTCTTCGTTCAATCGTTTTACAAGTTCCATTACTTCTAACTGGTGAACGATATCCAAAAAGGTTGATGGTTCATCTAGCAATAAGACATTTGTACGTTGTGCTAGCGTCATTGCAATCCAAGCCCGTTGTCTTTCTCCTCCTGACAAAGACTGTAAAAGACGATATTCATCCCCTGCAAGATTTGTAACAGACAATGCCCAATCAACAATTTCTTCATCTTCTTTATTTAAACGACCGCTCCATGATTTGTGGGGACCTCTTCCAAATTCAATTAATTCTTTCACTGTTAAATCTAATTGGTGATCATGCATTTGTGGTAACATTGCTAATTGCTTCGCTACATCAGCACTCTTCATCGTATGAATATTTTTTCCATCTAAAATGATCTCTCCTTCGCTTTGTTTAAGGAGTCTTGCCATTAAACGAAGCAAAGTAGATTTCCCAGATCCATTCGGTCCAATTAAACTAACGACTTCTCCAGCTTTAATATGTACATTCATATTTTGCATTTGAAATCTTTCGGAATGTGCGTAAAACACTTTTTCAACGGAAATCACTTTGTCTTCCTCCTCTATGAATTAAATATAAGAAGAACGGACCACCTAAGAAGGATAATAAAATACCAACAGGCAATTCGATTGGATCGAACCAACTTCGAGCTATCGCATCCGCGAAAACGAGTAATATCCCGCCACCAAGGCATGATAATGGTAGCAAATATCTATAATCATTTCCGACTAATAAACGTAGCATATGCGGTACAACAAGACCAACAAATCCAATAAGGCCTGAAACACTAACCGCAATTCCAGCTAATAATGTACTTACTACTATTAAATAAAACCGGCTTCTTTCCACGTTATAACCTAATAATTTCGCCATCTCATCTCCAAGCATTAATACTCGAATATGCTTAATACCAAAGAAGGCTAATATAATAGCGAATATTGCATAATAAATAATCATGTTTAAATGTACCCAGCTTACACCACCAATGCCACCAGCTAACCACGGTAATACGGATTGTACTTTATCACTATGTAGTAACATTAATGCTGATGTTGCTGCACCAATTAATGCATTGATTGACACACCTACTAAGACGATTCTTGAAGGCGGTGCCCCTTTTTGCCATGATAGAGCATAAATGACCATCGCTGTGATGAAAGCTCCTAAAAATGCTCCTAGCGGTAAAAAGGCCATATGCTGAGGAAATAGAATCATAATTACAATTGCTACAAGACCTGCTCCAGATGAAACTCCGATAATACCAGGGTCTGCAAGAGGGTTTCTCATAACCCCTTGCAGTAATGCACCAGATGCGGCTAAACATGTTCCTACTATAAATCCAACGAGCACTCTCGGTATACGAAGGTCCCATACAATTCGATGAACCGCCGAACCCTCATCTTGTATGCCTACTAGAATATCTCGTAAAGAAAAGGACAAACTTCCTGCGAACAGACCGTAAAAAAGACCTAGAATCGTTAATAGCACTAAAGTAACTGCCATGATCCATCTTTTTTTCGCAAAAGGATGTTCTTTTTCTCTTACTACTTCACTACTCTCCATACTTATCATTTCCTTACATCTTGTATACTTTTATACATAAAGTCCATCGCTTCTGTAACTTTTGTTCCTGGATTTGATCCAAATAAGTCTGGTGGTAAAATCACTACACGATTTTGTTTTACTGCGTCTAAATTTTTCCACGCTTCATTTTTCATCATTTCGCCTTCGAATGCTTTTTTCACACTATTTGGATCTCCATGTGTAATTAAATAAATCACATCAGGATTCGCCTCAATAATGCGTTCTACACTTAGCTGCGCATATTGCGGATATTCCTTCATTTCTGGAAAATCAGCTGCAATATTTTTCCCGCCTGTTTTTTCTAAAATATCACCTGATAAAGATGTTGGTAATGCGGCTAAATAAGTACCTGGTGCACCATACACTAGCAATGCTTTCACATCGTTCTTTTTCTCATATTTCTTCATTTGATCATTAATTTTTTGGTTAAGTACTTTCGCCTTATCTTCTTTCTTCATTATCGTTCCGTATAGTTCAATATTTTTTTGAATATCTTGTACAGAATTCGCAGAAGAGATTATTACTTTCGTTCCTTGTCCTTCAACCGTTGGAACATTCTTTTGGAACCCATTATTAGCAATAAGTACATCCGGCTTTAAGCTAGCAATTTGCTCAAAATTAGGCTGATGCGCATTCCCAATTACTTGCGCTTTCTTTAACTCCTCTGGAAGAGTTAATTTCGTATCCGGACGACCTACTATTTTTCCACCTAAAGCATGAATAATATCCATGTCTCCCATACTTAATGTTGCAAAACTTTCTGGCACTTTATCGAATGTTACCTTTCTTCCTGACAGGTCGGTAACCTCGATTTTCTCTTTTCCTTTTTCTGTTTTTGTTGCAGATGCTTTTTCGTCTCCTTTTGCACTGCAACCTATTAATAAGAAAAAAATAGATAAAATCGCTGTGAATAGCGTAATAGATTTTTTCATTCTTCACCTCTAATTGATAATGATAATCATTAACTACTACTCTACTTTAATTGATAGGGATTATCATTGTCAATATGAAACGCATACATTTTTGGCAAAAAGCAAAAAAGCACTACGAAAAGATTCATTCTTTTCGTAGTGCCCCATTTAACGCTATTACTCACATTCATTTTCCTCTAACTGATTGCGTATCACTTTTACGCGCTGAAAGAAAAAGACTGATAAACTTAAAAATATAACGATGCTTCCCATCATAACGAAAGATTGTATTGTTTCTTTTGCTCCATTCGGAATCAATAGACCAACCATTAACAATGTACTTACAGCGAGAAGGATTTGTCCAAACCTTGTATAATCTTCTATTTTTCCTTGTAATTCTTTCATTGTGTTCTCACTCCTCCATTTCACTGTATCATATTCTATTAAACTTAAAGACAAGTAAATACAGCCAGTGAGGGAGATGTTTTCCAAAAGAGAAAGAGTCGCTTCATTGCGACTCTTTCTTATCTATTACACACCTTTATACGCTTCCATATAAATTCCTTTCAGTTCTGAAATAAGCGGTAATTTTGGATTTGCCGTTGTACATTGATCCTCAAAAGCTCTTTCGGCTAATACTCCAACAAGCTCTTCAAATTGCTCTTGATCGACTCCTTGCCCTGCAATGCTCATATTAATATTCAGGCTTTTTCCAAGTGTAATAATTGCTTGGACGAGTGATTCTACACCTTCTGCCGCAGAACTTGCTGGAAGCCCAAGCATTCTCGCAATATGTGCATATCGTTCATCTGCTACAAAATGCTCATATTTCGGGAACAATGCGTGCTTTCTTGGCTTTATAGCATTATAGCGGACTACGTGAGGCATAAGAATTGCGTTCGCACGCCCATGTGGAATATGGAATTCTGGTCCAATTTTATGCGCTAAACTGTGATTAATACCTAAGAAAGCATTTGCAAATGCCATCCCTGCGATTGCGGAAGCATTATGCATTTTTTCTCGTGCTTCTTCATCATTTCCATCTTTATATGCTCTCGGTAAATATTTAAATACGAGATCAATTGCCTTTAATGCTAACCCATCTGTATAGTCATTTGCCAAAACAGAGACATACGCCTCGATTGCATGCGTTAATACGTCCATCCCAGTATCTGCTGTTACATGAGGTGGTACTGTCATTACAAATTGCGGGTCAACAATTGCTACATCTGGTGTTAATTCATAATCTGCGAGTGGATATTTTATATTATTTTTCTTATCTGTAATAACCGCAAATGGTGTCACTTCTGATCCTGTTCCCGATGTTGTTGGAATGGCAACAAATTGCGCTTTATTTCCTAAGTTCGGATATTTACATGTACGTTTTCTTATATCTAAAAACTTCTGTTTAATGCCATAGAATGTTGTTTCCGGATGCTCATAGAATAGCCACATGCCTTTTGCTGCATCCATTGCTGAACCACCACCAAGCGCGATAATTACATCAGGTTTGAAGCTTTTCATCATTTCCGCACCTTTAAACACAGTTTCATCTGATGGATCTGGTTCGACCTCAAAGAACACTTCAACTTTCACATCATTTGCATGTTTACGTAAATAGTGCGTCACTGTATCTACATATCCGTGTTCAACCATTCCTGAATCCGTTACAATAAATGCGCGGGAAATGTTCGGCATATTAGCTAAATATGCTGTAGCATGTTTTTCAAAATAAATTTTTGGTGGTAATTTGAACCACTGCATATTCTTTTTTCTATTCGCCAACCTTTTTATATTTAATAAATGCGTTGCTGTTACGTTTTTAGAAACTGAATTTTTCCCGTAGGAACCACAGCCAAGCGTAAGGGATGGAATAAATCCATTATATATATCTCCAATTCCACCTTGTGATGAAGGTGCATTTACAATGAGACGGCAAGCTTTCATACGTAACCCAAACTGTTTTGTCGCTTCTTTGTTTGTAGAATGAATGACTGCTGAATGGCCTAGACCACCAAGGTTCAACATGTCTTCGCAATATGTAAATCCTTCTTCTAATGAATTTGCTTTTACACAAGCTAATACTGGACTCAATTTTTCACGAGATAGTGGATATGCTGCTCCAATGCCTTGTATTTCAGCTACAAGCATTTTTGTATCTTCAGGTACAGTAATCCCTACTAATTCAGCAATATACTGTGCTGATTTCCCAACAATATCACTATTTACTGCACATGTATTTTCATTAATAACAAGTTTTTCTAATTTTTTTCTCTCTTCTTCTGTTACAAAGTAACAATTGTTTGCCATCATTTCTTTCTTAACATCATCATAAATTTCCTTATCGATAATGATTGCTTGTTCCGATGCACAAATCATACCGTTATCAAATGTCTTCGATAGAATCAAATCATTAACAGCTCGTTTTACATGTGCCGATTTCTCTATATAACATGGTACGTTCCCAGGACCAACGCCTAGTGCTGGTTTTCCGGTAGAATAAGCTGACTTCACCATACCAGCCCCTCCAGTTGCTAAAACAAGTGCAACACCTTCATGGTTCATTAATTGTTTTGTCGCTTCAACAGACGGTCTTTCAATCCATTGAATACAATGCTTTGGTGCACCAGCTTTCACCGCTGCATCGTATACTGTTTTTGCCGCTGCAATAGAACACTTTTGTGCGGAGGGATGAAATGCGAAAATAATTGGATTTCTCGTTTTTATCGCGATTAACGCTTTAAACATCGTTGTCGACGTTGGATTGGTAACTGGTGTTACTCCTGCAACGACACCGACAGGTTCCGCAATTTCTATTATTTCTTCATGAGGGTCTTCGTGAATAATTCCTACTGTTTTATCTTCTTTTATACTATGCCAAATATATTCGGTGGCAAAAATATTTTTAATACATTTGTCTTCATATACACCACGGCCCGTTTCTTCAACAGCCAACTTTGCTAGTGGCATATGTTGGTCAACACCTGCTAGTGCCATTTCATGAACAATGTTGTCAATTTGCTCTTGTGTAAAACTTTCTAATGCTTGTAAAGCTTTCCGACCGTTATTCACTAACGTATCAATCATCTCTTTTACTTCCTGCATTTCATTTACAACTTTCTCTTTGACTACCATGTAAATTTCCTCCTATTCTGCTATCTTGGACTAAATAAGACCCTATAGGTCATAATCAGTCCCGATTAGCGCAAAAAAAATAGAGTTGCTTTCCTACATGAACTTCATTGTTTGTGAAACTTTTCACAAGTTTGTTCGTGAGTAACACTTCATGAATTCAATATACATGAAATCATTTCATATGTGTATGTCTATTTTGTGAAAAATTTCACAAAATAGTATAAAAAAAATGCACTGCTCTATATTAGCAGTGCATTTTTTTATGCTAGCGCTTGTGCTAGATCTTCAATTAAATCTTCACCGTCTTCAATACCGACAGAAATACGAATTAATGTATCTGTAATTCCTAATTCTTTGCGGCGATCTGCTGGGATTGATGCATGCGTCATTTGAGATGGGATAGAAATTAAACTTTCTACTGCTCCTAAACTTTCAGCAAGTGTAAAGTATTGTAATTTCTCGAGTACTTTATTTAACGTTTCTTCACTATCTACATCAAATGAGATAATGGCACCAAATCCGTTTGCTTGTTCCGTTGCTAATTCATGGTTTTGATGTGACTCAAGACCTGGGTAATATACTTTATTTACTTTTGGATGGTTATTTAAAAACTCAGCAATTGCGCGTGAATTCGTTTCATGCTCTTCCATACGAATTCCTAATGTTTTTAAACCACGAAGTAGTAAGAAGCTATCTTGTGGGCCAAGAATGCCTCCTGTTGAGTTTTGTACAAAGTGAAGGTCTTCTGCTAATTGCGGGCTATTTACAACTACTAAACCTGCAACTACGTCGCTATGACCTCCTAAATATTTCGTTGCACTATGAAGTACAATTTCTGCTCCTAAAGAAATCGGCGACTGCCAATATGGCGTCATGAATGTATTGTCAATAATTGTTAATAAATCATTCTCTTTCGCAAGAGTGGATATTTTCTTAATATCAGTAATTTTCAGTAATGGGTTCGTTGGTGTTTCCACATAAATTGCTTTCGTATTTGGACGAATCGCTTCTACAACTTCCTCTAAGTTTGTTGTATCTACAAATGTATGTTCAATACCGAAGCGGTTTAGGACTTTCGTAATAACGCGGTATGTTCCGCCATACACATCATCTGTTAAAATGACATGATCTCCTTTTGAGAACAACATAATTGTCGCTGTAATAGCAGCCATTCCTGAACCAAATGCAAATCCAGCATGACCGTTTTCTAATACAGCAATCATCTCTTCTAAAGCTGCACGTGTTGGATTGCCTGTACGTGAATATTCATATCCTTGATGCTTACCAACTGCTTCTTGTTTATACGTACTTGTTTGATAAATCGGTACATTTACAGATCCAGTTGAAGGTTCTCCTATGCGAATACCATGAATTAACTTTGTCTTTGCTCTCATTTTTTATTCCCATCCTTTGTATATGTCTTTACTTAAATAGCGCTCACTACTATCCGGAAAAATCGTTACAATATTTGTACCTGGTTTTGCCTTTTCCGCCTCAAGTAAGCTTGCATGAAATGCTGCTCCTGAAGAGCTTCCAACGAGAAGACCTTCTTTTTGCGCTAATTCTTTCACACGTAAAAATGCATTTCGATCAGAAATTGTATGAATTTCATCAAAATACGATGTTTTTAAAAATGGCGGAATGAATTCAAGACCAATTCCTTCTGTTTCATGTGAACCCGCTTTACCACCATTTAAAATAGATCCTTCTGGTTCTACAATAACCGTTTTAATATCAATACTTTTCTCTTTTAAATAAGACGCAGTTCCCATAAACGTACCGCCAGTCCCTGCACCTGCAACAAATATGTTAATCTCTCCGTTAAGTGCATCCCAAAGTTCAGGACCTAGTGTTTTAAAATACGTACGAGGATTTGCTTCATTCGCAAATTGACTTGGAGAGTATGAATTCGGTATTTCGCTAACTAATTCTTTTGCCTTTGCAATTGCACCGGTCATTCCTTGCTCAGTCGGTGTATGCACGACCGTTGCACCTAATGCTTTCATTAATTCTTGTTTTTCAATACTAAATTTCTCTGGTACACAAACAATGACGCGTAAATCATGTTCTAACGCTGCAAGTGCCAGTCCAATACCAGTATTTCCAGCAGTCGGTTCAATAATTGTTCCACCCTGCGTAACAAGCCCTTTTTCTAGTGCATCTTCGATTAATTCTCTTCCTAAACGGTCCTTAACGCTTCCACCTGGGTTATAAAATTCAAGCTTTGCAAATAAACGGACTCCTTTCGGAAGTAAAAAACGAGTAATTTCTACAATTGGTGTATGACCAATTAACTCATGAACTCCACGATATACATTCATCGTGTTCTCCCCCTTATTTGCCAATAAAGAAAAGGCAACTGTATGTATTTTCTTTATATGAGACAGTTGCCTTTTTGTTACATTACTTTAACTCTTCTAGTACTTTTATAATAAAGTTTGTAGAATGAAGAGCTGCTTGATCTAAAAATTGATCAAATGAAACATTTGATTCTTTACCCGCAATATCAGAAAGTGCGCGAATGATAACAAACGGAACTTCATATTGGTGGCATACTTGTGCAACAGCTGCTGCTTCCATTTCTACTGCATAAAGATCTTCAAATTTATCACGAATGGCTGCAACGCGGTTCGGATCACTCATAAATGAATCGCCTGTTGCAATCATACCTTTTACAACTTGAATACTTTCTTCTGTTTGCATGCATTTTTCAGCTAATGCAACTAACGCTTCATCAGCTTTAAATCCAGGCGGCATTCCTGGTACTTGACCATACTCATAGTTAAATGCTGTTACATCTACGTCATGATGACGAACCTCAGTTGAAATAACGACATCTCCAACATTTAGAGAATGATGGAATCCACCAGCTGAACCAGTATTAATTACTTTTTCAGGCTTATATCTTTCTAATAAAATTGTCGTTGACATCGCTGCATTTACTTTACCAATACCAGACTTTAACAAGATTACTTCATGTCCTGCTAATTGTCCTTTCGTAAATTCACAACCCGCAACCGTTTCTGTTTCTGCTTGTTCTAATTTGTCACGTAAAATACGTACTTCTTCTTCCATTGCTCCAATTACAGCAATTCTCAATCTAATCCCTCTTTCTATTGCTTAGTTGCCTCCATTACCCAAACGAAATGATTTAATCTCGTAAACGTTACATGGAAGCCGTTGCTTTCAAAAATAGATTGCATGATAGGAATACGTGTGTAGTATTCTGTTTGCAAATCGTTTGCTAACTGGTGAAAACCTCTTTGTTTTGCTGTTTCAACAGTTTTATCATATGCATCTTGATCTGTAAATATCGTATCAGCAAACACTATTTTACCACCTTTGTTTAGTAATTGACTATACTTCGCAATCGCTACATTTTTTTCTTCATCTGTTAAATGATGAAATGCATAGGTGCTCACAATTGTATCAATTGAATTTGGGACTTCAAACGAAAGAAAATCACCTTCTGTAATGGAAAGCTCTTTTGGCAATTTCTCTTTAGCAATACTGCGCATTTCACGTGACGGTTCTATACCGTAAACTGTGCGGCCGGCAAGTAATAATTTATTTGTTAAATTGCCAGTACCAACGCCAAATTCTAATACATTACCAAATGACTTGTTAACTACATCCTCTAAAATGTCCTCATAACGGGCGAAAACTTCTTTATATTGTATATCTTCACCTTGTACGAATGAGTCGTACGTATGAGCCCACTCATCAAATAAACCATTAAATTCTGTACCCATAAAAATTCCCCTTTTTCTTATCGGTTTTATCAGTATGATATGCCCTCTTTCTAAAAATGTCAATTGAAATGCACATGGTATTTCCTTCTTTTCTTTGTTACACTATAGGGGATTACATAGGAGAGGGGTCGTCTTCGTGTCATTTACCTTTGAAATGTTAGAAGATAAAGTAGAATTTTTTGAAGCGGGAGACTTAGCTTCTTTAGAACGAAAAATTAGTGAACAAATCGATAATAATAAAGCACTTATGCTTGAAGTCCATCACATCTCACATCAAATGGTTATGGATCCCGAAAGCAAAAGACCGTATTATAGCGCAGTTGTTCATTTTAAATTAAAAAAATTACGCTAACTAAAAAAGAGAAGCTCCNNGGAGCTTCTCTTTTTTAGTTTAGCGTTTGAACAAGTACTGGTTTCCAGCCCTCATTTTCTACCCAATCAATATTTACATAATATTTTTTACCTGATTGCTTATCTTGTACGTTGCCGTAAGCTTTATTCTTACCGTTATTTCCGATTCTATGAATAACTAATTGCTCTACCGGAACGTCAATTGCAGCTGAAATGGCTTGATTCATCTCATTCCAATCTGCTGTACCTTTTTTAAACGTCATCGCAGGTGTTGCACCTTGTTCTGTTCCTACTGGCTTCCAAGAAGATTTCGTATAAGCATCTGTTGCCTGTGGCTGTGTTTTTTCAGCTGGTACTTTTTCATTAGATTTAGCTTCTTCTTCTTCAGCTTTTTTCTTTTCTTCCTCAGCTTTTAGCTTCTCTTCTTCTTCTTTTTGTTTAGCTTCTGCTTGCTCTTTTTTCTTAGTAGATTCTTTATCTTCTGATTTTCCAGCCTTCTCATTCTTTGTTGTTTGTTGAGATACTTTCTTTTCAGTAGAAGATGCTTGCTCTTTCGTATTAGGAACAAACAATTGGTATGCTACAATAGCTACTAATAGTAACACAATAGCAATTGCAATATTTAAAACACCGTTTTGACGACGTTTTTGTTGTTTCTGTTGGAATCTAGATCCTCCTGCCATTCTTCAAACCTCCATGCAGTTTTTCATACTTGCTATTGTAACATTAAATCTAGAAAGGTTGAACATTTACAATAATATTTTCATGAAATGAAAACATTTTACTATAAATTGCAAGATTACTTTTCATTCTCTAATCGATAAATTGCTTCTACAACATCTTTAAAAACAGGTGTAACTTTATTTATATTGCTATCAGTTTCTATATCGACGACAACTAAAGCATATCTTGGATTTTCATATGGAAAATAACCCGCGAACCAGCGATTCACTTTCGTTCCTTTTCCTGTTTGCGCTGTCCCAGATTTTCCGGCGACACTTAATGGTAACGACCTGAATGCTGCTCCTGTTCCTTTTTCCGTTGTTACAACGCTTCTTAATAACTCTTGTAATGTTTTTACTGTTTCATACGAAAGCTGTTTTCCATTTAATGTATGGTTTTCAAATGTAAAAAAATCCGTTCCATTTTTGTACACTATTTTTTCAACAGCTTTCACTTCCATCGGTTCTCCATTTCTAGCAATCGTCGCCATCATATTTGCAATCGCTAAAGGTGATATACGTACATCTTTCTGTCCAATTGCTGTTTGTGCTACTGCTTTTTTACTATTCTTATTTACTTCACTCCCCCAAATAGTAGCACCCTTCTCCTCAGGTATTTGCTCAAAACGATCTGTATGAAATACCGAACCTTTCCACCCAATCTTTCCAGCGCCCCCTAAAGCCGCTACATAAGTTTCTAGCACCGTCCTATCCTTTTGTATTAGCTCATTACCTAACTCTGAAAACGTCCTATTACAGCTTCTAGCAAAGCTCTCTTTAAAACTAATTGTACCCATCATAACTTGCGGACGATTTTCACCATATAAATCTTTATCACAATTAAATGTACGGTTAAATACATTCACATTTTGATCAATCGCTGCCGCGGCAACTACTGTTTTAAAAACAGAGCCTGGAAAATGTGGTGTTAACATTTGATTTTCAAGTGTAGTCTTATATAAATTCTTATCTTTCATTTGTACAGATGGTTTGCTGACCATCGCCAAAATTTCATTCTTCTTTACATCAAGTAATACTAATCCCCCCTTCTTTATTTCACTTTCTTCAATTGCCTGTTCTGCTTTTTGCTGCAATTCTTTATGTAAAGTAGTCTGAATCGTAACTGGATAAAATGGATTTCCTGGTGAAGTATATTTCGCTTGTTTTCCAAAAATCGGTTCCCCTTGTCGATCCACTTGATACAATACCTTTACCTCTCCATCAGTCAATAGAAATTCATCAAATGATTGCTGTAATCCAGAAATACCGATTGGCGTTTGCTTTGAAATTTTTTTCACTTCTCCGTATCGCTTTTGAAATTCTTGTTCATTCTCTCCCACATCGCCAATTAAATGATTCATCGCTCCAGTTTTCTTTAATCGAACTTCGGCTGCTACAACACCTAATACATTTAATTGATTCACCTTTTCCATGTGCTCTTGTGTCAATCGAAATGGACCAGTTCCTCTTTGCAATACAAAGGCATTTTTCTTATCTTTCATTTGATTCTCGATCTCTTGTCTCGACAAACCAATGATATGCGCAATTTTCTCTAACATGCCATTTTTTATTTGTAAAAATGGAAAAATAATTAATACCGGATACTTTTCCTCATCTATTTCCTTACCGTTCTGATATATAAAACGCCCTCTTCCATCATCTATCGTAATAGATTGCGTCCGTTGCGTAACACTTTTTTCAATTAAATTAATCTTACGATCCGTAAATGATTCTGTATCTATAATTTGTATTTGAATTAAACGACAAAGTAATAACAACATGAAACATATAAAACAAATTAAAACAATTGTAATTCTCCGTTTTATTTCCATAAAAAACACCTCGTCTATTGTAGTTTAGACGAGGTACCATTTTATTTATACAAGCTACAAAACAAAAAACATATTACATAAGCTGTTATTGCTTCTTTGGCTGCTCTAGAAATTTCATAAGAAGCGATTTAAATTCTGTTTCATTCACTCCAGAGTTTTTGGCAGCTTCAATTACAGTAGTTGTCACGTTAGCCGCTACTTTTAAATATTCCTCACTTAAATTATTCATTTCACTTCTTTTTTCTTTAGCATTCTCGACTGTTACAGAATCAATACAAGCAATCATTTTATCTACAATTTGTAAGTAATTATTTTCTGCATCTATTATTTTTTGAATATCATCTTTATTACTTACTTTCGATTGTTTTAAATATGTGTATGCTTGATTCACTTCATCCTTTAAAATTTTATCATTATTCTTCGCCTGTTCTTGCAACATATTCTTCATATCATCTATTGTTTTTTGATCCATTGAATCTCGCAATAAATAATCTGGATTCCCAATCGCATAATCATACTTAATTGTTACATTTTGAAACATTTTCATCACAATAGCTAATTGATACGCTACGTCAAAATCATCAAATTCCTTTTTATCTTGTGGATTTTCTACGCTTTTTGAACTCTCAGTTGCTCTAGTATCCTTTTTTTCTTCTTGCTTTTTTTCTTCTTGCTTTATTTTTTCGCCCTTTGATGATGTAGTTTCCTCATTCGTTCCACATGCAACGAGCCCTAATATGGATATACTACAAACCAGTCCTGTAAAGATTTTATGTTTCATAATTAGCCCCTTTTCCCTATTAAAACCTATAGTTCTTAATTATGATATCAAAGCTGACAATATTTTTTTGACATTTCTTGTCGAATCATTCGAATGTTCATACAAGTTTTTCATTCTACAGATACAATAAAAATAAAAAAAGATTCTCCNNGGAGAATCTTTTTTTATTTTACAGAGATAATCTCTACTTGCATTTCTCCACCTGGAGTTTGAATTGCTACCTTCTCACCAATTTGCTTACCTAATAAGCTTTTAGCGATTGGAGAATCGTTAGAAATTCTTCCTTCAAATGGATCAGCTTCTGCGCTACCTACGATTGTGTAAGATTCTTCATCTCCACCTGGTAACTCTTTAAATGTTACTGTTTTACCTAATGTAACAACAGTAGATTCTTCACCGTTATCTGTGATGATAACTGCGTTACGAATCATGTTTTCTAATTGTGTAATACGTCCTTCTACGAACGCTTGCTCATCTTTCGCTGCATCGTACTCAGAGTTCTCAGAAAGATCTCCGAAGCTACGTGCAATCTTAATGCGCTCTACAACTTCTTTACGTTTTACCGTTTTTAAATCCTCAAGTTCGTTCTCTAGCTTTTGCTTACCCTCTTGCGTCATAGGGTATGTTTTTTCTGTTGCCATATTTTCCACTCCTTTTATATACCAATCCCCCGAAAAAAAGAGGAGTTCCATATGAAAACTCCCCCGCTTATATGTAGAGCGGAGGTTTCTAGCACGCGTGCACTAGTGGAGTTGTCACATACAACCCCGTATTTCCAATTCTTCTTTATATAAAGAAGATATGTATGGAAAGTTGATATAAATATGCCCTCACCTATATATAGATGAGGTTGCATGTTTCATTGTATTCGATAGGAAGGGAAAAAATCCCTTCCTATCGTATATCTTTTACTATGCTATTACAAATTTACTTTTTGTTCAAGAATTGTTGCAATTTTTGTCACCATAATATCAATTGCAACGTGGTTTTGTCCACCTTCAGGGATAATAATATCCGCAAATTTCTTAGAAGGCTCAATAAATTGATTGTGCATTGGACGTACAACACTTACGTATTGATCAATAACTGAATCCATTGTACGACCACGCTCTTTAATATCGCGCTGCATGCGACGCAGGATACGAAGGTCCGCATCTGTATCAACAAATAGCTTAATGTCCATTAACTCACAAAGACGTGGGTCTTCTAAAATAAGAATTCCTTCTAAAATGATTACATCTTTCGGTTCAACTGGAATAACTTCTTCTGAACGCGTATGCAATGTATAGTCATATACAGGCTTATCAATTTGCTCATATGCAAGCAACTGCTGCAAATGTTCAATTAACAAATCATTATCAAACGCAAGCGGATGATCATAATTTGTTTTTAAACGCTCTTCCATTGGTAAATGGCTTTGATCTTTGTAATAATAATCTTGCTCTAAGATTAAAATAGAATGACCTTTAAAATGGTCAAAAATCGCTTTCGTTACACTCGTTTTACCTGATCCTGAACCACCAGCAATTCCAATTACAACAGGCTTATTCGTCCCCATTCGACTATCACTCTTTCTTATTGAAGTATGCTTTTGCGCATCATATTATTCACATACACTGGTTGATCCACTTTGAATTTCACGATTTGCAACGGATGTCTCGCTGCATCTAATTCGTTTCCATCCTCATCCCAAATTTTCTCCACCGTCTGCGTAAAGTTTTCTATTTCCGGTCCAAAGAACTCCACTTCATGTCCTGGTTTGAAATGATTACGTTGCTCAATCGTTACGATGCCCGTTTCTTCATTATAATCTAACACTAAACCAGCAAAATCATACGTTGTTTTCTTGCTATGATTTCCAAACATTTGCTCTTGATGCCCTGGAACCCCTTCAAAGAATGCAGGAGCTGTATCACGATTTGCACATTTATCAAGCTCATCTAACCATTCTTGTTTAAACTCAAAGTTATCTGGATCCGCACAATACGCATCAATTACTTTGCGATATACAGTTGCTACAGTCGCTACGTAATGGATTGATTTCATACGTCCTTCAACCTTTAAGCTATCAATTCCAATTTCAATCATTTTCGGAATCGATAAGATTAAATTTAAATCTTTTGGACTCATCGCAAAGTGAGCATCTTCTTCTTGGAATAGAGGAAGCTCTTTTGCATCTTTATGTTGTGATACTGTTTGAACTAAATCGTAGTCCCAGCGACAAGACTGACAACAACCACCACGGTTAGAGTCACGTGCTGTCATATGGTTACTTAATGTACATCTTCCAGAATATGCGATACACATTGCACCATGGACGAATGCTTCAATTTCAATATCCACTTTTTCTTTAATTTCTTTCATCTCTTCATAGCTCGCTTCACGAGCTAATACAAGACGATGTAAACCTTCTTCTTTCCAATACTGTGCTGCTTTCCAGTTGGATAGTGATTGTTGTGTACTTAAATGCACCTCAACAGAAGGTGCTACACGTTTGCACGTCTCAATAATAAGCGGATCAGCAACGATAATTCCCGTTACGCCAGCTTTTTCAATCCCTTTTAAATATTCCTCTAGCCCGTCCATATTTTCATTATGCGCAAAGATATTTGTCGTTACGTATATTTTTGCTCCATATTTCTTTGCAAATTCAACGCCTTCTGCCATTTCTTCCAGCGTAAAGTTACCTGCATTCGAACGAAGACCAAATTCTTGTCCACCTAAATATACAGCATCTGCCCCGTAATGGATAGCTACTTTTAATTTTTCTAAGTTACCCGCAGGGATTAACAGTTCAGGTTTCTTCACAATAACGCGTTTGCCATCGATCACTCGTGAAATTTCTTGTACAGTCATGTCCTACACCCTCCTCGTTTAGTAAACCGTTTCTTTAAAGAAGAATCCTGTATCTAACGGACGATTTACTGGTTGCATTTCTTCTATCTCTTTATATAAATCGTCTTTCACGTCATAATACGCATCACGATCTTCTACACATAAATCAATTGCTTTACGATATTTTTTCGTTACTTCGATAATGTACTCAGAACTTTTTAATACACCATCAATTTTTAAGCTATCTACTTCACCATCGATTAGTTCCTCTAATTCATCGATGAAACAAATATCATTTGGGCTCATAATATGAGTACCATTTTCATCTTCATAAATTGGATATTTATTGTTACGCTCTGGATCATATAAGAACATATTCTCTTCATATTTTTTCTTTTCAATGTCAAGATTACGTCCTTGATACTCAAAGTAGTTTCCTACTAGCGAACGCTTCGATTGGAACATGCAAGTCATACCGTGAATTTGGACTTCAAGCTCCACTTCAGCATTTTCTTTTAATTCAACAATTTCATCTAGGCTAAGCTCGCGAGCTAATACAGCGCGTTTTGCTCCTCTTTGTCCCCAGTAGTTACAAGTAAACCAGTTTGTTGCTGTTGTTTCTGTATTCCAGTGCAACTGCATATTTGGCGCTACTTCGCGAACAGCCATTAATACCGCTGGATCTCCGAAAACAATTGCATCTACATTTACTTCGTTTAAAAATGCAACATAATCTGTTAACTCTTCTACTTTATCGTTATGGAACATAGCATTCATTGCCACATATACTTTCACACCATTTTCATGTGCAATATGAACAGCTTGTTTTACATCTTCACGTGAAAATTCCCCTGCTAAACGTAAACCAAACTTTTGCTCACCGATCATTACCGCATCTGCTCCTGCTTTCGCAAGAGGTTCGATATCCGCCACTGTTTTTGGCGTTACTAACAATTCAGGTTTCTTCATACCTTTGTCACCCTCTCTTTTTACTAACAGCTACCCCATCACCAATTGGGAAAATCGTTGTATCATATCCTTCATGGTTCATAAGCCATTCATTGTACGTCTTAATACGACGGATTAAACCACGTGTACGTCTGTTTTCAATCTTCTCTTTAGTCGTTACAAGGCCATGGTACATAACATTATCTGAAATAATAACGCCACCAGGATTTAGTAACGGTTCGTATAAATCAAAAAAGCGACGGTATTGCCCTTTCGCTGCATCAATAAAAATAACATCAAATGTTCCATGTTCTTGCACTTGTTCGCCCGTTTCTAACGCATCGCCGTAAATAACAGAAATGCGATCTGTTACTGGGGAACGTTCTATATATTCAAGTGCCTTTTCATATCGTTCACGATTGCGCTCTACTGTCACAATACGTGAATTTGGAATAGCTTCCATCATACGAATACTAGAATAACCGATTGCTGTTCCAAGTTCTAAAATGCTTTTCGGTCCAATTAAACGTAAAAATTGCAGCATAAATTCCATTCCAAGTCGATCCATAATCGGCACATGGTTTTCTGTTGCATATTCTTCCATTTCAAGAATTAATTTATCTTTTGGATCAATAAATGATAATAGGTACTCGTTAACTGCATCCTCCATAAATGGTCCTCCTTATTTACATGGAGAAGTGCCTCTATGACGTCTTTTCACACATAGAATGCAATAAAAATACAAGCCAGCTTTACCTTTAGCTTGTACGTCCCGTTTTGATATTAAAAACGATTCTTCTGCCAGTTTTTAACCCGATATATTTTACCACAAAAAAGAGGGATGTGCGACACTTTTCGCGATCCCTCCCCATTTCACTGTTTTTTCGTAATATATTTTTGCTTTAATGCATTATGCTCTTCTAACGTTTTCGCATAGTACACTTCACCACTTGGTGCAGCTAAGAAATAATAATAATCTGTTTGCGCAGGCTCTAACGCCGCTTCTATTGAATTTTTACCAGAGTTTGCAATTGGTCCAATTGGTAATCCTTTTACAACATACGTATTGTACGGTGAATTCACCTTTAAATCTTCGTATAATACACGTTGCTTATGCTTTCCAAGCGCGTATAATACCGTTGGATCCGTTTGAAGCGGCATACCTTTTGCTAAACGATTATAGAAAACGCTAGAGATCTTTTGGCGATCTGTAAAGCCTGTTGCCTCTTCTTCAATAAGTGAAGACAATGTTAAAAGCTGATGAACATCCCAGTTCTTCGCTTTCATTTTCGCCTCGTTCTGGACGATAATCGCATTTGTCTTCTCCAGCATCGGAGTCACAATCTCTTCTAATGTCGTATCCTTCTTATAGAACGAATACGTCGCAGGATATAAATACCCTTCTAACGGATATTTAATATTGCTATCAAAAATTTTATCCGTTAATAACTTCGGATACTTTTGCTGCATTTTTTGAACGAATGCTTTATCGTTTAATTGACGCACAACATCATCTTTATTCCACTTTAATTCTGTCGCAATCACTTCTGCTATTTCAGTTACTTGCGCTCCTTCTTTAATCGTCAGTTTATAAAGAGCTGGACGATGTACGTTGCCCGATGACATTTGTTCAATGACATCTTTAGCACTCATTGAAGGATTCAACAAATATGTACCAGCTTGTAAATTTTTTGATTTAGCCTTTGTATAAAAACTAAAAACTGTACCGTTTTTCACAGCACCTTTTTCTTCTAAAATCTCACCAATTTTACTAGTAGATGATCCTTTTGGGATTTCTACTTCAATTTCTTTTTTATTCCCGCTATCAACTGGTCCTAATGCAGATGAAATATACGCATAGACTGAACCAAAAACTAAAAGCAGTGCAATAATCGAAAATAAAAAAATGCGTCTACGCTTCTTTTTCACTTGATTCTCTATCAAAACTCTTCCTCCTTATTCAATTGTAGGCCATATGTACATATTTCTATACAACGCGATGGAAAAACATAGCAAACTTACCTATCGTTTTTTGATAGACACCTTATTTTTGTACAATCCGTCTCATTATACTACAAAGGATTACACAGTTTCGACAAAAAATCTTTCATTCTACATATAAAGTGAAACTTTAATCAGTGGGGATTTTATTCGACTCCCACTGATTATTAGCCTTCACCAATCGGGCGTTTACGGGCAGGGCAGCCCGCCTAACTTCTTTGCTTTCGCTAAATTTTGAGGTGCGGGGTCTTACTGTCCGGCAAATAGCGGGATAAAAAAAAGATGGACTGTATATCGTCCATCTTCTCAGCGGTTATTATTCTGCGTCTTGCTCATCAGCAAGAGTGTTGAACATTTCTTGTACCATTTCCCACTCTTCTTCAGATTCGATTGGAAGTAAAGTTCCGCCCTCTTCTTCGTTTTGCTCATAAGCCATTGCATCATAAATTTGGTCTCCATCTTCGTCTACTTCACCGATTGGAGAGAAGACTACGTATGATTTTTTGCCAAATTTTTCAGCATCAAAAGTGAAAATAATTTCACATAAATGTTCGTTACCTTTTTCGTCTACAATTGTAATTTGATTTTCTTCCATTTTGGTCACCTCTTATTTACTATCTAAAAACCCTTGTAAGATTACGACTGCAGCCATCTTATCGATGACTTGCTTTCTCTTCTTACGACTTACATCAGCTGAAATGAGTAGACGTTCCGCTGCCATCGTCGACAAACGCTCGTCCCACATTACAACGTCTAATTGTAACAGCTCTCGTAGGTTTTCTGCAAATTGCTGGCAAGCTTCACCACGTGGGCCAATTGTACCATTCATATTTTTAGGTAAACCTACTACTATTTTGTCCACATCATACTGTTTTACTAACTCAGAAATACGGTCAAAACCAAATTGACCTCGTTCTTCGTTAATCTTAATTGTTTCTAGTCCTTGCGCTGTCCAGCCCATTTCGTCACTAATCGCAACTCCGACTGTTTTTGTACCTACATCTAAACCTAATATCCGCATAAACTACTCCTCACGATGATGTTTCAAGTAAGACTTCACAAGCTCTTCGATTAACTCATCACGTTCAAGCTTGCGAATGATGCTTCGTGCATCTTTATGGCGAGGTATGTATGCTGGGTCTCCACTTAATAAATAACCAACGATTTGGTTAATCGGATTATAGCCTTTTTCTTGAAGTGCATCATACACAGTTAAAAGTACATCATTTACATGGACACTCTGTTTTTCATCTTGAATGCTAAACTTCATTGTTTTATCAAAACCGTCCATTTCAAGCACCTCACTTATATAGTAAGTATAGGGAGAAGAACTTCTCCTCTCCCTACCATTGTACACTACTATCTCTTTATTTTGAAACAGATTTAACGTACTCTTGTACAAATGCTAAAGCTTCTTCAACTTGAGCTGGGTTTTTACCGCCTGCTTGTGCCATATCAGGACGGCCACCACCGCCACCGCCGCAACGAGAAGCTACTTCTTTCACAAGTTTACCAGCATGGTAACCTTGACTAATCAAGTCTTTTGTTACACCTGCTAGAATGTTTACTTTATCATCATTTACAGAAGCTAATACGACAACTGCTGACTCTAATTTATTTTTCAGGTCATCCATCATCGTACGCAAGTTGTTCATATCTGCAACGTTTACTTTCGCCGCTAATACTTTCACGCCATCAACTGTCATTACAGAATCAGTTAAGTTTCCAGCTTCGATATTGCTTAATTTCGCAGCAAGAGATTCGTTTTCTTTTTGCAGTTGTTTCACTTCAGCAAATAGACCATCCACTCTTGTTAAAATATCTTTCGGATTTGTTTTCATTTTTCCAGCTGCTTCTTTTAATAAGCCTACTTGATCGTTCATTAATTCGTATGCAGACTTACCAGTTACCGCCTCAATACGACGAGTTCCTGCACCGATACCAGACTCAGCAACGATTTTGAAAATACCAATAGAAGCTGTGTTATCAACGTGACAACCACCGCAAAGCTCTAAGCTGTAATCGCCAACTTGTACAACGCGTACAACATCACCGTATTTTTCACCGAATAATGCCATTGCGCCCATTTCTTTCGCTTCTTCAATCGCTTTTTGAGAAATCTCAACATCAATACTTTCCCAAATTTTCTCGTTTACAATACGCTCAATTTTTTCTAATTCGTCAGCTTGTACTTGACCGAAGTGAGAGAAGTCAAAACGTAGACGTTCAGAAGTTACAAGAGAACCCGCTTGGTTAACGTGCATTCCAAGTACATCTTTTAATGCTTGGTGTAGTAAGTGAGTTGCTGTATGGTTTTTCACAACGTTACTACGGTTCTTTGTATCAATAAGAGCTTTCACAGCCGCGTCTTTCGTTAATGTACCTTCTTCCACAACAACTTTGTGTAAGTTTTGGCCGTTTGGTGCTTTTTGTACGTCTTTTACAAGCACTTTTACGCCATCTGCAAGAAGGTAACCACGGTCTGCAATTTGTCCACCGCTCTCAGCGTAGAATGGTGTTACATCAAGCATTAATTGTCCTTCTTCACCTGCTTGTAGACTGTCTGTGTATTCACCGTTTTTCACAAGTGCAACAACATTACTTTCTGTTGCAACTGTACCGTAACCAACGAATTCACTTCCTACTTTAACTTCTCCAAGGACACCGCCTTGAACTTGCATAGAATCAACGTCTTGACGAGCAGCACGTGCGCGCTCACGTTGTTTTTCCATTTCACTTTCAAAACCTGCTTGATCAACTGTCATACCAGCTTCTTCTGCATATTCTTCTGTTAATTCAATAGGGAATCCGTATGTGTCATATAGACGGAACGCATCTACTCCAGAAATAACAGTTGTTTTTTCTTCTTTTGCTTTTGCGATTACTTCAGCTAAAATTGCTTCACCATCATGAAGTGTTTCATGGAAACGCTCTTCTTCGTTTTTCACAACTCTTGCGATGAAATCTTTCTTCTCAAGTACTTCTGGATAGAAGTCTTTCATTACTTCTCCAACAACCGGTACTAATTCAAACATAAATGGACGGTTGATGTTTAATTTCTTCGAGTAACGAACAGCGCGGCGTAATAAACGACGTAATACATAACCACGGCCTTCGTTAGATGGAAGAGCACCATCACCAACAGCGAATGTTACAGTACGGATATGGTCAGCAATTACTTTAAATGCCATATCTTTTTCTAAGTCGCCATTACGATATTTCTCACCAGAAATTGACTCTGTTGCGCCAATCATCGGCATAAATAGGTCTGTATCAAAGTTTGTAGGCACATCTTGAACGATAGATGTCATACGCTCTAGACCCATCCCTGTATCGATGTTTTTCTTAGGAAGTGGTGTATATGAACCGTCTGGATTATGGTTAAATTGAGAGAATACAAGGTTCCATACTTCTAAGTAACGCTCATTTTCTCCGCCAGGATATAATTCTGGGTCACTAAAATCATTACCGTAAGCTTCTCCACGGTCATAGAAAATCTCTGTATTCGGTCCACTTGGTCCTTCACCGATATCCCAGAAGTTTTCTTCTAAGCGGATAATACGCTCTTTCGGAACACCCATTTTCTCATTCCAAATTGTGAATGCTTCATCATCTTCTGGATGGATTGTAACTGATAGTAATTCCTTATCGAATCCGATCCATTTGTCGCTCGTTAAGAATTCCCAAGCCCAAGTAATTGCTTCTTCTTTAAAGTAATCACCGATTGAGAAGTTTCCTAACATTTCAAAGAATGTATGGTGACGAGCTGTTTTCCCTACGTTTTCAATATCGTTTGTACGAATTGATTTTTGAGCATTTGTAATACGTGGATTTTGCGGGATTACGCGTCCATCAAAATATTTTTTCAATGTTGCTACACCACTGTTAATCCAAAGAAGAGATGGATCTTCGTGTGGAACTAGTGATGCACTAGGTTCTACTGCATGTCCTTTTTCTTGGAAAAAGTCTAAAAACATTTGACGAATTTGAGCGCCTGTTAGTTGTTTCATTGTATTTTCCTCCTTAAATATAAAAAACTCCCGCCCCTATAAAAGGGACGAGAGTTAACTCGCGATACCACCCTAATTATGAATTGATTACGATACGAATCAAATCATCACCTCATGGTGCCGTAACGTGGCAAAACGGCAGTGATTAGCTGCTCTCAGGATTAGCTTTCTGTTACCCTTCATTTAAAGCTTCTTTCAGCCAGTGGAAGCTTCTCTCTATAAATGGACTGTAACGTACTTGTTCCGTCATTGATTTAATGTATTATATGACTAAATATAATTGAATTCTCTTAAGTTTGTCAATGTAGATAATCATTTATATTGTATTAATTACTTATTAATCATAGTTATTTTACTATCCATTCTTAACGGCCTTCTCATATATTATGCATCGTATCAATAAATGTGAATATGAAATTTTTATTATTAATAATAAAAGGAGAGGTTACAATGACAACCTTATTGAACAAAGCTAAAAACGTATTCAAACGAATGATGTGAGCTCACTCATTCAAAAAATATACGAACAGCTCCCTAAATAAATATATAATTAGCCCTCTATTCCATACATAGAGGGCTTTCATATTTAAACATCTTCTCTTTTCCAAAGAGGTCTCACATGCACAATAACTGTACGAATAACAGCTAAAATTGGAACTGATACTAGCAAGCCAACAATCCCCGCAACTTCTCCCCCAACTAGTAATGCAAGCATAATAATAACAGGGTGCATACGAAGTGATTTACCGACGATGTAAGGAGATAAAATGTTACTTTCCAAAAACTGCAAAATAGCAATCGTAATCCCCGCCTTAATGAGTAAGCTCGTCGATACCGTTGCCGCGATCATCAACGTCGGAATCGCCCCTAAAATAGGGCCAAAGTACGGGATTATATCGGTTATCCCGATGATGATGCCAAGTAATAGTGGATATTTCATACCGATAAACCAAAAAGAAAGAACAGATACTCCCCCTAATACTAAACAAACAAATAACTGACCTCGAATATAACTTCCGAGTGACTTATCAATTTCTTTCGCAAGCATTTGGCCGGTACTACGCCATTTACTCGGGACTAATTTCCAAAATATATGATAAAACTCACCATAATCTTTTAATATGTAAAATACAATGAACGGTATTAAGAAGATAATGAGCAACGAATCAAGTACACCACGAGCTGTACTCATTACTTTATTTAAAAGTGCTTGAATCTTCGTTTCTACACCACCAAAAATTTGTTTCACCTTTTCATGAATAAACGATGGGAAATTTGCGGTTTGTTCTGTAACCCCATCCATCCAAGAATCGTACATTTTTGTAAACTGCGGAAATTGTTCATTAATCTCTTGTAACTGCTTAATCACAACTGGCGTTCCTTTATAAATTCCATACCCAATCCCGCCAAAGAACAGGATGTAAATGAGCAAAATAGCAAGCGTGCGAGGCATTCCCTCTTTATGAATCTTTTCAATTAAAGGGTGCAATAAATATGCAATAAAACACGCAATAAGAAACGGTGTAATCGCCACTTTAAATACAAAAATGATCGGCGCCCATAGCGGTTTAATTTTTAAGAAGACAAGCAAACAAAGAAAAACGAGTAACAATAATCCTAAACGATATATCCAAATGATTTTAAGATTCTTCACACGAAAAACCTCCTCCACCTTTATTTTGAAAATAAATAGGGTAGGTTATGTGCGAAACTTTTAAAATCTTTTCATACAGACAATACTGTTTTGTAAAGACGTACATATATTTAACATAATAAGGACAACCATCCCTGAGAATGCAGCATGGAACAATATAATCGGGAGGGCTCATTATGGTTTTGTTTATGCTCATATTATCTGCACTTTTTATGATTCTTGAATGGATTTGTATCGGGTTTGGTATTTGGAAAGGGTTTTTTATACGCTCATCACGGAAAGAAAGAGCGAAACAATTATGGCATTACGGAATACTTGGCGTTGGCTGTTACGGCCTATCTTACCTTTTCTCAGAAATCGGACTTCTATATTTGCATATGGGTACGTAAAAAACTCCCTTACTAATAAGGGAGTTTTTATGTCGTACAATTATAAATAAGATTTAATCATCTTACGTGCTTTTTTCATATTGCGTTTTGAAAACACATCTTGTTTGCGAGCATATTGATACGCTGCAGCTCCAACACCTAATGCGATTAATGAATTGCGTAGATTCAAAGTAAATCCCCCTTTTCGTTATCCGATCGTTCTTTCATTCTCATCAAATAAATCATCAAGAGAGCTTAATGAACCATCTTCCTCTACTTGATGCGTATGGACTTTCCCCTTTGAAACCGATAATTCGATATAACAATTCCAGCAATAAAATTGGTTAACACCTATTTTTCCAATGTCTTTCCCTTTGCAATTTGGACAACTGAACATATGGCTTTCATCTCCTTACAGTCTCCCAGATTCTATTCGCCATTATGTCCAAACTGCATTCATTTATACATTGCTGGAGGCTTTCAACGTTATACGTTTGAAAGTTTCACTATATAATTTCACCTTGTTACATGAAATCATACGGTGAAATGTTTTCCACGTCCATTTCTTCCCCATTAACCGTCACCATTTGTACCTCTCCTTGTGATTCTTGCAAACGACTAGCTAAGGTCGTTTGACGCATCGCATCATCAAGACGATTTACACCGGACTGGAAAGCTGCTTCTTCCCCGCAAATAATAAGGAACTTCTTACTTCTTGTAATACCCGTGTAGATTAAATTACGACGTAACATACGGTTGTAACTTTTTACAATCGGCATAATAACAATCGGAAATTCACTACCTTGTGATTTATGAATCGAACAGCAGTATGCATGTGTAATTTGATTTAAATCTGGTTTCGTATACGTGACTTCAATTCCATCAAATGAAACGATAATCATATCCTGTTGCTCGACATTTTCTTTTGCATAAAACACTGAAACAATTTCTCCAATGTCCCCATTAAACACTTGGCTCTCTGGTTGATTGACGAGTTGCAAGACTTTATCGCCTCTTCGGTATACAACATCACCGTAAGCAATTTCTTTACTCTTTTCCCTTTTCGGATTAAATACTTGTTGCAGTGCTTCATTCAGTACATTAATACCAGCGGGTCCGCGGTACATCGGTGCTAATACTTGTACATCTCTTGCGCTAAAGCCTTTTGTCTTAGCATTTTCACAAACCTTTTTGACAACCTCTACAATTTGAGCCCCTGTACAACTAATAAATGAACGATCTTTTTTATTTTGCGCTAAATCTGGCGGAAGCGTGCCGTCCTTTATTGCATGAGCAAGTTGAATAACAGATGAGCCTTCTGCTTGGCGATAAATTTCTGTAAGTTTTACTGTTGGAACTGCACCTGCATTTAATAAATCTTTTAACACTTGTCCAGGCCCTACAGATGGTAACTGATCTTCATCACCTACAACGATAACTTGAATGTTCGTCGGCAGTGACTTAAATAGCTGATTTGCAAGCCAAATATCAACCATCGAAAACTCATCAATAATGAGTAACTTCCCTTGAACTGGATCGGTTTCATTGCGCTGGAAAGACCCTTCTGGCGTCCAGCCAAGCAAACGATGAATTGTGCAAGCAGGAAGCCCTGTTGATTCGCTCATTCGCTTCGCAGCTCTTCCTGTTGGAGCCGTTAATAATATTGGAAATGGATTATCATCACTATATTCATTCGGATTTAACGATAGCCCGTGAAGTGACGCATACATTTCAACAATACCTTTAATAACAGTTGTTTTTCCTGTTCCTGGTCCACCTGTCAGTAGCATCATCGGCTTATGAAGCGCCGTTTGAATTGCTTCTTGCTGAAATGGTGCATACTGCACATTCAGCTGCTCTTCAATTTCACCTAATGTCTTTAACACTTCTGCTTCAGGAAATGAAGGTGTTTCTTCCTGATTCATGAGCCTGCGAATAGACTTTACAACACCTTTTTCAGAGTAGAATAACGATGCTAAATACACTCGTTCTTCTTCTATAATGACTTTCCCTTCACTTTGCATCATTTCAACGCAACCTATAATATCTTCCTCTGTCACTCTGCCTTCTTGATTATTTAAAAGTGACATCGTTTCTCTTACAAGTTGATCTTTTCCCATATAAACGTGGCCGAGTTGCAATGAAACATTCTCTAACGTATAAAAACATCCCGCACGCACACGGTCATCATGATTACCCGATATCCCTAACGCACGTCCTATATCATCCGCTCTTCCAAATCCAATCCCGTCAACCTCTTCGATAAGTTGATATGGATTATTCCGAATCACTTCTAATGTCATCTCTTTATATTGCTGATAAATTTTAATAGAAAGCTTCGTTCCAAAACCGTAACCATTTAAAAAGCTCATTACTTTCTCTAATCCTTGATGCTCAACGATCGTCTCATAGATTTCCTGCGCTTTTTGCTTGTTGACAACACCATGTAACGCATCAGGATCATCCATAATTTTAGAAATAGCATGTTCCCCAAGATGGTCTACAATTTTTTCAGCTGTACGCTTTCCTATCCCCTTAAATAAATCACTTGCTAAATATTGCACCATGCCAGCTTTTGTTTGCGGCAATTCTTTTTTAAATGTTTCAACCAAATATTGTTTTCCATACTTTGGATGATCTTTAAAATGACCTGTCAATGTAAACACTTCATCTTCATGCATGCGGGGAAAATGACCGTTTATCATTACTTTTTTTTCATCGTACGTTTCATTCGTTTCAATGATTTTCATACTGACAACGGAATAGAGGTTTTCTTCGTTGTGGAAAATGGTATGAAGAACTTGCGCTTTTATAAATTTTTTCTCTTCCTCGAACAAATCCATTGCATGTTGATTTCCCATCTTTCCTCTCCTTCCCGATATTTTCACTTTAATGAGCAGTACATCCCCCACCTCTTTAGATGAGGGATAACTACCCATTAAACTACATATTCATCTTATTCGGCTTCTTGCTCTAATAAACGAATACCATTACCAGCTAAAAAATGATCTGGTTGAATTTCTGTTGCTTTCTTAAATAAAGCAAGGGCCTTCTCGTTATTTTCTTCAAATACGTAAGCAACACCTAAATTATAATACGCATCTGCATGCTCTTCATCCATTTCTAATACCTTTTCAAAATAAGGTTTTGCCTCTTGAATGTGCTCTAATCGTGCAAAACAAAGTCCACACTGAAATACAGCTTCTACATCATTTTCATCTAATTCAGTTGCTCTTTGTAAGAAAGGTAGTGCAAGACGATCCTTCCCAAGTTGCACATGTGTGATACCAAGCATAAACGTTACATCAGCTGATTGTAATCCTGCTTGCATCGCTTGTTCAAATACAGCTTTAGCCTCTGCAAATTGCTCTTGACCGTAATATACGTTTCCTAAGCCATAATAAGCAGCTGCGGATTTATCATCTAACTCTAATGCACGTTTATAAAATAAAATTGCTCTTTCACTATCGCCTAATACATCTAATAAATTCGCAAAGTTAATGTAGCCAAGCGCATCTTTCGGATTTTCTTCGATTGCTTCTGTAAAATTTTTAGCTGCTTCTTCCCAGTTTCCTTCTTGCATATATTGAATACCTGTTTCAAGTTTGTTTGACATGTCCTTCACCTCTACAACAAATTATAACAAAGAATGTATTTTCCAAGCGAACGAAAATTCGCTTTATGTAAAAGAAACCTCTAACCGCTAATCGGCAGAGGCTTCTCGTTTATCCTAAATAATCTAATTTCTTACCGCTACGGTATACTTCATCGATTGTAGCACCGCCTAAGCACTCATCCCCATCATAGAAAACAACTGCTTGTCCTGGCGTAATTGCACGAATTGGCTCATCGCAAAGAATACGAACAGTATTTTCATCAACGATTTGAACCGTTACTTTATTGTCTGCTTGACGATAACGGAATTTCGCTGTGCATTTAAATTCTGTTTCTTTTGCTTTGTTACTTACCCATCCTACATTCGTAGCAATAACTTCATCACCATATAAAAGTTCGTTATGGAATCCTTGATCAACATATAAAATGTTGTCTTTTAAGTTTTTCCCAACAGCGAACCAAGGATCACCGTTACCACCAATACCAAGACCATGACGTTGGCCAATTGTATAGTACATTAAACCATCATGTTTTCCTTTCACTTCACCAGATAATGTTTGCATTACACCTGGCTGAGCTGGTAAATAGTTACTTAAGAAATCTTTAAAGTTACGCTCACCAATGAAGCAAATACCAGTACTATCTTTTTTCGCCGCTGTTGCTAAACCAGCAGCTGTCGCCATTTCGCGAATTTGTGGTTTCTTTAATTCACCTAATGGGAACATTGTTTTTGATAATTGCTCTTGGCTTAATTGATTTAGGAAGTACGTTTGATCTTTGTTATCATCAACGCCGCGAAGCATTTTATATTCGCCGTCCATATAAGCAACACGTGCATAATGGCCTGTCGCTACATAATCAGCACCAAGCGCAATTGCATGCTCTAAAAATGCTTTAAATTTAATTTCTTTGTTACACATTACATCTGGGTTTGGTGTACGACCAGCTCGGTATTCGTCCAAGAAATACGTAAATACTTTATCCCAGTATTGTTTTTCAAAGTTTACTGCATAATACGGAATACCGATTTGGTTACACACTTCAATTACGTCATTGTAATCTTCTGTTGCTGTGCAAACACCATTCTCATCTGTATCATCCCAGTTTTTCATAAAAATTCCGATTACATCATAACCTTGCTCTTTTAATAAAAGAGCTGCTACAGATGAATCGACGCCACCGGACATCCCGATGACAACGCGTGTTTCGTGAGGTAGTTTGTTCATCATGTCACCTCCCATGCTAATTTTGTGTTAATCGCTTCACGATTTTCACTGTTTCGTACGCCGCTTTTTCAATTTGCTCTTTCGTATTTCCAAGTCCGAAACTAAAGCGTACGGATGAACGTATTTGATCGGAGTCTTTTCCAAACATCGCCACTAATACATGTGATGGATCAATTGATCCAGCTGTACAAGCAGAACCGCTTGATACTGCAATGCCTGCTAAGTCTAAGTTTACAAGAAACGGTTCAATATTCATTCCTGTAAAACTTATATTCAACACATGTGGTAAGCGATATTCCAAGTTTCCGTTTACCTCGAAAGTAATGCCTTCATTTTTGAAGACAGATACCATTATATCTTTAAACTCTTCATATTGGGCATTTTTTTGCTCACGAGTTTTTTCAGCTAACAAAATTGCTTGCTGCAAACCAACAATACTAGGTACGTTTTCAGTACCAGCACGGCGTTTTCTTTCTTGTTCTCCGCCTATTAACAGCGGTTCAAATTTCACATTTGCACCAGCGTATAGAAACCCTACACCTTTTGGCCCGTTAATTTTATGAGCTGAAATGGATAATAAATCAATACCAAATTCTTTCACATTTATTTCTACTAAACCGTAAGCTTGTACCGCATCTGTATGGAAATAAGCTTGATGCTCTTTCAGCAGCTTTCCTATTTCCGCAATTGGTTGCATTGTCCCTACTTCATTATTCCCAAACATAACAGATACAAGAACTGTCTCTTCTGTTAGTACCTTTTGTATGTCAGAAACTTGAACGCGCCCTGTTTCATCAACAGGTAAATATGTCACTTCAAACCCTTCACGCTCTAACAATTCACACGTATGTAAAATCGCATGATGTTCAATTTGCGTTGTAATAATGTGGTTTCCTTTATGACGATTCGCACGCGCTACACCTATAAGTGCTAGGTTATCAGCTTCTGTACCACCGCTCGTAAATATAATTTCATTCGGATTCGCGTGAATACTACGTGCACACGCACGTCTTGCCTCATCTACCGCATGGCGCGTTTGACGCCCATAAAAGTGAATGCTAGACGGATTTCCAAATGTTTCTGTCATATATGGAATCATCTTTTCGACCACTTCTGGGTGAGTCGGAGATGTCGCAGCATGATCTAAGTAAATGCGTTCCATTAAATCTCCTTCTTTCCAAATCGTTTCACAAGGAATTAAATGTAAAACATATAGCCCCCGTGATTTTCTTCCTCATAACGTACTAAATCTTCTAACGTTGTACTATCTAACACTTCTTGCACCGCATCACGAACACGCATCCATAATTGGCGTTGTGCCGGTTCTTCTTCTTCGATCATTTCTACAACACTAATTGGACCCTCTAATACACGGATTACATCTCCAGCTGTAATGTTAGCTGGCTGATCAGATAATACATATCCGCCATATGCACCACGCGTACTTTTTACAAGACGAGCGTTACGAAGCGGTGAAATTAATTGCTCTAAGTAATGTTCCGATAAGTCATGTGCCTGTGCAATTGATTTTAATGAAATTGGACCTTCACCAAACTTTTTTGCAAGATCGATCATAATTGTTAAGCCATAACGGCCTTTCGTTGAAATCTTCATCTATTTTGCACCTCTTTTCAAATTTTCACTTCTATTGGTTATATCTTATTTATAAAAAAACACAATTTAAAATCCTATGAAATTATAGCATAATATAGTATTATAAGAAATTTCAACTTGTGTATCAAAATGATAACATAAAATCACATTGAAAAACTCGGGAATTATCACAATTGAAAGAAAAATAAAAATATTTATATTCATTTTCCCCATAAAACAGCATCTTATTTCAAATTCCATTACAAAAAATGATACGATAGAGTGAGATTATACATTAAGGGAGAAGGTCTAAATGAAACAACCACTCGCACATCGAATGCGCCCTACAAATATTCAAGAAATTATCGGACAACAGCATTTAGTTGGTGAAGGAAAGATTTTATGGCGAATGGTCCAAGCAAATCATTTTCAATCTATGATTTTATATGGGCCTCCAGGTACAGGAAAAACATCCATCGCTAGCGCAATTGCAGGAAGTACCGGCACCCCGTTTCGTCTATTAAACGCCGTTACTCATAATAAAAAAGATATGGAAGTTGTCGTACAAGAAGCGAAAATGCATCGACATCTCGTGTTAATTTTAGATGAAGTGCACCGCCTTGATAAAGCAAAGCAGGACTTTCTATTACCTCATTTAGAAAGTGGGCTTCTTACTTTAATTGGTGCAACGACGAGTAATCCATTCCATGCGATAAACTCCGCTATTCGGAGCAGGTGTCAAATCTTCGAATTACACGCATTAACAGAAGATGATCTTTTAATCGGCTTAAAACGAGCACTTGAAGATAAAGAAAAAGGTCTTGGAGAATATGATGTAACGGTGACAGACGAAGCACTGCACCACTTTGCAAATGCTTCCGGCGGTGACATGCGTTCTGCTTATAACGCACTTGAACTTGCTGTATTATCTAGTTTTACTACAGACGACCAAACAGCTGAGATTACGCTTGAAATCGCGGAAGAATGCTTACAAAAGAAAAGTTTCGTTCACGACAAAGGCGGAGATGCTCATTATGACGTATTATCAGCATTTCAAAAATCAGTACGCGGAAGTGATGTGAATGCAGCACTCCATTATTTAGCACGTCTTATTGAAGCTGGCGATTTACAAAGTATCGGTAGACGCCTTCTTATTATGGCATATGAAGATATCGGACTTGCTAGCCCGCAAGCTGGACCACGTACACTAGCAGCAATTGAATCAGCTGAACGAGTTGGGTTCCCAGAGGCGCGCATACCGCTTGCAAATGCCGTTATCGAGCTTTGCTTATCACCAAAATCAAATTCAGCTTATAAAGCACTTGATGACGCCTTACACGATTTACGTAACGGACAAACAGGTGATATTCCTAGTCATTTAAAAGATAGTCATTATAAAGGCGCCGAATCACTTGGAAGAGGCATTGGATACTTATATCCACATGACCATCCAAACGGCTGGGTACAACAACAATACTTACCTGACAAAATTAAAAACAAGCAATATTATAAACCGAAAACGACAGGGAAATTTGAACAAGCACTTTCTACTGTGTATGAAAGATTACAAAGTTCGAATAAAACGAAAAATAAAGGGTAACATAAACGAAAACGTCACCATTATGGAGGCTTCGCTTATGAAAACACGTCAAGATGCATGGACAAAAGAAGACGATCTCCTTTTAGCAGAAACTGTTTTGCGACATATTCGCAGTGGAAGTACACAAATAAAAGCGTTTGATGAAGTTGGCGATGCTTTAAACCGTACTTCCGCAGCTTGTGGTTTTAGATGGAACGCTGAAGTAAGACAAAATTACGAAAATGCAGTGCAACTTGCAAAAAAACAGCGTAAAGAGTTAAAACGTTCTGAAGCTAAAATAGAAAAAGAGCAATTTACAAAAACTCATCAACTCGTAATCGATGCTGAGTTTTCAGAAGATATTACGCCAAGTAAACAAGAACTTACAATGCAACATGTCATCTCATTTTTAAAAAATTTGGAGCACAATAACCCTTCACTTGCGAAATTACAAACTGAAAATGACGTATTACAAGATCAGCTCACTTCCTTGAAAAAAACAAATCATGAACTTGAAACAAAATTAGCTGTACTCACAAAGAAACAACAAGCGATCGAAGAAGATTATGCAATGCTTGTCAGAATTATGGATCGCGCTCGAAAGCTTGTTTCGGTCGAAGAACAAGAGGAACAAATTGCTCCGATTTTCAAAACGGATCAAAATGGAAATTTAGATATTGTATATTCTGCAGAGAATTAAAAACAGGGATGTCACTTTTTCAACTTAGTGACATCCCTGTTTATTTCTTCGGCAAACAGCACACCGGTAAATGAAATTATATTGATGATTTTTCAAATATATCGATCACAACTCAAAATATATCAATGATTCGACAAGGAATATCGATTTACCGATAAAAATTGCCATTAACAATATTTCTTTAAAACATACAAAAAGCATATACCCCAGGCGGATATATGCTTTCTTTTTTATTCTTGCCCTACACGTTTCACTTCTACGTTTTTAATACGCTCACGTACAACGTGACTTGCCATAATTAGGCCTGCCACAGATGGTACGAACGCATTTGAAGAAGGTGGTAATTTCGCTTTACGAATTTTTGCATTTTCGTCTGGTACGATTTCTTTACGTACTTCTTCACGAATTACGATTGGGTTTTCGTCAGAGAAGACAACTTTTACACCTTTTTTAATACCCTCTTTACGAAGCTTCGTACGAATTACTTTCGCAATTGGATCTGTATGTGTTTTAGAGATGTCCGCAATACGGAAACGAGTTGGGTCCATTTTATTTGCTGCACCCATACATGAGATAATTTTGATTTTACGACGTAAACATTGTTTAATTAAATGAATTTTGAACGTAATCGTATCAGATGCGTCCACTACGAAATCTAATCCGTGTTTAAAGAACTCTTCATATGTTTCATCTGTATAAAACATTTCTAGTCCAATTACTTCACACTCTGGATTAATGTCTGCAATACGCTCTTTCATTAATTCTACTTTTGAACGTCCAACAGTAGATACTAAAGCATGAATTTGACGGTTTACATTTGTAATATCTACAACGTCTTTATCAACTAAAACAAGACGTCCTACACCAGAACGTGCTAATGCTTCTGCCGAAAATGACCCTACGCCGCCAATTCCTAAAATACCGACTGTACTATTTTTTAATATTTCAAGTCCTTCTTTACCGAAGGCTAATTCATTACGTGAAAATTGATGTAACATTCAGCTCTACACTCCTATTACAAAAATGGTCTACCATGTATTCTAGCGTTTTTCCGACTATTTGTATAGAAAAAGTTATAGAATTCCTAAAAATACATATTTCGAAAATGAAAACATAGTATAAACCGGCTTTTATTTCTTCCTAAATACGAGTTTAAAAAAAGCCTAGATGGTATTAGTATAACCATCTAGACCCTATTTTTACTTCTCTTACTTCTCTTCTTTCAAGCTTAATTTTAAGTTTAGCTCTTCAAGCTGTGCTTCTGCAACTGGGCTTGGAGCTTCTGTTAATAAGCAGCTTGCGCTTGCTGTTTTCGGGAATGCAATTGTATCACGAAGGTTCGTACGACCTGCAAGTAACATAACAAGACGGTCTAAACCTAATGCGATACCGCCGTGTGGTGGTGTACCATATTCGAATGCTTCTAATAAGAATCCGAATTGCTCTTGTGCTTCTTCTTGTGAGAATCCAAGTGCTTTGAACATTTTTTCTTGTACGTCACGCTCGTAAATACGAAGTGATCCGCCACCAAGCTCATAACCGTTTAATACAAGGTCATATGCTTGTGCGCGTGCTTTTTCTGGTGCTGTTTCTAATAGTTCAACATCTTCACGGAATGGCATTGTGAATGGATGGTGAGCTGCAAAGTAACGATCTGCATCTTCATCGTACTCAAGAAGTGGCCAATCCGTTACCCATAAGAAGTTAAACTTACTTTCATCAATTAACTCCAGTTCTTTACCTAAACGTAAACGAAGTGCACCTAAGCTATCTGCAACAACGCTCTTCTTATCTGCTACAAATAGTAATAAATCGCCAGCAGTAGCTTCTAATGTAGTCATTAACACGTTTGCATCTTCTTCACCGAAGAATTTCGCAATCGGTCCTTTTAGGCCGTCTTCTTCCACTTTAAGCCAAGCTAGACCTTTTGCACCGTATACTTTTACAAATTCAGTTAATGCATCGATGTCTTTACGGGAGTATTTGCTCGCAGCACCTTTTGCATTAATTGCTTTTACTTGTCCGCCGCTTTCTACAGCACTTGTAAATACTTTAAAGCCACAACCTGCTGCAAATTCAGACAGGTCTGTTAGTTCCATTTCAAAACGCGTATCTGGCTTATCAGAACCGTAGCGAGCCATTGCATCAGCATATTTCATACGAGGGAATGGTGCACTCACTTCTACACCTTTCGCATCCTTCATAACTTTCGTCATCATGCGTTCCATCATATCTAAAATTTCATCTTGTGTTAAGAATGAAGCTTCAATATCGATTTGCGTGAATTCTGGTTGACGATCCGCACGTAAATCTTCGTCACGGAAACAACGTGCTACTTGATAATAACGCTCAAATCCGCCGACCATAAGAAGCTGTTTAAATAGCTGCGGAGACTGTGGTAATGCATAGAATTCACCATCATGCACACGACTTGGTACTAAATAGTCACGAGCTCCTTCTGGCGTGCTCTTCGTTAAAATTGGTGTTTCCACTTCTAAGAAATCTTCTGTATCTAAGAAGTTACGAATTGTTTTTGTTACGTCGTGACGCATTTTGAATGTGTTGAACATTACAGGACGACGTAAGTCTAAGTAACGATATTTTAAACGCACATCTTCTGATGCATCAGTATCATCAGAGATAATGATTGGTGTTGTTTTCGCTGCGTTTAATACGTTTACTTTCGTTGCTTGTACTTCAATACGGCCAGTTGCCATATTGTCATTAATTGCACCTTCCCCACGCTCAACAACTGTACCTTCTACGTGTAATACGTATTCGCTACGAATTGTCTCTGCTACTTCTAGTGCTTCTTTTGATGTTTCTGGGTTAAATACAACTTGTACGATACCTGTACGGTCACGTAAGTCAATAAAGATTAATCCACCTAAATCACGGCGTTTTTGTACCCAACCTTTTAATTGAACTGTTTGTCCAACTGCTTCTACTGTTACTTTTCCACATGCATGTGTTCTTTCAGCCACTGTAAGTTCCCCCTATATTAATTTCTCTGCTACGTATGAAGCAAATACATCTAATGCGACTTCTTCTTGTCCGCCTGTTGCCATATCTTTTAAGTTAATGACACCTTTATCTAGCTCATCTTCCCCTAATACAGCTACAAATTTCGCATTTAAACGATCTGCTGATTTAAATTGTGCTTTCATTTTGCGATCTAAATAATCTTTTTCAACTGATAAGCCAGCTTTACGAAGATCGAACGCAACTTTTGCAGCATGGTCTTTCGCTTTTTCACCAAGAGCTACAACGTAACAATCAATACTATGTTCAATTGGCAACTCAATGTTTTCAGCTTTTAGCGCCATAATTAGACGTTCAATACTCATTGCAAAACCGATACCTGGCATTTCTGGTCCACCGATTTCTTGTACAAGTCCGTTATAACGGCCACCACCGCTTAATGTAGTGATAGCACCGAAACCTTCTGCCTCACTCATAATTTCAAATACAGTGTGTTGATAGTAGTCTAAACCACGTACTAAGTTTGGATCTTTTTCAAATGGAACATCCATCATCGTTAATAGTTCTTGAACTTTGTCGTAGTATACTGCTGAATCTTCATTTAAGTATTCTGTAATAGATGGTGCTGTACCCATTAATTCATGGTTACGGTCCTTCTTACAGTCTAAAATACGAAGTGGGTTCTTTTCTAATCGAGATTGGCAATCAGAGCAGAACTCGCCAATGCGTGGCTCGAAATGAGCGATTAATGCATCGCGGTGCGCTTGACGGCTCGCTGCATCACCTAAGCTGTTTAATACAACTTTAATATTTTTTAAGCCCATGCCGCGGTAAAACTCTACAGCAAGTGCAATTACTTCTGCATCAATTGCAGGGTCATTACTACCGATTGCTTCAATACCGAATTGTACGAATTGACGATAGCGACCCGCTTGTGGTCTTTCATAACGGAACATTTGACCGATATAGTATAATTTCGTTGGTTGTGTTGCATCACCGAACATTTTGTTTTCAACGTAAGAACGTACAACAGGTGCAGTACCTTCTGGACGTAATGTTAAACTACGCTCTCCACGATCTTGGAATGAGTACATTTCTTTTTGTACGATATCTGTCGTATCACCAACACCGCGTAAAAATAGCTCAGTGTGTTCAAAAATTGGTGTGCGAATTTCTTTATAATTGTAACGACGGCAAATTTCGCGTGCTTGCCCTTCGATATACTGCCATAGCTCAACAGTGCCCGGAAGGATATCTTGCGTTCCGCGTGGGATTTGAATAGACATATTCAGTTCCTCCTCAAATTGTTTTAATCTTAATAAAAATAAAAAAACTCCCGCCTCTACTGTTTGAACAGTAGGGACGAGAGTATTATACCCGTGGTGCCACCCTAATTGAAGCACGTATGCTTCCACTTTTTTAATAACGCTTAAATATGCGTTCATCCCTACTAAGCATATATGCCGTTCAAGTTGAAACCTCTAGAGTGTCATTCAATCAGTCATCATGTAGAAATGTTTTCAGCCTAAGACATTTCTTCTCTTTCCATGTGTATCTCATTTACTCTTCTCTATCAACGGTTCTATTCATATGTAAATATAAAATTACTATACGTTTGTTCAGTAGGATTGTCAAGTGCTCTAAGAGCGCTCCATTTGCTTCTTTAGGCGCTTTACATCTTGTAGCGAAATGCCAAATTCAGAAGCAAGCTCCATTGAAGTATTGTTTTGTTCTTTCGAAATAAAATCATGTAAATTTACATTAAACAGTTGATTTGCACCATTTGTAACAGAATGCCCTTTTTCATTCATACGCATACGTATATCCCTCACATTCAATATGGATGTTTTACTTTTTATTGTTCCATATTGATGAGAGAGTTATACGTACAAACGAATAACGTTATTCCATAACGCTCTTATATAAGTAATTAGCTCTTTGAATCATAAAGAATGTTACAACCATCGCTGCCATTACAAATACTACCCAAGTACCATAACTTAACGCTGCGAAAGTAACTCCTAATGCATGTAAAAGAATAGCTAAGCTAAATCGCAATAAAAATTTTAAATCTTTAAAGACTGACCAATTCATATACTATCTCTCCTTATCACACATACATTCAAATATTTTTACCATTTTTTTCATGATACTATATAATTAATAACCCGAGGTATTGATTCCAAACAAACATTAGCATTCGATTTACAACAATAATAATAGCCAGTCCACTCGCCAGCATAGGATGCTTCAAATGATACAATGCTGCAACACCTGTTCCAAATACGATAATTTCTAAAAGTACATGTAATATACCCTGTACTTCACATTCTGCGTGCGGCGCTCCAAATAGCGCCCATATGACAGCAACAATAATTGGAAGAATAATCGCAAGTATAATTTTTATAGCCGTTATTGTTCCTACTCGAAATCCCCAGTATCCAACAATCCCAAGAACACATAACTCTAGCATAAAACGTAAAGCTATATTAAATTCTTGAAGCATGCTACACCTACTTTTCCTTTTATTCCCCTTCAAAATTATCCTATATTAAATGAACAAAACATACAACAATGTATAAAAAAGAGAGGATTATATAATCCTCTCTTTTTGCAGGCTGTGGAGAAAGTCTT
>NZ_NUPZ01000036.1 GCF_002584985.1 Bacillus sp. AFS029637 | reverse complement strand
TGTAAAACAACCACTAAGAACTACTAAACATAAAACAAATAAAATTGTATTTTTAAAAATTTTCAACATCATCCCCCCTTCATATTTTACTAAAGAAGCTTCTGCATTAGCCATACTTAAACGCTTTTCCTTTTCATCCTCTTTCATTGACATCTAATGAACCTTCAGTACCTACTTTAACAGTATTAATAGAAAAGAACCCCTAAACCAACTATCTTTTCAGCGTTAGAGATATTATTTCCGAATTTAATAATAGGTACATTTAATCCAAATCTTTCATTCCATTAATTAATCTTAATACCCAATTACCCTTTAAATATATTAAGGACGAAATATACAATCTAACATATCATTACAATTATAGTTAAAAAATAAGGAAAATTATATGACAGGAGATGCAAATATATACAGTCACTGACCGTTAGTCTACAACCCATCCCACACAAAACAAAAAAGCACCAGGTCCCCCTGATGCTTTCTCCTCTAAAACAAATGACAAGCCACCTGATGCCCCTTTGCAATCTCCACCATTTTCGGTACTTCCTGTGCGCATTTTTCAGTGGTGAATTTGTAGCCGGATGGTGATTGAGCGGACTTAGACTGAGACATCCAGTGCTGAGATTGATTCTTCACATAGGATGAAGTCAGGTTTTACAGATAGTGCGCGCGCGATGCTGATGCGCTGTCTTTGGCCTCAGCCGACGATTAACTCAAGTACCGATTTCGGATGACTCTCATGTGATGAAGTTCGTGTCCTGCGATGCCGTATGCGAGGGCGCGCGCCGTAATGCTTAGGTTGTTAGCTATGCCCTTGCGGGTCCACGCCTCTGCCGGTAGCCCGCGCAGCAATGTGATCGTTGATTGCCGTACGGCCCGGTAGTCTTCGGCCAATTGCGCGGTTGTCCAGCTTCCGAAAGGTGGCACGAACAATTCCTGATCGAAACCGGTCAGAGGCGTCTGGTCCCCTCTTGCGAACCGGAGCAGGCGGTAGGTCATGACGCGTTCCGCGTCTGCGATGTGGCCCACGACTTCTTTCAGCGTCCATTTTCCTTCCGCATACCGATATGCGGCCTGGCTTTCGGTCAACGATGCCAGGAGCTCAGTCATTTGCTTTTCCTGGGCGAGCAGAATGTCGATGATGTTACCGTCCGGCACCAAACGGATATATTCGCCGGAGCCCCCGGCGTATTCTTCTTCTAACGGTCTTTGATTCATGCGTAGTCACCTCTTTATGGAGATATAGAAAATTATAGCACTCGTCTATGTCTAATAAATTCGCAAAATGATAGAACTTTCCTTCTAATAATTGAGGATAAGCAACCATGTAGTTGGTCGCCACACTATCCTGATTCGTTAGCACAATAAGCATTGCTAATCAATAATGTATAAAATCCTGTATAAGAGATACATAGACAAAAAAACAAGAATCCCTGTACATACAAGGATTCTATGAAATTATCTGCTACCGATAATTGGGACGTTATGTAAACATAACATGTATAGAATATACATAAATACATTTTGTCGAAATTATTAAAAAAGGAGAATTTCTCTAGCTGGAGAATTAATAATTGTGTTACCGATATGTAAAAATCTCAATTTAAAACTAAAGGAGAACAAAATGGGACAAATAATTGTATCGATGTACCTCTCACTAGATGGTGTCATGGAGGAACCTGCTTGGACTGCTCCATACTTCAATGAAGAAGTAGCAAAGTTTCAATCCGATTTACTGTTTGAAAGTGAAGCTCTTCTACTAGGACGAGTAACCTATCAAGGTTTTGCAGTTGCCTGGCCTTCTATGACTGATGAAGAGGGTTTTGCTGATAAGATGAACAGCATGCCTAAATTTGTTGCTTCAACAACTTTGGAAGAAACCGAATGGAATGCAAATCTTATCAAGGGTAATATTGTAGAAGAAATATCGAAACTGAAGGAACAGCCCGGTCAGAACCTTTTAATCTATGGCAGCAGTGATCTTACACAAACATTAATGCAACATGACCTCATTGATGAATATCACTTTATAGTCAATCCTGTTATCGTAGGGAGCGGAAAGCGTCTCTTTAAAGACCAGAACAATACAAAAGCATTAAAACTTATAGAAACAAGAACGACCAGTTCAGGTGTCGTTATTCTTTCCTATCAGCCGGAGAAAAAAGAATAATTATTGATAAATTATATAAACAAAAAAACTCATCAGAATAAATCCTGATGAGCTTTTCTATAAAATAATACATATATTAATTTATAAAAATGAAACGTTATTTTAACCAGACATGTATAGAATATACAACCAAAATCAAACAATATATCAATTCTTTTAAATGGTAAAACAAGGGAAATAAGGTTCTAAATAATACCTTTAGAAAACTCTATTTATTACATAGGAATTGCTATTATTTTAGTAATCATCGGTGCAATATTTGGGGGAATTATACGTATAATTCGGTATACTAACAATCGCAAAAAGCAAGATTTAGTTGAACAAAAATTAGATAAGGTTATTCAACTGTTAGAAAAACAAAACAAAGATTGACTCTTTCAAATCAGAAAAAGTTAAAAATAACTTCCAATAACGATAATTATATAAATCAGCTGATTTTATTTTTCAGCATAGCATAGATTATTTTGAAAAATGCTGGCGATACCCTATGTCTATCAAGTTAAAATATCATAATATCCCCAGAACGAAATTTTGTACTAATTTGTAACAAAATGCTCATTTTTTCGTTTTGGGAAATTTGTATTTCTTAGCTTGATTGGCATGTGGTAGGACTAATTTATAAAAGAGTCTGATCGTTTATAATAAATTAGAACTAACAAAAAAACTCTGTAAAAATTATTTTACAGAGTTTTTTGCTAATTATTTATTGTTTCACATAACAAATTGTTACTTGTTCGTCTATGTGGAAAATCTGTAATGCTTTACCATCCAAGTTTTTAACCTCATATGATGAATAAATAGGTCTTTCCAATTTCACTTCTTGACCGTTTTGAGTTCCTTTTTCTACTACTAACGTTAACTGATGGGAAGCAACGTCTGCTTGATATGTTCCTGTTAAGTAATTATCTTTGTTTGGATAAGAACCATTTGCATATGTCTCAAATGTCTTGTCTGCTTTTAGGACTAACGTAGTTTTTACTCCGTCTCCGTAATCAATACCCCAGTTACCTACGAGTTCTGTACCATCTTTATAATTGTTCTGTACATTTTTAAACTTAGCGGAACTCTCGTCAGGTGTATCAATCTGTCCTTTGAATATACCAGTTTTAGCTTGGCTACTGTATGTCTTTACTTCATTACCACTAGCTAGACTTGGTTTATCAGAACTACTTGTTGTAGAAGTAGTTGAACCACCGTTCGCTTCTGCTTTTAACTTATCAAAGATAGGAGTCCAAATACGTTTTGCTTCATCTAACTTATTGTTTGCTTTATCTATGATTACATCATTAGAATCTTTAGGTGTTTTTGAGTAGTCAAATAACTGCTCTATTTCCTTGAAAGACTCTCTTAACTTCTGAACAGATTTTACTATTTCTTTGTGGTCTGCTTTATATTTACCAGGTGCGTCTATACGTTCTAGTTTATCAAATACTTTATCTAAGTCTTTGATACTATCTCTTACCTCAGCATTTGATTTACTACCTTTTTTCCAATCTCTTACAGAAGCATCATAATAATCTAATCGTCTTAATAAATCTTGTTCAATGTCTACCATAAGTTGTGGATAATCCTCAGGTAAAACCATAATCATCTTAACATCTTTACTTTCTTCTTTCGAGTTAGTTGATTTTTCCTTTGTTTCAGATGATTTACTTTCTGAATTAGCTGAACTTGTTCCTTCTGTCGTAGTTTCCTTACTCTCTTGTTTACCAGATTCAGCATTTGTTTTTTCTTTGTCTCCAAATAAACTAGTTACACTACAAGCTGACATAGAAACTACTAATCCAGATGCTAGTAAAATTTTACCTGTACTCTTTTTAAAATTCTTCATGTGATTTTCCAATTCTCCCTCTCAAAACATAAAATAGATGCGCTTTAGCCCCTTTAAAACTAAAAAACATACCCCTTCTATATTTATCCTAAAATACTTTTCTATGTATAATATTTTACAAGTAATTACATATATAGTCAAAATTCATTCTAAATTAACAATGTTCATAAAAAAGATGCGATGCTTTATTCCTTCAAGTAAAAAATTCCAAGTGAGTTTTGATTAAACTTTTTTTAAAAGATCTCACTCCATTTTGATCAGGCTTTTTTTCAAAATGGAGTTTTTGTTGTTAGGACCACATCGCTCTCCCAAAAGTAAACAAAAAACAACTCCAAAATCAACTTTCATTGTATATTTTGGAGCTACTTTACATTTATGTTTTTATCCTCTTCCCATCTTAAGAATGCCCAAAACTGCAACACCTCCATTTCTAATGGATATCTATGGCTGATATATTCTTCGCTACAGTCCATAATGATAGGGAAATTAGCTATTACCTCTGTACAAGCTACACTCAATATTTCTATTTCTTCTTCAGTGGGTTCTCCATCAAAATAACCTTTCCAATATAGCGTTTTATTTTCTAATTTTACAGTAAGTCCTCTTAAATTGTTCGGTATTGCACCTAACAAAGAATAATGGCAAATAATAATCAGGTCATTTATTGTCGGAATCATATTTTTCACCTCAATTAAAGTATATCATTCCTTAATCCAACCCCTTAACACAATAAGCGATTTTTAAAGACCTATATGTAAAAATTGACATTTTCACCTGGAAGTTCCAAGCTTTATTTTCCCGTCTCCCATCAGATGATTGAACATCTTTGAACACCTCATTTACATCTGTATCAGGACTTGCCATCGTCTGTTGAGAACTGAGAGAAACATATATATTGTAAAATGAAGTTCCCCTAAGTAATTTTTATCCATTTGTTGTTATAATTAAATTCGCAATATCTTTCCAGGAGTGCTTCGGATACAATCCAAAGTGCGACAAATCGTTCTATAAAAAAAGCGACGCGTACTACGCTTTCTGCTAATCCAAAAGCGCAAGAAGCGAACCAACAAGTTTTAGATTTGACGAAACAATTCTCCGCGCCTTTCAACAAGCGGTCGATAATATTCATTTGGTAGCCAAAGCGTTTGAGGGAATGGACAGGTGTTGACAGTAAAGAGATAACTTGGAGAGGATGCCATAAAGATGGAGAAATCTCTTCTTTTTTTCCAGAATAAATTAAAGATATACGAGGAGGGATATGTATGCAAAGAGAGTTTAGATTAAAAGATGAGGATTTACTAGATTTAACTCATTTCCCTATACAAGCAGTGTTTAATATGGTAGATGATGAAAGATTTTTAAAGGTAATCAATTCAGTTTGTGAAGGAGTAGGATTTGGAGAGGAATATGGCGCATGTACTTTTCCAGGAGATTTGGATGAGTATGATATTGCCAATGGAGATTCATTTAAAGGTGTAGAATTTGCATTATACAGTGGTGATGAGGTAATAATTGATTATCAAACACTTTATCATTATTTTTAAAAAATGTGTGAAGGTTATTCAAAAAAGTATCCAAACACAATTAAGAGCTTAGAAGACAGTCTTAACAAATTTATTGAATTATACAATATTAATAGGTAAAAATTCGGTTAATCCTTGAATAATTCCTAATATAAAAGCTTCTAACCAGTTCATGATCGTTTTCTTTCTTGTTTGCTTGTAGCAGTATATGTTGGTTTTTAGTTGTTATGAGGGAAAGAACTAGGTATTCAAAGTTTAAAAGATCTTTTTGACAACAAAAAAAGAGGAGCCATCTCCCCTTAATAAATAAACACTACTTAATTTGTTCCTTATACTCATGGTTAACAACTACATACCATTTTCCTGTATCAAATTTTTCTTTATTAATCACGTAAACTTTACTTTCTCTCATTACCTCCCCTGGTTTTAATCCCTTAGTAAGAGTAGAGGTCTCGCCTTTTTCAACCGCATAAGTACTAGCTGCCCACACATCACTTTGGTAAGCATTATCATTTTCATCCACTAAATCCACTGATGGTAAAACGGCTAATTTCATCGATTCGTTTGTAATATTTTTCCCTTCTACTTCTACAGCAATAAAGACATGTCCATCTTCAGGTTTTTGGAATCCTATACTTTCTTTACCAACCTTATCTCTTTCTACAACTCTTTTTACAGTTACATCAAATTTAGGTGTATGAAAATCCTTGTTTATAGCATACTCTTTTTCTTTTTCTTTTACTTTTGATTTCTCTTTTGTTTGTTCTGTATTTTTCTGCTTTGTATTCTCTTTCGTTTTCGCCTCATCCGTTGTTTGCACTTTCTGTTCTTCTTGTTTCGAATTAGTTTCTTTAGATTCTGAAGAAGTTTTGTCGGATGTATTGTCGCAACCAGATAAATTGAAACTTTAATCAGTGGGGGTTTTCTTCATCCCCCACTGATTATTAGTTGAACCAATCGGACTTTTATGGGCAGTTGATCCCCCACCTAACTTCTTTGCTTTCGCTGAATTTTGAGGTGGGGGTCTTACTGCCCATTAAAGCGGGATAAATTGAATACTAAAGCCCCACCTAAAATACATGTAATAAATTTTTTCAACATCTCTTTTTATCCCCCAATAACACGATATATAAATTCCTTACTCATCATAGCAAAAAATAAAATCTTAAATTGTTGTATTTTGTCGAATGATTAAGAATAATCAATTGTTTTCATTGCATAAAAAAACATGATCTTGATGTAGTACCAAGATCATGTTTTACGTTGATGTTATTTATAAAATACTTTATCCTCATTATACTTCGCTTGAAATTCGTTAATCATATATGTTTCGTAAATTTCTCTTTCCATCGGATTTTCTACAATACGTACATCAATACGATACACTTCATCACGATGATTTTTAATTGGTGATACATTATCTTCAAAATGATTTTTAATACGTTGTCTTACTTTACGTGCTTTCCCAGCAAAAAGAAGTTCGTCATTCATGTTATAAAACATAAAAATGTCGCCTTTATCTCTAGGGAACAGGTGAAAATCAATAAATCCATGAATTAGAGTGATTCTTGGCTCATCGCCATCGTCTACACCCGATTCGTTATCGCTCGCGCTTCAGGTTACAGTGACGTCTTAATTGACTGAGACGCTTGGCGCATTGTCCGTTGTCGTAGGCGGTTGTTGATCATTCAATTGCCTTACTTCATCCTGAGTCAACGGGAGGTCATATACGCGAACATCATCCAGCAGTCCATTGTAAGCTTCTCCGCCGGTTTCTGTGGCTCCCAGCACGATTTTATTCGTCACAGTCGGAAGCGGTCCGAGATTCGTTGTATTGCTTGCTACTAAGTTACCGTCGACATAAATCTTCATCCCAGTTAAATGATCGTAGGAAGCCACATAATGATGCCATTTGTTATCGCTGTAGGTCCATGGAAAATTCAGCGCTTTATAACTGGATGAATCATTGGGCCAATGGGCCGCGCGAGCTTGACCACCTGCCACTAACTGAAGGGCGGTGAAACGATTACTGTTACGGAAAATGCTCGTGGTGCCGGTTGCAGGCTGAGAAGTCTTGAACCACAACGACACGGACTCGTCACCTGTTTTATTCAAAGTTGCCGAAGAGTTGAACTCGGCTCTTGAGCCGCCGCTGAAAGCAAGCGCTCCGCCTTTGCCCGAATCGGTCCAAGTCGGGTTGTTAACCAGAGTACCGGTGTTGCCGTTGCCTGAAGAATCGCCGACGGTTGTACCGGATCCTTCATCGAACTTCCAGTGGGCTACTAGTTCGGCAGCCCTTGCAGATACGCTAATGCTTGTTGTCAATGGAACGCTGTTCGGGTTTGTGACTCCAATAGGCAGAGTTACTTTTCCTGTTACCGTGAAGGTCTGCGCCGTCGTGGAAGTTGGATCGTAGCTTGCACTATTTACATCCCAATTCACACTAACATCCACATTCCCCCCATCGGTTACAAGGGCTACTTTTTCGGGCAATCCAAGAGCTGCCGCTGTCTTCGCCGTTCCGATTGGCACTGTTACCGGTGCAGGTACTGTGATACTGCTCAATTTTTTTCCTTGAACCTCTGTCAATTCAAACCAGTTCAATCTCCAAAAACCTGTATTTGCATTCAGCCTTATTTTATGTGAGCCTTCACTCAGTTGGATTGTATCGGAAGAAAAAGTGTCATATTTCCAACTCCCAGTTGAAAATGGGGTTCTCGTTTGAGGTACTCCATCTACCTCGAATTCAACCTCTGCCGGACGCCATGTTGCCACCCTGTAATTTACTTGATAGAATCCCGATTTTGCCACATCTACGTTATATTCCATCCATTCGCCTTTTTCCATAGCAGTCACTATCCATGCGCGTCCGCCATCATTATTCGGAAAATTTCTAAATACAGAATCCGGTTTTTTCGAATTGTAGTTTACACCTTCTATCCTTCCTGGCACCGATGCTGAACCAGGCAATTCATCTAAAATATTTACCTTAAAGCTGGCAGTCTTTCCACCTAAAGTCACAGTAATTGGCAATCCCTTTTTAAGAGTGGCACTATTAAAACCGGTAATATTATCATCCGTTACGTTCTCCACCTTTGTTGTTCCATCGCTGTAAGTGCCTGTCACAACCATCTCGTCTATATTCACCCCATCTCCCTGAAGGTAATTCAACTTTGTTGGCAGTTTAGTTATTTCGATGCTTTGTAACGTAACGTCAGAAGTCTCATTGGCAATCGCCTTTATCTGATCTGTAGACAAAGCTTGATTGTAAATTCTTGCAGAATCAATACGTCCATTGAAGCTTTGTTTACCGGTACTGTCCGCACCGATATACGTTCCCGTTGTTGGCTTAGAAGGATCTGTTGTATTATTGGTTACCGGTGTACTCTTGCCATTGATATAAAGCTCCCAGGTTCCGCTTCTTCTTGCCGCAGTAATATTGGTCCATTGTCCTGGAGTTAAAGCAGTCTGCGATCCAAGGATCTTCTGCCCGTTGATCGCAATGGACACCTTATCACCTTGGTCATGATCCAACATGATTGAATATCCATTAGTAAGGCCATCTCCGTTGGACAATATTTGTTGAGATCCTGAGGTTGCACCATTCCACTTCACCCAGGTTGTTAGCGTTAGATTGTTCTGTTTGTTGGATGCAAGATCTGCACTTGCATAATTACCGTCAGCACCGTTCAGGCTGAGCGAAGCTGAACCTTCCATTTTATCCGTCTTATCATAGGCAGCACTTCCGTGCAAGGTTGCATTAATCCCATTCTTGACACTGTCGTTGCCATTGTCATTAAATCCCCACATATGTTTCGGATTGTTACCCTCCATAATTTGGAGTTTATCTATATTCACGCCCGCTGCGTTGCCATCGCTTTGTATGACAATCTTGTTATTTGGACCTGGATTCAGCTCAACAGGTACCGCCAAATCGTTATACGAGCTCATACTTCCGGTAGTCGGAATGCTAAGTGTCTGTACTTTGGCTCCATTTACATATAATCCCTTGGTAGCATTGGCAGCATCGGTAGCATACCTTATTTTCAATATTTTATTGCCGCCAGAAGCTCCTCCGTCAACCTTGAGCGACTCGATATATGCGCTTCCATGGTTCATATTCACATACTTGCCGCCGGACTGATTTATGTCGTCGCCAGAGGTAGCATATGCGAGCACACTATCCTCGGCTTCATACTTGTCGGTTGTATTCGGGTGCAGACTCACAGTACCTTCCCAAATGGTTTTTTGTGTATTTACATCTCTTCCCTTTATACGCACCTTGTCTTTATATACATCAAACATCAGAGCTTGATTATTTAAAACTGCACCGTCTCTTAATGCAGTGAATTTATTTGCGTACATGTTGCCTTGTATCTTAATATCGTCGTGAAGATGTCCTGTTGTTAAAACAACCTGTGGATATTTTTCAAGGATTTTTCGGAACTCCTGCTCCTGTGCATTTCTTTGATAATAACCATTCGAAGAATATGACTTGGATACGGTCTGGTGAATAGGCTCATGCATGAACACAAAAATCGGCTTGTCCGGTTCAGCATTTGCAGCAAGCGTGCTTTCAAACCAAGCTAACTGTTCGTCGGACATATACGCATAATAGGACGGTTTCGTATCATACCCTAAAAATATAAAGTCATAGTCTTGTATTTCCCGGTGGTAATACACCTTCTTTTCTGGTATTTCTGCCTTTTCTAGAAATCTGTTCTTCGCTACATTATAATCCGACTGCCAATCATATTCATGATTTCCTATTGTATAATACACTGGCGGATGATCTTTTACAGAATTGATAGCATTTTTTATGGTGTCATATTCACCGCTATCCCCGCGCTCGGTTATATCCCCGTTTAAAACTATTGCACTTGCATTATTATTTTTAGCATCCGTTACAGCTTTAACCGTTTTACCCGTATTGGTATGCGTGTCCGACATTGACATGAAGCTGAAGATAGGTTCTTCCGTAGTGTTTTCTGTCCCTGCCGCAGAACTCTTCCCTTGAAAAGGAGTAGCACTAAGACCTACTAGAATAGCTATCATCGTTAGTGTTAGAATTTTTAACCTTTTAAGAAATAGCATAAATTAAACCTCCTGTTATTCTGTGTAATACTCAATATGAAATGGCCGTTTGTCATTTTGTTTAGCCCGTTAAGGTGTCCCTTATAGGGGTTGAAAATCAGGATTTTATATTACTTGATCGCTCAGCGGGAAAAATTCCCGTTTTGGCGGTGGGCCCCGTTAACGTCGAATCTTGTGTTCCCTTTTTTTAGCATGTAGCATATCGTCTGCTGCCTTTTCCATTCCGCTCCTTTCATTTTTTTCCTTTCTTTTTGCCTTTTAATAATTTTGAATAAAAATATGAGGCAATGAACATTGATTTTAAGTAGTACGGTCGTGTCTCTTGCCAGAAAGAAGTGTATCATCATTCGAAATGTTTAATAAATTCCGAAAATCTTTATACCGTATTAAGTAAAACTTAAACTGACCTTTAGATACTACCAGCAATACAATTTAATCTTTTTGCCCCAGAACCCATTTACGAAACTTTTACATTTGATTTACTCTCTATTAAAATTTGTCACTTACAATTTAGTAAAAACGTAAGTGTGATTCTGAATGGTTGAACTAGATACAGAAGAAATTTCATTGCAATCTAAATTCATCCTGTGCATAAAAGGATTGGATGGGATTATGGTCAGGTTTTCGAATCTTCCTTTTTAAAATTAAAATCAAGTGTAGAATTTATGAAAATATAATGATGTAATCTGCTTAAGTTGAGGTGAATGATGAATTTTGAACAAATGGAACATATTGTAAATGTCGCAAACGAGATGTCAATATCAAAAGCAGCAGAAAAATTATTTATTTCATCTTCAGGTATGAGTCAATCTATTACCCAGTTAGAAAATGAACTTGGTATAAAAATCTTTAACCGATCTAAACAAGGAGTTACTCCTACTTTTGAAGGTAAGATCGTAATTTCTAAAGCAATGACTTTACTAAACACCATTAAAGAACTAAATAAAGAAATTTTTGAGTTGAAAAATAGCAATCAAACTCATTTAAAAATCTTAACTGCTCCTTCCTTTACTTTTATACTTCAAGAAACAATGGCAAATTTTATTTCGGAAAATAACAATATTACATTCGAATTAATAGAGCAAAACCCTACAGAAATTATTCAGAATTTCAACAAGGAAAATTATGACATCGCTTTAATTCCCGCTTCTTTAGAAGAGTTAAAAAAAGAAAAAAATATTCTTTTTGAACATATTCATACAGGACATATTTGTATAGCTGTTGGGAAAAATTCACCTTTTTATCATCATGATTATGTAACACTTGGCACATTAAAAGGTTCAAAATTAGTGATGTATAATTCATCTGACTATAAAAAGGTATTAAAATTAACAAAACCGAATTTAAATCAAGTGTTAGTTAGATCGAATAGCAACAGCCTCCTTTATAAGCTGGTAACAGAAAGTCAAGCCATCTTGTATTTGCATGATTTTTCTATTAAAAAAAGTTCAATGGTTATGAATGGGGATATAAAAATTATTCCATTAAAGGAAGAGAAAAAATTTCCAGTTGATTTCTGGCTTATTTATTTAGAAACGAAAAATTTAACGAAAGTAACTAAGGAATTTATGAATTCCTTTTTAGATAATTTTAAAAAATGCATTTAATCCAACTCTTTCATTCCATTAATTAATCTTAATACCCAATTACCCTTTAAATATATTAAGGACGAAATATATAATCTAGCATGTCATTAAAATTATAGTTAAAAAATAAGGAGAATTATATGATAGGGGATTCAAATAAATAAGCACCTCCAAGGTGCCTATTTATTTTTTTGACTCTATATCTTATGTTCACGATTACTTGTCGCTATTCTTCCAAACAAAATTCATTAACACAGAAGACCCCCACCCCAAAACAAAAAAGACCACCAAAAGGCAGTCCCTCAAAACTCAAGTACAGTCCCAATCCCTTGCTCCACCGCTTTCTCATACAAATACTTCGCAACGATAATATCCACTACCGCCAAACCAACTGATTTGAAAATAGTAATCTCTTCATCGTTCTCTCTACCAGCTTTTTCTCCACTTATAATTTGACCAAGTTCGGCGTGGATGTCACTAGCTTTAAATACACCTTCGTTTATCGGCACTTGAAGGTCACCTGTTTCTTCTAGTGCTGCTTCTTTTGATTCGACTACTACTTTGTTTGCGCTTGTAATGGCGTGGGATGGTAGTTCTTGCATGCTTGGCCTAAATGAGCCGACGGCGTTTATGTGTACGCCTTTTTTTAGTTTTTCTGAGAAGACTGGTGTGGATGCATTCGTAGTTGTGACGATGATGTCTGCTTCGCTTATTGCTTCATTTGGGTCCCTGTAAACGTAAGCCGGTTTGCTGAATTTCTCTTGTATATATTGCGCAAATGCATACGCTTTTTCTTCTGTTCGGTTGTATAAATTGATTTTTTCGATGTCCCTAACGGCGAGTACAGCTTCAGTGATTCCTTTCGCTTGTTCACCGGTGCCGATGATACATAGAGTTTTTGCGTTATGACGAGCTAAATGTTTTGTCGCTACGCCTGATAAGGCGCCTGTTCGAATCATCGTTAAGTACGATCCTTCTAAAAGGGCGAGTGGTTCTCCCGTTTGAAAGTCAGATAGCATCACAATCCCGTTTATTGTTTTCTTTCCTATCTTCTTGTTCTGCGGAACTACTGTTACTACTTTTAAACCGAGCGCTTCAAGTCCTTCTGCGACTGAAGGCATAATTAATGCGGTATTTTGTGCGCTTGCAAATGGTAATGAGCCGCGTATTGGTGTGATCGTTCTTTCTGCGGAAAATTCTTGTAAAGCAAGCGCCGCGTATTCAATGACTTCGTTCATATTTACTAAGTTCCTTTGTTCGTTCGCGCTTATGACTAGCATATTTGTTCACCCTTTCCTATATTCTTCTCCTCACTTTGTACTATATTTTCATTCACAACCTGCGCTCCTACTAAGTCACCTGTAATATTCACGACAGTATGCCCCATATCAACGAGCGGAGAAACAGCCGCAATGATTGGGATAATCGTTAGCGGGAGCCCTAGTGTAGAAAGTAAAATAGTCGCAGTAATAACGTCTGCACCTTTTACTCCGGCACAGCCCGCAGCAAGGACGATTCCTAAAAATACAGTTTGCATAATAAGCCCAAATGTAATTGGAATTCCGTATACATTTAATGCGAAAACGGCTAAAACACCGAGCGCTGCTGATAGTCCGTTCATATTAATAGTAGCTCCAAGCGGAATAGTGAAGCCAGCTACTGACTCTGATATACGAAGTCTTTTTTGCGCCACTTCCATCGTTACTGGAAGCGTTGCGCTGCTCGATGTCGTACTTGCAGCTACGAGCATAGCTGGACTTGCTTGCTTATAAAAATGTACTGGACTTATCTTCCCGAAAACTTTTAATACAATTGGATACATAACGAGAATAATAAGTAACAATGACAAATAATCAGCTACTACATAGCTAACAACCGCCGTAAGCATATCTGCTCCAAATGTGCCAACTACATGAGCAATTAACGCCATAATTCCGTACGGTGCAAATCCAATAACGATTTCCGCAATTTTAATCATTATTTTCGCACCTTCATGAACTAGTTTACGAGTCCCTTTCGCTTGATCGCCAAGAAGAATGAGGGCCATACCGACAAAAATAGCAAAGATAATAATTTGAAGCATGCTTGTTTCTGCACCTGCTTGAATGACGTTGGAAGGAAACCATTGCACAATATTATCTACAAAACTAAACTTCTCCTCTTTAAAATTCTGCCCGCTCGCAAGAAGACCTTCTACCCCTTTACCAGGGTTAATAATATAAGCGATTACTACACCAATACTAGTTGCTAATACCGCCGTAACTGCATAGTAAATAAAAATCCTCCCGCCAATCGCTCGTAACATTTTCGGATTTTCAAGCCCAGCAATACCTGAGACAATACTTAAAAAAGTTAAAGGAACGATGATCATTTGTAATAAACGAATAAATATATCCCCAATCGGTTTTAAAACAGCTACTTTCGGTCCAAATGCTACCCCTAAAGCAATACCGATTAATGCCCCTATCAAAATTTTCACAGGTAACTTTTGTTTTCTCCACCACTTCATCCAAAGGCCCCCTTTAAGAAAACATTAAGCTAACAAAAACCCACGCTTCAAATCATCCCTCGGATCTACAACAAACTGATGAAATCCTGTAATAAATGCATTCCCCGTTACTTTTGGAACGACAGCTTCATATGTATCTACCGCTGTTACTGACAATACTTCTCCCTCGAATTTCCCGTCAGTAATGCATTCATGAATGAAAATTTCTCCTTTTTGCAGAGCGTCTTTTTCAAAAAGAGTTGCGATTCTTGCGGAAGTTCCTGTGCCGCAAGGAGAGCGGTCTACTTGCCCATCAGCGAAAATCGTTACGTTTCTTAAAGTAGCGTCTTTTCCTTTCGGTTCATCTGAAAAAATGACGCCGTATATTCCTTTTAAATCTTCTTCCAGTGGATGTTTTACTTCCATTTGGCTTTCAATGTAGTGCTTAATTTTACCGCCCCATGCTTGAATGGCAGATAAGTCTTTGAAATCAACTTTCAAACCAAATTCTTTACTGTCTACTACCGCATAAAATGCTCCGCCAAACGCGATATCTACTTGAAACTCATAGTTATCTATTTTAATAGGAACGTCTTTTTTATATACGAACGAAGGAACGTTTTCAAATGATACGGACTCTACTTCGCTCCCATTATATTTTGCGTACGCAATAACTTCCCCAGCAGGGCTATCAATAATGAACTTTTGTTTCTCACCTGTTACTTCAAACATACCTGTTTCAATTCCAACTGTAATAACAGCGATAATACCGTGACCACACATCGTACTCCAACCTTCATTGTGCATAAATAGTACGCCAAAATCAGCGTGAGCACTCGCAGGCGGAGTAATGATACAACCGTACATACCGTGATGTCCTCTCGGTTCATACATAAGAACCTCGCGAAGATGATCCAAATGTTCCATACAGTATGCACGTCTTTCTAACTGCGTTTCTCCCTTTATCTCTGGCACGCCACCCGTAATAATTCGAAGTGGTTCCCCAGCTACGTGTGCATCAATTGTTGTGTATATTTTACTAACCTTCATTTCTATCTCTCCCCTATATGTTGATACTATTTTCTTTGCAAGTATCATGCCAAATTGCAAAGCGTTAATTTGTTTACATTTTTCTGAAAAAGGTGTATCCTTTTGGCAACAAATCTGTATACTACTGTCTACTTTTTTATAAAATCAGTAGGGATTTTCAGTCCGCAAATAGCAGGATAAATTCTTTGGAGGCCATGTTATGAAACAATTTGATAACTTTGCAGTTCCAACGTTGCACACACTCCTCTCTTACGTGGAAGAAGCGATTTCTATCGTAAATACAGAAGGAGTTATGTTGTACTGGAATGAGGCAGCAGAAAAAATGTATGACATTAAAAAGGAAGATATTATCGGTAGAAATGTGCAAGAGTTCTTTTCAAAAGAAGATATTATGAATTTAAAAGTTCTTGAGAGCGGGCAACCGGTCCGGGATATTTATCACCTTCCTCTGCCAGATAAGCACGTATTAATTAGTACGACTCCTATTTATAACGACGACAACGAATTAGTTGGTTCTATGTCTGTAGAAAGAGATATTACTACGACGATTAAGTTAAATGAAAAATTATCCTCTACTTCTGAAGAATTACAGCAATTAAAGCAAATGATTCAACATCAGCAAGATGACCCCTTCAGCACGATTAAAGGAAATAACGCAACACTTCAGCACATTATCCACAACATGAAAAAGGTAGCAAAAACTGATGCGACGATTTTAATTACAGGAGAAAGCGGTGTTGGGAAAGAACTCTTTGCCCAGGCCATTCACGAAGCCAGCCTTAGAAGCAAGCAACCTTTTATCCCAATTAATTGTGGCGCTATTCCTGCCGCTCTCTTTGAAAGTGAATTATTCGGCTATGAATCAGGAGCGTACACAGGAGCCGCTAAAGGCGGAAAAGCAGGAAAGCTAGAATTAGCAAATGGCGGCACTTTATTTTTAGATGAAGTAGGAGAACTCCCGCTTGATATGCAAGTGAAACTACTTCGTGCTTTACAAGAAAAAGAGATTTACCGAATTGGCGGACAAACGCCGAAAAAGATAAACGTAAGAATTATTGCCGCAACGAATCGTATGTTAGAAGATATGGTGCTCAGCGGGACATTTCGATCTGATTTATTTTATAGATTAAATGTCTTCACAGCGCATATCCCGCCACTAAGAGAACGAACGGACGATATTTCCTTTTTAACTCATCATTTCTTAAAGGAATTTTCTTTTAAATATAACAAGCCCGCTCCTTTCGTTCATCAAGAAGCAATGAATCAACTACACACATATTTTTGGCCGGGTAATATTCGCGAACTGCGCAATATAATAGAAAGATTAATTGTCCTTCATGACGGGAAAGAAATACGGGAAGTAAATATTTTGCAGCTATTGCCTTCGCAAAAGTCGGTCCATCATACAGAGCGTTCACTCACTGATGAGAAAAAGAACTTAGAGAAAACTAGAATTATACAAGCTCTCGAAGACACGTACGGAAACAAAAGCATCGCTGCGAAAAAGTTAGGCATGTCCCGGGCTAATTTATATAAGAAGTTGAAGAAGTATGGGATTACTTATGAAGTAGAGCGTTAATCAGTGGTGTATGTGTATGTTCATAAGCCAATGAAAAGGTCATTTATTCATTGTGGAATTCAAGCTACATATTCGTTCTTGGGAGGTGCTGTGACAGATCTCTTCTGAAATAATTGGATATTCGTATTAAGATTATGATTATGAAGTCATGTACTTAAACTATAGGACAGGATTATTGATTTCCTATATAATTGTAGCAAACAAAAGATAGGTTATTTAAGGATGGCTCATATGTTGAAAACAAAAACGAAATATCAAACTTGGATACGAATTTACAAACTAATTATTTTTTTGGTTATTTCACTCATTCTTCTCTCGGTAACATTATTACCTGTTAATGTATATTTGCGAATCCTATCAGGTATTTTTGCGTTACCTTTTATTTATATAGCATTTATACTTTCTTATTCAGTTTACCAATTTGCAGCATTTGGAGGGAATTATCAGTCAAAAATACATGATTTAATTGTTGCCAAGGTGAATTGGGATGGAAAAGGAAAAATACTAGATATAGGAACCGGTAGTGGTTCACTAATTATTAAACTGGCAAAGACTTTTCCTAAGTCCCTTCTAACTGGAATTGATTATTGGGGCGGAAATTGGGAATACTCCAAATCTAAGTGCCAACAAAATGCTGAAATAGAAGGGGTCTCTAATAGAATTGATTTTCTGAAAGCAAGTGCTGCAGAACTCCCTTTTACTGATAATGAATTTGATATAATTGTAAGCTGTCTAACATTTCATGAAGTAAAAGATAAAGAAAATAAAATTGAAGTAATGAAAGAGGCTTTAAGAGTGTTAAAACCTGGTGGTGAATTTGTTTTCTTAGATTTGTTTATGGATGAAAAAATATTTGGAGATGAGAAAGAGCTCTTACACGTCTTAAAGAAATATGGTGTATCTGACTTGAATAGCTACAAGCTTGCTGAAGAAATGGAGTTACCAAAACTCTTATTAAACAAAAAGGTATTAGGAAATGCAATGATTTTGAGCGGAAGGAAATAAGAATGCCCGTATAATAGCGCGGACTTCTCTATTATACGGGCAACTACTTAACTCAACAAAGTGAGGTAGCTTTATTTCAAATCCATACAAACTATTATTTAGGCATTAACGAACATTAATGGTAGAAACATACGCATTCCCAACACTCCCGCAAAAATATATCAGCGATTATTCAATTATATCGGCCGTAACTTCGAATATATCGGCGATTCGACACAACTTATCGACCAACCGACAAATTCCGCACGTTTACGCTCGGTAACCACCAACCAATCCCACACCCGGTACACCCGAGGACACCCAATCTATCCATCAAACCCTAACCGCCACCACATCCGGCACTTGCTTCGCAATCTCCTCACCAATCTTTATACTAGCTGTTGCGGCCGGGGATGGTGCATTGCAAATATGCAGCGAATTGATGCCAGGGATGATGCAGAAGTCATCTACCATGTTTCCGTTTGATAAGATGGCTTGTGCCCTTACGCCTGCATGCGTTGGGACGATGTCTTTTTCTGTTAGTTCTGGTATGAGGCGCTGCAAGCTTTTTAGGAATGATTGTTTACTGAATGAGCGCACCATTTCTTTTATGCCTTCTTTCATGTTTGGCATTGCCATTTTCCAGAAGCCTGTGTATGTCATTGTTTCCATGAAGTCTTTTATGTCGAAGTCTTTTTTCGTGTAGCCTTCACGCTTGAAGCTTAATACTGCGTTCGGTCCCGCATGTACGTCCCCGTTTATCATTCTTGTAAAGTGAACACCTAGAAACGGGAATTCTGGGTTTGGAACGGGATAGATTAAATGTTTTACGAGATGGCGTTTTTCCGGGACAAGTTCATAATACTCACCACGGAACGGAACGATTTTCATATCCGTTAATATGCCTGTCTTTTTCGCAATACGATCACTATGTAATCCAGCGCAGTTAATGAGAAATTTCGTTTTAAATGTACCTTTGTTCGTCTCAATTGTGACAAGGTCTTTCTTTTCCGTAATACGCTCTGCGGCTGTTCCTAAGTGTACTTCACCGCCGCTTTCCTCTATGAAGCGCGCAAATGCATAACTGACTCCTTTATAATCCGCAATCCCGCAAGACGGAACACGAATGGCGCCTAGTCCTTTTACATGAGGTTCAATTTCAGCTAATTCTTCCTTATCTATTTTTAAAATATGTAAATCGTTTTGTAAGCCTCTCTCATATAAATTATGTAAAAGAGGAAGTTCTTCTTTTTCTGTCGCGACAATTACTTTTCCGCACATGTCATAAGCGATGTCATTTTCTTCACAAAATTGGACCATCGCTGCATTTCCTTCTTTCGCAAACTTCGCTTTATAACTCCCTGGTTTATAGTAAATGCCAGAGTGAATGACACCGCTATTATGTCCTGTTTGATGATGCGCTAGTTCCTTTTCTTTTTCAATGATTGCGATTTTTGCATGTGGGAATTTTTTCGTTAAAGCCATTCCCGTTGAAAGACCAACGATTCCTCCGCCAATAATTATAAAGTCATACATCCTACTTCCCCCTTAATAGTGTAAAAGGCAGGTCTCTTTGAAAGACCCGCCGTACATATTATTTAGAAAAACAACCGCGCTGACGCATGAGTTCTCTATATAAATCTTTATTCTTTTCGAATGCCGCTCTGCCGTGCATCCAAAATAAGTTGTTTAAAAGAACTAAATCACCAACTGGTAATTTTAATGCGTGTGTTGCCGGTGAGTTTTCAACTGAATACGATAAATCTTTTAGATAGTTCGCTTGTTCAATATTATCTGGATACGCGAACTGATCAATAAAGCAAATGCACGGTGCATTGTTTACATCAAAAAATGTTTCACGATACACGATTTCTTGCGAATTTTTACTTGGTGGTGCTTTATACGTAACTTTAACAGATGCGAGCGAATGATCTCTAAATTTCTGAAGATCTTCCCAATCGTCTAAATGTAGTAAACGGGATTCCCCTCCTACCGCATTTTGCTCTTCAATTTTCATCATAAGAAGCCAGTCAGTTGGTTCATCAACGAATGTTCCATCTGTATGAAGTGTAAATAATCGGTACGCTTGACGAAGATACGAATCACTACTATCCGTATCTTTCACATTAAATCTAGCATAATACGTTCCTGTCATCGCATCAAAGTTTGGCGTTCCAATTAAATGCGTTAACGCTGTCGCAAATTTCACGTAATCTGCTGGATCTATCGTTTCACCTTGTACTCCAATTGTAAATCCGCCCGTTTCACGGTCATGAATAATGCCGCGAATGTTATCCATAAATGATTGCCCAAAAATCTTTCTCATACTATCCGCAAGATTAAACCGAGAATACGGAATGTACTGGAGTGACTGCTCTGAATGCTCTTTTACCTCTTCAAAAAACTGCTTAAGCAATTGCTGGTTTAATACGATATGATATAAACGTTTATGCTCCGGATGAGGAACAATTTCATATCCCTCATATTTTTTTGCAAACTTCATCTTCGCACTTTGTTCTGTAATAATCGACATTTCAATTCCTCCCTAAATAAAATATGAAGAACGTATTGACGCTTTTTACAGACAGTTATCCTTATCTTCTTATGCTGAGATCCGGTCTTACTGCCCTAACAACGAAAAAGCCAGTCATACATATCCACGACAAAACAATCGCAGATACATACAACTGGCTCATAATTACGAATGTTCTTTAATCTCTTAAAGTACAATAATAATAGACAGTTCATATGAAAATATGTGTAAAACAGGAAAACAAGATCGGGTTTAGAGAAGGCTAATTTCTCGAATGGATCTTATTAATTAAATAATAATTCAAAATATTCTAACTGTCAATTTATTTTTTCTTATTTTCTCGACATGCTTTACACATTTTACAAATCCCTTTACTTTCCGCACATCCTCTTTTTTTCGTCTCTTGTTTTACAACTTGCACATCATTTAACTTTTTCATATTCCTTGCCTCCTCAATAAAATAAGCCAGTCGTATCCCGTTAACGGAAATACAACTGGCTCTTGTTTATGGTGATAAAGTGAAACTTTGATCAGTGGGGACGTAGTTCATCCCCACTGATCATTAGTTTCACCAATCGGGCATTTACGGGCAGTTGATCTCCCGTGGAGATCTTACTGCGCGTTAATGCGGGATAAACTAGACAGTTTTTATGGTGTTGTTTCCTCGTACTCTCCCTCGAGCTGTTCATCATTCAAATAACTTACATATTGGCGATGTAAATCTTTTACCGCACTGACGATAGCATTTTGCGCTTTTCCTTGATAATGATCTGTAATATCTTGCACGATTTCTTCAATACCATCTCGTAAACTATGTCCTCTTAAAATTTGAGCGACGAAGTCTCTACCGTGCTCTGTTGCGAGCGTACATGATGCTTCAATAATGACATGATATTTATGATCTGCCTCAATCGTAATTGTTAATGTTTCATACATGCTGCGAACAGCCATACCTTTCGGAAGCCTAGAGTGTCCTGCCATAAAAAATGTCCCTTTACGCATATTGCATCCTCCATTACTATGTTTTTTATTGTTTATACTTGATCTACGTATACTGTCTTTATTCTCGTGTAAAATTCTTTCGCCGCTTTTCCTTGTTCACGCGGTCCAGCACTAGAGTTTTTCATTCCACCAAACGGAACTTGTGGTTCTGCTCCTGCTGTTTCTGAATTCACATGAACCATTCCAACTTCCATATCATCAATGAACCTTTGTGACAAACTTAAATTGTTCGTACAAATCGATGCACTTAGTCCGTATTCTGTATCGTTTGCGACAGATACTGCTTCTTCATAACTGTTCACTTTGAATAAACAGATTACCGGGCCAAAAATTTCTTCTTTCGCAATGCGTGCATCCCCGTCTACATTTTCAAAAATAGTCGGTAACACGTAACAGCCCTTCTGCAATTCAGCATCTTTCGGCTCACTACCACCATACAGTAAGGTAGCCTCTCCTTTTCCAACTTCAATCATCGATAAAACAGATTGCTGCTGCCCTTTTGAAACGCATGGTCCCATAAATGTACTTGGCTCTAACGGGTTTCCAACTGTAAGAGCTTCCGTGCGCTGCAACAGTCGATCCTTGAATGCTTCATAAATTTCCTCTTCTACAATGACTCTACTTGTTGCCGTACATTTTTGCCCCGTTGACATAAACGCACCTTTTATCGCAATCGTTACCGCCTTTTCAACATCGGCATCTTTTAATACGACTAACGGGTTCTTCCCGCCCATTTCTAATTGCACTTTTTTCCTCGTTTCAACGGCTGCTTTCTGAATGATATTGCCAACGTGATTAGAGCCTGTAAAGGATACCGCTTTTATATCCGGATTTCCCGTTAACTCTGCACCAACTTCAGAACCTTTTCCGAACACACAATTGATAACACCTGCCGGAATACCCGCCTCATGAAACGCATTTACAAGATGGTACACTGATTTCGGCGTCACTTCAGCCGGCTTAATGACAATTGTATTTCCGTAAATAAGTGCCGGCGCCATTTTCCATGCTGGAATCGCGATTGGAAAGTTCCACGGCGTAATTAATCCGACCGGTCCTACTGCGACACGTTTACTGTAAAGCATCGTACTTTCATTCGCAGACGGGATAATCTCCCCGATCGGCTGATTTGCTTCCCCGGCATAATATTCAAGGATGCTAATTGCTCGCTTCGTCTCGCCTATTCCTTCTGCAATCGTCTTTCCTTCTTCATTCGTTACATCCTGGCCAATTTCATTTACCTTTTCTTTTAAAATAGCTGCCGCTTTCCATAAATAGCTCGCTCTTTCTTGAAACGATAACTTTTGCCATTTATGAAAAGCCTCTTTCGCTGATGCAATTGCGACTCTTGTATCTTCTACTGAACTAAACGGGAATTCGCCTAGCACTTCTCCATTATGCGGATTATAATCTTTCACGTATGCATTCGTGGAAGGCTCTCTCCACTCACCATTTATATAATTGAAAAACTTCATTCCCCTGCCCCCACCGTTTTTATTTTGATAGTTTTGCAATTGCCGCTTCTAAAATAGTAAGCCCTTCTTCAAGCTGTTCATCTGTTATAACGAGCGGCGGTAAGAAACGAAGTACGTTACTATAAATACCTGCACTTATCGTAATAACCCCTTTACTATGTGTTTCCTTCATAATCGCTTTTACTTCTTCCGTTGCTGGCTCTTTCGTTTCTCTATCTTTTACAAGCTCGATTGCAGTCATTGCGCCGATTCCTCTCACATCACCGATTAGTTCGTATTTCTCTTTCCAACTATTAAATACTGTCATCATACGTGCGCCAATTTCAGCGGCGCGATTTACTAAATTCTCTTCTTCTATTACATCTAAAACAGCTAACGCAGCTGCGCAAGCAACCGGACTTCCAGAGAATGTGCCCCCAAGTTGACCAGGACCAGGTGCATCCATTAGTTCCGCTCTTCCTGTTACTGCGCTAAGCGGCATGCCAGCAGCAATTGATTTTGAGAAAGTCATTAAATCAGGAGCTACATCGAAATGATCCATTGCAAATAAGCTACCCGTACGAGCAAAACCAGTTTGAATTTCATCCGCAATCATAATGATTCCATATTTATCACAAATATTTCGAACACCTTGCATGAATGTAGTCGTCGGAACGATAAATCCGCCTTCTCCTTGCAGGGGTTCCAAAATAATCGCTGCAATATTATCACTTGCGACTTCTTCTAACATAAAACGTTCGAAATACGATAAAATTTGTTCGTCTACTTCTTCTTGCGTCAATCTTTCGTCAGCACGGTAATAATACGGATATGGTAATTTATACACTTCGGATGCGAACGGCCCAAATCCATGCTTGTACGGTTTCACTTTACTTGTAAGTGACATCGTCATAAGTGTACGTCCGTGATAAGCTCGTTCAAACGAAACAATCGCGCTTCTTCCCGTTGCCTTTCTAGCAATCTTCACCGCATTTTCTACTGCTTCAGCTCCGCTATTAGCAAACATCGTTTTTTTCTTAAAATCACCTGGCGTTAATTCATTCAGTCTTTCAGCTAACGCAATATAACTTTCATATGGCGCTACGTGGAAACAACTATGAATAGAAGATTCCACTTGTTCTTGAATCGCCTTCACTACTTTCGGATGACAATGCCCAACGTTTTGCATACCAATTCCACCCGCAAAGTCAATCAGTTCATTACCATCTATATCTGTAATAATCGCTCCCTTTGCTGATTGCACATACAGCTCCGTAATATTGTATGGTCCTTCTGGCACCGCATTTTTTCTTCTTTCATGTAATATGCTAGATTTTGTAGTTGTAATATCCTTCTTCTCTTTCAACATAGTATATACCCCTTTTCTTATTCTTTTTCTATGCTAACTCCCGAATCTTTTATAATCGTAAAATCATTCAACTTTTGCTTATCTAACTTTCTAACTCTTAGAAAATAACTTATGATTACTAGGGTAGTAGCTAGTAATGTCATATAAAACTGCATACGCATATCTGCGATGAACGCCTGTGAAACAAAGATCGTAACAATCATTAAAAGCGTTGCATATGTGAGATAAGGGAATAACCACATTTTCACTTTTAACTTTCCAGCCCCTTCTCGTTCCCTTTCTCGTCTTAACTTCACATGCGAAACGGCAACGAACATGTACATAAGCATCGTTACTCCGCCTGAACTATTTGCTAAAAACGCAAACAGTTTATCAGGAGATATAAATTTCAACATCGCGCAAATAAATGCAAATACAATACTCGCATAAATCGCTATAACCGGTGTTCCTCTACTATTTAACTTTGAAAAAGCGGATGGAGCGTCACCTTTTTTCGCAAGGGAAAATAACATACGCGAACTCGTATATATACCTGAGTTCATAACGGAAAGTAGTGATAAAAATACGACACCATTCATAATTTCTGCGGCTGCAGGTACTCCTGCCATATTAAATAAACTTGCATATGGAAGCTTTAATAACTCCTTATCCGTCCACGGAATGAACATAACTAAAATTGTTACGGATCCAACGAAGAAAAGCATAAGGCGCCATACTACACTATTAATCGCTCGTATAACATTCTTCTCTGGATTTTCCGATTCCCCGGCTGCAATTGCTGCAACTTCACTTCCTGATAACGAGAACGAAATAAACACAACGCTCAGTAAAACAGGGACAACTCCGTTCGGGAAGAAACCACCGTGCTCTGTAATAATAGAAAGACTCGGTTTATCCACTCCTGGAACAAGGCCAAAAAACATCGAAACTCCTAAAATTAAAAACGCAACAATCGCCACGACTTTAATAAACGCTAACCAATATTCAAACTCACCGTACAATTTCACTGAATATACATTCGTCATCGTCATTAAAAGAACCATACATAAACTTGCGATCCAAGCTGGAACGGAAGGAAACCAGTTGTTAATCATGACGCCTAAAAGCACCGCTTCAATTGCGATAATAATGACCCAGTTAAACCAATACAACCATCCGATCGTGTATCCTGCCCACGGTCCAATTGCCTTATTCGCATACGTTGCGAAAGAACCGCTATCAGGATTTTCCGCTGCCATTTCTCCTAACATCCTCATCACAAGCACAACCATTAAAGCACCGATAATATAGGACAAAATCGCCGCAGGCCCTGCAGATTGAATAATCGTCCCACTTCCTACGAACAAACCGCCCCCGATAACCCCGCCAATCGAAATCATTGTTATATGCCGCGTTTTTAAATCCTTTTGTAACTCCTTTTTCTCTTTAGCCAAACAGTTCACCAACCCCTCCATTAGCATGAACGTGCGCCACAACCCATTGATAACGCTTTCTCAAAAATCCCCTCCTACGTTTTAAGAAAAAATAAAAAGAGCCAGAAAAACAACGCATACAACTGCATTGAATTTTACTGCCTCTATCCTTATGGCTCGTCCTCCTGCTAAGGAAGCTCAAGTGGAAAGAAGTTCCTCTATTCATTTCAAACATGCATCCGGGCTTACAGGGAGGCTAATCACTGTCATCCGATAATAAGTTAATCATAATATAAATAAACTGAATATTCAATATTAATTTGAGATGAAATTTCCAAATCTCCTCAACATATACTGTTCAAAAGCAAAAGGAAGTGATCTCATGTACTACGGAACAAAAGGCTGGTACGTAGCCGAACTGAAAAAATTAGGCGTTCGTTACTATGAAGGACGAAAACTAGAAAGTTATCGCGGACACGTATTACGCAATTTATTAGCCGCACAACAGGAAAAACTGAAAGAAGAGTAATATAATAATATAGAGATATAAAACGATTCTCAGAATATATCAGCGATTTTTCAAATATATCGATCACAACTTATCATATATCGGCGATTCGACAAGGAATATCGACCATTCGACAAACCACGTCCCCCTCCCACCTAAACCACCAACCAATCACACATCAACACAAGCAAAAAAGGTCACCCAAACGGGTGACCTTCCTTTCTTATTCACAAACAAGAATTTGTCTAGTAAATGATCCTTTTCTTGTAATACAACGATCTGTAATTTCAAATCCTGCTTCATGAATCATATCGTCCATTGTTTCCATCGTGACAACGACTACTTTTTTAGCGATGCGACGTGCGCTTGAAAGAATAGAGAGCTGATCTTCTGGTGTTGCGTGCGTAAATAAGTCGTACGGCATATCGATAATTGCAACGTCGTAGTTCTCAGTAATTTCCTCGATCGGACCTTTCGTTACCGTTCCCTCAAACCCGAAATGTGCGATGTTTTTTCTCGTTCCAAGAACTACAAGTGGATTAATATCTCTACCAACGATGTTAATCCCCATAGAAAGTGCTTCTACTACTACCGTTCCAATACCGCAGCACGGGTCAATTGCTCGTACTCCCTCTGGATTTGGTACAGCAATATTTGCAACCGATCTCGCCACACGTGTGCTCAGAGAAGTCGAATAGCTATGCGGTTTTTTGATGTGATGATACCAAACTGGCTCACTTTCTACATAATGTCCGAAATACCAACGTCCTCCAAGAGGAACAATCCCGAATACACGCTCTGGATTACGAACGTCCGCTTCTCCTTCAATATGCATGCCGAGGTCTCGTTCAATAAGACGTCTTTCTCCATATTCAATTTTATTTTCTTTCCCAAGGTCATTTATTTTAACGAAGATAACTTTGAATGTCGCTCCCGCCAAGTCAATTTGTTCCACTTGCTTTAGAATACTTTCTAAGTCGTCTCCTTCATACATAACTTCAACGCGCTCTTTCATAAACGCACTTCTACTCGGGTCAATTTTAACATCACTTTTCAAAATGTTAACGTGAGATTCCATTCCAAAGAACGAGCGCATTTCCAAGTAACATAAAGCACGCTCCTCCTCGCGAAATGCATACGTATATATACATGCAGGTGTTTTACTATGATTATTCAATCTATGATCATCCTTTATCGTTTAAAATTGTTATGAACACAATTACTCGAATACTTTTTTATATAAAATTAAATGATATCACATGCCGGAAATAAAGAGAAACCTTTATGATTTGTTTTACAAATAAAAGAGACTGCCTATTGGCAATCTCTTTTAAATTATTAACGGAAAGAAGATACGTTATTACCCATTGCTTCGTAGTAATCTAAAATACCTTGATAAATCGCTTCCGCTGCACGTTGTCTCCATTCTTCTGAAGATAGCTTTTCACCTTCATCTTTTGCATCAATAAATCCTAGTTCAGTTAAAATAGCCGGCATTGTATTATATTTAATTACATAGAAGTTATCTGTTTTTACCCCTCTATTATTTGTATCAAGGGCAGTAACTAAACGTTTTTGTATTTTTTCTGCTAGTATACGGCTTTCTTCTTTGTTTGGATTTGTTGTTGCTGATCTATAATAATATGTTTCAGTACCTTCTACTGAGTTGTTATATCCATTAGCATGAATACTTACGAAAATGTCACCGTTATTTTTATTAGCAAATTCTACACGTTTTCTTAAAGAATCGCCAGAATCAACTCCCGGGCGTGTATCATCTGTACGTGTTAATAACACAGTAAATGGTGTTTTCTTTTCAAATAATTTTTGTACTCGTAATGATGTATCTAATACAATAGCACTTTCATCCATATTTACACCAAGATGTCCTGGATCTTCTCCACCATGACCTGGATCAATAATAATCGCTTTACCTTCTAAGAAGTTACCTTGTTTCACTGGGTTTAATTGGTTTTTATCCACCCACTGGAAGCCGCTATTTGTACGGATACGAATCCAGCTATCTTTTTCTTCAATAACTGTTACTTTTTGCGCTTCATGTTTCCCTAACACTTTAGAAGCATGTGACGCTTCTGCATACGTTGTAAATCCTTCATTAATAACTTCTGTTTTCTCTGTTAAAGGTGTCCATTTATCACCTTTATTCGTTACAATTTTAATCCATCCATCTCGCTCTTCTTTTACTACAACTGTTTGTGGTTCATGTTGCACGTCAGTGATTCCTGATGATAAAGATGGTTGATGGTATGTAATGAACTTACGATCGATATACATTTTCTTCGTTGTATCTTCTGGTTTGCTAACGTCCTCATTATTTTTCGTTAGCTTGTCCGCTTTATACGTCATTTGTGCTGCTTGTTCACGTGGTATAGAAAGATCTGGACTCCAATTTGTCCCCCCTGTACCAGCAGAAATCTCTAACGCTACTAAAATATTTGCAGCTTCTTTACCGAAATGGTTTTCTAAATCAGTAAATTTATTCGTTATTGGCGCTTTTACGAATCCTTGTAATTTATAAGCCTTCACAAGCATAGACGCCATCTCAGCACGCGTTACTTTTCCATCAGGATCAAATACGCCTGCTCCTCGTCCTGCAATAATATTTTCTTTTTCAATTACTGCAATATACTGAGCTGCCCAATGATTTTTTGAATCATTAAAAGATGGCTTCGCAGCTGGATCAACGTTTAATCCAATTGCTTTCGCTACAATTGTCGCTGCTTCAGCGCGTGTTAAAAGACCTTGTGGTGCAAACGTACTGTCCGTCATACCGCTAATTACATTTCTTTCTACTAAATAGTAAATTGCGTCTTTTGACCATGCGTTATCCGGAACATCTGAAAACTTCTTCGTTTCTGCTAAACTACTAACTGGATAAGCTAGTAAACTTGCCGCTAACATACCAGCAGCTATTGCTTTGTACTTCATAAAAAACAAATCTCCTCTCGACATCTCACATTATAATTCTCTTAATCAAACTAATATTAAAAATATTAACTGGAAAATAACTCCTTTCATAGTTTATAACATTCTATCACTGGAGTAAATACGTTTCCTCCTCAAATTATTAAATGTTAATATATAAAGAACAATAAATATAAGTGGAATTTAAAAAGGCGACTAGTTATCCCCAAAATAAAAAGCTGATGAAAAATACTATTTTCAATCAGCTTTCTCTATTCTCTATGAAATTAGCCTTCAATTAACTGAGACATCACATATGCATATATGAGTGCTTCTGTATGCGCAATCGAGCTTTCATGCGTACGCTCAAATGCATGAGAAGAATCAATACCCGCTCCAATTAATGCATGTTTCACATCAAATCCAGCACGAATCGCAGCTGATGCATCAGAGCCGTAATATGGATAAATATCTACTTTATATTCAATATTGTTCGTTTTCGCAAGCTGTACTAAATGTTTACGCAGTGCATAATGATACGGGCCACTAGAGTCTTTTGCACAAATAGATACTGTATATTCATCAGATGCTTGCCCATCACCTAACGCTCCCATATCAACTGCTAAATATTCAACCGTTTCTTCTGGAATGTTAGAATTACCACCGTATCCAATCTCTTCATTATTAGAAATTAAGAAATGAGTTGTATATGGTAATGTTACGTTTTCATCTTGTAATCTCTTAATTAATTTCAATAGAATCGCAACACTTACTTTATCATCTAAATGACGTGATTTTATGTATCCACTCTCTGTAATTTGAACGCGTGGATCAAATGAAACGAAGTCGCCTACTTCAATTCCTAATTCACGTACTTCATTTACCGAAGAAACACGCTCATCAATACGAACCTCAATATTTTTCTCATCGCGTTTCGCTTCACCTGCATCTTTATATACATGCACAGATGTTTGATGCATCAAAATCGTTCCTGTATACGTCTTGCCACTTGACGTTTCAATTTCGCAATATTCCCCTTCTACAGAGTTCCAGCGAAATCCGCCAATCATAGAAAGGCGAAGGCGACCGTCAGGCTTAATCTCTTTCACCATCGCACCTAACGTATCCACATGCGCTGTTAATAAACGGTGCTGTGCATCATTTTTTCCTTTTACCGTAATAATAAGAGCCCCTTTATTGTTACGCTTCGTTTCTACATTCCACTCACTCACATAGTTTTCAATAAAACGAATGATTTTCTCTGTATTTCCAGATGGACTCGGAATAGAGACAAGCTCCTTAATAAGTTCCATCGTTTCTTTCGCATGATGTGCCATCGTCGTTTCCTCCTCATTTTCTCTACTATTCAGTATACAAAATTTGCTAGAAAACCTCTACTCATATAGCTTAATTTTCTAAATTGTAATAAAATTCACTTTAACAAAAAGCATAACGTTACTCATTAACGCTATGCCTTCCTGTAAAACTATTCTTCTGAAACGTCTAATAAATAAATGCCTCTTTCAAATCCACCGCGCTCTATTTCCTTTTGCTTACGAAGACGTTCTACATCTTCAATTGACGCACCTTCTGCACGCGCTAATGAAATAATAACTTCCAGTGCATCTGCAAGAGAGTCTAGCGCATGTTCACGCTCTTTCATAGAAGCAAATTCACGAATTTCTTCCGTTCCAACTTTCGCTAAAGCTTGTATGTATGCTTGCCCTGTTAATTTTTGTGCTGTATACGTTTTTCCAGACATTAAAATCTTCTCTGGAACACGATCTCTTACTAACTTGTTATACGCTGACATCATTCAACCTCCTATACTTAGAAACACCCAAGCTCTGCTTTATAGAAAAACCAGCTTTTCGTGACGCATGCACTAGTCATATCAATTCCTGAACCTTTTGCTCTTACGTGTGGAAAGAAATAATGCTCCAGTTCCTCTTTCTTATCGCCATATAAGGTCTGGTACTCATCAGGAATCGCCTCTTTTTTCACATCCCGTTCTTTCGTCACCTCACCTGAGAAAGCAACGCTCGGATGTCCTTCAAAAAACAACGCAGTCCGAACCGCCATAGATGGCGTACTATGCAGAGCATAATATACAATTACAATCATGCCGATCACACCGATAATTTTCTTCATATATTACTCCTAAAAAAAAGTGCTAACACAATTATACTAAAATGTGTTAGCACTTTCTCCACTTTATTCACCTTTAAATGTAGGTAAACGTTTTTCTAAGAAAGCAGCAATGCCTTCTTTATGATCCGCAGTTTGTCTCATCGCATATTGGCCACGTTTTTCAAGTTGCAGCGTTTGTTCTAAATTAGAGCGATTTACTTCACACAAAATTTGCTTCGTTTGAATCATCGCTTTAATCGGTTTTTGTGACCATTCACTAATTTTTTTCTTCACAGCCGTTTGGAAATCCTCGCCGATTACTTCATCAATTAAGCCGATATCAAGTGCTTCGCTCGCCGATAATTTTTTTCCTTCCCAAATAATTTGCTTCGTCACATTTTCACCAACGCGCTTTTGAAGGAAGAAATGACCGCCACCATCTGGAATTAAAGCGATTCCAATAAAGTTCATCGCAATAATAGATGATATATCTGCCATCACATAATCAGCTGTTAATGCAATGCTTAATCCAAGACCTGCAGTTGGTCCATGAATGGCACTAATAACAAGCTTCGGCATCGTATATAACGTGACAACGACTTCAGAAATAGTATTCATAATACCATCAAACTTGCTTTCATCATTACTTGAAAGCATCGATTTAATATCCCCACCCGCAGAAAAACCACGGCCATTCCCGCATAGCACAACAATATGCGCAGAACTCTCCGCTACTTCTTTCAACTTTTGTAATAGCTCTTTTAATGTCGGCTCATCTAATGCATTTAACACCTCTGGGCGATTGACCATAACCGTTGCAACGCGCCCTTCATACTTCACAACAACAGATTCTGTTTTACTTGTTACTTCCATTATATATACCCCTCTTTTCCACATAAAGATTATACTTATATAATTATAGAAAGCTAGTGAAAAACCCTTCTTTTTTCTTAATTTTCTGTCTAATAATCTCGTAATTTGTATATACCCTTGTATAAAACATACAATTCCGTTGAAAAATATAGCAATTAAAGTCGGTTTACCCATCCATTTCATCTATTTACCATTACAATGAAATGGTGTATTCTTAAGTTTGATACAAAAAATCAAATATTGAAATTCATTCGCCTTCCTATAAAAAAAGGCTTTTATCCCCTGTCTCAGGTGCTGAAAATAAAAGAATGAAGAAATGGAGGCACATATGGTTAATAAGTTGAAACAGACGGATAACTACTTCCCACATTTCCTACTGCTATTCATTGTATTTCAACCAATTTTAGATTTACTAACATCCTTTTCAATCTATGTATTACACATGAGTGCAACAGTCGGAATCGTAGTCCGTTTCGCCTTTATGCTTCTCGCATTAGGTTATCTACTTCTTCATTATAAACAACAAGGTGCGAAAAAATATATTATTTACTTATGTCTATTTGGCATTGTACTCGCAATCGGCCTTGTGAATAATTTAATGGTCAAATCTCCTATTTCATTCGGAGAAGAAGTGAAATTTATTATGAAGAGTGTATATCCAATTGTACTACTGTTTGGATATATTATCGCACTAAAAGAACTAAAAAATAACGACTATGCGTTTCATAAAATCATTACCTATTTCTTATATGCAACATTAATTTTGAGTATCTCACTCATTGTGGCAATGGTAACGGGTACAGATTTCCAAAGCTATCCTCACTCAAAGATCGGTTCAAGAGGTTGGTTCTTTGCCGGGAATGATTTAAGTTCTATTTTTGCAATTATGTTCCCAATCGTTGTCTTATACTCCGTTCATAAAACAACTTCTTTCTCAAAATTCTATTACTGGATTCCAACTGTACTCGCGATGTATGCAAGCATTATGGTCGGAACGAAAGTAGGATATGGTGCAATTATTGTTACGCTTGGCGTTGCACTCCTATTCTCATTCATTCAATATATAATTCATCGCAAACGAGAAGGAAAAGGATTCACATACCTTGTAAACACAGTTATTGCTGCTATCGTATTAGGTGGTTTACTTGTCCTTACACCACAAACTCCTATCGCAAAAAATATGAGCATTCATTTACAAATGTATGAATATAAAAAATCAGTACAAGAAGAAAAAGAACGAAAAGAAGGAAAAGTAATTAAAGAAGAAGAACATAAGCAAGGTGAACTAACAGACTCTGAAGTAAAAAGTTTAATTTACAGTGATCGTGACAAATATTTAAAAGTATACAAACAATATTATAAAGACGCACCACTATCTCAAAAACTATTTGGAATGGGATACGCTGGTAACTATACAACGAAAGTGAAGTTAATCGAAATGGATTTCTACGACCTATTCTTCGCATTCGGAATTGTCGGGTTCCTTACGTACTTACTACCGCTTCTTTATTTCGGTATAAAAATATTCATTCGTATGATCACAAACTTCAAGAAACTATTTAGTGTCAAACATATGCTACTAGCTAGCACACTCGTCCTATCGCTCGGCATCGCCTTTATGTCTGGCCACGTATTAACATCACCAGCCGTTAGCATTTTCTTTGCTGTTATACTTGCTTATATGATCGTTGATTTGGAAATTGAATAGCAAGTTGAAATACCATGCCCTTGTAATCATTTGAGGGCATGGTATTTTTTATACTTTCTATGTTTAATTTTGATATTTCATCGCCTTGCAACAATCAAACATCATAAGTCTCCTACTCGCAAACAACTAAATAATATAGAAAAATCCCTTGCAGGAAATTTCCTACAAGGGATTTTCATCAATAACAGATATACTATCTATTATTATTTTTTAACAATAGCAGTTGATGCAGTTACGTTACCAAGTGCTAACTGGTTACCAGTAGCATCTGTAATGTTGATGCCTTCTGTATTAGCTGAACCTTTTGCTACTACACTAATTGTCGCAGCTTGAGCAACGTTTAGATTTTCTGTAGTTGTTAAGTAAACAACGTTTTTCTCGTTTGCTCCGCCATGCTTAATACCTTTAACTGCTGCATCGTTGCCATTTACAACAACTTTTAAGTCATTGATAAATTGAGCGTCGTCTGCAGTGAACGCTGCAATGTTTTCATCAAATGTTACTTTGATTTCATTTGAAACGTCATCTCCACTCTTAGCCTTCACATAAACAGCGCTTGCTAATTTTGGAGCTGTGTTATCAGCAAATGTAATTACATCTTCTACTGGAGCTTTTGTTTGAGCGTTAGCTACTACTTTGCTTCCAGAAGCAGTTAATACGTTTGTGCTAATTGTGAATTTAGCATCTTGAGCTTTTGCGAAATAATTTTTTGGTAAAGAAATTCTAACAGTCTTTTTGTCACCAACGAACTCTGCAGTTGTACCTGTTGGTAATGCTTTACCGTCAATTTTGTAGTTCTCTAAATCTTTCGCGTTACCGCTCATGTCTTTTGTATATTTGATTTCGATTACATCACCAGTAACTTTAATAATTCCTTTGTCCATCACTTCAACAGGTGTTACAGTGCCTGTTTTACCAACAGTTGTAATAAATGCAACGTTGCTGTTTGTGTTTACAGAGTAAGAAGCTAAGTTGTTATCTACTGCATACTTAACAGCATCAGCTTTTAATTCTACTGTGTAAGAATCGTCTTTTAATTCAACGCCGTTTTTAGGAGTAACTGTTAATACGTCACCGTCAGTTACGAAATCAGACTCTACAACTATGCCACCTTTGTCACGTACTACGATTTGTTCTGGTTTATTTACATTAATTTTACCATCGAATTTAACTTTTAAGCTATTACCTTCGATTTTGTTTAAGCTATCAGTAGCTACTTTTGGTGTAGCAGTATCTTCAGATAAAGAAACGCTCATATCAACTGGTTTACCAAGTAAGTTTGCTCCATCTTTGAAGTTTTTAAGGTTAACACTTAAGTCAACGTTCTTTTCACTACCTGCATATAATGGGTTACGCTCTCCATCTTTATCTTCTTTAACAGAAACGATGTATGAAGTTGGATTTTGTGGATCTTTTGTAAATTGTACCTCTCCTGGTTTGCCTGTTGTATCAATTACAGCTGTTGGGAACGTGTAGTTACCTTTTTTCACAGTTACTTCAGGGTCTTGTTTTAATGGCTCTGAGAATGTAACTTTGAAAGTACGGCTGTTAATAGCTTTAACTTCTTTCACTTCTGGTGCTGTTGTATCAGAAGATACAGTGTATTTTGTTGTTAAGATTGAAGATGTATTAGGATTTTTGCTTAATGTATCTTTCGCATCGTATACAACTACTTCATGATCACCTTTCGCGAAGATACCGTCTTTTCCTGCAACTTCAGCAGTTGTTAAAGTGTATACACCTGGAGTTTCACTTGCAGTTTTTGCTTCTGTAAGCTCAACACCATCAATTTTAACTCGTGCATCTGTTTTCACAGGTTTGTTGAATGTTAATTCAACTTTTTTACCAACAACGCGTGCACCTAATAATTCTGGAGCTGTTGTGTCAGAGAATGTTTTTTCTGAATCAAGGTATTTTTCTACAGGTTTGAAGTCAGCACCTAATACGCCTGTAGTTACGTGTACTGCATATTTATCAGCGTTAGCGAATGCTTTACCATCTACTAATTTGAAAGTTACGCTCTTACCATCTTTTGAAAGAACACCTTTCTCACCAGCTGGACCGAAGAAGTCATTAGCTTCTAATTTATTACCATTTTGATTGAAAATGTAGTTAGCTTCGTTAATCGCAGTTTTTTCATCTACTGGGTTTGTGAATGTAACTTTAATTTCTTGAGCGTTGATCGCACTTACAGATTCAACTTTAGCTTCTGTTTTTACTTCTGGGCTATATGTCATCGCATTGTAGATGAACTGAGCAGCTTGCTCACGAGTTACAACGCCGTTTGGATTGAATTTGCCTTCACCTTCACCAGATACGATACCTAAGCTTGCAAGAGTCTCGATTGAAGATTTTGCAGTTGCCCAAGATAAACCGTCGATGTCATTGAAAGTTTTTTTGTTGTTGTCATCAGCTTTGAAGCCGTATGCGTTAACAAGAAGCTGTGCCATTTGTGCACGAGTTAACTTCTCGTCTGGACCGAATTTATTGTCGCCTAAACCAGCCATAATTTTGTTAGCTTCAGCAGCTGCGATGAATTTAGCATAAATGCTGCTTTCTGGTACATCTGTGAATGGAGTTTTTGTTGATCCAGTTTCAAGACCTTTCGCTTTTACCATGAAAGTAGCTACTTGAGCACGAGTTACATCGTCACCAAATCCGAATAGGCCATTACCAACACCTACGATAATACCTTGTGCAGCCATAGCGTTGATTGCATCTGCAGACCAATGTCCTTTAGGAACATCTTTAAATGCACTCTCTTCTGCCGCTGTAGCAACTGGTGCTACTACTCCTGCTACCATTGCAGCTGTCATTGTACCAGCCATTAATTTGTTAAAAGACTTATTTTTTGCCATTGATTTATTTCCTCCTTGAGAAATATAATACTAGCTTTAGAAATATGTATTTGAAAAACTAGTGATTTACCTGATTCATATATTAAAATTACAAACACTTTTTGAAGAATAGTAATTTATCAGCCATAATAAATTCTATCTTTTACCAAAAAGTTAAACCATGTATATAATACGTCATAATTCTTTTTTTTAAAAGAATTTCTTATCGCATAATTCGACAAATTCTTAACTTTTGTCGAATTATACCTTTATCAAATTTTCTAATATGTAAACGTATATACATCGCTTGTATCTAATATACAGATAGTATTATAGCACATATTACAAATGGATTGACAATTTATACTCTTTAAAATTATCGACACTGTTCGACATGTATACGTTTTATTTTAGTTGTTTTGTCGAATTATTTGTTATTATTTTTCATAAAATGGGATTGTTTTCATTTTAATGTAACTAAATACCATTAGATACCGTCATTCGTTTTATTCGGCAAACAAAAAGACTGATCATCTTTTTCATTTTTCTCAAAATGCATCTGGATGATCAGTCTTTTAAAGTTTATTAGTGTTTTACGTACTCTACATTTTCTTTTGCAACATACGCTTCATTTACAGCAGGGTCATCAGAAATGATTTTAACCCATGCTTGTCCATTTATCGTTTCTTCGCCTGTTATCGTAACAACTTTATTTGGCGATAAGCTATACAGTTTGGCGCCTGACGTACGAGGATCTTTTTTCACTTCTACCTTGTTTGTTACACGTGCAAGTTTATATTTGTTGTACTCTTTTTTACCTAAGTATGAATCAAAACGGAACATATGCCCTGCTACTTTTTTACCCCAGTTCGCATCAGATGCATAGTTCATATTTACACCACCAGATTTATCACCTGTATACGCTGCTGTATAACGCCAATGTCCCGGATTTAAATACCATTCATTCATATATACTTTTGCAGCATGTTCAATACAATCTTCTTTTGAATTAAATGTTAGACCGTTACCATATGGACTATCATCAGTTGCCTTTAAACCAAATAAATTATTTTTATCTCGCGCAAGGTCACTTGTTCCATATAAACTTTCATGAACTGCTAATGAATATAAGAATAGTGCATTTACATTATACTTGCTTTCTACTTCTTTAAATTTCGCACCTAAACCGATTAATGGAGAATCCGCTCTAACTGATTTTACATAACTATCTAATTGTTCTGCTGTGTATTCTGTTTTAGAACGTAATGATACGTAATTAAAATATTGATAGAACGTTTCATTTCCAAATGTCTTTCCATCTATACTATACATTGATTGCCCTTGCTTCATGAAAGAAGGTGCCGCACCATATCTATATTCTGTATAACGCGGTGCCTCTGCACCATACGTATAATACCTATGATATAAGTATCCATCTGGTTTTACGTAATAGGATGATTTTTGCATTTCTTTTTCTGGAATTAAAGTGACTTCATTTTTCTTCACATAACCTGTTAAATCAGAGAGTTGAACTTTCACGCGGTCTTCTCCAACTTCTAACACTTTAAATTCTGTTCCGTACTGAAGGTATGTATATGCTGTTTGTAAATTTTCACCGTAAACATTAATTGTATTTCCAGGAATTCGCTTCGCAGTTGCAAAGCCATCTTTAATCCATACGTATTCATTTTCATACTTTACTGCATTGATGCCTTTACTTTGCGCAGCCGTAACAGCTTCTTTATATGTAGTGTAACGCTCTACTACTTTCCCTGCATCATTTAGCAATACATAATTCTTTGTTTCTACAGGCGTTTCTCCCCCGGTGTTTCCAACTTTATCAAGCATTAAATTCAGCATTGCCGAAGCCATACCTCTTGTCGCTGATAAATGCGGTCTAAACGTATTATCTTCTGGATAACCTTTAATAATCCCGGTAGCTACCATAACTTGTACATGTTCTTTATAGTTAATACGATTCGTATCAGCAAATGTAAGCGGACTTACAGTTACTTTAACATTCTTATAATCTAGCGCCTGTTTTACCATTACGGCCATTTCTTCACGTGTAATAATATCACCAGGTGCAAAACTCTCAGGACTACGCCCCTTAATAATTCCCGCTCCGAATGCCCTACTTACACCATCATATAAGCCGTAAGATTTTGGCACATCACTGAAATTCGAATCTGCTTGTGGAAGTTGCAGAGCTTTCGCTATTAATGTAGCAAACTCTGCTCTCGTTATCTCTTGATCAGGTAAATACACATTATTTCCATACCCAGACATAATCCCTTTGTTAATAAGAGTACGCATATGCTGCTCAAATAGGTGCCCAGTAATATCATCGCTCGCCGCATAACTTGAAATAGGCGTTAAAAGCAATGACCCCGTTAATGCAACTGCCGTAATACCTTTTGAAAATTTCTTCACGGTTATCCTCCTCATAATCTACCAATTTATTATTCCAACACCGATTATATACTAATTATATAAACATGATAAATACAAATTAGTATAAAGCCTTTTTAAAATACATATTTTATTATATATCAATAATATATACAGGTGCTATTTTTCTTTCGTACCTCATTCCTTTTACAACCGTAAAATTCTTTATGATATAATGGCGTAGTTATTTCTGTTTATATAGAAATAACTAAAAAGATATTACATATTACGGAGGATAACTATGCCTAGATTATATACATTTGCATTTAAATCACTGCAAATATTAACAGTATTATTTTTTGCAATGACTCTTATTTTCTCATTGCAATATTTAATAACTGAACCGAAGTACAACACCTTTTTACTCATCGTTGCACTCATAATTGTTCTAACCGGTATTATATTCATTTCTATTATCGTGAACCGATTCTTTACTCAAACACAATTTATCATATTTCTTTGTTTACTAGCATTTATACTGCGCCTTGCATGGGTGTTAACAGTCCATACAAATATCGTACAAGATTTCGCTCAAATGTATAACGGAGCAGTTGATGCAGCAAATAATAATTTCTCATTTGCAAACGAAACATACTTTACGACTTGGGTATATCAATTAGGCTTTACGATGTATCAAGCCGGTGTTATGAAATTGTTTGGCGAAGGTGTATTAGCGATTAAATTACTAAACATACTGTATTGCACTGGCATTACGTACTTTATATATCGCATAGCTTCGCATCTATTTAACGAATTTAGCGGTAGAGTCGCAGCACTTATTTTCGCAACATACATCCCTAACATTATGATGACTTCTGTTTTAACAAATCAGCACATCGCTACATTTTTATTCTATGCTGGTTTTTATCTTCTTGTAAAAAAAGGAATCTCGCATTCGTATGCATGGATATTCGTTAGTATTCTTATTGCATTTGGCGATATTATGAGACCGATTGGTATTGTTATTTTACTAGCGCTCATTCTTTTCTTACTGATCACTCATATAATAGGTGATCAAAAAATAAATAAAAAAATGGTCGTATCAAAGTTAATTGGTATGCTTGGCATTTATTATATCGTGCATTTCATCTTTAGCTATACATTAATCGCTACAGGAATTACACAATACCCATTATCTAGTCGAGACCCTTACTGGAAATTTGTAGTCGGATTCAACCCTGAGACAACAGGTGGATTTTCTTTCCCTGACCATAAACTTGTTTTTCAATATCCAATTGGCGAGGAACGTTTTGAAGTTGAAAAACAACTCATTTCAGAAAGAACTGCCGATAAAGGACAGCTATTATTGTTATTCAAAGATAAATTTAAAGTTATGTGGGGAGATTATGACGCATCCATTTATTGGGGGCTAGAAGGGTATACAAAACCTGAGTTATCACGATTACTATGGACGTTAGAAAAATTATGTTACGTAAGCATTTGCCTATTCGCCCTTATAGCTTCCATCAAAACGATAAAAGAACAAAAAAATAAAACGTTATTATTCTTCTCTCTATTAATTTTAGGTTACGCGGGAGTCCATATATTTATTGAAATACAATCGCGTTATCGCTACTTTATTATACCGACGTTTATGATGATGCAAGGTTACGGCGTCTATCTCATTACGCAATATATGAAAAAAAGATTCCGAGCGTAAAGAAGTACACTAACAAAAAAACACTCTACTTTTTCTGTAGAGTGTTTTTTTCTATATGATAAATAATTTTTTTGGCCGCTTGTTCACCTTGCAGTTGAAGCTCATCTACTCTTCTTTGCAGAGATTGCTGTATATCTTCATGTTGTATCACTTGCTTTTTCGCAATTTTATATAAATCTTCGGCACTCCAGTCTCCATCCACACTTCCTATAACAGGTTGATTCACTTGTCTTAAAAACGAATCAATTTTTGGATCGTATGAAATTCCGACCATCGGTGTTTTCGCGACAGCAGAAAAAATAAGAGCGTGAAGACGCATACCAATTAAAAGTGAACACTCTGATAAAATAGATATTTTCTCATCAATATCCATTTTATATGGGAGCATATACGTTTCTTCTCCCATTAAATCCACTACATCACGCGAAGCATTTTGATCAAATGGCCCATGCATCGGGACGAATAAAATTTGGTACCCTTCTTGCTTCAATTTTTTTAAAGCGATCGCTAACTTTTTTATATAATCTTCTTTTGCATTCCAGTGACGCACACTAACTGCAATAATTTTCCCGTGCAGAGCATGTTTTTGTAACCAATCTGATTGTTTTTTTCGTTTCCATGTTAAAACCGGATCTGGAACAAGCTCAATATCCCTTTTCATTCCAAGCTCTTTTAAATATAAAAATGAATCCTCATCTCGAACTGATATATATGCAGCTTTTGACAAATGCCATTTTACTAATAGTCGATTATGTCTTTTTGTAATCGGTCCTATTCCTTGTGAATAAATGTAATACGGTTTTTTTAGCATACGAGCAAACCCCATTATACCCGTATAGTATAAAATACTTTTCACACTCGTTTTATCTTGGAGGAGACTCCCTCCACCACTAATAAGCCCGTCACTATTTTTTATTGCATTATAAACCGATTTTATACTCCAACGATTTACCGCTTCCACTCCGTACATTTTCCTTGTATAGTCAGGGTCATTTGACAGCACAACGAGTTCAATATTCGGATTCTCTTTATGTAACGATTCAATAATCGATTGTAGAATAGCTTCGTCTCCAACGTTATAAAAACCATAATATCCTGATAAAACTAACCGCACTCTTAATCTCCTCCAACATTTGGTGACCAATTGTTTCATCCATCATAATTGGTACCAACTCCTTACCTAAAACACACGATACATTAAAAAGTATCATCACAATAAGCCCGTCCGAATTCCAATTCTCAAATTTCGTAGTTCTCTTTATTTATTTTTTTAAAAATGGTATTTGTTTTGTTGATATCCAGTTTAACTTCAAAGCACATACCCCGTACAAAATTGTTGCAATAATAAATGCTACACCACTATATAATAGCGCAACCATTCTTGAAGATGTAACATCTAGCACCGTAGATAATTCATATAGTCCTAATCCTAAAATACAAGATACTCCTATTACAGTAAAAAATCTTCCTATGCGAATAGAATAGGAAAGATATTTGCGGATGTATAGATGATTTACGATACAGATTAACACATATATAATCAATGTACTATACGCCGCTCCATCTATGCCAAACTTTCTCGTTAACACTATGTTTAATAAACCTTTCACAAAACTTGCGCCAATAACAATCCACGCAGCTTGTGCAGAGCGGTTAATCCCTTGTAAAACTCCTATTGATAATACCATAACTGATGTGAAATACGAACTACCAATCATAACAGCTAACATACTACTTCCTTTCGCATCTGTAAACAATCCCACATTTAAAGGAACTGTTAATGCAATTAGCCATATCGTTAAAGGGGCTGTTAGCACATGCATAAGTGCATTCGTATTTTGAACTGTCATTTTTGCTAAACTCATATCTCTTTTTGCTAGCGCAGATGTTAATAATGGTATTAATGGAAATACAATTGCACTTGCGAAAACAACTATTAATTGTGTAAATGCAGAACCTCGGCTATATATACCAAATTGCGCTTGAATTTCTGCCGACGACCCTTGCAGTACATGTGGTACTGTAAGCGAATCCACTAAATTTAAAAGCGACATGGATAAAGCTCCAATAGCAATTGGAATAGATACTTGCAATATTTTCTTTCCGTCTTCTCTCAAATCTCGCAACGAATACGAGCTTTCCTTATATTTGTATGAACTTTTATTGTACGTCATACGTAAATATATAAGGGAACTTATTACCCCGAGGAAAGATCCAACCATTGCCCCACTAGTAATGACAGCACTACTCTTATTCCAATATACTAATATATAAGCGATGATTAACATAAAAAATACTCGTACAAATTGCTCAATGACTTGTGATATCCCCGTTGGTTTCATATCACCAAACCCTTGAAAATAACCACGATAAACTGCCATATATGGTGCAACGAGCAACGCCGATGACGTAACCAGTAAAGGCACCCTCGTTTCTTGTCCACCAAGCATACTTGCAATTTCAGTAGAAAATAATACAATAACCAAACATCCGAATGCACCGAAAGCCATTCCTATAATTGATGCGGATTTAAATAATTTTGCAATTTCTTTTTTCTTATTTTTTCCGTTTAACTCTGCAATCAATTTTGAAATTGCTAGCGGAACACCTGCTACTGACAATGTAAGAGCAATCATATATACAGGAAACACAAGGCGGAATATACCAAGTACTTCATCTCCTGCAATATTTTGTAATGGAATTTGAAAGAAACTACCAAGCAATTTCGACAAAAAAGTTGTGATTGTTAAAATCGCTGCACCTTTTACAAATTTCTTATTCATGTTCCTTCTCTTTTCTTTTATACATATATTCTCAAGCATATTATTACAAATTATAGAGATTGTATTTTATCTCATTAAATTATCATACCAAATTTCTTATATATTGAATACTTCCTTTTTTACAACAAAACGAAAGTATTCTTACTCAAAAAACGATTTTACTCAAATCCCCTACCACTTTCCATTTCTACTTTTTTCTAGTATAACTATGCTATAATGTATCTATTGTCAGTCAGAGGAGTGTTACAAGAATGCTGAATTCGGTCAAGAAATTGTTGGGAGATTCACAAAAAAGAAAGATTAAAAATTATGAACAAATTGTGAATGATATTAATCAATTAGAATCTGTAATGGAAACATTATCAGATGATGAATTACGCCAAAAAACTATTGTTTTTCAGAACATGTTACAAAACGGAAAAACAGTTGATGATATAAAAGTAGAAGCATTTGCTGTCGTTCGAGAGGCTGCAAAACGAGTGCTTGGTCTTCGTCACTACGATGTACAGTTAATCGGTGGCCTTGTATTACTAGAAGGAAACATCGCTGAAATGCCTACTGGAGAAGGAAAAACACTTGTCTCTTCTTTACCTACGTACGTACGTGCTCTTGAGAAAAAAGGCGTTCACGTTATTACAGTAAATGATTATTTAGCGAAACGTGATAAAGAATTAATTGGACAAGTTCATGAATTTCTCGGTCTAACAGTCGGGTTAAATGTACCACAAATGGAATCTATCGATAAAAAACGCGCCTATGAGGCTGATATTACATACGGAATTGGGACTGAGTTTGGCTTCGACTATCTTCGCGATAATATGGAGTCATCCCGAGCACAACAAGTACAGCGTCCCTATCACTTTGCAATTATTGATGAGATTGACAGCGTTTTAATTGATGAGGCGAAGACCCCGCTTATTATCGCTGGAAAAAAAGCAAGCAGTTCCGATTTCCATCATTTATGTGCGAAGGTAATGAACACATTCCAAGACACTTTACATTACACTTATGATGCGGAAACAAAAGCATGTAACTTTACAGAAGATGGCATTACAAAAATTGAAGATTTATTTGATATTGATAACTTATATGATTTAGAGCATCAAACTTTATATCATTATATGATTCAAGCATTACGTGCAAATGTCGCTTTCCAATGTGACGTAGACTATATTGTTGAAGACGAAAAAATTATGCTTGTTGATATTTTCACAGGACGTATTATGGATGGCCGCTCGTTAAGCGATGGCTTACATCAAGCACTTGAAGCGAAAGAAGGCTTACCAATTACAGATGAGAATCAAACGCAAGCATCTATTACAATTCAAAACTTCTTCCGTATGTATCCAGCATTATCTGGTATGACTGGTACAGCAAAAACAGAAGAGAAAGAATTTAACCGTGTATATAATATGGAAGTTATTTCAATTCCAACAAATCGCCCTATACTTCGTGAAGATAAAAAAGACGTCGTATATGTAACAGCTGACGCCAAATATAACGCTGTTTGTGCAGAAGTACTAAACATACATAAGAAAAACCGCCCTATTTTAATTGGTACGATGTCAATCCTCCAATCAGAGACTGTTGCACGTTATTTAGATGAAGCAAAGCTTTCTTATCAACTATTGAATGCAAAAAGCGCTGAGCAAGAAGCTGATTTAATTGCTCTAGCTGGGAAAAAAGGGCAAATTACAATTGCAACAAATATGGCAGGACGAGGGACGGATATTTTATTAGAAAAAGGTGTCCACGAACTTGGTGGTTTACATGTAATCGGAACAGAAAGACATGAATCTCGCCGCGTTGATAATCAGTTAAAAGGACGGGCTGGCCGACAAGGTGACCCTGGAAGTTCTCAATTCTTCCTTTCATTAGAAGATGAAATGATGCAACGCTACGCAGGTGAAGAAATAGAAAAGTATGCAAAATCACTTAAATTTGATGAGAGCGGTTTAATTCAAAACACGAAAATTTATGATTTAGTCAACCGTACACAATTAATTTGTGAGGGTAGTCATTTTTCAATGCGTGAATATAACTTGAAATTAGATGATGTAATTAACGATCAACGAAATGTAGTCTACAAACTTCGTAATAACCTTTTAAACGAAGAAGTAGATATGATAGAGATTGTCATTCCAATGATCAAAAATACAATAGTTGCTATTGCTAAAGAACATTTATTAGAAGGTATGCTTCCTGAAGAATGGGATTTCACTAGACTAGTAGAAGCTTTAAAAGAAGTTTTATCTACCGAAGAAATTCCAGCATTATCTGCTAATAACGTCCATTCCGCAGAGGACTTACAAGAGCTACTAAAAGATACTCTTACAAGTTATATAGAACGTGTGAACGATTTAGAAAAAAATACAGATGCACAACAAGTATTACGTCAAGTTAGCTTGCACTTCCTTGATTCTGGTTGGACAAACCATTTAAGTGCAATGCAGCATTTAAAAGAAGGTATTGGCTTAAGACAATACCAACAAGAGGATCCAGCACGTCTTTATCAACAAGAAGGTTTTGAAATCTTTTTACAAACATTTAGCCATTTTGAAAAAGAGGTTGCTTTATATTTAGCAAGATATATAACTGTTCCACAAAACATATAACGAGGTGAATTTCATGCTATCATTTTTAAAGAAGGCAAGAAAAAAAGGTAGAGACTCTGTAATTTCGAGTTCTCAATTATTAGGAACCGAAGGCAATATCAACAATGCAAAAAACGTAAAACCTAACTTATACTTTCACCCTTCTTGGAATGAGGTTTCACAAGAGCAAAAGTACATTTATCAATTTTTACATAAATCTTTGCCTACCTTACAAGAAAATCAAATTTCGCTAGCTGGAATTGAAAGTAAAAAACATGAGAATGCGTATTATATTACTACATTTATTCGTAGTAGTGTAAAGCAGCCAATTCAATTTGAGACTCTTACTCTATCCTTATTAAATAAAGATGGAGAAACATGTGCACGTCAAGCATTTGATTTGTCACTCTTAGAAGAAATCCCATCAAATGTAAATATGCCTTGGACTTTCGTCTTTGAAGAAAATTCAATAACAGAAGCAACGCTATCTACAGAAGACTGGCAACTCGTATTTGACTTACAAGGCAAACATTCATTAGATTTAGATCCTATATGGCAAGAAAGACTATCTGAAAGTGCAATCATGAAATTGCAAGAAATTGTCGCTAACCTTACACCACCTGCAGCAGGTGAACTTAACTTACTAGGACTAAACGCAACTGTAGAAGAAAATGGCGATTTAAATGCAACTATTTTAATTCGTAATGGCTATAATCAAAATATAACCCTTGAACAACTTCCATTGCATATCGCAGATCGCTCTGGAGCCGTTGTCGCTGAAGAAACATTTACATTAAAAGAGTTTCAAATCAAGGCCAATTCAACTAAACCTTGGACCTTTACATTCTCTGCTAATTCTGTATCAAAAGAAACTATCGATTTATCTAAATGGAAAGCGTTTATTCCAGAGCAAGCGTAATTACGTGCTAACGGATGAATCAAAAACACGTCGTACTCTTTTAAGAATACGACGTGTTTTTTTATGTAAACTTATTTATATAATTCAACTACAAACGTTCAATATGATACGCTGCTTCTAACTTACAAAAATCATCTATATTGTTTATTTTGTTCTCATTTAATATTTTTAATTGCTCTTCAGTCGGCTCTTCATTAATAAGCTCGTTAATTTTTTCATTCACTTTCACTGCTAATGCTTGATGGAAATCTGGATGCCCTTTCAACTCATCATCTACTTTATTAATCCAAGTTGATTTTGTGTATAAATACTGTTTCCACTGTTCAACAAATTGTTGCATATCAAACTTTTCTTCGTTCCATTCAATTTCCTTCATATACTGCTCAAAAGAAGCAACAATTGAACGTGTAATTCCGACTTTTACTCCGTGTGGTAACTGTTTGTACATCAAATATTCCCTCCAGCTTAAAGCGATTTCTTTTTAACGTAAAGAAATCTTAAAATTCTTACACTTTTTGTGATATCATACTGCCAATCTAAGATGTTACTATACTGCTAAGTTTAGTAATTGTCAACAGACGTATAACATCTAGATATTCAATTACAAACATGCATATCCGAATAATCAGAAACCCTCACACTCTATCATGTGAGGGCCCTTCTCTTTATAATGTTTCAGCTTTCAAAAATTGCAATTGTTCCTTCTGCTCATCATTCGCCATCGTCACGATTGTTTTTTCAACACGAGGATGTACCTGTTCAAGCGTCACACTCATCCCTACTTTATGAGACTGCTCAATGAAATTCAATAATGCCATAGCTCCTGATACATCTATATAACGCACATCTTTCATACGTAAAATAACTGGAGATTTCACATCTTGTAAAGTATAAAAAACACGATCCACCGATAAGAACGAAAGCGGTCCTTTAATTTTATATGTCACGTCCCCTTCATTTACAATAGAAGTTTTACGTTCTTTACATTTCACCATATATATAATGAAAGAAAGAATAATACCAAACGCAACAGCAATCATTAAATCAAACTTCACTGTAACGATCATCGTTACGAGCATAACAATAACATCACCTTTTGGCGCTACATGCATTTTCTTCATGCTTTCCCAGTCGAACATTCCAATACCAGTTAAAATTAAAATACCTGATAATACAGCAAGCGGAATGTATTGTACAACCGGACCAAGTCCCATAATGAAAATAAATAATATAACACTATGCATACATGCTGAAAGCGCCGTTTTACCGCCACTTCTTATATTAACGATAGACCGAACAGTCGCACCTGCACCTGCTAATCCGCCAAACAATCCGCTCATCATATTACCGATACCTTGCCCAACGAGCTCTTTATTACTTTTATGACGCGTACCTGTCACATTATCCATTACGACCGATGTTAACAACGAGTCAATCGATCCTAACAAAGCAATACTAAGCGCTGGCAAAATAAGTTCCGCTATCCCTGCTCCACTTAAAGATGGAATGTGAAGCATAGGCATCGCTTCTGGAATCGTTCCAATCTTTTCAATTACTTTATTTAATGAAAGATTTCCGATAAACGGTAACTTCACTGTAAGCCCTTCGAGTAACGGAGAAAATAAAGGAAGCAAAGCAGTCACACCGACTAATGCAACTAAACTAGATGGAATTGCCTTAATCCACTTTCCAGAAACAATCATCACAATAATCGTTAATACTACGAGTAAAAAACTATTTTGCACATGTTTCACTTCGCCTAAAATAATGATTAATGCAATACCGTTCATAAATCCTGAAACGACAGGATACGGAATATATCGAACGTAAGAACCGAGCTTACATACACCAAATAAAATTTGAAATAGTCCTGCCATCATAAAGGCTATAAAACTCGCCTCTAACCCGTGCGTCGCGATAACTCCTGTCGCAATAACCGTAATTGGTCCAGTTGGCCCCGTTACTTGCCCAGGTGTCCCGCCAAATAACGCTGCGAATAAACCAGCAAAAATCGCACCGTATAATCCGACAAGCGCCCCTTCAGATGTTCCTGTCGCGGCAATCCCAAATGCAATGGCAAGTGGCAACGCAACAATCGCAACAGTAAATCCTGCTAAACATTCCTTTGCTATTTTTTGAAACATGAAAAAACCACCTTCGTATAAAGTCCATTTTCCATTGTACACCTAAAACGATATATTCGTTATCCCACTTTTTACAGTATCGTGACGTAAACGTATTCAATGAAAAGTTTCCCCCTTATCTTTGGAAACAATTGCAACTATGCTATAATGAACGAATTAAATCTTTTACTATATACTTGGAGGCACTATGCTAACTTTTGAAGAAAAATTATCAATTATTGAATCTTTCCCAGAACTAGAAAGAAAGAACGTATCATTAAAACGTGTAAACTTTCACTTTGAAGAAAGTCGTTTAGATAAAAAGAACGTTGTATATCACTTACACCCAAATGGAAACGGCTTTGTATATGCAAGCGGCATTAAAGGCTACAAAACGGACGATAAAGGTATGATTAACATCCGCGAGTTTTCAGCAGAAGAATTACGTTCAGTAATTGAGCAATCCATTGAACTACTATCACAAGAAGAAATCGTAGTACCTGCAGAACCTGCGAAAGAAGAAGAATGGCATAACGAAGATGGTCATATCCTGACTCTTATATCAGAAGATGACATGTGGAACGTTTACGCTGGCGTAAACTTAGACGGTACATTCAACTCTTATCCAGAAGCTGCGGAATACCTTGATGAAGAAGGGTTTTCACGTAAATAATACATTCCCATACAAAAAGAAAAAAGCGGAGACCTATCGTCTCCGCTTTTTTCTATACATCTTATTCTAAAAACACAACAACTTAACACTCTCAAACTCATTAATTCTTTTTGCGTCTAAACATCATCGCGCCTAAAATTAATGCGAACATACCTGCAATCATAGAAGTAGATTCAGTCGCTGCTCCACCTGTTTGAGGAAGTACTTTTGATTGTTTATTACTTTCTTTACTAGATGGCACTTCAGATTTATGTTGTACATCTTGTTTGTTTTGTACTTCTACTTTACCTTGAGCCTCTAGTTTGTTTGAAACTTCCGGTTGCTCTTTTACTTCTGGTTTCTCTAGCACGTTCGGCTCTTCTGTTACCTTTGGTGCTTCCAGTTGCTCTTCTTTTAACTCTTCTGTTGCTTCAACTTCTACTTGTTCTTCTTCTGGTTCTACCATAATTTCCGGACGCTCTGTTACCTCTGGTGTTTCTAGCACGTTCGGCTCTTCTGTCACCTTTGGTGCTTCCGGTTTTTCTGGCGCTTCCAGTTCTTCTGTTGTTTCTTCTTCAATCTTTTCTTCTTCTGGTTTCACCCAAATTTCCGGTTTGTCTGTTAC
>NZ_NUPZ01000035.1 GCF_002584985.1 Bacillus sp. AFS029637 | reverse complement strand
TAAATAAATCGTAACAGTTAATTACCCTTTATTATCAATAAATAACATCATATCACCTCATGAGTTCCATACGTAGCCACTATGCGCTAACGTAATATGGCCACTGAAAATTTGTTTTGCTTCTGTTACTAAATCGGATGGATTACCTGTATGCGGTAAGTGCGTTAATAAAAGTTCTTTTACATTCGCCTCTTTCGCAATACTTGCTACTTCTGTACTATTCATATGCCCCGCTTTTGCAGCCTCTTGATGTGCATACATATTACACTCACAAATGAAAAGATCAGCATCTTTCGTGAATGGAATAAATTCAGGAATATAACTAGAATCAGCGCTGTATACTACGGTATTATCTCCAGCTGTAATACGCATCGCAAAGCATGTAACAGGATGAACGGTTTTTAAAAATGAAATAGAAAACGGTCCAACTTGAAGTGTTTCTTCTGGGTTGTACGCGATTCCTTTCGTATGTGGTTCATGCGTTAAAGAATGGAACCCATTCTCATCAAACGTATGACCGTATATCGGTAACTCCGGTAGTTGTCCTTTTGCTACACTCGTAATTAATCTCGCATATTGCAATACCCCAATATCTGCAACATGATCGTGATGATAGTGCGACAATACAACTGCATCTATATTAGACGGTGTTATATATTTTTGAAGCTGTGCTAGTACACCACTACCACAGTCTACAAGTAAACGAAAACCATCGTGTTCAAACAAATACCCCGACGTTGCTTCTCCCGCTTCTGGAAAGCCGCCCCAAAAGCCGACAACAGTCATTTTCATATGTATCCATCCTTTCTAAAACCGAGTAGGAATGCAGTTTTTACTTACATCCTACATTGTTAACTATAATCCATTTCCTAAACTTTTTCATTAATTTTCAATTTTGTTATAAAACAGTTGTTGACTTTTGTTTTTTGTACTAATACAATGATAGTAAGAAATGGAAATGGAGGGATTGACATGATCGATCAACCAATGGAGTTTTTCAGAAATTTACCGACGAAAACTTGTGCGAATTGCGGGAAAGAAATTGATGAGCAGCACGAAGCATACCATAACAAATGTGACGATTGCGTTCACGAAGAATAGTAGTTTGTGAACAGAAAAAACCTAGCAGACATAGTCTACTAGGCTAATAACATCGTATCCTTCATCGTTGAACCTTTCACCAAGAGCTCCAGTTCAAACTCATACAATTCTTTTTTTCTATAATTTTTCGTATGGATTTTATCCATCATCAGGTCGACAACTTTTCGAGCCATCTCATCGATTGGCTGTTCAATTGTCGTAATACCTGGCTCTGTAATCTGCGCTAAAATTTGATTATCAAAACCGATAACAGCGAGATCATCTGGAATGCTCCAGTCATGGCGTTTCGCCTCTGAAATAATTCCAGCTGCTACCTCGTCGCCTCCTGCCAAAATCGCGGTAGGATTTTTTTTGTCCTTTAATACTTCATGGAATATTCTCTTTCCATCATCCCAAGAGAAAGCGTTTTCAAGAAAATCGATCGCTTCCACTTCTCTACTCTTTTCAGTAATCGCACGCAAAAAGCCCATTTTTCGCTGTTGGCTAACAACTTTGGTTTCGTTACCACGGCAAAAAATAAGATTACGATACCCTTGTTCTAACACATGCTTGGCAGCTATGTATGCCCCTTGCGCATGATCAAACTTCACTGTTGGAACATTTGCTTCCTCAATATATTCATTACATAACACGATTGGACCGTGTTGCAAGTATGGCTCTACATCTTCCCACGGATTTTCTAGTGAACATAGAATAATCCCATCTACTTGTTTCGTAGATAATAATTGTAAATACTCCATCTCTTTTTCCGGTAAATATCTTGTTTGACAAATAATCAGTTTATATTTATGTTCAGAAGCAGCAATCTCGATTGCTTCAATAAATCGACTGAAGAAAGGATTTGTAATCCTTGGAACTAGCACCGCAATTGTTTCCGTTTTTTGTTTACGAAGTCTTCTCGCCGCGGAATTAGGAACGAATCCTAAATGCTTCATTGCTAATTGAACCCTTTTTTTCTTCTCATCTGAAACATATGGATGATTATTAATCACCCTAGAAACCGTTGTCCTTGATAACCCCGCTAATTTCGCCACGTCCTCGATAGTCGACACGAAATTCTCCCCCTTTGCATGAAAACGTTTTCTTACTCTGATTATATAGTATATTATTGGAAACCGCAATATAGGTTCTTACGATTTTACTATATTAATATTATACATAGGGAAAAACTTGTTAATGGGAGGGGAATTTATTCTGCTTTTAGAAGTTTATAGTAGGCCTATTTATAATTATAAAGGATGATATTTCATGAATCGGACAGATCGTTTATTAGCTATATTAATTGAATTACAAAGAAGACAAACTGTTACAGCACAAAGCTTAGCTGAAAAATTTGAGACAAGTATAAGAACTATTTATCGAGACATGGATGCACTTAGTGAATCTGGCGTCCCACTTTTCGCAATGCCCGGCCACGGTTATTCATTAATGGATGGGTATTTCTTACCACCTATTCAGCTTACACCTGAAGAAGCTGTTACTCTTTTATTAGGCGGTGATTATATCGAAAAAACTTTCACTTCTTCTTTTTCTGCACATGCCCAATCAGCAAAAGAAAAACTTGAAATTGTCCTCCCTGCTGATCAAAAAAAGAAGGTTCGGGAATTACAAGGAACTTTCCGTTTCCTTTCTCCTATATTTTCACACAAAGGATCTGGACAAGAAAAACTTGAAAATCAACTTATCCTCTTACAAGAGTCTATTCAAAAAGAACAAACTATCTCTTTTTCTTATCGTAAGCCAAGAGAAACTGCAAAAATAAAGCGGACCGTTCATCCTTACGGTTTAGTTAATATTTCAGGAATTTGGTACATCGTTGCCCATTGTTTACTTCGAAAACAAATACGTAATTTCCGTTTAGATCGTATGGATACATTGCAGCAAGAGCAAAAATTCTTTACAAAACCGAAAGACTTTTCTTTGCAAGACTATCAACCTGAAAGCAATCGTACTGTTACAATTCATTTATTGTTCCCATCTCATATTGCACATAAAATTATTGAATCACGATACTTTTTTATAGATTCATACGAACATAAAGATAATGGTTTTCATGTTTTTTTGAAATCAAGAAGCATAGATGAAATATTTCAATGGGTATTGAGCTGGGGGAGCCAAGTGCAAGTACTTGAGCCAAACGTTCTTTCTGAGAAAATTCGTGATGAAGCAAAAAAAATGTTAAAACTTTAAATTTTTATTTTACTACTGACATAATGTTGTCAGTAGCCCTCCTTTATTGTGGGTATTAACAAATACATTTTCATAAAAAGGAGTTAACAATATGAAGAAATTCGAGGAGTTAGCAACATATTACATAGAGGAATTAGAAAAATACTCTATAGAACAATTTAGAATGAAGCCTTCTAGTGAAGAATGGTCTCTCGGTCAAATGTATAATCATTTAATTGCCTCTACATACATGCAGTTAGATGCGATTGCAAAATGTAAAACTGAAACACCATCAGTAACTAGTACGAAAACGGATATGGGTGAAAAAGTATATAAACTTGGTACTTTCCCAGATATACAAATAAAAGTACCCGGTCATCCTGGATATACACCCGAAAACCCAGCTAACAAAGAAGGCGTACAAAAACAATTTCTAGAATTAATTACAGTTGTAAAACATACAGAACCAACACTCCCTTCTATTGCAAGTGACTGTAAGGTCGAGCATCCTGGGCTTGGTTACTTAAATGCTGCAGAATGGTTCCAGCTTATTTCTATGCATTTTGCGCATCATCTTCGTCAGAAAGATCGACTGGAACTGAAGGTTTGCTAAGAGTTAACATTTCCACTAAAAAGAAACTGCCACTATTGGCAGTTTCTTCACTAAAATATTCACTTACTATATGACTACTCATAAAATCCCGTATCCAAGCATGTTACCTTGCTACTAACCGAAGACCTCTCTTTTTTATTGAATATAAAACCCCATCAATACGTCATCTCCATACGATCCATCTTCATATTTAATTTGCTTTCTTTGTCTTCCTTCTTCTACAAATCCCATACGTTTATACACCTTAATCGCGCGGTCATTAATAGAAACTACGCCTAAACAAATTTTCTCTAAACCTTTCTGCCCTTTAGCCCAACTAATAAGAAATTCAATTAGCTTCGTACCAATGCCCTGATTACAGTACACCTCTCTAATCCCCATTCCCATTGTGCCTGCATGTCGTAAACGTTCTAGTTCATATCGATTGAAAAGTAAAAAGCCAACTACTTTACTATCTACTTCATAAACTATGTAAAGATTACCTTTTTCATTGCTTTTCCGTATCTTTTCTCTTTCTGCATCAATATCATTTTGTAATTGATTTGGAGACACTATGAAAAACTTTGTAGTAGCCTCCGATAATATAATTTCTTTTCTAATATCCATAATGGACTCCGCATCAACCTCTTTTGCTAATCGTATCACTGAATCACCTCGTACCTTTTACTACAAAGATGAATAGATAACATAAGGTCTCCCCACTGATTCATTATTTTAACTCCTCCCACTTCGTCCAAACTTCTCTCCCGTTTATGTAGTACATATTATCCTCTCTGTCCATAAACCCATGTACAATAAATTCGCGTCTAATTGTACAAAAATCCTCATGATATTGTTTTATAAATGTATTCATTTCTTTTTCCGTATACTGATTTTCAGCGTTTAATTTGCTAACTAAATGCTCTAGCAATACTAGTTTTTTCTTTTTTTGACCTGGAATCGATTTTAGGCGGTCTTCTTTATCGAAAAAGTTACGAATGGTCGTATCTCTGAATTTCATTTCACTTTCGGTCATTTTGTTACCCTCCATCGGTTTTTCTATAATAAAATTCCACTTTTTTCTTCATTCTTTCACTTACAACATCAATAACGTAATATCCACTAATTAACACATAGTAGAATAAAAGGATTCCCAGTGTATCTTTCATACTTGTATATTCTTCTTTATGAAACAAGATAGGTGAAAGGGCAAAAATGAGGAAGAAAATGAGTGGATACAAGAAAAAATAGTAAGTAAGATTTTCTTTCATCATATCAACTCCTCTCTTCTATGTTTCTCTGTAAATTGTTGTAATTCCTTTACTTTTATTTCTAGAGATTTGGGAAGTATTTGTATACGAACTACAGAAAAGATGTCCTGCACTGCAATAAAAAAAGCACCAAAAAGGTGCTTTTCTCTACGCTTCAACCGATTGATTTTCAGCAATATTTTTAAATTGTCGTTTGTGTATCCAAGTTAATGAAGCAATTGCTCTATGACCACTTTGTTCATATGCCCATTTTTCATCAGAAGAAAAGGATTATCTTAATTTGACAATCCTTTTAATAAATACAGTTCAAATAACTCTGCAATTTTTTCTTTTTCTAACGGTTCATGATTTTTTTCCCAATCAAAAATAAGCGATACGTATAGGCGAAGCATAATAAATGCTGTAATTTCTGGATCGCATTTGCTAATTTCACCTTTTTCAATCGCCATTTCTAAATACGATTGAATAACAGAAACGATTTCCACATCAACTTGTTGCATCACTTCTTGTACTTCTTTCGTTCCCATATCGCGCTCTTCTTGAATTAATTTAATCATGAGCTGATGTTCTTTTCTAAATTCTAATATGCTATATAATGCTCTATGTACATTTTCAAAAAATGAAATATCTGGACGAATTGCATCTTTTGCAACTTGCCTCATTTCTGTAATTAAATTAGAAATAATTTCGCCAAATAGCTCTTCTTTATTTTTGAAAAAAGTATAAATTGTTCCTTTTCCTACATTCGCTAATTTCGCTACTTGATCCATCGTTGTTGCTTTATAACCGAACGCTGAAAAAGACTTTGTTGCAGCTTCAATAATAGAACGTTTTCGATCTATCGCCACATCGTCACCTCCAAAAATGACCAATTGGATAATGTAGTCAATTAGTACACTTTCGATATTACCACACGCTTACATTCTATACAAGTTCTCTTTTTTAATTATTCCCAGTATAAAAAAATTCCAGTCAGTGTATATGATACTGTCCATAGTGTATCAGAAGAAAAGAGAAAAGGAAAAGGTGTTCTTAAGAATAAAGATAAACCTTACTTATCAACAACAAAATTCCTCTTTTTTAAATAATCAAATGAAAAAACAAGAAAATCTTTACAATTAATAGTAATATAGAAAATAGACAAGTTTATCAAAATAGTGGAGGCTTTTTCATTCATGATGCGTGCGCTTCGTTTAAATATAAAGCAAGCTTTTTGTAATCGTGTTTCTTTAATTATTATGTTTAGTGGATTAGCTCTTATTTCTATTTATCATTATTATTATGTAATTCGTTATATTGGAGACGGAACGGATGTGTTTGTAACAACAGCTTTTAAATGGATTGGATTTCGGGATAATGAAATGGATGTTTATTTATTATTAATGCCCGTTATTGCCAGTCTCCCCTTTAGTACGAGTTACAACTCGGATAAATCAGATGATTTTAAACCGTTTATTAGTAAAAGGATTTCTTTATTCCCTTATTCAGTTACGAAATATATCGTTACATTTTTTTGCGGAGGAATTCTTTATACGTTTCCATTCATCTTATCGTTATTATTTTGCATTTTAACCATTCCAAACGGAGCACCTGCCTTCGGTACTGGCATAATAAACGACAATGGGATGTTCGCAAACTTATATTACGATTCTCCCCTCACTTACATTATTGTATATATCGGCATTAATTTTTTATTTGCAGGTTTAATGGCTCTTTTAGGACTTGCTGCATCTGTATGGTCACAAAAGGACTATATGGCGATTCTATTTCCATTTGCAGTTACCTCCATTCCTTACGTCCTGTTAAATACAATATTCCCTACAATCGGCGGGGCACCTATTCATTTATATGATCCGAAACAACCATTGCAAGGCATGTCACCATATATTTTAATGTTGCAATGTGCTTTCTTCCTCTTCGTTAGCCTATGCATGTACATAAAAGGCGTACAGCGTGATAAAAAAAGGTACAAAAGAAGACTGCAAAGAAGAGATCGGTGTAGAAAAGCGTTTCAAGCCATTTCAGACTAAACGATTGAACGAATAAGAGCGTAATTCCCTAAGTTCGATTCGGAATTACGCTCTTATTATCAGTTTTCAAAAAAGTTATACGCGATATTACACATTTGCTTTGGCTGCTCCACTACCGTCCAATGTCCACAATTTGTAATTTCTAAAAACTCTATATGAGGTATGTACTCTATAAAATGTTCTTTTATAGTAGTAAGAGTTAATATATCATGACTCCCTTGTGCAATTAGAATCGGAATTTTCGAGAGCCTTTCTACATGTTTAGTCACATCATAATTTCCCACCATATCTGCACCTAGTATCGTGTTAACTTCATTACTAAAGGTTGTTTTCTTTTTATAAGTTAAAGTTTCTATAGCAAACACATAATAAGGATCTAACACTTGTAACATCTCGTATATAGAAGCCTCTCCTACTTTAATCTTCTTGTTTATTTCAGAAATAATTACTTTGTCCTCTTCCGTTAATCTCTTTTGCAGTTCTTCTCCAAATCTTTCTAACCCTTTCACATTAACTCCTATCGCAGCTGTTAAAAGTAATTTATTCACTCGTTCGGGATATGTAGTTGCATACAGTAACGCAAGCATTGATCCCCATGATTCCCCAAATATATTTATTTTCTCAAACCCCAATTGCACACGCAATGCTTCTAAGTTTTCAACCTCATTCCTCATAGAATATTGTTTATCCTTTGGCTCTTCCGATTCCCCACAACCTGTTTGATCATAAAAAACTAGTTGAAATTTTTCTGCTAGCGGAGCCATATAGGGAAGAAAAAAGCGGTGTTCACTTCCAGGTCCTCCATGAAGAAATATGATTGGTTCACCTACCCCTAACATTTTTACATAAAGATTATTGTCGTTTACATTTACGAATCGTACACTTTCACTACTCATATAACCATCCCCTCTTTTACGGCGTACCAGCCAATCCCCATAAAATAACAACCGCCGCAAAGTAAATCGCTTTAATACCTACAACTAAACATAATGAAATAATTGCATATTTACTTAATTCTCTTCTTGCTCCTATTAAAGTGAAGATAACAGCCAAACTAAATGTTATATAGGACGCTGCTGTATTGATTAAGTTATACGTAATATCTAAATTCTGTGTAAGCCCTGTTATCTCGGCAACAAATTGAAGCAAGACAATACTACTAAAAAAAATCGCTAGCTGGTTCATTAATTTTCCATGTATTTGTGCTTGCATCGTTAACCTCCTTATAAAACTGAATATTTAATTAATTTTATCATCATATTACAAAAAAAGGAATTCCCTCTTCATAATTATATGCCGATGAAAAAACAAAAAAGAACGCTTAGTCACCTAAGCGTTCCCTCCTTTAAGAAGCTTTCTTCAAATCAATTTGAGCAAGTACTGGGTCGTGGTCACTTACACGTCCGTGCTCTTTCATAATGTTTGAGTTTAAGTGTACTGGGTCTACAATTGTGTGCGGTGCGATGTTGTTTGTTACTAAAATATGATCTAACACTTGTGCATTTCCTTCATGAATGTACGTGTAGCGGTTCTCCTTCGGCACTGTGTTTAACATATTTTTTAAGTTTGTTCCTTCTAATGTTTTTAGTGGTTTAGCGAACTCGAAATCGTTCATATCACCTAACACAACAACTGGTGCATTTGCATTCTTCTTCTGAATATCTTGTACGAAATGATTTACTTCTTGTGCTAACTGAATTCGTTTTTCTTCACTTTCTAATACAAGAGGTTGTACTTTTCCAAATGGCGTTGCATCTCCTATTTTTGAGTTTAAGTGATTTGCAACGACAACAACGTTTTGTCCTTGGAACGTAAATTCTGCCGCTAACGGTTTACGTGTACTTTCAAATAATGGATTTTCGTCTCCAATGCGGACAACGTTTTTATCAAGTAACTTCGGTACTGTCGCTAATTTCACGCGTGATGGGTTGTAGAAGAAACCGACGCGAATGTTAGCTCCTGGTGCTCCTCCGTCTTGATTGTTGTTTGGAGCAATTTCTACATACTCATACTTCGGACCACGAATTTCTAGCACTGCATCAATGATACGTTTTGCACTTAACGAAGCATCTGTTGTACCGTCATTAATCGTTCCGTTATTATCTTGCATTTCCTCTACACCGATAATATCTGGCATTTTTAAATTGTATTTAATGGAATACGCTAACGCTTTTACTTTTTCATCTGTTGTTTCTTTTTTATTTGCCGAGAAGTTTTCAATGTTATATGTAGCAACTGTTAATTTATCAAGACGCGGCTGAATATTTGCCCCTACTTGCTTAAATCCACCGTCTACTACAGCTGGTAATTCCGTTACGGGTGAAATACGGAACGCACCGTAATCATATCCGACTACGCCTGTTATATCTCCTGTGAAAGTATCTCCTACTTTTGCTACATAATCACGAGGTACTTTTACAGAAAGACGCTCTGGGTTTAATTGATTTTCATCTAAAAGAGGTGTGCCATATTTCGTTACTACTTTATCCCCGCCATTTTTTACTGTTACATATAAATTCCCGTTTTTCTGAGGTGCAATAATTTTTGGCGTTGGCATCGTAACGCGCATACCTTCTACACTTTCATAAAAGTCAATTCCATCTTCATTTGGATCAAATAAACCGAATGCATCATTATCAATAATTTGATCCGGGATTTTTACACCATTTTCTCCAAGTACGATCGGTGCTGGTAACGGTTGATCCTTTGCGATTACAGCAACGCGGCTCGCCTTAATTTCAGTCGTTGTTAAGTCTGTTTCAAACCTTTCTGCATATCCAGGTCCAACATATTCTTCTACTTCTCCATCAACTTGAATAAGATCTCCTACTGCTACATTCGCATCTTTTTTGTATACGTACATACCTTCTGACGTAGCTGGATCATTATCCGGTTGATTATCTTCTATATAAAAACCATTTTTATCGAGCGCTGTTACAACGCCTTCCACACCGTATACTTTCTTACCTTTGTAAGGAGAAATATGTGATTTCCCTTGAATATCATGAATACGAACTGGTTCATTGTTTACGATAATAAATGAAAATGTCGAAACCGCCGAAGAAGTAAGCCCTTCTTTTTCTGCGATTGCTTTAATTACGCTATTTTCATTTACTACAATTTGTCCGTTATAAAGAACACTCTTGTTAGTAGGAGTAGAGCCATCTAGCGTATAGTAGATTGTTGCTCCTTCTGTGTTTGTTGTTAATGTTACCGCTGTTCCTTTCGCAACTTCCCCGCCGCCCGGTGAAGCTACTACATCGCTAACACGGTTTTGTCCTTCTCCTTGAAACTTGTAAGCTGTTGTTGATTTTAAACCTGGGCTACTAAAATATAATTCAAGTGTCCCTGTTAACTGTACTTTCTTCCCTATATTTTCAGGGTGATCTTTCACATTTACTGCCGATCTTACATCGCCTTTTGGCAACTGAACAGGCATGATTTTGTCTGGATTCGTTTCATTTGGCGAATCGGCAATTGCTACGTTTGTGTCGTCAAACTTAGCCGGATCCTTCGTGTACTTAGAAGGACCTTGCGTATATCCAACGATATATCCTTCCACTATCCCCTTCGTTTTCCCTTGCTGCTTAAATACTTGAATTGCTTTTTCTACTGACATAGAAGTAGTTTCTTCTGCTTGCGCTAAAGTTCCAGTAAATGAAAGCAATAGCAAAAGTGATAAAAAGACACTTAACAATTTCTTCACAGCCATTTCCTCTCCCTATTTCATATTTTCTCAACATGTCTATCATATCAAATGATTCGTTATATAGAACAATATTTCGACAACTTTTACAAAAAATTAATCTAATTTACTCGTTTTCAAATTATAATACAAAATAATAATTTTACACCTTCTACGAATGTATTTTATAATATGAAAGAATAAAAAAACAGAAAATACCGAAATTTCATTGGCATGTAAAATGGATTCATTTGAATAGGAGTGATTGGATGGAAATGCAAACAGAAACATACCGCGCGGCTATGAATGGAACATTAGAACGTCATTTTTCAGATATGATTGCTGTTATACCAACTAGAATTACAATTGATCAGCTAAAACAGCGGCTAGAAACTATCTCTACTAAAGTTGATGAATTAAAAATTGTTTATAGTGATGAGACAAGCCTTATTGTTGAGTTACATATGGATGAAAAAGTCATACCGTATGAACTGCATATTGATGAAACGAATGATCCAGAAGAATATAAAATGTACAATAGACAAGATTCCACAATAGTAGATCGTACTTTTGAAAATGCGGCTTTCGGCACTGAAATTTTCACTCGTACGCTATTTGTAGGCGATGTACTGGACTGCTTTTTCCAGCAGTTACAATTTTTATGGAACCTTGCCCCAGATTTGTTATTTGTAATCGATTCAAGCGCAGCAATGAAAGTGATATCTAGAAGCTATATTGAATATCACGTTGAAAATGAATTGTTACCTGACATTCCTGACTTATACGTTATTCATTCCGTATATGAAGACGATAAAGAAGGCGAGCCTACGCAATATTGGTTTCATACACACGGCCTTTTAAGAGCAGGCGTAACTGAAATAGAATTAATTATTCCAAATCGCATTTCTTCCTACTACGGCATTGGCGATCTTTTTCAAACATTTGCTAATAATGCCGTTGAGAATGGCCAAGTTCCAATGAATGAGCCTATCGTTATTGCACATAGTCAGCAAGGTTCCATACATACAGTAGCTGTTCCGTGGGAAAAAGGTTTATCTTATATCGGACGTAAAACGAGTATGGATCAATTATCTTCAATTGAAGATGAAGAAGTGAAATTACAACCAATAGATGCACAAAACATATTTCTTGGCGGGATGGATGCCCGAGATGAATACCATCAATCTCCCTCTGTTCTCTTGTTCCAATATAATACTTCAGGAGAATATATAGAAAGCTTTTTCAAAGAACACGAAGAAGCTACAGGGCTCATGTTCTATAAAACAAATAGTGAAACGGCTCGTATGGCTTATAATGCAAAAAATACTTTCGGGTATTTCAGCAACATTTTTCAAATTGAACAATCAAATGAAGATTTCCGTTTCCTCGCTAAGTTTGGTGTCTCTTACGAAGAAGGAAAAAGTGAACATATGTGGTTTGAAATGCAAGACCTTACGGAAGATCTCATTCAAGGAATACTCATTAATGAACCGTATTTTATAGAAGAGATGAGTGAAGGAAATAGTTATCATTTAGATTTTGATAACTTAACAGAGTGGATTATTTATGCAGGAGATGCTGTGATAAAACCAAATAACTTATATATGTTTATTGGCGAATAAATATTTTATATAACAAACGAAACGCCTTCAATATAATTGAAGGCGTTTCTTATATTTTATTGTACGATTAATTCAGTCTCCATTACTTTTCCCAAATGAGATAGTGCACGCTTTGCGGCTTTCTCACCTTGCTCAATACAGTCCGGAAGACCAGAACCAGCGTAAGAACTACCTGCCAAGTATATACCTGGCAACTCTTTCTCCATAAATGTTGTGAGTTTCTTCATTCGCTCGTTATGGCCTACTGTATATTGAGGCATCGCTTCTTTCCAGCGACTCACCATTGTGAAATCTGGATCCATTGTAATGTCCATCGTCTTTTGTAAGTCCTCTAAGACGAGCTGTACAATTTCCTCATCGGTTTGTTCTACAATCGCTTCATCACCAGGGCGTCCAACATAGCAGCGAAGGAGTACTTTCCCTTCTGGCGTTGTATGCGGCCACTTTTTATGTGTCCACGTACATGCTGTAATCGTATAATCGCTATTTCTTGATACGACAAATCCTGTCCCATCAATATCTCGCTGAATGGCTGATTTCGGGAAAGCAAGTGCCACGTTTGCAACGGATGTAGACGGCATGTTGCGGAAGAAACGGAACTGCTTGTACTGGGCAAACATAGATGGCAATACTTTATGCGAGGCTGCCATAACAATCGCATCTGCTTCGATTTCTTTTCCGTTACTAAGTGTAATCGTATAAACGTCAGCAAGCTTCGCGATTTTTTCAATACGTGTTCCCTTCATTACCGTACCTTCATGAATCTTCACTTCAAGAGATTCTACTATAGATTCTAAACCTGTTTTCACCGTTTGGAAGATTCCCTTTTTCGGTGCAGCCTTCTCTTCTTTCGGAGCGAGCGTACGCATGCCAAGTGAAATACTACGATGTTTTTGCTCCATTTGATATAACTGCGGGAATGTAGACATAAGACTCATTTCATCAATATCCCCAGCATACACACCAGATAGTAATGGTTCTATTAAATTTTCAACTACTTCGTTTCCGAGGCGATGTCTGAAAAACTGCCCGAGTGATTGATCAGATACTGGTTTTGATCTAGGCATTAACAGATCAAAACCAGCTCTTAATTTACCAATTGGGGAGAACAAGCCGGAAAATAGAAACGGAGTAATTTGCGTTGGAATTCCCATCATTGAACCACTCGGCATTTTATGTAACCGATTGTTGACGAGAACGAATGATTTACCGGTCGTATTCTCTACAATTTCATCACCAAGGCCTAATTCTCTCGCTAATTTAGCTGCACTTTCTTTTCTCGCTAAGAAAGAATCCGGTCCGCGTTCAATTGTAAATCCATCTTTTCGAACGGTTTGAATTTTCCCGCCAAGTTTACCCGATGCTTCTATAAGTACTGTATCGATCGGCAAGTTCTTGTCATGAATTTCTTTTTGTAAGTGATACATTGTTGTTAATCCAGTGATACCACCGCCGATGATTACAACTTTTTTCCTCAAGCATGCTCCCCCTTTCTTCTTACATTACAGATTCTTTTTTCTTTAATACAACATCAGCTAAACAGTCAATGAATGCGTCCGATGCATTTGGCATTTCTGGACGATAATATTTCGCGCCAATTTCATCCGTTACAACTTTACACTCAAAGTCGTTGTCATATAAAACTTCTAAATGTTCCGCAACAAATCCAACTGGTGCATATACGAATGAACTGTATCCGTACTTTTCATTTAGTTCTCTCGTTAAATCTTGTACATCTGGACCAATCCAAGGATCTGGTGTATTTCCGGCACTTTGCCAACCAACTGCGTAGTTTGCTACTTCTGCACCGCGTGCAATATAATCAGCTGTTTCATTTAATTGATCTGGATATGGATCGCCCATTGCGATAATTTTTTCTGGTAAGCTGTGTGCAGATACGATTAATACTGCTTTTTCACGCTCTGCTTCTGACATACCGTTATATATACCTTTCACTGCATCAACCCAGTACTGGATGAATTTCGGTTCTTTATACCAGCTATCGATGCCATGAATTGTTAAGTTTCCAAGTTTCTCAGCTTCTTCTTGTGCTCGTCCAACGTATGATTTCACGCTAAACGTAGAATAGTGAGGCGCAAGAACAAGTGCAATTGCATCTTGTATGCCGTCGTTATACATATCTTTCACCGCATCTTCAATAAACGGTTCGATATGTTTTAAGCCAAGATACATATGGTACTCTACTTCATCTTGTACTTCATTTAAACGCGTCTCTAACTTTTTAGCTTGCTCTAATGTAATAGTAGCTAAAGGAGAAATACCACCAATTGCACGGTAACGCTCTGTTAAATCTTCTAGCATTTCAGGACTTGGCTTTCTTCCTCTGCGAATATGTGTATAGTAACGTTCAATATCTTCTTCTTTATATGGCGTTCCGTATGCCATTACAAGCAAACCAATTTTCTTTTTCATACAGCAAATCTCCTTTACTTCGCTAACTGCCCTTTAGAGTATTCATGAATAAATGTAGTTAAACGTTTTAATGTATCTGGATTTACTTCTGGGAATACACCGTGACCTAAGTTAAAGATATAACCTGGTTGTTTCATTCCTTGATCTAAAATACCTTTTACATGTTCTTCAATAACAGACCATGGCGCAAGTAAGAATGAAGGATCCATATTTCCTTGGACCGCCTTATGAACGCCGCGTGCGCGTGCCTCTTCGATCGGTAAGCGCCAGTCTAAACCGACTACATCAAGCGGTAAGTCGTGCCACTCATTTACTAAGTGTGCAGCGCCAACACCGTGCATAATCATTGGTACACCCATCGTGCGAACTTCTGCGAAAATACGCTCCATTGCTGGTTTAATAAATACGCGGTAATCTGCTACATTTACTGTTCCAACCCAAGAATCGAAAATTTGAACTGCTTTTGCTCCTGCGTTAATTTGCGCTTTTAAATATGTAATAACCATATCTGCTAGTTTATCCATTAAAGCTAACCAAGCTTTCGGCTCTGCATACATGAACGCTTTCGTATTATGGTAATTACGAGATGGACCGCCTTCAATCATATAGCTCGCTAGTGTAAAGGGCGCTCCTGAAAAACCGATTAACGGTACGTCTAACATTTCCGTCGTTAATAAACGAATCGTATCTAATATGTACGGTACGTCATCTTCTGGATTGATTTCCCCTAGTTTTTCTACGTCTTGTAAAGAACGGATTGGATTATCGATAACTGGACCAATACCTGATTTAATTTCAACGTCCACACCAATTGCAGGTAGTGGTGACATAATATCTTTATAAAGAATTGCTGCGTCTACGTTATATTGATCAACTGGCAGTTTTGTAACGTATGCACATAACTCTGGATTGTGTGTAATTTCAAATAGAGAATATTTTTCTTTTATCTTTCTATATTCCGGCTGCGAACGACCTGCTTGACGCATATACCATGCTGGTACATACTCTGTACGTTCCCCCCTACATGCTTTTAAAAATGTCTCATTTATAGTTCTTACCAAGACCCTTGCTCCCTTCCTTGCCAATGCTTCGAATACGTTCGATATTTATCTTTTTTTACTATACAACTTGTAAAAACAAAATGCATAATATTATGTACGTTGTTCATGAAATTGACACAAACACTCTTAAAAACGCTTACTATTTTCACAACATTCTTATTATAGCACAGAGAAAAACTATGGTTTAGCTACTTTTGACTTTTCTCCTTCACGATTCGTTTGTGTGTTATATGGTACAACGTAAAAGCTCGGTTTTGAAAATATGTTAACAAACTTTTCCTCATATTCTCCAGCACCTGTTACAGTGGCTACATGCGTATGAATTCCTTTTTCCACTCTGTAAATGCGATACATAATTCTTTCATCTGGAAGAGGTGTCCAGCTTAATTTTGTTTTAAATAAACCGAAAGGACTAAACGATAGCTTCATTTTTACATCTTCAATCCGACGTAACCGAATCGGAGCACCGATTGTTTCCACACCTTCTGGTTTCATAAACTTCTCTTTATGCTCTACATTTGCCTTCGTTAAAATTTTCTTAAACAATTTCGTCGCAGATGCACTTTCCCCTTGCAACTGATGCTCTTTATCTGTGCGGTCATAACCAATCCAAACAGCGCCGACTAAATTTGGTGTATATCCAACGAACCACATATCTCTCGCTCCATTGTCGTCATTTGGCAAAGAAGTAGTACCCGTTTTTCCAGCTAACGCTCCGTTATATACACCCGCTTTCGCCGTCCCTTCTTTCACGACGCCTTCCAGCATTTTTGTCATATACCATGCCGTTTGTTTTGAGAATATATTTGTTTCTACTTTTGGCGATTCCCCAATGACTGCACCGTGTCTATTTAACACTTTATCAATCACGTGTGGCTCAATAATATCGCCATTTGCTAAAAATGCACGATACATTTTCACAAGATCAAATGGTGAAACACCGTTTTTCAATCCGCCAAGCGCTGTACTTAAACCAGCGTCCGCAATATGAACATTTCCTTTCTCTAAATATTGCTTTCCTTCTTCCACCCCTAACTCATTTAATAAAGAAACTGCCGGTACGTTTGCTGACTCTAAAATCGCATCGTACATCGTCATTTCTTTTGAATACTCATGATTATAATTTCGAGGTTCATAGCCTTCGAAAGAACTTCTCTCATTCGTTAATAAAGAATACGGATTATACTTTTTCGTTTCTAATGCTGGCGCATAGACGATCAGTGGTTTTAAAACAGAACCGGGCTGCCTTTTTGCAAAGATGCGATTAAACCCTCTCGGCACATACTTTCTTCCGCCAATCGCCGCTTTAATCCCGCCCGTACGATTATCCATTAATAAAAATGCACCTTGCGCCCCATTTTCTTTACCAGGGAAATTTCGCTCATCTTGAAACTGGTTATACGCTACCTTTTGAATTTTTTCATCCATCGGTACGACAAACGTATATCCACCGCGCAGCACTTCTTGGTGAGACAACCCGTACAAACGAGCTGCTTCATCTATGACCATATCAATATATGGCATATATGCGAGTTCATTCTCATCTAAGTTTTTATAAAGGGCGATTGTCTTTCCTTGATAACGTACGCTTTCTTCTGCAGTTAAATAGCCTTGTTTATGCATAAGTGACAATACGAGATCACGGCGCTTCTTACTCTTCTCCGGAGATAAGTACGGTGAATATCCATTCGGTGATTTCGGAAGACCTGCAAGCATTGCACCTTCTTCTACTGTTAAATCTTCTACATTTTTATTAAAATACAACTTTGCTGCAGCTTGAATACCGTAAGCTCCATGTCCAAAATAAATATGATTCATATACATTTCAAGAATTTGCTGCTTCGTATATTTTTGCTCTAGTTGAAGAGAAATTGCGACTTCTTTCAACTTGCGCGTAACTGTTTTTTCACGATTTAAAAAGACGTTTTTAGCAAGTTGCTGCGTAATGGTACTACCGCCCTCTACCTTTTCTCCAGCTAACGTATCTTTATAAAGAGCTCGAAATATAGACGGATAATCAATTCCTTGATGCTCATAAAAACGAGAATCTTCCACCGCAACAAACGCCTGCTGCACATATTTCGGAATTTGCTCGACTGGTACGAGTTCTCTATTTTCTACGTATAATTTCGTAATTTCTTTTCCTTTCTGGTCAACGATACGTGATGAAGAGTGGAAAACGAGCTGCTTTTCATCCATCATATAGCCACCAGCTAACACGATAAGTTTATACAGTACAATCGCTACTACCACCGTTGCGACGCCGCCTAATAAAGTCCACTTTACTTTCTTCATACATCGTCCTTCTTTCCAAATGATGGTACATTTATTATTTGAAAAAGAAGTATCTTTATGTATATAATCTTCGAAGTTTTTCAAGAGAATTGATATAATAGAAACAAACTATTAAGGGGGCATTAAAATGAAGGCTATTATTTCATACGAAACACCTCTAGAACAAACACATTTCACTGCAAAAAATGATGAGAAAAACATGTTTTATAAAGAAAATACTGAAGAATCTGTAGAAGGATCACTTCAGTATGACGTACTAGACGCTGTTGGCGAATTTAACGGACAACCTGGCTATATCGTTTGTAACAACATTTCTGTAACAGACGAAGGGCGTCCAGTATTTGAAAACCGCTTTAAAAACCGTGCAGGCCTTATCGAAAACGAACCAGGCTTCCAAGCAATCCGCGTTCTTCGCCCATTAAGTAACGATACATATGTCATCTTAACGATGTGGGAAACAGAGCAAAACTTTAAAGACTGGACAGAATCACGTTCATTCGAAAATGCTCATAAAAAACGTCCTGCACAAGCAGAAGGACAAGCTCCAGCGCATCCACATGCGGAAGGACAAAAAAGCATTTTCTCTCGTCCATCGTTTGTGACTACTTTTGATGTGTTAGTTTAGGTTTCGGAGTTCGGAGACCCCGGCATGTGAAATTATATCGGCGATTCTTCGAATATATCGGCGATTTCCTGGATATATCAGCGCAACTCAAATTATATCAGCGATTTTTCCAATATATCGACTTATCGACAAATCACGACATAAAAAAGGAAACACCATTACACACTGGTGTTTCCTTTTTCTTTGTACCAATTATATATACGGAGTGCATCTTCTTTTTGCATATGCTTCACTTTGTAAGGATGCCCCGCTACCGATACGACAGCTGTACATAACTCGTCTTTCTTTTGAAAATACGACTGACTGTATCCAACTGCTTGAATATGTCTTCTTCTCATGATTCCTGTATATTTCGCAAGACCTCGGTATACCATTACTAACTGATTTTCTCGTATCATATAACCACTACTTGTATACCGAGCGTACGCAAGTAACGTAAATATGATACATAGTGGTATTAAAGTGAACAACGCGGTATGTTGTTTAAAATATATACTCGCACCGGTAATCGGCAGTGCGAGCACCGCACTTGTAATCCAGCCCATTATTACGTAACGACGTAATGCTGCTTTTGTTAAATGAACGATTTCTTCCTCCATTTCATACGGCAACTGCAAATACGTAAGTAACTGCTGTACATCTTTTTTCTTCATAAAAGGATGTAACATCACTTCATTCCCAGCGGATTCTATACTTTGAATGACTTCTACTTCGACAGAGCAATAACCGAAAGGCTGCCGAAGAATTCCTTCTTTCACAGTAATTGCTTGAATGCGGTGTAGTTTTAACACAAACTCTTTCTTATCAAATAAACCTTGAACGATACGAATTTCTTTTCTGTTTCGCTCAATTTTAAAATTCGCATATTTTAACGCATAGCCGGCTGTAGAAATGACCCACGAAATTGCCATTAAAATCGCAGCCATAATGATTAATTCATATACACCGTTATCCATCACATACGCTTCCACTTTACTGATGAGCCATTTTGGAAGAAATTGATTAAACTCTGAGTAAATAAGAAGTAGTCCAGAAAATACTAATCCGAATTTACCAGATGTAATGGCTGCGAATAAAATTTCTTTCGTTGTTAACTGATACACCGTCTTACTTTCTTCTGCTGCGGGCACTTCTTCAGTCACAACACTTCTTTCTTTATGTAATAAGGCAATTAGTTCCTTCGCTTCATCCTCTTTAATACCCGCTAACATCACTTCTGGCTCAGTACCACCGCCAGCTACTTCTATGTTTAACTTCGTAAGTCCAAGTATTTGATAAATAACATTAGAAGACGTACTAATATTTTGCACACGATCTTTATTTAAATAGCTTTCTTTCTTCACGAACACACCATGTTTTATATGTACAACATTATCTTCAACCCAGTACACTTTAAAATACCATTTTACAGCTGAAAAAATAGCCATAATACATAATAGCGCCAAAAGAACAAGATGTAAGAAATACCCAGGTTCTACTTCACCATCTGAACGAAATAGAACAAGAAAAATAAAAGGCAGTAAACCTGCAATTCGAATACCTAACAATATTGTGATCGGATGTTGCCTCTTATACATCCTCATCACTCACTTTCGCAAGTTCTCCAATTTGTCTTTTCAGCTGCTCTGCTTCTTCTTTCGTTAAACCTGGAATACTATGAGAAGTTGCCGCTGTTGAAATGTGTAATTCTGCTAAATTATACTTTCTCATAATCGGTCCTTGTTCAATCGTTACGTGCTGTACACGAATCATCGGAATGAGCACACGCTTAACCACAAACATTCCCTTTTGAATCTCAATCTCTTCTTCATTTAATCTATAACTATAATAGCACTGACGTAAATTTGGAAATACGAAATAATCAAGTGGGATAAATGTAATAGCACCTGTTACTAACAATCCAAACAACCATCCCCACCAATTAAAGTTGATCATAAAAAAGAAATACGCAATTACAACTGCTAGTATAACTGCTGCCCCAATTAAAGCGTGAACCCTCCACACTTTCAGCATATTAGCATGAATCTCCCTTTCTAACGGCTGCATCTCATCACTCCAATTATATGAATTTATTAATTATATATTAGTTGTTATATACATTTTTGTAAAATTATAGTTTCTTCACATCGTATCGAGCATTTCTTTGAAATTCCCTTCATTAATCGAATACACTTGAAACTGAATATAATCTATCTCATTCGTATTAGGACGAGCATATGGCAAAATGTTAAATCTAGAAGCCGATCTTCCTAACATATCTATAATCATAAGAGAAACATCAACATGCTCAAAGCCTACACAGAATACTACCGCTTCTCCTGTGCATTCATAATCTTTAATCGTATCATACGATTTATTTGCATTAATCAGCATCACTTTGAATAGTTGGTTCAAATTTTCTGGTTTGAAATTAATCATTTATACAACTCCTTTTTCTAACAAAACACTACGAAAACAGTGTAATCTTATACTTTCATAGCCTCACACATCAATTATATTAAAAATAAAGCTAGTTTTTTATAATTTTTTTGATATAATTACTTACGGGAAAAGGGAAGAATTTTGTCTTCCTTTGTGTTTTTATTTGCATCTAGTTCTTTTGCTAGATGCTTTTTTTTATGCAAAAAAGGTATCCTCACATACTTTGAGGATACCTTTTCATCCATTTAGTGCATTTCAATAATTGTACCGTCTTCGAATACTTTGAATACGCCAGTAAATCCTGATCCAGCTGCGCCTTCTATTTTATATGTCGTACGCACTCTAATTTGATAATATTTCTTTCCATTCTCTACTTTCGTATCCTCTAACGTGTAATTATATTCTTCATTATACTCATTTTTGATATATGCTTTCGCTTTCTCAAAAGTAAAGTCATCTTGCGTTTTTCCTGTCTCTACTTTTTGAGTCGTATCTGTTTCTACCTTTTTATTATTTTCTGTCGTTACTTTTTGAGTCTTATCTGCTTCTACCTTTTGATTATTCTCTGTCGTTGCTTTTTGATTTTTGTCTGTCCCAGCCTTTTGATTATTCTCTGTTGCTACTTTTTGTGACTTTTCTGTCGCTACCTTTTGAGCCGGTACTGTATTCGTTTTTTCTGTTTTCGTTGCTACTGTTTCATTCTTTGCATTTTTTTCTTCTTCATCAATTTTCGTGATTAATCCTGCGGCTTTTTTATTATATTCTTCAAGGCTCTTGTTATCTTTCGTTTCTGAAACTAGCTTCGTTAATAACTCTTTCGCTTCTGTATAATTTTTCTTACTTATTAACTCTTCGCTCTTCACCAGTTGTTCACTATATTTCTTTTTTGTTTCTACAATAGCTAGTAAAGCCGTGCGTTCTTCCTTCGCTTGCTTTACAAGCGTAGTACTTCCATTCTTCACGCTTTCTACTTTTTCAAATGATTGAATAGATTCTTCTACTTTTGTTTCTTCTTTTAGTTTCATTGCTTCAATCATTGCTTTCGTTTGTTCTACAAGCACTTTTACATCTGAATCATCTTTTTTCTCATCTAGTGCCTTTTCAAATGATGATAAGGCTGTTTTATATTCTTTATTCGTTAGTGCAGTATTTCCCTCATCCACTGCTTTTTCAAAATCCCCATTACTACATCCAGCTAACATTAAAAATGTAAGTCCCATTACTGCTAATAATTTTTTCATTTTTTTCTCCTCCTATATATCCCCTAAAACAATAATTTCATATGTATAAAAGTCTGTGTAGCAATTAGACTGAAAGGAAATATGTACTTTGTGTGTGGGAAAGGAAGTACACTTCATTTGCTATCATTATGTAAAACTCCTAAATAGTTGGCAGTCTTCTTCTTTTCAGACAGAAAGGAATTTTAATAATGCGCGTAAAGCTCTCACTCAGGCTCGTTACTACACACACTTTTATACACATAAAAAATCATTTTTAGTTGGAATACGAACTACAATTCGTAACATACCGAAAAACAACAGAAAACAAACCGTAACATAAGTCACAGTCCGTAACTTTTCTGTAACACAAATGTAACATAAGGTTTTTAAACATACAATAGTTTTTTTACATTATTTTTCCTCTATCTACATTTTTAGGTACGATAAGGTCCGATCTTTAGCATCAATAAGCACCCTTATTAAAAAACGTGTAGGGAATCCAGTCTCATTTCCATCAAGTTGACAAGTATCCCAATCGTACACGAAACAAAAGCAAATAAAAAAGTCTACTAATTAAAGTAAACTTAAAATCACACTATATATCTTCTAATTTTCATCATTCCTTTGATATAATCACATACAGGAATATCTTCATCTTTCCTTATAATTTGTATCTAGTACGATTGCTAACTGTCTTTTTTATATTATTTTACATAGGTGCGGGGGATTCTATTGAAGAAATTTACTGTTAGCTATATAGCATGTTTACTAGTTTTCTCTATTGTTATAAATATTTTACAGTATGCACGAGATCCAAATTATGCAGATTCATGGGGACCCATTTGGGTATCTATTATTATGTTTTCAATTCTTGGAAGCATTCCTGTTCTTATCGGTTGTTTATTAGGTGAATTTTGTTATAGAAAAATAAAAAGAAGTCACGAATTAAAAATCGGAATTCCTGTATTTATACTGTTAGGTATTTCCTACAATCATTTATTCTTTATGTGGTTTAACGACAGAGATTTTCTATCCTTTCATTTAAAAGCCTTTTTGGAAACCGGCCTTCCTATTACGTTATCATCTTTATTATTTTACTTTATAAGACGGCGCTAATTCTTTCATCATTGCATAAAAAATGTTATTCCTCCTGTTGAACTGAGGAATAACATTTTACTTAACAAATTTGCTTCCAACTCGCATCCTTCACATCTTCACTAGTCGGTTTTCTAACTGATCCAACACAACATTCCTCGCAAGCACCGAACGCAATGAAATTTTTCTGCGCTTGTCTTAACGAAGCTTCATTTGCCCCGCCTTCGAAGTCAGGATCGTTAAACTGTACCTCATCATCTTCCCAATAACATATACTGCAAATTTCATATGTACCTGGTTCTTCTTCTAATGTTCTATACCCGCAGCATGAACAAGTGTATTTCATTTTGCCAACGCCTTGTTAACTTCTTTTTTCTCCCATATATTCCGGCCCACAAAGAATATAACAGCGCAAATCATAGTTATCGCCATGAAAAAGATATTAGAAACTTCATATATAGTTGGAAGCCCTACCGTTACGGAAACAATACTAAAAGCTAAAAGTAGATATAATAATAAAGATATAATATAGCTTAATTTAAATCGTAAAATGATACCTCTAAACAATAGCTCACCAAGAAGACATCCACCTAAAATAATAGGTACTCCGAAATACAATGTAAGGACTCCCATTTGCGAAGTAGATTGAATTACCTTTCCAATTATGTTCGGCGAAGTCATCTCATCACTTTTTCCCATCCTATCATATAAATCAAGTGCCATTGCTGAAATAAAGAAACTTAATATAGAAAATGAGTACGGAATTAAAAATTTGCTCACTCTCATTCACCTCACCTTTTTCTTTACCTATATTATTCATTATTTCCTATCATTTTCATATAAGAAAATAACTGCCTATACTAAAATATAGATGGAAGAATTTCTATATAAAAAAAACCTAAACCATCTGCTCCCTATATTTTTTAGGGTAGATGGTTTAGGTTTTTTATTAGAAAGTAGTATCTTCTTTTTTATAATATTCTTTTGAAATCTCTTCATAAAATGCTGCCGATGTCGAGTAGAAATAAGGTACTAACCATAAGAAACCGATTCCTATAGTAAGAATACTTAAAATGAACCAGCCAATGAAGCTTAAGCATAGTAAAAAGTAATCCATTTTATGTCCATTCATCATACGGCGACTTTCAGTAATTGCTTGATTCGCTGTGTATTCTGGATGATCATTCAAAATAAAGTACGTCATAGCATAAGAAAATGATTTAATAATTCCCGGAATAATAAGAAGTAATGTCCATAAAATCAAGTATACGTACATTAGTAAATATGTTAAAAATGCCTTCATAAATTTACTGCCATCGCTAAACCATCTAAATAAATGACCAATACGAGCATTATCTCTACGGATTACATGTAAAACGAGATAATAGGCACCTACTGTTAATGGACCGATAATAAGCATTGCAATAATACTTACTGTAAACGACTCCCTTGCTTCTTCCCAACCCCAAAATATCGAGAAAATACCTGTGAATAGCATATTAGCAGCTCCAATGAGGATTCCAAGTAATAAGGTTGCCCCTACCGCTAATCCCCATTTTCCTTTTAATGCATCCAGTGCTTCTCTTTTCAATTGACTTATCATATACAACCTCCTAAAAAATAGTTCTATATCATTATACCATTTATATCAAAAATTCCACAAAATTCCCTTAAATAGAAACAGACTACCTTTTTAATACGTATTGATACATGTGTGCTGTATTTGTACTAACATATAGATGAAACCAAGAAAAAACTAGTTCAAATGTAAACCACTGATTTTTCTATAACAAAAAAGCCTGCCTTTTATAATAGGCAAGCCTTCTCAAATTACTCCTCACTTATTCTCTTCTTATACCAATCCTGCATTCTCTCCGCATCTTCTACTCTCGTATGCTCTAATTTATACTCCGATGACGCACTAGAAAACTTATACGTACATAAATTTGCGCGGCGCTGGAAATATGATTGTGTTTTTTCAATTGATTGGACGTGCCTTCTTCTTACAAGTCCTGTATGTTTTCCAATACTACGATGTACAATTGTAATTTGTTCTCCGTTTACACTGTAACCATTTGTTTTAAACGTTGCGTATCCAAGTGTAAAGATGAGGATCGCGAGCGGTAGTAATGCCCACATGATAAAATACTTTTCAAAGTATATGCTTATTCCCGTAAGCGGGATTGCTAGCATGGCGAAAAAGATGAAACTATCAATTAAGTAACGGCGTAGTGCTGCTTTTGGTAATGGAATCATGTTGGCATGCAGTTCATATGGTAATTGTAAATGGGCGAGTAACTGTTGCACGCGATCTTTTCGAATGATCGGATGCAGTGTAACTTTTTCCTCTTTCCCCTCACTTTGAATGACTTCTACTTGCACAGCACAATAACCGAATGGTTGGCGTAAAATACTTTCTTTTATCGTAATACCTTGAATACGATGTAACTTTAGTACGAGTTCTTTTTTTTCGAGTAATCCTTGCGAAATGCGGACTTCATCATGTCTTCGATTCACTGTGAAATCCCCATGTTTTAACGCATAACCGATTGTGGATATAATCCAAGAAACGACTAGTAAAATAGCTACCATGTAAATCCAGCCGTATATATCGTGTTCCATTACATAAGATTCTACGCTATTTTTGATCCATTTCGGAATGTACTCATCTACTTGGTTATAAACGAAAAAGATTAAAGAGAATAATAATCCAAACTGACCAGATGTAATAGACGCTAATAAAATTTCTTTCCAAGTTAACTTGTATTCTGTTGCTTGTTTTTCCTCTGTCATGCTTTCTTTTTCTACTGCATGTTCTGTAGATTCGTCTAACGCTCCTTCTGCTTTCACTTCTGGAGTCGGCTCATTTAGTAAGAAAATAAGCTCCTTCGCTTCATCTTCCGTAATACCAGCTAAGCTCACTTCTGCATCATCGCCTCCGCCAGCTGTTTCGATTTGTATTTTCTTTAAACCGAGCATTTGATATAGTACGTTAGAACTTGTATGAATTGTTTGGACACGCTCTTTATTTAAGTAGCTCTCCTTCTTCACAAAAAGCCCTTGTTTCACATGCAATACGTTATTTTCAACCCAATATGTTGTGTAATACCATTTTTCAAACGCTGAAAAAATGGTAAGTAAACCAAATCCAGCGGGAATTAAATACCAAAACGGGAATTTTCCGTTTAAGCTAAACATGAAAATAATGAGTGGTATAAAATCTGTTATTTTTAATTCTAATAACATCGTGATTGGATGCTGCCTCTTATACATCCTCATCACTCACTTTCGCTAATTCTGCGATTTTCGTTTTCAGCATTTCAGCTTCATACATCGTTAACCCTGGAATGCTATGAGACGTTGCTGCTGTTGAAATATGTAATTCTGCTAATCCATGTTTTCTCATAATTGGTCCTTGTGCAATCGTTACGTGCTGTACACGAATCATCGGTACTAATACACGTTTTACAACGAATAGACCGTGCTGAATTTCAAGTTCTTCTTCGTTCAGTTGGTAGCTATAATAACGCTGACGTAGTTTCGGGAATACGAAGTACGAAAATGGTGCGAACACAACTGTTAGCCCAATCATTACATACAAAATCCACGCCCACCAATCAAACTTTATCATGAGGAAAAGGTAAGCTAAAATAACGAGAATACCAATTCCTTCTTCAATGACAGCACGAACTTTCCACACCTTAACCATGTCAGGGTGAATTTCATTTTTCAATGGATCCATGTAACCACTCCAAATCTAGTAATCTAATATATGAATACTCTCAAGTTATATTTTACATAACTTTACAAAAAATTCATATTTATTCTTCTTTATCTTTTTTCTCAGGAATACAGTGAAACTTTAATCAGTGGGGTTTTGTCCATTTCCCACTGATTATCAGCCCTCACCAATCGGGCTTTTACGGGCAGTTATCTCCCACCTAACTTCCTCACATTCGCCAAATTTTAAGGTGGGAGTCTTACTGCCCGTTAATGCGGGACAAACCCAAGAAAACCGAGCCACCAGTTTTTCTTCATTTTCAACTTTATTCCCCCTTCATTACGTTTTTCACATTTTGAATCCAAATTTCTTTATATTTTAAATCGAATCCTATTAATATGTAATTACTCATATTATCAATAACGAGCGCTAACGTATGAGCATTTTCTTCTGTTGCATGTTGTGACACAACGTCAAGTGTCGCACCTTTCTTCAATAAATCGTGGAATCCATTTAAAAACTCCTCTTGTATTTCAAATAGGCGTTTCTGATACTTTTCGTTTCGCGTCGCACTTACGATAAATTCATTTATAACGCGTAATATACCTTCTTGGCCTTTATACTCAGACAACATTTGTAAGCCATCTGCAATCAACTTTTCTTCAAAGTTTTCTTTCGTATATTGGTCTTTATCGAAGTAACTCACAAATTGATACCCAGAAAAAATCTCCTCAAATAAAAAGTCTACTAACGCTTCTTTAGAAGGAAAATGATAATAAATAGCCGGTTTTGAAATCCCTACCTCTTTCGCAATCATGGAAAGGCTCATTTTCTCAATACCGTGCTCTGCCATCAGTTTAAATGACGCCTCTACAATGTGCTGCGATGTTTGTAAATTCTTTGTCATACTGTACCTCACTTATTTTTACTTACCAGTCGGTAAATAAATTGTAAAATGAAACGGAATGATTTGCAAGTTAGTTCGCGCCTCAGAAGGGATTTATTGGTAAATACAGAAAACATAAAGTAAAAGCAACATATAACAATAAGGAGGATGTTCATATGGGACTTGGCGGTAAAGGCGGTAGTGGTGGCGCTGGCGGCGGTGAAGTTGGACAAGATGGTAAGAGCGTTAGTAGCGGCTACATATTACTCATTGTGCTCTTTATCATATTAATCGTAGCTGGAGTCAGCTATAGTGGACTTGGCCTTTAACTTTCACCAGTAGTATGCAAAATAGAAAGCACTGGCTGTATGAATGGCCAGTGCTTTCTATTTTCAGCATTCTTATACATCATGTGTATTTCATTATTGATCATCCACAATAATGTACGCTGTTCTAATTGGTCCGTGTACACCTACGACAAGATTCATTTCAATGTCCGCGCTATTTGAAGGACCAGAAACGAAATTCACACAAGCTGGCAGGGTTTTTCCTGATGTATTTTGATCATGAATCAGTTTTGTAGCTTGGGTTAATCTTGGTACGATTGTACTTTTAGGAACGATTGCAATATATGACTCTGGAAGAAGACTAACATGCCTTCCTTTTAACCCGTCATTAAATAGTACAACGGTTCCTGATTCTGCTAAAGTCATATCACTGAACGTAATGCCTAGATCAGCAGCTTTCGCAAATGCTATGTCCTCTTCTTTATGGTCTAATCCCCATGTGCGAAATTGTGTTGTGCCTTCATTTTTGAAAAATGGAGTAAGACCATATTCATTAAAGCGCTCATCATTCGCGCACATCGCAGATTTGATATTCCATTCTTGTATAAAAGACTCCAATGTTTCAACAAGATTTTCCTTTGTTGTTCGCTTTACTTCTGTATGAATCACTTCGCAGTGCTCCATTAACTGTACTACAAGTTCATCTTGCGAAAGTCCGTCAAACACATTCCACTGCGGGGAAACAGACCATTTCGGTTTTCCCACTGCTTCTGGACGTTTCCTGCCAAGCTTTTCTGATAATTGGAGTAAAAATTCCTCACGATTTTGGATGGCCATCATTGTTCTCCTTTTCGTGTTTTTTAAACCACTCTCGAAACGGTTGTTTTTTCGGAACTGGAAAATCTCTCGCATCCGTCCAATCTTTTAACGGCCCAATGCCGCGCTCGATTTTATCTCCTTTTGCAAGAGGTTTTAATGCATACGGAGCGCTCTTCGCTGCAAAAGAAAATAATCTAGGACTCTTCACCGTTTTTTCAAAACCTTTCATAGCAACGTTCCAAGCTACAGGTGAGTATTTTTCTTGTACAATGCGGCTGCGATGTTTAATTAACAAGTCGTGTAACGGGATTTTCACTGGGCATGCTTCTGTACAAGCACCACAAAGGCTAGACGCATAAGGTAAATCCTTATATTCATCGTATCCCCCTAAAAGTGGTGTCAACACAGCTCCAATTGGCCCTGGATAAATAGAGCCGTATGCATGTCCACCAATATGCCGGTATACAGGACACACATTAATACATGCGGCGCAACGAATGCACTGAAGGACACTTTGGAATTCTGTTCCTACAATATCAGAACGTCCATTATCAACAATGACTAAATGAAATTCCTCCGGTCCATCTGTCCCGCCCGGCTCCGTTAACCCTGTAATATAACTTGTTAACTTTTGTCCTACAGAACTTCGGCATAGAAGTGTTACTAACACATCAAGCTCTTCCCATGTCGGAACAATACGTTCCATCCCCATAACTGTAATTAACGTTTTCGGAAGTGTCGTCGTAAGTCTTGCATTTCCTTCGTTTGCTACGATAGAAATGGAACCAGACTCTGCAACCGCAAAGTTACATCCCGTCACCCCTATATCCGCTGCAAAAAAATCATCACGTAAATATGCTCTTACAAATCTCGCCATTTCCGTAGGGTCAGATGTTCCCGTATAATTTAACTTTGTTTTAAATATTTCACAAATGTGTTCTTTATCTTTATGAAGACATGGAACAACAATGTGTGACGGAGGATCGTGGTCGTTTACTTGTAGAATAAATTCCGCTAGATCTGTTTCTAACACTTCCGCTCCAGCTTCTTCAATCGCTTCATTTAAACTAATCTCTTCCGTTACCATAGATTTTGATTTCACAATTTTTTTCGCATTTTTCTTTTTTACAATCTCTTTTACATATTCCCTTGCATCTTCTGCAGTCTTTGCAAAATAAACAGAACCACCGTTTTTCTCAATATTTTCACTCAATTGCTGTAAATAATAGTCTAGGTTTTCTAACGTATGCTTTCGAATTTCTTCTCCTAAAGCTCGCCACTCTTCCCAATTACCAAGACTCTCCGTAGCTTTTAACTTCTTACCTCTAAGACCATCTTGCGCTTTCCGAACAGCTCGCCGCATAAATGGATCGCCAATACCTGTTTTCGTACGCTTATGAAAGGGATCATTCCCAATTTTCATTCCCATCTCTATATCCCCCTCTTATTTTCGATCTTCATTTAATACTTGAGCAATATGTTTTACATCAATTGGATAACCATTACGTGTTAAACGTCCTTTTATATTCATTAAGCAACTGCAATCCATTCCAATTAACACTTCCGCACCGGTTTCCATAATATGCTTTACTTTTTCCTCAACCATTTCTTCAGAGATCTCTGGCATCTTCACCGAGAACGTCCCTCCAAATCCACAGCAATCATAATTATGCGGTAGTGAAACAACTTCCAGTCCCTTTACACATTTTAATAACTTTTGCGGTGGTTCTTTAATTCCCATTAATCGGCTCATATGACAAGACGTATGCACCGTTGCTTTTTTATGAAGCTCCGCACCTAAATCTTCTTTCCCTAATACTTCAACGAGAAATTGCGTGAATTCATATGTTTTATTTGCAAGTTCAGTCGCTTTTTTCTTCCACTCTGCTTCACTTTCAGAAAATAAGCTAGAAAACTCGTGAACCATCATAGCGCAAGATCCCGATGGTGCCACAACATATTCTGAATTAGCAAAGGCTTCAATCATATGTTTTGCAGCTGTTTTTGTTTCTTGCACATACCCGCTATTATAAGCAGGTTGTCCGCAGCAAGTTTGCGTTTTCGGAAAATCAACTTCACAACCTAAATCTTCAAGAATTTCCACAACATCTCTTCCTACTTCTGGATAAAAAACATCTGCAACACAAGTGATAAAAATTGATACTTTCATATTTTGCACCCCTAAATACAGTAAAGTAAGCTCAAGCAACTTTATTTGTATATTATTGGTAATAAAGTAAGACTTTAATCATTAGTGTTTTACCGCGCACAAATAGCGGGATAAAATAAAAAATATGAATAGAAATAACAAAAAAGTGATTAAGAACTATCTCAATCACTTTTTCTTATTAAAATACGATACAATCGCAAATCCTAAAACAAATGTAATCATTGAACTTATAATTCTTTATTTTGGGAGAAAAATCATCAATTATCGGGAAGAATGTTTGGAAACTTCTTGTTAGTAGAATGGCTGTTTCTATATTAAGTACTTTGCTTTTGGGGCTTTTTATATGGGAAATGAATATAGGAGATACTTGACACCTTTACAGATGAAATTTAAATAAGCAATGTAAACCATAAGGAGATATGCCCTCTTTATCATTGTTTGTCAAGAAGACTCCCTCCTCAGAGTATATCCCAGTGCATAGGAGGGAAAGCGATTGGCTAAATTGATTTCATCAAACAGAAACATTTTTGGGTTTTATAAATATATCTTTCACAAATCTCTCCACTTCCTCAGATGTTGTCATATTTAAAATTTGTTCAATAACTAAGTTTATTTCTGTTTTTGATAACTTAAGAATTTGGTTTCTTGCTCGTAAAATAGAAGTGGCACTCATAGAAAATTCGTCTAATCCTAAACCGAGAAGAATAGGAATCGCGATTTCATCCCCAGCCATTTCACCACATATACCTGCCCATTTCCCTTCATTATGTGCTGCATCAATGACATTTTTGATTAAGCGAAGGATCGCCGGGTTATATGGCTGGTATAAATAAGAAACACGCTCATTCATGCGATCTGCTGCCAGCGTATATTGAATTAAATCATTTGTTCCGATTGAAAAGAAGTCCACTTCTTTTGCAAATTGGTGAGCCATCACAGCGGAAGATGGAATTTCCACCATCATCCCTACCTCAATACTTTCACCAATGATTGTACCTTCAGCTTGAAGTTTTTCTTTTTCCTCTATTAAAATCGCTTTTGCTTGACGAAATTCATCCAGTGTAGCAATCATCGGGAACATAATTTTCAAATTACCGTATACACTTGCACGCAATAGCGCACGAAGTTGTGCGCGGAACATGTCCTGCATTTCCAAACATAAACGAATCGCACGAAACCCTAAGAATGGATTCATTTCTTTTGGAAGATTTAAATAGGGAAGTTCTTTGTCACCCCCGATATCCAGCGTCCGAACAACAACTGGCTTACCTTCCATTCGCTTTAATACCGTTTTGTAAGCATCAAATTGTTCTTCTTCTGTCGGAAGTGTATCGCGCCCCATATATAAAAATTCAGTACGATATAAACCTACTCCTTCACCACCATTATCAAGGACACCTTTTACATCTTCAGGAGTACCAATGTTAGAAAAAATCTCCACTTTATGTCCATCAGATGATAATGTAGGCTCATTCACAAGCTTGGCCCACTTTGCTTTTTGGGCTTCGTAAACAGCTTTTTTATCTTCGTATATCTTCACAACATCTTCTGTTGGATTGACGATTACTTTGCCATCTAAACCGTCGACTATGACTAATACTCCGTTTTCGATATCATTTGTTACCACCTTCGTACCTACGATCGCTGGAATTTCCATAGAACACGCCATAATCGCTGAATGTGATGTACGCCCACCTATATCCGTTGTAAAACCTTTTACATACTTGCGGTTTAATTGGGCGGTATCAGATGGTGTTAAGTCTTCTGCCACAATCACCACTTCTTCTGAAATCATGCTTGGATTGGCAATGTTCACACCTAAAAGATGCGATAACACACGCTTTGTCACATCACGAATATCCGTAACGCGCTCTCTCATATATTCGTTGTCCATTGCCTCAAACAAGTTCACAAACATAGTGGTCACTTCATTTAAGGCAAACTCCGCATTGACTTGCTCGTTTTTGATTTTTTCCTTAATTGGGTTTATTAGTTCCGGATCGGTCAACACGAGAAGGTGGGCAGCAAAGATTTCTGCTTTATCTTCGCCAAGTTCTTTACGAGCATGCTCTTTTATTCCTTCAAGCTCTAATTTTGATGTTTCAATTGCTTGTTCAAAGCGTTCTACTTCCTGATTTGTATTCGTTACTGCTATTTTTTCTACAATTAACTCTGGATTTTCTAAGCGAAAAGCTTTGGCAATAGCAATGCCTGGAGAAGCTGCAATCCCTTTAATTATGATGGACATTGTTTTAACAACCCTTTTCTCATATTAATTTTTAGTTCAAGCGGATTTCCATCAAGCCAATATACACTTCATCTGATTAAATGTTAATACTCTCTATTTGACAGAGGAGGGCTAAAAGCCCTCCTCATCAAAATTCCTAAAAAACTTCAATTCCTGTAACATTCATGCTGACGTTATTCGCCAATCCCCTCACTCTTCATTAACTCTTCGAGCGCTTCTAATGCTTCTTTTGCATCATTACCTTCAGCTACGATTGTGACTTCAGCCCCACTTGGAATCCCAAGTGACATGACACCCATAATTGATTTTAAATTTACAGACTTCCCATTGTACTGGAGAGTTATTTCTGCTCCATACTGACCTACTTTATTGACCAGACGTGTTGCTGGCCTTGCGTGAATTCCTAATTTTTCGACAATTTTAAACGTTTTTTCTTCCATTTTATATTTCACTCTTTCTGTACTAAATTTTCATACTCATTCTATATTCCAAGATGCCATTTTAATGCTACGTCTACGACATCAAACAATCCTTCCCTTACCATAAAGTAAAACTTTAATCAGTGGGGATTTTGTTCATCCCCCACTAATTATTAGCCTTCACCAACCGGACGTTTGTGCAGTAAGGCTCCTACCTAGCTTCCTTGCTCCCAGCAAATAGCGGGATAAAACATCTTACCACCGCCAATTCCTTATCCAGGTTTTAGAAAAGGAATTGGCGTATTGTAAAAATAGATTAATTGAATCACTCATAAACAAATGTTATGAGTGATTCAACGATTAGGTTAATTCAGTGTAAAAGCGGCAGCGATCGCCCCGCACAATAGATATACAAAATTCAACTGGCACACCATTGATATCATAGGCAGTTCTTTCAAGCAGAAGTGCCGGACGACCTTCCTCCGTTTGCAGATACTTACTTTCGTCAGCACGGATGAGAACAGGTTCAAATGCCTCGTTTGCTCTTGTTACTATGGTATTAAAATGTTGTGAAAATAAATCATATAAAGAAATTTCGCCTACCCTTTTTAGCTGCTCTATATCTGTAACAACATGTTTCGGAATAAAAGATGATTCCAATATAAACGGCTCATCTTCAGCACAGCGAAGGCGTTTCATTTCAATGACATTCACATCTTCGCTTAGCTGTAGCGCTTCTTTGATTTTGACATTCGGCTTGATTTCCTCTATGTTCAGAATGATATCCTTAGGGTTCAAGCCTTTTTCTTTCAATACTTTACTAAAACTATAAAACCCCATCAATGACTGCTGCAATTTTGGTTTTGCCACGAAGGTACCTTTTCCTTGGATTCGGTATAGAATTCCTTCCTGTACAAGCTCCTCAATCGCTTTTTTTGCCGTGTTGCGACTCACTCCAAATTGATCCATTAGCTGGTTTTCTGATGGGATTTTATCACCAAGTGCCCAATGACCTTTTTCAATTGAATCCTTTAATCTTTCCATTAATTGATGATAAAGCGGAATTAGACTTTCATGCTGCAATGGTTTCATTTTACTAAACCAGCCTCCAAACTATACTAACGTTCTTTTAATAACCTAAATTATACCATTAACACTTAATGCGTCAATCTAACAACCAGGTTCTATAACGAAATAGTTTCTACCAAACTATAATAATGATAGCTTATCAAAATCGTTATTACTAGATTCGTAAAAAATTCACACCACTCTTAATTGGACTATTTTCCACGTTCCAGTCAAAACAACGTTTAAAAATAAATCAAATATAAGGAAGAGTGAGAACCTTACCCCACACTTTCTTACCCTGAAATTTTTGCAAACCAGGGGCATGCTGTCTCTTTCAAGACAATATTTAGTCTTTGGATATTTTTCCTGCCGTTTTCTTGTAACCAAGCACGTCCGGCTTGTTCACCATTTTCGGCAAATTGAGCGACACCATTTTTCCATGTTGCTCGGCCACAGAGAACACCATTGAAAGTTGAGCCGGATTTTTTCGCAAATGTCAGGGTTTCTTGAAACAATTCTGCACTGACGCCGGCACTTAAGAAGATAAACGGCAGATTTGTTGCCTCACTTTGCTCTTTGAAATACGCAGCCGCTTTTTCCTTGCTGTAGGCTGTCTCACCATCTGCGTAACCCTCTACAAACTGCATATCTACTGGAACTTCTACCTTTAATACGTCCACCTTGTATTGTGGTTTAGAGAATTCCCTCATGGCCTCGATAACCTTATGAGGCTTCACTTTGGCATACTCCATGCTTTTCACATCATCATTTTTGGCATCGTAAGTCACTATTTCAAGGAAGAACGGAATGTCTTCTACCGCACACTCAGATCCAACTCGTTCCATATAAACGTGCTTATAGTCATTAATTTTTTCATCTTCATCTACATCATAATACAATAAAAACTTAACTGCATCTGCTCCAGCTTCCTTCAGACGTCTAACGGACCACTCTGGCAATAAATCAGGCAATCGCCCCTCGGTTGTTGCATCATAACCTGTTTTTTCATACGCCACTAATAACCCCGCATCCGAATGACGAACTTTCGCAGCTGGCAGACCATATTCCGGATCCAATAGAATAGACGTTGCATATGGTGTTAACTCTTCAGAAACCAACTCTTTGAAGCGAATGATGCCCTCATCTCCGACATTATTCTCACTTCCAGCTACAATCATTTTCTTTAATGAACCACGTTGATCAATTGCCAAAGCTCCGATAATTCCATTCTCATCTGATAAACGCTTAAGAGCTGCTAATTTATTATTTGTTAATGTTAACATCAACAATCACCTCTATTAATCTATTTTAATAACCTCTACCATTTCAAAAAATTGACCGAACTTCTCTGGATCAATATAACCTGTTCCCTCTTCCATCGTATTGAGCATGCCTGTCGTCATCGCAGTTTTCAGGATGTCCGAAACGGCTTGCTTTCGTCTCAGGGCAACCGCTAATCCTGCAACAGTTGCATCACCTGATCCAACAGGGTTCATGACCTCAATAGCAGGAATAGTAACCCGGTAATAATCTGCACCATGCTTGAGAAAAGAACCCGCCGCTCCCATCGAAACGACAATCCATTCAATCCCATGAAATAAATTATTGTTTAACAGTTGCTTCAAGCTGCTTATGCTCTCCTCCACTTCCATGCCAAAAAGCTGGAACAGCTCTGAGATATTCGGTTTGATTGCAAAGGGTTTTACATGATGGTTCAAAACCTGTCGGAGCGGCTCTCCTGATGTATCAACAATTACGGGAATTCCCTTCTCCCGGCCCATTTCGACCATCTGACGGTAAAATCCAGACTCAAGACCTTTTGGTAAACTACCCGAAATCGTGACAATAGAAACTTCAGACAGCAGTTCCCGATATGTTTCTAAAAAAGCATTTCCTTCTTCCGCGGATACACTTGGCCCGGTTTCGAGGATTTCAGTTTGCTTGCCTTCATGCAGAATCGCGATACAGTTTCTTGATTCTTGATTAATTTTATAAAAATGATTCCTGATATCACTTTTCGTCAATTCTTGAATAATGTAATCGCCAATAGTCCCGCCAATGACACCTGTGGCCAAAACGTCTTCGCCCATCTGTTTGACAACCCGGGCGACATTTAACCCTTTTCCGCCGGCGGTTTTTCGAACATTTCCCACACGATTTACATCATCTAACTTAAAATCTTGAATTGGATAGGAAATATCAACGGATGGATTCATAGTGACAGCTAAAATCATCTTACTCCCTCTTTCCCTAGCAAGTTCTCAGATTGAAGCCAGCAAACCGTGCCAGTTAACTCGAGCTCCGGTGTTAATGTGATAAAACCAGCATCATAACAGTTCGTAATCTTATCGTCTTCCCCATCGATGCCACTGCTTTCCGCGGATGCTGTTTTTTCCATATAGAGGGATTCCTCACTGGTCGCAATTCTCCAATCAACGACATTTTTGACAGCCTCTTTGACTTGCAAAATACTGCCCGCGATAATTTTTGTCCCTTCAATATCAATGCCTATTGCCATTTTCATGTTCCTGTACCTCAATTTCTTCTCCCCCAAAAACGATTGTAATATCGGGTTGTTGGTACAAGTTACAACGAAAGAAACACTCATATAAACTTTATTATGAAAATAATAGTTAGATTGTTTTAAGTAATTCTATTATGTAACCATAACTTATAAGGCTAACACATTAAGACTAAAACATTTAATGCAACGCATTAAATGTTTTAATCTTCAGATAAATACTCTCAAAAAACTATCCACTCTACAATATTCAGTTGTAGTTCTGTTCTATCCTATTCCTTATCGGGACAGTCACAATTATTAGATTGATAGATTGCTCTATCCTTCATCGCTTTCATTAAATACTAGACTCTTTGAATCTTGGACGCTCCGACTTTTGAAAACCTTTAATCGCTTCTTTACCAGTATTGATTGCTAAATCTCTTAATCCATCGATTTGAAGTCCGTCCTTTAGTAAAACGGTTTCGAGGACCATCGCAAGATTTGTTCCGCCAACTACAGCAGAACCTTCCTTCCCATGCGTAAGTGAAACGGCCGTTTTAAACGGAGAACCGCCAACTAAATCACATAAGACTAAGATAGACTCACATTTTTGTAATCTTGAAAAAGCCTCAAGCAGCTTTTTCTCAAGATCGCATGTTGAATCGCATTCAAGAAAATCCACGTATTCCACATTGGGTTGATCTCCAACGATTAGTTTTACCGAAGATTGAAGACCAGTTGCAAACGATCCATGACCGCTAATAATCAAACCATTCATATTAAAAATCCTCCTAACATGCTAAATATTATAAAATGGTTCCAAATGGAAATGGAATTTTACCAATAATACCGATGATAACAGTAATGATAATTAGCTTAACTGGAGAAAATCCCTTTTTTAATAGATAGTACATTAATAAAGTGTATGCCAAAGGCAATAAGTTTGGTACGAGTTTATCGAGTAAATCCTTTTGTAGAGCAATTTTTGCCTTACCAGCATGGATCACTAAACTTGATTCTAACTTTACGAATGAGGCAATCAATGCGCCAACAACTGTTACCCCAACAATAGATGCTGCATGTGCTACTTTTTTAGTATTTTCCTTTAAAGAACTGATAGCATTTGTTCCGGCACTATAACCGTAGTGCATTAACCCAAATCTAAGAGCAAAATGAACTGTGTTAAAAATTAATAGAAAGACCACTGCCCCCATAGGGTTTCCATCTTGCCCAAGTGAAGCACCTATACCAACACAAATGGGCAGGAGGGTTAGCCAGAATAGAGCATCACCAATTCCACCAAGCGGTCCCATCATGGCTACTCGAATAGATCTAATCATATTTCGATTTTGTTTCTTTTCCTCCATCGCAAGGATAATCCCCATAATAATGTTTACAAGGAATGGATGCGTGTTGAAGAATTCCATATGACTTTTCATAGATTCACTTAAATCATGCTTATTTTTGTGAATCTTTTTCAATCCTGGTAAAAGCGAATATAACCATCCTGCGGCCTGCATTCTTTCATAGTTAAATGACGCTTGAAGTAAAAGAGAGCGCCATACCATCTTGTTTAAATCTTTTTTAGTTAAAACCTTTTCTGTGGCAACGTCTTGATAATATTCCGGACTGCTCGTATGATCCATTATCGTTTCTACTTGTTTAGATTCCACGTTTTGTCCCCCCTCTTACTGATCCATCACCAGAATTTACTTTGAAATAATCGTATAGCGCGATGGCAATCCCAATTAAAGCAACAGCAATAACCGGCATTTTCATATATGTGACTAAAATAAATCCGACGATTAAAAAGGCAACGTATTGTTTTTTTAACATAATTTTTAATAGCATCGCAAAACCAATTGCAGCCATCATTCCCCCAGCAACACCAAGGCCACTAATAAGCCATTTTGGTAAAATCTCTACGACCGCTTTAGCACTTTCTGCGCCAAAATAAATTGGTAAAAAAGCAATAACAAAATAGAATATAAATAATGTAAGAATTCCAAAATAATTAATCCGTTCAATTCCCTTTGTGTTAGCCTCTTGTGCATATTGGTCAGCCTTGTGCATGACCGGAGAAAAAGCAGTAAACATGAGAGTTATACATGCCTGAACTGCAACTGCAAACGGAACAGCAATACCGATTGCCACCGTTGGCTCTTGTCCTGTCAAAATCGCAAACGATGTTCCGATTATTCCTCCAATAACAACATTTGGTGGCTGTGCCCCAGCAAGCGGCACCATACCGGCCCACACTAACTCCATAGCAGCACCTGTCATAACCCCTGTTGTTACATCCCCAAAAATCAAACCAATAATGACACCGGTTACAATTGGCCGGTGAATATGAAACAATCCGTTAAACAGGTCTATCCCTGCAATTCCAGCCCATATAGCAACTAATAAAGCTTGAAGCAGCATGTGATTATCCATTCATTCTCACTTCTTTCTATAAGTGTTTATAAATATCATCTGGTCTTTCATCTGGAACACGGCGTACCTCAAGTTTTGCTCCCAAGTCACGCAGCTTCCTAAACGACTCTTTATCATCTGCATCAACAGACACGGTAGAGAATAATTGTGTTTTCCCTTGAGAAAAATGCATATTTCCAATATTCACCTTGTCAATTGGCACACCGCCCTCTACAAGTCGCAACACATCTTGTGGTGTTTTTACAACTAAAAAGATATGCTGTTCATCTGCTGCATTGTGAATCACATCGATAGTAGTCTGGATTGAGAAAAAGCGAATTCCGATTGACCCCGGGACAACCATTTCCATTAAATCCTGTTGTACCTCATCTTCAGACACTTCATCATTTGCGACGACAATTAAATTAGCTCCTAAATGATTAACCCATGTAACTCCTACTTGACCATGAACCAATCGGTTATCGATTCTTGTTAGCAAAATATTCGGCATGATGTTACCCCCTATAAATATGATGGCTGGAATAGATATATTTTTACTCCTTTAACAACCCGGTTTACCATACCAGATGGTGATGGGCTATCTAGAGTTATTCCCAAATAAATCGAATGGAAAAATGTAAAAAGCAAATCATAAAGCAAATAGTTCAAGGAAAGAAAATATCAATGCATAGATTCATCGTGACAGCTCAAATTATCGCACTCCCTCTTTCCGTAAATGGTAACGACAAGCACCATCAAGGTACGTCGCCATCAATTCCAGTTCAGGATTCAACACAATAAAGTCAGCGGCATAACCCTGAGCAATTTTCCCGCATTCCCCATCCATCCCAATACTTTGAGCAGGTGCGGTACTTGCCATATAGATCGCTTCTTCTGGGGTGGCAATCCCCCAATCAACGACATTTTTCACTGCATCTTTCAGCTGTAAAACACTGCCTGCTAAACTGCCACTCTCGATACGAGCGGCACCACCTATCACCTCTACAGCATATTCTCCAAGCTGATAGGTTCCTTCCGGCATTCCTCCAGCCATCATACAATCAGTGACCAAAACGGTTTGATCTCTGCCGCGTGCATTCATTAAAATATTGGCGGCAGCAGGATGAACATGGTGTCCGTCACAAATGATTTCCGCAAAAACATCTTTTAGATTCATAGCAGCGCCGGCCATCCCTGGCTCACGATGGTGCAGCGGGCTCATTCCATTGAACGCATGAACAAAAATCGAAGCTCCTCTCTCAACCGCTTGCTTTGCTTCTTCATAAGTTGCATCACTGTGAGCTAACGCTACAGCTATGTCTTCACCGACAGCATATTCAATAAATTCCGCTGCACCTTTTCTTTCAGGTGCAATCGCAATTTTTTTAATAGAATCATTGGATAATTTCTGCCAATCTTTCAACTTTTCAATGGATGGGTCACAAAAATATTTCGTATTTTGTGCCCCCTTATGTTTTTCGGTAAAAAATGGCCCTTCTAAAAAAATACCTTTAATTTTGGCTCCCCTGACTTTCGTATAATTGGTACCAATCATTTCAGTTACTTGATTCAACGCTTCTGTTGAAGAGGTTAAGGTTGTCGGCAAAAACGAAGTAACTCCGCAAGAAAGAAGTCCTTCAGATATCTCATTCAATCCTTGAAAATCATTGTCCATAATGTCGTGATTTTGAAATCCATGAATATGTGTATCTACTAAACCAGGTGCAATCCAATGCCCCGCGTAATCAATGATTTCTGCCGCTTCATCAGACTGGTTTTCAGAAAAAAAACCAAATTTCCCATCTATTATTTCCAAAAAACCAGGCCCTACGACCTTCCCCTCAAGAAAAAACCGATCGGCAAAAATAAACATTGGCTTACTGCTCTCCCTACCCAAATTACTGGTATTCATAGATGGTTACACCTTTAACGACACGATTCACTGTTCCTGTGGGAGATGGGTTATCCGGTGTATTGCCGACCTTTATCGAAGCCAGCAACGAAACCGTCTGGCCAACCATGACAAAAGGTAAGGCTAAGTAAGCATCTGGTATAGATTGGGCCTCTCTGCTGAAACTAAATGTGTTCCCATCATAATTGGTTTCTCCATCGACCTCGATGGCACATATATAGCTTGCAATGTTTTCCTGCTTCATTTCTTTTAACATATCTAAATCGTATTGGCGTGTATACGGTTGGTTGGAAACAAACACAAAAGCAACGGACTTTTCATTCACAAATGATTTAGGACCATGCCGGAAGCCTAACGGCGAATCAAAAGCCGTGACAATTTTTCCAGCTGTCAGTTCTAATAATTTTAATTGTGCTTCTCTCGTTAAACCTTCTAAACTGCCAGATCCTAAATAAATGATGCGGTCAAAATCACGATTGATAATCGCTTCAATGACGCCTTCTCTTTGAATGACACTTTCACCCATTTGCTGAATTATTTTTACAATGGACGATTTTTCTTCCAGGGACTTAGAATCAAAAACGAGCAAAGTCGATAGTGCCATGCACGTATAACTTCCCGTCATCGCAAATCCTTGATCATTCGATTTTTCAGGCATCAAAAGCAATAAATTTTTTTCATCACCTGCTGCTCGCTTGGCCAATTGACCGTCCTTATTACAAGTAATTGTGAGCTGGTACAAATCAGTCACAATTTGCTCCGTTAATTTGACGGCAGCAACACTTTCTGGGCTGTTACCGCTTCTTGCAAACGAAACGAGTAAGGTTGGAAAATCCGCTTTTAGAAATTGATAAGGATTGGATACCAAGGTAGTTGTCGGAATACTCAGCAATTCCCACTGTTTTTCATCCACTTTTTCCTTTAGGTATGGGGTAACGAGATCACCAACATAGGCAGATGTTCCAGCACCAGTAAAAATAACGCGAATCCGGTCGTGTTTCATTGATATTTTTAGTAAAAACTTTTCAATCTCACTGCTTCTATCCGTATACAATGCAAAGGTTTCAGCCCATAGATCAGGCTGCTGTTTTATTTCTGCGGTTGTGATTTGTGCACCTAGTGGTACTAATTTTTCTTGACTGAATGTAAACATATACGACCACTCCTCTTTAAACTCTTTCGAATACTCGCAATCTTGCACCAACAACACCATTATTATGTTCCAGTATATAGGAGGACGATTTTTCTTTAAAAAATCCATTCCACGCTCTTTGTAACATCGGGTTGATGGTATAAGTTAAACGGAAGAAAAACTCATAACAATTAGGTTGCGAGAATAGTCTGAATATTGTAAGTAATTTCATTATATCATGCCACAATGTAGGGTCAACCCAACAAGTTAAAAAACTTTTAATTTTCAAGGAAAAGAATTCGACAGCCTCCCCCTTATCAATCCATTTAATTCTTCTGTTTTCTCACAAAATACAAATCATTAATATAATTCAAATGCACAATAAACGGATTGATGAATAAAGCTTACATTTTAAAAGGAGAAAAGAAATCATCATCTTATAGATTTCTCTTCTCTCAATGAACCTTTCGCTACTGGAGCTGCTAAAGTTTTTATTGGCCTTTTTGCTTCAACCTGGATAAAATAGCCGCAAAGTTTTGTGTGAAATCAGAAGACGCTGCATCTATTTCCGGTTGTGCTGAATTAGGATTTTTATATACATTTACAACTCTATCCTTTAAAGCATTAAATCCTGAGCTATCTAAACTTTTCTTTGAATAAGGCTTATCATCGAAAAGAGTCATTTCTTGGTAAGCAGCGGCTAATTTTGAAAAATCCGCAGCTCCTTCATTGTACTTATACAACTTTATTTCGGCAGCCGATGCAAATGTATTAGCCGGACTTCCATATGTTTCCGTGATGTATAATCTGTAGAATTTGGCTTCAACTGGTTGATCGAACTTAATTAAAGTACTTCCGCCATCCTGCATTTCTCCAGATTTCACAGTTTTCCAGCTGCCATCGTCATTCGTATCCGAAACTTGCAATTCATACTTTTTCACGTTACCGTTTCCGTCTCTGCTTACATACTCATAAGCGTCAACAGGTTTAACTTCCGGCATTTCAATGGTTAACCAATGAGGTGCTATAGGGCTTGCTCCATTGTACTGCGTGTGCCACCATGTAGAGGTTTTCCCGTCTAATACATTAGTTGCCGCTCCTTCATTTCCCCCGGCTTTTTGCTCCTCTGAATCGGCAGATGCCTTAAATCCAGTTCTGTCCAATTCCTTACGTCCAGGCGTTAAATTAAGATCTTCATAAGATTTTTTTGCCTCATCATACGCTACCGCTTCATTTCTAATTTCTACATCTGCAATCTGCAGATTTGTTTTTTTACTGCCGAGGGTGATTTTTCCTTTTGGCAATGAGAATCTATCTTTAACGTATTTTGATGACAAGAGTTCTCCATCTAAATACAGCTTAATCATCCCATTTGCTTCTCTAACTGCCTTTACATCATGCAGGGTTCCATCGTTAACTTTCCCCTTAACCGTTTCATTTGTTGTCGTTGGTTTGTATTCTGTCGTTCCAAAAGTTCCATTCGCCTTTTCAGCAACAGTCGTTACATTCGTCTTTGAATTGACAACATCGTCTCCTACAGTAAAGTTGAGATATCCGTTTTCGTCAACCGCAATAGAATAGGCACCTTCCTGGTTTAAAATGACTTGGTTATTACCTGAAGATCTAAACTTAAATGAGATAGAAAAGTCGTCTGTTCCTACCAATGGAATTTGTTTCTTAAATTTATATTCTTTATGATTGATGCTGTACAAATCAATATTTGCTTTTTCAAAATGGAAAGTCTCCAAGCTTTCTCCATTCTCAACATCCGTTTTCTCCAACAGCTTTGCCGCATAGCCATTTTCGTACCCGTGGAAATCCTTCTTGGTAACAGTAGGAGTACCCCAGATGTTTTCGACGTTAATGTCTACTTTGTTTTCCTTACCAATCTGTTTAGCATTGCTAACCTCAATGGATCGATAATCTTCCAAAATAGTGGCATCTGCATGCTTCCCATTAACAGTGATAGTTGGATTCTGAATCCTCTGATCAAATTTTACTCGCACAGTATTCTCTTTTGTATTCTTTACAGAGATAACCTTGGCAGGTGTCTGATCTTTGCTGGTAACTTGATAGATTCTTGACTCATGAGGGGCTAGGGTTACTGTTAACGTATCGCCATAGCTCATCTTCTCCACTTTGGTTTCATCAACTCTTGGCAGAGTCTGTACCATTTTTGCATTATCTAAATCCGTTGGAACACCTACAGTATTATCTAATGTCAACGTATAGCTTTGTTCTTTATTGCTGGCATTTCTAAATGAAACAATTCCTTCGCCACTGTTCCAAGCCGAATAGCCGTAAACTCCACCTTGATCTGGCCGCTTCCCAAATAGTTTTGCTTTTTCAAGCGTCTTTGAATGACTTTCGGCCCACCCCAATACATCAGCTGTTATTCTCCATTTAGCATCATTCATCATACTCGGTGAAAAATATAATTCCCAGAATGCCGTTCCTCTTGTCGCATTGATCATCAAATAATTTCTAAAATCATCATCGGTAAAGTTTATCCCTGCAGAAACTCCGTAAATCGGGTCATGATTATATACATTTTTCAACGGGAACTGCAGATCATTTTTCTTAAAAATGTTAAAGTAAACATTGTCTCTGTATGACATCATTTGTTCTGCCTGGGTTCCACCGTAGGTGCTCAAAAATCCATTGTCACCGGAGTCTTGAATCCAAATCGTATTTGCCCACTGCAGCAACCACGGACTTGGGTTTACATAGCAGGTAAGGTTTAAAAATAGACCCCTGCCTTTTTCTTCCCTTTCTTGTCTCATGGATTTAAAGGTATCAATCCATGTTTCCCAAAGATCTGATGTATAATACATATTGTGGTCGCCGCCAACCATGTGCTGATTGTCTTTATCGGCTGAAGGTCTCACAGCAAATCCATCTAGCTTCCAATATTCAATATCAAATCTGTTTTGATAATCTAAAAAGATCTTCGTCAGATTGTTTACATATGTTTTGGAGCCTACGTCTACGCTTTTCCAATAATCATTGGTCACATGTCCTGTGCCATTCTTTTCAAGAAATTCGGCAAACCCGCCAAAGTAATTGTAGCCGCCTTGAGGGCCAAGCCACAGTCCAAACGTTGAGCCAAATTTCTTTGCCATATCACTTGCCGGATATAATTCATTAGGAAATTTGTTGTTGAATTCCCAGAACCCAGTTTGGTTATCATATGGCGCTTTCGTTTCCTGTCCAGTGGAATTAACAGTTTCATAGGCATTCCAGCCATCATCTACAACATAAGAATCCAAAGGCTCTACGCCATTTTTGCTCAACTCTTTTTCCGTACCATAGAATGAATTAGCGATACTCTCATCTGTAATATCCATCATATTGTCATACCAGGAATTATATTGCTTTCGGAATTCCGTCTTTGTAGCAATATCATTGATATAGGCAAAAAAGTCAGTTTGAACAACGTCTTTATCCGTTCCAGCTGCAGCGCCCATGACGCTATTCCAAGTCGTAAAGCTTCCATCCGTATTGAGCTGCTTGTCTTCTGCTAGCTTTTTAAAATTCTTGCCTGAGTAATATCGAACCTGCATCGTGTTATTTACTACATCTGTGTCTGAGGCAGGAAATTCTGATCCAAAGAACATACCATTTGCATAAATTGGCTGCCCCAAAACTAATTCATATTTTCCAATCCACATGGAGGAAATATCCTTTAGCGGCGGGTGATGGAATAGTCCTTCCACATTTTTGGGCAGTGCGAATTGATCCACATCGATATAGTCGAAGGTGATATCTTTATTTGAAGATGCAATTTCAAGATTACTTCTTAAATAAGGGGCATTGTCCTCTACAAATACGTTGTACTTAATGGTCCATACCGAGTTATACTTTTCATACTCTTCAAACACGAATTGAATTCGTTTCCCCGTTTTGTATTTTTCTTCATTTACTTGTTTAATCGTTAATTCACTTGACTTAATCATTCCTTTATTAGTGTCTCCAGGATTGTTGTTATCTTGTCGAACGGTATCTTCAAACAGGTAAAGTTCAGCACCGGTAAATGAAATATCATTTGTTAATGCACCACTTAATTGAACAATCTTTACGTATCTTGCTGTTTTCGCCCCTGTTAAATTTCCATAGACCATATCTCCCACATTGTAGAGATTATCTACTTTGTGTAGGTTAAAGTCTTTTGACGAAAATTCTCCCGTTCCTGCATCTACCCAATTTTCCCCGTCGCTACTAACCTTGATTTCATATTTTCCTATTGTTCCATTGATTCCATATGCCTGGCCTTGGAATCCTGGCCTTTTTTGATAGCCAAACGATCCAATTGTTTTGTCTTCCTTTAAGTCAATCACAACTTCATATGGCCATGTCTTGTTTCCATCCGAAAAATCTACGTAAGTGTTGTTATCGCCATCCAGCATGGTTGCACCATCTTTGGCTTTTCCCACAGAATCATAGACTGTTGCCGTCCAATTTGTTCTGTCAAGCTGTATTTTCGGTTTGTTCGCATCAGGAATTTGTACATTTTTCTCTTTTGGCGGCTCTTCAGATGTTTGCTTCTCGGAGACCAAATGGATGGCAAAATCCTCCGAACCTCCTTCAGGAACCAAGTCCTTTCCAATTCTTTTGTTAGAGACTATTTTTGTCTTCAACTTGGAATCGGATACATCAATAACTCTTGTGATTGCATCATTTCCAATTTCTACTTTGTCCTTTGCTATGTTTACAAAGCTTGACCCGGCAGCTGAAACTTTTGTTGAACTTGAGTTGCTGCCAATCGGGAGTATAACGCTCACCACAATGACAGTAGATACGAACAGCGACAGCATCTTTTTCATATACATCTTAATTTTCTCCCCAATCATAATAAAGATTATGGTGTTAGGGTTAACCCTAACACCATTAAGATAATAAGAGATATTTATTTTCTCTACCTAAGCAGGATTCTTTACAAAGACTTCTACCTCTGCAACAGACAACATAAGAGGCCCACTGTGCGATTCCTCAAAGTTAATCGATAACTTTGTAACTTTAGTTCCAGCAGGTATAGCAGCCGCTGTTAAATCGAAAGTTACTGATTTATCGTCGAAGTTAACACTTTTTGCACCTAGATCATACTCTTTTCCAGATTCAGTATATACTTTGGCACTTAATGTTTTAATTTTGCCATTCGTATATTGCGGACGATTATAAACAATAAATTTAGTCAATTCTTGTGGTTTAGTAAAGTTGAAATCTACGGGTAACGGTAGTGAAATCCCTTCATTTCCAGTGAGACTCCATTTCAATTCCGCCAATGAACTTTCGCTTATCTCACCGTCAATAAGGTTGGCAAAAGCTAGTGCACCGTCCTGCATCTTTTCCCCTTCACCAGTAACCGTCATATCTTTATTTGATAATTGTAGTTCCTTAGGCTCTTGTGGTTGTTCCACCTCTCCAGGTTCTTGGCCAGGATTTAAAACCTCTCCTATTTTATCAATAGTATCAAAGGCTGTATTAATCAGTAATGATCTTGTTATCGGCATATCAAAACTAATATCTTTCTTAGCCTTTAACTTAATCGTGGCTAATGTCTTTGTACCTTCTAATGTATTTTGTGTTCCCTTGTTAGAAAATGCAGCCATAATTCGTTGTTCAGGCTTTCCGATCCCCGCAAGTAAAGAATAGTTCAACATATTAGCAGTTTCATTGGAAGCCGAAACAATATTTGCACCGCAAGTCCCGTCAGGCTTACACTCTTTCACTAATTCATATTTGTTAGGATCTAGTTTTAGTTCTAAGTTGAATGCATTAATATCCTTTAATCCTGCACCTATTATTTCTACTGAAAATTCCTCTCCTGCTTTTAACTCCTTCTTACTAGGTCTAATATCCAATAATCCGGCAATCGGTTTGCCTGTTGCTTGAAGTGGCTTTTGACCCAATTGTGATGCTACATACATTAAATCGTATGCGTCTATTACACCATTGAAATTAATATCCACCTTTGAAACCTGTTCCCAAGCTTCAGTTTGATCGACACCCATATAGCTTGCAAAGAAGAGAAGGTCATCTTCATCAATTTTTCCATTTGGTATATTTTCACCAACAACCGTTCCCACGGTTTTATCCTTTTTGTACGGTCTGAATTCCATTGCACTTCCAAAGCCGCCTACAGAGTTTGTGATGGTCAACTTAATATACCTTGCAGTAGTATTCCCTTGAAAATCAATGACTTTCGTTTCGTCATTTCTCTCAAATGTTCCATCAGTAATGATGTTTTTATAAGTTTTTCCATCTAGACTTACGTCTAAATTGTATTTTAATATCGTACCATTCCCCGCACCTGGTCTTGGCATATACTCAAGCTTATCTAATTCATAAGCTAATTTCATATCAATCTCAAATGTATGTGGCAGTTTATTGCCCGAATCTCCCCATGCAGTATGCCACTTTGTTTCATCCTTCCCATCTACAGCTAGAGATGCTTCTTCTCCCGGCTGCTCACTATCTGCTTTTGCAGTCATATCCTTAGGGACATTTCTGTATCGGTCAAGCTTTGTTCTTATTTTGATTTCATCACTCCAGCCTGATGATCCTTTTGTATTTGTTGCTCTTATTTTATAAGAATGTTCTGTATCAGATGTTAGACCTGTATGGAGATAGAATGGCGCTTGCCCACTGTCACTTGACTTAAACACATTTGTATGAACCACACCATCAATCATTAAATCATATGTTGGATTCGAACCGTCAACCTTGTTCCAATCTAATTTAATCTCTCTATCTGTTATGTTTGCCTCATCAGCTTTAAGCCCTGATGGAATAGTCGGTACTTCTTTATCTACTACATCCTTCTTTTGAGTATTATCAAAGCCATCTACTGTAAAAGTTATTTTATTTTTCGTGATATCTGTTTTTCCTACTTTAATATAAAGCTTTGGTGATGTAATAATTTCAGTCTGTTCAAACGCTGAGCCTTTTGTAGCATATTTGTTCAGGTTTGGACTTTCATTATAGAAATACACGTTTTCTGATTTGTTATATTCCTCTTCACTTGTAACTTTCCTTAATTTAACATCTTTATTTCCAACCTTAACCTTTACATTCTTTGGGTTTACACGCGTATTGACAATCGCTTCTGTGCCCCTGTCTTTAACCATCCCTTTATAGCCTTTTCCTTTTGCAGTATCGACAGTGATAACAGCTTTTTCCTTGCTTACCTTTGAAGTGACCTTCGTTGTTGTATTTTTCTTTTCCTTATACTCAACAGTTTTACCATCATCTTCATATAGGGTAAACTCTGATTCTCCCGATGGATAAACATCAAATATTCTATTTTCCGAACCATTTAATTCATTAATAGAATTATTTTCTGGTGCCATTGGAATAATTGCACCAGCCTTAACAAATACAGGGGTCTTCCATAGTGGAGCTTTAAAATTATGAAGGACCGAACCTCCCTGATATTGCTCACCTGTAAAATAATCGATCCAAACTTGATTTTTATCTGGAAGATAAATATCGTTCCTTACTTCAGCATCGTTAGAGTTTCCATCATATATTGGTGCTACTAATAGATTTGGCCCCCACATATATTGATACTGTGTTTGTGTCCCGTACGCATACGGATCATTCGGAGCTTCTAACATCATCCCTCGAACCATCGGCATGGATTTTGATGTAGATTCCTCAGCAATCGTGTATATATAAGGCATCATTTGTGACTTCAATTTTAAATACATCCGATTAATCGATGCATAAGGTTCACCATAATTCCATGGATTTTTAGACTTACTGTAATCATTACCTCCCGATGCCCAGCCGTCCATATCAATTTGAATAGGAGTGAATGCTTTCCATTGGAAATCACGTGTCTGTACTTTTGGATCTCCGCCAAATATACCATCCATATCTGAACCAACGTTTGGATTTCCTGATAAACCTGCGCCAATGTAAGTAGGGATGTGCATTCTTATGTACTCCCAATTACCGCCATATTGGTCGCCTGACCATAATGTAGCATAACGCTGAGTACCAGCCCATCCATCTAGCGAAATAACAAATGGACGTGCGCCACCCGAATTCTCTGCTTTTTGAATTCCTTCTGCTGCTTGTCGTGTGGCATTTAAGGCCATGGAATATCCTTCCCAAACCCATGCAACATCTGTCTTTATTGCTCTTACACCTGCTTTTACTTCCCCATCCAGGTCTCTGCGTAACGGACTATCTCCAGGTAAATTCGGATCTGGATAAAGACTGCTTTGTGTCCATAAACCTACCTCTACTTTCTGGTCATTTGCTTTATCAACAAATTGTTCCAAATTATTTAATCCGCCATACCCACATCCATAGCCGTCATTTGGTAATATCCATCCTAAAGGCATATCATTCTCTGCATATTGATTTACTGTATTTAATCCATTATCTAGGAGTGTTCGTTGATCCTTATGACCATTATGAGTTCCATTAAAACAGTCAGCATGCCCTAAATAGAAACCAGATTTTGGCATAAGGGCTGGTTTCCCAGTTAATTCTGTATATTCGTTAATGATGTTTGGAATGGAATCATCTACAAAATAATAAGCATCAAATCTGTCTTCATTGTGTGCAAAGGTAGATGTTTTGGTAAAATCATAAACGCCCGGCTTAAAAGTATTTCGCATGACTCCGTAGCCCTCAGTGCTTAAATAGAAAGGAACTGGACTTGATGCAGCTCCTGCATCCCAACCTCCCCCGACTGCAATATTTATAGAATTATTCTTATGGGCATAAAACCCATTCTGTTGACCTCCACCGTAGAAATATTCACTTTCTTTTGTATCGAGGGTTTGAACTGTACTTCCGTTCGAATGCTTTAGCGGTTCACTTTCACTCCAAAGAATCTTCGCTCTTTTTTTATCGTACAGGCTCATCTTTGAGGTATCTTTATCTATTCTTAACTCCAAAGCATTAGTAGATATTTTATAGACCTTGTTATCTCTTTCATCGACCCTAATGTCAATCGATCCGTATTCCTTTTTGTAATCGCTAACATTCTTATCGATAATTTTCGTCTCATGCTCAGATTTATTTGGAGTTGGATATTCTTCAAAAACACCCTTTGGGTCCAAATTTAATCGAAAAACATTATTTTTTAGAAAGTTAATTTTTATTTTTTCACCTGTGTTCAAGTCAAAGTATACGTTATTTCCTTCTTTCGAAACCTTAGTAATTTTGCCTATAGTCTTATAGCTTTGATTATCAGAAACGTTATTAATGGAGTAATTCTTTTTAATTGTAGTAGCAGATGCTGTTGGAAGCATAGAAAACAGCATACCCGCTGATAAGGACACGGTTACCAGTTTTTTCAACCCAGCTCGACGTCTTAACATATTCTACCTCCGCATGTAATAATGGTTTACTAAAAATGAATTCCAATAGTTTTTAACCCTTCATATGGATAATTGGCATATCCATGCTCTCCTTTCTTCCACTTATAATTGATTGAATTTTCTTACTTTTATAACATATAATAAATCGGGTTGATGGGTCAACCCTTTAACAAAAATATTCTGATAGGGATAACGTCACATCACTAGCAAGCTTAGATGTTTAAAAGTTGCTATGATGGTACGTTCCTATTGATTTTCTATGAATACAATAAAGTGAAATAAAAAAAGGCATCCTAAATGTGTAATTTAGAATGCCTTCTTTTTGTAAAGCAACTCAATTCCTACTCAATAACCGCATACGATAACAATTCATCGTCACTTCTCCAAGTCGTTGCAGTAATTGATAGTTCGCATACGCACCGACCGGGGCGCCGATTACCGGGACGAGCTGCAACATCTTCGCTAAATCGATATAGTCTCGGTACTCTGTTTGGAACTTTTCCCAGTCCATATGATTTTCTTCTACTGTATCCCACGTTTCAATCGCTTTCCATATTTCTTTTCGGTGATCATCACTTGAAAAGGCAAGCTGGAATACGTGAAGGATAAAGAGCCTCTCTTCTTTGTTACTCGTATCAAATCCATATAATGTCGCTGCATCGAATAAAAATTTAATTTTAATCGTAAGTAGAAGCGGAAAGTCAGCAAGGCCAAGAAGAATACCACCAGCGCCCGTCCCTGCTCCTTCTGCTGCAGCTATTTTTTTGTACTCATCTATTTTTTTACGTACTTCATCGTCACGTCTTTGCAGTGACCAGTTCGTTTCTTTTAGCTTCGGTTTTATGAAGTTTGATCCAGCACTAATTGTTTGCACCATCATCCGAATCGTTTCTGTTAGTACCTTTTGCACTTTCGCGGGCACTAGTTGTTGCACTTTCACCTGCACTTTTTTAGAGAACCGTGTCATCATAGAAGAATCTTTCATGAATGTAGCTTTCCACCGCTCCAATTCTTTTATAACCTTTTCTTCATATGTAATCATAGGTTCATTCCTTTCAATTTAAGCGCTCAATGCGTTTTGCACCGTATTGATAAACGAAACCGATACTAAATACTATGCTTACGACTAATAAAATTCCCGTCATCATGAAATCTTTCGTCGCTAGTAGAAATACAATTGTAAAGATAATGCTACCAGTAATGAGGATTGCATTTAATAAAGTAAGGAAATCTTTCTTCTTCTCTTCTCCCCCTACTGGATACAAATCAAGCCAAACCTTCATGCGGTGATGTTTCCATAAAGTTAATAGCTGATAACCGATTAAGTATAGGAAAATAAGGCTTACGATAAATCGTCCATATAAAAACGGAATGAAGTAAAGAATAATTCCTCCAAGAGCGAGCAAGCGTACATATAATCCAAAATAGTTGCCCGATCGTAAGAACGTTCTCGTATATAAGTATAAATACGTACGCTTTTCTCCGATTATCGAAAGAATGAAATCAAGCCATTTGCGGCGGGATACTCTTTCTTTTAATGCTGGTACATCAACGAACATATTCGCAATGCGGTACAGCAGCATCATCTTCTTACCTTCTTCAGAAATTAAATATTCCCAGTTCAGCGGCTTTCCCTTCACCATTTGATGCAGGATCGCAAGGTATAACGCCATGAGCAGAACGATTCCACCAATAAACATAACGGAAGTACGTTCTACAAGGAAATAAACAAATAATCCGTTTAAAAGAAATCGAATGAACCAATCGGCTCTCTGTATATTTTGATCTGTTAAAAATGACTTTTCCCACGCTACGAATAAATTCCACGCTTTTACAATGACAAACGCAAGTACGAGCCATATGTATGCTGCACCTGTTTGTTTCATTTGTTGGAAATATAACGGGGCAAGCGCTGCCGCTACAATTGCGATTATGTATAACTGAATCATAAACGTAAAGAGAAATGCCTTTGTGAAGTAAGGCTTTAACTTTTCTTCAACTGGCAGTAAATAAACGAGGTCTGCTTCTTTTAATAACGTTTGAATGGATCCAGCTGTTAAAACGAGTCCAATTAATATGGCCATCACGAGTGCAGCCTGAAACGAAGGTGTTAACGTTTGTAACCATTGCTGGTAATAATACGCTCCCGCACCGATGATGAACACGAAAATAAATTTCAAGTGATCATTAAATACGTATTTACTATATGTACGAACTTCTTTTAAAAAGTGTCGAAATCGTTCTTTCCACAATGCTGTGCTATTCATAATCTTCTTCCTTCGTTAACGCAATGTAAATATCATCTAACGTTGCACCTGGCATATGAAATTCGGATTGCAGTTCAGATAATGTTCCCTTCGCTCTTACTTCACCTTGATGCAGAATAATGAACGAATCACAATAACGCTCTGCCGTCGCTAAAATGTGTGTGCTCATTAAAATACCTGCGCCGCTCTTTTTCATTTGATCCATCATTTGAAGGAGTGATTGAATCGCTAACGGATCGAGCCCAACGAACGGTTCGTCTACGATGTAAAGAGATGGCTCCACTAAAAATGCACTCATAATCATTACTTTTTGCTTCATCCCTTTTGAGAAATGAGACGGAAACCATTTCAAACGATTTTTCATGCGAAACTCTTGCAGTAGTTGTCCTACACGTTCTTCGTATTGCTTTTCATCAACGCCGTACGCCATCGCTGTTAACTTCAAATGCTCTTCTAACGTTAACTCATCATATAATACCGGTGTTTCCGGAATGAAGGAGAAACTAGAACGATACGCTGTCATATCATCACGAATCGTTTTTCCATTAATTGTGACAGTTCCTTTTTTCGGTTCCATTAAACCGATAATATGTTTAATCGTCGTACTTTTACCAGCTCCATTTAAACCGATTAAGCCGACAAGTTCGCCTTTATTAACAGAGAACGAAACATCTTTTAGTACAGGGCGTTTCGTATATCCTCCTGTAACCTTTTCTACACGCAATAACTCGCTCATACGACACCACTTTCTTCATTAGTATTCATTCTACATTCATCTTACCAAAAATTGCACGATCCTACATAGTTTCGATGTCCTCAAAAAAAATTTAAATTTCTTCGCATATATTTTTACGAAAGCGGACATCATAATTAAGGAAGAAGGAACACATTGAAAAAGCAACCACCAATTGATGAGTACAACAACATAGTAAGTCATCATGAAATGGGGTGTCCATGTTGGACAAAGAAATTTACACATAACCAGATTATTTGTTTCATTTTAGAAACGGGGTGTCTCCGAAAGAGCATATACTGTTTTATAAATAAACAATTTCCTTAAAAAAAGATTGCAATTCATTTCACTTGAAAATGGGGTGTCTACGGCAGAAACTTTAGCCGATTTACCATGCATTTCTTAAATAAATGGGGTGTCTGCGAAACGTAAATTACGATAATGCTTTTTCAATCCATCTTCAGAAAGCAGGAAGCTGAGTCAGCTTCCTGTTTTTCGTGTTTGTTCTATTATGTAATTATGGTAAAATACGGCTAAGGCTATTTGAAAGGATGAGATCGATGAATCATACAGCGGATAATTGTATTTTTTGTAAAATTATTGACGGGCAAATCCCTTGCTCAAAAGTATACGAAGATGAACATGTACTTGCATTTTTAGATATTAGTCAAGTAACAAAAGGACATACACTTGTTATTCCAAAAGTTCACAAACAAGACATTTTTGCGTTAACGCCAGAAATCGCATCACACATTTTTGCTGTCGTTCCAAAAATCGCAAATGCAATGAAAGCAGAGTTTAATCCAGTTGGCTTTAACCTACTTAACAATAACGGTGAAAAAGCTGGACAAACTGTGTTCCACTTCCACCTTCATTTAATTCCACGCTACGGTGAAAACGATGGTTTCGGTGCTGTTTGGAAATCACACCAAAATGAATACACTATGGAAAGTTTACAAAACATCGCAAGCACAATTGCAAATAGTGTGAAATAGTGACACTATAAGAAGACGTAATACATAACAATTCGATTCCCAAAAATGATTACACATACGCATGACTTGTTTCTTCACTTAACATGCGCGGGGATCATTGTTTGTGCCTAGCACATATAAGAAAGATATGCATACTTTTTCACATCATGAATATGAACAAAAAATAAGGAGGTCTCCTTTTATGTCAAAAGCTAAATCCTTTATTACAGGTGTTATTTGTGGCGGAGCAGTTGCTGGACTAGCCGTTCTTTTCTCAACTCCTTCTTCTGGTAAAGACATGCGCGGCAAACTGAAAGAAAAAGGAACTGATATTAAAAAGACTTTAGCTGATATTACAGCTGATACAAAGTTATTAAAGCGTCAAATCGTTGAAACTGCTTCAGAAGGTAAAGAAGTGTTTCAAGAATTAAAAGACGATATGCAAGACACGCTTTCTAACTGGAAACAAGATATTTCTCAAAACAAGCGCCATATCGAAAAAGAAATTTTAGATATCCAAAAGTCAATTGAGAAACTGCAAGAAGCTGTTCCAGAAAAAGCGTAAACAGATTCCTGCTTAGTTTTTTGCATATAACAAATATTTTTTAGATAAATTGACCTTAACACGGCATATCACATAGATATGCCGTGTTTTTATGCATTTACAATATATGTTATCCCTTAACATGTATGGACAACACATGTATTCACGACTCATAAACCGCTTCCCTAGTTATGCATGATTTGTATAGAATGTCGTTTTTCCAAAAAATTTTCACAATTCTCACAAAAAGACTTTATTAATTTTTATTTTACTGGCATAATAGATAGTAATGAAAAAGAATGTTAAAGTGGGTGAGTATATGAAAAGTGGAGAAAAAGATTACTCGGTAAAAGAAGCGATGATTTTCAGCCAACGCATTGCTCAATTATCGAAAGCGTTATGGAAATGCGTAGAGAAAGATTGGCAACAGTGGATTAAACCTTACGATTTAAACATTAATGAGCATCACATTTTATCAATCGCTTATCATTTAAAAGGGGCTTCTATTTCTGAGATTGCTAAGTTTGGAGTTATGCACGTATCAACGGCGTTTAACTTCTCGAAAAAGCTGGAAGAACGCGGCTATCTTGTATTCTCGAAAAAAGAAGATGATAAACGAAATACGTACATTGAAATTACAGACAAAGGGGAAGAATTACTACTTTGTTTAATGGAGGAGTATAAGCCCGAAAATAATTCCGTGTTTAATGGAGCTCTTGCACTTCGTAATTTTTATGGGAAGTTCCCAGAAAACATCGAACTGATTGCCATCCTGCGTAATATTTACGGACAAGAATTTATCGATATTTTTGAGAAATCATTAGAAGATATTGATGAGAACTTTATGGAATCCGACCAGAAGTTAGTTAAGAAGTAATCTATTTATTTTTTCGCAATCATGCTTAAAAATTCATTCATAAGTGGTTTAAATAAACCTTGTTTTGCTAGCGCTTCCGCAGTTTCGTATACTTCGAGCTGATGTGGAAGCGCTTTTTCAAATTGATCTAACAGCGCATCGAACAATAAAAGCCCTTCTGCTTTCTCCACTACGTATTGTTCGTTCAACATTTCACAAAGTTGCAGTATACGTTCAATATCTTTTTTACGAGCTTTTTTCTTTATGATCAAAGAATAAAATGGACACTTTTCTTCATCAATCATTTTAAATAGTAGGTCTACGTAGTATTCAGCTTGTTCTAATCTTCTAACAACGTCCATTTTCTCCCTCACTTTCTAACACAAAGTCTTCTATTTCTGAATTTTGTAACACGAACAAAATATCGTGTGATACAATATATATATGTATTTTAGCCAAAAGGAGGTCTCGCCTCATGACACTTATAACAGTTGTTTTTGTCGCATTCGCACTTCTTGTTATATTTTACACGAATTTCATGACACATACACTGTGTGAACGAAAACAAATAACTGCGAGCCGCCAACCCGGTGTCTTTCGGGTTATTAATGTATGTATAACAATTTTATTAATTTCTAGTTATATAGAAATTATATTTCATGGAAAGTGAGGAAGGAAAGCCCCTTCCTCATTTTTTTCCTCTATAAGCAAATTATACCTACTATAACCAATAAAATAAACAGTACAAGTAATAAAATAAGTTGAGAATTCATCCCCATCCCCTCCTCTTTTCTGTATATGCGGCATATGCCCACTATGGAACACTTTCAAAATCTGACACGATATGGTTAATTTTTCTTTATCAATAGGAAAAGACGTCGAAATATGATATATTAAATTCTGTACATATTGCTTATACTATAGAACAAAACATCCATCAAAACTTTATCCTCAGCCTCGGTAAGCCCTGTTAAGCGCGCTTTACCAGTGTATAAAAAGCAAAAGTATCAGTGAGACTTAATCGGGCTCTTATGAACTTGAGTTCATTGGTGTAGGATAAATTAAAAATACATAATAGTAGGAGTGTTTATCGAATGAAGAAAGCTATGCTTGCATTAGCCGCTACAAGTGTGATTGCCTTATCAGCATGTGGAACATCATCAGAAAAAATCGTTACCTCTAAAGCTGGTGACATTACAAAAGAAGAATTCTACGATCAAATGAAAACTCAAGCTGGTAAACAAGTACTAAATAACATGGTTATGGAAAAAGTACTTATTAACAACTACAAAGTTGAAGACAAAGATGTAGACAAAAAGTTCGATGAAATGAAAAAACAATACGGTGATCAATTCGATACACTATTAAAACAACAAGGTATTAAAGAAGAAACTATAAAAGATGGTGTGCGTGCTCAATTAGCTCAAGAAAAAGCAGTTGAAAAAACAATCACTGATAAAGAACTAAAAGACAACTACAAGCCTGAAATTAAAGCAAGCCACATTCTTGTAAAAGATGAAGCAACTGCGAAAAAGGTTAAAGAAGAACTTGGACAAGGTAAATCTTTCGAAGAGTTAGCGAAACAATACTCTGAAGATACTGGTTCAAAAGAAAAAGGTGGAGACTTAGGATTCTTCGGACCTGGTAAAATGGTTAAAGAATTCGAAGATGCTGCTTACAAACTGAAAAAAGATGAAGTAAGCGAACCTGTAAAATCACAATTCGGTTACCACATCATTAAAGTAACAGACATTAAAGAACCAGAAAAATCATTCGATCAATCTAAAGCTGACATCAAAAAAGATTTAGTTCAAAAGAAAATGCAAGATGGCGAATTCATGAACGATCTTATGATGAAAGAAATCAAAAAAGCTGACGTAAAAGTTGAAGATAAAGATTTCAAAGATCTTTTCGAAGAGAAAAAAACTGACGATAAAAAAGAAGAAAAGAAATAATGAAGTGAAAAAAGCTTGGGTAGCCCCAAGCTTTTTTATTTTGCGTTAATCAAGTTATTTTAGGTAGCAAGACTCTCCCCTCTTTAGATCGTAAGGCCCACTTCATAGCATACGCCCTACTGAGTTAACGCGTAGGATAATTTCAAACAATTTGGCAAAAATATATACTAAAAAGGTGTACGGAAATGAAAAAAATAATCTTTATCGTCTTACTTTTGATAATTTCTATCGGAACTTCCGAAAAAACGTATGCCCGTTCAATAAAGTTAGGTGCAGATACATTAACAATCTTTGAGCACAAAGAATTATCATTAAAACAGGCTATTGAGTTAGCATCTACTTCTGCACTTAAATGGAATAAAAACGCTCAATTTTTACAGGCAGTTAATATTGACAAAGATAAGCCTGGGAAGGCAATCGGAAGTAACGGTAAAAGAAAATACTGGAATATTGATTTTGGAGTGCCAGATACGAATAAAATGTTTTTAATTACTATCTATGAGGGGAAAATTGTTCAAGCACAGGATGTAACCAGGGAAGGTACTTCGCCTTATCCTAAAGAAGAGTTCATCAGATTAGAAGACATTAACTACGATTCTCCCCAGTTACTAAAAAAAGCATTAAAATCATGCGCTATCTATCCCGGTAAAGATTGGGCAAAAGGTTATAATTTCATGCTCAAAAAAGACACTGAGATGAACATCCCCCTAATGCTAGTAATAGGTTGGAATAAAGAACAGACAAAAATGCAAGCAGCTGGTTTTCATGTAACAACAGGTGAATATATTCCACCACAAAACTGATTTTTTATTATCTGCTCTTTTTCAACTAACAGACTATAATCTACAACAAAAAACCTTGATTCCATCACACACGGAACCAAGGTTTATCTCATTATCATTGATTAAATTCAAAAACTATGTTAAATTAGTACAGAAACGCATTCTTCAAAAATAAAAGAATGTATTTATCCGTATCTTAATTGTACAACAAAATTCATTTTCAGTCAACCTCTATTTTTCACTTTTAAAGGAGTGCTTAGCGTATGAACAAAAAACTTGATTTAGAGCAAAAACGATTGGATACCGTAATCGAAACGATTGCGCAACAAATTGATAAGCTAGAAAACGAAACTGGCAGACGCCGAGCAGAAGTAATCAACATTCGTAAGCACTTTTGGGATGACGTAAAAGTTAATACTGATACTTTTGATGATTATCTTGAAACAGTTATCAACTTAAGACAACAAGCCCAATCACTCGCTGTAACACAAATTACACATAAGCACACTTTCAATCGACTTGCTGCACTAAAACGTATGCAGAAAGCACCTTACTTCGGACGCATTGATTTTACAGAAGAAGGCGAACAAGCCGCAGAGCAAATTTATATCGGCGTGGCTACCCTTACCGACGCAAGCGGAGAAAATTTTCTCATATACGATTGGCGCGCGCCAATTTCAAGTGTCTACTATGATTATCCACCAGGACCGGCTGAGTACAGTACACCAGGAGGCGTAATCCACGGCAATGTGGAGAAAAAGCTACAATACATTATTCAAGACGGCGTAATTGATTCTATGTTCGATACGAGCCTTACAATTGGTGATGAAATCTTGCAACAAGCGCTCGGAAAAGGTACGAACAAACATATGCAAAGTATCGTTGCGACGATTCAGCGCGAACAAAATGAAATTATAAGGCACGACGAAGGACGACTACTTATCGTTCAAGGAGCTGCTGGTAGTGGTAAAACGTCAGCTGCCCTGCAGCGAATCGCCTATTTACTATATAAATATCGCGAATGGTTAAAAGCCGATCAAATTATTCTCTTCTCCCCTAACTCTATGTTCAACAGCTACGTTTCTAACGTACTACCTGAACTTGGTGAAGAGAATATGCAACAAGTAACATTCCAGGAATATTTAAATCATAGACTAAGCAATTCATTTGACGTAGAAGACCCTTACGAGCAATTAGAATATATGCTAACTGAAACGAATAGTCCTGCCTATAAAACTAGAAATGCGAGCATTCGCTTTAAAGCATCTACTCAATTTTTCGAGATGATTAGAACGTACAGACAATCTCTAGAATCGTCTGGCATGCTATTTAGAGGAATGAAATTTAGAGGAAAACTGATTGCCTCTGCTAAAGAAATCGCAGAGCAATTTTATAATACTGATTCCTCCCTCCGCTTCCATAGTCGAATTGAGAAGTTAACGGATTGGCTAAATAAACAAATAGATGAACTTGAAAAAACAGAATTGAAAAAGCCTTGGGTAGAAGAAGAAATTGAACTACTTAGTAAAGATGAGTATCAAAAAGCTTATAAATACTTGCAGAAAAAAGGTGAGTTTGACGACAACTCCTTTAATGATTATGAACAAGAAACGAAAGTACTTGGACGTATGATTGTCCGTAAAAAATTGAAGCCACTTCGTAAAGGTGTTCAAACACTACGCTTCATCAATTTCACAGGCATATATAAACAACTCTTCACAGATTCATCATGGGTTACTGGCGAAAAGCCGAAAGAATGGGACGACATTTGCTCATTAACAGTGAACATGCTCGATGAAGGAAAACTATATTACGAGGACGCGACTCCATTTTTACTTTTAAAAGAATTAATTGAAGGTTTCCAAACGAACAGATCCATTAAGCACGTACTCGTAGACGAAGCGCAAGATTACTCTCCGTTTCAGTTCGAGTTTTTAAAACGTCTCTTCCCTGCTGCAAAAATGACAGTACTTGGGGACTTTAACCAAGCGATATTTGCTCATGCGAGTGAAACAGTTAATTTCAATACACTTACGAATTTATACGGGCCAGATGAAACAAACGGTATTAACTTAACTCGTAGCTATCGCTCAACAAAACCGATTATTGAATTTACACGTAATCTCGTACCAGAAGGAAAGAAAATTAATGCATTTGAACGTGACGGTGAGAAACCTACAGTAACTACAGTTTCTAATTACAGCGAACTGCACGACCGTATTACTTCCAAAGTTGCTGAACTTCAAAAACAACAACATAATACGATCGCAATTATATGTAAATCTGCAGCTGAAAGTGCCGCTGCTTACGAGGCACTTCGTAACATTGAAGATATTAAACTTGTGAAGAGCACCTCTGCTGAATACGAACAAGGCATTGTCGTGATCCCTGCTTATTTAGCAAAAGGTATCGAATTTGACGCTGTTATTATTTACGATGCTTCTAAAAATGTGTACAGCGATGAGAGCGTTCGTAGATTGTTCTACACTGCTTGTACGCGTGCGATGCATGAATTGCAACTTTATAGCGTTGGCGAAGTTAGTCCTTTTGTACTTGGGGCTGATTCGAAGAGTTTTGAGCTTATTACAACACCTTGATACAAATCAAGGTGTTTCTTTTTTATGCAGGATTTACACCTTAAAAATAGAATATATCAGTTTAGAAAAAGTTAAGGAGTGAAAAAATGAACCATTATTTTATCGCCATTTATGACGGCGTGTTTCCTACTGAAAAATTACATACCATCTTACAGTCTAATCCTACTTTTACCGATTTAAATGTCCGCCCTCTTGCAATCTCATCACCAAGACCTTTCACATTATTAGTTGGTGAAGAACATGATGCACTCACAACTGGGCTTACAGACAAATACCATTTATTAACGAAAGAGTTGCAAGCACTTGAGCAGCAAGAAAAATACTATTACGTATACGATTATAAAATTAGAAAAACCATCGAGAATCCCGCCCAAAAATGCTTTCCATTATCTACAATCAATATAAGTATTACGAAATTCCATCAGATGATTCAAAAAGTAAAGGACTTAAAACGACCTGTATTTGCAGGTTATAACATCATTTCTCATGATGCAGACATACTTACAATTGATGTACTTCTATCTTCACCTTTATTAGATCCGAACACTTCCGAAAAAGACGCGGAAGAATACTCCTATTTACAACAACTAGCTGAAACAATCTCTCGTTCTGAATTATGTACTTCTATGAAAGCGAGTTCGCTTATTTAAACATAGAAGAGGGTTATTTATCATAGCCCTCTTCTACTAACTATTTACGTTTGTACTTGATCATAGTAATGAATTTTATATACAACTTATAATAAGTATCAAGGTGTTTTTCTCATTCTAAACGACATATCTTTGCGGCGATACACACTTAACACAATCCCCATTAAAAGCGCATGAAATAAAGTAGGTGTTACGCCATAACTAATAAAGGGTAGTGATATGGAAACAATCGGCAATAAGCCTAATATCATGCCCACGTTATAAATGAATTGAACTATAAAAAGGGTCATCCCGCCAACGAGCAGCAATTTACCATACCGATCATTTATTTTATAAGATATGAACACTAACCTTACTACAAAAAGAGAAAGAATCAAGACAAGAATCAGTGCTAGCACATATCCATAATAATACGTCAAACTTGCAAATACAAAATCAGTATCTGGATTAGGGATGAACTTTACATCTCCATATGTACCAAACCAACCTGCTGACGACATTACTTCTTTTAAACGTATATACATAAATCCTGCGCCTTGTGCATCACGCTCTGGATTCAAATACCCTAAAAATCTATCCAAATAAACTCCTTTTACTGTGGGCCAGGAAAAAGAGGCCCCTATAATCAATAAACAGATTGGTACAACCGTAATAATTAACGCCGTTTTCTTTCCTAACTTACTCCACCAAAGCATAACGAATACCATCGTGATATAAATAAAAATCACTGAAAAAGCTGCGCCAATTAAGAATAAATACAAAGAAAATAAATACAACACTACAAGATACCTAACTTTCAATCTATTGTTATTGAAAAAAGAAGCCCAAGCTAGAAAAAAGAACGGCACTGCCATTAAACGGTCAATTGCAATAGGACCAACTTTTATTATCGGTTCTCCAAGCATCCCAGCATTCGGAAAACAGTATAACATTAACAAAATAAGTACCCCAATTGTATAAAACAACCATCCAAATCTCTCTAACTTCCGATAATCAATCAGCATCATCCCTAATGCTGTTGCAATACTAAGAACAACAGATATCACCTTATTCATTAGTAAATCATTCATATATCCAAAGGCTATAACCGGCAAAAACCCTAACCCCATCGCAGCCACTAATAAACCAATTAAGAACCAATCAATCTTTGGCTTATGTAGTTTATTAAGTTCTTGCCCAAGTTTAACCGGACTTCCCATTTGTTCAACAGCCTTATCTTCCGCAACTTCCTCACTTAACCCTTTATCCATCCACATATTCTTCGCCTGTTTCAAGTGAAAGTCTAGTTCAGTTGCCACAAAGCTCTTCGCTTCTTTTGATTTAATATGATTCGTAACTTCTTTTAAAAAACGTTCCCCTTTTTTATTCAATTTCGCCTCACTCCTGTACTAAGCCTTTTAATATAAATTGTGCCTTCGTAGCATTTTTTTCTGCCTTTCTTAGCATCTTTCTTCCTTTATCGTTTAATTGATAATATTTAGCTCCTGCGTGATCCCAGCTAGATTGGATAAAGCGATTTTGTTCTAGACGATGTAATACAGTGTATAGAGACCCTTCATTGCCTTCGAATTTTTGAATCCCTCTCCCCCGCAACAATTGCATCAATTCATAACCTGTTTTTTCATTCATAAGAAGTTGCAACACTGCTAAAAGGATATCCTCTTCCTTTTCGAACGATTGATTGATTTTTTCGCGCACCTGCTTCTTGTGCTGATCAGAAAAACTCAAATGTTTAAAAGTTGTATTCTCCATTGATTTTCGCAGGCCTTTTAATCGATCTTCCATTTGATTATTCCTCCAATCCTTTCTTCAAAAGCTCCTTAGCTTTTTTCAGTCTCGTTTTTATCGTATTTTCCTTCACTTCTATTACAGTAGCAATCTCTTTAATTGATAATTCTTCATAATAAAATAGATAAATGACTTCTCGATATTTTATCGGTAAATTCATTACTGCAGAAGCCAGCCTACTATCCTCAGCATTTTGAATAACAGTCTGTTCAACACTTTCTTTTTGACTCCCTATATACGTAAATTCATCTTCTGTAACGATTACCTTCTTGTTGTACCAACTTTTTATATAATCCTTACAATGATTAATCGCGATTCTCCACAACCACGTTTTCACATTCGATTTTCCTTTATATGTATGAAGAGATTTATAACATTTCACAAATATATCTTGCGTTAAATCCTCAGCAACCTCTTTATTATTCACATATGAATACACAAGCTGTAGCACTTCTTGTCCATACTTGTTCATTATTTCGTCGATAAGAAGTTCCTTATCTTCTATTTCAAACGCTTCTACCATTAATTCATCCACATCATTTCCTCCTTCCCATATATTAGACGAAGCACTCTATGGAAAAGTTTTATAAATTTATAAAAAATTACGGTTAGCACTGTCCATACCGTTTTGTTAAACCTTTATTTCAAGTTTTATACACCACATCATAGTCTAACTCTTAACTTCATATTATCCTCTTCCTACTAAAATAGCATTTTTGTTTCAAAGCGCTCATACGTAAAACTAAGTAGATTATCTGTAAATTGCGGGCCATTTACCAGCTCTTCCGCAATTACATTCTTTTTCATCAACCAATAATTCCAATTGATGCTTAATAACACATACACTTGCCTTAATCACATTCTTCTTCCTTTCTCTCAAATAACGATTTCGTTTTCACTTCACCAACACTAATTACCAAATTTTATACAAATACATTTTTTTACTCTTTTAGTATATTAAATGTAAGCTTCCTAAAAGCTGTTATACCATTTCCCTATCCTTATTAAGGATAGGGATTTTTTTATTACATTCTATTTATAGAATCAGTCTACATAAGGATTTTGTTAAAAACTTACATGCATCTGTTTTTCGTTGTATAATTAAATTATCAATATATTAGGAGTGTTACGTGTGTCAGAAACAATACTGATTTTGTTATACGTCTGTTTCGGAATGAGTGCAGTTTTTAGCTTAATAAAGGCCTTTCGAAAGCCACAAAAAAACCAGTTCTTGATTTTATTTGATTCTCTAATTTTGATAGGAGCTATATTTTTAATAGCTAGTATCTTTATCTAAATGATATAACGAACACTCTCCAGGGAGTGAAGCAGCTAGCAAAAGCTAACTGCTTTTTTAATTTAATTAATGCTTTTATTTAATTTTCATCCGCCCATATTAGGATTGATACATTCCCACATATAATCATCAAATTCAATCTCAGCCTTATAAAGATGGCTATGATTCAAACATCATATAATAAAGTGAAACTTTAATCAGTGGGGGTTTTCTTCATCCCCCACTGATTATTAGCCTTCACCAATCGGACTTTTATGGGCAGTTGATCCCCACCTAAATTCTTTGCTTTCGCTGAATTTTGAGGTGGGGGTCTTACTGCCCATTAAAGCGGGATAAATTCATAAACAGATGAATAGCCCATAAAAAACCACCTAAAGGCTCCCCTTCAGGTGGTTCTCTATTTTACGCTAACGCAGCCGCCTGCTCTTGTTGATCGACAGGAATGACAGCGTCTGTTAATGCTTTTTCTAGTTCTGCTGTGTATTTCATTTGCTCTTCTTTGCTCCAGCTTAGTTTCGCAGCCATGTAGTTGATTACTGCTTCTTTCCACTCGTATACCCAGTGGATGTTGAAGAATACAGCGCCTCTGCGGCGTACGAAGAAGTCAACTGGTTTTGCTGTCATTTCGTAATCCATTGCGTATACAAGTGGGATTAGAACGTCAAGCGGCATGTTGTATTCTTTCGCTTCGTCTTTATGTTTTTTCGCCAAGTCGAACAGTACGTCAACGTTAGAGCCGTAGAATTTCGCGAATTCTTCTGCTTGTGCTGTCGTTAAACCGTATTTCGTACCTTCGCCTGCTTTTTTCGCAACGAATGCTGGGAATCCGTGTGAACCACTTACATGTCCACCAGAGATTGGCATATGTTTCGTGTCGCTCTTCGGATATGCACTACGACCTTCTTTTTGTAGTAAGTCCGTTACGTAGTCTACTACCATTTCAGCCATTTTGCGGTATCCTGTTAATTTACCACCTGCGATTGTAATTAAACCAGATTCAGAAGTCCAAATTTCATCTTTACGAGAAATTTCAGATGCACTCTTACCTTCTTCGTAAATTAACGGACGTACACCCGCCCAGCTTGATTCCACATCTTTTTCTGTAATTTTCACGCTTGGGAACATGTAGTTAATCGCATTAATGATATATGTGCGATCTTCTGTCGTCATTTGTGGTACAGCTGCGTCTTTATCATAGAACGTATCTGTTGTACCTACATATGTTTTTCCGCCGCGCGGAATCGCGAATACCATACGTTTATCTGGTGTATCGAAGTAAATCGCTTGACCTAATGGGAAACGTTTTTGGTCAATTACTAAGTGAACACCTTTTGATAACTGAAGTACTTTTCCTTTTTTCGAATTATCTTTTTCACGAAGTGTATCTACCCAAGGACCAGCTGCGTTTACAATTTTCTTACCGTAAACTTCGTATACTTCTCCGTCTAGTAAATCGATTACACGTACACCACATACTTTTCCATCTTTATATAAGAAACTGTCTACTTTTGCGTAGTTAACAGCTTTTGCGCCATGCTCAATCGCTTCTTTCATTACTTCAATTGTAAGACGAGCATCGTCTGTACGATATTCTACGTAGTAACCGCCGCCTTTTAATCCTTCTTGTTTTACAAGAGGCTCTTTCTTCAGCGTTTCTTCACGGTTAAACATTTTTCTACGTTCGCTTCGTTTTACGCCTGCTAAGAAGTCGTATACACGAAGACCAATTGATGTACTAAATGATCCGAACGTACCGCCTGTATGGAACGGAAGTAACATCCACTCTGGTGTTGTTACATGGGGACCGTTCTCATATACGATTGCACGCTCTTTCCCCACCTCTGCTACCATTTTCACTTCAAGTTGTTTTAAATAACGTAGACCACCGTGTACAAGTTTCGTTGAACGACTTGATGTACCTGCTGCAAAGTCCTGCATTTCAAACACAATTGTTGATAATCCGCGTGTTGCTCCATCTAACGCAATACCAGAACCAGTAATACCTCCACCAATTACGATCACATCTAACTCTTGTTTATTTCCTCCGTTTAATACGTCTTTACGTTGTTTACTTGAAAATTTCATGGTAATTCCTCCCTTTGATAACGAAAAAAGAGACCACAAACGCCGCTATAGATTTCGCCTCTATAGCGTGTTGTGGTCTCTCCAAATCTCCTACCGAATTATTAACTTGTCACCATTATAACACTGTTTATAATTATTTGAAAGCCTTTGTTGCTTCAATTGCCTTTTTCCAACCAGCATATAGCTCTTCGCTTGTTTCCGCTTCCATCGTTGGTTCAAAGCGTTTGTCCATATGCCACTGTGCTTTAATTTCATCTTGGTTTTTCCAATATCCAACCGCAAGACCAGCTAAGTATGCTGCCCCTAAAGCTGTCGTTTCGTTGATCACTGGACGCTCTACAGGAACGTCTAAAATATCACTTTGGAACTTCATTAAGAAGTTATTCTTAACTGCTCCCCCGTCAACGCGTAACGTGTTCAGTTCAATACCTGAATCAGCTTCCATTGCGCATAATACATCTTTCGTTTGGTAAGCTAAAGATTCTAGCGTTGCACGAATGAAATGCTCTTTCGTCGTACCGCGTGTTACACCAAACATAGCGCCGCGTACTTCGCTATCCCAGTATGGTGTACCTAAACCTACGAATGCTGGTACAACATATACGCCCTCAGTTGATTCAACACGACTAGCGTACACTTCACTCTCACTTGCATCTTTAAACATGCGCATTCCGTCGCGTAACCACTGAATTGCAGAACCTGCTACGAAAATACTTCCTTCTAGCGCGTAATTCACTTTACCATCTAAACCCCATGCAATTGTTGTTAATAGGCCGTGCTCAGAAGCAACTGCTTTTTCACCTGTGTTCATTAACATGAAACAACCAGTTCCATAAGTGTTCTTCGCCATACCTTCACCGAAACAAGCTTGTCCGAATAATGCCGCTTGTTGGTCACCAGCTACACCTGCAATCGGTACATTTTGACCGAAGAAGTGATAATCAACTGTTTCTCCATATATTTCAGATGATTGACGTACTTCTGGAAGCATGCTCTTTGGTACTGTTAACATGTCTAGAAGCTCATCATCCCACTGTAAGTCGTGAATGTTAAACATTAATGTACGTGATGCATTTGAATAATCTGTTACGTGCGCTTTACCACCAGATAGTTTCCATACAAGCCACGTATCAATCGTTCCGAATAATAACTCGCCGTTTTCCGCTTTCTCTCTTGCACCTTCAACGTTATCTAAAATCCATTTTACTTTCGTACCAGAGAAGTATGCGTCAATTAAAAGACCTGTTTTTTCGCGAACCATTTCGCTATAACCTTTTTCTTTTAACTCCTCACAAATTTCAACTGTTTGACGAGATTGCCATACGATTGCGTTATAAATTGGTTTGCCAGTCTCTTTATCCCATACAACCGCTGTTTCACGTTGGTTCGTAATACCGATACCAGCGATTTGTTCTGGTTTTACGTCTGCTTCGCTTAAGCAAGTTGCGATAACTGCTAAAATAGATCCCCAAATTTCTTGCGCGTTATGTTCTACCCAGCCCGGCTTTGGAAAATGTTGTGTAAACTCTTTTTGAGCTGAATGTACAATTTCACCTTTTTTATTGAAAAGAATTGCGCGTGAGCTTGTTGTTCCTTGGTCTAATGAAAGAATATATTTTTTCATATCGGTTTCCCCCTTATGCTACTTTTCTACTATTTGTAGTGCTTCCGCTTTTTTTACTTGTCATATAAGAGATTGCTAGTACAATCACAGTTGCAATAATCACATAAATAAGTGCTGAATTTTGTTTTCCTTCAAATACAACTTGATGGAATAAACCTGCAAGTGATCCACCTAAAATTGGACCAACTACTGGAATCCATGCATACTTCCAGTTTGAACCGCCTTTTCCTGCGATCGGAAGGAAGAAGTGTGCAATACGCGGACCTAAATCACGAGCCGGGTTAATTGCATATCCTGTCGTTCCACCTAATGATAAACCAATACTTACAATTAAGAAACCTACGATAAATGGATTTAATCCGTCTGCAAATTTATTTGCTCCAATTGCTAATATACCAAATACTAAAACGAATGTTCCAATCATTTCACTTAAAAGGTTTGCAAATGTGTTCGGAATTGCTGGACCTGTCGCAAATACACCTAACTTTGTTCCTGGATCTTCTGTTTCTTTCCAGTGTGGTAAGTAATGTAAATATACAAGAACTGCCCCGATAATTGCCCCAATCATTTGTGCTGCGATATACATTGGTACGTCACTCCATGGGAACGCTCCCTTAAACGCAAGTCCTATCGTTAAAGCTGGATTCAAATGTGCCCCACTAATTGATCCAACTGCATACGCTGCTACTGCTACCGCTAAGCCCCAGCCCATCGTAATAACGATCCAACCAGAATCTTTCGCAAACGACTTCTTTAAACTTACACCAGCGCAAACGCCGCCACCAAGTAAGATTAACAACGCAGTCCCTATTAACTCTCCTAAAAATGCTGACATAGTATCCCTCCACAATCAATTTAAACGCTTTCAAAAGTGATAGAGGTAAAATGAATGGCCATTCGTTTTTTTCAAAAGAAAAAGATCCACAGCTTACATGCCTCTATATAAAAGTATATAGAAACAATAAAATGTGGATCTCTTCTTTTCTCCGTCACGTTTATTAACTTGTCTATAATGTTAACCTCTCGTGAAAGCGGTGTCAACAGAATTTTGTCACATTTCCGTCACTTTTTTTGGTAATGTTTCCATAGTTCTTTCTTCGATGTCGTAATCGCCGTCGCACCAGCATGTAACGCTCTTTCCACATCCTCCACAGTACGAATGAAACCACCCGCTAAAATCGGCACACCAGTACGCTCTTTCACTTCAGCAATCACATCCGTTAACGCTCCAGGAAGTACCTCTATATAATTCGGTTTCGTTTTTTCTAGCAAATTACAGCTCTTTTCCATCGCACTCGAATCAATTAAAAAGATGCGCTGAATTGCGACAACACCCTTTTGCTTCGCCTTCATAATTACGCTCGCCTTTGTCGATAACAACCCGTATGGTTTATATTCTTGGCATAAAAACTCCGTCGCATGCCCATCACTTTGTAATCCATGGATCAAATCAACATGTAAAAACACCTTTTTACCATGCTGCTTCGCAAGTGACACCACACTCTTTAATTGACCGACATGAATATCTAAAATAACGATATACTCATACGAACTATGTAATAGCTTTTCCAAATCTTTAATTTGCCTCACTGCCGGCAAAATTTTCTGCTCATGAAATTCCATTCTATCTGTCCCCTTCCCGTCTATTCTTTATAGTACACAATTTGAGTGGAAAGAACAGCTAGTGCGGGGAAATTCCTTCGTTTTTATATAGAAGGAGAAGCACACAAAGAATCGGTAAAAGATATGTCTATGTAAAATCTAATACTATATCAGCAGGCATCTTTTGGTGTCATAATCATGCCCATTATGCTTTCCCCTAAAGAATAACGTTGCTATACAAAACATTTATTGGAAGAAGTAGACCCAAATCGTATACATATGTTATGATGATTTTAGAGAAAGGCAGGTTTTAAATATGGAAAAACAAGCTGTTGTACTTACATTTACGGAAGATATACAATCATACAAAACATTCTCTGTTATAAAAAAACTTCACCTTGAGCATCAATTAAAAGTAGATCAAATCGCCGTTATTAAACGCAAAATAGATGGTGAATTATCAGTAGAAGACTTTTTAGATATCACTGGTGCTGATAAAACAAATAAAGGCGGTTTAATCGGTATGTTTGTTGGCATACTCGGTGGACCTTTCGGTGTATTATTAGGTGGACTAATTGGATCCACAATCGGTATCTTTAAAGATAAAAAAGAAGTTACTCATGCATACTCTGTTTTTGAAAGCACATTAAAATCGATTAAACCAGGTAAAACAGGGGTAATTGCGATTGTTGAAGAACAGACAGAAGATACATTAAATAATCTTGTACAAGAAGGAAACGGGAAAATAGATCGTTATCCAGAAGCTACTTTACGTGCCGAAATTGAGGCAGAACGCAAAAAATTAAAATCTAAGTAATGCATGCATTACTATCGCGAATCGTGGTACTTAAAAGAGTCCACGATTCGTTTTTTATTATAACCATTTTTACTAGTAATCCAATTATTCGTTATTGTAGCGATTATACCTAATTCAACATACTCCCCACTCTTTATCCTATCAACTTTACACTAATCTTCTCTAATATATCCCAAAAAACTTTCACTAATAAAAGAAGCTATCTTAAAAAGATTGTATTTCACAATCTTTTTAGATAACTTCTCTCCCTTAATTATAATAAAACCGAATCCTTATCACCACTCTGATTCCGTTTCTCTCGCTCTTCTTCTAAACGTTTCATATATACTTCGCCTTCTTTTTCGATAAACTCATTATCCATATCTTGCTCTTTTTTTGAAGTATATAAAACCATGTAGCCACTTAATACGATCCCAACAATTACAAGATAAACCCACCATGGTAAAGTTTCCAAATCACTTCATCCCTTTCCTTAGACAAGCCTTATTAGTTTCACTCTATGAGGAAAGAAGTGGATTTATGCTTACTATTTTTCATTGAGGGTGCTTCGCAAAAAATGCTTGTACATATTCCATAAACTCGATTGGTTCCTGACGAAACGGCGCGTGGTATCCTTTTTCAATAATATGAAACGTACTATTTGCAAATAGCTCGTGGTACAACTCACCATTTTCCCAAGAAACACTCTTATCATGTCGTCCCCATATAATTAAAGTCGGCACCTTAATTTTATCCGCTTCCATCGCAATGCGGCGCTCTCTCATTTTCGTAAGTTGATCATAATGCTCTTTATCATCGCGACTATTTTTCACTTCATTTTTATTATAATCCGTAATCTCTGTTACCGTTTGAAGATCGGTTGATAGCGGCGGCACTGCATTACTTTCTTTTTGCTGGAAAGATTCAATTCCTGTAGCGTCCGCTAAAATGAGATGAGTGACTGCGTCCGGATATAAATACGCTAAATTAAGGGACATCTCTCCGCCCATTGAATGACCGAGCACCGCAAACTGATCGTATCCGAGCTTCTTCATTAACTTATAATATAAATTCACTTGTGCAGGAAACGAATACTCAAAATCAACCGGCTTAGATGAACGCCCAAATCCTAAAATATCAACAGCGATAATCGTATGGTCTCTCGCAAGTTCTGGATAAATATCACTAAACCCATCAGAAGAACCACCAAACCCGTGCAGCATAAGTAAAGGCGGTTTCCCCTCACCAATTTGCTTAAAATAAATCGTCTGCCCATCAATTTGCGCCATACTCTCTTTCGTATGTAGCTTCATCATAACAGTATCTTTCACTTCTCCAACCTTCGCAATCGGCTTATCAACGAAGTTACACACTACAAGCAAAACGAGCGCAATACCGCTAATCATATAAAACTTAAACCGTTTCAAATTTCCGTCTCCTTTCTCTTGTTGCTATTTAAAGTTTTTACATTTTTTGGTTATTTTATGTTCTCTTTTTAATTGTAACTATAGTAGTTACAATTATATTAAAAAAATATTACTCATTCCCATTACTGATGGTTATTTTGTAACCATTATAGTTACAAATGAAAAGTAAGTCAATTATTTCATTCGATATGATAGACCTAGTACAAAGTAAAGTGGCTTTTTCTTTTTGTCATGTACTAGACTTTCAAATGATACCAAGGTTCAAAGCCATTCATGCACAAAAATTATATCGTCCGGACGTAGGCTGCAAGACTCATGTCTAAACTTGTAGCCAGTTTTAACTCCAGCAATCCGTTAGCGAAAATTTGAAGAAACACAGAAGTAAAAAACTTCGTGTTTCTTCTTTTAATAAAAATAAAAAATCCCCCGGATCATTAAACAGATACAGGGGATTTTCTTATCGTTGATTCTCTATATTTCCATACGTTTCATATAATTTGTGCTGTACCATCTCACTGTTAACAAAATAATCTCAGGCTTATCATGCTTCTACTAGAATACATGCTTTATTTCCATATCCATCACAAACCTTTTTAGGATAATAGTATATACAAGTTTGATAGATTTATTGCACCGGAACCATCTTTCTTATGATTTTTTAATAACCTTATTAAGTTTTTTGTAAAATTCACCTTTTGTTTTTACACGATTAAACTGATTCGGATTAATGTTAGCTTTTTGTGAGAGTGCTATAATCTCTTCTTTTGTAATTGAATCTTTAGTATTTATAGATGCTATATTTGTATATTTTCCATCTTCTGTTTTTGGAATTTCTAAAATCCCTTTATTTACAAGATCCACTACAGCCTTATGCTCTGCAGAATGTGTATCTACACCAGTAATTTTCCAATTATGCATGATTTTTGGCGTGTATACACCATCCTTTACCTCTTTTAAATATGTAATAGCAAGGTTACGGATGGTTCCACCTGTTTCTCCGAATGCATTCTCTTGTTTAGATGACCAAATTTGTTCAAACTTACGTCCCTCTAAAGCTCCTCCTTTTGCCTGAAGAGCCTCCATTCTATATGCGTTCATTCCCAGCGTCATAACATCGTTCATTTCGATTGGTTTATTTGTACGAATAGATTTTAAATTTGTAATTCTACTTCCATATGGTTTTGTTAAATCAATTTCGTATTTTACGCCCCCAAAGAAATCGTTCGTACTGTATTTAGACGCACGGCGGGTTTTATCAAAGCTAACTGTTACATCTCCGGCACGAGATGAGTTAAAATACCCTGCCGCCCATTCCATGTAGTCTTTTAAATCTTTCCCAGTTATCTTATATACTGTAATTTCTCCCAAAGCATATTGGTAATTGTACGCAATATCTTTCTTCTTAATAGGACCTACATCCAAACGGGCATAATCGTTATCAATTTGGTGGGCTACTACATCTGCTTTGCTGTAATAGAGCATAACTTCATGAAAGAAATCTGATAACGGTGTCTCTTGAATTTGCACACTTGGAATACCCTTTATTTCATTTTCAGGAACAAGATTTCTACCCTTTAATTGAGCCACTACAACATTTGCATCTCCTCTCGCATACTCGTGAAAAGGTGTTAGTGTTTCTTCAAGTGTAGGATCAGATAATACCGTTGTTCCATCAGCTTTTTTTACAGGTATAGCGGTAGCAGTTTTATCTTTTAAAACTAGCTTTCCATCTTGCTTTGTAAAAGCAAGGTCAATACGTGAGATATGTGTTCCATATTTATCTGGTTCTGTAATAATAACACCATTTACAACTTCTTTCTTAACAAGTTTATGCATATGTGCTGCAAAAATAGCGCTTAGTTCCGGACAAGCATTCGCAATATCTTGAACTCCAGTACCAGGGATTCCATTCTCATTTTCTAGTCCCATATGCATAACCCCTACCATTACATCTACTTTACCTTCTAATTCTTTAATTGCCTTTTTTGTCTCTTCTACTGGATTTTTCACCACTAAACCATCCAAATGATTTGTCCCTTTTTCAAAGTCACTAATCATTGGTGTATTCATACCAATAATCCCAACTTTAATTCCACCTTTTTCAACAATCGTATATGCAGGAAGAAAACGCTCTCCATTTTCCTTGTAAATATTTCCTGCTAACGTCTTTCCCTTATATTGCCCACTAACTTTTTTCAATGTATCTAATCCAAAGTTAAATTCATGATTTCCAAATGCCCAAGCATCATATCCCATTGCGTTCATCGCTACCATCATTGGAGATTGTGGCTTATCATTGAATAATTCTACTGAGTTTCCTTGAATTGTATCCCCAGCATCTACTAATATGGTATTTGGATTTTCTTGACGTACATTCTTTATAACCGTATAAAGCTGCGTTAAACTTCCACTCATATTTGCTCCATCAAGCGCATAATCCCAAGGCATAAATCTACCATGAATATCTGCAGTACCTAACAATGTAATATTAACATCAGATTCCTCAGCTTTAGAGATAGCTGGTTTAACCGTTACTGCTGTTACAAGAAGCATAAGAATAACAAAATAACATACATAGTTCTTCCATTTCATTTTTTGCATAATAACAATATTTCTCCCCTTTTTGTACCGTCATAAAGTTGCTTGAACTTTAAAAATGTAACTCATTATTTGGAAAACCTCAACTGTAAAAGATAATTTTGGTAGTGGTTCTGTTGCAAAAATAAAAGAAAGTAAAGTATATACCCCTAACAGAGTTGTACTTACGCCACTCATCCAAACAATTGATGGATAAATTCTTTCTAATTTTGAACAGACTGGTCCAATAAATCAATCTATTCTTTTTTGATCACATTAAAACGGATAATAAAGGTATTTAATTTAGGTGTTATAAATGCAATAACCACCTATCATTATTAAACCAACAAATGAAAGTGAAGCAAAAATCCCCCAATTTATTTTCCCTTCAATCTGACTTATTGACTGTGAAGCACTTCTCCATATGAATTCCCCTCGATATTACTTTATTTTTCATATTGTTAAACAGATTATAAGTTCTAGTGTGTACCACAAAAAGGAGGTTTAAATAATAATCAATATTTTGTGCTGTTAAGTGATAAAAAGTTGTTTAGTTTACAATAAAGTCGTTTAAAAAATAATAAAGTTGTTAAAAAATGCGGTTCATTCCATTCAACAATCGGGCCATCTAATGGAATTAAGGAAGCGATTATTCAAAGGGAAATCGAAATTAAGTTATGGCATTTTATTCGATAATCTAGAGTAACTATGTTATGTAAGGAAGGCACTAATAGGAGTCTTGAAAATATAAGTACTTGAAAGTTGTACAAGGAAGGTTTAAAGGCATTAGGACAGTTGTGAATATATAATTATGAAATAAAGTGAGTTAGAACTTGTAGAGGAGATGAGAAGATGACAATTAGTGCAGAGAGGAAGGCCTCAAGATTGATGAGGTTGCGTAGAATCTGCGGTTATAGTGCGGCAATAGCAGTAACACCTTACCTGCTGATCAAAATTGTATGGACTTTTGGTTTCTTCCTTCCAACCGAGCAAATGGGTGACGCCAACTGGCGCATTATAAACGCAGTAACTGCCGTTCTCGCTGCGATTGGCATTCTTCTTGCAATGGCGTTTTGCAGGCCATGGGGGGAGCGGCTACCTGCGTGGTTGGTTGCTCTACCCATTTGGGTTGGTACCGGTTTGCTCGTTCCCATTTTGTTGATTGCACCGGTTCTGGGCCCTGCAGCTATGATCCGGGATCAAGAAGCAGGTGCCGCCGACTTCTGGGTATACGAGCAGATCTTCGTCATGATCTCACTTTTCGGGATTGGCATCTTCCTGCCGCTTGCATTAGCGGGGTATGCAATGGCACTTTGGCCAGAGGCGCTGAGTGGCACAACCGACTACAAGGAGTTGCCGGGCAATACTTTACAACTACAGATCATCTTGGCTAGGATTGTCGCTGCCGGTTGCATTCTGCTCGGTGTCATCAAGGTGTTTTGGGCAGTTGGTGGCTCTTTTGGCATCGACCCGGCAACTATGGGGGGACGCGATGTATGGTGGTACCTGCTGTCATTGAATACAGGTGTGTGGTCCTTTGCTGGTGCGTGGGGCATACTGGTGATATCATCCCGCCGTGGATCAAGGCGGTTTCTACCTCCTATGGCAGCGACATGGATTTCATCGGGAGCGTTGTTCTCCAACAACCTCTATTCTACCTTATCTTCAGTTCGACTCGATGCGCCACCCTCCCCAGAGTACCCATTGGCATGGTTGTTGACTACACAGGCCGGCATTGTCTTAGGTGTAATAATGGGGATGATTATCCTGTTGGTGCTACACGAACGCCGGCGAGCCCTTCGAGATGAGTCCAACTGAAGTTGATTACACAGAAACACGGACTATTGAAATTGCGCAAGAGCTCGTTTCGCGTGGAGAAGAGTTAGTGTAGTGTACTTTACAATCGAAGATTTTCGAGAGCTAAAATAATTAGTGGCTTATTCGATTAAAGGGCGCGATGGTTTTACAACATAGACAGCAAATGATTAATCTTTTTTATAAAAATCAATCTTAATACCACAATATAAGAATCCGTTTTGATCAATTTTTTTCAAAATGGATTCTTTTTATTTATCGTAAAATGCTGGAATGTTGAGTATTTTTGATCAATCTTTATTTCGAACCGACAAGAAATAACGTTATTTATTTGATTAAAAAATGTTTTAGACTGAGTATCACTGGTTTAATGTGATTTCTTTATTTTTATTTTTTATACTATTTTGGTTTCCTAAAAATACTTATAAAACGAAAATAAAAAAAGCAAGCAGTTCCAGCACTCCGCTAAAACTACTTGCCCTTCTACTTACTATCTCTATTTTTACTCTTTAATAAATTCCTTCGTACTTCTCACTGTATCAATCGGACGGACTAATTTTTCAATTTCTTCACGTTTTGGCTCTAGGAATGGAGGTAAAGATAATTTTTCTCCAAGTGTTTCGTATGGCTCATCTCCCATAAACCCTGGGCCATCTGTTGCAAATTCAAATAAAATTTGCGGCGCAACTCGTGCGTATAATGATTCGAAGAAGTGGCGGTTTACATATCCAGATGAAGGAAGTCCAACGCTACCTATTCTCTCAATCCATTCTTCTAATACAGCGCGATCTTCTACGCGGAATGCGGCATGGTGCACTGTACCAAAACCTTGTTGTGCTTCAGGAAGAACCGTATTATGTTCTACGATGACAGATGCACCGTTTCCACCTTCGTTCACTTCAAATAAATAGAATTCTCCTTCTTGCGCAATCTCTTTAAATAATAGAACTTTTTCTAACACTTCTTTGAAGAAAGTAAAGTTTGCGATACGGATAAATACAGGTCCTAAGCCAGTAATTGCGTATTCTAATGGAACTGGGCCGTTTTGCCACGGTGTACCTGATTCGATCCCTTTATCTAATTCATCAGAGATTAATTGATAGTGTTGGTCATCAAAATCAACGAAAGATAGAGTTTTCTTACCAAATTGTTCTTTAATTCCTGTATGTTCCACTTCAAGTCGGTCAAAACGTTTCACCCAATATTCTAATGCTGCATCAGTTGGCACACGGAATGAAGTTTTTGAAATTTCATTTGTACCGTGTACTCCTTTTGGGACACCTGGGAAATCAAAGAATGTCATATCTGTTCCGGCACTACCTTTATCATCTGCAAAGAATAAATGGTACGTTTGAATATCATCTTGGTTTACTGTTTTTTTAACTAAACGCATTCCTAACACGTAAGTGAAAAATTCATAGTTCTTTTCTGCACTACTTGTAATTGCTGTAACGTGGTGTATTCCTTTTAATTGGTTCATATTATATTCTCCTCCAATGGTTTTAAAATTTATATTTTTTCTTCTATTACTTCTCTTCAATAGGCGCTAAATTCGCTTCAATTTCTGCTCGCTTATCTTCTAAGAACGGCGGTAAATCAAGTTTTTCTCCTAAATGTTCTACATCTCCATCAATTGTAAATCCTGGTCCATCTGTCGCAATTTCAAATAGAATTCCGTTTGATTCACGGAAATATAAGCTTTTAAAATAGAAACGATCGATGATTCCTGAAGAATGGAAACCTCTTAGTTTCACCTGTTCTTCCCAATAAGCGAGCTCTGCATCATTTTTCACACGAATTGCTAAATGGTGGATGCTACCGCGGCCCGGCTTTTCAGTAGGACCATCTAAATATTTCACAACGATTTCTCCAAAAGCTTCTCCTTTAATGGACTGAAAAATTGCTTCCTCTTCGCTGCGGCTAACCTCTGTATAACCAAACATCTCTGTAAGTGTACTCGCCATTTTATCAAGTCTACGAACTGTCATTTCCACAGAACCCATTCCTTGAATTTGATGCTTTGCAGGAACTTCTGATTTCTCCCACGTTTCCCAGTGCTCCACCTTTTCTCCGTTTGAAACGAGTAGTACTAAGCGAAGACCTTCAGCATCCTCAAATTGCAAAGCAGGACGATTTGCATATGTTGTCATTTCACTATGTTCCACACCGAATTCCTCAAATCGTACTTTCCAGTAATGCAAGCTCTCCTCTGAAGGAACGAGTAATCCAATTCGAGTAATCGCATTTGTACCACGGTATGTTTTTCCTACTAAAGGTATTTCAAAAAATGATAATTCTGTACCCGGACTTCCTGTTTTATCTCCATAAAATAAGTGATACATTGACGGATCATCTTGGTTTACCGTCATTTTCACACGACGTAAACCAAGCACGTTTTTATAAAAATGATTATTTTCATTTGCGTTTTTCGTAACCATTGAAATGTGATGGTGCCCTTTAATTTCATACATTGTTTATTCCTCCGCTTCGTTTTACTAGTCAAGTGATAACTAAAAAAATAACATTTCCCACAAGTAATATGGTTTTTAGCTTTTCAATTTATTCTCATTATGTTTTTGTAAATTCATCTTAGTTTTTACTGAATAAGTTACTTTGTTTTTTTAATCGAAAGCAACTGAGTGTATGTTTTTCATACGACTCAATCACTTTCGTTACTATCACTTTACATCTCAAGTGATTAAAAAGCAAGGATAAAATCTCGAATTCAAGATATTTTTTATTACATAACATTTTAGCGTAGTGAATGGTTCTTTTATAAAACAATTACTTACCTATTAAAGGCTTCTAATTTACTTGTTCAACTAAAGATTTTATAAAGTGAAACTTTAATCAGTGGGGGTTTTCTTCATCCCCCACTGATTATCAGCCCTCACCAATCGGACTTTAATGGGCAGCTCGACCCCCACCTAAATTCTTTGCTTTCGCTGAATTTTGAGGTGGGGGTCTTACTGCCCATTAAAGCGGGATAAACAAAAAGAATCCTACCTGTATGGAAGGATTCTTTTATGATGTAACTACTGTAAAAGTGTTTTCAGCTTTGATCACTTATTAAACTTCCCTTATAACCTGTAGCACCAATCATTTCAAATTTTTTTAATCCCATTGCATATGTTTGTACCAGGCTTTGTTGATGTGTGTAGACTTCACAGATGATGAAGTTTTAGACTTATCCCTTAGTGTACCAATTTTATTAGAACATCCTACAATATTTAGAAGGAATGTAGCCAATAAACACGATATTATTAATTTCTTCAAATAACCACTTCTAACTTTTTTTCAGTAACATTTTATTTATAACATAGGTTCATTCAAATTTGTTCATATTAAAATAATTAATAATTGCAACCATACTAATTTTACATTACATTAAAGGTTAGAAATTATTCTTATACTCATAAAGTGTTACATATTAGGGGGCAACATGGAGTTTTATAATTTAGGTATCACTATTAAAGAACTGAGAATAAAAAAAAATATATCACAATCCGAGTTATGTCACGGAATATGTTCACAAAGTCAAATTAGTAAAATAGAAAAAGGCATTATTTATCCATCTAGCATATTACTGTATCAATTATCTGAAAAGCTTGGTATTGATCCGAATTATATATTTGCACTAACTCAAAATAAGAAATTAAAATACGTAGAAAATGTAAAATATGTAATGAGAGATTGCACAAAGCAAAAACAATATAAAGAACTTTATGAAATAGTGGAACAAGAAAAAAACGAGAATAATTTCCAATCAAAAGAAGATCAACAATTTCTAATATGGCATGAATCAATTGCTAGATTTTATGTACATAAATCAACAAAAACTGCTTTAAAACTTTTAAACAATGCTTTAAAACTAACTATAACGAATTCTGATTTTTTATCAGAAAGAGAAATAGATATGATGCAGACGATGGCTATATTTCATTGGGACAACAATGAATACGAAAAAAGCATTACTATCTTAAAAAAATGTTTAACTCATTTTAATAAGCTAGATTTTCCTAAAGATAAAGAAATTAAATTAAAAATCATTTTTAATTTAGCAAAAATTTTAGGCCATGAACATCAACATGAAGAGGCAATAAAATACAATGATATGGGCATCAAATTAGCTATTAATCTAAATACTTTCTACCTATTGGGTGAACTATACTATGGGAAAGCTTGGAATTTATTGAAACTTAAACAATCTAATGAAAAAGATATTGCTACTAACATGGAAAAAGCGTTATTTATATTTGAACTAACAGAAAACGAAGACAAGTTAAAAATAATTAAAGAACAATATTTTGAAAAGCAAAATTAAAAAACAGCCCCACTAAGCTTACTAATACTTAATGAGGCCATTTGGTTCACACTATTAATTATGGAACGACGGTTTATAGAACGAACGATTATCAAGAGCAAATACACGCTCTGTGTATTCGCCTGGTTTTGTACGTCCTAATGCGCGGTCCATCATGTTCATTTTTGCATCTAAGTTATCGATGTAATGCAGAATTTCTGCTTCTTTTACTAAAGGTGGTTTTGGGCTACCCCACTCTGCTTTTCCGTGGTGAGACAGAACGATATGTTGAAGAATTAATACTTCTTCTGCATCGATTTGTAGTTCCTCTGCCGCTTTCCCAATTTCGTTCACCATAATCGAAATGTGGCCAAGTAAATTTCCTTCTAACGTATACGTTGTAGAAATTGGGCCAGATAGTTCGAATACTTTACCAAGGTCGTGTAAAATCACGCCTGCATATAGTAAGTCTTTATCTAACGATGGGTATAGAGTTGCAATTGCTTTCGCTAAATCTAACATCGACACTACGTGATAAGCTAGTCCAGATACGAATTCGTGATGATTTTTCGTCGCTGCTGGATACTCTAAAAACTCGTTTTGATGCTTATTTAATAAATGTCTTGTTAAACGCTGAATGTTCGGGTTTCTCATTTCAAATATGTATTGCGTAATTTTTTCAACCATATCTTCTTTTTTCACTGGTGCTTTTTCTACGAAGTCCGAGATGTCTGTTACTTCATTTTCATTCGCAACACGGATTTGTTTCACGCGTAATTGAATACGTCCTTTGTAGTTTAAAATATCTCCAGCTACTTTAACGATTGTTTCTGCTACATATTGTTTCTCAACTTCTGGTGATACGTCCCATAGCTTCGCTTCAATATCTCCACTTGGGTCTTGTAAGATTACTGTTAAAAACGGCTTTCCATTACTTGCGAGACCTTTCGTCGCTGTTTTAATTAACAAGAAAACATCGACTTGTTCACCAACTTCATACTCTGCAATTTTCTTTTTCATTCGAATTCCTCCACCAAATCAGTTACTTTTAGTATAGCATACTACAACTCATTTTCTTTACGCATATGCGTTAATTTTATAATCTGTTTTTCCGTAAAGAACGCGAGTAGATGAGCGTGGCATGTAAAGAAGATGACTTGTCTATCTTTCGCAATTTCTTTTATCAGTTCAATCGTTCGATTCGTCCTTACCGCATCAAAGTGCACGAAACTATCATCAATAATAAATGGATAATCATGCTCAAATGTTTTCGCGAGTGCAAATCTCAGCGATAAATATAACTGCTCTGCTGTCGCTTGGCTTAGTTCATGACTGTAAAAACGCATACCGTCGTTACGTTCCACAATGAAAGGTTCCGCCTCTGACGGTGAAAAGATTTTACTATAACGTCCGCCCGTTAAATAGACGAAATACTCTTCTGATTTTTGTAAAATACGCGGCAAATGTACTTCATGATAATATTGCTTCGTTTTCGTTAACACTGTCTTTGCCGCCGCATATGCAGCCCACTTCTTCACTTGTTCACGCACTTGCGCTTTTTTCATTTCCCATTCATGCAGTAAATCACCGTACGTACTACCTTCTTCTAAATTCGCAATTTCCATACGATGTTTCGCAATACGCTCTGTCAGCTCTTTCTCTTGCGCGAGACAGTTTTGCGTAGCTGTAATTTCTTGCTTTAATTTTTCATCATAACCGTCAGCTTCATAATGTTCAGCTAATGATAAACTCGTTAAACGCTGTTCTAACAAATCAATTTGTGGTAATAAACGCCCAACTTGCTTATCGGCGTCTTCACGTTTCTCCGCTAGTTTACCTGCTTCTAAAAACATCTCTTCATCTGTAGCTTCTGCAATATGCCATAAACCGTTTCGTTCTACTAACAGTTGCTTCAATTGCCCTTGCACGAATTCATATTCTTCTTGCCATTCCGCTAGCTTCTCTTTCAGCTGCTTACAAGTTTGGAGCTTCTCTTTCTCCTGTTGCATACGACTTTGCGCTTCATAGAGCTTACTATACTCCGCGCTACCGATAACCGTTTCTAGTTTATGTTCAAAGTGCGAAATCATTTCATATAATGAGGATTTTCGCGCGCCTTGCTTCTCTAATTCACGGTATAATTGCTGCATTTTTTCCATACGCTCAAACGCCGGCAATATGTGTGCATACGTATAAAAATCTGGGAACATATAGCGCGTTTTATATGCATCTACTTGTTCGCTAATGCGGAACGTCTCTCTCTCCCATTCCTCATACGATGAAACGACTTTATCATACGCTCGCTCCATTTGCTGTAACTTATACGACTCGCGCTCAAATAGCTTACGAATCTCTTCATCTTTTTCTAGTTGATAGCGAACAGACATCGCTTCTTCACTTTGTCTCCCGCCAGCACTTTGCTCAAGAGTAAGGAGCTCTTCTTGTAATCCACTTGCCGGATCTTTATATAAAACAAGAGCAAGAACAATCCCTACAAAAACAATGACACTAATAAATAAGAGTGGGCGGTTATCAATAAATAAGCTCGTGAATAAAACAAGCGTGTTAATAAGAAGTAACAGAAGACAAACTCTTTGCCACTGCTTTTTCTTTTGCATAGCGGCTCCTGCTTTTTCCTCATACTTACGCTTCATTCTCTCTGCGCCCATACCGATAAACGCCGCATCTTGGAACGACTTTTCTTTCTCACCTAACGCATTTCGCTCTTCATCCGCTAACATTTGTTTCTGAATCTGTCTTATATTTTCTTCTTGCTCTTCTAATTGCTCTTGCGCTACTTTGAAATGATCATCGAGCTGTGCTTTTTGCGTTTCTAACTCGCGCGCCTTTTGCACTGTTTGCGTCATTAACTCTTTCGTCGCCAAACTCATATCAAACGAAAGAACCGTTTCTTTTTCAAAAGTAGCACCAATTTGCTGCTCTAGCTCGGCGATTTCTTCTTTTATATTCGCAATACTTCCCGCTATGTCACGCATTTCTTGGCGCGCATTTTCATACGACAAATGCTGCATACGAAGTTCTTCTACGTAACTTTCTTTTTGTAAAAATTCTTCATCTATTTCTGTGGAATCAATTTCTGATTGCACTGTTTCAATCTTTTTTTGAAGTGAATCTACTTGCAACTGAAGCGGCTCCATTTTTGCCTTGATTGCCTCATAACGCGCTATTCCGTTTACAGGAAACTGCCCGTTTTCATTTTCTAACACTTTCTCGTGCGCACGTTTTTCAATAACGAGAGGCTCTAGCGCTGCTAATATTTCATAATCTTGCTTTCGTTTTTCCGCGCTCTCTTTCTCTGCACGAACAGAAGCAAGTTTCTCTTCACTTTCTTTTAACTGCTCCACTTGTTTTTCATACGTGCCAATTTTCCCTTGCCACTCTTTCATCTTCTCTTCAAGCTTCTTCATCTCTTGCAGTGACACGTTAATTTCCGGCTTACGACCACTCGGCTTAAAGCGCTGATCCATTTCTTTCTCTAACTTTTTATCGAGCTGCAATAACGCATCGCTTCCGACTGCGCTGGCCGAAAATAAATAATTACCAATATCCGCTTCGCCTAGTTGATGAATGTTTTGAAGGCCATGCATATCAAATGAAAAGACAGAGTCAAATAAGCTTTCATTCATTCCGCTTAATATATCGTGTAAAATATCTTCGCAGCCCGTTTTCCCGTCTTCAAAATAAACGGTCACCTCGCCAGCCGCTGTTTTCGGCAATCGTTCAATTTTCAAACGACCGTACTTCTCCGTTTGTACTGTGACCGCACCGCCATACTTGCCGCCTTCTTTCGGCTCATAACGGCGCTGTCCTCTCGTCGGAAAACCGAATAAAATACTTTTCATAAACGAGCGAATTGTCGATTTCCCCGCTTCATTTTCACCGTACAACACAGTCAACAAAGAAAGATCCATTTCCACATTTTCTAATTTTCCGTACCCATAAATATGGAGTTTTTCCATTCTCATTTCTTATCCCTCTCTTGCTGGAATAATTGCTCTAAAATAATATTTTCCGCTTCCTTTTGAATCTCTTTCTTCTCTTCCTCTGTAAAAGATTCAATACTATTACGCGCTACAGGAGATGTCCAAATCGCGCGCAACACTCCGTCCATATTTGTAAAAGCTTCTAACTCCTTCAGCACACTACCGACGAAATGATTTTCTTCTTTCAAACGTTCAATTTCTGCAAAAGAAACCGTCCCATTTTTCCACTTCATCGCATATACGAAATTTTTTCGCTCTTCGCCAGCTGCTAAAATATGAAAAATCTCTTCCGCGCGTTTTTCATCACGTAAATAAGGAGAAAGTGGTCCTTGCCCTGTAAATACGGCAGTTAAAAGCGTCCCTTCCTCTTCTCTTCGGCATTCATTCATCGCTGTTGATACTGCCGTCATAAGATCATCAACCGTTTCAAGTCCATCGATACTCACTTCTATCTCATCCCATACAACATCTGCCGTATGGAAAAATGAACATTGCGTTCCTTGTTTCGTAAGTTCAATAAGGTATGCACCTTTCTCGCCCGTCTCCTTACGATGACGCCCTTGTATGTTCCCTGGATAAATCATATACGGCTCTTCCGATAAAATTTCACGTTTATGTATATGGCCAAGAGCCCAATAATCAAACTGCTTTTCTTTCAGCTCACGAATTTGAAACGGTGCGTAGCGATTATGCTCTGCATCTCCTTCCACACTACCGTGAAGCATGCCAATATGAAAAGGCGCATCACTCATTTTCGTATACTGCGCTGTCATATTATCCGTTACCGCTTGCTGCAAATAACTAAACCCGTAAATAGAAGCGAACAACTCACCATTTTTATAAAATGACTTCTCTTCTACATAAGGCTCCGTAAACACATGAACATTTTCCGGAAACTCAATTGCAGCCCAACTTCCGCCTAAATGGTCGTGGTTACCGTGAATAATAAAAACAGGGATATCGTACTGCGAAAGTCTCTTCATTTGCTCGCGCACAAACACTTGCGCCCTCAAACTTCTCGTCTCCGCATCATACAAATCCCCGGCTAGTAATACGAAATCAACGCGCTCTTGAATCGCTTTATCAACAATACGCTCAAATGATTCAAACGTACTTTGCTTCATTCTTTCCCAAACAGACTGCGCTACATTCATTTCCATCCCTTTAAACGGACTATCCAAATGCAAATCAGCCGCATGTATAAACTTCACTTGTTTCACAAATAACGATCCTTTCTGTATTTCAAAAGTTTCATTTTATCAAGATTAAAATAGTTGAAAACAAATAATCATCAGGTATGAAAGACTCCCCGAAGATTAAAGTTTCACTTTATTTTACCACGCAATGTCACATATTTCTTTGCATATTCTAGCGATTTATGACAAAATAGTTATAAGATTCTGATTTTAATTATTGGAGGGAATTTTCATGGGAGTATACGTTCTAACAGTCTTTGAAAAAGATGGTTCAAAAGCATTAGACGAATCATTCGAGGCAGCAACTGAAAAAGAAGCGAAAGCAAAAGGTGAATCTATTTTACAAGAAAAAGGATTGCACGAAAAAACGCATCGCTGCACATCTTCTGCAGGTAAGCTCGTTTTATTCCAGCGCTAAAAAAAGAAGCGTCATCCGCTTCTTTTTCACTCTACTATATCTTCGTCACACCACGTAAACACCACATCTAGAATGCGATTACCGATACGTACGCGTTTATTCCATTTACCTGTTTGGATCTGATGTTGCAATTCCGCTTTCATCTTTTCCGTCCAGTCGTGAATCGTTTCACTACCGTCGTACGGATATACGCTCGGAAACTCTTCCTGCAGTAGATACAAGCTTTCTACATCAAAATGAAAATGATAGAAGTAGTTTGCTGTAAGCGATGGTTCTTGCAATCGTAAAAAATGATCATCAACTTGCTTTCTATTTCTATAGAAAGTAAAGATATTCACTTTACCGCTCGTAATTTGGTCAATTTGAATTTCGTGCTTCTCTATAATCACGTCTTGCCCACCTCGTTGTATACTACCTTTAGTATATATGTCTTTTGCAACAAAGTTAACCATTTTCGCGCGAAATTCATTTCCTTCATTATATTGCCCGTACCTCCAAGTACAATCAGAACAAATAAAAAAGTTGAAGGGGAGCGATTACATGTATTTCGGAAGCAAAGGTTGGTATGTAAAAGAACTTAAAAAATTAGGTATCCGTACTTATGAAGGTAAAAAACTAGAATCGTATCGTACGCATATTTTATCTAGTTTACTTGAGAGAATGAAGAAGGCTTCGGCTTAATAAAAAAATACAAGAAGCTACTTTTAAAGTGGCTTCTTGCTTTATAATGAAAAAATCAATATCCTTTGTACCAATCATAGCCTAAATGAATAACATTCGCCTCATCAATGTCAGTATAAGAATAGTTTACTCTTTATTTTTTTCTTTTATCTTCTCAACTTCATTTTTTATATCCTCAGATACAACTACATCTATATTACCTTTATATTTCTTATATTCTTGGAATAACATATTTGCATTTTGGTTAAATGTCAGGAGGGTTCCACTAGGTGATTCAGTCTGTTCCTTTAAAGATGTAATAGTCCCATACATTTTTTTGTATTCATCATAAAGTTCTTTATATTTATCTGGATTTTCTTTTGCAGCTTCAGAAACCGTTTTTAATTGACCTTCCATATCACTATATATTACAAAAGCTTGAGAAATTATTGAATCATATGATTTTTTCTTAGCATTTACAGCTATATTAAAGTCTCGACGATTATCGATTGCTTTCGACCACGCATCCGAATACTCTGGTAAAACCATATTAGCAACAAACCCCATTAATTCTATATTATTATAAAATTCCGCTGCTGCTTGAACATAACTAGCCTCACGTTTCTTCTTCTCTTCTGCTTCTTTAGCATTTTTTTGTAATACATTCATACTTACAAGGGCTAGAATAACCACAATAACTCCTAAAATTCCTCCGATTACCTTTTTGTTCATGCTGATTCCTCCATTTATGCATAATTGTTAAATTGTATTTGGGAAGGCAAAATAAAAGCACTCATTTGAGTGCCTTTAACTATTTAACTATTCAACTTTTAATTTAATTTCTTTTCCTGTCATACCGCCACGAGCTTTTAAAACTAATCCTTGTGCGTCAGCAGGAACATCAAAGATGATTTTACCTGTTTGAGATAAACCAGGGTTAAGTTGTTTTAAGAAGAAATCAGACTTACCACCGTTACCTACATCGAAAGCTGTTTGAGCCTGTGTAGAGTACGTAAATTCACGATCTTTATTATCAACTAATTTGAAGCTGTTAGCATCAACAGTAATAGCATCTTTTTGATTGTTTGTAACTGTAACTTCAACTACTTTAAACACACCTTGTGCTTTTTCTTTTAAATATTCGCCACCTACAGAATCTACTGATTCAACAGATCCTACAGCGATTTTAACTTTAGAAGACTCACCTTCTTTAGAAAGTTCTTTTTTAGCCTCTTGTTTCTTAGGTTCTTCTTTAGTAGCTGGAGCACTAGTTTCTTGTTTTGGCTCTGTAGAAGATTTTTCTTTTTCATCATCTCCGCTACCTAATGCCGATCCAATGATACCTAGTATGATTAAACCGATGAATCCTAAACACCCAAACTTGAAAATTTTACCCATTAAATATTCCCCCAATGACAATATGTAAGATTTACGAACTTATCATATCAGACGACCTGATTATATTATGTCACATTTTGTCGAAGGAAAATAAAAAATACGCCCTAGAAGGTCATTAAAAAACGACATTTTGGGGGTAATCCCTTCTTTTTCACCTTTATATGGAATAATAAGTATTTATTTAGAAAAGAATCTATTAATTACCTCATATAACTACGTTTTCCTGGCAACTTCTCTCGCTTAATTCCATCAATGTATATATACATAACACCTTTCTGTTCACTTTTATCTAGCCTTAATGTGCTAAGCGCACAAGCTAAAAATGCTATAATAAACCCAATCAAACTAAGGGGGAACATCTATCTTGCACGGAAAACACATTCAATTTCACAAGTTTGGCAACCCAAAAGATGTATTGCAAGTTGAATATAAAAATATAGAACCACTAAAAGATAATGAAGTTCTCGTTCGTATGCGAGTTAGACCGATTAATCCATCTGACTTAATTCCGATCACCGGAGCGTATGCACATAGAATTCCATTACCTAACATACCTGGTTATGAAGGTGTTGGGATTGTAGAAGATGTAGGTGCGGGCGTTTCTAGAGACTTTATCGGCAAACGCGTTTTACCTTTACGCGGGGAAGGTACTTGGCAAGAATATGTGAAGACGTCAGCTGACTTTGTAGTCCCTATTCCTGATTCTATTGATGATTTTACAGCAGCACAAATGTATATTAATCCTCTTACGGCGTGGATTACATGTACAGAAACACTAAACTTAAAACAGGGTAGCGTGTTATTAGTGAATGCTTGCGGATCCGCTATTGGTCACCTTTTTGCACAGTTATCGCAAATTTTGAATTTCCGACTCATTGCAGTGACAAGAAATAGTAAACATACAGAGGAATTACTTCAACTGGGTGCCGATTATGTAATAAATACTTCCACTGCTCCGCTTCACGAAACAGTTATGGAATTAACAAACGGAGCTGGTGCAGATGCTGCGATTGATTCTATTGGAGGACCTGACGGAAATGAATTGGCGTTTTGTGTACGTCCAAATGGACATTTTTTGACTATCGGTCTTCTATCGGGCGTACAAGTAAACTGGGCAGAGATTGTCACGAAAGCAAAAGTGCACACAAACATATTTCATTTACGACATTGGAATAAAGATGTGTCACCACACAAATGGCAAGAAACGTTTCGTCACTTAATTCGCTTAGTAGAAAATAAGCAATTACGTTTTATGACGGTACATTCTACGTATGACTTAGCGGATGTGAAAACAGCGGTTGATGTTGTGCAGTCTGCTGAGAAAACAAAAGGGAAAGTGTTTTTGACTAGTTTTTAAATACAATTGAAAGTTTTTTTGATTGGCCTTTTAAATAAACTAGATAGTACGTTCAGGAATACCCAATTGTAAGTATCTGGTATAATTATATTAAAAGGTGAAAGGAGACTCTAACATGTGGTTACTTACAGCAATTGCGCCTGTTTTAATAGCCGGGGGAATTGTAGTATATGTGATTGGAAGGCTTAAACATAAATATAATAACGGCACCTTAGGTAAGAAAAAATCAAAAAACGCTCAAGTTTTATTAGATAGTCTCATACCAATGGGAATGCTGTTAGGGTGTTTAATCGGTATAATGATCGACATATTTTTCCCGAATTATTCATTGTTTACAATTGGTTTAGGAGCTGGAATCGGCTATTTATTTGGTTTTTTCGCCTATGAATTTTATAGTAAGACAGGAAACAGTTATTCATAAATAGTTGTCATTCAGAAACAACAGATAAGGTGATAGAATATGGTGTTGTATATAAGATATGTAATACCCTTAACTTGAAAAGAAAAAATCCCCTCAAAGCATATACTTTGAGGGGCGACTGTAAGCGCAAAGACATCAATTTTTTTGAATTTGATGAATAAAATCCACTGAAATATTATGGTCTTTTGCATATTGATGAACCATTTTTAATATTTCTAGACTAACACCTAATAAAACAAACCAATCTTTCTCCTCTAATTGTAGTTCTTTTCCCATTCTTCTACCGTGTACTAAAGAATTTCTTACCTTATAGAACCATTCATCTTCCTTACTTTCGCCTTCAAAAGCCTCAATATTTCTAAGCTTTGTTGTTACTCTACTAGGCATATCCTGAAAGATCTTATTTATACTCGCTGATTCTGTAAACTTGTAACTCAACTGGCTTGTTACCATACTATACACATCGTCTAAATTTAACGTTGTCTCTAACTTCTTCTTAATTTCATTTATGTTATAAGCTCTATATAAATACTCTATACATCTATAAATATCCATAAAAACATCTTTATAATAAAGATTTATTAAACTTCTCACTAAAGCATTGTAATTTAAAGTTTCAAAGTTCAATGTGAAAATCTCTTTATATTGAACCAACGCTTCTTCACAATATCCTACACCAATTCCTTCTTTATTTTCACATAAAAAATAACCAGTTAAATTTATTAATGGCAGATCTGATTCGACATAACCTTCTTGAACTTTAAATAAATGAACAGATGGGAAATATTTCTTCACAACATCATATTCATGACCTGCATACCCTTCTGTATCACTACTCTCAAATAACAATTCATTTTCAATACTATATTTATCTGATGATTCCCTCGGTTGAATTGCTAGGTCACACACAATTCTAAAAAAGAATTCTTTTGTTACACTTTTCGGTATTAAAATTTCAGAGTAAAACTCAATATCTTTCTCAACACCAATAATAGCGAAGTATCTATCGTTATTTATCGAATCCTCAATTAAACAAGAAATAAGCCCATTTTCTAATCTAAAAAAATCTTTTACATAGAGACCATTACAACGGGCTTTTTCCTCATCATTCAAACTTATCCATCTAGGGGTATATAAATGAACTTCCCTAGGGTATTCATTCATAAGGTCATAAAATCCTTGAAAAATCAATTTATTCATACGGATAAAATTTGTCATGCGTTTCATTTTGAACCAGCTGCTCTCCAGCATGGAGTTAAGTTTTCAAGTTCAAATTTCTTATCTATTAATGTTTCAAATGCTTTATTAAAGAATTTCCTTTCAAAATCACCAATTCCTCTATTTACAGTTTTCATATACTCATTTAATGTTATGAAATCTATATACTCAATTAGTTCTTCTTCATTTTTCTCTTTTAATTTTTCAAAGTAATGCTCAAATAAGTCCATTAAATAAGTCGCTTTTTCATTTTGCTTTTCTTTTGAATACTCTTCTCCTGGGATACCAAAAATATATTGAGCAATTGCAGACATAAATCCTGCTTTTAACGTTTGACTACCAAATAAATCTTTCCCGCTCTTAAACTTCTCGTCTTCTACCACTTCAGAATCTAAAGTTAATTTGAAAACTATTTCATCAAATTGAATCATGATTTTCAAGAATTCAATAAATAGGTTATTTAATTGATTTTCAGATGTAACTCCAATAAAATCTAACTTAGTAAATTCGTCAGCTAATGCAGATTTTGTATCAACCTTCGCTTCCCTCGTACCAAATACTAAAAATAATTCTACTATCTTTTCAGCTTGATATTCACCAGGTTTTGTACGATTAGATGGATTCTCAACACTCAATAAAGTCATTGCTTCTACATGATCAGTTAGTTCTTTTATCAATGGGTTATATACAACTTCAATTTGTCTCTTTAAATTCCATGGCACTTGTCCAGTATTAAGTATTAACATTCTATAAAGTAAGCTATTTACATTCTTTGTAATCCAAAATTCCACTCGAATTTCTCTTTCTAACACATCTTCACTTTCTTCAATCGCTTCCATAATAGATGTCGTTCTTTGCATACCATCTATTATCGAAATAGTATTCGCGTCAGCAGCATTAATTAGTTCCTCTAGCTCTGCATACTCTCCCGCTTCATGCATTTTCTCAATTTTATTAAATCCCTCTTCCCCTACAACAATACCTACTACAACTGGAGGTAATATAGTACCTCTTACTATATCGGATTTCATTCGGTTTCTAATAGTAACGGCAGATTTCGTTTTTAAAGCAACACGTTGACCTTCAACATTGCCTTTTTGTGTATAAGCCGTTTCGATTATTCCTAAATATTCTTTAATTTGATAGGTCTTCATTAATGAAAAACAGTCTACTCTCAAGTCTTTCAAAACATCCATATTAATCTTCCTCCTATTTTATATTCACAAATGTCTCTTTTGGATTCTTTATAATTTATAATCAATTATTTTTAATTCATTTAAATCTAAGTATAACTCTTTTCTTCAATATTTTTAAATTACTCTCCTTCTTACAATTGCATTATTAGTGATTTTCTCTTATATATTTATTATGTATAACATACAATAAAATCTATTAAATATAATTATATATTTGTTATCTCTATATTGTGTAAAGATTTATATTGTCACATTAACCTCTTCACTATTCCTTTTTTACTTAAGGCAACAATTAACTCACATTTAAGACACCTTATTTTACTCAAATACTAAAGAGGAATTCAATATATAAATATCTCACCCCTCTCCCACGCTTCCCCCTCACTATCATAACCTAATTTTATATGATAATAATTCTCCTAGTTTAATTGCTGTGCGTTGAACAAATGATACATATTGTTTACAAAAAAATCCCCTCAAAGCATAAGCTTCGAGGGGATTTTTTTGTTTTCTTATATACGTACAGCTGTACCACTTACAGCAACCATTAACATTCCATCACGAACTACTTCGTAATCTACGTCAACACCAACGATAGCGTTCGCACCTTTTTGTTTTGCAAGTTCTTTCATTTCATTCATTGCAATATCACGAGCTTCCTTTAGTTTGCTTTCATAAGCACCAGAACGACCACCGACAACATCGCGAACTGAAGCAAATAAATCACGAACAATATTTGCACCCATAATAGCTTCACCATTTACAATATCAATATACTCAATAATTTCTTTACCTTGGATTCCAGACGTTGTTGTTACGATCATGACTGACACGCTCCTAATACATTGTAGTTTTTTTAATGCGTTTTCTTATGTCTTTATTATGACATGGAAAAAGTATCTAATCTATTGAATTACCTTACATGAATGTGACAATTTTGTAAGAATGAAATATTATTCTACCTATCTCTTACAATAACTACATTAATTGACAGAAAATTGTTATAATTAAATTGAAGGAGGGGATAAAATGAAGAAAATAACTTATATATGCGCCCTTAGCGTTCTATCTTTCACTTTAATCGGTTGCACAAGCACCTCAGCTACAAATAAAGCTTCACAAGCTAAGCAAGAACATACACAAACCATTCAATTAAACTCCGCAAATATTACAGACATTGAAATACTTAACACAAGCAATAATGATATTTCCAAATCTCAAACAGACAATGAAGAAATGATACAATCTATCGTTTCAGCAGTACAAAATGGCACCCCTAAAACAATCACATTAGATCAAAAAAAGAGAGCATCTGCTCATTCTACTATAACCGTTACATATAAAGATGACTCAAAAGAAGAGTTTCTTGTATGGGTTGATAATAAGGAACAAATTACGATTGCTAAAGATGAGAAAAAAGATAAAATTGATGGTGTAATATTGAATATTGAAGACGTTAAAATGATGAAGGATTTTTTTAAGAAAACATCTTAAAAGATGTCTTCTCTTTGTACATTAAAAAGGCCTACCTATTTCCCTAGGTGGGCCTTATCTTTATTACACAATATCAAAGTATACTCTCTTTTACTTGTTATGTATTTCAACACGCATTAGATCGCTACTAGAATTTTGCTTCTCTAAGCTTATCTCTATTTTAAGATTGTTTTTATTTATATCAAATTTACCTGTGCGTGTATTAGAAGCCACTATATTATCAATCTCTGTACTCAAATCTAAGTTTGGATTTATCATAGTGATCCACTTTTTCCCTAAATCCATTAATGCCTTATTACCTTGACCTCTATCAATTACAAAATTAACAGTAAAGTTATTTTCATCATCACCCTCGACAGTGAAATTCCCATAAAATTCTGGAATCCCCTCTAATACCGGAGAGAATAAAACAACCTCTGAACCTGGACCGCCTATCGCTGCATACTTTAATTCCGCATTATATTTTGTGTTGATTTGAGTAACAAGATTTTGTGCTTCCTTAGATACAGATTTTTTCAGAACAGATGAGCTCTCCATCCAACCTTCATAATAATAAATATCATCGTCTGCTAACTCTTCCGGTATAGCTGTAGGCTCTTTTTCTGATTTATTAATTGTATTGTATAAGAATTGCGCATATTGCTCACGAGTTACAATCTTGTAAGGTTCAAACATATTATCGCCCGTGCCAGCAGCAATTTCATTTTCTTGTAATGCGCTGATAGCATTTGTTGCCCAGTAATTTTTATTTACATCTTTGAACGTAGTAGTAGACGTCGCTTTTAAGTTAAAAGCCTTTGTTAATACAGCAGCCAATTGTTCGCGTGTTAAAATATTATCCGGACCAAATGTGCCATCGCCGAATCCACTCATAATACCTGCTTTACTAAGAGTTAAAATTTCGTTTTCAAACATATGACCTTTAGTATCAGTGAAAGTATTTGGTGTATTAGGTTCATTTGCTGGATTCAAGTAAAGATATATCATTCTAGCTACTTGTCCACGTGTAATACTATCACCAAAACCAAATATACCATTTCCATAACCCGCTACAATATTTTTCTGTTGTAAATCCATAATTGCTTTATAAGACCAGTGATCTTCAGGAACATCTTTAAATCCTAACGTGTTTTCTGCTTGCACATTTGTTAGAGGGATTAGTGTTGTTGATACAATAACTGTCCCTGCTAAGATGAGTTGTTTAAAATTCATAATTGAATCCCCTTATCCTTATAATAATATATTGGTAGAAAATACCGAAAACATCCTTTTCCATATTAACATATAAAAACGTTTGTTTCAGGTTAATTTTGGAAATATCCAAAGAGGATCTTTCTTAATATTTTCTCTCTTCATATAACCAATTTTCTTTATACAAGAAAACGAAAAACATACCAATCGCAACCGGGATAAAGTAAATTGAATCCGTTAAAATATATGAGTGAACCTTTATTTTTCTCCTTCTATATAAAGATGGAACTGTTATAAGCTTTGGTGGGAGTTTTACTACCCGTTATCGCGAGATGACTTTCCATATTCCCACTCTTTATCATGAATATATAATCCTTCTTGACCAAAGAAATGGAAAATAAACTCTTTTTCGTCACTATCAGTTTTTTTAGCTAGTTTAGATCCCTCCATAATTTGCTTTGTTCCAGAACGTAAATAATGAATTTCTCTAAAGTCTTCAACTGCAGATTCGAATTTTCCATCGTACCATTTGTTCAGAATAGATTCATATTTTGGTCTTTCATTATTATTAATAATATTTAAGTTATTTTTTAAGTATTGAATGTTTTCTTTCGTCATTTGGCATCGCCCTACATCACGGGTACCAGGAACATGAAGATTATTCCCATTGAATGTTAGTTTTTGTAAAGACATATGTATCATCATGTCATTTATATTTTGCTCGTTTTTGATTTCTCCAATCGACTGTGCCGCTTTAGATAATTCATCTTCACTTACTACATAACTATCTTTTTGTTGCTTTTGAACGGTTTGAACTTTCGTTTTTTCCTGAACATTTTCTTCTTGTTTAAATTTTGATTCAGTTGTAGTCTTCTCATTTGAGCTACAAGCAGCCATTCCCATAAGCAATGTACCGCATGTTAACACCGGAAGTAACTTTCGTTTCATTTTTTTCCGCCTATCTGTAGTAGTTATTTTCAATAGCTTTTTAAAATGTAAGATTTCTCATCTTATAGTAACAAACGATTCATTTTTACATTGTTATATTTTGTCGAAATATAAAAAAAGAAAGCGCTTACTAACGTCAGGAGAAATCTTGTAACTTCTGTCATCTTATTTACTTCAGCAGTTATATGTATTTTTCTATCCATCCTGGCAATATTTAAGTGATTAACGTGACGTTAGTTCAATAAGTCAATGTATAATAAACGCTCAGAGCTTTTATGCCCTGAGCAATTTTAACGCTAATGATTGTGTATCTTGTTAATTCGAAAGCTAATTTTATTATTTATCCGCAAATTGCAATTTTGCACTTCAAAACCGAATCCGTGATCTTATGATAAGCGAGTTTTTCTTTCTTAGTACGTAAACGTAATCGTCACTAAAGAATATCCTTCTTTCGCATTATACGGCTCTGCTTTATAAGAAACTCGATTTGACCCTTTCGGATAACCGATTTCTCCAATTGCCTTTTTCACATCTTGCAGTGCACCATTCATTGATTGCTTATAAAGCACTTCAATTTTCTCTGGCTTTGCGCTATAACGCTGCTGCATTTTAGTTTTTAATTCATTGTAGTTATTTGCGATGTATTCATTTCCTAAATAGCTCAGCTTCGTGTCTTTTAATATTTGCTCATATACAGGAGTTTTCGTACTACCTGCCGCAATTTTATTTGTTAATGTACCATAATAATTCGTTGTAGCTTGCGGATAATCACTTCTGTTCCACTCATGATTTCTTGCAATTTGTTCATCTGATAAGTTGAAATATGAATACGTTACGCGGCCCTGCTCATCTGGCACTGGATCATCGAATGTCGTATCAAGGTGGTACCATTTATTTTCGATTTTCACTAAATTCCAAGCATGAGGTTGTCCGTCCCCAGTTCCTGTCACAAAATGATTTTCAATACCAGCTTCTTTTAATAATTGATAGGTTAATAGTGCGTAACCTTGGCAAACCGCAGAACGATTTACGAGTGCTTCATACGCTGTGTAAGCCTTATAAGACGTATCGTAAGAAACATGTTTTACGACATAATCATGAATCGCCTTCACTTTTTCGTGATCATCCATTCCAACTTGAGTAATAGAAGAAACGATCGCCTTCGCTTGTTTCATTACATATTCCGTTTGTTCTTTCGTTTCACGATATGTAATCTTTAGCGTAAATGTATAATTTCCAGGTGATCCAGAAAGTCCGTATGAAACATTCGATCTATTATAATTTGTATACTCATTTTTACTTGCCACTTCTTTATATGCGTTAAAAAGTGTATTCATCACTTCTTGTGTATTACTATTTTCCGTTTTATACGGAAGTGTAATATTCGTTTCGTATGCATTAATACGCGTTTGTACTTCCTCTTTAAACGCTGTTAATAACGCCGCATCTCCTGTATCTTGCCCCGCAACCTCAGGCTTTTTATATTTCAAAGTATTATATAAAAACTGTGCATATTGTTCACGTTTTACCACACCATATGGATCAAATTTCCCTTCGCCTGTACCAGATGCAATCCCGTTTGACTGTACCGCACTAATCGCATTTCCGCCCCAAAAATCTTTTGGAACATCGCTAAATGTGTGGTTTTGTTTCGCCGAAAGATGAAAAGCATTTGTAAGAATTTGCGCCATTTCTGCACGATTCACAGGAGCTTTCGGTCTAAAATTCCCTTTCTCATCCCCTTTAAATACCCCTGCATTCGTTAACATTAAAATTTCCTCAGGGAACATCGTAGAGTTTTGGTTAATATCGCCATAAGGATTATTAAACTTAGATCCGTCTTTTAATATATAAAGAGAATTATTGTTACTAAACGTTCCACCTTGTTTATTCGGAAGCATAACACGATACACTAAAGCCGCTACTTGCTCCCTCGTCGCAACATCTCCAAAACCAAATATCCCATTTCCATAACCGGAAATAATATTTTTACTCGCTAAATCTTGAATCGCAGTATACGACCAATGTGATGTAGGCACATCAGAAAAAACGCCCGCCTCCGCAGCCTTCACATCACTGCCATTTGTATATAATAAAGCACCACCAATAAGTGATAATGATGTAATTGATTTTAATAGTCTTGTGTACATAATGTCTTCTCCCAATACGTCTTCTATTTTTTGTCGAAAAATCTAAAAGGCTATGCCAAGACACATTATACAATCAATAGTTTTTAGAGGATACATTAAATTTTAAAATATGCAAAAATTCATATTGTATATTTTATTGAGTTAACATAAAACCTCATTATCATTCGCTCGAACTTCTGCTACTGCAATAGAAGGACTGCTATTCTCCATATTCGTTCCCGCTTCAAGCACTAGCACGGATGTACATGTATCATCCGTTAATTTTTTAGCGATTACCCCTCCGGCAGTTCCCGCACCAATCACGATATAATCAAATTCATTTTCACAATGTGAAGACAAAATCAATAACCTCCTTAATTCATGATAGTATATTCAATGTGAAATAGACTGTTTTGCTTGTATGTTTATCTATGCTTGTCCAGCATAATTTGTCAGCATGTCTTGGTAACAGTTCTTGTGGAGTTTTGTATATCGTAGTTATGTAACTTTAACGTAAACTATCATTACAGGATAAGAAATCAACTATAAAAAAACCTTCCACCTAAAGGTAGAAGGGATCTTCTAATTCCTATCTCAAACTACTCGCAATCTCCGTAAAGATAACCCCATGCGAGTTACGATTCTTTCGTATACTCTGCGCCTTTTTCAAAGGAGTTTTTACGTCTACTTCGTTTCAGGCGCTGTCTAACCAAGAGTCTACACATGGAGCAAGTGCGTCAGCAAACAAAAGTGTATTCTGCATTTCTGAAAACAGTAGATGGCAGATTGTGACCTGCTGAATCTGCTAAGAAAGAATATACAAGAACATCCTTAACATCATCTTTATTTCCACTAATGATGACATCAAGGAAATCTTCTATTTGGAATTCTGGAGTAAACAACACAATCTTAGTTGTTCTGTTTGGTTCTAAAGAAACAAAAGTACGAGAGATTTCAACTAATTCATTTTGAGTTGGGAAAAAAGTGTTTCGGCTTCTCTTAACAGTTACCGTTACATTACTAGTATGACAGCGTGAATCATTGTTTAACATAATGTTGAGAGCAGTTGGAATAATCCCATTTTCAGAAACCGGAACTCGAAACACTCCAGTAGATTTATGAGCCATATAATCACATCCTTTCAAAATAAAATATATTTACAATATATTAAATGCAAAAAACGATCAGTTTGATAGGGACAAATTACCAATATGTGAAGAAATCAAATTGGCAATAGAAATAGACTTTAAACTAGACAAATAATAGTTGATTGATATTGTTAAAAAACAAAAAAACTCTAACTANNTAGTTAGAGTTTTTTTGTTTGAAGTATTCACGAGTATCTACCCTTATCTTTTCAGGTAAAACAATATCAAGTTCTTTATCTAACCATGCAAGAGTCTTTTTACGAAGAAACTCACGCATGTGTTCTTCTGCTTCAAGCATTACTAAGTTAATTGTACAAGAAGAATTGCTAGGTTCACAAGAATTGCAAGCCTCGGCCTCGTCTCGATATAGTAGACCATTCTGTACAATATTTTTACATTGAAAAATAGGTTTTGGACCTTCGACAGCTTCTATTACATCCCAAAAAGAAACATCTTCTGGATACTTAGCTAACCTATACCCGCCCATTTTCCAACTCGTCTATAGGACAGCAAAAAACTGATTGACCACCCATTTTTGTGCGCAAATTGTGTATGTGCTCATAAGATAAACTGACTTAAAAGATGGAGGTTTATTTTATGAGGTTTAACAAAGATGATTGTAATAGATTTTGGCCTGCACTTCCCGTATCAAACGGTTCGGGCGATTCATGCTGTAACCCTGTTATTTTTACCAACGACCAAATACAGTCATTCATCACTTTATTGTCTTCATTAAATACTGCGCTTGCTAATTTTTTCAAAAATCCAAATACAACCACTGCAAGTGCACTAACAAGTATTTTACAATCTTTTTTCACATTACTACAAGGTGTTAACAACACACCTGAAACACAGTATGCGCTACAAATTTTACAGAAATTAATTGATACACTACAACAACCTAATTTACCTATAGAAACAATCGCTCAATTATCTCAACTCTTTTTGCAAGCAATCGCTTCTATTGTATCCAATTCTAATTTCCCCGCAAGCTCCTTATCTATTATCTTTCAAATACTCGTTAATGGGAACACGATTAGCATCCCTCCTGGGATTCCTCCAAGTATCCCAGTTTCCCCAACACAATCTTCACAGTTGGAACAATTGTTGGCTCAAATAACGTCTGCACTACAAAACTATATACAAAACCCAAATCCAGAAACAATAGCTAACTTACAACAAATTATTAATGGTTTTTTGTCTCTACTTTCTACATTTCCATCTAATCCACAAACAACATTTATAATTGAGTTATTACAAAATATTAATACATCGTTAGAAAATCCAAATACCTCTATCTCACAAATTTCTCAGTTATTCCAACAGTTTTTCAATGCACTTTCTTCATTCTTCCCAACACTTATTTTGGATCCGAATACATTGCAAATCCTTATTACTTCGTTGTTAGCAGCACTAAATGCTTCAACAGCTGGAGTTACAACAGGGCCACAAGGACCCCCCGGCCCGCAAGGTCCAGAAGGCCCAACCGGTCCTCAAGGCGTACAGGGGATTCAAGGAATTCCCGGTCCAATCGGTCCAACTGGGCCGCAAGGCGTGCAAGGTTTACAGGGGGCACAAGGTTTATTAGGTCCAACCGGGCCTCAAGGCGTGCAAGGAATTCAAGGCCCGCAAGGTTTACAAGGAATTCAAGGCGTAGCTGGACCAATTGGCCCAACTGGAATAGGTATTACTGGTCCAATCGGTCCAACTGGGCCTGCGGGTGGCGGAACAGGTGGCGGAATAGGACCAACGGGGCCAACTGGACCTGCTGGCGGTCCGACAGGTCCAACTGGAGCGACAGGACCACAAGGAATCCAAGGCATACAAGGGCCGATAGGTCCTCAGGGTCCGGAAGGTACAACGGGCCCGCAAGGCGTACAAGGGATTCAAGGGCCTCAAGGCTTAGAAGGAGCCACTGGTCCGCAAGGCGTGCAAGGAATTCAAGGAATAGACGGTCCAATCGGTCCAACTGGTTCGCAAGGATTACCAGGTTCACAAGGGCCTCAAGGCCTACAAGGAATAACGGGACCCCAAGGGATAGAAGGCCCTCAAGGTCCGGAAGGTCCGGAAGGCACAACTGGAGTAACTGGGGCCACCGGCTCACAAGGGATTCAAGGGCCTCAAGGAGTTCAGGGTCCTCAAGGGATCCAAGGTCCCACAGGAGTAACTGGGGCCACCGGCTCACAAGGGATTCAAGGGCCTCAAGGAATTCAGGGTCCTCAAGGGATTCAAGGTCCCACAGGGGTAACTGGGGCCACCGGTTCACAAGGGATTCAAGGGCCCATAGGAGTAACTGGGGCCACCGGCTCACAAGGGATTCAAGGGCCTCAAGGAGTTCAGGGTCCTCAAGGGATAGAAGGCCCCACAGGAGTAACCGGAGCAACCGGCCCACAGGGCATCCAAGGCGTGCAAGGTCCTCAAGGAATTCAAGGCCCTCAAGGGATAGAGGGACCAACTGGTCTAACAGGCGCAACTGGTCCCACAGGTCCAGGATCAGGGGCAGTAATTCCATTTACCACAGTGAATACAACGACACTTAATACAAACGCATCCGGCGATTCAACCAATATTTTAATTGCTAATTTTGGCACACGTAGTCCTGCGTATGCACTTACAGGAAATACTTTTACCTTGCCGCCTGGGGATAATCAGTATAGTTTTACCGTACCTTATGATGCAACCTTAAAAAATATTTACGCAAACTTTGTAAACCTTGGCGCTTTTACACCCGCAGGAGATGTTTTTCCGTATATTGTAATTGCTACAGCACCATCAAACAGTAATACTTTTACTTTACTTGCTGCTACCGAGACAGAAGCTGCTACTCCATTTGTAGGAGGGACCCCTTATCCCGCTAATGTAGTGTTATCCGGTTCAACAACGGATATCAATGTTCTTATTTCAGCGGGAACAAGAATCGCTATTTGTTGCGCATTTAGAATTACAACACCTCCTTCAGCGCAAGGCTATTTGTTTTATTATTCAGGAGGGCTTTTACTTTCTTAAAAGTTCACGGCTATTGTCTCTAAAGTAAAAAGCTAAACATTAACATTAAGTAGATGTTTATCGATATTAAACAAAAGAGTCCTATTATTGGTCATCTCCCTGTCAAGTAGACAGTCATAAAAAGAGTATTATGCCACGGCCTTTTCCCGATATTCTATCGGGGAAAGGCCGTGAAGTTTTTCTTGGAATCTTTCTGTATTATAGAATTGGATATATTCCGGAATTGCTTCATAGGCCATTTCATATGTTTTTGAGCGCACTAAATACAACTTCTCTGTTTTTAAATGTGAGAAGAATGATTCAATACATGCATTATCAAAACAGTTTCCACATCTAGAATGACTCCCAGTCAACTACCCCCACTGAGATAAAACGTTTCAGTGGGGGCTTGAGTTAGAACGCTAGGTCTTTTCTGTCTATCACTAGACAGTTTGACGCTCTAGCATTCATGCCATATTACGGTAACACCCCAAGTATGTTTTTGGTTGGTACTGGCAACGAACGATTGTTTTCCCACTTGCACCACCCTTTCGAAAAAGAGCAGTTCTTCCTTATGGAAGAAGCCACCACTCAGATAACTCCGGCGTGTACTACAAGCCCCGACAAGTCGAGTACACATGGATGGTTGACGCACCCACTAAGCTATGCGCGAAGCAACAGCCTTACGTTTTTGCACTTCTAATAGAATCGGTGTTTTCACTTTAAGATTGTCATCCAATTCTACAACTCTTGATTTTTGCAATGTATTCAGCGCACCATTAATATCCGCATGGATACATGTTCCTGCTTTACTTTGGTACAGACCACGAGTCATTCGTTTGCCACTAAAGCAATAATGGTTCCTACCATGTAATTCCTTTTGGTTCAAGTATCCAAATGATTATGATTATCATTATCTTTTTCGTTATCCTACGATATATTCCCTCCTTACCTATGGCAGATTATATCGTAAGACAAAAGAAACAAAATTGTTTCGTCTACCTGCTGACGGCAATTCATCTCCACCTGAATTGTTGGGTTTCACCCGTAACACAAATCAGATGAAGTCTTCTTGCCGAAAAGGATAAAACCTAACTTGTCTAACCGCTTTGCGTAGGCCCTTGATGTATATTGAAACCCTTGGTCTGAATGGAAAAGGGGCTTAGCTTTAGTAGTTAACGACCTTCTTTCTAATTGATCTAATGTAGTTAAAACTAAATCTAAATTATTTCTTGGAGATAGCTTCCAGGCAACAATTTCATTGCTATATAGATCTAACACAGCTGACAAATAGGCAAATTGTTCTCCAATTCTTAAATACCACAGATGTTTTTCTTCCATTAAGACTGAGTATATCAGAGGGGAAATAAATAGAAAAATCAAATGTTTGGCTACGCCAAACCGAAATTCATCTCCCACCTACCGCTAGACTATCGTCTTTCACACGCCCCAGGAAGGAGACTTCTTTCGGATAATGCGTTAAAGTTTGTATTATTAAAAATTAATAAAATTTGAATATTCTATTTTCTATCATATTGTATTACAATATGAATTGCTAAGGGACAAGATATTCTTTTTATAGAAGCTTCTGCTTACTTACCAGAAATAGAAAAATTCTGTTCCAAGTCTAACAATGCTCATCCTATATAACTGTAGTGTTGTAACTTTACATTCTAATTTAGAAATTATCAGGTGGTGTCGGTGATGTTTGAGTTTCTTTTAATTAAAGTCTTATTTACTATTTTCTTCATTAGCCTAATCGTGTTAATCAGTATAATATGGGCTAAAATAGAAAAATTCCTGGATGATACTGTATTTAAAAACGTTTCTGAGAAATCTAGATATACATTAACTATGATAATTGTCATGGTAGTCGAATTTGCTATCATAGTCATTACTTCATTCAATTGGGGATCTTCTATTATTGATACCCTCTTTTTCGGCAGTATTATTTTGTTCTGCTGCATATGGTTAATACCTTATTTTGTTACTCAGCAACAAAACGTTGCTAAAGTTATGGATAAGCATTTTAGTGGAGGAGTAAATTTAGGTGAAGTCCAAGTTCATCGTGCAAAACTTTCTGCATTTAATCTAGGAAGCATTGTATTTTCTATAGTTGGAATTATTGTGCCTATTTGTTACTACTTTAAATACTTTTTATAGAGGCTTATCAGTTCTTTTAATGTAGATGACATTATTCTCAATACAATAGGATCAATTATTGGAACATATTTCGCAATATACATATCAAAAAACAATATTAAGAAAATCCCCTCCACCATAAGGCAGAGGGGACTTTCTAATTCCTATTTCAAACTACCCGCAATCTCCGTAAAGATAACCCCAAGCGCATGCGCACCTGCATCTGGATATCCTAAACTTCTTTCACCTACTGTACCAGCGCGGCCCATGCGAGCTACAATTTCTTTCGTGTACTCTGCGCCTTTAACGGCTGCTTCTGCTCCTTTTTCAAAGGCAGTTTTCATGTCTTCTTCGTTTGAAGCGCTAGCTAACCAAGAATCTACACATGGAGCAAGTGCGTCAACAAGTGTTTTATCACCAACTACCGCTCCTCTTCCGAATGATCTTTCACCGATAGATTGTATACCTTGCAGTGCTCCTTGCAACATTTCAGCGAATTCTTTCACTGTTAGCTCACGTTTTTCGCCTGCTGCTTTACTAGCTGCGCGGAATGCACCGCCCCAAATTGGACCAGATGCGCCGCCGCAATGTTCCATAATAATCATGGAACAACCGTCAAGGAATGATCCGATCGTTACGTTTTCTTGCTCTACAATCGAATGCCACTCACGTTTTAATTGCTTAAATCCTTTTGCCACGCTCATTCCGAAGTCGCCGTCACCTGCATGTGTGTCTAACTCACAGAACGGTACTTCATTTTTAATAATAATGTCGCTCATTTTATCAACGAGATACATCATATTATTTAATGTAATAACATTATTTTTAATAACAGCGTGCTCTTCCGCCGTTTCTAGTTCAAAGGAAACTTCCTTCTCTTCTACCTCTTCAAGCACATTTACATACTCTACACTTTCAACTGGTCCATCTACTTTAAATGCTGGTGTATTACACTCTTTCGATAGTAATGTTTTTAACTCATCATCTAATTTCATTACTGTTAAAGACATACCAGCCATATCGATACTCGTCATATAGTTACCAACGAATACTCTATTGATTTTAATGTTTCTAGCAGCTAATTCTCTCGTAACGGCATTGTTAAATAAGTAAAGTTCTTGCAGTGGTGTTCCGCCAAAACCGTTAACTAAAAGTGCAATTTCTTCTCCATCTTTTACGCCTAAATCTTTTATTAAATCATTTGTCATACGGTTAGCTAATTCATCTGCTGACATCGTTTTTTCACGCTTAATTCCTGGTTCACCGTGAATACCAACACCATATTCCATTTCATCTTCCGCAAGTGTGAAAGTAGGTGATCCGCTCGCTGGAACTGTACAAGACGTTAACGCTAAACCGATTGTGCGCACGTTAGCCGCTGCTTTTTCTGCGATAGCTTTTACTGCACCTAACTCCATACCTGCTTCCGCTGCTGCACCGGCAATTTTATGAACTAAAATAACGCCCGCAACGCCGCGACGTCCTACTGTATACAGGCTATCTTCTACCGCAATATCATCGTCCACTTTTATGTAGTCAACTTCAATTCCATCTTCCGTCGCTAAATGCGCACCGTTCTTGAAATTCATAATATCGCCGCTGTAATTTTTAATAATTAATAACGTACCTTTTTTACTAGCTGTCTCTTTAATCGCTTGATATACCTGAATTTGTGAAGGAGAAGCAAACACATCTCCGCACACTGCCGCATCTAACATTCCTTTTCCGACTAATCCTGCATGTGCTGGCTCATGACCACTACCGCCGCCACTAATTAACGTTACTTTGTTTTCGTTCATTTCTTTCTTCTTAATCACTTTATATTTTTTCAAAAGCTCAAGCTCTGGGTGAGCCATAACCATTCCGTTACACATTTCCATTACTAATGTTTCAGGTTTGTTTATAATCTTTTTCATTGTGCTTCTCCCTCAATTCCTTTAATATATTGTGATATATTTGAAATCTTCTTCTTACTACTCATGGTAAAATGAAAGCGTTTTATAGTAAACGGACAAAATGGACAATCTGTCTAAAGACACCGCTCTCATTTATGGGTAGGATTTTCATATTACTAACATTCTAGGGATGATTCTGATGACCTCTTCTATAATTTCTAAAAAGATAATCGCGAACTCATTGAAATATTTAATGGAAACAGAGTCGTTTCATAAAATATCAGTAAGCGATATTATGTTACACTGTCAAATGCGTAGGCAAACTTTTTATTATCATTTTAAAGATAAATTTGAACTATTAAGCTGGATTTATAGAGAAGAAACGAAAGAAAACATTATTGACTTTCTCGACTATGAAACGTGGGAAAACATTTTCGATTTATTATTTGATTACTTTTATGAAAATCAAAAATTTTATCGAAATGCTTTTAAAGTCATCGAGCAAAACTCGTTCAATCACTATTTATTTGAGCATACGAAAAACTTATATATGAAAATTATTGATGAACTATCCGTGAGCTGTAAATTAACTCTTTCTATTGAAACGAAAAACACGATTGCCTCCTTTTATAGTCACGGCTTCGTTGGAACGATAAAAGATTGGATTGAAAGTAAATGCGAAGTAAATCCATCTATCATGTCTTCTCTCATGAAAAATATGATAAACAATCAATTACTACTATTACTTGAGCAATCAGCAAAGTAATTAAAGGGTGGCAAAAGCAATGAAAAAGATTATGAATGATGTACAAAATATCGTTCAAGATATGCTGCATGGATTTTATTTTGAACATAATGACAAAGTACATTACGACGAAACACATCACATCATTTATGTAAAAGATATCGAAAAACTGAAGCAAGACGTCGCTATTATAAGCGGCGGTGGTAGCGGACATGAACCTGCTGATATTGGTTATGTAGGAAAAGGAATGCTTACAGCAGCAGTAAACGGAAGCATCTTCACTCCGCCTACAGTGGAACAAATCGCAAGAGCAACTCGCCTCATACCAAAAGATAAAAGTATACTATTCATCATCAAAAACTTTAAAGATGACGTAGAAAACTTTCTAGCAGCAAAGCAAATCGCAAAAGAAGAAGGAAGAAAAATTGACCACATCATCGTAAATGACGATGTTTCAATTGAAGATGATGCTTCTTTTAATAAAAGAAGACGCGGCGTCGCTGGCACTGTTTTCGTTCAAAAAATAGTTGGTGCGGCCGCTCTTGAAGGCCATTCTTTAGAAGAACTAACAACACTCGGCCGTTCTATCACTGAAAATTTACACACATTAGGAGTCGCCCTTTCACCTGCCAATGATCCAGTGAAAGGAAAAGCTTCATTTTCATTAAACGACGATGAAGTCTTTTATGGCGTCGGTATCCACGGCGAAAAAGGGTACCGTAAAGAAGCGCTATCCTCTTCTGAAATATTAGCGATTGAACTAATGAACAAACTAAAAAGCATTTATCGCTGGAGAAAAGGAGACAACTTCGCCATCCTCATTAATGGACTCGGCGCAACTCCATTAATGGAACAATACATTTTCGCAAACGATATTCGCCGTTTATGTGAACTGGAAGGATTGCAAATTACATTCGTAAAGGTCGGTACGCTGTTAACTTCTTTAGATATGAAGGGTGTTTCGCTCAGTTTGCTTAAGGTTGAGGATTTGGATTGGGTGGAGTGGTTGAAGGCTGATGCTCGAGTGGGTAATTGGTAAGTAAAAATTATGACGATAAAAGCCTTTAACTATACGAGTTAAAGGCTTTTTGCAAATTGAAATATTGCACGAGCGTTAAAACGAAATTCGTAATCACCTCACTGAATGATGACAGATCTTCCAAATAAAGCTGGATGATAAATTAACATCGCACCTACAAATGAACACACTAAACAAAAAATAGCCTCGTATTTTATAACTAGAGAAGAGTTTGTATCAAGCTTTTTCCCCTCTCTTTTACATATCATTTTAAATAAAACTCTATATAATACATACCCAACCATCGCCCCGAGAGTGTTCGTAAATAAGTCATCAATATCTGTAATTCTATTATTTAGTAATTGGCTTAACTCAATTGCCAATGAAAAAAGGAATCCTGCACATACGGTGTTTTTCATTTTTCTAAAATGCGGCCAAATAGTCGGTAATAAAAAACCGAACGGCATAAACAGTACAATGTTCAAAAGATACGTAGTACTACCTGCCGTATCAAATAGAGTCAAGTTGATTTGACTTACACGAATCCACGTTTCGTAGTTACTTATATCCCATACAGTCGCGATCTGCGTCACCCTATACACTAACGAAAGGTAGAATAGAAAAACATACACCCACAAAAAATGCCAAATAGATATAGTTCTTTTCGCTTTAAAATAAACTCCAATTTGAAACATAATACAAAAAATAATAGTAAAAAAATACGTATACAAATAACTAATCAAAACTTCTGTATGCATGTAGAATCCCCTAACTTTACATTTTCCTCTATGGCTTTTTCGTTTTTAATCTCCTTCTTGATGTAACTCATTTATAGGATAGGAAAAACTTTTAAAATAAAAAGTAGGGTAAATATAAAATTTTTCTTAAATCTTATGTTTACCCTTTTTAATAGTCCGCTATCAGACAGAAATATCCAAAGGGGATTACATAGCATAACTTTTTATAAGTATCTTGTTTTTTAAGAAATCGTAATTCCATTTCAAATATTGAACTAAATTATCTTTTATGTTTTTCTTTAACCCATACTAAAATTAAATTTTTTAGTTCGTCTGTTTCGATACTGCAAGAATGGTTTTCATCTTCTATATAGCGATGAGTAATTTTTGTGAAGTCATTACATATTTCTAAATCACAACTATTTCCACCTAATTTTAGAGAATTAATTTCGCCGTTCAATACTTTATTTATACGAGATAACCAAAAAACACCATCACTATTTTGAATATCATTTTCTAAAAACTCCCCTACTAACGATATATTCTCAGGAAGTTTAATCATCAAAAGGTTAAAAGGTCCTTTAAAAAATTCATATGTGTATTTCATATATTAAAAATCATCCTCTCAATAGCTAACGCGTAATGGAAAGGCCGAAATAATACTATTCCTTGAATCAATGAACATCATAATTTCCATACCATGTGACGTTCTACCCTTGAAGGGCTTTTAATTCCTAATGCAAAACCTATTAATCTATCCCTTCTCATCTCTCATACTGTAATACCCCAAATTAATAATAATCAAGAAATACCCACCCATAATTCCAGCAGCAAATGTCCACATGAAATCATGGTGTTCAATTTCATACATAATAATCGCACCGAGTATTGCGGCTGCAAACCGGTTCATCATTCCGAGCATCGGTGCTTTTTCTTTTTTTACAATGCTGTCTCCGAACTTTTCAATGCGCCTTCCTAAAATCCAGGCGCAGTACATACTTACTAAAAGGCCGATGCTTATACCAACAAGCTGAGCTGAAAAAGGTGTCATCAACCATCCCAATAACATTACGCCTAGCAAACAATACATCTGTATGTTGAATGATCTTAGTGCCATACGAATCATGTTGTGCTCCTTATCTTTCTCCTTGTATTTCCGTATCATCAATCCCATCTTTCGGACTTCAAACTTTCCGTTATATCTTTTTTAAAATGAGGGAATTTGATTTTACTCACCATTAAATACGCGAGTATGCATGTACCAAACGCCACGGAAACTGGATTCTTTAAAAAACATAAAATGAGGAGACACATTGCCGCGAATGGAATTGGCATGCCGATAAAGGTTGGGAGTTTACTTTGCTGCGTGTTAAATCTCGCAAGCCGAAGCATTCCGCAAACACTGTAAGCAAGCGCACATAACATCCCGATTGACTGTAAATCTTTTAACACGACCGTATATGCAAGAATAGATGGTGCCACACCAAAGGTAACTAAATCCGCAAAGGAGTCTAGCTCTCCGCCAATTTCCGAAACAGAACCGAGTTTCCGAGCAACCATGCCATCAAACAGATCAAATACCATACCTGTAATTATGAACATGACTGCACCATACATATCGCTTGCGAAAACAGAGTAAATAGCCAATATCCCACAAATAAAATTCGCTATCGTCATCATATTTGGTATGTAACTCATCACACGCTTCTCCTCCTTTCTATTCATTACCTCATCTAAGTTCTTACTCATTACAATCAAGATCCTTCTGTTTTTCTTCCAATATCACTTTATTTATTTTCGTTAACGTATCCGTCATTTGTTCTAAAGCACCGATATCGATTTTTGAAAAATACTTCTCAATTAATACATCATCTAACTCAGACAACTGCTCCATATACTTACTACCATTTGGACCAAGTGTAAGGAAATACTCCCTTTTATTATTAGGATTTACTTGTTTTGAAATCATCTTCTGCTTTTCCAATTTCGATAAAACTTGGCTGACAGCACTTTTCGATATATTAAAAGTAGTCGCAATGTGATTTGCTGTCGTGTTTTCATTTAAATTAATATGAAATAACATACTCTCTTGCTGTCCTGTAAGACCGTACTCATCTTTCAACTCCTGAAATAGTAAAATATAAAATTCATTATAGGCTCGGTTCATTTCATTAATTATTTCTTTATACGTTCTAGTCATAGCACTCTTCCTCCATGCTGTTATTTCTTTTTAATAGTTAAGTTAAGTTCACTTAACTTAACTATAGTATACTGTTTTGTTTGTGTAAAGGGAAACCTCCCCCACGTTTTTACCATCGCACAAAAAAGAAGACACCTTTATTGATGTCTTCTTTTCATACTTACAATTTCATCAGCTTCTTTTTCAGCCTACTAACAGTTGCTCAGCCTTTGCTTAAATTCATCTAAAACTTTCTTTCTCTCTTCATACTCTTCTTCACCGGCTTCTTCCCAAAGTTCAAGATCAGCGCCACGTTCAATTAATGCAATCGCATTGCTGCGAACTTCTTCTTGAAGACAACCCTTCTCAAGTTGTATTGCCGCAAGACCGATGTATACTAAAGACATAACCTCTAAATCTTCACCTATATCAAACTCATCTACATACTCTTCTAAAACAAGATTTGTTGCTTCTTCTACACTGTTACCTTCATCTATATATTCAATAAAGTGAAACTTTAATCAGTGGGGGTTTTCTTCATCCCCCACTGATTATTAGTTGAACCAATCGGACTTTTATGGGCAGTTGATCCCCCACCTAACTTCTTTGCTTTCGCTGAATTTTGAGGTGGGGGTCTTACTGCCCATTAAAGCGGGATAAATTGATCTTTCACATCGCAAGTTGTGTCATCATCAAATAATCCAGTTCCCCAAGCACCCATATTCCACAGCTCCTTCTTTATACTTTTCTACTTCAATGTTAAATACAGTAGAAATTCATTACAAGACTAGTTATGCATATAATTATATTTTACAATTGCTATAGGAAATGCATATACTTCACCATATTTATCATTCTGAATATTTAAATGCAAATGATAAAAATTCCATATAGACCCATTACTGGTTAAAATGTTATAATTTAATTACCCTACATAGTTCCTCATATCCGGACTGAGGAACTAGCGTCTTATTAAGTAATGCGCATAAATTCAATAAAAAAGACACTTTTTACAGTGTCTTTTTTATTTATATGCTATTCGTAGGAACTCTCTCTTTTATACGCGAAATCTATTACATGACAAAGGAGACTAGCAAATGGAACATCCTGTTGCAAGAGAACTGCGTTTCATACGTGTATGCCTTATCATCTTAATTATTGTCATTGCATTTTGGGACCGTGAAAGAGTTGTGGAAATCAATGATCATGGCAGCGATTCTACCCCAAACATAAGCAATATGACCCAAATTAGTGAAAATACATTTGCAGACAAAGATGACTTTGGGCAAATTAAAATATTTAAGTTTAACCCGGATACAAACGACATTTCACTCGTTAAAGAATTTAATGCTGATGAATATGACTCGAGTACAGATAGATAAAGGAATCTGTACCATAAAAGTATAATGATCAAAACCTTTAGCCATAATTACGACTAAAGGCTTTTTTGTATGTAAGTAAATGAAAAAGGAGCTAACTTTATGGAACATAATAAAAATGGAATGCTCGCTTTAATCGTTTTGTTTGTAGGCCTCGCATTTTTTGTTATCGGTATGGTTTGTCATTTATGGGGATCCTGAAAGTTCATCATTATAACAATCTGTCTCTTTCTAAAACGAAGCAACTGCGCGATTCTTCTTCACTCATTTGAATAACATACGCAAAAGAAGACATCTGAATGGATGCCTTCTTTTCTTATATCTTTTATAAATTCCTTTGAGCAGATGCTCTCCAATCACGAAAAGATGTTGGGCGTCCAGAATGCGCTCTTTTCTTTGTAGCAGCTGGTTGTTCTTCTGGAATAGTTGCTTTCTCTTCAGGAGTATTTTGTTTTTCTTCAAGAATAGCCAAAGCTGTTTGCATCTTCTCCACCTGCTCTTTTAAAGCTTGCTGCTCAATCTTTAAATCCGTAAGTAAACGTAAAATCATTTCAGAATTAGCCATAAAAATCCTCCTTCCCCCAATACACAGAATAAAATACAATATGTAAACGACGAAACACCGGTGACAAAAATAAGGTCGTCAATTCTTTTAAAATCCGTGACATCTTTATTTTTCAAAAGGACCTGCTCCATTCATCCGTAAAAACATAAATTGAATTAAATCCATTATTAAATGGTCTTTATGGAAGGAGGAGTTAATATGGGCTATGGCGGTAGTTGTGGTGGAGGCTGCGGTTTCGGCGGCGGATTCGCTTTACTTGTTGTACTCTTTATTTTATTAATCATCGTAGGAGCTAGCTGTTGGGGCGGCGGATTCGGCTGCTAATTAGAGGCACTCTTGAGAGTGTCTTTTTTTTGTTTCATTTTTTCCCCTCCGATCTGTATCAGTTCTTTTTAAAATGTAAGATTTCCCATCTCATAGTAGCAAATGATTTATTTTCATATCGTCATATTTTGTCGAACGGCAATAAAGAAAAGACACCCTAAGGTGCCTTCTTCCGACTAGATCGGAGTACCGCCAGCATTTTGGAACCCACCCACGCTAGGCAAAAAATACAATGAGCTTACCACAATTATTTCATTGGGTGGTAAACCTTCTTTTTCTTTTCCCTCTTTTTCTTCCATTTTTCCACTCCTAAATTAAAAGTTTTATAATGCTTGTACATATTTAATATATACAAGATTCAACAGATTTTTTGGACATCTATCTATCAAAATTATTTGTATATCGTATACACATCAAGTTTACATAACGTCCTATTATTTAAGAATTGACATTAGTCGATTCTTTTTTTTGACTCTTTTTATATGTGGCAAAAACGCCACACATAAAAAGTCTAAAAAAACCAGTATTATCAATGCTTTATACCACTTTTAAAACTCTCTCTCTCTTCTCACTCTCTATATAAGGGCTTTTCTCCTTGCATTCCGAAATTCGGCGGGGGTTGGTATATCGCCAACCAAAAACGAGGACTTAGGTTGCTCGACTTGGACTAGCAATTGTACCAGCCGAACCGCCAGTTCTATCGTTCTAAGCAAGAAGCTTATTCTATATTCAGTTACGTTAAGTTCCTGAGGGCTAGCCCCCAAACTCCCAGCCAGCAATCACACCCAAAAACAAGGAGTTTAATAAAACAAACAAAAAGATTAACCAATAATGGTTAATCTTTTTGTTTATTTTATATTTTATTTTTTTCTAAAATAATAAAATCAGCTGATGATAATTTTTTATATTTTTGTTCTATAATTTTTAATACGTTATAATCTTTATATCTTGATATATAGCTAAAGATATCTCGATCTTTAATTGTTGGAATATTATACACAAACTCTTCTGGTTTAACAATTCTTGTATATAAAATAATAAAAGAAGAATTACAAGAAAAAATATCGTCTAAAGTTTTTTGAAAATCAGTCTCATCTGTGATGTGATATAAAACATCTAAACATACTACTAAATCACTTTTGAAATATCCTTTATTAATAAAATATTTAGGATTGTATAATAAAAAATTTTTTGTATTATCTTTTGTAAACATTTTTGAACATATATCTATAGATGTATGTGAAATATCCATACCTAAGTAGTTAGGATATTTCATATATTTTAATTGGTTACCATCGCCACAACCAAATTCAATTACAGTTTGAATTTGGTTTTCAATTATTAATTTATTAATTACATCTTTCTTGAATTCTGCTAACATTCCATATGATCCACTCCCTGAATTTCCTCCATCGGCATAATTGTTTTCCCAGTAATCGATATAATTAAATTCTTCTTCAGTTGTGTTATCCATAATTATCCTCCTTAAAAATGGTAAAATAAAATATTTTTTATAAATATGTATTTTATATAAGTAAAATGCTTGATTTAGTGAAAAGAATTTAACTGAACATAAAAGAAAAGGGTATGATTTTGCTTCAAAAGATATAGAGCAAAAGAAAAAAGCGAAAAATAAAAATAGAGATAGTGGTTTAGAAAGATAATAAAAACAAAATAAAGTGAATACTTAAAACTAAATTAAGTATTCACGAAACAAGAGTTAAGTAAAGACTAAAAAAAGTTAAGTGCTTAAAATAACTAAAACCATTGATATAGCTAGGTTTGTCCTACTTTTTTTGTTTGATTTAATCTCTTCTATAATCAATAGAGCTTTTCTCTATGCAAGGGGGAAAAGCAAGCTAAACAAAAAAATAAGCCATCCATTTGGATAGCTCATTTACATAATTATCGTTCCCGGAAGTTGATCTTTTAGCGCTCTTTCTCGTAATTCACTATGTTTTCCAAAGAAAATAGTGAAAGGCAAGGCGATGAATATATTTACAAAATGACAAAATTGTAAGAATACACGAATGTTTGTAAGAAAGTTCGATGTTTTCCTTTTTCTTTTTTTATTATAGTGAAAAAGAAGAACGAAATATTCTCTTATGTAGGAAAGGAAGATAATAATGATTGATCTATTAAATAAATGGATGTTAGAAAGTACAGGCAATTTTAATATCGTTGTAGGACTTACAGCACTTCTATTTTTGGGTTCAGTAATTGCACTTATTATTATTTACAAAAAAATTGGTAAACCAGATGAAAGAACAAATGCTATTTATTTTAAAATTATTTCTTGTATGTTTACTACTCAAATTCTAATGAATTGCATATTTATTTCTTTAGTTGGTAAAGATATCGAGAATTTCCGTCAAATCTTTATATTATTTGAAGCCTTTGTATTCTTCGTTGGAGCTATTTATTCGTTTAAATTATATAGACAAGAATTTAAATAATTTACTTGTAAGAAACAATAAAAAACGGTAGTGATTTTATACACTATTGTTTTTTATTGTTCATTTTTAGTTAATTATATATTCTATACATATGAGGTTAAGTCGGGTAAGCGAGG
>NZ_NUPZ01000034.1 GCF_002584985.1 Bacillus sp. AFS029637 | reverse complement strand
TTCTATATTACACCTCTAAACTCTAATCGTCAACATGTTTTCTAAAAAAATATAAAAAAGCTTATTTCTTTTAAAATAAGCCTTTTTATCATATACCATTCCATTCATTTATTATTTTTCTATAATAGGTAACGAGACGATAAATTGAATAATACCATCCTCATATTCTGCTCTAATACTACCACCTTGTAATTCAACAATACTTTTCGCAATCGCTAAACCTAGTCCCGAACCTTCCGTTACCCTACTTCGAGATTGATCCTTCTTATAAAAACGTTCAAACAGATTAGCTAACTCTTCTCTCGTAAACTCTTCACTATGATTTGCTATAACAATTTGCATATCCCTGCGTTGCCTCTGAAGAGAAACTTTTATCTCTCCATCATCTTTACTATACTTAATCGCATTCATTAGTAAATTATCAAATACACGAACCATCTTTTCCGAATCAATTGATGCATAGGCACGTTCCTCAGGAAATTTCTTAACAAATGTAAGTCCATGTTCTTCCGCCTGCGGTACTAACTCTTCTATTAATTGCTCCAGTAATTCATTTATACACACATCTTGTTTTTCTAGCATAACTTGTTCATTTGTTAATTTCGTATACTCAAATAAATCTTCTATTAAATTCTTTAACTGCTCCGACTTCGCAAAAGCGATTCTCGTATACTCATCATGTTGTTCCATATTCTCATATTTAGAATCTCGAAGTAATCGTAAGTACCCCATAATAGAAGTAAGTGGCGTACGCAAATCATGAGATACATTCGTAATAAGCTCATTCTTTTGCTTTTCTAATTTACGTTCCTTTTCTATATTATTCATAAGCTCTTCTGCCATATTATTAATATTCTCAGTTAAAGCCGCAATCTCATCTTCACCTTTTGTCTCAATACGGTAAGTTAAGTTACCCTTTTCTATTTCTTTTACCCCTCGCGCCATCGCTTCAATTTGCTTCATCTTTCTCTTTGTTATATAGAAGAAAGAGAAAATGAATACAAGTACTCCTATGAAAAATGGAAACGGCCCTTCTTGCGTATCATATATTACTTCACCTTCTGGAATCCCACTAACAAACATGTATAAATTCTTTCCTTCAATTGTAATTGGTGCAAAAGCAACAAATTCTTTTCTCGTACTTTCAAATTCTTTTCTACCATTCATATAATTAATCGCAAACGATGATGCATTACGAATTGTATTATGCAAATCAATTTGTTCTTCTTGCGCCTGCTTCGTTTTATATAAAACTTTACCGCTCTCGTCGGTAACCAATACTTTTAAAGCTCTAGAGTCTTGTTCTAAATTTTGATTCTCTATTTCAATCATACTTGATATAGCTTCTAATTTATTTTCATGAACTGAACTATTCGCCATACTTTGAGCTTGTTGGTTAATTTGTTCCATACCAGCCCGATAATCGATCGTCGCCTCCCGATTCGCATTCTCAAAAAACGGCGCTGCTGCCTTTGCAGACAAAAGCCCTAATAACGCACAAGCAGTAAACGCAGTAATAAGTTGAATTCGTATACTCCGTTTCACACTCTTCACTATCTTTCCAATTAATTCTCGGATTTTCCTAATATAAGTAAATGGATTAAATATCTTTTTCAATCTTATACCCCACTCCCCATACTGTTTTTATATATATTGGTTTCCTTGGATTCTCCTCAATCTTTTCACGCACTTTCCGAATATGAACCATTACCGTATTATCCGACTGGAACGATCTTTCATTCCAAACCTTTTCATAAATTTGTTCTGCGCTAAAGACCATCCCCGGATTACGAGCTAGTAATTCTAAAATCGAAAATTCCCTCGGAGTCAATTTCACTTCTTCTCCATCCACAATAACTTTATGGGTCGAAATGTTTATTTTCATCTCTCCAATTTCTAACTCGTCCTCATTTTGAATAGCGAAACCATTCATTTTCATATAACGACGTAACTGAGATTTAATTCTTGCGATTAACTCTAACGGATTAAATGGTTTCGTTACGTAATCATCCGCACCTGTTGTTAATCCTAAAATCTTATCCATATCTTGCGTTTTCGCAGAAAGCATAATAATTGGCATTTCTTTCGATTCTCTTACTTTCATACACATATGAATACCATCTACTTTCGGCATCATAATATCTAATACGACTAAGTGCACTTCATTTTTTTCTAATAGACGTAATCCTTCTTCTCCGTCTCCTGCTTGCAGTACTTTATATCCTTCATTCTTTAAATAGATTGTAATTAAATTTCGAATTTCTTTTTCATCATCTACAACAAGTATTGTTTCGTGCGCCACAATATCTCCCCCATCATTTTTTATCCCTAACTTCTATTATAGGAAAACTTCTGAAGAAAAACGTTCGGAAATCCTTAAGATTTTCTGAAGACGCAAAAAAGGTCTAGACTCCCCTTAAGTCTAGACCTTTCAAAAACCCCTTTTATTTACGAACGTAGATGAAATATAGTACGAATAAAACTCCCAGAACATACATAATTGGATGAATCTCTTTACGACGACCACTCACAACCATTGTAATTGGATAGAAGATAAATCCGATTGCAATTCCCGTTGCGATACTGTACGTAAGCGGCATTGAAATGATAGTAAAGAATGCCGGTACTGCAATCTCGAATTTCTTCCAATCAATTTCTCCTAAAGATGAAACCATCAAGATCCCTACAATAATTAAAGCTGGTGCCGTTACTGCTGGTGTCACAACACTTAGTAATGGCGAGAAGAATAGTGCCAGTAAGAAGAATCCTGCTGTTACAACTGCTGTAAATCCAGAACGTCCTCCCGCTGCTACCCCTGCAGACGACTCAATGTAAGACGTTGTCGTTGATGTACCTAAGATCGCACCGATTACAGTTGCAATCGCATCTGCAAATAACGCTTTCCCTGCACGTGGTAATTTATTGTTCTTCATTAATCCTGCTTGATTCGCAACCGCCACAAGCGTACCTGCTGTATCAAAGAAATCTATAAAGAAGAACGTTATAATAACAATACCCATTTCAACAGTGAAAATATCTCCGAAGTGAGTTAACGCCACCCCGAACGTCGGTTCTAGGCTCGGTATTGCTCCCACTACAGCTTTCGGAGTATCAATTAATCCTGTTGTTACTCCTAAGATTGCTGTAAGAATCATACCGTAAAATACCGCACCATTGATTTTCTTAATCATGAAGATAATTGTAATAACAACTCCGAAGATCGCTAGTAACGTTGTGCCCTTTGTTAAGTCCCCCAACCCAACAAGAACAGCATCATTTTTCACGATAATTCCGGCATTTTGGAATCCAAGGAAAGCAATGAATAATCCGATACCTGCCGCTACTGCAAACTTTAACTCTGATGGAATTGCATTAATGATTTTTTCACGAATACCTGAAGCAGTAAGAATAATAAAGATAATACCTGACATTAATGTTCCGGCAATTGCTGTTTGCCACGGAATACCCATCGTTAACACTGCTGTATAAGCAAAGAACGCGTTAATCCCCATACCTGGCGCTAAAGCAATTGGATACTTTGCGAAAATCCCCATAATTAACGAACCGATTGCTGCCGCTAATGCTGTAGCAACGAATACTGCACCTGGATCCATTCCCGTACCTGCCGGTAATCCCTTAACATTGCCAAGCGACAGCGTAGCAGGATTGACAAATAGTACGTAAGCCATAGATAAAAATGTCGTTAACCCCGCTATGAACTCTGTTTTATAATTTGTACCGAGTTCATCAAACTGAAAATAGCGTTTCATCTTACGTTTCCCCCGTTATATGATTACTCGCCGTATTTCACCCTAGCCCTCTTTTATCTATAACAATAAAAAAGGCTCCCATTGCATATATACATGGAAGCGTTCTATAAACAAAGACAAGTTTCCCCTCATCTTTATACAAACGCCTCGTAGTCAAGCCATTTACGGTAGCTAGGTAGAAACTTTCGGGCCATATTCCCGATATTATACGACGGCTATAATATTCACTTTTCGTTTGAATTACATACTCATATTAACTCTTGAAAGTATTTTTGTCAATTTAAAAACGAACATTTTTATATTTTTTTATATTTTCGTTCGTATTAAAGTTAAAATCAAAAAAGATCCATCTATGCATAAGCAATAGATGGATCTTTTTTATAATACTATTCCCACTCAATAGTTGCTGGTGGCTTACTCGTTACATCATACACGATACGGTTAACGTGTTTTACTTCATTTACGATACGTACAGAGATTTTCTCTAATACGTCCCAAGGGATACGTGCCCAGTCAGCTGTCATACCGTCGATAGATGTTACTGCACGGATACCTACTGTGTAATCGTAAGTACGCTCGTCACCCATAACACCTACGCTACGCATACCAGGAAGCGCAGTGAAGTATTGCCAGATTTCGCGGTCTAATCCTGCTTTAATAATTTCTTCACGTAAAATCGCATCAGATTCACGAACGATTTCTAATTTCTCTTCTGTGATTTCACCTAATACACGAATACCAAGACCAGGGCCTGGGAATGGTTGACGCCATACGATTTCATCAGGAATTCCTAGTTCAGATCCTAATACACGTACTTCATCTTTAAATAACGTGTTTAAAGGCTCAATTAATTTGAACTGCATGTCTTCCGGAAGTCCACCAACGTTATGGTGAGATTTAATTGTTTGTGCAGTCGCTGTACCACTCTCAACGATATCTGTGTAAAGTGTACCTTGCGCTAAGAAATCCATTCCTTGTAATTTAGACGCTTCATCATCAAATACGTAAATGAATTCGTTACCGATGATTTTACGTTTTTGTTCTGGATCTTCTACACCTTTTAACTTGTTCATAAAGCGTTCTTTCGCATCCACCTTAATTACGTTCATGTGGAAGCCTTCGCTGAATGTTTTCATAACGCCTTCTGCTTCACCTTTACGAAGTAAGCCATGATCCACGAAAATACATGTTAATTGGTCGCCGATTGCTTTATGAATTAATACTGCTACAACAGAAGAGTCTACACCGCCACTAAGTGCGCATAGTACTTTTTTGTCTCCAACAGTTTCACGGATTTTCTCTAATTCTACTTCGATAAAGTTCTCCATGTTCCATCCTTCAGAACAACCACATACGCCGAATACAAAGTTTTTAATTAAATCGTTACCGTGCTCAGAGTGACGTACTTCTGGGTGGAATTGTACACCGTATAAGTTTTTCGCTTCATTGCTCATACCAGCAATTGGGCAAGACTCACTTGTTGCGTCTACTACGAATCCTTCAGGTAAACCAGTTACTAGGTCACCATGACTCATCCATACAACTTGCTCTTCTGGAAGGTTCGCATATAATTTTGATTCGTTCTCTACTTTAAGAACAGCTTTTCCGTACTCACGGTGGTTTGCACGTTCTACTTTACCACCGAATTGTTGTGTCATAAGCTGCATACCGTAACAAATACCGAAAATCGGTAATCCTAGGTCAAAGATTTTTTCATCACAATGTAATGCACCTTCACCGTATACACTATTTGGTCCACCAGAGAAAATAATCCCTTTTGGATTCATTGCTTTAATTTCTTCTGCAGTAATTGTATGTGGATGAAGTTCACTGTATACACCGAACTCACGAATTCGACGTGCTATTAACTGATTGTATTGACTCCCAAAATCCAAAACGATAATTGTATCATGCTGCTTTTTCAAAATAATCACCCCAACGTTAGTTCTCGTATATAAATATTTTCACCAATTAGGCGAAAAGCATTACCAATATAATAAAAAAAGCCAGTCCTCCGCCTCTAGTCTCATAACAAAGAAAAGGCAGGGGTCTGGCTTTATAAAGAAAGATAGTCTCCGCTCTTTATAAATATAAGACACACTGCCTTCATAGTCAGGTTGTTTACGGTAACCCGGTAGAGACTCTCAAACCATATCATTGAGGATATATGAAGGATCGTTTTATATTATCTTCCTAGATTCTAACAATGAAGTATCGATATGGTCAAGAGAGAAAGCGACAAAATTCTACAGAAATTCATTTCCTTTTCTAAAAAACACAAAAAAACATCCACTTCTATATAGAAGTGAATGTTTTTCGAGCAAACGGAATTACATCATTCCGCCCATACCGCCCATGCCCATGCCGCCCATGTCAGGCATTCCAGCAGCACCAGCTGGTTCTGGCTTGTCAGCTACTACAGCTTCAGTTGTTAAGAACATAGCTGCAACAGATGCTGCGTTTTGAAGTGCAGAGCGAGTTACTTTAGCTGGATCTACGATACCAGTTTCAAGCATGTTAACCCACTCACCAGTAGCTGCGTTGAAACCAACGCCTACTTTTTCGCCTTTTAGACGCTCTACAACTACAGATCCTTCTAGACCAGCGTTGATTGCGATTTGACGAACTGGCTCTTCTAGTGCACGAAGTACGATGTTGATACCTGTTGCTTCGTCGCCTTCAGCTACGATAGAAGCTACTTTCGTGTATACGTTCATAAGTGAAGTACCACCACCTGCAACGATACCTTCTTCTACTGCTGCACGAGTTGAGTTAAGTGCATCTTCAATGCGAAGTTTGCGCTCTTTTAACTCAGTTTCAGTTGCTGCACCTACTTTAATTACTGCTACGCCACCTGCAAGTTTTGCAAGACGCTCTTGTAATTTTTCACGATCGAATTCAGAAGTTGTTTCTTCTAATTGCGCACGGATTTGACCAATGCGAGCTTCGATTTGTTGTGTATTTCCAATACCTTCAACTACAGTTGTGTTTTCTTTCGTTACAACGATTTTACCAGCGCGTCCTAAAGATTCAACTGTAGCAGATTTTAAGTCACGGCCTAATTCTTCAGTGATTACTTCGCCACCAGTTAAGATTGCGATATCTTCTAGCATCGCTTTACGACGGTCACCAAATCCAGGAGCTTTAACAGCTACTACATTGAATGTACCACGAAGTTTGTTCACTACTAATGTAGCTAAAGCTTCGCCTTCTACATCTTCAGCAATGATAAGAAGTGGTTTACCTTGTTGTACCACTTGCTCTAATACTGGTAAGATTTCTTGGATGTTAGAAATCTTTTTGTCAGTAATTAAAATGTATGGGTTATCAAGAACCGCTTCCATTTTGTCAGAATCAGTAATCATGTAAGGAGATGCATATCCACGATCAAATTGCATACCTTCTACTACGTCTAATTCTGTTGTGAAACCTTTAGATTCTTCTAAAGTAATAACGCCGTCGTTACCAACGCGCTCCATTGCTTCAGCGATTAATTGACCTACTTCTTCGTCAGCAGCAGAAATAGCAGCTACTTGTGCGATTGAAGATTTGCCTTCGATTGGTTTAGAAATCGTTTTTAATTCTTCAATTGCAGCAGCAACAGCTTTTTCGATACCTTTACGAAGACCCATTGGGTTAGCGCCAGCTGTTACGTTTTTAAGACCTTCACGAATCATAGCTTGTGCTAATACAGTTGCAGTTGTTGTTCCGTCACCAGCTACATCATTTGTTTTGCTAGCAACTTCTGCTACTAATTTTGCACCCATGTTTTCGAATGCATCTTCTAATTCGATTTCTTTTGCGATCGTTACACCATCATTAGTAATAAGTGGTGAACCGAATTTTTTCTCAAGTACAACGTTACGACCTTTTGGTCCAAGCGTTACTTTTACTGCATTTGCAAGAGTGTCGACACCGCGAAGCATCGAACGACGTGCTTCTTCACCAAATTTAATATCTTTTGCCATAATAATTGACCCCCTTGAATTTTTAAGATTTATATAATTAACCGATAACCGCTAAAATGTCACTTTCACGTAAAATCAAGTACTCTTTACCTTCGTATTTCACTTCAGTACCTGCATATTTTGAGAAGATGATAAGATCACCTGCTGCTACCTCTAAAGCAACACGCTCACCATTTTCAAGCACTCGACCAGTACCTGCTGCAACAACTTTACCCTCTTGTGGTTTTTCTTTTGCAGTGTCTGGTAATACAATACCACTTGCTGTTTTTTCTTCTGCTTGAACAAGCTCAATTACAACGCGATCACCTAATGGCTTTAGCATGAACAATAACCTCCTCATTTTGTTATGTAAATTTTATTTATTAGCACTCAAGTCACCCGAGTGCTAACACACTTATAATAATAAATAATCTCAATTTCTTTTGCAAGTAAAAAAATCATAATTTTTTCGCAAATCACTATATACTTTTCTATATAAAATTCTTCTTCTACTAGCTTTACTATATGAATCGTTGTTTCCACTGCTCGTATGTTACAATATGAAGGACACCCTAAGTTGTTTTCGCTACATACACAGCTTTTTCCTGTCTTCTATTTTAATTTCCAATACAGATTTACAAAAAAATCATAATTCGAATGAAAGTTTATATCGTAGGTAGCATATTACATGTTATCCTGCCTTATCTCATAAACTAGAGTTAGAAAGGATGGTTAAACCATTTGAAGAAACAATATTGGTGGGTTATCGTTACATATATTTTAATGCAGTTATCCGGAATTGTTGGATTGCCATTACTCTTAAAAACAGGTCTCTATGATAATAGAGGATTAACCACTGAAGAAAAAGGGCAAATCATAACTGGACATTGGGCTATCATTAGCTTCTTTATTGCATTATGCATCGTACTTTGGTTACTTAGAACAGATATTCGTGACAGGCATTTAGATGCAATGCGCTCTTCTGTTCCAGCTACAGTTGGATGGATTTTTATCGGGTTCTTCTTAGCATTTTTCTCACAAAGTATTGCTGGTATGATTGAAATGTATTTACTAGGTATTAAACCTGGATCTGAAAATACAGCAAGACTTATGGACATCGCAAGAACAACACCTTGGTTCCTTATTGTTGTATCTATAATCGGACCTATCCTAGAAGAAATCGTATTTAGAAAAATTTTATTTGGTACACTTTACAAGAAGTTTAACTTCTTTATTGCCGCTATCATTAGTTCTCTTGTATTTGCGGCGATTCATTTTGATTTCACTCACTTATTGGTATACACTGCTATGGGGCTCGTATTCGCCTTTTTATATGTAAAAACGAAACGTATTATCGTTCCAATTGCAGCTCATGTTGCGATGAATACACTCGTTGCAATGGCTCAAATTGCAGTAAGCAATGAGCAAATTCAAGAGATGATTAAAGAAGCTGAAAAAATGCAAGGCTTTATCGGAGGATTTTTAGTATGAGAAACTCACCATTGTTCATGGCTGCATTGTATTTCCTTCTCGGATGTATCTTTACACGTTTCGCCATTACGAACGTAACAGATACAATCTGGAATATGTGGACAATACTATTTGCAGTTATGGCAACAATTGATTTTAATTTGGCACTTCGCCTTATATTAGTTAAATTCACACAGAAGAAACAATAATAAAACGCAGAGGTCGCTTCCTCTGCGTTTTATTGTGGATAATTTTTCAAAAAGTAAACGAGTGTTTGTAACTCTACAGCTAAATCAATATGATGAATTCTTATATTCTCTGACACATTTAAGCGCGCTGGTGTAAAGTTTAAAATACCGTGCACGTTTGTTTCTGCCAATCTATCGGCTACAGATTGCGCTACTGTAGCGGGTACTGTTAATATTGCCACTTGTATATCAGTCGATAAACGTTCTTCTAATTCATCTAAATGATATACAGGAATGCCCCCGATTTCTGTTCCAACTTTCTCTTCACTAACATCAAATGCCATTTCAATCTTTGTATTATTGTTTTTCGTGAAATTATAATGTAAGAAAGCTGTTCCTAAATTACCTACTCCAATAAGTGCTACACGTGTTATATCATCTTGGTCGAGTGTTTCCCGGAAAAATGATAATAAATAATTTACGTTATATCCATATCCTTTTTTCCCTAACGCTCCAAAGTACGAGAAATCTCTTCGAATAGTTGCGGAATCAACCTTTACCGCTTCACTCAATTCGGCTGATGAAACACGTTGCTTACCAGAAAGAGATAAGTTTTGGATAAATCGATAGTATAGAGGCAATCGCTTAGCAGTGGCTTGTGGAATTTTTTGCTGATCCATATAACCTCTCCTCTCTTCCTATCTTGATTCATATACTTTAATCAAATACAGAAGTTTAGCACTCATTAAATTCCTTGTATAATAGAAAGAAGAAGTATTCTCTCTGTATTTTAAACTATACACTATTTTTAGTATGATTGAGAAATATAAACATGGCAAAGTTAAGAAATTATTTGAGGTGAAAACATTGATTTTATTACAAGTAAATGGACTTTCGAAATTATACGGTGCAGAAACGATTCTTGCCAACATAAAATTGGAAGTGCAAACGAAAGATCGCATCGCACTAGTCGGACGAAACGGGGCCGGGAAATCTACATTATTAAAAATAATTGCTGGAGAGCTATCTCATGATGGCGGCGAAATTATAAAACCGAAAGATGTCTCAATTGGGTATTTAGCTCAAAATACTGGATTAGAAACGTCTTTAAAAATTTGGGATGAAATGTTAACCGTCTTTACGCACTTGCAGCAAATGGAAACAAAACTTCGAAGGCTTGAGCAAGAGATGGGAAAAGAAGAAAACTTTTCAAACGCAGCCACATATGAAAAATTACTAGCTGATTATGATCAATTACAATTAGACTATAAAGATCAAGGTGGCTATCAGTATGAAGCAGACATTCGCGCGATTTTAAGCGGTCTTGGCTTCCCAGTTGAAACGCACCAGACGACAATCTCCACTTTAAGCGGCGGACAAAAAACACGATTAGCTCTCGGGAAATTATTATTAACGAAACCAGACTTACTTATTTTAGACGAGCCTACAAACCATTTAGACATCGAAACATTAACATGGCTTGAACAATATTTACAAGGCTATCCTGGCGCAATACTAATCGTTTCTCATGACCGTTATTTCTTAGACAAACTCGTTACGCAAGTATATGAAATTTCGAATAAAGAAAGCAGACGATTTGTTGGTAACTACAGTAAATATTTAGACTTAAAATCAGCTTTATACGAGCAAGAAATGAAGCGTTATGAAAAACAACAAGATGAAATCGCTAAACTTGAAGATTTCGTACAAAAGAATATAGCTCGTGCCTCTACGACGAAACGTGCACAAAGCCGCCGTAAACAATTGGACCGAATGGAATTATTAACAAGACCATTAGGTGATTCTAAGTCAGCATCCTTCCACTTCGATATTGAAAAACAAAGTGGGAATGATGTTTTACAAGTAAAAGATGCAACTATCGGCTATGATGCAGACCCGATTATTGAACATGTAACTATGCGCTTAACGCGCGGGGATAGTGTTGCTTTAGTTGGACCAAACGGAATTGGAAAATCCACATTGTTAAAGTCCATTGTGAATAAGTTACCATTATTAAATGGTAATGTTTCTTTCGGATCCAACGTATCTGTTGGTTATTACGATCAAGAACAAGCCAATTTAACATCTTCTAAGCGCGTGTTAAATGAACTATGGGATGAATATCCACTGCAACCTGAAAAAGAAATTCGCACGATACTAGGTAACTTTTTATTCACAGGGGATGATGTACTGAAGCCAGTATCTTCTCTTAGTGGTGGACAAAAAGCTCGATTAGCTCTTGCAAAACTTATGATGCAAAAATCTAATTTGTTAATTCTCGATGAACCGACGAACCATCTTGATTTAAATAGTAAAGAGATTTTAGAGAATGCTTTAATTGATTATCCAGGGACTCTTCTATTCGTCTCACATGACCGCTACTTCATTAATCGCGTAACGACAACTGTTGTTGAGTTATCAACAGAAGGTGCACAAGAGTATTTAGGGGATTATGATTACTACGTTGAAAAGAAAAATGAAATGATTGAACGTGCAGAGCTTGAACAGCAAGAAAATGACGTGCCTGTTCAAAAGGTGGTTGCACAAGAAAAGTTAAATTATCTAGAAGAAAAAGAACGTAAAAAACTAGAGCGTCAACGCACTAGAAAAATTGAAGAACTGGAACAAAGTATCGTAGAATTTGAAGAAGAAATCGCTACGTTAGAAGATCAGCTTTGCTTACCAGAAATATATGCTGATTATGAAAAGGCTAGTGAAATTACAACTAAAAAACAAACACTACAAGAACAACTTGAAGCTTGTATGGCAGAATGGGAAGAACTGCATTTATAAGAGCATTTAAATAAGAAGGATGTCTCATAAGTCGAGATTTTGACTATGCGACATCCTTTTTGTTTTCTAAAGGGAATCAACGTCATCGTACATGAACATTTTTTTGAATATATCTATCGTAACTTGAAATACATCAACGATTCGACACCAAATATCTATTTACCGACAAAGTTTGACATTGGTACCAATTCGCGGATTAAAAGAAGATTATCTCGAAATATCTTTTCGGATATTCACCATTATTTTATTTCCCGAAAAAGGATATATTCAAAGGTCAGACTTCATTCAGTTTATCCACAATGTTATACACATATCCACCTTTAGTATAATAAACACAGAAATAACTTTTCCACATTATCCACAACTAACAAAAAAGTTATTAACATTTTATATACACAGTAAAAGCCACATTATCAACAGATAATATGGCTTTTATCCACAAGCTGTGGTTAATTTTGTGCATAACTAAGCTTCAATATCTAATCCTGGATTTGCATTTAAAGCTAATGTCGCACGTTTTCCTTGTTCATATGCAATTGTACCTGCCGCTGCAATCATTGCTGCATTATCTGTACATAAAGATAGAGGAGGAATAATTAGCTCTACATTTTCTTTTTGTGCAAATTCTGCTTCTAAACGTGCACGAAGCCCTTTATTTGCGGCCACTCCACCAGCAAGAAGTACTTGCTTTACATTATACGCATCCGCTGCACGAGACGCTTTCGTTACTAGTACGTCAATTACACTCTCTTGAAAACTTGCTGCTAAATCTTCTGGGGCAATTTCTATGCCGCGTTGTTTTGCGTTATGCACAGTGTTGATAACTGCTGATTTCAATCCACTAAAGCTGAAATCATATGAATCAGGTTCTAGCCATGCACGCGGTAAATCAATTGTTGGCTCTCCTTCATGCGCAAGACGATCAATATGAGGCCCCCCTGGATAAGGCATAGATAACGTACGAGCTACTTTATCATATGCTTCTCCCGCTGCATCATCTCGTGTTTCACCAATTACTTCAAATGAACCATGCTCTTTCATATAAACAAGCTCTGTATGCCCACCAGATACAACAAGTGATAGTAGAGGGAATTGAACTTCTTTTACTAAACGATTCGCATAAATATGGCCAGCAATATGATGAACACCAACTAGAGGAATATCATGCGCAAAGGCCACTGCCTTCGCTGCATTTACTCCAATTAGAAGTGCTCCAACTAAACCAGGCCCTTCTGTTACAGCAATTGCATCAATATCCTCAAATGTGATATTCGCTTCTTTTAAAGCTTCTTCTAACACAACTGTAATTTCTTCTACATGATGACGGGATGCAATCTCTGGTACAACTCCGCCAAAACGTTTATGACTTTCAATTTGTGATGCAACGACATTCGCAATAATTTCCGTTCCATTTTTAACAACCGCTACTGCTGTTTCATCACAACTTGTTTCAATACCAAGTATAATCGTATTTTTTTCCATTATATATTCACCCACATTACGAGACCATCTTCCTGATTGTCTGCATAGTATCGTTTACGAATTCCACCATTTTGAAATCCGTATTTTCTGTATAACTGTTTTGCTACTTCATTTGATACACGTACTTCAAGTGTCATCGTTTTTACCCCTAGATCTTTCGCTTCAGAAATAACTTCTTTCAATAAAGCATCTCCTAGCTTTTGACCTCTGTATTCTGGCAAAATAGCTATGTTTGTTATATGTGATTCATCAATAATTATCCACAATCCACAATAGCCAATTACACGACCATCTTTTTCTAACACAACATAATGTGCATGTTCATTCATCGTTAACTCACGGTGAAAGGCATCTGCAGTCCAAGGAGTTGAAAAAGATGCTTCTTCAATAGCTACAATTTGAGCGATATCATCGAGTTCCATCTTTCTAAGTATCATATCCATCCTCTGCAGACTCCTACTTGTTTTGACTTTCTAACCACTTTGTTTCAGCTTCAGCTAAACGAAGATAACTAGGAACAAATGAATGTACATCTTGTTCTTCTTTTTGTAACCCTAAGAACGCTAACTCACTTGGTCTTGGATTATTTTTAGTGAAAGGAGCAAATACAGCTTGTTCGCCTAAATGTTCTATAATTGTTTCTTTGTGCAGTTTAACATCGTTACCAATAAATAAAACACGCTTTCCTGTATCTTTTAACATTTGCAACCAGTCTACAATAAGGATAATTCGGTCTTCTTCTATAGAAGTTAAATTCTCTCCTTCATATGTATATAAACCCGTATAAATTTGTCCACGTCTTCCATCGAATAAAGGACAGATTAATCCATCAAAATTAGCTCCGTTTGCAGCCACCACTTCTAAACTTGAAACACCTACGATTGGTATTTGAAGTGACCAAGCTAATGTTTTTGCAGCTGTCACACCTATGCGAACACCTGTATACGACCCAGGTCCAGCAGCTACAACAATTTTAGTTAATTCTTTCGGTTTTACACCACATTCTTTTAACAGTTGTTCTACAGCTGGCATAAGACGTACAGAATGGTTTTTTGTTAAATTTGTAATGATTTCCCCAATTACGTTTCCTTCCTCAATAAGGGATACACCCATCACGTAATTTGAAGTATCAATTGCTAGTACTTTCATCTTGTAATAGCTCCTCACATAATCTAATATATCGATCTCCAATTGGCTCGAGTACAATTTTTCTCGTGTCATCTCCAGCATGGAATAAACTAATTTGCAACTTTTCATTTGGTAAATATGCTTCTATTAAATGAGCCCATTCTACTACTGTGATTCCTTCACCATAGAAATACTCATCAAAGCCTAAGTCCTCTTCACTTTCCGCTAAACGATACACGTCCATATGATATAACGGTAATCTTCCTTTATACTCTTTAATGATATTAAAGGTAGGGCTATTTACGACTCTTTTTACTCCAAGACCTTTTGCTAACCCTTTTGTAAAAGTCGTCTTACCAGCTCCAAGATCTCCTTCTAAAATAATTACATCTTGTGCCTTTACAAGTTCACCTAATCTTTCTGATAATCTTTGTGTTTCCTCAGAAGATTTTGTTGTTACTTCATATTTACTCACAGACTTCACCTACTTTATTCACAATGTTCTCTGCTCTTTATTATACAGGTTTTGAATATATAAAAAAGTCCTTAGGAGTTGTCCTAAGGATAGTTTGACTGTCTTTATTAGTTTTTTGTTAAAACAAATAAAAAAATACGAAACAACATGTTTCGTTCTTTTCTTTATATAAAATGGCGGTCCCGACCG
>NZ_NUPZ01000040.1 GCF_002584985.1 Bacillus sp. AFS029637 | reverse complement strand
AGGGTTTCCAAACACTCTGGAAAAGGACAATACCATGAAGGTATTGTCCTTTTTCTTATATCTCCATAATGATTGGTAAAATCATTGGGCGACGTTTCGTTTTCTCATATAGGAATGGTGCCAATGTGTCTGTAATTTCATTTTTAATTTCAGACCATTGTGTTGTTTTACGTTCCATTACTTTTTCTAAATGAGTTGTAATTAATGTTTGAGCGTCGTTGATTAAATCACTACTTTCACGCATATAAACGAAACCGCGTGAAATGATATCAGGTCCTGCTGCAACTTTGAACTCTTTCATATCAATGCTTACAACTACAATAACAAGTCCTTCTTCAGAAAGGATACGACGATCGCGTAATACGATATTACCGATATCTCCAATACCATTTCCGTCGATATAAACAGAGCCAGATGGTATTTTACCAGCTACGCTTGCTTCATCTGAACGCAAGGCAAGAACATCTCCATTATCCATGATGAAACAGTTCTCCTCTGGAATACCACAATCATTTGCTAATTTCATATGCATACGTTGCATACGATATTCACCATGAATTGGCATGAAATACTTCGGTTTAATCAGGCGTAGCATTAGTTTTTGCTCTTCTTGTCCGCCATGTCCACTCGTATGAATGTTTGATAGCTTGCCATGGACTACATTAGCACCAGCGCGATACAACATGTTAATTGTACGGCTTACACTAATTGTATTACCAGGGATTGGTGAAGAAGAGAAAACAACTGTGTCGCCAGGAATGATTTGAATTTGACGATGTGTACCATTAGCAATACGTGAAAGTGCTGCCATTGGCTCACCTTGACTACCTGTACATAAAATAACAACTTTATTAGCTGGTAGTCGGTTTAATTGAGCTGTATCTATAAATGTATCTTTCGGACAGCGAATATAACCGAGATTTTGTCCGATTTCAATCGCTGCTTCCATACTGCGACCGAATACAGCCACTTTACGATTGTTTTCAACAGCTGCTTCAACAACTTGTTGCAAGCGATGGATATTTGATGCAAAGGTTGCAAAGATGATACGACCTTCTACTTTGCGGAAAATATCTTGAATACTATCACCAACACGGCGCTCAGACATAGTAAAGTTTGGAACTTCACTATTTGTACTGTCAGATAAGAGACAAAGTACACCGTCTTTTCCGATTTCCGCCATTTTTGTTAAGTCCGCAGGTTCGCCGACTGGTGTGAAATCAAATTTGAAATCACCAGTATGAACAACTTGTCCTTGAGGTGTTTTCACAACAACTCCGTATGAATCTGGGATACTGTGAGTTGTACGGAAGAAGGAAACAGATGTCTTTTTAAATTTAATAACATCGTCTTCTTGAATTTCATAAAGTTTTGCTTTACGAAGTAATCCGTGCTCTTCTAATTTGTTTTTGATTAGTGCAATTGCTAATTTTCCGCCATAAATCGGAATGTTCACTTGACGTAATAAGTAAGGAATTCCACCGATATGATCTTCGTGACCATGTGTAATGAATAATCCTTTGATTTTATCTTCGTTTCGCACAAAATAAGTGTAATCTGGTATTACATAATCGATTCCGAGGAGTTCGTCTTCTGGAAACTTAATTCCAGCATCAATAATAATAATTTCATCTTGAAATTGAACAGCATATGTATTTTTACCGATTTCACCAAGTCCACCTAAAGCAAAAACGGCAGCTTGATCATTCTTTAGAAATTTCATATGACTATACGATTTCCGCTAATGTTAAATCAGCGTTTTCTTTTTCATATTCAAGATGAGCACCAGTAACAGACTGAACGAACTCGATATTATATGCGAACTTATTTAATTTTTTACGAACATCCTTTTCAGACGTAGCCTCTAAATATAAAACTTTTGTATTTTCACGTACTGGAACCTCAGTCAGTTTTTCTTGATAAAATACTTTAAAAATCATTTGGAAAACCTCTCCTTGTCTATGTTTTGCATTATCTGTTACTTATTATAAAGCAAACAGTCACGATTTTCATGTTTTTTCGAATGAGAATGAAGAAAAAGCCCGAAATGGGCACAATTTAAGCGATTGTCTTTTTGCGGACTAGATCATTTAAATAACGCTTGAGCTTTTTCTTCAGCTTCTTCAGCATGATTACTCCTTCCTTCCCTTATTTTAAACATGCATATTACTAGTAAAAACTCCGTCTCTGATATAAGAAAGAAGACAAAAGTGAATTGTGAATCTTGTCCTTTCTCATACAGTGAAAGGTGTTCTATAGTAACGATTAGTAGCCGCTAGTTATAGGTATAGTATGAGAAAAAATAGAAAAGAAAATTCATACGAACAAGTATCACATTTTTACTAATATATATATGCAGGTTTGATTAATAAGGTTAGAAAGTGAACGCTTTCTTCACAGATGTTTAATATGTTATACTTTTTTTTGGAATTTGAAAAGCGATAATCAAAATAGGAGTATAGAGTGCTAGAAAGGATTTTGGCAAATGAATGATAAAATTGTCTTTTTTGATATTGATGGAACATTATTAGATCACGATAAGAAAATACCACAATCTACACGAGATGCAGTAAGACATTTACAAGAAAAAGGTGTGCATGTAGCAATTGCGACAGGGCGTGCGCCATTTATGTTTGAAGATATTCGTAAGGAACTTAATATACATAATTATGTCAGCTTTAATGGTCAGTATGTTGTATTTGAAGATGAGGTAATATTTAACAATCCGTTACATGCAGCTGCCTTGCATAAGTTTACTCAGTTTGCAAAACAAGAAGGGTATCCACTCGTATATCTTGATCATCAAGAGATGAGAGCGTCAGTGGAATATCATGATTATGTGAAAGAAGGGTTCGGAAGTTTAAACTTCGAGCATCCAGCATATGAACCTGATTTTTATGAGAAACGTAATATTTATCAAACACTTCTTTTCTGCGAAGTAAATGAAGAGGAAAAGTTTATTAATCAGTACCCAGATTTTCATTTTATTCGTTGGCATGCGTATTCAATGGATATTATTCCAAATGGTGGTTCTAAGGCGAAAGGGATTGAGAAATTCATTGAGAAATTAGGGTTTAACCGTGAACAAGTGTATGCATTTGGCGATGGATTAAATGATTTAGAAATGATTGAAGCAGTCGGGACAGGTATTGTGATGGGGAATGGTCATGAAGATTTGAAAAAACTTGCGAATTATGTGACAAAGGATGTTAGTGAAGACGGTATATATCATGGGTTAAAATGGGCTGGATTGTTATAAGTTAGTGTGGAACCCATTTCATATAATTAAAAAGGCGGAAGTTAACCTTCCGCCTTTTTATCCTGCTATTTGCGGGATAATAATTAGAGGGGATGGATACTTCCCTCTAATTATTATCGCTCCAGAGGTTTGGACTCATCAGGAGCGGAAAATGGATTTTCTTTATTAATATGATCATAGAACATAATACCGTTTAAATGGTCGATTTCATGCTGGAATACGATTGCTGGCAACCCTTTTAAACGTAACTTAACTTCTTCTCCGTTAATAGATGTTGCTTTCACTGTAATCCTTGTGTAACGAGGGACATAACCTGGTACATCGCGGTCTACGGAAAGACAGCCTTCACCATTTGGTAAATATGTACGTTCAACAGAATGACTAATGATTTTTGGATTAAATAATGCATGACTATATAACGTACCATTCGTATCAGTTACATGAACAGCAATCATCTTCTTTGAAATCCCGATTTGCGGAGCAGCTAATCCGATTCCAGGGCGTAGACTATATTTTTCAGCCATTTCAGGGTCTTGGCTATTTATTACAAATTCAATCATTTCTTTAAGGGTATTTGTATCTTCTTCACTCGCTGGTATGGTTACCTCTTCTGCAACATTGCGCAAAATAGGATCTCCTTCGCGAATGACATCATTCATTGTAAGCATATGTAATCTCTCCTTTCTTCTTTAGTCTACCAAAGGAGATGAAAAAAGTCATCGCCAAGTGAGGGGATGACTTTGGAAATCGTTTTACTATAGGTGAGTTATGTATGTGATAAAAAGAAAAGACGGCAAAGCCGTCTGTTTCTTTCCATAGTTGTTTCATTTTACATTAGCGAATGCAAGCAGCACCGACAATAATTAAAAGAATAAACAACACAACGATTAAGGCGAAGCCGCGTCCAGACCCGCCACAAGAACCGCCATAACCGTAGGAAGGATATGAACAAGTTGGATAGCAATATGAGTATCCGTACATGAGATGACCTCCTTTATCATTTCCCGCTAATACTGCGGTTATTATAATGTATGGAGGGAAGAGTAGAAATGTATAGGTATTTACCTATAAAAGGAAGAAGAGTTTGTATATTTTTGTTAAAAAGAGAGAAAAACTAAAGAGGATTAAATCGTTTACATATTATTCTAAGAGAAAAAACAAGTTAAAAAGGGAATAATATAACAGTAGGTTAATGCTTACTAATACAGATGTGAAAATAAAAACACGTATGCTTAGAAGAAACCTACATGTTATTTATAAAAAAAACGTAACCAAAGTAATTGACATCGTAATTAGAATAGTTGTAAACTAAAAAACGTGATCAAGATTGTATTAATATGTTTTTGAAAAAACATTAGTACAGATTGTTAGGTACACAAAATTATTCTCAACCGACAGATAAATTTGTTGGTTTACATTGTTGCGTTTTCGGTTTAGCTAATGAAAGCGTTTCAGAATATGGTTCAAGAGAGGAAGAGGTGAACGGAATGGGTACTAAAACAAAAAAGACCCTATTTAATGTTGATGAGCAAATGAAAGCTATCGCAGCTCAATTTGAAACATTACAAATTTTAAATGAAAAAGGCGAAGTTGTGAATGAAGCAGCTATGCCTGAATTATCTGATGATCAATTAAAAGAATTAATGCGCCGTATGGTGTATACTCGCGTACTAGATCAACGTTCTATTTCTTTAAACCGTCAAGGACGTTTAGGTTTCTACGCACCAACAGCTGGACAAGAGGCTTCTCAGTTAGCAAGTCATTTCGCACTTGAAGCAGAAGATTTCATCTTACCAGGATATCGTGATGTGCCACAATTAGTATGGCACGGTTTACCATTATACCAAGCATTCTTATTCTCTCGTGGACATTTCATGGGTAACCAAATGCCTGAGAATGTAAATGCACTTGCTCCACAAATCATTATCGGTGCGCAAATCATCCAAACTGCTGGTGTTGCGTTAGGTATGAAATTACGTGGTAAAAAATCTGTTGCAATTACTTACACTGGTGACGGTGGTGCTTCACAAGGTGACTTCTACGAAGGTATGAACTTTGCGGGTGCATTCAAAGCTCCAGCAATCTTCGTTGTACAAAACAACCGTTATGCAATTTCTACTCCAGTAGAAAAGCAATCTGCAGCTAAAACTGTAGCTCAAAAAGCAGTAGCAGCAGGTATTTACGGAATTCAAGTAGACGGTATGGATCCATTAGCTGTATACGCAGCAACTGCTTTCGCTCGTGAGCGCGCAGTAAATGGTGAAGGTCCTACTTTAATCGAGACTTTAACATTCCGTTACGGTCCACATACAATGGCTGGTGATGACCCAACTCGTTACCGTACAAAAGATATCGAAAACGAATGGGAACAAAAAGATCCAATCGTACGTTTCCGTGCTTTCTTAGAAAACAAAGGCCTATGGTCTCAAGAAGTTGAAGAGAAAGTAATCGAAGAAGCGAAAGAAGATATTAAACAAGCAATCGCTAAGGCTGACCAAGCTCCAAAACAAAAAGTTACTGATTTAATGGAAATCATGTACGAAAAAATGCCTTACAACTTAGCTGAACAATATGAAATTTACAAAGAAAAGGAGTCGAAGTAAGCCATGGCTCAAATGACAATGATTCAAGCAATCACTGATGCTTTACGCGTTGAAATGAAAAATGATCCTAACGTACTTGTGTTTGGTGAAGACGTTGGTGTAAACGGCGGTGTATTCCGTGCTACTGAAGGTTTACAAGCTGAATTCGGTGAAGACCGTGTAATGGATACTCCACTTGCAGAGTCTGGTATTGGTGGACTTGCAGTTGGACTTGCACTTGAAGGATTCCGTCCAGTTCCTGAAATCCAATTCTTCGGTTTCGTTTATGAAGTAATGGATTCAATCTCTGGTCAATTAGCTCGTATGCGTTACCGTTCTGGTGGACGTTGGACTGCTCCAGTAACAGTTCGTTCTCCATTCGGTGGTGGTGTTCATACTCCTGAACTACATGCGGATAGCTTAGAAGGATTAGTGGCTCAACAACCTGGTCTAAAAGTTGTTATTCCATCTACTCCATACGATGCAAAAGGTCTTTTAATCTCTGCGATTCGTGACAACGATCCAGTTATCTACTTAGAGCATATGAAATTGTACCGTTCATTCCGTCAAGATGTACCAGAAGGCGACTACACAATTGATTTAGGCAAAGCTGATATCAAGCGTGAAGGTACAGACGTATCTGTTATCGCTTACGGTGCTATGGTACACGCTGCATTAAAAGCTGCTGAAGAACTTGAAAAAGAAGGTATCTCTTTAGAGGTTGTTGACTTACGTACAGTTCAACCATTAGATATCGAAACAATCATCGCTTCTGTTGAAAAAACAGGCCGCGTAGTTGTAGTTCAAGAAGCTCAAAAACAAGCTGGTATTGCAGCAAACGTTGTAGCGGAAATTAACGACCGTGCAATCTTAAACTTAGAAGCTCCAGTTGTACGTGTTGCAGCTGCTGATACAGTATTCCCATTCTCTCAAGCTGAGAGCGTATGGTTACCAAACCACAAAGATATTGTTGAAGCTGTTAACAAAGTAATGAACTTCTAATTTTTAGCTTTTCATGTGCAAAAGAAATCAGCACATGCTGGTTTCTTTTGTACATATTCTATAATAATGAAATGAATCAGGGGGCTGAATTCCGTGGCATTTGAATTTAAACTACCAGATATCGGTGAAGGTATCCACGAAGGTGAAATCGTAAAATGGTTTATTAAACCAGGCGATGAAGTAAATGAAGACGATGTACTTCTTGAAGTACAAAATGATAAAGCAGTAGTAGAAATCCCTTCTCCTGTTAAAGGTAAAGTACTTGAAGTACTTGTAGAAGAAGGAACAGTTGCAATTGTAGGAGATACATTAATTAAATTTGATGCTCCTGGATACGAAAACCTTAAATTTAAAGGTGACGACCATGATGCAGCTCCAAAAGCTGAAGAAGCAGCAGTAGAAGCTCCAGCAGCGGAAGCTACTCCAGCAGCAACTGCAGAAGTAGTAAATGAGCGCGTAATCGCTATGCCATCTGTTCGTAAATATGCTCGTGAAAAAGGTGTAGACATCCATAAAGTAGCTGGTTCTGGTAAGAACGGCCGCGTTGTGAAAGCTGACATCGATGCATTTGCAAATGGTGGACAAACAGTAGCAGCAACTGAGGCTCCAGCAGCAGTAGAAGCTACTCCAGCAGCAGCAAAAGAAGAAGCACCAAAAGCACAACCAATCCCAGCTGGTGAATATCCAGAAACTCGTGAGAAAATGAGTGGTATCCGTAAAGCGATTGCGAAAGCAATGGTTAACTCTAAACATACAGCTCCTCACGTAACATTAATGGATGAAGTTGATGTAACTGAGCTTGTTGCTCACCGTAAGAAGTTCAAAGCAGTAGCAGCTGACAAAGGTATTAAATTAACTTACCTTCCATACGTTGTAAAAGCTTTAACATCTGCATTACGTGAATTCCCAATGTTGAATACTGCTTTAGACGATGCTTCTCAAGAAATCGTTCACAAACATTACTTCAACATCGGTATCGCAGCTGATACAGACAAAGGTCTATTAGTGCCAGTTGTTAAAGATACAGATCGCAAGTCTATCTTCACTATTTCTAACGAGATCAATGATCTTGCTGGTAAAGCACGTGAAGGTCGTCTAGCTCCTGCTGAAATGAAAGGTGCTTCTTGCACAATTACAAACATTGGTTCTGCAGGTGGACAATGGTTCACTCCAGTTATCAACCACCCAGAAGTAGCAATCCTTGGTATCGGCCGTATCGCTGAAAAACCAGTTGTGAAAAACGGTGAGATTGTTGCAGCTCCAGTATTAGCATTATCTTTAAGCTTTGACCATCGTTTAATTGACGGCGCAACTGCTCAAAAAGCATTAAACCAAATTAAACGTCTATTGAATGACCCACAATTATTAGTAATGGAGGCGTAATAACAATGGTAGTAGGAGATTTCCCAATTGAATTAGATACAGTCGTTGTTGGTGCAGGTCCTGGTGGATACGTTGCGGCAATTCGTGCAGCACAATTAGGTCAAAAGGTAGCAATCATCGAAAAAGCTAACCTTGGTGGCGTATGCTTAAACGTTGGATGTATTCCTTCAAAAGCGTTAATCAATGCAGGTCATCGTTATGAGAATGCAATGCATTCTGATGACATGGGTATCACTGCAGAGAACGTAAAAGTTGACTTTACAAAAGTTCAAGAATGGAAAAACGGCGTAGTTAAGAAATTAACTGGCGGTGTTGAAGGCCTTCTTAAAGGTAACAAAGTTGAAATCATTCGCGGTGAAGCTTACTTCGTAGATGCTAACACATTACGCGTAATGACTGAAGATGCAGCTCAAACTTACACGTTTAAAAATGCTGTTCTTGCAACTGGTTCTACACCAATCGAAATTCCAGGATTCAAATACTCTAAACGTGTTATCAACTCTACAGGCGCTTTAAGCTTACCTGAAATTCCTAAAAAACTTGTTGTAATCGGCGGCGGTTACATCGGTATGGAATTAGGTACTGCATATGCTAACTTCGGTACAGAAGTTACTGTAGTAGAAGCTGGCGACGAAATACTAGCTGGTTTCGAAAAAGCTATGAGCTCTGTTGTTAAACGTGCTCTTCAAAAGAAAGGTAACGTAAACATCCATACAAAAGCTATGGCTAAAGGCGTTGAAGAAACAGAAACTGGCGTAAAAGTTAGCTTCGAAGTTAACGGTGAAATCCAAACTGTAGATGCAGATTACGTATTAGTAACTGTAGGTCGTCGTCCAAATACTCAAGAAATCGGTCTTGAGCAAGTTGGAGTTAAAATGACTGACCGCGGCATCATCGAAATCGATGAGCAATGCCGTACAAACGTATCAAACATCTATGCAATCGGTGATATCGTTCCTGGACCACCATTAGCTCACAAAGCTTCTTACGAAGGTAAAGTAGCTGTTGAAGCAATTAGTGGCCATGCATCAGCAATCGATTACATCGGAATTCCTGCAGTATGCTTCACTGATCCAGAATTAGCATCTGTTGGTTACACTAAGAAACAAGCAGAAGAAGCAGGAATGACTGTAGCTGTATCTAAGTTCCCATTCGCTGCAAACGGTCGTGCGTTATCATTAAACAGCACTGACGGTTTCCTACAACTTGTAACACGTAAAGAAGATGGTCTTCTTGTAGGTGCTCAAGTTGCAGGTGCAGGTGCTTCTGATATTATCTCTGAGATTGGTTTAGCTATCGAAGCTGGAATGACAGCTGAAGATATCGCTCAAACAATCCATGCTCACCCAACATTAGGTGAAATCACAATGGAAGCAGCTGAAGTTGCTCTTGGAATGCCAATTCACATTGTAAAATAAATAATGAAAAAAGCGTCTCTTAAATTTTAGAGACGCTTTTTTATTTGCCGAAAAACTTGGATTAATAAATGCTATTTGCTTGAATTCTTGTATGAATAAAGGATAAGTCGCATTTACATAAGAATTTGTAATAATGACAACATACAGTTTGTTTTGCATATAAATAGTTATGAGCCTAAAAAATACTAGAAGAATAGAGAATAAAAGTTTTAAATAATTGATACACATAGAAGCATGTTTTGAAATATAGAGAGGATCAGGCTGAATTATATAATAGAAGGGATATATGAGGAGGTAACGCTATGAAAACTACGCTAGTTTCATTTTTACATCTAGTTTTATGGAGTGGATTTTCAGCAGTGTTATTATTGTCAAGTCGTGATAAACTTCATTATAAAATTTTTCTTTTTCTCATATTTGTTTACTTAGCGTATGTGATAGCGTATTTCATACTAAGTGCAAGGAGAAAAGCAATATTTCTTACTTGCACAAATAGTATGGTTTTTCTCATCATTTATTTTTGTTTTTAAATTAACGTTTGTAGAAATACATTGTTCTTCCATTAAATAATTGTAACTCTCCTTCTAACTTCTTCGCTAGAAAACGACTAAATTCATTTGCTTTTCCTTTATCTCCAAATGTCGCTGTAGTAGGTAAAGAAATTTGAATGAAAGATTGCTCTTTTTCTATTCCGATTCCTACATAAATCGAATCATATCGATCGTGACTTGATTGGAGTTTTAACGTTGTCTTTGATGTATCCAATATTTCATAAGGAAAAGCTGTATTTGTATAATCATAATTAATTTGCTCACCAGTCCTGGAAGTGACGGTTTTATAGTTGTGAAAAAGGTGTTTTACATCTTCTATTGAAACAGATTGTTGATTGGAATTAGGTACAAGCGTAATAAAGGCATGTTGCATATAAGTTCCCCCTAATTTAGTAGAATACTATCATTCTACATCCTACTGAATTTTTTGACAATTAAAAGGAGTATTACTTTTTTTGTTTAATATAGTATGAGTAGGAAAGGTGATCTAGAAAGGTGGAAACCGATGTTTGAAAAATTGTATGATGAGCATGAAAGTGTGAAGGTACGATTTTTAGGGTTTATGACACATGATACGCGCTATGATTTTGGGGTTATTTATACAAATATGTTTTTTGGAAAACCGCTCATTGTTTGTATGCAGACGGGAAGGTCTACTTTGCTTGGACAAGATGATGTGGAGAATGTTCAATATATGCAGGAAATTTTCAAGTTAGGGTCGGAAGAGGAAGCAATGGAGTTAGCTCAGTTTTTCAAATTTCTTGTGCCATCTACTTCTTTACATGCGGAGTATGAAGAATAATTAACGAGAAACAGTCGTACGTATGAATACGGCTGTTTTTTGTATGAATATCGCATACTAATTAAATTTTAAAATATTTAATGTGTTATACTAAAAACCTATTGACGTAAAAAGTATAACATATTAAAATAAAGACAGAAAGTTAAGCGGTTACAAAAGTTTTTGGGATTATAAACTTAGGGGGAAATGGAAAATGGGAACGATCGTATGTCAAGATTGTGAAGGTACAATTGCACACTTTGAGGATGAGAAAGTAACGGTACTTTACGGGAAATGTGGATCTTGCGGATGTGATCACACAGAGCATACAAAAGCCCAATAATTGATAGGAAATGGACAGCTAAAAGTTTTTAGGACCATAAACTTAGGGGGAAATGAAAAATGGGAACAATCGTATGTCAAGTATGCGAAGGAACAATCGCGCATTTTGAAGATGAGAAAACAACAGTGCTTTACGGGAAATGTGGAACAAATTGTGACTGTGCTAGTAGAGATAACGCGAAAGCTTAATGATAAATAAGTAGATTACTATTAGAACTCAGGGGGAAATGAAAAATGGGAACAATCGTATGCCAAGTATGTGAAGGAACAATCGCACATTTTGAAGATGAAAAAACAACAGTACTATATGGGAAATGTGGATCGCATTGCGAATGTAACCATAAAGAACATACAAAAGCTTAATAATAAGAAAGAGCGCCTACATATGTAGGCGCTCTTTTTAATAAATTGTAGTTGTATGGCCAACTGTTGCAACGATTGCATCATCTCTAATTGGAATAAACCCTATGGCTGTTTGTGGTGTGTTTTGAGAAGCGTAGTGACTCATTAGACGGCTATCAATACGAGTAATCGTATCAGTCAAAAAAGCTGAAATAAAAGCGTAAGGGACTCGTCGTTCATTTAATGAGTAGATAATTTCTTCTTTTGTTTTTACACCTACGCCATGTCCGTAAAAAAAGAAATTCCCTAGATAGATTGTGTTTTCTCCTTGCCACTCGATCGTAGATGGATTCACTTGTGGGTTTTTAAAGTAAACGAGATCGGCTGGAACAAGATCGCCTCCCGTTTTTGTTATGAGCTTTAAATCTTGATCGTAATCCCATGTATAAAGTAAAAGGTTAGCAAATAGGCGGTTGAAAGTTTCTTCCTCATATAATGACAGTAAAGCTTTGTAAAAAATAATTATCATAGCGGTTGCGCATTCAGTACCATATAGTTTACCGTTTTTGAAAATATCTTGGATGGCGATAGAAGATGGAATATTTGGAAGGAGCTGAAATCCTCCTAGTGATGTTCTTTTCCAAAACTTGGGGTTACAAAAGGATTGTTGAAACGTACGAAACTGAAATCCACTTTGAAAAAGTTCTAGTGCAGAGGTAATAATATTAACGCGCAAATTTAGATCAAAGCTGAGTTCATCAGCTGTTCGGAAGGAATAAACTTCTTGATTTCCCGCCATTATGGATAAAATTTGTTGCTTCTCAGCTGAAAATGGCTCATATTCATTTGTGATATAAGGGTGTACAATAGAACGGCCTATTACAATCATAATGGTATCCCCACCTATATGCTGCAGATTTCGCGATACGTGAAAGCCCATTTAGGACTTTAGTCCGCCTTTTGGCATGGGATGAAAGTATCGCTTGTTCATAGAAAACATTTATATATTTGGTATACATTACCTATAGAGAAGTACAAGTCTTTAAAACTCCAATGTGTTCCTTGCAAAAGGGTATCATGTCGAATTCACGCTATCGGTAAAATGATATGTGTCGTCAAGAATAAGGCGCTAAAATACCTGGATACGAATCTGTACGGTATGGTGGTAGTACAGTATTTTACGAACCTATAAGGCCTGTTGTGAGAGTTGTGATGGCAAACCGCAATCTTGCACGTCAGCGATACTAGAGATGGACTTCGACTTTTGTAGCAAGAATCCCAATGACGTTAGTGCACCCATTCAGGGTGGGAGTAACAAATTCTTTAGTATCGTATGAAAAAAAGGAAAAAAGGGTGAAAGAAAAGCCTATCAAATGATAGGCTTGTACTCTTTAATAACGCGCAATGTTTGTAATGTCATATCTTCAGGACCTTGTACAGGCAAACCTGCTTCTAAATTTTTACGAATATACTCTAAGTTATCTTGTGTAATAATTTCCCCCGGAGTAAAGATTGGAATCCCTGGTGGATAAACCATAACAAAATCAGCTATAATACGACCCGCTGCATTTTCAAATGGAATGACTTCTGTTTCTGAATAAAAAGCATCTCGAGGAGAAAGTGCTAGCACCGGAATTTCCGGAATTTCTACTTGTACTTGAACACCTTTATCCGCCCTATTAATAAATGTTGCTGCTAAATCTTGTAATGCTGCAATAAGTGTATTTGTATCACTTTCTGTATCTCCCAAAGTGATAAGACATAGTATATTGTATAAATCTGAGAGTTCTACTTCAATATTATAGTGCTCTCTAAGCCATACTTCAGCCTGATGACCGGTAATACCTAAATCTTTTACAGATACAATTATCTTTGTAGGATCATAGTTAAAAGTAGCGTCCGTACCTAACATTTCTTTTCCAGGACAGTAAAGATGCTCAATAGCATTTATAGCATCACGAACATGTTCAGCTAATTGTATAGTTTGTCCTATGAGCGCTTTTCCTTCTGTAGCAAGACGTTTTCTAGCAACATCAAGTGATGCTAACAAAATGTAAGAAGTTGATGTAGTCGTAAGCATGCTAATAATAGATTGGACATGCTTTACGTTCACAAGGCCTTCTTTCACATTAAGAATAGAACTTTGAGTTAAAGAGCCTCCTAATTTGTGAACACTTGTTGCTGCCATATCTGCACCGGCTTGCATCGCTGACATTGGCAATTCATCGTGAAAATGAATATGGACACCATGAGCTTCATCGACTAGTACAGGGATATCGTATGAATGTGCTAATTGTACAATCTGTTCTAAGTCTGCAGCAAAGCCAAAGTATGTTGGATTAATAACAAGTAAGCCTTTCGCATCTGAGTGCTCTTCAAGTGCCTTTTTGACAGATTGAATTGTGATTCCATGTGAAATTCCAAGTTTTGGATCGATTTCAGGATGCATGAAAATCGGTTTTGCACCTGAGAAAATAATAGCTGACATTACTGATTTATGCACGTTTCGTGGTACTAGGATTTTGTCACCAGGACCGCAAACGCTCATCACCATTGTCATAATTGCGCCACTTGTACCTTGAATAGAAAAGAAAGTATGATCTGCACCGAACGCAGCGGCGGCTAAATTCTGTGCTTCTTTAATCATACCTTTTGGATGATGTAAATCATCGAGCGGCGCAATATTAATTAAATCAATTGCTAATGCATTATGCCCAATAAATTCGCGAAATGTAGGATCCATGCCCTGTCCTTTTTTATGACCAGGAATATGGAATTGAATTGGATTTCGCTTACTGTGCTCAACTAAAGCGGTAAACAATGGTGTTTCGTATTGGGACAATCTATACACCCCTTCTTCTTCATAATATTTAGTATAGTTTGTTTTATATAATCTCGCTCTAAAACAGTTAAGTTCTTTTTTAGAATGAGACTTGTTTTTCTGCCATTCGCAAAATCATTTTTGAGATGGAAGGTTCACTTTATTTTCTATAAAACAAAAGCATTATATCACCAATAATTATAGATGTATAGAAAAAAATATTTTTAAGGTGTGTATGTTTAATATTTAGGTTCAACTAATGAAGAGAGGAAGGCGATTCCATTGAAATGAATAAATAGTGTATAATGCAAAGTGTCTATAGTGAAGAAGAAAAAATCTCTTTAATATAGCATATTGAAACAAGAAGAAATGATAAATGAGGTGCGAAATGGAATATCAATATCCGTTAGATTATGATTGGTCAAATGAAGAAATGGTTGCAATTGTGAAGTTTTATGAAGCAATTGAGAAAGCATATGAAAAAGGAATTATGAGAGAAGAATTAATGGGATTATATCGTCGTTTTAAAGAGATTGTTCCATCGAAAGCAGAAGAAAAGAAAATTGATAAAGAATTTCAAGAGGTCAGTGGGTATTCTATATATCGTGCCATTCAAAGGGCAAAAGAAGTCGAAGAACAAAAGCTTGTGAAAATGTAAAAAATATTTTGAAAAATAAAAACCGAAGTGATATAATGTGATAACAACTAAAAACGGACAATATAAATTGTCCGTTTTCTACTATCGATTACAAAGTGCATATAAAGGAAGGAGTGATTGCATCGTAGATTCAATCTTAGCAAGGAATTGTTCGTTGGTCATTGCTGAAAACTCCTCTGGTGCTATATGAATACCAACTAATAATTCTGCTTTTTTCACGGTAGCTAAACGTTCAATCATCTTTTGTAAGTCTTCTATTTCAAGCGTGTTATGCAATTTTACACTTGGTTTAGTATGGTCAATGGACCAAACGAAATCATTTGGAATATTTGTTTTTAAATCATTTAAATGTTCTAAGAAGGCGTGAGCCGTCTCCACTTTTTGTGGACACTCATAGATTAAACCAAAGTATATGAAGGCATGAGTACCCCATAACCCAATTTGGAAATGTGGTAACATTTTATATCCGCGTTTATTTGTTGAAAAAGCAACCCAAGTATCGTTTGGTGGATTGACTTTGCGACGGGCATGTTTTGCCACATGATAGAAAAAATTTTCATCAGTTTGTTTAGATAAATACTCTGCAAACTGTTCCCCTAAAGCTTCTAGCTTAGGATGAATATTCGTTTTAATTGCACTCATTCGTTCTTCGAGACCATCAACTGTAAAGACCTCAAAATCAGTTGATTTGAATGTTTGTAGTGTCATGATTGTTCCTCCAACTCCTATTTTGCTTTTATTTTAGCATAGCTTGTACTATTCATAAAAAAAACAGCACAAAAAAATTTATATAAAAAAATATAATTTTGTTGCATAGATGATTTATCCAACATAGTATAGTATAAAACAAAAAATCAGAAAATTGAATTAATTCTAGTCCGAGGGCAAACGAATATTGGGAGGAGGCAAATAATATGAGACAGGTGATTAATGCGTTAAAGAGAACAGATGCTGAAAAGAGAATTCCGGTGCTACGTTTGGAGCTAGATTATGAATTAGCAACTTTATATGATGCGATGATGGAAAACGATAATCAGAAAAAAGAAGAGTGTGTACAAAAGTTAGAAGTGTTAAGACTTGAAATGATTCGTTTAGAAGCGTAATAATAGTATATGTATAAAAAATTAGTTGGTGCGAACCTTATAAAGGGTTCGTTTTTTCTGTGAACAGTAAAGATCGGAGTGTTTAAACATGCACGAGGTATGGAAAGACATTGATACACATGCAAAACAATGGATTCGAGACGCAGGAGAGCGTTTAATGTTATCAATGAAAAAAGCACTTATTATAGAAACAAAATCAAATGCAGCGGATTTAGTAACGAATATGGACCGAGAAACGGAGCAGTTTTTAATTGGGAAAATTAAAGAAACATACCCGGACCATTATATTTTAGGCGAAGAAGGTTACGGAGATGAGGTTACTTCATCTGATGGGGTTGTTTGGTTAATTGATCCAATTGATGGCACGATGAACTTTGTTCATCAAAAAAGAAATTTCGCAATTTCAATTGGAATTTATGAGAACGGTATCGGAAGAATTGGTCTAATCTATGATCCAGTTCATGATGAACTATATCATGCTGTAAAGGGGGGAGGGGCTTTTTGTAATGGTGTATCTATTCCGATGTTGGAAGAAGGTACAGTAGAGCAAGGAATCATTGCTCTAAATGCAATATGGCTTACCGACAACCCATTGCTTAATATGGAAAAAATGATGACACTTGTTAAGAAAGCGAGAGGTACGAGGTCATATGGTTGTGCAGCATTAGAAATGGTATACGTTGCAACGGGAAGAATAGATGCATATGTAACACCGAGATTATCACCATGGGATTTTGGTGGGGGACAAATAATCGTAGAGGAAGTTGGAGGAAAGGTGACAACATTCTCCGGAACGCCACTTTCTATCGTAGAGAAGAGCAGTGTGTTAGTTGGAAAACCAAGGGTATATGAAGAAATATTACCATTCGTATCGCAATAACAAAAAAAGTAAGAGGCTATTAAAGAAGCTTCTTACTTTTTAACGTTATTGCGATTTACGCATTTTTCTTTTTGTTACAAAACCGTATCCAACTGTAACAAATGTGCCGATAATGCAAATAATAACACCGATGGGGCTATTTTCAGCAATCATAATACCGATACCAATTAAGAAAATAACACCGATAATTGCGGTTAATAAAAAGCGATATTGAATGTGTTCCATTTCTTCACCCTCCAATCTCATTTTACTTTCACAAAAGTAAGAATACAACTATATTTTCATTCTTGATTTTATTTTGATTGCCATTGTATCCCCTTCGCTCTTATAATAGAGAAGGATTAAAAAGACATTAGGAGTTGGACATGTTGAAAAAACGACAAGATTTACGAAACATAGCAATTATTGCCCACGTTGACCATGGTAAAACAACACTTGTTGACCAGTTATTACGTCAAGCGGGGACGTTCCGTGCGAATGAACATATTGAAGAACGCGCAATGGACTCAAACGATCTAGAAAGAGAACGTGGTATTACAATTTTAGCAAAGAATACTGCGATTCACTATGAAGATAAAAGAATTAACATTTTAGATACACCTGGTCACGCTGACTTTGGTGGAGAAGTAGAACGTATCATGAAAATGGTTGATGGTGTTCTACTTGTTGTTGATGCATATGAAGGTTGTATGCCACAAACACGATTTGTTTTAAAGAAAGCTCTTGAGCAAAATTTAACTCCAATCGTTGTTGTAAACAAAATTGACCGTGACTTCGCTCGCCCTGATGAAGTAGTTGATGAAGTAGTCGATTTATTCATCGAACTTGGTGCAAACGAAGATCAATTAGAGTTCCCAGTAGTATTTGCATCAGCAATGAACGGAACAGCAAGCTTAGATTCAAATCCAGCAAATCAAGAAGAGAATATGAAATCATTGTTTGACACAATTATTGAACATATTCCAGCACCAGTTGATAACAGCGAAGAGCCACTTCAATTCCAAGTAGCACTTCTTGATTACAATGACTATGTTGGGCGTATTGGGGTTGGACGCGTATTCCGCGGTACAATGAAAGTAGGACAACAAGTTGCTTTAATGAAAGTAGACGGAAGCGTGAAGCAATTCCGCGTAACGAAATTATTTGGTTACATTGGATTAAAACGTCAAGAAATTGAAGAAGCAAAAGCTGGAGATCTAGTAGCTGTTTCAGGTATGGAAGACATTAACGTAGGTGAAACGGTATGTCCGGTTGAGCATGAAGAGGCTTTACCATTATTACGTATTGATGAGCCAACACTACAAATGACATTCCTTGTAAATAACAGCCCATTTGCAGGTCGTGAAGGTAAATACATTACTTCTCGTAAAATTGAAGAGCGTCTTCGTTCACAATTAGAAACAGACGTAAGTTTACGTGTAGATAATACAGATTCTCCTGATGCATGGATCGTATCTGGACGTGGGGAATTGCATTTATCGATCTTAATTGAAAACATGCGTCGTGAAGGTTACGAATTACAAGTATCTAAGCCAGAAGTAATTATTAAAGAAGTTGATGGCGTAAGATGTGAGCCTGTAGAGCGCGTACAAATTGATGTACCTGAAGAATACACTGGTTCTATTATGGAATCAATGGGTGCACGTAAAGGTGAAATGTTAGATATGGTGAATAATGGAAATGGTCAAGTTCGCCTTACTTTCATGGTTCCAGCACGTGGTTTAATTGGTTATACTACAGAATTCTTAACATTAACTCGTGGTTACGGTATTTTAAACCACACATTCGATTCTTACCAACCAGTACACGCTGGTCAAGTTGGTGGACGTCGCCAAGGTGTTCTTGTTTCACTTGAAACAGGAAAAGCATCACAATACGGTATTATGCAAGTTGAAGATCGCGGTGTAATCTTCGTTGAACCAGGTACAGAAGTATATGCTGGTATGATTGTAGGAGAACATACACGTGAGAACGATTTAACAGTTAACGTTGTAAAAATGAAACAACAAACTAACATTCGTTCTGCAACGAAAGACCAAACTTCAACAATGAAAAAACCACGTCTAATGACTTTAGAAGAATCATTAGAGTACTTAAATGAAGACGAGTTCTGTGAAGTAACTCCAGAATCAATTCGTCTACGTAAAAAGATTCTTGATAAGAGCGAGCGCGAAAGAGCTGCTAAGAAAAAGAAATCTGTAGAAGCGTAAAATATTAGAACAGCTACCTTTAGTTAGGGTAGCTGTTCTTTTTTATCTGTATTTTTTAGAATATTTACTCTTTTTTGTGGACAGTATTTTTTTTGCGGGTTACTCTTGTATTAAGTACATAAATAAAATTTGTATTTTGTGAGAAAGGGGGATGAATGATGTTAGAAAGAATGTCGTTTTTCGCGAAATTATGTAAAGTTGATGAAAATCCAGAACTAGGGATGTGGTTACTGTATGGCATCATTATTATATTAAGTGCACTTGTGTATAATTTAGGTTTTGCAAGAAAGCTATCGATAATAAAAAATATAGTGATATATATATCGTTAGCGATTGGATGCACCGTGTTAACTTTCTTTGCAGTTTTTTTACCTGTTGGCGAGGGGCTTGTTGTAGCGGCAATTGTACTTGGGATTTATAGATTACGTTTACGTCAAGCAAGACAACAAAAAGCAGGGTGAGGAGGCGAAGTTTTATGCGTTCAGTACAAGATGCATTATATAATTGGTTAACAATTAAAACAGTTGCGGAAGCACGTCCAGATGATAGTGCTGCAAAAGAAACGTATTTGTTATTTCAAAATATGATATATGAAGAACATAAATTGAAGAATGTGGAAGTTAAAAAGAACGAAGAAATGTATTTAATTACATATGAAAAGAACGGGGAAAGAAAATCTGCAAGATTTCCATTAGAAGCTATTGATTGTTTCTTGGATCAAATGAATCGTGAACCTGAAAAATATAAATAAGTCCTTAATCATATAGATAAGGACTTATTTATATTTTACCAATCGTCTTCAACTTTTTTATCACGATATAATCGGAAATTACCACTTGCATGACGTTCCATCGTACGCTCTGCAATTCGTTCCGAACATTCCATGCACATATATGTATGAATAGGGCGGTTACGCAGTTTTTTTGCCATAGGATTTTCATCATCTAACATATCTTTTTTATCACAAATCATACATTTGACTCTCATTTCGTCACCTCAATACAGATTCTATCAGTATAAGTATATCATGGAAGTGTAATGTTTTTGAATAATAGCAGGAAAAAATAATATTTTCGCAATTCGAAAAATAAGTTATGATAAGGATATATCAAGTATATTTGGAGGTGGAAATATGGCGAATGTAGTAGAGCCTACATTAACAGATGATTTAGTACAAACGTTACGTAAAGAATGTATTGTTATGGTAGCAACGACAGATTTCGAAAAACAAGTCCCTAACGTAAGTGCTATTTCTTGGGTGTATGCATTGAGTGAAACTAGTATTCGATTTGCGGTAGATCAACGTTCACGTATTGTGGAAAATATAAGGCACAATACAGGAGTAGTATTGACTATAATGGCGAATGGATCCGTATTTTCCATAAGTGGTGCTGGTGAAATTTTGACAGATAGAATGGAAGGCATTCCTCTAAAATTAACTGTAATAGAAGTAAATGTGCAAGAAGTACGTGATGTGATGTTTTATGGAGCAAAACTTGCAATTGAACCAACATATGAAAAAACATACGATCTTCGGGCAGCGAAAAAACTGGATAATCAAGTGTTGGTAGGGATGAAAGAATTATAAATGTGATAAATAAAAAAGTCAGTTATTAACTTTTGTAATCGGTTATTGTGATTTTATGTTAATAATTATAATTAAAAGTAATATATTGAATAGAAATGAATAAAAAATAAATAAAAGGTTTAATGGCTATAAATTTCGATTCTACCTCGTTTATACGGTACATATAATTATAACAATGGTTCGTCCATATTTTATGGATGAAACCCTTGTTCTACAAATTTAAAAGTGGAGTCAGGGGGTAACAGGTTGGATAAAATTTATGTGTTAGATACGAATGTACTTTTGCAGGATCCTTTATCTATTTTTTCATTTGAAACCAATGAAGTAGTGATTCCAGCAGTTGTATTAGAAGAGGTTGATTCAAAGAAACGTTATATGGACGAAGTAGGACGAAATGCTCGTTATGTATCTAAGTTAATAGATAAATTTCGTGAAATAGGAAAGCTGCATGAAAGTATTCCGCTAGAAAACGGCGGTACATTTCGTATTGAATTAAATCACCGTTCATTTGTTCAACTACAAGATATTTTCGTAGAGAAAACAAATGATAATCGAATTTTAGCTGTAGCAAAAAATCTATCTTTAGAAGAACAAGAAAAAGAGGACGGGAAGTCTGTTATTTTAGTAAGTAAAGATGTGCTCGTAAGGGTAAAAGCTGATGCAATTGGATTGAAGGCTGAAGATTATTTAAGTGATCGCGTAATTGAAGTAGATAATATATATTCAGGATTTTTAGAAGGGTATATATCAAAAGAACAATTGGATTATTTTTATGAAAAAGGTGAATTACCTTTATCTGAAATTGCAAATCATCCTTTTTATCCAAATCAGTTTGTGGTGATGAAAGATGCGCTAGGGGGTTCTAGTTCTGCACTTGGAATTGTGGATCACTTAGGTAAGAAAGTGAAGAAACTTATTTTTCACAATGAGCAAGTATGGGGAATACGACCACGCAATGTGCAACAAATAATGGGATTAGAATTGTTGCTTCGCGAAGATATTCCGCTTGTAACGTTAACGGGGAAAGCTGGTACAGGAAAAACGTTACTTGCGTTAGCTTCGGGATTAATGCAAACGGAAGATTTAGGGTTATACAAAAAATTACTTGTTGCAAGACCAATCGTTCCAGTCGGAAAAGATATCGGTTATTTACCAGGAGAAAAAGAAGAAAAGTTAAGACCATGGATGCAACCGATTTTTGATAATCTAGAGTATTTATTTAATACGAAAAAGCCAGGGGAATTAGATGCTATTTTAGCTGGAATGGGCTCGATTGAAGTAGAGGCCCTTACGTATATACGCGGAAGAAGTATTCCGGATCAGTTCATTATAATTGACGAGGCGCAAAATTTAACAAAGCATGAGGTGAAAACGATACTAACAAGGGTAGGAGAAAAAAGTAAGATTGTATTAATGGGAGATCCTCAGCAAATTGATCATCCGTATTTAGATGAATATAATAACGGGTTAACTTACGTTGTGGAGAAATTTAAAGAGCAACGAATTAGTGGTCATGTGAAGTTTGTGAAAGGGGAGCGCTCTAATTTAGCTCAACTTGCAGCCGATCTATTATAAAAAGGAGTGAGCATATGCTCACTCCTTTTTATACACTTTAAATAATTGTAAATTTACGGATGTTACGGATCGGATTTTGTCTGTTAGATCCATCATTGAAATATAGATGCACAGGTCCATCTTCTTTTAATGGCTTTCCTTCTTTTGAAAAGCCAAGAATTGCATTTTTGACAGTTTCTAACGGAAGCGTCAGTGTATGATCTACTGTTTCAATTTCGACTTGCGTAGCGTCCGCATCCATATCGGCGTTGGCAAGAAATGGATGGAAGGGTATACCGAATGTTCCGGTAATCAACTGTTCTTTTTTATATTTCTTTACACTTTGTTGTATCGGTGGAAAAACAGCACCATCACGGATTTCACGATCCCAATGTTCAGAAGTGTTTTTTAAATAAGTTTCTAGTTCAGATATGTTTTCTCTAGTTTCATCAAAGTAAGTTGTCAAATCTACTTTTCGATCATCAAAGATCCAAACAGTTGGATCGATAGTGATTGGAAAACGTACTTTTCCGTTAATAAATAAAATTTCGCTCATCGTTGTTCCCCCATTTGTGTTATACTCCCACTTTTCAGTATAATAGTATTAGACACTGTTGTCACAAAAAATGTTTCTATTGCAATTTGTTAAAACTATCGCTAATATTAATAGATAGGATAGAGGAGAGTAGGACGGAAACGGAGGGAATCAATTTGGCGTCTGAGACAGTAGCAAATCATCAGGAAAAGGCACTAGCCCTTCTACAAGCGGATGCGGAGAAGATTTTAAGACTTATTAAGGTGCAAATGGACCACCTTACAATGCCGCAATGTCCATTATATGAAGAAGTGTTAGACACACAAATGTTTGGACTATCCCGCGAGGTCGATTTTGCAGTTCGCCTTGGTCTTATTGCAGAAGAACAAGGGAAAGCAATGTTAGGTGAGCTCGAACGTGAGTTATCTGCACTTCATGAAGCATTTACAAACAAACAATAATAACGGGTTCAAATAAGGGGGCTCAAACTAAATTAGTTTGAGCTTTTTATTTGTATAATAAAGCAGGAAGAACCTATATACATATGGAATACAACAATAATTAAATTGAAACAGAGAGAGGAAATGAAATGAAAAAATTATGGAAATCAATGGATTATTCATTGTTACTTCCTCTTGTTATCTTATGTGTGCTGGGAGTTATAATGGTATATAGTTCGAGTTCCATTGTTGCGATTTCGAGATTTGATAAACCAGCAAACTTCTTTTTTAAAAGACAATTATTTACTTTAGCTGTTGGGACAATTGTACTACTAATTCTTGCTATTATCCCATATAAAATTTGGAGGAAACGGATCTTTTTATTAGGGAGTTATGCTATTAGTGTTGCATTATTAGCAGCAGCAGCTTTTTTTACTAAGACAGTAAACGGCGCAAATGGGTGGGTATTTGGAATCCAGCCTGCAGAATTTGTAAAGATAACAGTGATCCTTATATTGGCGAATTTTTTTGCGAAAAAGCAAGAAACGAATACGCCTGTTTTTAAAGGATCGGGACCAATCCTTTTGGGTGTTGGTTTTATCATATATTTAATTTTAAAGCAAAATGACTTAGGTACCGATTTGTTAATTATGGGAACCGTAGGAATTATGTTTCTTTGTTCGGGAGTTAATGTTAATTTATGGATTAAACGAATTGCTTTAACTTCTATACTATGGATTCCGGCACTATATTTTCTAGGAAGCTATGTGTTAAATCCGTATCAAAAGGCACGTTTTTCAGTCTTTCTTGATCCATTTAATGATCCTCAAAAGGATGGATTTCAATTAGTAAATTCATTTATTGGAATTGCTTCAGGTGGGTTAAATGGTAGAGGGTTAGGAAATAGTGTGCAAAAGTATGGCTACTTACCAGAACCGCAAACGGATTTTATAATGGCAATTATATCTGAAGAACTTGGTTTTATAGGTGTGGCTATTATTTTAATCTGTTTATTGCTTATTATTATTCGGACATTTAGAGTTGCACAAAAGTGTGCGGATCCATTTGGAAGTTTAATTGCGATTGGCATCGCGGGCTTGTTTGGAGTTCAAACGTTTATTAATGTTGGTGGGATGTCTGGATTGATACCACTGACAGGAGTACCTTTACCGTTTGTTAGTTACGGTGGTAGTTCTTTATTAGCTAATTTACTTGCGATGGGGATATTATTGAATATTGCTAGTCATGTAAAACGGCAAGAGCAACAACAGAATGAGTTAATGATAGAAAGAGAACAAGGTGGCCCGCATCTTGTAGTTGTAAAATAAAAACACATTGTGCTTTAGAGCACAATGTGTTTTTTTGTTTTTAACAAATTCCAAATATGATGTATCAATTTGTTTTTATACTAAAAAAATATATCACATTTAAATGAATGTGATATACAATTAGGTTGTTAGAAAAGGAAGAGGTATGCTATACTATTTTTGTGAAACAAATTGATCAGAAAACTTATCATTTGTTAAAAAATAAGGTATGATGGATAAAAATAAAGTGAAGCTTTCTAAGTATAATATAATGTGGAAAGTGAAGAACTTCACGCTCTTTAGAGTGTGTATATATTTTATCTCTAGAGTGGTAGGAAAGTAGAGGGGGAAAATCATGACAAAGCTGCAACGTATTCAAAAAGTATTGGTAGCTAACCGTGGAGAGATTGCAATTCGTGTGTTTCGAGCTTGTTCGGAACTTGGATTAAAAACAGTTGCAATCTATTCGAAAGAGGATAGTGGTTCTTATCATCGCTATAAAGCCGATGAGTCCTATTTAGTTGGGGAAGGAAAAAAACCAATTGATGCTTATTTAGATATTGAGGGCATTATTGAGATTGCGAAAAGTAATCATGTAGATGCAATCCACCCTGGATATGGTTTCTTGTCAGAAAATATTCAATTCGCAAAACGTTGTGAAGAAGAAGGGATTATCTTTATCGGCCCAAAAAGTAAGCATTTAGATATGTTTGGAGATAAAGTTAAAGCAAGAACACAAGCGCAGCTAGCACAAATACCAGTTATTCCTGGTAGCGATGGTCCGGTAAATTCACTAGAAGAAGTCGTAGAATTTGCTGAAAAGTATGATTACCCGATTATTATTAAAGCGTCCCTTGGCGGTGGCGGTCGTGGTATGCGTATTGTACGTACGAGTGAAGAATTAAGAGAATCGTATAATCGAGCGAAGTCAGAAGCGAAAGCAGCCTTTGGTAATGATGAAGTATATGTAGAAAAATTCGTTGAAAAACCTAAACATATAGAAGTACAAATTTTAGCAGATGAAGAGGGCAATGTTGTTCATTTATACGAGCGTGACTGTTCTGTACAACGTCGTCATCAAAAAGTTGTAGAAATTGCACCGAGTGTATCACTTTCGGATGATTTGCGTCAGCGTATTTGTGAAGCTGCTGTAAAGTTAACGAAAAATGTAAACTATTTAAACGCAGGAACAGTGGAATTCCTTGTAAAAGATAATGAGTTCTATTTCATTGAAGTAAATCCACGTGTTCAAGTAGAACATACGATTACAGAGATGGTTACAGGAGTGGATATCGTTCAATCGCAAATTTTAATAGCTGATGGGCATGCATTACATAGTAAGATAGTAGGTGTACCTAAGCAAGAGGAAGTGGTTGTTCATGGATTTGCAATCCAATCTCGTGTAACGACTGAGGACCCACTAAATAATTTCATGCCAGATACAGGGAAAATAATGGCGTATCGATCAGGCGGTGGTTTTGGTGTGCGTCTTGATACAGGTAATAGCTTCCAAGGTGCAGTTATTACACCGTACTATGATTCTTTACTTGTAAAAGTTACAACTTGGGCGCTTACTTTTGAACAAGCTGCTGCAAAAATGGAACGTAACTTAAAAGAATTCCGTATTCGTGGTATAAAAACAAATATTCCATTCCTAGAGAATGTAGTAAAACATAAAAACTTTTTATCAGGAGAATATGATACTTCGTTTATTGATGTGTCACCTGAGCTATTCTTGTTCCCAAAACGTAAAGACCGTGGAACGAAAATGTTAAATTACATTGGTTCAGTAACAGTAAATGGATTCCCGGGAGTAGGAAAAAAAGAGAAGCCAATATTCCATGATGCTCGTATACCGAACGTAAAACACTCAGAGCCAATCCAAAATGGGACGAAACAAATTTTGGATGAGCGTGGAGCGGATGGATTAGTAAAATGGGTACAAGATCAAAAACGTGTACTATTAACTGATACAACATTCCGTGATGCACATCAATCATTACTTGCAACTCGTATTCGTACAAAAGATTTACATCAAATTGCAGAACCAACAGCGAGAATGTTACCAAACTTATTCTCAGCAGAAATGTGGGGCGGTGCAACGTTTGATGTTGCCTATCGTTTCTTAAAAGAAGATCCATGGGAACGATTACTAGATCTTCGTGAAAAAATGCCAAACGTTTTATTCCAAATGTTACTTCGTTCTTCAAATGCAGTTGGTTACAAAAACTATCCAGATAACTTAATTCAAAAGTTTGTGGAGTGTTCTGCTCAAGCTGGAATTGATGTGTTCCGTATTTTTGATAGCTTAAACTGGGTTGAAGGTATGAGAGTTGCGATTGATGCTGTACGAGATACTGGTAAAATCGCAGAAGCGACAATGTGTTACACAGGGGATATTCATGATCCGCTACGTAGCAAGTATGATTTGAATTATTATAAAAACTTAGCAAAAGAGTTAGAAGCATCAGGAGCTCATATATTAGGAATTAAAGATATGGCGGGCTTACTAAAACCAAACGCAGCATATGATCTAGTTTCAGCATTAAAAGAGACAGTATCGATTCCGATTCACCTGCACACACACGATACAAGTGGAAATGGTATATTAACGTATACGAAGGCAATTGAAGCAGGCGTTGACATTGTAGATGTAGCAGTAAGTTCTATGGCTGGTCAAACGTCACAACCAAGTGCGAACACGCTATACTATGCATTAGGTGGAAACGAAAGACAGCCAGACGTTAATATAGATTCATTAGAAAAACTATCTCATTACTGGGAAGATGTACGTAAATACTACGCACCGTTTGAAAGTGGTATGAATGCCCCTCATACAGAGGTATATATGCACGAAATGCCAGGTGGACAGTATAGTAATCTACAACAACAAGCGAAAGCGGTTGGCTTAGGTGATCGCTTTGATGAAGTGAAAGTAATGTATCGCCGTGTGAATGATATGTTTGGAGATATTGTAAAAGTAACACCATCATCTAAAGTTGTCGGTGATATGGCATTATTTATGGTTCAAAATCACCTGACAGAACAAGATGTTTTAGAACGTGGACATTCTATGGACTTCCCAGGATCTGTTGTTGAAATGTTCTCAGGAGATTTAGGACAACCATACGGTGGTTTCCCGAAAGAATTACAAGAAATTATTTTAAAAGGGAAAAAGCCTTTAACAGTAAGACCGGGTGAATTACTAGAGCCAGTAGATTTTGATGCTTTAAAAGAAGAGTTATTCCATAAACTCGGACGCGAAGTGACGATTTTTGATGTAGTTGCATATGCATTATATCCGAAAGTATTTATGGACTACGAAAAAGTTGCTGAGCTCTATGGAAATGTATCTGTGCTTGATACACCGACATTCTTCTATGGTATGAGACTAGGTGAAGAAATTGATGTGGAAATTGAACAAGGTAAAACATTGATGGTTAAACTCGTATCAATTGGAGAACCTCAGCCGGATGGGAATCGTGTTCTTTACTTGGAATTCAACGGTCAACCACGTGAAATTGTTGTGAAAGATGAAAGTGTGAAAGCGACAGTTGCCCAACGTATGAAAGGAAACCGTGAAAATCCAAACCATATTAGTGCAACAATGCCAGGAACGGTTATTAAAGTAGTTGTAAAAGAAGGCGATGAAGTGAGAAAAGGCGATTCTATGGCAATTACGGAAGCGATGAAAATGGAAACGACAGTTCAAGCGCCGTTCAATGGTAAGGTGAAGAAAGTATATGTAAATGATGGAGACGCGATTCAAACAGGTGACTTACTTATTGAATTAGATCATTAAAATAAAAAATGGGCTGTGAAAGCAGCTCTTTTTTATTACAAAAAAATACCTTGCCGAATGGGCAAGGTATTTAAATTTATTTTGTTTGTTTAGAAGTTGATTCGGCTTCTTTTGCATTGACCTTACTTCTTGTACCCAGCATAACTAAATAGCATAATACAGCAAACAAGCAAGAAATGAATAGGGAATGTAATAATGCCATTGTTAAACTAGCATTTGTAAATACAACTAAAATCCCAACAATAGCTTGAAGTGTTACAAGGATAAAGGAAATAATCCATCCCCAGTATACTACGCGTTGTTGTTTGTATTGACGAATAGCAATAATCATCGCGTATAGTATCCAAACGAAGATTAACATTGCTGCAATTCTATGTCCCATTTGAACCCACTCATGCAGTTGAGTTGGTATAGGTCTATTTTTGCTACATAAAGGGAAGTCTGGACAAGCTAAGGTAGCTCGTTCGTGACGTACTAAAGCACCTGTGTAGACAACGATATAACAGTAAATTGTTACACCATAAATATGAAATTTCATTTTTTTGTCCATAATAAGTGAACGTGCATCAAATTTCTGATCAATTTCAAAAATAAGACACGCTAACAAAATGACAGAAGCAAATGAAATTAAGGAAATACCGAAATGGATAGCAAGTACTGCTGGTACTTGTCCCCAAACAACTGCTGCGGCTCCCATTAATGCTTGTGCAACTAAAAATACGAAGGATAAAATTGCTAACGTTTTTGTTTCGCGCACATGTTTATAATATTTCCAGGACAAAATACAAAGGAGAGTGACAAGAATTCCTGCTGATCCTGATGTAAGGCGGTGACTTAGTTCAATAATAGTTTCCATTGATAAATTAGATGGAACAAATTCACCGTTACAAAGTGGCCATGATTTACCGCAACCTTGACCAGAACCTGTTTTTGTAACTAAAGCGCCTCCTAATAAAACTATTAATAAATCAAGGCTCGTAATGACTGCTAACCATTTAATAAAGCGTTGCAATCTCTTTCACCATCTTTCTGCTATGAAGTTATTGCGAAATATTTTCATTCCATTATGTATAGAATAAAACGCGCTAGTTCCTATGATATATAAAAAATAATAAAATAGCAAAGAAATGGAGGGGGAGGACAAGGAAGAGGAAACGATTGTGAAAAGAGGATGCGTAAGGAAATTTTTAGGTGAAAAACAGGCTGTTTTGAAAAGAAATGGGGAGAAAACGTGTTAAATATGACAAAATAGTTTATTATAGAAGGTAACATCATGTTATGATAAGGATAAGTAAGAATAAATTTTTTTATGTTCGACACAAAAAGTTCATGTTTTCTTCACAAAATGTTCGGGAAATATGATTTAATATATTGGAGTATGGGCGTAGATTAGTAGTAGAATGGGTTAACAATATTTCTACTGTAATAATATTGCTATATAGAAGCGAATTATTTCATTCGAAATAAGCGCAAAAAGAAAGATGAAAGTTTTAAGAGGGGGTTAAAGTGATGAACCATGCAACAAGTGAGCTGCATGATGAGTCAGCTGTAACAAGTGTACCGGAAACAACTCGGCTACAAGATTTATCAGCGCTCGTTAAAATGGGGATTGTAAACTCAAATACACTTACTGTATTTACAGGATTTTGGTTGGCACTACATTTTAATGGATTAAGTGTAATGGACAATCTGGATAAGTTATTTTTTACAATCGTTGGTTCTGGATTAATTATGGCAGGGGTATGTTGTTTAAATAACTATATTGATCGAGATATCGATCCGTTAATGGAAAGAACGAAAACCCGTCCAACGGTTACTGGAAAGTATAAACCAGGATTCGCACTTACATTTGGACTAGTTATATTACTTCTGGGATTTGTATTTTTATTATTAACAACACCGATGGCAGTATTAATGGGGTTTATTGGTGCTTTCACATATGTTGTCTTATATACTTTATGGACAAAGAGAAAGTATACACTAAATACTGTTGTAGGTAGTATATCTGGAGCAGTTCCACCTTTAATTGGATGGGCGGCAGTTGATCCATCTTTAGGTCATCCAATTGCTTGGATGTTATTTTTAATTATGTTTATTTGGCAAATCCCACATTTTCTCGCATTAGCGATGAAACGTGTTGATGAATATCGAAATGCAGGAATCCCAATGCTTCCTGTAGTTCATGGATTTGAAATTACGAAACGCCAAATTATGATTTGGACAGTATGTTTATTACCACTACCATTTTATATGAGTGGACTTGGGATAACATTTATGGTAATCGCAACACTGCTTAACATCGGATGGATCGTTTTAGGGTTTTATGGCTTCCGTAAGAAAGATGACATCAAATGGTCCGTACAAATGTTTGTTTATTCCCTAAATTATTTAACAATCTTATTTGTATCAATGATTGTAGTTACATTCTTCTAAGACAACGACATAATTGGATTTCTTTACGTTGAGATTTACTTTACTTAACTATAAAGTACAATCTAATTCACAAGGAAAGTGGGGGTTGTTTGTATGAAGAAACAGTGGCGACTGCTTTCGTTCGTTTCACTGCTGGCTTTACTGTTAGGGGGATGCGGTAAAGCCTTTCAATCTACTTTAATTCCGCAAGGAGAAGTAGCAAAAATGCAATATGATCTGCTTTTACTAGCGAGTGCGATCATGGTAGGAGTAGTACTAGTAGTTACTATTATTTTCTTATATGTAATTGTGCGTTTCCGACAAAAGAAAGGTCAGGAAGATTTTATTCCAGAGCAAGTTGAAGGGAATCACAAACTAGAAATTATATGGACAGTTATTCCGATTATACTTTTATTAATCTTAGCTGTTCCGACGGTTACATATACATTCAAACTTGCTGATGTAAGTGCGATGGAGAAAAAGAATATTGATAAAGATACTATCGTTGTTGATGTAACAGCGAATCTTTATTGGTGGGAATTTTCTTATAAATCAGAAAAAATAGTAACTTCTCAAGATTTAGTTATCCCCACAGGCAAGAAAGTGTATTTGAATTTGAAGGGTGCCGATATTAAACATTCATTTTGGGTTCCATCTTTAGCTGGAAAAATGGATACAAATACAGATAATGTAAACAAAATGTGGTTAAAGGCAGATAAATCGGGCACTTATAATGGTTTTTGTACAGAATTTTGCGGTCCATCACATTCTTTAATGCAATTTAAAGTGAAAGCTTTGGATGAAAGCGAGTACAAAAAATGGCTTGCTGATATGAAGAAGATTGATGGGAAAAAAGAAGTAGCTTCAACAAAGGCACAAGAGGGCCAAGAAATATTTAACAAAAGCTGTATTGGTTGTCATGCAGTTGGATCTAATGATAGTAGACCACCTTCCGCTCGTATCGCACCAAACTTAGCAAATTTTGCTGATCGCGATATGGTTGCCGGTATTGCCGAAAACAATGAAGAAAACTTAAAAAAATGGCTTAAAGATCCTGAAAATATGAAGCCAGGAAATAAAATGACTGGTAAATATGGCAACTTAACGGATGATCAAATTGATGCATTAAATGCATATTTACAGACGTTAAAAGTTGAGAAGTAAAGAGGGATTATTCGCGAAGGGGAGGTTGAAAACGTGAGTTCTGTAGCAAAAAAACAGGGGATGGGTGCTGTCATATGGGATTATTTAACGACAGTAGACCATAAAAAGATTGCCATTCTCTATTTAATTGCAGGTGGAGTGTTTTTTATAGTAGGCGGATTAGAAGCCTTGTTTATTCGCCTTCAATTAGCGATTCCTAACAATGCTTTTCTTGTTGGGGATGCTTATAATCAAGTATTAACGATGCACGGTACAACAATGATTTTCCTCGCAGCTATGCCACTCGTGTTTGCATTTATGAACGCAGCCGTACCACTTCAAATTGGTGCGCGCGATGTAGCGTTCCCGTTTTTGAATTCACTCGGATTTTGGTTATTTTTCTTTGGTGGAGTATTTTTAAATTTAAGTTGGTTTTTAGGTGGAGCACCGGATGCAGGTTGGACTTCTTATGCATCTTTAGCTTTAGCTTCTAAAGGCCATGGTGTTGATTTTTATGTACTCGGTTTACAAATATCTGGTATTGGTACATTGATTGGTGGTATTAACTTCCTTGTTACAATTATTAATATGCGTGCGCCAGGAATGACATATATGCGTATGCCGATGTTTACATGGACAACATTTGTAACATCATCACTTATATTATTTGCATTTCCACCATTAACGGTAGGATTAGGGCTTTTAATGTTAGATCGTTTATTTGGCACAAGTTTCTTTAATCCGGCATTAGGTGGAAACACAATTATATGGGAGCATTTATTCTGGATCTTTGGTCATCCGGAAGTATACATTCTTATACTCCCAGCTTTCGGAATATTCTCAGAAATCTTCGCTACATTTTCGAAAAAACGATTGTTTGGTTATTCATCAATGGTATTTGCGACTGTACTAATCGGATTTTTAGGATTTATGGTATGGGCGCATCATATGTTTACAGTTGGTCTTGGGCCAGTTGCAAATGCTATTTTCTCAGTTGCAACAATGGCGATTGCAGTTCCGACCGGTATTAAAATATTCAACTGGCTCTTTACAATGTGGGGCGGAAGTATTCGCTTTACGACACCGATGATGTGGGCAGTAGCTTTTATTCCATCATTCGTAATGGGTGGAGTTACAGGCGTTATGCTTGCATCTGCACCAGCTGATTATCAATTTCATGATAACTATTTCGTAGTAGCGCATTTTCATTATGTAATCGTCGGCGGTGTTGTATTTGGTTTACTTGCGGGGGCCCATTATTATTGGCCACTGATGTTTAATAAAGTATTAAATGAAACGTTAGGAAAGATAACATTTTGGTTATTCTTCATCGGTTTCCATTTAACATTCTTTATTCAGCATTTCCTTGGATTGATTGGGATGCCACGCCGTTACTACACATATCTTGAAGGTCAAGGTTTGGAAATGGGGAATATGATTAGTTCTGTTGGAGCGGTGTTTATGGCTCTTGGAACGATTGTTCTTCTATTCAATGTAATTAAAACAACTGTATCAAAAGAGAAAGCTGGTCGTGATCCATGGGATGCGCGTACATTAGAATGGACAATGCCAGCACCTACACCAGAATACAATTTCAAACAATTACCGTTTGTTCGTGGGTTAGATCCGTTTTGGATTGAAAAACGTGAAGGTAATAAAGAGATGACAGCGGCGGAACCAGTTGGTGATATTCATATGCCAAATGCTTCATTTTCACCATTTATCATTTCTCTAGGCTTATTCATAGCGGCATTCGGTGCAATGTATATGCAAGGTGGAAAAGATAAGTTTTGGTTATTAGTAGCAATTATTGGTTTAATCATTACATTTGGCACAATGTTCCTACGTTCAGTAATCGATGATCACGGATACCATATTCATAAGGAAGATTTAGAGGATAAGGGGGGCAAGGCGTAATGCATGTAGATGAAAAATTAACAAATGAAACATTTCCAGCAGAGCCTGAAAAAGCAACCCTTGAGGGCAAAAATAAGTTTGTCGGTTTTTGGTTATTTCTTGGAGGCGAAACAGTGTTGTTCGCTTCCTTATTCGGCACATATTTAGCGCTAAAAAACTCTACAAATGGTGGACCAACATCTCAAGAGATGTTCCAAATGCCACTCGTTTTCATTATGACGATGCTTTTATTAACGAGTAGTTTAACAAGTGTATATGCGATGTATCACATGAAAAACTTTAACTTTAAGAAAATGCAGCTTTGGTTACTTGTAACAGTGTTACTTGGCTTAGGCTTTTTGGGATTTGAAATATATGAGTTTTATCATTATACGCATGAATTTAAGCATACTATGAGAAGTAGCGCATTTGGTTCAGCTTTTTATGCTCTTGTTGGTACACATGGACTTCACGTATTGTTTGGATTGTGTTGGATATTAACATTAATCTTCAGAAATGCGAAGCGAGGTTTAAATCTATACAATGCACCAAAGTTTTACGTTGCATCAATCTATTGGCACTTTATTGATGTAGTTTGGGTGTTTATTTTCACTGTAGTATATTTGATGGGAATGGTGGGATAAACAATGGCAATAAAGCAAACGAATAATCCTAAGGTCGATCTTGTTTATCGAAAGAGAAAAAGTGCGGAGGAAATGAAGCACCAAGTTATTACATTTGCATTAATGATATTTTTGACATTAGTAGCATTTGTAGCGGTAGCATACCCGAAAACGTTTAGTCCAATTTTCTCTGTCCCGTTTATTTTACTATTAGCAGTGGTTCAAGTGATTTTTCAATTATACTACTTTATGCATATGAGTCATAAAGGGCATGAAGCAGCAAGTTTCTTTCTCTATTCTGGCTTGCTAATAGGGCTAATTACAATATTAGCTTTTATGACAATTGTATGGATTTAAACAGTAAGACATAGGGGACTTGTGCTATCACAGTCCCCTTATTCACGTTAAGTGAAAGGAGAAAACAGTTTTCAGAAGGTAGGTGTGGAAAATGGATAACTTATGGATATTCGGTTTTCAAGCTTTATGGAGCCCTATATTTATGTTGTTTATGATTTCTATTTTGATTGGGTACTTTTTAATTATTGGGCCGTATAGAGAACGATTTGAAAATGCGACTAAAGTAAGTAAGAAACAGATTTTCTATTTTACAATCGGAATTGTTCTTTTGTATTTTGTAAAAGGGGGGCCAATCGATTTAATAGGACATATTGTATTTAGTGCACATATGTTTGAAATGGCGATTATGTATATTGCAGTACCACCTTTATTACTACTAGGTATACCAGTTTGGTTATATCGTTATATTACTTCTTTTAAGTTTGTTCAAATTATGTTGAAAGTCTTTGCAAAACCACTCATTGCTTTGCTTGTATTTAATGGCTTATTCTCTTTTTATCATTTGCCAGTTGTATTTGATACTGTAAAACAAAGTCAAGTTTTACATCCTATTTGCCTTGCTATTTTGTTTTTTGCAGCAATGATGATGTGGTGGCCGATGCTAAATCCATTACCAGAATATCAAACGTTAAGTGATATAAAGAAACTGGGTTACATGTTTGCTAACGGTATATTATTAACGCCCGCTTGTGCATTAATCATTTTTGCGACTGCCCCGTTATTTGCAACGTATACGGATCCAGCTGCTTGGATGAAAGCGATGGAACTATGTGTACCGGCGGGGACTTTATCAGATTTAAATATAACTGGACCAGAATTTTTGCATTGGATGCCAGTAGTACAAGACCAACAAACTGGCGGTATCATTATGAAAATTGTCCAGGAAATAGTGTACGGTACGATTATTGGCTATGTATTCTTTAGATGGGCACGTAGAGAACGAGAAAAGGATAAAGAGCAGTTGCAACAATTACCACCTTATTTGCAGACGAAATAAATTGAAACTTTAATCAGTGGAGGGCATCCCCCACTGATTATTAGCCTTCACCAATCGGGCGTTTACTGCCCGGTAAATAGAGGGATAAAAAAACGAGTGCATCAGTATGATGCACTCGTTTTTGGTTACTCGATAATTTGAAATGCTTTTAATTCTTTTTCAACATTTTGAAGGAGTTGTTCGCTTTTTTGGAGTACATTCGTTGGGAAAGTCTCATCATCACCATATTCAACTCCATGAGGATAATAATGCTTTCCTAATAAGGGAGGGAGTAGTTTTACTTCAGCGTGTCTGCTGCCGATGTCACCTTCAATAGCGATACCTTGCACTCGCAAATAATAAACGTCCGTTAATATCTCGAATTTATAATCGTATGTAACTCGTTCATAATCCCACTGTCCAGCAAGTACAAAATGGTTATTTTCCATAATTTCAGTTAAAAGTGTTAAATCAACGACTGCCCCGTTAAATTTCGTATTTGTAAATTGCATAGAATACCTCCTTTTTTAATGTTATACCATTATTTTTATAATAGTATGAATAATAAGAAAGTGCAATTCATATTGAGAGAAAAGGGATAATCCAGACTTTTTTCACGAAAATATGATATAGTGAGAAGAGTACGGTACACACAAAAAGGAAAGAAAAGGATTTGTGTATATCTCAATTTTATGTTTTGTGCAGGAGGTATATCGTTTGAAGAAATTATTGCGTATCGTAATGATTACATTTTTAATTTTAGCTGTTGATTTATACGGGAAATTACTCGTTTCACAATATATATTAACCCCATCTCAATCTAAGCAAGAAAATAAAATTGTGAAAAAGAAAAAACAAGTAAACGAAGACTCTTCGGATACGGTTTTAAATATGATGGGTGGGGACTCTGAAAATTTATTAGCAAAATGGGGCGAACCATCCCGAATAGAGCCATCTGCTTACGGATATGAATGGTGGATATATAATCAAGATTTAGCTCAGTATGTTCAATTTGGAGTTTCTGAACGTAAAGTTGTAACAGCGTATGTTGCTGGTGAACAAGTTAAGGTAACACCTTATTATATAAATGAAAAGTATGAAGAAGTATATAAAAAGAATCCGTTCTCACATGAGATCTCATTAAAAAGAGGGAAAAATAGTTATCAATTTGAGTTATCTGATACCGAAGTAATGGAACAACCGTTAATACCTGTAGAAGATGGATGGGCACAATTATATTTTGATCATTTTACACATGAGCTTGTTGGTGTTCGTTATATGGATGATGAAACGTTATTACGTCAAAGACCGTACCAACTTGTGTATTCAGGTGAATTACTAGCAGAGCCCCCGTTGACGCCAGAAAAAATGAAACAAGTAGAGAATGGGAATATGCAACAAATTTTTGATTTAACAAATATTATTCGAAGTCGTCACGAATTGCCGCTTTTAACGTGGGATCAACAAACAGCAGATGTTGCTATTGGTCACAGTAAGGATATGAAAGACAATAATTATTTTTCACATGATTCACCTACATTAGGTACATTAGGAGATCGTTTACAGCGCGGGAAAGTAGGGTTTCAACTTGCTGGTGAGAATATAGCGGCGCAACATAGCGATGGAATTGCGGCGGTACAGGGTTGGCTAAATAGTGAGGGCCATAGAAAAAATTTATTGAATGAACAATTTACTGGATTAGGTGTTGGGGTATATGACAAATTTTATACACAAAACTTTATCCGAAAATAAAGTGAAACCGCAAGCAGTGGGCTTTTATGGATAGTTACTCTCTAGGTTAACTTCTTCGCATTCACTGGATTGTAAGGTGGGTATCATCCCGCAAACAAATAACGGAGTAAAAAGGTGCATGAATCGTCTAAAAATAGGCGAACCATGCGCCTTTTTTTTCTTACAATATAGTAGATACACGTGAAGAGGTGAGGATTATGCCAACAACAAAAGGACCGTTACATCCATCGGTTCAACAGTTTAAAGAGTTTGTAAACCATCACCCTAAAATGGTTCATGAAGTTAGAAATGGTCAAAAAACTTGGCAACAGTTTTACGAAGAATGGTACTTACTTGGTGAAGAAGATCCGATATGGGCAACTTATAGACCTGATGGAGCGCCTGCATTTTCTTCAGTAAAAGAAAACAAAAAAGAAAAAGATAATCGAACTGAAGAGGAAAAAACTGCAGATGTGATGGGGCAAATGCTTTCTTTCTTTAAAAAGCTAGATGTGGAACAAATGCAACATCATTTAGCTAATGTGACAAGTGCAATTGGTAGTGTGCAACAAGTTATTCAACAATTTCAGGGGAAGCGTGAGCAGCAAGAACAAAGTACTTCAGAAAATAATCCATTTTTCTTTCAGAAGGATTAGGGGGAAAGATGATGAGAGCAGAACTTATGGAGTTTATAAAAGCTGATGAGGATTTATCTCGCTATATTAGGGAGCAACCATACTGGTATAGAAAATTAACGCGAAACCCTGAAGAAAAAGAGGCTTTTGAGCTAGCGGCAATGCAGCATTTCAAGAAAACGATACCAGATAAAGTAGAAAAATTTCAAAATCAATTAGCTGTTGCTTCAATTATGATTGATATGTTTCAATATATGAAGCAGCAAAATGCGACATAATTGGAAGGGAAAACTATGTCCGTCATGCAGAACTTTTGTTACAATAGAAGCGGATTATTTAAAAAGGAGTTGCAGCATGACGGAAATTTGTTTAGTACGACATGGACAAACTGATTGGAATTTTCGAGAAATTATTCAGGGGCGTGAAGATATTCCACTTAATGAAGTTGGGAAGAAGCAAGCGATTCAAAGTGCAGCTGCTTTACAGGCGGAAACGTGGGATTTAATTATTAGTAGCCCGTTAATTAGAGCGCAAGAAACAGCTAATGAAATCGCAGAGGCAGCTGGATTACAATCAATTTTATTAGATGAGCGATTTGTTGAACGAAATTTTGGTGAAGCTTCTGGGCAACCGATTGCGACTGTTAGGGAGTTAATTGCAGAAGGTAAAGTAGAAGGTATGGAGCAAGATGAAGAGATTGTAACCCGTTGCTTTGCTGCTTTAAAAGATGTTGCAGCAACTCATTCTGGCAAGCGTATTATCATTGTTGCTCATTCCCATGCGATAAAAGCAATTTTACATGCAATTGAACCAGATGAAATTACGTTTAAGACTCCATTAAAAAATGCATGTATTAGTTATGTGAAAGAAAATAGTGGACAATGGGATGTTCTTAAATATAATATTGCGGAACATATTAATGTATAAGTATATTTGAGATTGTGTAAAATCAGTTAGAGTTATATCTTTCTTTTAAGTAAGGCACTTCAATTAGTAGTTCTATTATAAATGTGGTATGATGAATACTCGGAGGTGTCTCTCATGATTGTAGCGACGCTGGAAAGCGTATTGATATTAGATAAGGCAGAGCAGCTTGCAAAAGCGATCATCTGTTCAGATATAGCAGAAGATTATCGTAAGTGTTATAAAGAATTGCATGAAGATATGGAAGTTCAGGCGTTAATTCAGCAATTTACAGCGATGAAAGAACGATATGAGGAAGTGCAGCGTTTTGGCAAATACCATCCTGACTATACTTTCATTTCAACGAAAATGAGGGAATTAAAGCGTTCTGTAGACTTACATGATAAGATTGCAGCCTTTAAACGAGTGGAAACTGCTTTACAAAAATTATTAGATGAAGTTAGTGTAGCAATCGGCTCTGAGGTGTCTTCTTCCGTTAAAGTTCCAACGGGAAATCCATTTTTTGATGCTGGTGGCTGTGGCGGCGGTTGCGGTACCGGTGGCGGTTGTGGATGCAAAAAAACGGGGTGAGTTACCCCGTTTTTTAGAATATGGAAGAAAACGTATACAGAGTTTGTTCTATAATGTCATAAATTTCTGATTGGGTTTCATAAAATATAAAAATATAAGTTTTTAAAAGGAGAAGATGGAGAATATTATGTTCGGGCAACGACAAAGTATGATTGTTTATTTACATTCATTGAAACATGCCAAGATTTTGAGGAAATATGGTAACATACATTACATATCAAAGCGTTTAAAATATGCAGTTGTATATTGTGATATGGAACAAATTGAGCATATGATGCATAAGTTGAACAAACTTCCTTTTGTGAAAAAGATAGAACAGTCGTACCGCCCGTTTTTAAAAACAGAATTTGAAAATTCTCGTCCAGATCGGGCAAAAGAATACGATTATAGTTAATGCAAAAAATCCCCTGCTACGTTTAGCGGGGGATTTTTTTACTTGAAATAAAGTATTATTTCATTGGAGGAATGAAATTGTTCATTCGTAAAATGCCAATTAGATGATTGAAAAATAGTTCTTTTTCTGGGAAAGTTGTGGATGGTTTTACAGTAAATGTAGTCACTTTTTTTCCTAGTTGTTCTGCCGTTTCTTCGAATAAAACGACACGTTTACTTTTTTTATTTTCAAGCATAGGAATGCCTTCACGACATATGTATAATGGTTGGAAATCACCAGTAGTGGTTGGTTTTAATATTACAACAAGTGAACAAACTTTTTTTTCATTTTTTATCGTTTCGAATTGTAACATATGGGTTATACGTTCTTGATTTGCTTTGGCAATTTCAAGTAATTCATATAAATCAGAGTAGCCTTCTCCGAGTTCTATAAAGCGTTGAATCATATTTTTTCCTCCTCTTTCTTTTACTGTACCATCTCACTTTTTAAATGAAAAGTAGACAAATAAAAAAAAACCCTGCAAAGCAGGGCCCTTCTTATACTAGTATGTACTAGTAAGAAGGCAAAGGGAGAGGAGAAACCGGAGGAAGAACTTATGGGGAAACGTAAGTCTTCTCCGCGGTTGGCAACAACATCGAAGGTGATGTTGTTATAATTATTTATGTCCAATCTAAATGAAGATATACATAACGAAAATAAATTTTATGTTGGGCTTTTTATTTTTCTTTTTTTTATTTTATGATAGGATAAAAAAGATAAAGTGAAACTAATATACATAATGGATTCGTATTAGCGAATGGTGAGATGAATACATAAAAAATGCGAGCGGTTATTTTAAGCCGAATATTCCTATTGTTAGTTAAAAGGTGCATGAAAACCTTTATGGAATAGTATGGTTTGATAGCGGTTACTGAATTGAGAAGGGTTTTCTATAATTGCTCGATAGATTGAAATAAAGGTAGTGACAACAGATGAGAGTAGTTTCAGGTAAATGTAAAGGACATCCACTTAAAGCGGTGCCTGGTAATACAACACGTCCAACGACAGATAAAGTAAAAGAGTCTATTTTTAATATGATAGGTCCGTATTTTGATGGTGGCATTGCCCTTGATTTATTTGGTGGTAGTGGTGGCCTTGGGATTGAGGCTATAAGTAGAGGGATTGATAAAGCGATTTTTGTTGATCGAGATAGTAAAGCAATAAAAGTAATCCATCAAAATTTAGAAAGTTGTAGAATACAGGAACGAGCTGAAGTATATCGGAATGATGCGGAACGTGCGGTAAAGGCGCTTATAAAACGTGAAATATCATTCGATCTTATATTAATTGATCCACCATACAAAGAGCAAAAAATTGTATCTTTAATTAGTGTCATGGATCAACATGGATTGCTACATAGCGATGGATTAATTATGGCAGAGCATGGTAATGATGTAGTTTTACCTGATTCTATAGGGGGGCTTGCCAAAGTGCGGGCTGAGAATTATGGCATTACAGCGATATCGATTTATAAGTATGAAGGTGAGGGGACAGAGTGACAAGTATAGCTATTTCTTCAGGAAGTTTTGATCCAATTACCCTTGGGCATCTGGATATTATTAAAAGGGGAGCAAAAGTATTTGATGAGGTATATGTAGTTGTTTTAAACAATTCATCAAAAAAACCGTTCTTTTCAGTCGAAGAGCGTTTAGAATTAATTCGAGAAGCAACAAAGGATATTCCGAATGTAAAAGTAGATTCGCATAGTGGACTATTGGTAGAGTATGCAAAAATGCGTAATGCAAACGCGATATTACGTGGTTTACGAGCGGTATCTGATTTTGAATACGAGATGCAAATCACTTCTATGAATCGAAAATTAGATGAAAACATTGAAACGTTCTTTATTATGACGAACAACCAATATTCATTTTTAAGCTCAAGTATTGTGAAAGAAGTTGCGAGATATGGAGGAAGTGTAGTAGATCTTGTACCCCCTATTGTAGAGCGCGCTTTAAAAGAAAAGTTTCAAACCCCGTTAAAGTGAACGGGGTTTTTCTTTATTGTTACGAAAAAATAACAAGATAACATATACATATAAACAAAATAATGTGAATATCGGTCCGTATTGTACAAAAGATGTCCAAATTTCATGCAGTATAGAAGAATGATTCGATAAAAATACGGGAATATCTTTTTGCGTAGGTGAGAAAGAATTTACTTTTTCGTAAAACGGTTTCCAAAATATAAAAGTAAAAATGGGAGCGAGAATACTTTGGATAATGCGTGCGAAAAAATATGGCTTAAATCGGATGTCTGTTTCAGCTAATATGCTAGCAACTTGTGCCTGAATAGAAAGGCCGCTAAATGCTAAAATAAAGCTTGTTACCATAGCTTGTTGCAGAAGTGGTGTCTCGTTGATTTGACTAATCATTTGGCTTCCAAGTGTCATTTCAAAAATGCCAGATAATATCGGAATACTAAATTCGGTAGTTAGTTGGAAGAATGATAAAATATGTTGCATAATAAAAGAAAGGGCTGTTGTAATATGAAATACAGTAATCATTTTATTTAAAACAGAGAATAAAATAATAAATCCACCGATCATAAGTAATGTTTGAATAGAAGAAACGATAGCGTCCCCAAGTAATTTTCCTATTGGTCTTTTTTCTTGCATGCGTGTCTGGTGAAGAATTGAAAAAGGGTTTTGAAAAGGACGTTTTTTAGCAGACTGTTTATCATTTGTTTTAGTGGTGTTATTACCGTAAAAACGCATCAATAATCCGACGGCAAAGTTACTTAAATAATGCGAGGTAGCTAATACGATTCCTAATTTCGGATTATTGAAAAAACCGATAGAAACAGCTCCGAAAATAAAAAGTGGATTAGAAGAGTTTGTAAAAGATACGAGGCGCTCTGCTTCGATTTGTGTTAATTGATCGCTTTTGCGCAGTCTAGCGCTTAATTTGGCGCCAGCAGGGAATCCTGAAGCCATTCCCATTGCCCACACAAATCCGCCTATCCCTGGAACGCGAAACAGTGGTCGCATGAGTGGTTCTAATATAACACCGATAAATTTTACAACACCAATACTAATTAGAAGTTCCGCAATGATGAAAAACGGTAATAGAGAAGGGAATACAACTTCCCACCATATATTTAACCCTCGAATGGAAGCTTGCAAAGCAGCTTGGGGGTGGAGTACAAGAGAAAAGGTTAAAAACAGTGTTGATATGGTAAGGAAAGCCGTTTTCCATTTTTCATACATGTAAGTAAATCCCCCTTTGTCCCAAAAAACGTTCATTTCAGTATACGTGGATACGTGGTGAATTTAGACCATAAGTATGAAAAAGGAATGAAAAAAGTTAAAGGGTGAGGAAAATGAAAGAACCGAAAATTGGTTTAGCGCTTGGATCTGGGGGGGCGAAAGGATTTGCTCATATTGGCGTTATAAAAGTTTTAAGGGAAAATGGTATACCGATTCATATGATTGCGGGAAGTAGCATGGGTGCTTTAATCGGTACATTTTATGCAGCTGGCAGTAACGTTGAAAGGCTGTATAAAATGGCGACTGTTTTCAAGAGGAAATATTATTTGGATTTCACGGTTCCAAAAATGGGATTTATTGCTGGAAAACGTGTCAAAGATATGATTAAAATGTTTACATATAATAAAAATTTAGAGGAGTTAGATATCCCGACGGCAGTTGTGGCTACTGACATCTTGAAAGGGGAAAAAGTGGTTTTTACAAGTGGGCCTGTTGCAGATGCAGTGAGGGCTAGCATATCGGTACCTGGGGTATTTGTACCAGAAAAAGTAGATGGGCGATTATTAGTGGATGGCGGAGTTATTGATCGCATTCCAGTATCGGTTGTGAAGGAGTTAGGTGCTGATATTGTGATTGCTGTTGATGTATCTCCAATTAAGGTGAATGGAGAGGTTACGTCTATTTATGATGTGATTATGCAGAGTATTGAAATTATGCAACATGAGCTTGTGATGAATCGGCAAATTGCATCAGATTTAATGATGCGACCAGCTGTGGAACAATTTAGTTCACGTGCTTTTACAAACATTGAAGACATTATTAGAGTCGGAGAAGTAGAAGCGGAAAAACATGTTTCAAATATTTATTTATTAATTGAGCAGTGGAAGGAGAAACATAATGTTTAAGCGTTTTCGTTTTATATATGCAATTTTAATAGGTGTGATATTGGCGATGTTACTTGTTTACGTGCGTTTGCCGTACTATGTAACAAAACCAGGAATGGCTGCAAAATTAGAGCCGTATGTTCAAGTTGAGGGGGGAACAAAAGAATCTGGTGATTTTATGCTTGTAACGGTTTCAATGGGACCGGCAAATGTTGTGAATTTAATAGCAGCGCAGTTTAACAAATATACACATGTATCGAAGGCGGAAGAAGTATTACAAAGAGGCGAGAGCGATGAAGAATATCAATTTCGTCAAAATTATGCAATGAAAGATTCACAAAATGCAGCGATTTACAATGCTTATAAACGTGCAAATCGTTCCGTTTCTTTTGAAAATAAAGGTGTATTAGTAGCCGGAGTGTCGAAGGGGATGCCATCAGAAGGGAAGCTTAAGCTTGGGGATGTCATCGTAGCAGTTGATGGAAAAACATTTGAAAAGACGGAGCAATTTATTGAGTATATGACTGGGAAAAAAGAGGGCGATACAGTAAGTATTGAGTACAAGAGAGATGGAAAGCAACTTAAAGAAAATTTAAATGTTAAGACAATCCCAAATGGGAATGGGCGTGTTGGGATAGGTGTCTCTATTGTAACGGAAAGAGAATTAGTAGTAGATCCGAAAGTGAAAATTGACTCGCACGAAATAGGGGGTCCATCAGCAGGTTTAATGTTTACATTAGAAATATATAATCAACTTGTAGAAGAAGATTTAACGAAAGGACACGAAATTGCTGGAACAGGTACAATCAATGAAAAAGGCGAGATCGGTCCAATTGGTGGTATTCAGCAAAAAGTGGTAGCTGCTAGTGATGCTGGTGCTGAAGTGTTCTTTGCACCGAATGAAAAAGGTGCAGAGAAATCGAATTACCAAGATGCACTGGAGGCTGCGAAAGATATTAAAACAAAAATGAAAATTGTACCAGTTGATACGTTGGATGATGCATTAATGTATTTAGAAAAAATGGGTGATAAAAAATAAACCTCTCTGAAAAGAGAGGTTTTTCTTATAGAAATTTTGCAGTGGTTTCATCATAACGGATTGGATGGTGTGTTGCGTCTTGTTTTAGTAGTTGTGTCCGTAATGGTTCTTGTATGATGGAGAAATAGACAGAATTTGCTTTTCGCTCTATATCTAAAGTGGGATGATTAAAAGTTTTTGTATGAGTAAGGATGGGAAGTTCTATTTTTTTCTTGTTTTTTGACAGGTAAGTTTGTCCTTTTTGTGACATGCCAAGTAGGCGGATATACGGTGCATGTTGTTCTATATTTGCATTATGTATTTCTTCTTTTGTTGTGTTTGTTAAAATGTGTGTGCAAGCTCTTTGTAATCTAGTCCATGTATAACGTTTAGTTTTTAATGCCTCCATGAATGAATAGAAAGAGGAACTGTTTTGTATTTTTGATAAAATGCGATGCTCCAAACCTTCTTCTATTTCATATATATGTCGTAAGTTCTTAGGGGACATCGTCATGAGTTTGTATTTAAAAAATGAAAAATATTGTTCCCAATTGTGTAATATCCCGTAGTTTTGTTTGTAATTTGCTAAAAGTGAAGCGGTTGCTTTTGGGATAAAAGGCTCAATTTCTGTAAATGAACTAATTTCGCTAAAGAGCTGTTTACGAATGCTTGTTGCGCTAGCGATATGTTGGTCAGTAAACGTTTCATCATGATAATGCGAGGCGAATCTTTTTATCGTTTGTGCTTGCATAGAACTATTTTGCGTCAGAATTGCTTTCATGTATTGGAAGCCTAAAATATTATTTGGCTGCGACATGTCTATGTTTTTTTCGGATGGTAAAATATGCAAGAAGGCTTCGGATGTAGCTTTTGCGTAACTATTACCTGTGTTCATATATTTTTTAACAAGTCGATTAAAAGTTTCTTCTTCGTTTTTTTGTACAGAGATGGTATTATAGAAATTTTCAATTAGTCCATCTTCACTACCGAAACAAATTTCAGAAACATGTAAGGCGTTTAAAATGGAAATAGCGCCGTTTGCAAATGTTTCAGCCTTTTGTGTGGCGAAAGCATATGGAAGCTCTACAACAAGGTCTACGCCGCTTTCTAAGGCCATTTTGGTGCGGTACCATTTAGATAGGAGTGCCGGCTCACCACGCTGTAAAAAAGGGCCACTCATAACGGCGATTGTAATATCAGAGTGTGTTAACTTTTTTGTTTGTTGCACATGATAATCATGACCGTTATGAAAAGGGTTATATTCAACAACAATACCACTGGCTTTTATGGTAATCTCTCCTTTCGATGTAGCATCTTTTTGAAAAACATGATACTCTATATAATATTTACTATGATGACTTCATTATAGTGTAAAGAAAAAACATTGACAAATATAAAATGGCTAGCTATAATTTTGTTTGTTGCCTTGAGGTGATATGATATGAAATGGTCCATCCATCAATTGAATAAATTGAGAAATAAAGGATTGACATTGGATGAGATGGTAGATGTAAGTGAGCTAAAAGAGGTCGAGAAAGATATTCGTGAAATTAATCCTGTTCATGTAACAGGAAGAGTTGATTTTGGCTCCGGTAAGTTTACGTTTCATCTACATATAACAGGAAGCATGGTGTTACCATGTTCTCGCTCTTTAGTAGATGTGACATTACCATTTGACATTAAAACAACTGAGGTGTTCCAAACTTCAGAAGAAGATTTTGAAACGGAAGCTGAAATTCATTGTTTAGAAGGAGAAGTACTTGACTTACTGCCCGTAATCAAGGAAAATATACTTTTGGAGATTCCAATGCAAATTTTCAGTGATGATGTTTCTGGTGGAGCACCGACGCAAGGTCAAGACTGGCAAGTGATTTCGGAAGAAAACAAAGAAAAGCCTGTTGATCCAAGGTTGGCAGGACTTGCAAAGTTTTTTGACAAATAATCGGAAGACTGGTTCAGGCCTTCATATGAAAATAACTATTTCTTTTAAGGAGGTGGGAAGAATGGCTGTACCTTTTAGAAGAACTTCTAAAACAGTAAAAAGAAAGCGTCGTACGCATTTCAAATTATCAGTACCTGGTATGGTAGAGTGCCCAAGCTGTGGTGAAGCGAAATTAGCTCACCGTGTATGTAAAGCATGCGGTACTTACAAAGGTAAAGAAGTAATCAGCAAGTAATTGCGGGAAATAAACGTAGAAGATATCTTCTACGTTTATTTTTTTTGTCTAATTCTTTAATTGATGTATTCTATCTTTTCTAGTAACTGCATATGTTTAATAAAAAATGCATAGGGAGGACTAGAGAGATGGCGACAACAAGACAAGATGCTTGGACTGATGATGAAGATTTGCTTCTGGCAGAAGTAGTACTCCGGCATATTCGAGAAGGTGGGACACAGCTTTCTGCCTTTAAAGAAGTGGGAAGACATTTGTCTCGTACACCAGCAGCATGTGGGTTTAGATGGAATTCTTATGTTAGAAAGCAATATAAAGAACGTATTGAAGAAGCGAAGCAACTGCGTAAAGTAGAGAATTATGAAGTGAAAGAGACGAAGGTGTTAGAACCTACGTCAATTACATTGAATGATGTCATCGATTTCTTGCAAAATTATAAAGATGAAAATTCTTTAATGGTGCTGCAACAACAAGTTGAATCGTTACAAACAGAGAGAGAACGTCTTTTGGAGCGATTATCAGTATATGAGGAAGAATATAGAACGTTGCTTGATTATATCGATCAAAAAAGAAGTGTAATGGTTGCGGAAAGAAATAGCGCTCGTTCGAATGGAAAATTAGAGAAGTTAAAGAAATAAAAAAACAGCTGCTATGTAGCTGTTTTTTTATTTTTTATGCGGATTCTTCGTTTGTAACCGCATTCAAATTTGTTTCTGGTTGCCAAACGTAAAAATCACCATCAGGTACTGATACAGGTTGGAAATTTAATTTATCCCAAAAACCAGATGAATGGATACGCGCTATCGTTTTAATTGGGAACTGTAGTTGTTTCGCATAATTTACAAGCATTTGTCCGAATCCTTGTTTTTGGAAAGTCGGTAATACTTCAAGTTTATAGAGTTCTAGGTAAGTACCTGTAATTTCGAATGGTTCCCCGCCGTTCCTTTTCATGTATAGACTCATACGTGCAATTAATGATCCCCCATAATAAATACCATAAAATGGAGATTCACTATCATTTTCAATAATGTTCGCTTGTAATTCTTCTAGCATGGATAGTTCTTGAGCACCGCAACCTTTAAAGTTTTTAAATTCATCTAATGTTTTATAATTGATGAGCAAACGCTCAACTTTTGGGAATCCCATTACATCACATCCTTTTCTTATCTTGTTGAATGCAGAAAAGTAAAAATATTTATAATAATAGTATAACTCATTTTTTGATTTTTATGAAGAATATAGTATATTTCTTTTATTATTTTTTTGAGGATTTGCTAAACTAAGAGAAGGAGCATATTAATAGGTAGTATATACATAGTGAAAGAAGAGGTTGCGTTTATTTGTCAAGAAACAGTGAAATCATTAGGTGTATTAACATGATTTAGAAAGATATAAAAGGGGGGAGGGCAAGAGAACTTATGTAACTTGTTCATATGAGTTCCTTGTGTGAAGATGAAAATTGGGATTGTAGGACCAGGAGCTATTGGTCTATTGTATACGTTTTACTTACAAAAAAATAATCAAGATGTTACGTTGTTTACAAGAACGGCTAAACAGGCAGAGGAATTGAGTGTAACGGGTGTGACTTGTGTTAGGGATGGAGTATGTGAAACAGTATTCCCGTCGGTTTTACCAATAGAAAGTATGCCGCAGCAGAAGTTAGACTTTATATTTATTGCCGTAAAGCAATATCATATAACTGACATACTATCTTTTGTGCAGGGAGAATCATCATTAGTCTTTTTGCAAAATGGAATGTCACATCTTTATGCTATGCAGAAAATAGGGAATGAAAATATAGCTGTTGGAATTGTAGAACATGGTGCGAAAAAAGAAGAGGGGCATACAGTCCATCATACTGGGATAGGTGTTACGAAGTTTGGAGTCGTGCGTGGTCAATCTATACATTTTGAAAAAATATTTAATTGCTTTTCTTTTCCTCATTTTCCGATTCAAATAGAATCTGATTGGAAGGACGTTATGCACAAAAAATTAATAGTTAATGTATGTATTAATCCGTTGACAGCGTTATTACGAGTTCAGAACGGAGAGTTGATTTCTAATCCGTTTTTTTATCAAATGATGGAGCAAGTATTCAGGGAAGTCGTTTTTCTTGTTGAAGAAGAAAAAGAGATTGTATGGCAAATGGTAAGACATGTATGTGAAAGAACGTCTCGTAATACATCATCTATGTTAGCGGACGTGAGGGCGAATAGACAAACGGAAATTAATGCAATTATTGGATATGTATTAGAAGAAGCTAAGAAACAGCAACGACCAGTTCCGACACTACAATTTTTATTCGATGCAATAAAAGGATTAGAAGTAAAAGTATAAGTGTTATTCTTTGCTTTTACTTGAAACATTGACTACAATGTGGATTGGTGAGAGAACAGGATACGAAAGGAAGAATTATATGGAGATAAAAGAAATCTCTGTTCCGCAACAAGGTGTTGTAGCGGACTATATGAACGGTGAAAAAGAGATACAGTCGTGTTTTGATTATATGTTAACAGAAGATGCTTTTAAACAGCGTTTACATGATTTGCGTGAGAGGGAGTTTTTCCGCCAAGATTTAGTAGCGCATTTATTAGAATATAATACAAAATTACAAGCGGGAGAAACTACAATTCAAAATGTAAAAGCGCTTGGGGATGAAAATACATATGTTGTTATAGCTGGACAACAAGCAGGGCTATTAACTGGACCGCTATATACAATTCATAAAATTATTTCAATTTTACAGCTTGCGAAGGAAAAGGAAGAAAGTCTAGGTGTTAAAGTTGTTCCTGTTTTCTGGATTGCGGGTGAAGATCATGATATGGATGAAATTAATCATACTTTTGTAATGAAGAATAAAAACATAAAAAAGACTATTTTTCATGATCGTAATCCGAAAAAGGCGAGTGCTTCAGAGTCGGAACTCTCTGTGGAAGACTGTAGAAAGTGGATTGAAGAGATTTTTAAAACATATCCAGAAACGAATTTTACTAAGGATGTATTACAATTTATTGATGATGCTTTAGGAAAATCGAATACGTATGTAGATTTCTTTGGTTACCTTATTACTAAAATTTTCGCTAGCTCTGGCTTAATTCTTGTTGATTCACATCATCCTGAATTGAGAAAATTAGAAGTGCCGTTTTTTAAGAAAATTATAAGCAAGTATAAGGAAGTGCAAGAGGGGCTTCATAATCAACAGGAAGTAATTAAAGAATTAGGATATAAACCGATTATTGAAACAAAGATTAATGCGGTGCATATATTCATGGAAATTGATAATGAGCGAGTACTACTTGAAGATGATCAAGGGAAGTTTATTGGAAAAGATGGAGCGTATTCCTTTTCTTATGAAGAATTAATTGAAGAGATGGAAAGAAATCCAGAACGTTTTAGTAATAATGTTGTAACACGCCCGCTTATGCAAGAGTATGTATTTCCTACTCTTGCGTTTATTGGAGGTCCGGGAGAATTAGCTTACTGGAGTGAATTGCAACAAGTATTTCATACTGTCGGCTTCCGAATGCCACCTGTCGTTCCACGTATTACAATTACTTATGTGGAGAGGGATATAGCGACAGATGTGGAAGATTTACAATTACAAGAGAGTGATCCATTTTTAAAGAATGTAGATAGGCTGCGTGAAAACTGGTTGTCTAATCGAATAGAGGAACCGATAGATGAGCGATTTGTAGAGGCGAAAAAAGAAATAATGGATATTCACGCATCATTACAGCAGTTTGTGAAGAAAATAGATCCAGGATTAAGTGCATTTGCAGGGAAAAATGAATTGAAGATAAATGAACAAATTGAACTATTGGAAAGAATGCTGAAAAGAAATGTTGAGAAAAAACATGAAGTGGAACTAAATAAATTCCGTCGCATGCAATTTGCACTCCGTCCATTGGGAGCGCCGCAAGAGCGTGTGTGGAATGTATGTTACTATTTAAATCAATTCGGTTTGGATTTCGTTGATCGTGTAATGGAAAAACCGTTTTCTTGGAATGGAAAACATCACGTTATAAAACTATAGAATCTTGCTCTTAGGAGCAGGATTTTATTTTTGTTCTGTTGAATTTACTGTGAAGTGAAATTTTTCTGAATTATCAATTTAAAAAAGGTGAATATCGTAATTATGCAGGATACTTAAATATATGACAAAATAGCACAAAATGTAAACGTATTATTATCTTTTTCGACAGTTTTTTATTTAAATTCCCGCAAAAGATGATAAAATTTAGTATATAATAAAAGAAAATAGCGATTTGTATAGTACGCTGCCTTTGTAGGCAAGTTAAATGAGTCGTTCTTTAGTAGTATCTCGTTCTCTAATCGTGGAATATGCGTGTAGAGGAAGGGATGCATTCAACATAATTAATTGGAAAAAGAGTAGGTGCAACAATGTTTAAACACGTAACAGTACTTTTGAAAGAAACGGTAGACGGCTTAGATATAAAGCCAGGTGGTACATATGTAGATTGTACACTGGGGGGAGGAGGACATAGTTCTTATCTATTATCCCAATTAACTGATGGCGGAAAATTAATAGCGTTTGATCAAGATGAGATAGCGATTCAAAATGCGAAAGAAAAATTTTCTTCATACGGTGAGCAGTTTGTAACAGTAAAGAGTAATTTCCGTTATTTATCTGAAAAACTACAGGAATTAGGTATAACAGAAGTAGATGGTATTTTATTCGATTTAGGTGTTTCATCTCCACAATTAGACACACCAGAGCGTGGCTTTAGTTACCATCATGATGCGCCGTTAGATATGCGGATGGATCAAGATGCCCCATTAACAGCATATGATGTTGTAAACAGCTGGTCATATGAACAACTCGTAAGAATTTTCTTCCAGTATGGTGAAGAGAAATTTTCAAAACAAATAGCAAGGAAAATTGAAGCGTATCGTGAGAATAAAGCTATTGAAACAACCGGGGAGTTAGTAGAACTAATTAAAGAAGGTATTCCGGCTCCTGCTCGTAGAACTGGTGGACATCCTGCGAAACGTGTGTTCCAGGCGATTCGTATTGCTGTAAATGATGAATTGAAAGTGTTTGAAGAGGCTTTGGAATCTGCGATTGGCATGGTCAAGCCAGGTGGAAGAATCAGTGTTATAACATTCCATTCTTTAGAAGACCGTATTTGTAAAACAACGTTTAAGCGAAATAGTACAACGCCACAATTGCCGCCAGGATTACCAATTATTCCTGAGGAATTCAAACCAAAATTAAAGCTTATTACAAGAAAACCGATTTTACCTTCTGATATAGAGCTAGAAGAAAATAATCGAGCGCGTTCTGCGAAGTTGAGGATCGCTGAAAAACGATAAAAAGGGGAGAGAGGTATGAGTAACTTAGCTGTAAAGTACAAACAACAAGTGCAAGAAGAGGTCCAGATTCAAACACCCCCACAGCAGATGGTTAAGCCAAATGCTAAAGCGAAAATTACAAGAATCGAAAAACTGTTGTATGTAGCGTTTATTGGCTTTTTATTGTATGCCTGTGTAGCGTTTATTGGAAATAAAGCAGGGCTTTATCAAGTGAATGTAGAAGCGGCGACAATAGAAGAAAAAATTGTGAATCAGCAAAAAGAAAATCAAGAGTTACAGGCTGAAGTAGAGAAGTTAAGTCGCTATGAACGAATCGCTGAAGTTGCAAAAAAACATGGGCTAGAAATTAATGCGAATAATGTGAAAGGCCTCAAATAAGGCAATAGGTGTGAAGGAAAGATGAAGAGTAATATGACTAAATTTCATACCAATAAGGGAGCAGGTTATTTTATGATAGTATTCCTCCTGCTCTTTTTGCTGTTATTGGCCCGATTTTTTTACATACAAGCGACAGGAACGGTGCATAATCAGGATTTGAATACACTTGCTAAACAAAAACATAGCAAAACAGGAGTCCTCGAAGCGAATCGAGGAACAATTTATGATCAAAACGGTCATGTGTTAGCGCAAGACGCAAACTCGTATAAACTTGTGGCGGAATTAAAAGGTGCTAATCCTGTTAAGGATAAAGAGGATACCGCGAAGAAAATTGCAGATGTACTCGGAAAAGGCGAAGATAAGATTTTAGATACGTTAAATAAAGAAGGCAGAAGTCAAGTTGAATTTGGAAATTTAGGTAAGGGCTTGACGAAAGAACAGAAAGAACAAATTGAAGCATTGAAGTTGCCAGGGATATCTTTTATTACAGAAAATGCAAGAGTATATCCAAACGGTGATTTCGCATCTTATGTCATAGGTCATGCGAGACCTGATGACAATGGAATTGCTACAGGTCAATTTGGTTTAGAAAAGAGTTTGGATAAGTATTTAGGTGCTGCTAATGGAGAAGTTGCTTATACAGGCGATCGTAAGGGTGTATCTCTTGACGGTGGAAAAGTGAATGTAAAGGCACCTAAAAATGGAGATAATGTATATTTAACGCTTGACCAACGTATTCAAAGTTATTTAGAAGACGCAATGAAAGAAGCGAGTAAACATTATGAACCAGAAAGCTTAATAGGAATTGTTGCGGATCCAAAAACAGGGAAAATATTAGGAATGTCTAGTAAACCTAGTTATGATCCGAACCAAGAGAATAATAAATATTTTTATAATGATGCAATTGCGAATGCATTTGAACCTGGATCAACAATGAAGATTTTCACATTAGCGGCCGCTATTAATGAAGGTGTGTACAACGGACAAGATTATTATCAATCTGGTACATATCAAGTCGGTAATCAAAAAATAAAAGATCATAATGGTGGTGCTGGTTGGGGCTCTATCACATTTGATGAAGGGGTAGAGCGCTCTTCAAACGTAGCGTTTGCTATTTTAGGTGATCAAAAACTTGGTCCGGAGCGTTTCCGTAAATATATCCATGCTTTCGGATTAGATGAAAAAACGAATATTGATTTACCTGGTGAAGGTTCAAATACAATTTTATTCGATCAGCAAATACAGCAAGTAACAACGGCATTTGGACAAGGTTCTACTGTAACGCCAATTCAACTTGTACAAGCTGCAACAGCTATTGCAAATGACGGAAAAATGATGAAGCCTTATACAATTGATAAAATTGTAGATCCGATAACAGAGAAAGTAAAATTAGAACATAAACCAGAAGAAGTAGGAAAGCCTGTTACAAAAGAAACAGCAGCGCAAGTAAGACAGTTATTAGAACGCGTTGTTACATCACCTAAAGGAACAGGGACTGCTTATAAAATTGATGGGTATTCAGTTGGTGGTAAAACTGGGACGGCGCAAATTCCGGATGGAAAAGGTGGATATATGACAGGAAGAGAGAATTATATATTCTCATTCTTAGGTATGGCACCGACGGACGACCCACAACTTGTTGTGTACGTAGCTGTTAAACAGCCGAAGTTAAAAGATGATGAAAATGGCGCGCAGCCTTTAGCTGATATCTTTAAATATGTAACAAAAAATAGTTTAGAGTATTTAAAGATTAAGCCGACTGAAGTGAAAGATCCGAAAAAATATTTGAAAGAGCAACAAACATCGGTTCCAGATGTAACTGGTAAAACGATGGCAGAAGCAGGGAAAGCAATTGATAAAGCAAAACTCCGTCCAATCGTATTAGGTGAAGGAAAGGTACAGCAACAAGTGCCAAAAGCGACGGAACAAACATTAAAAGGAGATCGGGTCTTCTTAGTGGGAGATAAGCCTACAATGCCAAATATACAAGGATGGGCATTGCGTGATGTTATGAATTTAGCAAAAACATTACAGCTTAACTTAAAGCCTACTGGCACTGGATATGTAACCGAACAAAGTGTAGCAGAAGGAACGTTATTGCAACCAGGTACAGAACTAGGTGTTACTCTCGTACCGCCACTCGAACCGCAACAAGAAGCGGAAAAACCGTAATGGTAAGAAGCGAAAAGTTCTAATTGAATAAGTACAAGCATATATTGGAACAAGCTAGGCGTAAAGGAGGCTTGTTCCAATATGCGTGTATCAAATGTAACGGTTAGAAAACGACTTATTTTTATACTCATATCAGGTATACTTATTTTCACTATCATCGATATTCGTCTTGGATATGTGCAATTTTTTCTTGGAAATATGTTAACGGATCGTGCGAAGGATTCATGGAGTCGTAATATTACTTTTGAACCTGAACGAGGGAAGATTTTAGACCGAAATGGTGTGGAACTTGCCACGAATAAAAGTGCCCCAACTGTCTTTGTTGTACCGAGGCAAATTGAAAAACCAGCAGAGACTGCAGAGAAACTAGCTGCAGTATTAGGTGTGGGAAAAGATGAGATTTATAAGAGAATTACCAAAAAAGAATCGATTGTAAGGTTAGATAAAGGCGGACGGAAAATATCACATGATAAAGCGAAAGAGGTAAGAGGATTAAGTTTGAAAGGCGTGTATATTGCAGAGGATTCGATCCGGTACTATCCATTTGGTAACTTTTTATCACACGTATTAGGGTTTGCAGGTAGTGATAATCAAGGTCTTATGGGATTAGAAAAATATTATGATAAAGAGCTAAATGGTGATGAAGGTCATGTGCGTTTTTTTGCAGATGCAAAAGGGCAAAGGATGCCGAATGTTGGCGATGATTTCAAAAAACCAGAAGCTGGTTTGAATTTAGGCTTAACAATTGATGCACGTATTAATAGAATTATGGAAAGAGAAATGAATATTGCAGAGTCAACGTATAATCCAGATGGTATGATTGCAATTGCAATGAATCCGAAAAATGGTGAAATTTTAGGTATGTCAAGCCGGCCAAGTTTTGATCCAGCAGATTTTCAAAGTGTTTCTCCCGAGGTCTATAATAGAAACTTACCTGTATGGAGTACGTATGAGCCTGGTTCAACATTTAAGATCATTACGTTAGCTGCCGCTTTGAATGAAAATTTAGTAGACTTAGAGAAAGATACGTTTTATGATGATGGAGCAGCTGAAGTTGGTGGGGCTAGATTGAAGTGTTGGAAAGCAGGAGGTCATGGTAGCCAAACGTTTTTAGAAGTAGTTCAAAACTCATGTAACCCAGGATTTATTGAACTGGGTGATCGTCTTGGCAAAGACCGATTGTTTAAATATATTCGGAATTTTGGATTTGGACAGAAAACAGGCATTGATTTGCAAGGCGAAGGTAGCGGGATTTTATTTAATTTAGATAAAGTCGGTCCAGTCGAGCAAGCAACGACTTCGTTCGGTCAAGGTGTTTCTGTTACACCAATACAGCAAGTAGCAGCAGTAGCAGCGGCTGTAAATGGCGGAACGTTGTATCAACCGTATATAGCTAAGGAATTTATCGATCCAAAAAATAATCAAGTTGTCAGTAAAAAGACACCTGTCGAGAAAAGGAAAGTTATTTCCAAGGAAACTTCAGAAAAAGTTCGTTATGCATTAGAGAATGTTGTAGCGAAAGGGTCTGGTAAAGGTGCATATATTGATGGATATCGTGTAGGGGGAAAAACAGGTACTGCCCAAAAGGTAAAAGATGGTAAATATTTGGAGAATAATTATATAGTATCTTTTATCGGTTTTGCTCCAGCGGATGATCCAGAAATTGTTGTTTATGTTGCTGTTGATAATCCGAAAGGTGTCACGCAATTTGGTGGAGTAGTAGCTGCTCCGATTGTTGGGAATATTCTTCGGGATGCACTTCCTGTTATGGGAGTGAAACCGAGAAAAGAACAAGTGGAGAAAGAATATAAATGGGGCGATACACCAACTGTAGAAGTTCCAAATTTAATTGGTATGAAAAAGAAAGATTTGCAGACACAACTTGTCGATTTGAAGCTTGATATAAGTGGTGATGGAGAGAAAGTAATTAAACAATCACCAGAAGCTGGAGCTAAAGTCAAAGAGGGATCGAAAATTAGAATTTACTTCGGGAATTAAAGGTAACATAGTATGTTTTATGGTACAATTGGTGGAAGTGAGTTCTTTATAGAAGAGTTACTTAATTTGAGGCCGTAAGAGTCTCAGTTATAAATAGGTCTATTTCATAGACGACAGTAGCACTTACCTCCTATTTTACATAATTAGGAGGTAACGTGTTGCTTATTAAAAAAGAGATAAATACACAATGTAGAGAGGGTTTAGTGAAATGAAGTTGCATACACTTGTATCATGTTTGCATGATTTTCCAGTTGTTCCAAAAGAAAATCCAGAAATCACATCTATAGAAGCTGATTCACGTAAAGTGAAAGAGGGAAGCTTATTTGTATGTATGAAAGGATATACGGTTGATAGCCATGATTTTGCTAAGCAAGCAGCGGCACAAGGAGCGGCTGCTATTGTTGCGGAAAGACCAATTGATGTTGACGTTCCAGTTGTACTTGTGAAAAACACTTTTCGTTCGTTAGCGGTTTTAGCTGATTATTTTTATGGTCAACCAACACACAAGTTACATTTAATCGGAATTACAGGTACAAATGGAAAGACAACAACATCGCATATTATGGATGAGATTATGCGCGCACATGGTCATAAAACGGGGCTAATTGGAACGATTAATATGAAAATCGGTGATGAAACATTTGAGGTGAAAAATACAACGCCAGATGCACTAACACTTCAACAGACGTTTTCAAAAATGGTTGAACACGGTGTGGATAGCACAGTAATGGAAGTTTCGTCGCATGCTTTAGATCTTGGTCGTGTACACGGATGTGATTACGATGTAGCGGTGTTTACAAATTTAACACAAGATCATTTAGACTATCATAAAACGATGGAAGAATATAAACATGCAAAAGGGTTGCTATTTGCACAACTTGGCAATAGTTATAATCATAATCGTGAAAAATACGCGGTACTGAATAACGATGATGCTGTAACAGCGGAATATATGAGAAGTACTGCAGCAACTGTTGTAACGTATGGAATTGATACAACAAGTGATATTATGGCCAAAGATATCGTTATGACGAGTGGCGGAACTACATTTACACTTGTAACACCATTTGAAAGTGTAAATGTTACAATGAAATTAATTGGTAAGTTCAATGTGTATAATGTTTTAGCTGCGACAGCGGCAGGGCTTGTTTCTGGTGTAAGTTTAGAAACAATCATTGATGTAATAAAGGAACTAGCTGGAGTTCCAGGACGTTTTGAAGTAGTTGATGGTGGACAAAATTATACAGTTATTGTTGATTATGCCCATACACCAGATAGCTTAGAAAATGTATTGAAAACCGCAAAACAATTTGCAAAAGGCGACGTATATTGTATCGCCGGTTGTGGCGGTGATAGAGATCGAACGAAGAGACCGATCATGGCAAGTGTTGCAACAAAATATGCAACTCACGCAATTTACACTTCAGATAATCCAAGAAGTGAAGATCCAGGGGCTATTCTAGATGATATGGTACAGGGTGCAAATGGAAATAATTATGAAGTAATTATTGATAGAAAAGAAGCGATATACCATGCAATTTCTAACGCGAAAGCTGAAGATATTATTATTATTGCTGGTAAGGGTCATGAAACATATCAAATTATTGGTAAAGACGTCCATCATTTTGACGATCGTGAAGTCGCTAAAGAAGCAATTATAGAGCGTTTAAACAACGAAGAGTAACAACGTGAGAGGAGGACTACATGTGCTTGAGCAAGGTTTATTAGTAACGGCTGGGGTAGCATTCTTAATTTCTGTTGCCCTTTCGCCATTGTTTATTCCATTTTTAAGAAAATTAAAGTTCGGACAGAGTATTCGTGATGAGGGACCAAAGTCACATCAAAAAAAATCAGGGACACCGACGATGGGTGGTATTGTCATATATGTATCTATGATGGTGACTACCCTTATTATGGCGATTAAGTTTAACAATTTAGGTGCAGAAGTTTCTTTATTATTATTGGTGACATTTGGTTACGGATTGATTGGATTTTTAGATGACTACATAAAGGTAGTTAAGAAGAGAAATCTTGGTTTAACATCAAAACAAAAATTAGTAGGACAGCTTATTATTGCTATTGCGTTCTTTTTAATTGGAAAAGGGCAAGCATTTCACACATACATCATGATTCCGGGAACGGATGTTAAGTTTGAATTAGGTTGGGCGTATTTTGTACTTGTACTATTTATGCTTATTGGTGGATCAAATGCAGTTAACTTAACTGACGGTTTAGATGGTTTATTATCAGGAACAGCTGCTATTGCATTTGGAGCATTTAGTATTATTGCTGTAGCACAAGAGCAATTTGGAGTAGCAATATTCTGTATGGCAGTTGTAGGAGCTGTACTTGGATTTTTAGTATTCAATGCGAATCCAGCAAAAGTATTTATGGGAGACACAGGTTCCTTAGCTTTAGGTGGTGCCATCGCAGCTGTGGCAATTTTATTAAAACAAGAATTGCTACTTGTAGTTATTGGTGGCGTATTCGTAGCGGAAACTTTATCTGTTATTATTCAAGTTATTTCATTTAAAACAACAGGAAAACGTGTCTTTAAAATGAGTCCATTACATCATCATTATGAATTATGTGGTTGGTCAGAGTGGCGCGTCGTGGTAACGTTTTGGTCTGTAGGATTTTTATTAGCTGTGTTAGGAATTTATATCGGGGTGTGGATGTAATTGAAAACTGTAACTGAATTTCAAAATAAAAATATTCTTGTATTAGGCATTGCAAAAAGTGGTTATGCAGCAGCTACCTTGTTACAAAAAGTAGGGGCAAATGTTATTGTAAATGACGGAAAGCCTTTAGCGGAAAATGTACTTGCTGCAGAATTGCAAGCAAAAGGAATGGACGTTGTATGTGGTGGTCATCCTTTGGAATTGTTAGAGAGAAATATTTCTCTTGTTGTAAAAAATCCAGGGATTCCGTATTCTAATCCAATATTAGTTGCTGCGAAAGAAAAGCAAATTCCAATAGTTACAGAAGTCGAATTAGCATATCGTATTTCAGAGGCACCATTTGTTGGAATTACGGGATCTAACGGTAAAACGACAACGACAATGCTTACGTTTGAAATGTTAAAAGAAGGACAAAAGCATCCTGTTATTGCAGGAAACATAGGGACTGTTGCTTGTGAAGTAGCGCAGGATGCAAAAGAAAATGAAGTTGTAGTTACAGAACTTTCATCGTTTCAATTGATGGGAGTAGAATCGTTCCAGCCTAAAATTGCTGCGTTTTTAAACTTATTTGAAGCCCACTTAGATTATCATGGGACGAAGAAGGAATATGGTTTAGCAAAAGCAAATATTTTTAAAAACCAAACAGAAAACGATTATAGTGTAATAAATGCAGATGATGCAGATGTGATGGCCTTATCTGCGAATACTAAAGGTCAAAAAATACTGTTTTCGACAACGAAAGAAATTGAAGATGGTGCGTATATAAAAGATAATGCTCTTTATTTTAAAGGGGAAAAAGTTGTTGAAGTAAGTGATATCGTTTTACCAGGGCAGCACAACTTAGAAAATATTTTAGCTGCGATGAGTATTGCGAAATTGTTAGGTGTTTCTAACGAAGCGATTACGGTAGTGTTAAAACGCTTTACGGGTGTAAAACATCGTTTAGAATATGTAACAACTATTAATAATCGTAAGTTTTATAATGACTCAAAAGCGACAAATATGTTAGCGACTGAGAAAGCATTATCTGCGTTTACACAACCGATTGTGTTACTAGCAGGTGGGCTTGATCGTGGAAATGAATTCGATGATTTAATTCCATATTTCAAAAATGTAAAAGCGATTGTAACATTTGGACAAACAGCACCAAAATTAGTAAGAGCGGCAGAAAAAGCGGGATTAGATATAATTGAAAGTGTCGATACTTTAGATGAAGCGGTAGTGAAAGCTTATGCCCATTCTAAAGATGGTGATGTTATCCTTCTTTCTCCAGCATGTGCGAGCTGGGATCAATTTAAAACATTTGAAGAAAGAGGAGACATTTTTATACAAGCTGTGCATAAACTTATATAAAGTAAATCAAAACATCAGTAGGCTAACACCTACTGATGTTTTGTTACATAGGGCAAAAGGTTCTGCCTAAAGAGGTGGTGTTTATGGGTAATGAAGAAATCGCCTGATTTTATTCTCATCATCGTTACGCTCTCGCTTTTGACAATTGGAATGATTATGGTTTATAGTGCGAGTGCAGTTTGGGCCTCTTATAAAATGGGGGACTCATTCTTTTTTGCAAAACGACAATTACTGTTTGCAGGTCTTGGTGTAGTAGCTATGTTTTTTATAATGAAAATTGATTATTGGGTGTGGCGTACGTATTCAAAAGTGATTTTGCTAGTTTGCTTCATTCTTCTTATTCTCGTTCTTATTCCAGGAGTAGGTCTTGTTCGAGGAGGAGCACGAAGTTGGATTGGGATCGGAGCATTTTCGATTCAACCGTCAGAGTTTATGAAGTTTGCGATGATAATTTTCTTGGCAAAATTTTTAGCGGAACGGCAAAAATTAATTACATCTTTTAAACGTGGTTTATTACCGGCTCTTAGTTTTGTGTTTCTTGCTTTTGGGATGATTATGTTACAGCCAGACCTCGGTACAGGAACGGTAATGGTTGGGACGTGTATCATTATGATATTTATTTCAGGAGCAAGGGTCTTTCACTTTGCAATGTTTGGTTTGGTTGGCGTAGCAGGATTTGTAGGGTTAATTGCATCAGCACCGTATCGAATGAAACGCATTACATCATATTTAGATCCGTGGTCAGATCCGCTCGGAAGTGGATTTCAAATTATCCAATCATTACTCGCAATTGGACCTGGTGGATTATTCGGGCTTGGACTTGGACAAAGTAGACAAAAATTTCTTTATTTACCTGAACCACAAACAGACTTTATATTTGCAATCTTATCCGAGGAATTAGGTTTTATTGGTGGTTCATTTGTGTTATTATTATTTAGTCTATTATTATGGCGCGGGATTCGTATAGCATTAGGAGCGCCAGATTTATATGGTACGTTTTTAGCAGTAGGTATTGTGGCGATGATTGCGATTCAAGTAATGATTAATGTTGGTGTTGTAACAGGATTGATGCCTGTTACGGGTATTACTTTGCCGTTTTTAAGTTATGGTGGATCAAGTTTGACATTAATGTTAATGGCAGTAGGTGTATTATTAAATATAAGTCGCCATTCTCGCTACTAAACCCTGTTTATAAGACAGGGTTTTTCGTATGTGTGTGAAAATACAATATGTACATAGAAATAAATACGATTGAAATAAGAAATGAGAAGCGGAGGAGTTAGTAGTGCGTGTATTAGTAAGTGGTGGGGGTACTGGGGGCCATATTTATCCGGCTCTTGCTTTAATTAGAGAAATAAAGAAGTTAAATCCAGAAGCAAGGTTTTTATATATTGGTACAGAAAATGGATTGGAGAGTACAATTGTTCCAAAAGCAGGTATACCGTTTCAATCTATTGTTATAAGTGGATTTAAACGAAAAATATCGTTAGATAATGTGAAAACAGTGATGCGTTTCCTAAAGGGTGTACAAGATAGTAAACGATATATTCGTCGTTTTAATCCGGACATTGTGATTGGAACAGGTGGATATGTATGTGGCCCAGTTGTGTATGCTGCAGCAAAATTAGGTATTCCAACTATTGTACATGAACAAAATAGTGTACCAGGTGTAACAAACAAATTTTTAAGTCGTTATGTTGATAAAGTTGCTGTTTGTTTTGAAGCAGCGACAGAACATTTTCCACAGTCAAAAGTGGTTATGACAGGCAATCCACGTGCCTCTGAGGTGATGGATCAAAATGGAATGAAAGGAAAACGTTCAGTAGGTTTATCTCTTCCTAAAAAATCCGTACTTATTTTCGGAGGGAGTCGTGGGGCTAGACCGATTAACGATGCTTTTGTAGAGGCGATAGAACAATTTGGGAATAAAAGTTACGAAATCTTGTATGTAACAGGTGAAGTACATTATGACAAAGTGATGGAAGCAGTGAAGCAAAAGGGGAATCCGAATAATGTCATCATTAAACCTTTTATTCATAATATGCCAGAAGTACTTACAGGTGTAGATCTTGTTGTTTCAAGAGCGGGGGCAACAACACTTGCAGAGTTAACAGCGTTAGGTAAGCCAAGTGTGTTGATTCCGAGTCCGTATGTAACAAATAACCATCAGGAAAAAAATGCACGTTCAGTTGTTGATAAAGGAGCAGCAAAAATGCTACTTGAAAAAGATTTAACATCTGAAACGCTAATTCGTGATATTGATGAGATTTTATTAGATGCACAAACATTACAAAATATGAAGCTAGCTGCTAAACAATTAGGTATTCCAGATGCGGCGAATAAGCTGTATGAAGTAATGAATCAACTTGTAAAAAAATAACGTTAGGTGAACGCCCTGCATACTACTGTAATAAGGAGACTTAATATGGGGGAGATCGTTTATGGAACAATTAGTAAATGAGCTTATAAAAGCAAATGTTGGTCGAGTATTAGTTAACGAACCGTTAGCGCGTTATACTACTATGAAAATAGGTGGACCAGCTGATATTTTAATTGTACCAAAGCATGTTACCGGTATTGAGAAAACATTGCAGTTAGTAAAGAAATATAAAACAAAGTGGACTGTAATTGGTCGTGGTTCAAACCTTCTCGTATCTGATAAAGGGATAGAAGGTGTCGTTATTCGTTTAGGAGAAGGATTAGACCACTTAGAGGTCGAAAACCATAGAGTAAGAGTTGGTGGTGGATATCCCCTTATTAAATTGTCAACTTTACTTAGTCGCCAAGGGTTAGCTGGACTGGAATTTGCAAGTGGTATTCCAGGGAGTGTTGGTGGCGCAGTGTATATGAATGCAGGAGCACATAAATCAGATATATCAAGTATATTATCAAAGGCTCTTATTCTGTTTGAAAACGGAACAATTGAGTGGTTGATGAATAGCGAAATGGAGTTTTCTTATCGTACATCTGTATTACAAACGAAACGTCCTGGTATTGTTTTGGAAGCTGAGTTTCAATTACAGGTTGGAGAGCGTGAGGAAATTATAAGAAATATGCAAAAAAATAAAGATTACCGCCGCGAAACGCAGCCGTGGAATCATCCTTGTGCAGGAAGTGTATTTCGGAATCCCCTCCCAGATTTTGCAGGACATTTAGTAGAAAAAGCGGGGCTTCGTGGTTATCGAATAGGCGGAGCTCAAATTTCTGAAATGCATGGGAATTTTATTATTAATACTGGAGGGGCTTCAGCACAAGATGTATTATCCTTAATCGCATTGATAAAACATACAATTAAGGATAAATTTGGTTTAGATATGCATACAGAAGTAGAAATCATTGGAAGATAACGGTTATTCGTTCCGCTCATTATCATTTATGCTATAATAAGAAGATAAGAACGGCATGAGGAACATGCCGTTCTTTATGTTACATAGGGGGATCGTACATGAAAAATAGTAAAGTGATTAAACTACAAGATCGTGTACCAAAGTTGAAAAATCAAAAGAAAAAAAACAAAAACAAAAAAAATGTTAATCATCGATTGATTTTATACATATCAATTTTATTTTTATTAGTACTCTTTTTAATTTATTTTCGGTCTCCGCTTAGTAATATAAAAAAGATAAGTGTACTTGGAAATCATTATATGACAGATGAACAAGTGATGAAGGAATCGGATGTGACATATGATACAAGTTATTTCCGAGTGACAGCACATAAAGCAGAAGAAAACTTAACGAAACGAAAAGAAATTAAAGCAGTAAATGTAAAAAAACGTTTTCCGAACAAAATTGATGTTCATATTGAAGAGTATGTAACGATTGGTTATATAAACAAAGATGGAAAATTACAACCTTTATTGGAAAATGGGAAAACACTTGATGTACTCCCGAACGGAAAACTTCCTGTTGCAGCACCAATTTTTGAACCTTTTAAAGAGGAGAAAATGAAGGAGTTAATTGCTGAGTTAGAAAAGTTAACACCGACTATTTTAAGATCTATTTCTGAGATTCGTTATTCACCGACGAATGCGAATGAAGACCATCTTACTTTATATATGAATGAAGGGTATGAAGTGAGCACTACGATTCAAAATTTCGCAAAGCGTATGGAAGCGTATCCTCTTATTTTAAAAACAATTGAACCAGGTAAGAAAGTATTAATTGACTTAGAAGTAGGGGCGTATACAAAAGAGTTAGGATCAGAAGAAAAAAAAGAATAGAACGGTAGTTTTCGTTGCGTTATTACAGAAAAACAAAACGAACGTTCTGCTTAGTGCATATGAATTTACAAGAATGGTTCATTTGATGAAAAATATGTAAAAATTCTTAGATTCATACTAGGATTGGTACAAGTTTCACTTTTCTATGAGTACATCTTAGTGTAGACTTATACTTGGCGGTAATCTTTACACTTGAAATAGAATTATTTCGAGATAAGCAGTTATTTACAGTTTACTGCGATATTCTTAAATGAATGTTAAATAAAAATAAGAAAAATATAGGGTTAAAAAAGGGAAACGTATAAAGACGTTGAATATTTTTCTTATAAATAGTAAAGTTGCGATTGTTGTTCCATATATTGAGTTGTATGGTATAAATAAAGAAGGAGGTGCCAAAGAATGAACAGCAATGAAATATATGTTAGTCTTGACATCGGTACATCCAATGTTAAAGTCATCATTGGTGAAATGGTTAATGACAGCTTAAACATTATTGGTGTTGGAAATGTTAAATCAAGTGGTTTAAAGAAGGGATCGATAGTTGATATAGACGAGACTGTTCGATCAATTAAAAAAGCAATTGAACAAGCTGAGCGCATGGTGGGAATCCACATTGAGCAAGTTGTAGTAGGTGTCAATGCAAACCAGGTACAGCTACTTCCTTGTCATGGAGTAGTCGCTGTTTCAAATGAAGATCGTGAAATCGGGAATGAAGATGTCTTACGCGTTCTAGATGCAGCACAAGTTGTGTCAATTGCTCCTGAACGTGAGTTTATTGATGTGGTACCTCGACAGTTCATCGTAGACGGTCTTGACGAGATTAACGATCCACGCGGGATGATCGGTGTAAGATTAGAAATGGAAGGTACACTTATTACAGGCTCGAGAACTTTACTACATAACCTACTTCGTTGTGTAGAAAAAGCAGGTCTTGAAATTGTTGATATTTGTCTTCAACCGTTAGCGGCTGCGACAGTTGCTATATCTTCAGATGAAAAAAATAGAGGTGTAGCCCTTGTTGATATTGGGGGAGGTTCTACAACGTTATCTATTTTTAAAGATGGAGAGTTACAAGCGACGAGCGTATTGCCATTAGGTGGAGACCATATAACGAAGGATATTGCGATTGGATTGAAAACTTCAACAGAAAATGCAGATCAAATTAAGCTGAAATATGGACATGCTTTTTATGATACAGCATCTGAAGAAGAAATGTTTACGGTTCCTATTATGGGAAGTGATCAAACAGAACAGTATTCACAATTGGAATTATCTGATATTATCGAGGCTCGTGTAGAGGAAATTTTAATGTTTGTACAAGAAGAAGTACGCAAGCTAGGAATCAAACAAGTTGCTTCTGGTTATGTACTAACTGGCGGAATTGCTTCTATGCCAGGTGTTCTTGATCTTGCATATGATATTTTACATGAAAATGTTCGTATAGCGACTCCAGATTATATTGGTGTGCGTGAGCCTCAATATACAATTGGAGTTGGATTAATTAAACACTCTTATCAAAAAGCTAAATTACGTGGAAAAAACGTGCAGGAAAAACAAGAGCATTTTGAACCAGTACCTGCACCAATGCCGGTACAACAGCAACCTGCGAAACAAAAAACGCGTAATCAAAACAATAATAATCAAAATGATGACCGTATGATGTCAAAAGTAAAACGTGTATTCCGTTATTTATGGGATTAAAATTGGACACGAAAAATGAGGTTCTAGGGGGATTTCGACATGTTAGAGTTTGATACTACTCAAGATCAATTAGCGAATATAAAAGTTATCGGTGTCGGCGGTGGCGGAAACAATGCTGTAAACCGTATGATTGAACACGGTGTACAAGGTGTAGACTTTATCGCTGTGAATACTGATGCACAAGCATTAAATCTATCAAAAGCTGAAACAAAAATGCAAATTGGTGGAAAATTAACGCGCGGACTTGGTGCAGGCGCAAACCCTGAAGTAGGGAAAAAAGCTGCAGAAGAAAGTAAAGAGCAAATCCAAGAAGCACTTCGTGGTGCGGATATGGTCTTCGTAACAGCTGGTATGGGCGGCGGAACTGGAACTGGTGCAGCTCCAGTTGTTGCTCAAGTTGCAAAAGAACTAGGCGCATTAACAGTTGGTGTTGTAACACGTCCATTTACATTTGAAGGACGTAAGCGTGCAACACAAGCAGCATCTGGTATTGCTGCATTTAAAGAAAATGTAGATACGTTAATTGTAATTCCAAACGATCGCTTATTAGAGATTGTTGATAAAAATACGCCGATGTTAGAAGCGTTCCGTGAAGCGGATAACGTATTACGTCAAGGTGTTCAAGGTATTTCTGATTTAATTGCAACACCAGGTTTAATTAACTTAGACTTTGCAGACGTAAAGACAATCATGTCTAATAGAGGTTCTGCTTTAATGGGTATCGGTTCTGGTAATGGAGAAAATCGTGCTGCTGAAGCTGCGAAAAAAGCGATTTCTAGTCCATTATTAGAAACATCTATTGATGGAGCTCAAGGTGTTATTATGAACATTACGGGTGGAGCTAACTTAAGCTTATATGAAGTACAAGAAGCGGCAGATATTGTAGCTTCGGCTTCAGATCCAGAAGTAAATATGATCTTCGGTTCTGTTATTAATGAAGGATTAAAAGATGATATCGTTGTAACTGTAATTGCAACTGGTTTTGATGACAGTATTGCAACTCAACCACCAAAACCAATCATCCGTCCGAATGCGAATCATACGCAACAGCAACAACCAGTAGCTCAACCTTCAAAACAACGTGAAGTAAAACGTGAAATGAAGCGTGAAGAGCCAGTTGTACATGAGCGCCATTCAGACTCAGATGATATCGATATTCCAGCATTTTTACGTAACCGTCGTAGACGATAAAAGAGAAGGAGCTTTCATGCTCCTTTTTTGTTTTTTAAATGGAAAAGATCTGCTAAGCAGGTCTTTTTTTATTTCGTATATTTCAATTTACTTCGCATTAGTTACCTGTAAAGCTAGGCTGTTTACACCTCACTAATTACAGTTTCACTTTATAACCGTAGTAAAGTTTAAGTTAGATTATATAGTTCAATTAATCTGTTTATAAAAAATAAAAGTATATCACGCTATAAAACTATACTTTTATTTTTTACCGACAGATTATGTCTAGAAATCACAAAATAACAAAAAAACACCTCCGCAAATTGACACACTTTCCTATTGGATATGCATTATACTAGTCTCAACTTAAAAAAAGAGGTGAATTGTTTGGTTGTTTACGCCGACATTGTTTGGTTGTTAAACGCCTGCATTGATTTTCTTTTACTACTATTAACAGCTACTGTGTTAAAAAAGAAAATCAAGAGATGGAGGCTTGTGTTAGGGGCATTTATAGGTTCAACCATTGTTATTTTTGCCTTTACTCCTTTTGCTTCTATGATGACACATCCTATTATGAAACTACTGTACTCGTTACTTATTGTGTATACAGCATTTGGGTTTACAACGTTTAGAAATTATGCACAAACAGTTTTTACTTTTTACTTTGTAACCTTTATGGTTGGCGGGGGATTAATTGGAACGCATTTCTTTTTGCAAACGAATGAAATGGTAAATGGATTGGTTCAAGCTCAATCCATTTCTTACGGCGATCCAATTAGTTGGTTATTTGTTATTTTGGGCTTTCCAGTAATTTATTATTTTTCTAAAAAGCGTATTGAAAGCGTAGAGATCACAAAAATACACTATGATCAAATTGTGAGAGTGAAAATTAAATTAGCTGAAGAAGAATTAGAACTAGCAGGTTTAATTGACAGCGGGAATCAACTGTACGACCCATTAACAAAAACACCCGTTATGATTATGCATATTTCATCATTAGAGCATTGTTTGCCAGCTTGGTTAACAGAACAAATTTATTCCAAAACAGAGATTCCTCAAATACCAGAAAATGATTCTGGATGGGCGACAAGATTACGCCTAATTCCTTTTCGTGCAGTTGGGGTAGAGAGTCAATTTTTATGGGCAATTAAGCCGGACAGTGTGCAAGTTGATCATGAAGGTAGCTCTATTGTTGTAAACAAAGTATTAATTGGGTTAAATACACAACAATTGTCTACCAATGGAGAGTATCAATGCATTGTACATCCGAAAATGTTGATTTCACAAAAGATGGTAATTGCTTAATTATGAGAGGCGGGATAATATGATGAAATTAAAATTTTATTTAGTATACCTTTGGTATAAAGTATTGCTGAAATTAGGAATTAAGACCGATGAAATTTATTATATTGGTGGAAGTGAAGCGTTACCACCGCCGTTAACGAAAGAAGAAGAGGAAGTTCTTTTGAATAAATTGCCAAAAGGAGATCAGGCAGCGAGATCATTACTTATAGAACGCAATTTACGGCTAGTTGTATATATAGCAAGAAAGTTTGAAAATACAGGGATAAATATTGAAGATTTGATTAGTATAGGAACAATTGGCCTTATTAAAGCGGTAAATACATTTAATCCAGAAAAGAAAATAAAATTAGCAACATATGCATCGCGTTGTATAGAAAATGAAATTTTAATGCATTTGCGCCGGAATAATAAAAATCGTTCAGAAGTTTCTTTTGATGAGCCGCTCAACATTGATTGGGATGGTAATGAACTGTTGTTATCAGATGTATTAGGTACAGATGATGATATTATTACAAAAGATTTAGAGGCTACTGTAGATCGTCACCTTCTAATGAAAGCATTGCACCAATTAAATGATCGAGAAAAACAAATTATGGAGCTTCGGTTTGGGCTTGCTGGAGAAGAGGAAAAGACCCAAAAAGATGTGGCGGATATGCTTGGGATTTCGCAGTCATATATTTCGCGTTTAGAAAAAAGAATCATAAAAAGATTACGAAAAGAATTTAATAAAATGGTGTAGAGAATAAGACCAGCCTTTATCTAGGCTGGTCTTATTTTGTTTAGTGGAATGAGAAAGGTAACTAAAATGAAAAGTGAAGAGAAAACCACATGCATAAAATCCCCTTCAAAGGAAATACTTTACACTGTACAGCAACTCCCGATAGGAGGGAACACTTTGACGAGAAACAAAGTAGAAATTTGCGGTGTTGATACAGCTAAACTTCCAGTACTAAAAAATGAAGAAATGCGTAAATTATTTCGTGAAATGCAAAGTGGAGAGATAAGCGCAAGAGAGAAATTAGTGAATGGAAACTTACGTCTTGTACTGAGCGTCATCCAAAGATTTAATAACAGAGGAGAGTATGTTGACGATTTATTTCAAGTTGGTTGCATCGGACTTATGAAATCAATTGATAACTTTGATTTAGGCCAAAATGTAAAATTTTCAACGTATGCTGTGCCGATGATTATTGGGGAAATACGCAGATATTTGCGTGATAATAATCCGATTCGTGTATCTCGCTCATTACGAGATATCGCGTATAAAGCGTTGCAAGTAAGAGAAAAGTTGATTGCAGAAAATTCAAAAGAACCAACAGCGATGGATATTGCAAAAGTTCTTGAAGTGACTCATGAAGAAATTGTTTTTGCTTTAGATGCGATTCAAGATCCAGTTTCATTATTTGAGCCGATTTATAACGATGGGGGAGATCCTATTTTTGTTATGGATCAGTTAAGTGATGAAAAACAAAAGGACGAGCAGTGGGTTGAAGAGTTAGCATTGAAAGAAGGGATGAAGCGTTTAAATGATCGTGAGAAAATGATTATTCGAAAACGTTTCTTCCAAGGAAAAACACAAATGGAAGTTGCAGAAGAAATTGGGATTTCTCAAGCGCAAGTATCACGTTTAGAGAAATCAGCTATTAAACAAATGAATAAAACGATTCAAGGATAAGGTTTCACCATTTATGGTGAAACCTTTTTATATGTAATATAGTTTTTCTTCGCTCATAGTAGGGAAGCTGTGTTCATATAATGAAAATCATATGGGGTTAGTAGAGAGTGCTTCCTGTAAATTTGAGAAACAGTGTTTTTCAATTCGTCATATATAAGGGAGAGGATGAAAATGATAAGAATTTCGGAGTTGCAGATGAAAGAGATAATAAATGTGTCAGATGGAAAAAGGCTTGGGAATATTGGAGATATCGAAATCGATATGAATACAGGGAAGATCGGGTCTATTATTATTTCCAAACAGGCACGCATGTTAGGGATTTTTGGGAAAGATGTAGAAATTGTAATTCCTTGGGAGGAAATTATGAAAATTGGGGAAGATGTCATACTTGTAAGAGTAAATCCTGTTAATTCTGTAACAGAATCAATACAAACACCGACAATTTCATAAAGAATATTACAAATTCCTCTTTTTTTTCTGTTGGCATTATTAAAAAATAAAAGTATGGTAAAATAGACAGGAAGTACCATGCTTTTTTCTGTTATTTTAATTAAAAGGAGCTAAATACAGTTATATAAAATATACAAAAATAATCTCTACAGGAAGAGATTATTCAAGACTTACTATCTATCGTTCATGTATTTAGTTGTAGAATTTATGGGTTAAGGAAGTATAAAAAGAAAATATCGGAGGATAAAGCTGTATGAAAAGAGCATATCTAATAGAAATCCATCCGACAAAAGAACAAATAACCCAAATAAATCAGACGATTGGTGTGTGTAGGTATGTTTACAACCTGTATATCTTTAAAAACAAAGAGCTGTATGAAGCCGAAGGAAAGTTTCTAGGTGGGTATGACTTTTCTAAATGGTTGAACAATGTCCATACAAAAGAATGTGATCAGTGGATAAAAGAAGTATCCAGTAAAGCTGTAAAACAAGCTATTATGAACGGGGAAAAAGCTTTTAAGCAATTTTTTAAAGGTTTATCTAAATTTCCACGATATAAGAAAAAGAAGAAGCAAGATGTGAAGTGCTATTTTCCTAAAAACAACAAAACAGATTGGACAGTAGAAAGGCATAGAGTAAAAATCCCTACAATTGGTTGGATAAGGTTAAAAGAATATGGATATATCCCTAAAGATGCAACGGTAAAAAGTGGCGTAGTATATCAAAGAGCAGGAAAATATTTTGTATCTGTACTTTGTGAAAGAGAAGAAGTAAGGGTAAAACCAATATTGAATAATATAGGTCTAGGGATTGATTTAGGGTTGAAGGATTTCGCTGTACGTAGTGATGGAAAGACTCACAAAAATATAAATAAAACAGTAAAAGTAAAAAAGATAGAAAAACGGTTAAAACGTGAACAACGCTCTTTATCGCGAAAATATGAAAATCTAAAAAAGAGAGGTGGAAAATCTGTTACTATTAAAAGAGCGAATATAGATAAAAATGTTCTTAGGGTGCAAAAGTTGCATGCTCGATTAGCGAATATTCGACTAGAGTATGTAAAGTCTATTGTAACGAATGTGGTGAAAACCAAGCCAAGGTTTATTACAGTGGAAGATTTGAATGTAAGAGATATGCTGAAGAATAAACATCTATCTAAAGCAATTTCCAAGCAGTCTTTTTATAATTTTAAAACGTGGCTTTTGACGAAATGTGAGGAATATGGAATTGAATTACGTCAAGTAGACCGATTTTATCCATCTTCAAAGTTGTGCTCCTATTGTGGTCAAAAGAAAGCAGATTTAAAATTATCTGACCGGGTATATGAATGTGAATGTGGTAATGCAATGGATAGGGATTTGAACGCAGCGAACAACCTTTTACAAGCAAAAGAATATACAATACTAACGTAAATAGATTGTATATATACGGTGGGCTACATCGGAATTTACGCCTGTGGAGTGTTACAGTAAACTGCAGTAGCGAGTGAGTGGCGAGACAGGACACGGAGAAGCAGGAATACTCTAAGAATAAACATTTGTCTATATTTTTAGTAGCAGCCGCTTTGTTATGAGAGAACCATTTAAATATGTGGACGGTATACTGTATTTACAAGCGTGGAAAGAACTTGGAAACATTACTGCTGGATTTACGACAAAAGATGGTGGGATAAGTACGGGCTCCTTTCATGCGATGAATTTAGGATTACATGTGAATGATATTGCGGAGAACGTTCATGAAAACAGACGCATTTTAGCAAATAAGTTACAAAAACCATTGGAAAACTGGATTTGCTCTGAACAAGTCCATGATCACCATGTTGAAAAAGTAGGACAACAAGAAAAAGGAAGTGGCGTCTATTCATATGAGGATGGCATTTCAAAAACAGATGGCATTTATACGACTAGTAAAGATGTTCTTTTAACGTCTTGTTACGCGGATTGTGTTCCACTCTATTTTTATGCACCATCACATGGTATGATAGGACTGGCGCATGCTGGGTGGAAAGGGACCGTAAAAGAGATTGCAAATGAAATGATTCAAAAGTGGAATGCAGAAGGGATTTCAATTGATGAAATTCATGTTGCGATCGGACCGGCAATAGGGTCTTGTTGTTATGTTGTTGATGATAGAGTATTAACTGCAGCACAGCAAGTAGTAAACGGGTCTGTCCCGTATGAAAAAATTTCTGATGGGCAGTACGCAATTAATTTAAAAGAAATTAATCGTATATTGTGTGTACAAGCAGGCATAAAAGAAGAGCATATTGTAATGTCATCTCTTTGTACAAGCTGTGAAGAACAACTATTTTTCTCTCATCGTCGTGATCAAGGAAAGACAGGAAGAATGTTGAGTTTCATAGGTTTTAAGGAGGAAGGAAACAAATGACAGTGCAAGAAAATTTAGTAACTGTAAATGAAGCTATTAAAGAAGCTTGCGCACGAGCTGGACGTTTGTTGCAAGATATTAAACTCGTTGCAGTTACAAAAACTGTAGGAATTGAAAAAACAAACGAAGTAATTGAAGCCGGAATTATTGATTTAGGTGAAAATAGAAATGAAGGTTTCTTACAGAAATACGAACATTTCGGTTCAAAAGTAAATTGGCATTTTATTGGCTCATTACAAACGAGAAAAGTAAAAGAAATCATTAATGAAATTGATTATTTACATTCATTAGATCGTCTTTCGCTTGCGAAAGAAATTCAAAAACGTGCTGATAAGAAAGTGAAATGTTTTATCCAAGTGAAAACATCCTCTGAAGAGTCCAAGCAAGGATTGGCAATAGAAGAAATTGTTCCTTTTATTCAAAGTTTGCAAGAATTGGATAAGATTGAAGTGGTTGGATTAATGACAATGGCTCCATTTACAGAAGAAGAGGAAGAAATCAGGCGCTGTTTTAAAGAATTACGCATGCTACAAGCAGAGGTGCAGGGGCTAGAATTGTCATATGCACCATGTGAAGAATTATCTATGGGAATGTCCAATGACTACACGATTGCAATTGAAGAAGGTGCTACATATATTCGTTTGGGAACGATTTTAGTAGGAAAAGCGTAAAAGGAAGGAGAATCTTATTATGAGTTGGTCAAAAGTAAAATACTTCTTTTTTGATACACCAGAAGAAAAAGAAGCAGCTCAATATAGCTATGAAAAGGAGCAAACAGACATGAAGAAGCAGCAAGATCCGCCAGAACAACAAGATGTTACGTTTCCAAAAGCGCAACCGAAACAAAATGTTGTGAGCATTGAAACGGCAAAGCAATCTTCAAAAGTTGTTTTATTAGAACCACGCACATATTCGGAAGCGCAAGGGATTGCGGACCATTTAAAAGGTAGACGAGCTGTTGTAATTAATTTGCAAAGAATGTCTACTGATCAAGCGGTACGTATCGTTGACTTTTTAAGTGGTACTGTATACGCTATAGGCGGGGATATTCAAAAAATAGGACCGAAAACATTTATGTGTACACCTGAAAATGTAGATATTGTTGGTGCAATTTCAGAGTTATTCGGTGAAGAAGAAGAAACAAATATAAAGAGGTGGTAATACGCCATGACAACAGTATATATGGTGTTAAGTTCTGCTATCGAGATTTACTCGTGGGCACTTATTATTTACATTCTCCTATCATGGTTTCCTGGTGCAAAGGAATCAACTTTTGGAGATTTTCTTGCGCGTATTTGTGAACCGTATTTAGAACCGTTTCGCAGATTTATTCCGCCGCTTGGTATGATTGATATCTCTCCACTCGTTGCGATTTTTGCGTTAAAACTTGCTAAAATTGGTTTAGCGAGTTTATTGAACTATTTCTTATAGTAAGAGGTTACATACATGAGCATCTACGAGCATTTTAGACCTGATGAAGAGGTCTTTGTGGATAAAGTATTAGAGTGGAAGCGAACGGCGGAGTACCATCAAGTGAAATTAACAGATTTCCTTGATCCAAGACAGCAGCAAATTGTTTCTATGGTAATTGGACAAGGAGATGTTGCTTTGCAATTCGATGGTGCAACGCCTCACGCGGAGCGCAAAAGAGCACTTATTTATCCAGACTATCTAGAATTAAATGAAGAAGAATTTCAAGTAGAAGTATTAGAAATTGACTATCCTTCCAAGTTTTATACGCTAGAGCATCGGCAAATATTAGGTACATTTATGTCTCTTGGTTTAACGAGGGAAAAATGTGGCGATATTTTGCTTCAAGAAAATCGTGCCCAAATTGTAGTTGCGAAAGAAATCGTATCGTACATTGAGATGAACTTACAATCAATAGGGAAAGTAAAAGTCTCCTTATCATCAGTGCAAGGAGAACAAATTCTGCAGATGCATGAAACGTGGGGAGAGAAATCTGGAACGGTTTCTTCACTTCGTTTAGATGTTATGCTAGCTGAAATGTTACATGTATCCAGACAGAAAGTACAACCGTTAATAAAAAATGGTTTAGTGAAAGTCAATTGGAAAACAGTGGAGCAAACTTCTTATGAATGTTATCCAGGAGATGTTTTTTCTGTAAGAGGATACGGACGAAGTAAATTATTTTCTGTAGAAGGTAAAACAAAACGCGACAAATGGAGAATTTTGTATGGTATACTAAAATGATTGGTTTTTTAGAAGGAAATCCTCCTATTTTGTCGAAGAAAAGATATAATTGAAAGAGGAAATTTAGATAACTACTTGGAGGTGGCGTTGTGCCGTTAACACCATTAGACATTCATAACAAAGAATTTGGTCGCGGATTCCGTGGCTATGATGAAGATCAAGTAAATGAGTTTCTTGATCAAATTATCAAAGATTATGAATTAGTCATTCGTGAGAAAAAAGCTTTAGAAGAAAAGGTTGCGCAATTAGAAGGAAAGTTAGATCATTTCTCTAATATTGAAGATACGTTAAACAAATCTATCGTTGTAGCACAAGAAGCAGCGGAAGAAGTAAAACGTAATGCGCAAAAAGAAGCGAAATTAATTGTACGTGAAGCTGAAAAGAATGCAGATCGTATCATTAACGAAGCTTTAGTAAAATCAAGAAAAGTTGCCTTTGATATTGAAGAGCTGAAGAAACAAGCAAAAGTATTCCGAACTCGTTTCCGTATGCTTTTAGAAACACAGCTTGAAATGTTAAACAACGATGATTGGGATAAGTTAATTGAGTTAGAAGACGAAGTGGACGAGCTGTTGAAAAAAGAAGAAACAGTGTAAGCTTGACGTTTTTCTCATTATTACATATAATTTTAAACAACATATTTATTAAGAAAAACGAAGATAGGGATAAGTACCTTTTCACACCTTATATAGCGAACTGAGGATGGTGTAAGCTCAGGATAAGGAGATAATGGGAATATCACCCTGGAGTTCCGCGCTGAACAAATAGAGTAAGCGTAGGCGTATATTCGCGTTAAGAATATAAAGAGGATCTTATACATACGTATATGGTCTACTAGGGTGGTACCGCGGGAGACTTTCTCGTCCCTTTTGGGGATGAGAAGGTCTCTTTTTTATTCCGTTTTTTAAGTATTTCTTTTATACATGTAAGGAGGAATTGAGCATGGAGTACAAAAATACATTACTGATGCCAAAAACAGAGTTCCCAATGCGTGGGAATTTACCAAAACGTGAGCCTGCAATGCAAGAAAAATGGGCTGAAATGAACATTTATGAAAAAGTACAAGAACATACAAAAGGTCGTCCTTTATTCGTATTGCATGATGGACCTCCATATGCGAATGGTGACATTCATATGGGACATGCATTAAATAAAGTATTGAAAGACTTTATTGTTCGTTATAAATCAATGACTGGTTTCAGTGCACCATATGTACCAGGTTGGGATACGCACGGTTTACCAATTGAACAAGCTTTAACAAATAAAGGTGTAAAGCGTAAAGAAATGTCAGTTGCTGAGTTCCGTAAGTTATGTGCAGAGTATGCATATGAGCAAGTGGAGCGTCAACGTGAACAATTTAAGCGTCTAGGTGTACGTGCTGATTGGGATAACCCATACATTACTTTAGAGCCAGCTTATGAAGCACAACAAATTAAAGTGTTTGGTGACATGGCGAAAAAAGGTTATATCTATAAAGGACAAAAGCCTGTTTACTGGTCTCCAACGAGTGAATCAGCTTTAGCGGAAGCTGAAATTGAATATCAAGATAAAAAGTCAGCATCTATTTACGTAGCATTCCCTGTTAAAGACGGAAAGAACGTATTAGAAGGTGATGAGAAATTCATTATCTGGACAACAACACCTTGGACGTTACCTGCAAACTTAGGTATTTCTGTTCACCCAGAACTTGAATATAGCATTGTAAAAGTAAATGATGAGAAATATATCATCGCTTCTGAGCTGTTTGAGACAGTTGCAAAAACGTTAGAGTGGGAAAATGCTGAAGTTGTGAAAACGGTAAAAGGTAGCGAGCTTGAGTATACAGTTGCAAAACATCCATTCTACGATCGTGATTCATTAGTTATGCTAGGGGAACACGTAACAACAGATGCAGGTACTGGTTGTGTTCATACAGCACCTGGACACGGGGAAGATGACTTTATTGTTGGTAAAAAGTATGGCTTAGAAGTACTTTGCCCAGTTGATGATAAAGGTGTATTAACGAATGAAGCACCTGGATTTGAAGGCTTATTCTATGATAAAGCTAACAAGCCAATTACAGAAAAATTAGAAGAAGTAGGCGCGTTATTGAAACTAACATTCATTACGCATTCATACCCACATGATTGGAGAACGAAAAAACCAATTATTTTCCGTGCGACAGCACAATGGTTTGCATCTATTGAAGCATTCCGTAAAGAGTTATTAGAAGCTGTTGCGGAAACAAAATGGGTACCAGCATGGGGAGAAACTCGTCTTCATAACATGGTTCGTGACCGTGGTGACTGGTGTATTTCTCGTCAGCGTGCATGGGGTGTGCCAATTCCTGTATTCTATGCTGAGAATGGTGATCCAATTATTACGGATGAAACAATTAATCATGTAGCAGATTTATTCCGTGAACACGGTTCTAACGTATGGTTCGAGCGTGAAGCGAAAGATCTATTACCAGAAGGATTTACACATCCAGGTAGCCCAAATGGTGAATTCCGTAAAGAAACAGACATCATGGATGTATGGTTCGATTCAGGTTCTTCTCACCAAGCGGTATTAGAAGAGCGCGAAGACTTACAACGTCCAGCTGATTTATATTTAGAAGGATCTGACCAATATCGTGGTTGGTTCAACTCTTCATTATCAACAGCAGTTGCTGTAACAGGTAAAGCTCCATATAAAGGCGTACTAAGCCATGGATTCGTATTAGATGGTGAAGGACGTAAAATGAGTAAGTCGATTGGAAACATCGTCGTACCGAAGAAAATTATGGATCAATTAGGTGGAGACATTTTACGCTTATGGGTATCTTCTGTTGACTATCAATCTGACGTACGTATTTCAGATGATATTTTAAAACAAGTAGCAGAAGTGTATCGTAAAATCCGTAATACATTCCGTTTCTTATTAGGAAACTTAGATGACTTTAAGCCAAGTGAAAATACAGTAGCGGTAGCTGAACTTCGTGAAGTAGATCGTTACATGTTAGTGAAATTAAATGACTTAATTACAAAAGTAAAAGAAGCATATGAAACATACGACTTCGCTGCTGTATATCATGCAATTCATAACTTCTGTACAATTGATTTAAGTTCATTCTACTTAGACTTTGCAAAAGACATTCTATACATTGAAGGTGCAAATCATGAAGATCGTCGTGCAATTCAAACTGTATTATATGATGTTCTTGTTGCATTGACAAAACTTGTAACACCAATCTTACCGCATACAGCTGATGAAGTATGGCCATACATTCCAGGTGTAACAGAAGAAAGTGTACAATTAACTGATATGCCAGAAACTGCAGAAATAGATGGTGCGGAAGCATTAAAAACAAAATGGGATGCATTTATGACGCTGCGTGATGACGTATTAAAAGCGTTAGAAGTAGCGCGTAATGAAAAAGTAATCGGTAAGTCATTAAATGCAAGCATTACACTATATCCAACTGCAGAAATGAAAGCTATGCTAGAGTCTATTAGTGAAGACTTAAAGCAATTATTCATCGTTTCTGAGTATAAACTTGGTGGTATGATGGAAGAAGCGCCAGTAGATGCACCGAAGTATGAACATACAGCGGTTGTTGTTGCTCAAGCAACTGGTGAAACATGTGAACGTTGTTGGGTAGTTTCAGAAACAATTGGTAAAGATGCTGAACATGAAACATTATGTGAGCGTTGTGCAACAGTTGTTAAAGAAAACTATGTAAAATGATAAGGAATGACTGCACGTAAAGTGCAGTCATTTTTTTGTTTACAGTATATTGAAATAACTTTCACTCTCTTTCCTATGAAGGAAAAATGTGTGTGAGGTAAGCAAATAGATTTCGGACACACTAACTGTACATTACAGCTAGGAGGAATGTACACGTGAATGAAATTTACATGGAAATAAAAGAAGAATTGCAATTGATGAGAAAAGAGTTGCAAGAGAGACTAGCTAAAGAAGTAATGCACAAATACGATATGGAGTTTAGCGGGGAGCTCGGATATGAAATTCAGGAAGAGATAAAGAAAAAAATGCTATTACATGATATAAAAGAGGATTTAAAAGATGTAGAACGTGCATTGTTTAAAATGGAAATAGATATGTATGGTATTTGTGAAGAAACGGGAAGAGCGATTCCTACAAAACAAATGAAAACAATGCCGACTGCTCGTACGATTCATGAATTTTTCTATGAAAAGGTAAATGTATGAATACGCACAACGATATTATATTACCTTTTTTTAATTTATTTTATTCTTCTATAAAGGTTCATTGTGAAAAGATAGCAGCTATGCTAAAATTTTGAGGTACACTGTCTTTATGGGGGAAATGAAAATGATATATTATGTAATAGCGTTATTTGTCATTGCCATCGATCAAATATCGAAGTGGCTAATTGTAAAGAAAATGGAATTGGGTACGAGCATTCCGATTATCGATAATGTATTATACATAACATCACATCGAAATAGAGGAGCTGCCTGGGGTATTTTAGAAAATAAAATGTGGTTTTTCTACATTATTACAGTCGTTTTCGTAGTGTTTATCGTATTTTATATGAAAAAGTACGCGAAGACAGACAAGCTTCTAGGTATTTCATTAGGTCTCATTTTAGGCGGAGCAATTGGTAATTTTATTGATCGTGTATTTAGACAAGAAGTAGTGGATTTCATTCACGTGTATATTTTCTCGTACAACTATCCAGTATTCAATATAGCTGATTCAGCATTATGTATTGGTGTTGTATTAATTATTATTCAAACATTATTAGAAGGCAAGAAAGCGAAGGAGTAATTGAATGAGTGAAGTAGTACAAGTAACAGTTGCAGAAGAGCAAAAAAGTGAGCGAATTGATAAATTCGTTGCAGGGATAAATAATGAGTGGTCACGTTCACAAGTACAGCAATGGATTAAAGATGATGTTGTGACAGTAAACGGAAAAGCAGTAAAAGGGAATTATAAGGTTCGAGAAAATGATGAAATTACAGTAACGATTCCTGAACCAGAAGCATTAGATATTCAACCAGAAGATATGAACTTAGAAATTTATTATGAAGATGCAGATGTACTTGTTGTTAATAAGCCACGTGGCATGGTTGTACATCCAGCACCAGGTCATACAAGTGGTACGCTTGTAAACGGCCTTATGCACCACTGTACAGATTTATCAGGCATTAACGGTGTAATGCGTCCAGGTATCGTGCATCGTATTGATAAAGATACATCTGGCCTATTAATGGTTGCTAAAAATGATATGGCGCACGAATCACTTGTAAATCAACTTGTAGCAAAAACAGTTACAAGACGTTACAAAGCGATTGTGCACGGTGTGATTCCACATGATAAGGGAACTATCGATGCACCAATTGGCCGTGATAAGAAAGAGCGTCAAAGTATGACAGTTGATGAAAATGGTAAGCATGCTGTGACGCACTTCCAAGTGTTAGAACGCTTTAAAGACTTTACACTTGTGGAATGTCGCTTAGAAACGGGACGTACGCACCAAATTCGTGTTCATATGAAATATATTGGCTATCCACTTGCAGGAGATCCAAAGTATGGCCCAAAGAAAACATTAGATATGAATGGACAAGCACTTCATGCAGGTATTTTAGGATTTGACCATCCTCGTACTGGTGAATATATTCAGTTTGAAGCACCAATTCCAGAAGTGTTTGAAGACGCATTAAATATTTTGCGAAAATAGTATTGACAAATCATAAGAAAACTGAGATACTGACAACAGTTAAATAATGATCCTTTAACACAGCCCCGTGAGGTTGAGAAGGTAACGGTTTGAAATACTTAGGGTATGCTGTACCCTTTTTTCAAAAGTCCTCTCGCACACGCTGAGAGGACTTTTTTTATACCATTCCTCTCATGCAAGAAAAAAGCTTGGAGGTGTAGAACATGCAGGAAAAAGCTGTCGTTTTAGATGACCAAATGATTCGCCGCGCTTTAACACGAATTAGTCATGAAATCGTGGAACGAAATAAAGGTGTCGATAATTGTGTTCTTGTCGGAATTAAAACACGTGGAATTTTTATTGCACAACGTTTGGCAGAACGAATTGGTCAAATTGAAGGGAAAGAAATGGAAGTAGGCGAGTTAGATATTACGTTATATCGTGATGATTTAACACTACAATCCAAAAACAAAGAACCACTTGTAAAAGGTTCTGATATTCCTGTAGATATTACGAAGAAAAAAGTTATCCTTGTGGATGATGTATTATATACAGGAAGAACAGTTCGAGCAGCGATGGATGCCCTAATGGATTTAGGTAGACCGTCACAAATTCAATTGGCTGTTCTTGTTGATAGAGGTCATCGTGAACTACCAATTCGCGCTGATTATGTAGGAAAGAACATTCCAACATCAAGTGAAGAGCGTATCGAAGTTGATTTGCAAGAGACAGATCAACAAGATCGAGTAAGCATATACGATAAGTAAAGCCCTTTTAAATGTAGTCCTGTGAGGCTGACAAAGGGTCTTGGCTTTCATATGTCAAATTTGGCATACGAAAGTGTAGGACTCTTTGTGCACAGGCACAAAGAGTTTTTTTATTGCAAAGATTTAAACTGAAGGAGGATGTAACAATGGAACAAAAGCCAGTGTTAGACGTTAATGAAATACCGAAACCGGGAAAATGGTTATTTTTAAGTATACAACATTTGTTCGCGATGTTTGGATCAACAGTGCTTGTTCCGTTTTTAACAGGATTGAATCCGTCAGTAGCATTAATATCAAGTGGATTAGGAACGTTAGCGTTTCTTCTTATAACGAAAGGTCAAGTACCTGCCTATCTAGGATCATCATTCGCCTTTATCGCACCGATTATAACAGCGAAAACGGCAGGTGGACCGGGAGCAGCGATGCTTGGCGGTTTGCTAGCAGGACTTGTGTACATCTTAATCTCACTCGGAATTAAGAAATCAGGATCAGCGTGGATTATGAAATTACTTCCACCAATCGTAGTTGGTCCAGTCGTAATGGTAATCGGTTTAGCTTTAGCACATACAGCAGTGAATATGGCAATGAACGGTGCGGATGGTAAGTACAGCTTTACACACTTTTCAGTAGCGTTAGTAACATTAGCAATTACAATCATTTGCTCCATATTCGGGAGAGGATTCTTCAGTATCATACCAGTTTTACTTGGAATCATCGGAGGTTACATCTTTGCTTACTTCCAAGGGCTAGTCGATTTAAAGCCGGTAGCTGAGGCAAAATGGTTTGTCATACCAGATTTCACAGTACCATTTGTAACATACACACCAGAGTTCTCATGGAAGATTGTGCTCTTAATGGTACCAGTTGCACTCGTAACAATATCAGAGCATATCGGACATCAAATTGTACTTGGAAATGTAATTAAAAGAGATTTAATTGAAAAACCAGGTTTACATCGTTCAATCTTCGGTGATGGAGTAGCAACATTGATCGCATCACTAATCGGTGGACCACCGAATACAACATACGGTGAAAACATCGGTGTGCTAGCAATTACGAGAGCGTACAGTGTATACTTATTCATCGGTTCAGCAGTGTTCGCAATCATGTTCGGATTTATCGGTAAAATTTCTGCACTGATTCATTCGATCCCAACACCAGTTATGGGCGGGGTATCAATCTTACTATTCGGTGTAATCGCATCAAGCGGATTACGCATGATGGTAGATGATAAAACAGATTTAAGTGACAAACGAAACTTAATGATTGCATCAGTAATACTAGTAATCGGCATTGGTGGAGCGGTACTTCACGTAGGAGATTCATTCCAAGTAGAAGGAATGGCGCTTGCAGCGATTGTAGGTGTACTGTTAAATCTACTACTACCAGAAACAAAACAAGAAAAACATACAAAACAATCTAAGCAGATTGCTTCATAAAAATAACCTTTTAATTCAGTCCTGTGAGACAGAAAAGGGTGGCTTCTTCCTTGCACCCTAGTCTTACACGATTAGGGTATTTTTATGCGAAGGTTGTTATAAATATACAAAAGTGGTAACATAAAAATCAGAAAGATGAGGGATGACGATGAGCCATTTGTTAACGATGAGTGAACTATCGGAAGTAGAAATTTCAGAAATCCTAAAAGACGCAGAAGATTTTGCGAATGGAAAAGAGAGCAAAACGACAGAGCAAACTTTTGTTGCAAACTTGTTCTTTGAGAATAGTACGAGAACGAGATTTAGCTTTGAAGTTGCTGAGAAGAGATTAGGACTGGATGTTTTAAACTTTTCAGCTGATGCATCTAGCGTACAAAAAGGAGAAACGTTATACGATACGATAAGAACACTAGAATCAATCGGAACAAAAGCAGTGGTCATCCGCCATGAGCAAGATCGCTACTTCGATGAACTAAAAGATCAGGTGAATATCCCGATTTTAAACGCTGGAGATGGATGTGGAAACCATCCAACGCAGTGCCTACTCGACCTTCTTACAATTAAACAAGAGTTTGGAAGATTTGAAGGTTTGAAGATTGCAATAGTAGGAGATGTTCGACATAGCCGAGTAGCACGTTCTAATGCAGAAGCATTAACGAAGCTCGGTGCAACGATTTACTTTGCAAGTCCAGAAGAGTGGAAAGATGAAGACAACACATTTGGAACATACAAACCATTAGATGAGCTTGTTCCAGAAGTGGATGTAATGATGTTACTTCGTGTGCAACATGAGCGTCATGATCATTATGAAACAGACATTATGAAAGAGTATCATGAGAAACATGGATTAACAGTAGAAAGAGAAAAGCGTATGAAAGAAGGAAGCATTATTATGCATCCAGCTCCTGTAAACCGAGATGTTGAAATTGCAAGTGAACTCGTTGAGTGTGAGCGTTCACGCATATTTAAACAAATGGAAAATGGAGTTTACGTAAGAATGGCTGTACTAAAACGCGCCTTACCAAATGTATTAGGAGGAATGAAACATGAATTACTTGTTTAAAAATGGTCGTTATATGAATGAAGAAGGAAAAATCGTAGCAACAGATCTTCTTGTACAAGACGGTAAAATCGCTAAGGTAGCAGAAAATATTACGGCAGATAATGCTGAAGTAATCGATGTGAACGGAAAGTTAATCGCACCTGGATTAGTAGATGTACACGTACATCTTCGTGAACCAGGTGGTGAACATAAAGAAACAATTGAAACAGGTACACTAGCAGCGGCAAAAGGTGGATTCACTACAATTTGCGCAATGCCAAATACACGCCCAGTACCAGATTGCAGAGAACATATGGAAGACTTGCAAAAACGTATTCAAGAAAAAGCGCATGTCAATGTACTACCATATGGAGCAATTACAGTACGCCAAGCGGGTTCTGAAATGACAGATTTTGAAACATTAAAAGAGCTGGGAGCATTTGCTTTCACTGATGACGGTGTAGGCGTACAAGATGCTAGCATGATGTTAGCTGCTATGAAGCGTGCAGCGAAATTAAATATGGCAGTAGTTGCGCACTGTGAAGAGAACACTCTTATTAATAAAGGGTGTGTACATGAAGGGAAGTTTTCTGAGAAACACGGATTAAACGGTATCCCATCAGTATGTGAATCTGTACATATTGCAAGGGATATACTGCTTGCTGAAGCGGCAGATTGTCACTATCACGTATGTCACGTAAGTACGAAAGGCTCTGTACGCGTAATTCGTGATGCGAAACGCGCTGGAATTAAAGTAACAGCAGAAGTAACACCGCATCACTTAGTGTTATGTGAAGATGATATCCCATCAGCTGATCCTAACTTTAAAATGAACCCACCGCTTCGTGGAAAAGAAGATCATGCAGCGTTAATTGAAGGGTTATTAGATGGAACAATTGATATGATCGCAACAGATCATGCACCGCATACAGCGGAAGAGAAAGCACAAGGAATTGAAAGAGCACCATTCGGAATTACTGGTTTTGAAACAGCATTCCCACTTCTATACACAAACCTTGTGAAAAAAGGAATTATTACATTAGAGCAGTTAATTCAATTCTTAACAGAAAAGCCAGCTGATACATTCGGCTTAGAAGCAGGTCGCCTGAAAGAAGGTAGAACAGCTGATATTACAATCATTGATTTAGAACAAGAAGAAGAGATTGATCCAACAACATTCTTATCAAAAGGAAAAAATACACCATTTGCAGGTTGGAAATGCCAAGGATGGCCGGTAATGACAATCGTTGGTGGTAAGATCGCATGGCAAAAGGAGAGTGCATTAGTATGAAAAGACAACTTATCTTAGAAGATGGAACAGTATTAATTGGAAAAGGTTTCGGAGGAGAAATCGAAAAGTCAGGTGAGGTTGTATTTACAACAGGAATGACTGGATATCAAGAAACATTATCTGATCCATCATATTGCGGTCAAATTGTAACATTCACGTACCCATTAATCGGAAACTACGGCATTAACCGTGACGATTTTGAATCGATTCATCCATCTGTAAATGGTTTAATCGTAAACGAAATTTGTGATCATCCATCAAACTTCCGTAATGAAATTTCGTTAAATGATTACTTAAAAGAAAGAAATATCCCAGGATTAGCAGGAATTGATACGAGAAAATTAACGAGAAAAATTCGTCAATACGGTACATTACGCGGACGTCTATGTAACATGGATGCAGATGTAGAGTACATCGTGAGCCAATTAAAAGCGACAGTATTTACAGATCACGTAAAACGCGTATCAACGAAAGATCCATACCCAAGCCCAGGCCGCGGACATCGCGTTGTACTAGTAGACTTCGGAATGAAACATGGTATCTTACGAGAATTAAATAAACGTGACTGTGATGTAATTGTAGTACCTTACAATACAACAGCAGAAGAAATTTTACGCCTTAGCCCAGATGGAATTATGTTAAGTAACGGACCTGGAGATCCAAAAGATGTACCAGAAGCAATTGAAATGTTAAAAGACATTATCGGTAAAGTTCCTTTATTCGGAATTTGCCTAGGACATCAATTGTTCGCTCTAGCATCTGGTGCGAATACAAGTAAATTAAAATTCGGTCACCGTGGTTTAAACCATCCAGTAAAACATCTTGCAACTGGAAAAGTAGCAATTACATCTCAAAATCATGGTTACGCAGTAGAAGAAGAATCAGTTAAAAATACAGATCTTGAAATTACGCACGTAGCTTTAAATGATGGAACAGTAGAAGGTCTTCGTCATACGAAGTTCCCAGCATTTACAGTACAATACCACCCAGAAGCTTCAGCAGGACCAGAAGATGCAAATGATTTATTCGAAGATTTCTTAGCAATGATTGAAAACTTCAAGAAAGAAGGGGAAGAGTTATGCCAAAACGCCTAGACATTAACACAATTTTAGTAATCGGATCAGGACCAATTGTAATTGGGCAAGCAGCGGAGTTTGACTACTCTGGTACACAAGCTTGTCAATCTCTTAGAGAAGAAGGTTACAAAGTAATCCTTGTTAACTCTAACCCAGCAACAATTATGACAGATACTGCGACAGCAGATAAAGTATATATCGAGCCATTAACATTAGAATTCGTAAGCCGTATTATTCGTAAAGAACGTCCAGATGCAATCTTACCAACATTGGGTGGTCAAACAGGCTTAAATATGGCTGTTGAACTTGCGAAATCAGGCATCCTTGAAGAGTGCGGAGTTGAAATTTTAGGAACAAAGCTATCAGCAATCGAACAAGCGGAGGATCGCGATTTATTCCGTACATTAATGCAGGATTTAAATGAACCAATTCCATCTAGCACGATCATTCATACGTTGGAAGAAGCACATGAATTTGTAAAAGAAATTGGTTATCCAGTTATTGTTCGCCCAGCATTTACAATGGGAGGAACAGGTGGCGGAATCTGTAGTAATGAAGAAGAACTAATTGAAATCGTATCAGGTGGATTAAAACATAGTCCAGTAACACAATGTTTATTAGAAAAGAGCATTGCGGGTTGTAAGGAAATTGAATATGAAGTAATGCGTGATTCGAATGATAACGCGATTGTAGTATGTAACATGGAAAACATCGATCCAGTTGGGGTTCACACAGGTGATTCTATCGTAGTAGCACCGAGCCAAACATTAAGCGACCGTGAATATCAAATGTTACGAAACACTTCATTACGAATTATTCGTGCATTAGGAATTGAAGGTGGATGTAACGTTCAGCTTGCACTTGATCCACATAGCTTCCAATACTATGTAATTGAAGTAAACCCACGTGTAAGTCGTTCATCTGCACTAGCATCTAAAGCAACTGGATATCCAATTGCGAAGCTAGCCGCAAAAATTGCAGTCGGTTTAACATTAGATGAAATTATAAACCCAGTAACACAAAAAACTTACGCGTGCTTTGAGCCAGCATTAGACTATGTTGTTTCAAAAATTCCACGCTGGCCATTTGATAAGTTTGAATCAGCAAACAGAACACTTGGTACACAAATGAAGGCAACTGGTGAAGTTATGTCAATCGGACGTAACTTAGAGCAATCATTATTAAAAGCGGTTCGTTCTTTAGAGCTTGGTATTTATCACTTAGAATTAGACCACTTAAAAGAGCTTGATAAAGAAACAATGAAAAAACGCATTATTAAAGCAGATGATGAGCGACTGTTTATCGTAGCAGAAGCGATTCGTCAAGGTGTAACGAAAGAAGAAATCAACGAATGGTGTGAAATGGACTTCTTCTTCTTACAAAAAATTGAAAACATCGTAAACATGGAACGCGAAGTAAAAGCGAATGTAGGAAATATGGAAGTACTACAAACTGCGAAAGAAATGGGCTTCAGCGATCACTACATTGCAGCTGCTTGGAACAAAACGGAGCGCGAAATCTACGATATGCGTAAAGAAAACAATATAACTCCTGTCTATAAAATGGTAGACACTTGTGCGGCAGAGTTCGAATCTGCAACACCATATTACTACAGCACATACGGTGACGAGAATGAATCGGTTATAACAGATCGTAAGAGTGTGGTTGTACTAGGGTCTGGTCCAATCCGTATCGGTCAAGGTGTTGAGTTTGACTATGCAACAGTTCACTCTGTATGGGCAATAAAAGAAGCTGGATATGAGGCAATCATTGTTAATAACAACCCAGAAACAGTTTCAACAGACTTCAGTATTTCTGACAAATTATACTTTGAACCATTAACGATTGAAGATGTAATGCACATTATCGATTTAGAAAAGCCAGAAGGTGTTATCGTTCAGTTCGGTGGACAAACGGCAATTAACTTAGCGGCGAAATTAGAAGCACACGGTGTGAAAATCTTAGGAACATCACTTGAAGACTTAGACCGTGCAGAAGATCGTGATAAATTCGAAGCCGCTTTAACAAAGCTTGGTATCCCGCAACCAGTTGGTAAAACTGCAACGACTGTAGAACAAGCGGTAGCAATCGCTGAAGAAATTGGTTACCCAGTACTAGTAAGACCGTCTTACGTACTAGGTGGACGTGCGATGGAAATCGTATATCGTCAAGAAGAACTGCTGCACTACATGAAGAATGCAGTTAAAGTTCATGCAGATCATCCAGTATTAATCGACCGTTACATGGTTGGTAAAGAAATTGAAGTAGATGCAATTTCAGACGGTGAGAATGTATTCATTCCAGGTATTATGGAACATATTGAACGCGCTGGAGTTCACTCTGGTGATTCAATCGGAGTATATCCACCACAAAGCTTATCTGAAAACCTGAAAGAACAAATCATTGAACATACAATTGCACTTGGAAAAGGATTAAACATTATTGGATTACTAAATATCCAGTTTGTAGTGTTCAAAGATCAAGTGTATGTAATTGAAGTAAACCCACGTGCGAGCCGTACAGTACCGTTCTTAAGTAAAATTACAGGCGTACCGATGGCGAACGTTGCAACGAAAGTTATTTTAGGTCAAAACCTAGTAGAACAAGGATACGGAACGGGCTATCACCCAGAAGAGAAAGAAGTATATGTAAAAGCTCCGGTATTCTCATTTGCGAAACTACGTTCAGTTGATACAACATTAGGACCTGAAATGAAATCAACAGGGGAAGTAATGGGTAAAGACTTAACGCTTGAAAAAGCATTATACAAAGGTCTAGTGGCTTCTGGAATTAACATTCCAACGCACGGATCAGTAATCATCACAGTAGCGGATAAAGATAAAGAAGAGGCAATGGAAATTGCAAAACGTTTCCATGAAATCGGTTATAACTTATTAGCAACAGCTGGAACAGCACAATCGTTAGCAGAGCAAAATATTCCAGTGCAAGTTGTAAACAAAATTGATTCTGAAGACTACAACTTACTTGATATTATCCGTCAAGGAAAAGCGCAGTTTGTAATCAATACGTTAACAAAAGGTAAACAACCAGCGCGTGATGGTTTCCGCATTCGCCGTGAATCAGTAGAAAATGGTGTGGCTTGCTTAACATCACTTGATACAACGAGAGCAATTTTACGAGTATTAGAATCTATGACATTCTCAGCTCATTCAATGAAAGAAATTACGCAAACAAAGCGTCACGAGGTGGTACATGCATGATGCAAAAGCAAAATATGATCGTCGTTAATCAAAAAGAAATCGCAAAAAACATTTACGAATTAGTGCTTCAAGGAACTTTAGTACAGCAAATGAACGAACCAGGGCAGTTTGTACACATTAAGGTAGCAGAGGGCATTGCGCCCCTTCTGCGCCGCCCAATTAGTATTTGTAATGTAGATCAAGAGAAGAACGAATTTACAATGCTATATCGTGCGGAAGGACAAGGGACAAAAACATTAGCAACTAGAAAACAAGGTGAAATGGTAGATGTACTAGGACCACTAGGACACGGTTTTCCTGTAGAAGAAGCGGAAGCTGGTCAAACAGCTTTACTAGTAGGCGGGGGAATTGGTGTACCACCACTTTATGAACTATCACAGCGCCTCGTTGCAAAAGGTGTACGTGTGATTCACATCTTAGGTTTTCAAACGAAAGATGTAGTTTTCTACGAAGAAAAATTTGCAGAACTTGGTGATACGTACGTTGCGACAGTAGACGGTACACATGGTACAAAAGGATTTGTCACAGATGTAATTGATAATTACGGAATTGATTTTGATATTCTTTATTCATGTGGTCCGTTAGCGATGCTTCGTGCATTAGAAGGACGTTACAAAGAGAAAAAAGCCTATATTTCATTAGAAGAACGTATGGGCTGTGGTATTGGAGCTTGTTTCGCATGTGTATGCCACTTACAAGAAGATCCAAGTGGACATTCTTACAAGAAGGTGTGTAGCGACGGACCAGTATTTCCAATCGGGGAGGTTGTACTATGAACAGATTGCAAGTTGAATTACCAGGATTATCATTAAAAAATCCAATTATACCGGCATCTGGATGCTTTGGATTTGGTCGTGAATATGCACAGTTTTACGATTTAAGTGTACTAGGATCAATCATGATTAAAGCGACGACAGAACAACCACGCTATGGAAATCCAACGCCGCGTGTTGCTGAAACACCGGGCGGCATGTTAAATGCAATCGGACTTCAAAACCCAGGTTTAGAAAAAGTAATGAATTCTGAATTACCATGGTTAGAACAATTTGACCTTCCAATCATTGCGAACGTTGCAGGCTCACAAGCTGAGGATTACGTAGCGGTTGCAAAGGAAATTTCTAAAGCACCTAATGTCCATGCACTAGAATTAAATATTTCTTGTCCGAACGTAAAAACAGGTGGTATCGCCTTTGGTACAAATCCTGAAATTGCTGCTGATTTAACGAAGCGAGTAAAAGAGGTTTCTGAAGTACCTGTATACGTGAAGTTGTCACCGAACGTGGCAAACATTGTGGAAATTGCAAAAGCGATTGAAAATGCAGGTGCAGACGGATTAACGATGATTAATACATTGCTTGGTATGCGTCTAGATTTAAAAACAGCTAAACCAATTTTAGCAAACCGTACAGGCGGATTATCAGGTCCTGCGATTAAGCCGGTAGCAATTCGTATGGTACATGAAGTAAGCCAAGCGGTTAACATTCCAATTATCGGAATGGGTGGTATTGAAACAGCGGAAGATGTAATTGAATTCTTCTACGCTGGCGCAAGCGCAGTTGCAGTAGGTACAGCGAACTTTATCGATCCGTTCGTATGTCCGACAATTATTGAAGAGTTACCAGCATTACTAGATGAATTAGGATTTGATCACATTTCGGAATGTCAAGGAAGGAGCTGGAAGCAAACATGTCACAGTCGTTAATCGTTGCACTAGATTTTCCAGGGAAACAAGATGTAGAACAATTCTTGCGCCACTTTGAAGGGGAAGAGTTATTTGTCAAAGTAGGTATGGAGTTATTTTACAAAGAAGGCCCTGCAATTATTACGTACTTAAAAGAAAAAGGACATAAAATCTTTCTAGATTTAAAACTTCATGATATTCCGAATACAGTAAAAAGCGCTATGCGTAGCTTAGCTAGTCTAGATGTTGATATGGTAAATGTTCATGCTGCTGGGGGAAGCAGCATGATGAAAGCTGCGATTGAGGGATTAGAGGAAGGTAAGCAAGAAGGAAAAGAGAGACCGATTTGTATTGCAGTTACACAACTAACAAGCACTTCGGAAGCTATGATGAAAAAAGAGATCGGCATTGAGAAAACGTTAGAAGAAGCGGTTGCTCATTATGCAAAACTAACGAAAGAAAGCGGACTTGATGGCGTTGTTTGTTCAACGCTTGAAGTTCCAAAATTACGTGAAGTATGCGGAAATGAATTTGTAACAGTAACACCGGGGATTCGTCTTGCAAGTGATGATGTAAATGACCAGGTGCGCGTAGCAACACCGAAACGTGCGAGGGAACTTGGTTCAAGCTATATCGTAGTTGGACGTAGTATTACAAAAGCAGAAAATCCGTTTGAAGCGTATAAAACAGTAAAACAACAGTGGGAAGGTGTAACAGTATGAAAAAAGAAATCGCATCGCATTTATTAGAAATTGGAGCAGTATTTTTACAACCGAATGATCCATTTACTTGGTCTTCAGGTATGAAATCACCAATTTATTGTGATAACCGTTTAACTTTATCTTATCCAAAAGTACGTCAAGCGATTGCAGCTGGATTAGAAGAGTTAATTAAAGAGCACTTCCCAACTGTAGAAGTTATTGCAGGAACAGCAACTGCTGGTATTGCGCACGCTGCATGGGTAAGCGATCGTATGGATTTACCAATGTGCTACGTACGTAGTAAAGCAAAGGGTCACGGTAAAGGGAACCAAATCGAAGGAAAAGCTGAAAAAGGTCAAAAAGTAGTAGTAGTAGAAGACTTAATTTCAACTGGCGGTAGTGCAATTACATGTGTAGAAGCACTTCGCGAAGCTGGCTGTGAAGTATTAGGAATCGTATCAATCTTCACATATGAGCTAGAAGCAGGAAAAGAAAAGCTAGAAGCAGCTAACGTAGCATCATATTCTTTAAGTGATTACAGTGCATTAACTGAAGTTGCAGCAGAAAAAGGTATGATTGGACAAGCTGAAACGAAAAAATTACAAGAGTGGCGCAAAAATCCAGCTAACGAAGCTTGGATCACGGCGTAACACGAAAAAAGACGACTGCGGGGGAACGCGGTCGTCTTTTTATATAATTGCTAAAATTTCATGTAAAGAACGTATAGTGGGTATATCGTATTTTTGCAACGAGTTGTTCCTATTTAACCATATTCCGTGCATTCCAGCTGTTGTACTACTAATTGCATCCGTTTCTAATCGATCGCCAACATAATAGCAATCTTTTATTGCAAGATTCGATTGCAATACGGCCCTTTGAAAGATTACTGGGTCTGGCTTCGATATACCAATTTCACTTGAAGTGAAAATATATTTGAAATATTGTAGGATGTTTAGCGCAGTTAATTTTTCGACTTGCTGTTCATAGTCACCATTACTAATGATACCTAATAAGTGTCCTCCTTGTTGCAAAGTTTGTAATGTATAGTGTACATCTTCAAATGGAGTCCAGTTGTTCTTATATAGTTCTATATATTGCTTGAATCTGTGCTGAGATTCCCAAGGTGATAAGTTTACTCCAAATGCTTTAAATAAATGATACATTCGCACCCATTGTTGTTCTTGAAAAGATAATTCCTTGGATAAAAATTTGTTGAAATATTCTTCGGATAATTCATGCCATAGCTTCATAGCCTCTAATTCGTTTCCTGAAAAAATATCTTTATACTTTTGGAAGAAATGTGAGATACCATTTTTCTCAGCAGTGTCGTAATCAAGTAAAGTTCCATCAATATCAAAGAAAACCATATGACAATCTCCTTGCTAACAACTATTTAGCGTTTTCCACAACCTCATATCCTCTCACAAACAAGAGAGTCATGTAAGAAACAATAAATGAGAAGATGCTGTACATGCCAACCCAAAAGAAAAATTTTGGAGTAAAGGCGATAACACCTATTATTAAAAAACTAGCAAACGTTACAATAGGCATTACGTAATACATTTTCGTCTTGCGTGTTCCAATAACAGAAACGATAAAGATAAGTGATGGACAAATTAATAAGACGAAAATCAATTCATTCATAGTTATGTCCCCTTTTCTAATTGCAGTAATCTGTTTCTCGTAAACGTTTTGGAATAAATACTCTCCTAATATAATTTCGCTAAGTGATAACGAATCCCTTTTGAAAACCAGTAATTCATGATGAATTTTACAATGAAAAAACGTAAGCAAGAGAACACTTGCTTACGTTACAGAATAAACATCGCAACGATAGTGGTGACGATTAAACCGATAACAACCGGTAAAAAGTTTCGGCGTGCAAGTTCAAATGGATCCACTTTGCAAATGGCAGCGGCAGGAATAAGTGCCCAAGGAATTAACGTTCCGCCCCCAGTCCATATGGCAGCGATTTGTCCGAGTGCTGTTAAGGTAGCTGTTCCATGCCCAAGTGCTGTTCCGAAAAGGTTGGCAATCGATCCAGCAAGTGATATACCGGAAAAGCCAGATCCATCTAAACCGGTAATGACACCAACGATAGTTAATGTTCCTGCCGATACATATTGGTTTAAAGGAACGGTTTGAGATAAAGCGATTCCTAAGTCGTTAATAATTCCGTGTGAACCTTTTGGTAAATAGTCTCCAATAATTTTTACAAATCCACTATCTCCTAAATAAAAAAGTGCAGCAATTGGAATAACTGGGCCGAAAATTTTAAATCCAAATTGGAGCCCTTCTATAAAATAATCGGTCGTTTTATTCAGTCCCTTTCCTTTGTAGGCGATGAGAGAAATGATGATAATCATAATAACAGTCGTCCCGCCGATAAGTGCTGTAGCATCGCTTCCTTGTAGTTTAAATTGAATCATGCAAAGGATATCAAGGATATAGATGATAGGGATACATATAGCGAGCCATTTCTTTATGCGAGGAGATAATAAAATAGTAGTTTTAGATGATTCAGTTGATGAAACAGAGTCTTGCAACGATAGTCCAGTATGAAATTCTTTTCGCAAGAAGAAAAAAGCGAAGGAAGTTGTAACAACGCCCATAACGATAACGAGGGGAACACTTGCAGATACGACGCTGGAAACAGGGAGACCAGCAGCATCTGCTGTTAATTTCGGAGCGCCTTGAATAACGAAGTCACCTGATAAGGCGATGCCGTGTCCGAATAAATTCATAGCAATCGCAACCCCAATTGGCGGCAGACCGACGCGTACAGCGACTGGTAATAAAATAGCTCCCATTAAGGCGACAGCTGGAGAAGGCCAAAAGAAGAAAGAAATTGTCATCATTAAAAGACCGATAATCCAGTAGGCGAGTGTAGGTGTTCGAATCATTTTTGTAAATGGTGAAATCATCGTATCATTTATGCCGGTATGAACGAGTAGATTACTCATGGATACGATAATGGAGATGATTAATATAGTTGGTAATAGTTCGGTAATGGCGTAAATGAAACTTTGGAAAATCCCGCTAATGGCAAGAGGGATAGAACTTGTTGCGGTTAATGCTAATAAAAAGATAAAAACGATACAAATAATCGTCGTATCTTTCCTGAGAATAAAGAAGGTAATAATAGTGAGTAAACAAAGAACATAGAGAGCGTGTAATAGCGTTAATTCAACTCCCATAACAGTCACATCCTTTAGGCATTCGTGTAGTGTATTGTATGAAAGCAGTGAAAGTATGTGAGTATAGGGAAAAGAAAAAAAGTGAAATTTCATGTACTGTAATGGTAAGGTGTAAAAATGGATGATACAATACAATTAATCCTAAAAATGGAATTTAAAGAGAGGTATAATGGGGGAGTACGAATGAGAGAGAAAATAGGATATTATGGTGTGCTCGTTTGTTTACTATTATCAGTTATTTCAGGGCAATTTTTTAAAAGTGAATGGGTACCAGTTATATTATGTATAGGAGTATTGATTTTTGCACCTATGTATCGCTGGAATGAATGGAAATCATATAGCCCCAAAAAGAAAATTGTTTTCAGCATCGAGTTTGTTATAATAATTAGCACGATACCGTTTTTGATATTGAGAGGAAATGAGATAATAGATGAAATTGTAATGTTTCAAGGGTGGTTGTTTATTGCGAAATTGCTATATTTAATATGCATTTTAATGTTGGTAGTGGTAGTCACTAAAACAGTAAACGAAAAGCTTTTCGTTAATGAATAAAAGAAAATGCCACCTTATTCGGTGGCATTTTCTCATTTTACTGCATGAGCTTTTTGCATCTTTTTAATTAAACGAATTTGTCCGCGATGATTGATTTCATCTTCAAAAACGTGAAACCATTTAAAGTAGTTGTTAGCTGGTTTGTCATACCAAAAGTCTGTCGTTTTAAATAGCCATTCATCAGGTAAAGATTGAAATGTTTCAATTGTTTTAGAGCGTACTTCTTGTAATGTATGAATGTAAAATTCTATGGAGTTTCCTTTTATTTTTTCTCGTCCAAGATCCCCTAACTCAATAGCAGGCAACCAACGCTCTAATTCAGCATCTGTCGGTTCACGATCTTCAAAGGTATGAATTTGGTAGTAAAATTCAATAGCGGCCATATGGTACAAAAGCATACCAATTGAGTTTGCGTCATCGTCATACAAATAATCAAGTTCTTCAATTGTTAAGCCTTGGGCAGCCTGCATTGTTGTATAGCGAGCGTAATTCATCATGGAAACAAGTTTTGAAAATTCAGGCTGTAAACCATCTATTTTATCAATTACAAAATTCAATTAAAATTCCCCCTCTTTTAAACAAATACTCCAGATAAGGGATTCTATATGTAAAGAAAAAATCCTGTAAAAAATTTGATAATATTAACAAGGAATAACAATTAGCTCTCTATTTGATGTTGTAATAACCTCATATCCGTCTTTTGTAATGACGATATCGTCTTCAATTCTACAACCGCCCCAGTTCGGTATGTAAATACCTGGTTCAACTGTAACAACCATACCTTCTTCTAATGTAGCTTTACTTTCTTGGGATAGGCGAAGAGGTTCATGTATTTCTAAGCCGAGACCGTGCCCTGTAGAGTGACCAAAATATTGACCATATCCACAATCTGTAATGTAGTTTCTTGTTACATCATCGATACTTTTCGCAGTTTCTCCAGGTTTAATTGCTTCAGTCCCGCGTTTTAATGCTTCGCGTACAACATTGTATATTTTTTTGAACTCTTCTGATGGTTCACCGATTGCTACAGTACGTGTTATATCGGAACAATATCCGTCGTAAAGTGCACCGAAATCTAATGTGACAATGTCACCTTGCTCGATTATTTTATTTGATGCAACGCCATGAGGAAGAGAAGAACGAACACCAGAAGCTACAATAATTTGAAATGATGAGGACGTAGCACCTTTTTTTCGCATGAAAAATTCTAATTCATCTCGGACATCATTTTCACTTATTCCTGGTTTTAGAAACGTAAGGATGTGGTGAAATGCTTCATCCGCGATATGAGCTGCGACTTTCATTGTTTCTATTTCAGGCGTGTCTTTAATAAGACGAATATTTTCAATGATTTCGCACACTTGAATCATTTCCGCATGTACGTATTTTTGTAAGTTTTTATATTGTTGCAATGTCATGTTATTTTCTTCAATTCCAAGTTTTTGAATATTTAATTTCGATACTTGATTTGCAATTTCTTTTTCTAAATTTCCTTTATGCATTATAATTTCAGCATCTTTTATTTGTGATTTCGCTTGATCTACATAGCGAAAATCAGTTATAAAAACAGCTTTATTCTTAGAGATTAAGACGACGCCAGCACTACCTGTAAAGCCTGTTGCATATTGGCGATTTTCTTTTTTTGTAATAAGTAATCCGTCAATTTCATAGTTTTGTAGCTGATTTTGGATTTTATTAATTTTTAAAGTCATGTTAATTCCCCCTATTCACAGTATTGAATAAAGCAAATAGCGTGCCAAAATATATATTGTAGAGAAAATAAAAAGTAGCCAGCTATTTGTGAGAGGCGGGATACTTATAACATCCAGGTTGCTTTAATAATTAGTAGGGGATAAAAAAACATTGATTTTTGGGGCACTGTATTTATATACTGTAAAAAAATTTATACAGATGTAGATTGACACTGTCAATTTTTTTGAAAATATATAAAATGACAAGAAAGATGCTATGAATTAGTGAATGGGTATAGGAACGAATAAAAAATGCGTTGCATATAAGCAACGCATTTTTTGCATTTACGCTTTTAATTTCATTACAGTGTCAGCGTCAGGTGTTACATATACGGTTTGCTGATTGTCGTACGTAACAAAACCAAGTTTTGCACCACTCGGTTTTTTCACATGGCGTATTTTTGTGAAATCAACAGGTACAGAGCTAGACTCTTTTGCTTTACTGTAATAAGCGGCAATTTTTGCAGCTTCTAGTAAAGTTTCTTCAGCAGGTTCTAAAGAACGAATGACAACGTGAGAGCCAGGTATGTCTTTCGTATGTAACCAAATTTCATCGCGACGGGCGAATTTCGTTGTTAAATAATCATTTTGTTTATTGTTTTTACCAACGAAAATCTCTGTACCATCACTTGCTAAATATTTATCTAATACTGGTTTTGTAGGCTTTTTCTTTGCGTTTTTCGTTTTACGATTACGCATATACCCTTCTTCAGCTAATTCTTCGCGAATTTCTTCAATATCTTTTGAAGAAGCAGCTTCCATTTGTTGCAGTAAACTATCAAAATAAAGAATTTCTTCATTTGTTTTTTCGATTTGTTCTTCTACAACAACAACTGAATTTTTCGCTTTTTGGTACTTTTGGAAATAGCGTTGTGCATTTTCAGATGGCGTTTTTAAAGGGTCTAATGTGATCTTTACAGTTCCGCCATTTTCATCGTAATAGTTAACGACTTCAATATCTTTATCACCTTTTTTTAAAGCGTACATATTGGCTGTAAGTAGCTCTCCAAATAGTTGATATTTATCTGCTTTTCCGGCATCTTGTAATGTTTTTTCTAGTTTTATAAGCTTTTTCTCATTTTTATTTTTTTCGTTTTGCATAAAGCGTTCTAAATCATGCGCCTGTTGTTTTACACGATCGCGCTCTGCTTTACCGAAGAAGAAGCGATCTAACAATTCACTTACAGATGAGAATGTTTTCTCTTCTCCTGCTAAGTGCGCAAGAGGGAAAAGATAAAAGAATTCTTTCCCGTTTGCAGTAATCATTGCTGGTGTATATGTATGAGTTAGTAATGGTTTTTGTATGGAGAAAAATGCTTCAGATAAAGCTTTTTCATTTACCATACCTGCTTTGTTTACTACTTCTTTTGCGAATAACGGTGAGATTCCCGTAAAAGTGCCGACGAGCTGTTTATCCATGTTTCCAGATAGAAAGTCTAGAGGTCTAATAAATTCATCATCCGTTTCAATCTGAAGTGGGTTAATTTTGTGTTGTGCGGGCGGTGCAATATATTCAGCTCCGGCATATACAGTTCGATGTCGGTTTACTGCTAAAGAAACGTGTTTTAAGCTATCTAAAATATTATTTGTTTTTGTGTCTACTAAAATGATGTTACTATGTCGACCCATGATTTCAATTACTAATGTTTTTAGCGATTCATCACCAATTTCATTTCTGCTGCGTACTGTGATTTGAATAATACGTTCTAAATCAATTTGTTCAATTTTTTCAATGAAACCACCTTCTAGATGCTTGCGGAGAAGCATACAAAACATTGGCGGAAGTGCAGGTGAATCGTAATTTTGATTTGTTAAGTGTAAACGTGCATATGTCGGATGAGCGGAAAGAATCAGTTTTTGATTTTTTCCGTTTGCTCGAATATGTAATAAAATTTCGTATTTTGAAGGTTGATATATTTTTGAAATTCTTCCCGTGTAAAGAGAATTTGCAATTTCATGTGTAATCGCTCTTGTAAATAATCCATCGAATGCCATAAAAAACACTCCTTTCTAACTAAAAGTTAATTATAGCATTTTTTTGGACGAGGCTGAATAAGCTTTCAATAGAGTATGTCTGGAATCAGGAGGTCGATAGCAGGATGAACTGGTATGGAATGCGGGCACATGAAGTAGAAGAAAGAACGAATACCAATGTAAAGGTTGGACTTACGGAGAAAGAAGCAGAGGGCCGAATCAAAAAATTTGGTACAAATGAATTAGATGAAGCGAAAAGGCCTTCGGCACTCATGGTATTTTTAGCGCAATTTAAAGATTTTATGGTACTTGTTTTGTTTGGTGCAACAATAGTTTCTGCTTACTTAGGTGAATATATTGATTCTATTGCCATTGTTGCCATTGTTATTATCAATGGAATTCTAGGTTTTTTTCAAGAGAGAAAGGCCGAAAAATCATTGGAAGCTCTAAAGGAGCTAGCCGCCCCGCAAGTTACTGTGATGCGGAATGGAAAGTGGGTAAAGGCGCCATCTAAAGCGCTTGTTTTAGGTGATGTTATTAAATTTTCCAGTGGAGATCGTATTGGGGCTGATGTACGTCTCGTTGAGGCATCGAGTTTATATATTGAAGAATCTGCTTTGACAGGAGAGTCAGTACCAGTGCAAAAAAAGGTAGAAGCATTGCAAGGGCAAGATGTTGCAATTGGAGATCAAAAAAATATGGCTTTTATGGGTACGATGATTACGAGAGGATCTGGAACAGGGGTCGTTGTAGCAACTGGTATGAATACAGCGATGGGCCAAATTGCAAATATGTTGCAAAATGCAGAGCAAATGGAAACACCATTGCAAAGAAGATTAGAGCAACTCGGAAAAATATTAATTATTGTGGCTCTTATTTTGACAGCGCTCGTTGTATTAGCTGGTGTGTATCAAGGGAATGAAGTATATCATATGTTTTTAGCTGGCGTGTCGTTAGCTGTTGCTGCTATTCCAGAAGGATTACCGGCAATCGTTACGGTTGCTTTATCGCTTGGTGTACAGCGCATGATAAAAAAGAGAGCAATAGTAAGGAAGTTACCAGCTGTAGAAACGTTAGGTTGCGCTTCTGTCATATGCTCTGATAAAACAGGAACAATGACGCAAAACAAAATGATGGTAACACATATGTGGTCAGGTGGAGAGTTATGGAAAGTGACGGGGCAAGGATACGAACCTAATGGATCTTTTATGAAAGGTGAAAAAGAAGTTAATCCAGCTAAGACAAAATCACTTTATCAATTACTTACATTTGGTTCACTATGTAACAATGCAAATATTATTCAAAAGAAAAAGGCGTATGTATTAGATGGAGATCCAACAGAAGGAGCGCTTGTAGCTGCAGCGATGAAAGCGGGGATAACGCGTGAAGCATTGAAAGGGAAATTTGAAATTATTCGTGAATTTCCCTTTGATTCGACCCGAAAAATGATGAGTGTAATTGTGCGAGATCGAGAGGGGAAAAAATTTGTTGTGACAAAAGGAGCGCCAGACGTCCTTTTGCAAATGAGTCAAACGATCTTATGGGCGGATAGGCAGCAACCATTAAGTGAGTTGTATAGAAAAGAAGTACAGGCGGCTATTCATAGTTTAGGCAGTCAAGCACTTCGAACAATTGCAGTTGCATTTAAGCCATTAAAAGCAACTGACTCTATTGAACACGAAAGAGACGTTGAAAAAGATTTTATGTTAGTCGGGATACAAGGAATGATTGATCCGCCAAGACCAGAGGTAGAACAGGCGGTAAAAGAGTGTAAAGAAGCTGGTATTCGAACAGTGATGATTACAGGAGATCATAAAGTGACAGCAATGGCAATTGCAGAACAGTTAGGAGTTTTACCAACTGGTGGACGCGTTGTTGAAGGGGTAGAACTTGCGAATATGGATGTAGAGGAATTAGAAAATGTTGTAGAAGATACGTATGTATTTGCTCGTGTATCACCTGAACATAAATTAAAAATTGTTAAGGCGCTGCAAAATAAAGGACATATAGTAGCAATGACAGGTGATGGGGTGAACGATGCCCCAGCCATAAAAACAGCAGATATCGGGATAGCGATGGGAATTACAGGGACAGATGTTGCGAAAGAAGCATCTTCACTCGTTCTGCTAGACGATAATTTTGCTACGATAAAATCAGCAATTAAAGAAGGTCGAAATATATACGAGAACATACGTAAGTTTATTCGATACTTACTAGCATCAAATGTTGGAGAAATCTTAGTTATGTTATTTGCAATGTTACTTGCGTTACCATTGCCGATGGTTCCAATTCAAATTTTATGGGTGAATTTAGTTACTGATGGTTTACCAGCGATGGCATTAGGTCTGGATAAAGCTGAAGGAGATGTGATGAAGAGGGCGCCGCGCCATCCGAAAGAAGGCGTATTCGCTAGAGGGCTAGCGTGGAAAATTATAAGCCGTGGATTTCTCATCGGAGCAGTAACGTTAGTGGCGTTTATTATTGCGTATAATCAACATCCAAATGAACTAAAGTATGCACAAACCGTGGCATTTGCGACGTTGGTACTTGCGCAGCTTATTCATGTATTTGATTGCCGAAGTGAACATTCTGTTTTCCACCGCAATCCGTTTGGAAATGTGTATTTAGTAGGGGCGGTTATCATTTCATTACTGTTAATGCTCGTTGTTATATATTATCCACCATTACAACCGATTTTTAGCACGATGCCAATACAAGCAAGAGATTGGTTGTTAATTGGAGGTTTGTCATCCATTCCAACTTTCTTACTAGTAGGCTCTTTATTAACAGGGAGAAAAGGGAAAAAGGAAAAGCCAATATTATATAAGAAGGGATTAAACTTGAAATAGTCAATGTTATGAAAATGTGATATAATTTACAGAAGGTAGTAGAGCCTTGTCTCTATTACCTTTTTCATTGAGTTATTTCATGGCTTGGATGTGATAAAAATGATTTCTAGTATGACAGGGTTTGGAAGATCGAAAGTAGAAAGTGATGCTTTTCAAATTACAGTAGAAATGAAATCGGTGAACCACCGTTTTCTAGAGATGAGTATTCGACTTCCGAAGCAAATGATGGTATTTGAAGACAAAATTCGTAAAATAATTGCAGAACAAGTTCGCCGCGGACGTATTGAAGTGTCTATTAGTATAACGGGTGAAGGGCTTGTTGAAAGAAAATTAAGTGTGAATTGGTCGCTTCTTGAGCAGTACCAATCGATTATGGAAGATATAAAAGGAAAATTTCAATTACAAGATTCTATTACACTTGAGCGATTGATGGCAATGCCAGAAGTGACTGAAATTGAGGAAATAGAAAATGTAAATGAACAATTTGAGAACAGTTTATATGAGGCTGTTCGCCAAGCTGCTCATATGTTGAAAACGATGAGGGATGGCGAAGGAGAACGATTACATAAAGATATAGCGTATCGTTTGCAAGAGATTCACAATTGTGTAAATGCAATTATTCCACATGCACCCATTGTTACACAAAAATATCGTGAACGATTAGAGAATCGCTTAAAAGAATTACATAATCAGGATCTGGATGAACAAAGATTGCTAACAGAAGTCGCAATCTTTGCAGAGCGTTGTGATATTCATGAGGAATTAGTTCGCTTGCAAAGTCATTTAGATCAATTTCGTGAAACACTGCAGATTGAAGAGCCTGTTGGAAGGAAAATGGACTTCATCGTGCAAGAGATGCATAGAGAAATTAATACGATTGGTTCTAAGGCAAATGACTTAACAATTTCAAAATATGTGGTAGAAATGAAAAATAACCTTGAAAAAATTCGTGAACAAGTACAAAATATTGAGTAGCTTTCAAAAAAATATATAAAGTTATACGTGGTGGAGAAATCGGATAGACTTACTAGGAGGCGCAAACTATGGCCATGCGGTTTTTAAATATTGGATACGGAAATATTGTATCTGCTCATCGAATTATTGCTATTGTAAGTCCGGAGTCAGCTCCTATTAAACGAACAGTACAGGAAGCACGTGAACATAATGCTTTACTTGATGCTACGTATGGGAGAAAAACAAGGGCGGTTATTGTTATGGATGATGGGCATGTTGTATTAAGTCCAATTCAGCCAGAGACGATTGCACATCGTTTGAATAATAAAGAAGATTTAAGTGAGGAAGGGTAGGTTTTACATATTTATGAGAAGTAGAAGAGGATTGCTCATCGTTCTTTCAGGACCTTCTGGGGTTGGAAAAGGAACGGTTCGAAAAGAGCTGTTTAGCCATGAGGATACACGTTTTCAATACTCTATTTCAGTAACGACACGTAAACCACGTGAAGGTGAAGTAGACGGTGTGGATTATTTCTTTAAAGAAAGAGAAGAATTCGAGGAAATGATTCGTAATGAAAAATTACTTGAATGGGCTGAGTTCGTAGGTAATTATTACGGAACACCGATTGACTATGTTGAAAAAACATTACAAGAAGGAAAAGATGTATTCTTAGAAATTGAAGTGCAAGGAGCAATTCAAGTTAAGAAAGCTTTCCCAGAAGGTGTATTTATTTTCTTAGCACCTCCAAGTTTATCTGAGCTAAAGAACCGAATTGTCGGTCGTGGTACAGAAACTGAAGATGTTATTGAAAATCGTTTAACTGTAGCGAAAGAGGAAATCGAAATGATGGATGCTTACGACTATGTAGTAGAAAACGACCAAGTTGAATTAGCTTGTGAAAGAATTAAAGCAATTGTGGTTGGCGAACATTGCCGCCGCGAAAGAGTAGCAAAATATTATAAAGAAATGACGGAGGGTCTATAATTATGTTAAATCCATCAATTGATTCATTATTAACAAAAATCGATTCTAAATATACACTTGTAACAGTAGCTGCAAAGCGTGCGCGTGAAATGCAACTTGCTAATAATTGTGTTATTGAACAACCTGTTTCTCATAAATGTGTAGGTAAAGCATTAGAAGAAATCGATGCAGAAGTGTTAAAATACGTACCAAGTGAAGATAAAGTAGCTGAATAAGACTTTGCCTTCGACAATTAAAAACATAGACTATATAATTTTCTATGTAACGGTAACAACCTATTTACAAGTAGGTTGTTATTTTTTTACGATAGGATGAAATATTGGTACTGACGAGCTGAAAATTCTATTTCGGTATTATAAGTTTGAAAAAGAAAGAGGACGAGTCATATGCTAAAAGGGAAAAAGATACTTCTATGTGTAACAGGAGGCATCGCGGTTTTTAAAGCGGCTGCGTTAACGAGTAAATTGACACAAGCTGGTGCTATTGTAAAAGTAATGATGAGTGAGTCGGCAATGAAGTTTGTTACGCCTCTTACATTTCAAGCCCTTTCTCGCCATGATGTATATACAGATACATTTGATGAGAAAGACTCAGCTGTTATTGCGCATATCGATTTAGCAGATTGGGCAGATGTAGTGCTTGTTGCACCTGCTACAGCCAATTGTATTGGAAAGTTAGCTAGCGGTATTGCGGATGACATGATTACAACTACTTTGTTAGCTACTATAGCTCCAGTGTGGATTGCACCTGCTATGAATGTGCATATGTATGAAAATAAAATTGTTCAAAAAAATATGATGACGTTAAAAACGTTAGGATATACATTTATTGAGCCTGGGGAAGGCTTTTTAGCGTGTGGTTATGTAGCGAAAGGAAGATTAGAAGAACCTGAAGCAATTATTGCACGGTTAGAGGAGGCTTTCTCGGAACAAAAGCCATTGCAAGGAAAAAGAATATTAATAACTGCTGGCCCGACACGCGAAAAGATTGATCCCGTTCGCTTTATGACGAATTTTTCTTCTGGGAAAATGGGATATGCAATCGCAGAGGAGGCAGCAAAATTAGGGGCGGATGTCATCCTGGTTTCAGGACCGACAGCACTAAATCCTCCATTACATGTAACAACGATACAAGTGGAATCTGCACAAGATATGTTAGAAGCGGTTCTTCAACTTTATCAAAATGTAGATGTTGTTATCAAAACAGCAGCAGTTGCAGATTATCGTCCGAAATATGTTCATGATAATAAAATGAAAAAGAAAAATGGTGATGCTGTAATTGAATTAGAGAGAACAGTAGATATTTTAAAAACGTTAGGTGAGATGAAGGACAAACAGTTACTTATCGGTTTTGCGGCTGAAACAACAAACGTAGAGGAATACGCAACGAAAAAATTACGTGAGAAAAATGCAACTATGATTGTTGCGAATGATGTAAAGGCGCAAGGAGCTGGATTTGGTACAGATACGAATATTGTAACAATGTATAGAAAAGATGGAGAAGTTATTGAGTTGCCACTTTTAACAAAGAAAGAGGTTGCTCGTGAAATATTAAAGCAAATCGAAATGATGTTGGAAGATGATCGTTTATGAAATTTGCAAGTGTAATTGTTGATGTACCGGCTCGTCAGACAGATCGCCCATTTGATTATATTATCCCTAAAAAATGGGAAGATATTGTCCAGACAGGAATGCGTGTAGTTGTTCCGTTCGGCCCAAGGAAATTGCAAGGATTTATTATTGAGATTAAAGATTCGGTTGATGTAGAAAGTACAAAATTAAAGACAATCCATGAAATATTAGATGTAACACCGGTTTTAAATGAGGAATTATTAAAGCTTGGATATTGGCTTACAAGTGAAACGTTATGTTATATGATTTCAGCTTTTCAAGTTATGCTTCCAACGGCGATAAAAGCAACGTATAAAAAGCGTCTACAACTTCGCAAACAAGAAGAAGTAGCACCTGAACTACTGTTTTTATTTCAGGACAAAGAAGCGATAGACTGGGAAGCTATCGAGGCGCAGCCACATCTATACCGCACGATTCAACAAGAAATTAAAAATGGCACGATTGAAGTCGTTTATCAAGTGAAGGATAAAGTACAGAAGAAGAAACAAAGAGTAGTTCAGCCGGAGTTGCCAGAAGATAAATTGGAATTGGCAGCATTTGAACTGAAAAGTAAAAAACAACAAGATGTACTCTATTATTTTGTGGAAAATTATAAAAGTGTACCATTGAAAGTGATAACAGAAGAATTACAAATAACAGATGCTCCAATAAAAGCACTTGTTAAAAAGGGGCTAATCTCAGAAAAGTATGTGGAAGTATACCGAAATCCGTATGACGATGATGATTTTGAACAAACGAACCCATTTCCACTTACTGAGGAACAAAAACAAGTCATTACACCGATTTTATCATCAATTACAAATGAAACTTACAATCCATTTTTACTATATGGTGTTACAGGAAGTGGAAAGACAGAGGTATACTTACAATCTATAGCGGCAGTGCTCAAAAAAGGAAAAGAAGCTATTGTACTTGTTCCTGAAATTGCGCTAACGCCTCAAATGGTAGATCGTTTTAAAGGTAGATTTGGCTCGCAAGTTGCGGTTCTTCATAGTGCGCTGTCTGTTGGAGAAAAGTATGATGAATGGCGTAAGATTTTAAGAAAAGAAGTAAAAGTCGTAGTTGGTGCGCGTTCAGCTGTCTTTGCTCCTTTTGAAAATTTAGGAATTATTATTATCGATGAAGAGCATGAATCGAGTTATAAGCAAGAAGATAATCCGCGATATCATGCAAGAGATGTAGCTGTGTGGAGAGGACAATATCATAAATGTCCTATCGTTCTTGGTAGTGCAACACCTACGCTTGAATCGTTTGCAAGAGCCAAAAAGGGTGTTTATGAACTGCTAACGATGGAAAAACGTATGAATGAACAAGCTTTACCAACTGTAGAGATTGTTGATATGCGTGAGGAACTTCGTGATGGGAACCGATCAATGTTTTCCAAGGCATTGCATGAAAAAATAGCAGATCGATTAGAGAAGAAAGAACAAATGGTACTCTTTTTAAATAGAAGAGGTCATTCTACATTTGTTATGTGTCGTGATTGCGGTTATGTTGTACAATGTCCGCATTGTGATATTTCGCTGACATATCATAAAATGAACCATCGTTTAAAATGTCATTATTGCAGTTACGAAGAGAATATGCCATCTGCGTGCCCGGCTTGTCAAAGTACATATATTCGTTTCTTTGGTACAGGTACACAAAAGGTAGAAGAAGAAATTACAAAACTATTTCCAGAGGCACGAGTCATTCGAATGGATGTAGATACGACAAGCCGTAAAGGAATGCATGAAAAATTATTAAAGGCGTTTGGGGAAGAAAAAGCAGATATATTACTCGGAACACAAATGATTGCGAAAGGATTAGACTTTCCGAAAGTGACGCTCGTTGGAGTTTTAACTGCAGATACGATGCTTCACTTACCCGATTTTCGGGCAAGTGAAAAGACATATCAGTTATTGACGCAAGTGAGTGGGCGAGCAGGTAGACATGAATTGCCAGGGGAAGTTGTAATTCAAACGTATACGCCAGAACATTACAGTATAGAGTTAGCGAAGAACCAACAATATGATGTGTTCTTTGACCAAGAAATGCAAATGAGACGAACGAGACAATATCCACCTTATTACTACGTTGTACTTGTAACTGTATCTCATCCGGAATTATTAAAGGCAGTGCAAGTGACGGAAAAAATTGTCGGTCAATTGCGCATGCATTGCACACAGCAGACAATGGTATTAGGACCAGTTGCTTCAGCAATTCCAAGGATAAAAGATAGATATCGTTATCAATGCATGATAAAATACAAACGGGAACCAAACTTAAAGAACGTGCTCAAAATGGTAAATGAACATTATCAAGCAGAAATGCAAAAAGAGCTACAAATCTCAATTGATTTTAATCCAACAATGTTAATGTAGCGGAGGGAAATATGGCAGTTTTAGAAATAGTAAAGCATCCAAATGAAGTGTTAGAAACACCATGTGAACGAGTAATTAACTTTGATAAAAAGTTGGTGAAATTGTTAAAAGATATGCATGAAACAATGTTAATTGCGGATGGAGTTGGTTTAGCTGCGCCTCAAGTAGGTGTAAGCTTACAAGTAGCCGTAGTTGATATTGGCGATGATACGGGAAAAATCGAGTTAATCAATCCAGCCATCCTAGAAAAACGTGGTGAACAAGTAGGTCCCGAAGGCTGTTTAAGCTTCCCGGGACTTTATGGTGAAGTGGAGCGTGCCGATTATATTAAAGTAAGAGCGCAAAATCGTCGTGGTAAAGTATTTTTATTAGAGGCGGAAGGTTTTTTAGCGCGTGCCATTCAGCATGAAATCGATCATTTACACGGTGTATTATTTACATCTAAAGTGACGAGATATTACGAAGAAAACGAATTAGAATAGGCATTAAAGGAGCGGTTTTTGAATGATAAAAGTTGTATTTATGGGAACACCGGACTTTTCAGTGCCGGTGCTTCGTCGTCTTATCGAAGATGGTTATGATGTAGTAGGTGTTGTGACACAACCCGATCGTCCGGTAGGCAGAAAAAAGGTATTAACACCTACACCTGTTAAAGTTGAAGCAGAAAAACATGGTATCCCGGTGTTACAACCGTTAAGAATTCGTGAAAAAGACGAATATGAAAAAGTATTGGCGCTAGAGCCCGATTTAATTGTAACAGCTGCGTTCGGTCAAATTGTACCAAATGAAATTTTAGAGTCACCAAAGTATGGATGTATTAACGTCCATGCCTCTTTACTTCCAGAACTTCGTGGTGGTGCACCAATTCATTATGCAATTATGGAAGGTAAGGAAAAAACAGGTATTACAATTATGTACATGGTAGAAAAATTGGATGCTGGTGATATCTTAACGCAAGTGGAAGTGGAAATTGACGAGCGTGAAACGACAGGCTCATTATTTGATAAGTTAAGTGAAGCTGGGGCACACCTTCTATCTAAAACAGTACCGTTATTAATTCAAGGTAAGTTAGAGCCAATTAAACAAAACGAAGAAGAAGTAACATTTGCATATAATATAAAACGTGAGCAAGAAAAAATCGATTGGACAAAAACAGGTGAGGAAGTATACAATCACATTCGCGGATTGAATCCGTGGCCAGTTGCTTATACGACTTTAGCGGGACAAGTTGTTAAAGTATGGTGGGGAGAAAAAGTACCCGTAGTCGAAGCTGCTGAAGCAGGTACGATTGTTGCGATCGAAGAAGACGGTTTTGTTGTAGCAACTAGTAATGAAACGGGTGTTAAAATTACTGAGTTGCAACCTTCTGGTAAAAAGCGTATGAGTTGTTCGCAATTTTTACGTGGTACAAAACCTGAAATTGGAACGAAGTTAGGAGAAAATGAATGAGACAAAATGTTCGTGAGTTAGCTCTTGATGGTTTAATTCAAGTAGAAAAAAGTGGTGCATACAGTAACTTACTTTTAAATAATATAATTGAAAAAAGTACAATTGATAGAAAAGATATTGGTTTGTTAACTGAAATTGTATATGGAACGATTCAACGTCGTGACACATTAGATTATTATTTACAACCTTTTTTAAAAAAGAAGGTTGAGGCTTGGGTAAGAGTATTGCTTCGCTTATCTTTATATCAAATGATTTATTTAGACCGAGTGCCAGAAAGAGCGGCTATTCATGAAGCGGTTGAGATTGCAAAGCGCCGTGGGCATAAAGGAATTGCTGGTATGGTGAACGGTGTATTACGTTCGATTCAAAGGGAAGGTGTACCTTCTGTAGATGAAATCAAGGATCCAGTAGAACGTCTTGCAATTGCAACAAGTCATCCAGTTTGGCTTGTACAAGAGTGGACTTCAGAATATGGTTTAGAAACTGCAGAGAAAATGTGTGAAGTAAACATGTTACCACCTGTACCAACAGCGCGTGTAAATGTTGATAAAATAACAGTAGCAGAAGCAATTGAGTTATTGGCAAGTGAAGGTATAGAAGCAAAACGTGGTGATTTGTCAGATGATGCAATTCAAATTGAAAGAGGGAATGTAGCGCACACAGATGCGTTCAAAAAAGGTTTTCTTTCTATTCAAGATGAAAGCTCTATGCTTGTAGCACGTGCTTTAGAACCGAATGAGGGAGATGTAGTTCTAGATAGTTGTGCTGCTCCGGGCGGAAAAACAACGCATATCGCAGAGCGACTAAAAGGAACTGGTAAGGTCATGTCTCTTGATTTACATGCACACAAAGTGCGTTTAATTAAACAACAAGCAGATCGCCTTGGTTTAGAGAATGTAGAAACAAAGGCATTAGATGCTAGAAAAGTGCAAGAGCATTTTGCAAATGAAACGTTTGATAAAATATTAGTAGATGCACCATGTTCTGGATTTGGTGTAATTAGACGTAAACCTGATATTAAGTTAGGTAAAGATAAAGGCGATAGTGAAAGATTATCGACGATTCAACTTGCCATACTAGAAAAAATAGCACCGTTATTAAAACAAGGTGGTCGCCTTGTTTATAGTACGTGTACAATTGAAAAAATAGAAAATGAACAAGTAATAGCGCGATTTTTACAAGAGAATCCTGAATTTGAGTGGGATACTACGATAAAAGAGCGTATGCCAGAAAAGTTAAGTCCGTATATTGATGAAGGTCAAGTACAAATTTTACCGCATTATTTTGCAACAGATGGCTTTTATATTGCTTGTTTAAGGAAGAAGGTGTAGCATCATGGAAACGACTGTAAGAAAACAAAAGAAAAATGTAGAAACGAAAAAACCATCAATTTACTCATTACAAATTCATGAAATGCAAGATTGGTTAAAGGAACAAGGTGAACCAAAGTTCCGTGCTGGACAAATTTTTGACTGGTTATATAAAAAACGTGTAAAAAATTATGAGGATATGTCAAACCTTTCTAAAGGATTGCGTGATAAATTGTCGAATTCCTTTGATATTACTACATTAAACACGTTAGTAAAACAAACGTCTTCGGATGGGACAATTAAATTCTTATTCCAGTTATATGATGGATATTCTATTGAAACGGTACTAATGCGACATGAATATGGAAATTCCATTTGCGTAACAACGCAAGTTGGTTGTCGTATTGGATGTACGTTCTGTGCTTCTACACTTGGTGGGTTAAAACGAAACTTAGAAGCTGGAGAAATCGTAGCGCAAGTAGTAGAGGTGCAACGTGCGCTTGATGAAACATCAGAACGTGTAAGTTCTCTTGTTGTTATGGGAATTGGAGAACCATTTGATAACTACGATAATTTAATGAGCTTTTTACGCATCACTAACCATGAAAAAGGTCTTCATATCGGTGCGAGACATATGACAGTTTCGACGAGTGGAATTATCCCGAAAATTTATAAGTTTGCTGAAGAAGATTTACAAATTAATTTTGCGATTTCATTGCATGCTCCAAATTCAGAATTACGTTCAAAATTAATGCCGATTAACCGTGCTTATAAGCTACCTGATTTAATGGAAGCTATTAAATACTATGTAAATAGAACAGGGCGTCGTATTACATTTGAATATGGATTATTTGGAGGAGAAAACGACCAAGTTGAGCACGCTGAAGAACTTGCTGCGCTCTTAAAAGGTGTAAAATGTCATGTGAACTTAATTCCGGTAAACTACGTACCTGAACGCGATTATGTACGAACACCACGTGAGCAAATTTTCTTATTTGAAAAGACGCTAAAAGATCGTGGAGTGAATGTAACGATTCGCCGTGAACAAGGTCATGATATTGATGCTGCCTGCGGTCAGTTGCGTGCGAAGGAGCGTAAAGAAGAGACGAGGTGACGAGATGAAAGCCGTGTTTCTATCAGATAAAGGAAAAGTTCGTCAACATAATGAAGATAGTGCAGGAGTTTTTCACAATTTAGATGGAAATATTTTAGCGGTAGTAGCAGATGGAATGGGGGGGCATCGAGCTGGTGATGTAGCTAGCTCGATGGCTATTCAATTATTCCATGATTATTGGAAGCAAACGCATAATATGAATAAGCCGAAAAAAGTAGAAGAGTGGTTACATACAAGTGTTGGAATTATTAATGAACGTATACATGAATACTCTAAGCAACATGTAGAATGTAATGGCATGGGAACAACACTTATAATAGCAATTTGTACACCAACCTTTGTGACAATAGGTCATATAGGAGATAGTCGCTGCTATATGGTATCAGAGGGTGAAATGGCGCTTGTAACGGAAGATCATTCCCTTGTAAACGAACTTGTGAAACATGGTGAAATTTCAAAGGAAGATGCAGAATATCACCCGAAAAAGAATGTTTTGTTACGGGCATTAGGGACAGAAGAGAAAGTCGGATTAGATGTTAAAACATTGGTGCTAGAAGAAGATGATCAGTTACTTCTTTGCTCTGATGGATTATCTAATAAAGTTTCTATTGCTGATATGAAACAAATTTTACAGTTAAATGAACAGATTGAAAGTAAGGGACAACGTCTCATTCAATTGGCAAATGATCGTGGCGGGGAAGATAACATCACCCTTGTTCTTATTGATTATGTGGATTCGACAAACGAAAGTAGGTGAAGTGCAACGTGCTGATTGGAAAACGCTTAAATGACCGTTATAAGCTGCTAAAAATGATTGGTGGCGGAGGAATGGCCAATGTATATTTAGCTCATGATGACATACTCGGCCGAGATGTAGCGGTAAAAATATTAAGACTCGATTATTCAAATAATGAAGAGTTTATTAAACGTTTCCATCGAGAAGCGCAATCTGTTACAACGTTGTCGCATCCAAATATTGTGAATATGTATGATGTTGGAGAAGAGGATGGTATATATTATCTTGTAATGGAATATGTACCCGGACGAACATTGAAGCAATACATAATTGATCGAGGGATGTTACCGATAGGAGAAGCTCTTGATATAATGGAGCAGTTAACGTCCGCCATGGCACACGCCCATCATTTTGAGATTGTGCATCGAGATATAAAGCCGCACAATATTTTAATTCGAGCTGATGGAGTAGTGAAAGTAACAGATTTTGGAATTGCGACAGCTACAAGTGCAACAACAATTACACATACAAATTCGGTACTCGGTTCGGTGCATTACTTATCACCAGAACAGGCACGCGGTGGGATAGCGAATAAACAATCAGATATTTATTCTCTTGGTATTGTTATGTTTGAATTGCTAACAGGAAGACAACCGTTTTCTGGTGAATCTGCTGTGGCTATAGCTTTAAAACATTTACAAAATGAAATTCCGTCTCCCAAAAGATGGAATGAAAATATTCCGCAAAGTGTTGAGAATATTATATTAAAGGCGACTGCGAAAGATCCGTTCCATCGATATCAATCTGCCAATGCGATGAAACGGGATATTGAAACGGCGCTATATCCAGAGAGGATAAATGAGCAACCATTTTACATACCAGAAGATATGGAAGCGACAAAAGCGATTCCAATTATTCAACAAGAACAGTTATTTGAAAATGTAACTGATGAAACAATTGTTTTAAAAGGGAGTAAAGTGGACGAACAAGTAAGAGAAGAAGCTGAATTAAGCAAGAAGAAAAGACGAAGTAGCAAATGGCTCAAAGGTTTAATTACAACATTTTTACTTTTAGCAATTGGAATAACATTGGCGCTTACTGTTATTCCGGGATTCTTTATTCCGAAAGATGTAAAAGTCCCTGATGTGGCTGGTATGAAGTATACGACAGCTGTAAATACATTAGTTGAAAAAGGTTTTGAAGTGACGGAACCCAATATTGTATATACAGATGATGTTGAAGCAGGTGATGTGATAAAAACAGACCCTGTAGCAGGCAGAGTTGTGAAAGAAAGCTCTAAAATTACTATCTATCAATCAGGTGGAAAAAAGAAAAGTAAGATGAGTGATTTCACAGGAAAAGATTTTGAGAGTATAAGGGCTGAGTTAGAAGAAAAATATAAAAAAGTTACAATAAATTATATTGAAAATGATCGACCAAAAGGTGAAATCGTAGAGCAAATCCCGACGCCTGACCAAATGGTAGTAGAGGCAGAGCAAGAACTGAAAATTTGGGTGAGTAAAGGTCCTTATCAAATTAGACCAGGTGATTTTTCAGGATGGACTGAAAATAGCGTAAATGGTTATTTGAATGAGCGAAAACTAACCCCAGATATAAAACGAGAGTATTCAGATACTGTCGATAAAGGGCTTGTAATTTCACAATTTCCAAAACCGGGAACACCGTTAAAAGAAGGAGATAAAGTGACGATTATCATTTCAGAGGGGCCTAAGCCGAAAGTAACGAAAACAGTGAAAGTCGATAATATTTCTATCCCTTATGAGTCTCCTATACTAGGTGAAAAGAAACCGCAAACAATAGAAATTTATAAAGAAGATATGCAACAAAAAATGGATCGACCAATTGAAACTAGAACGATTACAGAGTCGGCAACAATTTCTTTAGAATTTATCATCCAAGAAGGTACAAAGGGACACTATAAAATCGTAAGAGATGGAGTTACGATTATTGACAATGACGTACCATATCCAACTCAATAATAGTGAACGCTATCGCTTTCTATAAAGAAATATGAGGTACTACTCTTGCCTGTTATGCTATCTACAAAGTGGATGGTATAGCAGGCAAAAATATATGATTCAAAAAGTTATAAAGGTGATACTGTTATAAATAATATCTCGAATTTGATGGTAGATTAAATATAGTAACCTTGGTGTAGATTTGATGGGTTTTGAAATGATTATTTAAAGAACTCTAGTCCATTCAATATTAATGACAGCTTCACTTTATACAAAATAAAGGAGAATTATATGCCAGAAGGAAAAATTATAAAAGCTCTAAGTGGGTTTTATTATGTGCAGCATGAAGAAGGGATTACACAATGTCGCGGGCGTGGTGTATTTAGAAAAAATAAAATTACGCCACTTGTAGGAGACCAAGTCGTCTTTCAAGCAGATAACCCAACAGAAGGCTATGTGCTTGAAGTATTTGATCGGAAAAATGAACTTGTTAGGCCCCCTATTGCTAATGTTGATCAAGCAATTCTCGTTTTTTCTGCAGTAGAACCAGATTTTAATCCGGGACTGTTAGATCGATTTTTAGTGCTGATTGAATATCATAACATTAAGCCGATTATTTGCATTAGTAAGATGGATTTAGTGGATGAAAAAATGAGAGAGACTGTTGAATCTTATGCAAATGACTATCGTGAGATGGGATATGATGTATTATTTACTTCTATAAATACATCGGAAAGTATTGATATTTTAAAACCATTCTTAGAAGGTTGTGTTTCCGTCGTTGCGGGACAATCTGGTGTTGGAAAATCTTCTATGCTTAACGTTTTACGTCCAGAATTAGAACTGAAAACGAATGATATTTCCTCACATTTAGGACGCGGGAAACATACGACAAGACATGTAGAATTAATTGCGATTGGAAGCGGACTAGTTGCAGATACACCTGGTTTTAGTTCACTCGATTTCATAGATATAGAGGTAGAAGATCTTACATATTGTTTTCCGGAGTTGAAAGAAGCGAGTCAATACTGTAAATTTAGAGGGTGTACACATCTTTCTGAACCGAAATGTGCTGTGAAGGCTGCGGTTGAAGAGGGGAAGATTACAGAATATCGTTATAAGAATTACAAACAATTCGTAGAAGAAATTAGAGAGAGAAAGCCGAGGTATTAGTCATGATTAAAATTGCGCCATCGATTTTATCAGCAGATTTTTCCAAATTAGGGGAAGAGATTAAAGATGTAGAGAAGGGTGGAGCTGATTATATTCACGTCGATGTAATGGATGGACATTTCGTACCAAATATTACAATTGGACCGTTAATTGTAGAAGCGATCCGACCAATTACATCATTACCGTTAGATGTACATTTAATGATTGAAAATCCAGATAACTATATCCCTACTTTCGCAAAAGCGGGAGCGGATATTATTACTGTTCATGTAGAGGCGTGCCCTCATTTACATCGTACAATTCAGTTAATTAAATCTCATGGCATTAAAGCGGGAGTTGTATTAAATCCGCATACGCCAGTTTCAACGATTGAGCATGTGTTAGAAGATATAGATATGGTATTACTTATGACAGTAAACCCTGGGTTTGGTGGACAAAAGTTTATCCATTCTGTATTACCGAAGATTAAACAAGTTGCAGAAATGGTTAATGAGCGAAATCTAGAAGTGGAAATTGAAGTTGATGGTGGTGTCAACGCTGAAACAGCAAGACTTTGTGTTGAAGCAGGAGCGAATGTTCTTGTAGCAGGATCAGCAGTATACAATCAAAAAGACCGCGGTGAAGCAATTCGTGTCATTCGTGGATAATGAATGAACGAATCTTTATCCTAGTGAAACGTTTAGTTCAGTAAGTGTTCACTATTTACACAGGATAGAGAAAAATACGTAAAAAGGCAATCTACCGAATGGCAGATTGCCTTTTTACAATAGAAGGGAAAGGAAACATGATTATTCATATTTTAGCGGGAGGTCCTGCAGAATATTGCGCAGATTTTTCTCGATATGAAAGTGAGCAAGTAGTGTGGGCAGCGGTTGATAGAGGAGTGTACCGTTTATTAAAAAGAGGAATTACTCCAGCCGTTGCGTTTGGAGATTATGATTCAGTTACGGAAGAGGAATTAGTATGGATGGGGCAGCAAACGAATGAATTACATATTGTGCCGCGAGAAAAAGATCAAACGGATTTAGAAATAGCGATTAACTGGGCGTTAGAGCAGAATCCGGCACTCATTCGTATTTTTGGTGCTACTGGTGGAAGACTTGATCACGGTTTAGCCAATATACAAATGCTCTTAAAAGGTTTAGAAGTAGAAATAGAAATGTGTATTGTAGACAATAAAAATGAAATAACTGTTAAAAGAGTGGGTACACATATAATTGAAGAAAATAAAAATTTCCCTTATATATCTTTTGTGCCTGTTACTGAAATAGTGGAAGGGATTACATTGCATGGTTTTAAGTACCCTCTTACAGATAAAACAATAGAGTGGGGATCAACGCTTTGTATTAGTAATGAACTCGTTGAGGAAAAAGGTACTTTTTCATTCACTTCTGGCATATTAATGGTGATAAGAAGCACTGATTGAAGAAACAATTTTGCTCCTTACATCATATAGTGAACAAGTGGAGTAATGGGGATTAGGAGGGAAACCATGAGATTTTATACAATTAAGTTACCTAAATTTCTTGGTGGAATTGTTCGTGCAATGTTAAATACCTTCAAAAAAGATTAAAAAAAGCACCTATTACCGGTGCTTTTTCCATTGGTATAGTAAAAAAAGAGCCTAGCGGCTCTTTTTTTTATTATTAAACACGTTCGATTTTGCCAGATTTTAATGCTCTAGCAGAAACGTAAACACGTTGAACTTTTCCGTCGATGCGTACGCGAACTTTTTGAAGGTTAGCGCCCCATTTACGTTTTGTAGCGTTCATTGCGTGAGAACGAGAGTTACCAGAACGAGCTTTTCTTCCAGTGATAGCACAAACACGAGCCATTTATATTTCCCTCCCTTGATACCTTACCATACGTAATTTTTCAATGTTAGTCTTTTTTGCGATGCTAAAAACACTACTATAATTTAACACAACTAAAAAGAGAATGCAACACTGTAGAAAAAAGAAATCAAGAAAAATTACTTGACACTATATGTCAATGAAGAAAAGTTCAAATCAAGAAAAATTGCTTGACATATTATAGTGGTACATGTTGTATAATAACAATGGACTATTTTGCTCATCATAATAAAGTTTAATTTAAAACATAAAATATGAGAGTGAAAAGAAAGAACGATGGAATTTTCTTTAAAAAGATTATATGATAGTAACTAAAGTAGTCTAGCTCACTTTCACCATTTATGAAGGGGGAAACGAGATGTCAATTGAAATTAAAACGAAGTACGGTCAAATTGATATTAGTACAGATGTAATTGCAACGATTGCTGGAGGTGCCGCGGTAGATTGCTACGGTATCGTAGGTATGGCATCAAAAAATCAGTTAAAAGATGGATTAACAGACATTTTACGAAAAGAAAATTTCACTAGAGGTGTTATTGTTCGTAAAGATGAAGATGAAGTACATATTGATATGTATATTATTGTGAGCTATGGTACGAAAATTTCAGAAGTAGCACATAACGTGCAGACGAAAGTGAAATATACATTAGACCAAACTGTAGGACTAGCAGTAGATTCTGTAAACATCTACGTACAAGGAGTTAAAGTAATAAACTTGTAATGTGCATTAAGGAGGAAAATCTGTGTCAATTCAAAAAATTGATGGAAAACGTTTGTCACAAATGATCATGCAAGGAGCGAATAATTTAACAAATAATGTTCAGCTTGTTGATGCATTAAACGTATTTCCAGTTCCAGATGGCGATACCGGTACAAACATGAACTTATCTATGACTTCAGGCGCACGTGAAGTAAAAGCAAATCCTTCACAGCATGCTGGTAAAGTCGGCGTAAGTTTAGCCAAAGGATTATTAATGGGAGCTCGTGGTAACTCTGGAGTTATTTTATCTCAGTTGTTCCGTGGTTTTTCAAAATCCATTGAACAAAAAGAAGAATTAACAACGGTTGATTTTGCTGCAGCTTTAGAAGCTGGAGTAGAGGCAGCTTACAAAGCGGTTATGAAACCGATTGAAGGAACGATTTTAACGGTTGCAAGAGAGACGGGTAAATATGCAGTAACAGTTGCGAAAAAACAGCGCGACTTTGTTTTGTTTATGGAAGACGTTGTGAAAGAAGCGAATGCATCGTTAAATCGTACGCCAGATTTATTACCTGTATTAAAACAAGTTGGCGTTGTAGATAGCGGTGGTAAAGGTCTTGTTGTTGTATACGAAGGATTTTTAGCTGACTTAAAAGGAGAAACAATTTCTTCTGATGCGCCGGCGCAACCATCTATGAATGAAATGGTACGCGCAGAACATCACCGTAGTGTACAAAGCCAATTGAGTACAGAAGATATTAAGTATGGATATTGTACGGAGTTCATGGTGAAATTAGAGGCTGAAAAAGTGAAAGAACATAATTTCTCTGAGCAAAAATTCCGTGAAGATATTAGTGTGTATGGTGATTCCCTGCTTGTTGTATCTGATGATGAAATTGTAAAAGTTCATATTCATGCAGAGCATCCAGGAGACGCTATGAACTACGGGCAACGTTACGGTAGTTTAATCAAGATTAAAGTAGAGAATATGCGTGAACAGCATACTGCTTTATTAGATGAACCTACTATGATGCCTGAGCAACCAGTTCAATCGAAAGAAAAGCAACCATATGGTATCGTAACTGTAGCTATGGGATCTGGTATTAAAACTTTATTTGAAAGCATTGGCGCGACGAAAGTTATCGAAGGTGGCCAAACGATGAATCCAAGTACGGAGGATATCGTGAAGGCGATTGAAGAAGCGAACGCTGAAAAAATCATTATTTTACCGAACAACGGGAATATCGTGATGGCAGCAGAACAAGCAGCGTCAGTTGTGGATCAAGAAGTGATTGTAGTTCGTTCGAAAACAGTTCCTCAAGGTATGGCTGCAATGTTGGCATTTAATCCGGTTGGAACGTTAGAAGAGAATGAAGAAAACATGAAAGAAGCTTTATCTCATGTGAAAACAGGTCAAATTACGTATGCTGTTCGCGATACAGAAATTGACGGTGTAGCAATTCAAAAAGATGATTTCATGTGCATTGCAGATGGGAAAATTGTATCGACAAATGCTGAAAAAGTAGGAGCTGCGAAGCAATTACTAGAAGCACTTATTGATGAAGATTCTGAAATCGTAACGATTCTACAAGGTGAAGATGCAACTGACGAAGAAGTAGCTGAGTTAGTTGAATTTGTAGAAGAGAATTTTGAAGATGCAGAAGTAGAAGTACATGCTGGAAACCAACCAGTGTACTCTTTCATCTTCTCTGTAGAATAAGAAAAGATTCGTTTTGAAAATAAATGGATTCTTTACTTGCTAATGAATACGAAGTAGTAATATGAAGTTTATTACTAGTTTCTATTCAAAAGGCTAGCATATTGAAGATGAAAAAGAGCCTTGCTGCTAATAGTGAGGCTCTTTTCTTTCGTGTTGTTTATTAAGGGGTTTGAGTAGTTTCTCTTAGAATGCCTATGATAGAATATATAGGGTGAAAGAGAGCGATTACAGATGTTAATGAATACGCAGGTAGAGTGCAACAAACAAAATAATGTGACGGAGTGTGAGAATCTTGAATGAAGTTGTACAAGTTCCTGTTACAGATGTAAAGGGAATCGGAGGAGAAACATCTGAATTACTACATGAGATGGGAATTTATACAGTTTCTCATCTATTAGAACATTTTCCGTACCGTTATGAAGACTATGCGATGAAAGATCTTGCTGAAGTAAAGCATGATGAGCGTGTAACAGTCGAGGGGAAAGTTCATAGTGCTCCTTTACTGCAATATTACGGGAAAAAGAAGTCACGCCTTACAGTTCGTGTCCTTGTCGGTCGTTATTTAATTACTGCTGTGTGTTTTAATAGACCGTACTATAAGCAAAAGTTACAGCTAGATGAGACAGTAACGATTACTGGTAAATGGGATCAGCATCGTCAAACGATTGCGGTATCAGAGCTTCATTTTGGACCGGTAGTACGTCAACAAGAAGTAGAGCCTGTATACTCAGTAAAAGGGAAACTTACAGTGAAACAGATGCGTCGTTTTATCGCCCAAGCGTTAAAGGAGTATGGAGACTGTATAGTCGAAGTGTTACCTGACGGTTTGCTAAGCCGATATAAATTATTACCACGCTATGAAGCGCTAAGGGCCCTGCACTTTCCAGTAGGGCAGGAAGATTTAAAACAAGCGCGCCGCCGTTTTGTATATGAAGAGTTTTTCTTATTTCAACTGAAAATGCAAACGTTACGGAAAATGGAGAGGGAAAATTCAAAAGGAACAAAGAAAGAAATTCCTTCCGCAGAATTACAAGAGTTTATCGACACACTTCCGTTTCCGTTAACTGGTGCGCAGCGCCGAGTTGTAGATGAAATTATGAAAGATATGACATCTCCTTATCGGATGAATCGTTTGCTGCAAGGTGACGTAGGTTCAGGGAAAACGGTCGTTGCTGCAATTGGTCTTTATGCAGCGAAACTAGCACATTATCAAGGTGCTTTAATGGTTCCAACAGAAATTTTAGCAGAACAACATTATCAATCGCTCGCGGAGACGTTTTCTCATTTTGGTATGAAGGTTGAATTGTTAACGAGTTCTGTTAAAGGTGTGAGACGTCGAGAGATTTTGGCGAAATTAGAACAAGGGGAAATAGATATCCTTGTTGGAACACACGCTTTAATTCAAGATGAAGTAATATTTCATAGGTTAGGTCTCGTTATTACTGATGAACAACATCGATTTGGTGTAGCGCAGCGCCGGGTTTTACGGGAGAAAGGTGAAAGTCCAGATGTATTATTTATGACAGCAACCCCAATTCCGCGTACGTTAGCAATAACTGCATTTGGAGAGATGGATGTATCTATAATCGATGAGATGCCAGCGGGTAGAAAGGTAATTGAAACATACTGGGCAAAACATGATATGTTAGATCGAGTTCTCGGTTTTGTAGAGAAAGAGATAAAAAAGGGAAGACAAGCATATGTTATTTGTCCTCTTATTGAAGAGTCTGAGAAACTTGATGTTCAAAATGCTATCGACTTACATAGTATGCTAACTCATCATTATCAAGGAAAATGCCAAGTTGGGTTAATGCATGGAAGATTATCATCTCAGGAAAAAGAAGAGATAATGGGGCAATTTAGTGAAAATAAAGTGCAAATTCTTGTATCAACAACAGTTGTTGAAGTAGGTGTGAACGTACCGAATGCGACTGTTATGGTCATTTATGATGCTGAGCGTTTCGGTTTGTCGCAGCTCCATCAGCTGAGGGGGCGTGTTGGACGTGGTAGTGAACAATCTTATTGTTTATTAATCGCAGATCCAAAATCGGAAACTGGAAAAGAAAGAATGCGCATTATGACTGAAACAAATGATGGATTTGTATTGTCAGAAAAAGATTTAGAATTACGAGGTCCTGGGGATTTCTTCGGGAGTAAGCAAAGTGGTTTACCAGAATTTAAGGTTGCTGATATGGTACATGATTATCGGGCGTTAGAAACAGCAAGACAAGATGCGGCGATACTAGTAGATTCAGAAGCGTTTTGGCACAACGATCAGTATGCTGCCCTGCGTACGTATCTTGATGGGACAGGTGTGTTCCAGGGAGAGAAGCTCGATTAAAGGGAGTCAACGAAAATTTTTGTTGCATTCTACTTTTAATGATTATATACTACTGTTAGTACCTAGTCATAAAAATGGATGGTGCGGTATGAAAAAAAGAAGAAGTAAAAAAGAAAGACAAGAATTATTACAACAAACAATAGAAACGAATCCTTTTATAACGGATGAAGATTTAGCTGAAAAATTTCAGGTGAGCATACAAACGGTTCGTCTGGATCGAATGGAATTATCTATTCCTGAATTAAGAGAGAGAATTAAACATGTAGCTACAAAACAACATGAAGAAGATGTGAAATCTTTACCGTTAGAAGAGGTTGTCGGCGAAATTATCGATATAGAATTAGATAGACATGCAATTTCTATCTTTGAAGTTAAGGTAGAACATGTATTTAAAAGAAATCAAATTGCCCGTGGGCATCATTTGTTTGCACAAGCAAACTCACTAGCTGTTGCGGTTATTGATGAAGAATTAGCTTTAACTGCAAAGTCTACCATTCGATACATTCGTCCTGTAAAATTAGGAGAGCGTGTTGTTGCAAAAGCGCGCGTTGAAGATGTAGAGAATGATAAAGGACGGACGGTTGTCAAAGTGCGCAGCTTTGTTGGAGAAGAACTTGTTTTTACAGGCACTTTTGAAATGTATCGATCTAGTAATTATAGTGAGGAAGGTAACAACTTATGAAAATCGCAATAGATGCAATGGGCGGCGATCATGCTCCAAAGGCTGTCGTACTAGGAGCAATGAAAGCTATTAAGGAATATTCTGATTTACATATTACATTAGTAGGGAAAGAAGAGGAAATTCGTCAATACTTAACGAGTGAAGAGCGAATTACGATTCTTCATACAGATGAAAAAATCGAATCGACAGATGAACCAGTAAGAGCGGTTCGTCGAAAAAAGCAAGCTTCAATGGTACTAGCAGCACAGCAAGTGAAAGACGGCGTAGCAGATGCTTGTATATCAGCTGGTAGTACAGGAGCTTTAATGGCGGCTGGATTGTTTGTTGTCGGTCGTATGGAAGGAATTGAGCGACCAGCTTTATCACCTACAATGCCAACTGTTGATGGAGAAGGTTTTGTTATGTTAGATGTTGGAGCGAACGTTGATGCAAAACCAATTCATTTATATCAATATGCAGTAATGGGATCTGTATACGCTGAGAAAGTAAGAGGAATTAAAAATCCTCGCGTTGGACTTTTAAACGTTGGAACAGAGGATGGTAAAGGGAACGAGCTTTCAAAACAAGTCTTTGCAATGCTTAAGGATGCCCCAATTCATTTCGTTGGGAACGTTGAATCAAGAGATTTATTGCAAGGCGTAGCAGATGTTGTAGTGTGCGATGGTTTTACAGGTAATGTAGCACTGAAGTCACTAGAAGGAACAGCTCTTGCATTATTCTCTATGTTAAAAGAGCAGTTAATGAGTTCGTTTACAAGCAAATTAGCAGCAGCGGTATTAAAACCAAAACTTATGGTATTAAAAGATAAAATGGATTATTCGGAGTATGGCGGGGCGGCATTATTTGGATTGAAAGCTCCTGTCATTAAGGCTCATGGTTCTTCTAACGACCAATCGATATTCAGTGCGATTCGTCAAACGAGGGAAATGGTAGCGAAAGAAGTTATTCCTACAATTTCAAGTGTAATGGAGAAAGAGCCACTCCAATAAGAGGAGGGTTTGAAATGGGAAAACTAGCATTTCTTTTTCCGGGCCAAGGTTCACAGGCAGTTGGAATGGGTAGACAGTTAGCGGATAATAATAAAGAGGTTGCGAAAGTTTTTGAAAAAGCAGATGAGGTGTTACAGGATTCACTTTCAGAAGTGATTTTTGAAGGGCCGCAGGAAAAGCTAACATTAACGACAAATGCGCAGCCGGCATTATTAACAACAAGTTATGCAATTTTGACAGCTTTGAAAGAGTACGGTATTACACCTGATTTTGTAGCAGGACACAGTTTAGGTGAATATAGCGCTCTTGTGGCAGCTGGTGCATTAACTTTTGAAGATGCTGTATATGCTGTAAGGAAACGCGGGGAATATATGGAAGAGGCTGTTCCAGGCGGGGAAGGTGCAATGGCAGCTATTTTAGGTGCTGATCCAGATATGTTGAAACGAGTTACTGAAGAAGTAACAAGTGAAGGATATGCGGTGCAAATCGCTAATATGAATAGCACGAAGCAAATTGTGATTTCTGGAACGAAGCAAGGTGTAGAGATTGCTTCTCAAAGAGCGAAAGAAAATGGCGCGAAGAGAGCAATTCCGCTTAAAGTAAGTGGACCGTTCCACTCTTCACTTATGAAACCTGCAGCTGAGAAATTCCAAAGTGTTTTAAATGAAATTACAATTCAAGATACGAATATTCCGGTTATCGCGAATGTTACAGCGGACGTTATTACACGTGGTGCAGATATTCAAGAAAAGCTAATCGAACAGCTTTATTCGCCTGTCTTATGGTATCCATCCGTGGAATACATGGTGAATCAAGGGGTAGATACATTTATTGAAATTGGACCTGGGAAAGTACTTGCTGGACTTATGAAGTCGATTGATTCATCAGTGAAAGCATATGCGATATACGATGAAGAGACATTAAAAGATACCATTTCAAATTTGAGAGGAGAAAACTGATGTTAAAAGGAAAAGTAGCATTAGTAACCGGTGCGTCACGCGGGATTGGTCGTGCGATTGCGATTGATTTAGCGAAACAAGGGGCAAATGTAGTAGTAAATTATGCTGGTAATGAGCAAAAGGCAAATGAAGTAGTTGATGAAATAAAGAAATTAGGTTCAGATGCTATTGCAGTAAGAGCGGATGTTGCAAATGTAGATGATGTTACAAATATGGTAAAACAAACGGTAGATACATTTGGACAAGTAGATATTCTTGTGAATAATGCTGGTGTAACGAAAGATAATTTATTAATGCGTATGAAAGAAGAAGAATGGGATACAGTTATTAATACAAACTTAAAAGGTGTATTTTTATGTACGAAGGCAGTATCTCGATATATGATGCGTCAACGTCATGGACGTATTATTAATATCGCTTCTGTTGTTGGGGTAACAGGGAATCCAGGACAAGCAAACTATGTTGCTGCTAAAGCAGGTGTAATTGGATTAACAAAAACATCAGCAAAAGAGTTAGCGAGCCGAAATATTACAGTAAATGCAATTGCTCCTGGGTTTATTGCGACTGATATGACGGATGTACTGGATGAAAATATAAAAGCAGAAATGTTGAAATTAATTCCTGCAGCTCAGTTTGGTGAAGCGCAAGATATCGCAAATACTGTAACATTTTTCGCTTCTGATCAAAGCAAATATGTTACAGGTCAAACGTTAAATGTTGACGGCGGAATGGTAATGTAATAAAAGAATCGATTTCAACTAGTTTTTTTTGCAAATATTTAATATAATATTTGAGGGGAGGTGAATGGAATGGCAGATGTTTTAGAGCGTGTAACAAAAATCATCGTTGATCGTTTAGGTGTAGAAGAAACTGAAGTAGTACCAGCTGCGAGCTTTAAAGAAGATTTAGGCGCAGACTCCCTAGATGTAGTAGAACTTGTAATGCAATTGGAAGATGAATTCGAAATGGAAATTTCTGATGAAGATGCTGAAAAGATTGCTACTGTTGGCGATGCTGTGACTTACATAGAGAGTCATCTATAATGCTTAAGTGAAGTCCCGTTTTTTAGCGGGGCTTCTCGGCTTATATCTGGAGGGACCTATGCCGTACCGAAAACATAGAGAAAAAAAATACGAAACAAAATATCGTGAAGCGTTTAAAGTATTTCAAGAAGAGATAGGTATTACGTTTACAGATGAAAAATTACTGATTCAAGCATTTACGCATTCATCGTATGTGAATGAGCATCGAAAAAAACCGCACGAGGACAATGAGCGTCTTGAATTTCTTGGTGATGCTGTATTGGAACTCACTGTATCACAGTATCTGTTTCAAAAATATCCGACAATGAGCGAAGGAGAGTTAACGAAACTACGTGCAGCTATTGTATGTGAGCCATCTCTTGTTCGTTTTGCAAACGAGTTGTCATTTGGTAGCCTTGTTTTATTAGGAAAAGGTGAGGAAATGACGGGTGGACGTGAACGACCAGCTTTATTAGCGGATGTCTTTGAAGCGTTTATTGGGGCCCTTTACCTTGATCAAGGGCTAGAAACAGTTTGGGGATTCTTAAAAGAAGTTGTATATCCGAAAATTAATGAAGGTGCTTTTTCTCATGTGATGGATTATAAGAGTCAATTACAAGAATTGATTCAGCGTGATGGTAGTGGCAATATTGAATATCAAATTCTGCAAGAAAAAGGACCAGCCCACAATCGAGAATTTGTGTCACGTGTTACGTTAAATAACGTGGCATTAGGTCTTGGTAGTGGAAAGTCGAAAAAAGAAGCAGAGCAACAAGCTGCTGCAGAAGCGTTGAAAAAGTTAAAAGAACAACTATAAGGAATCCCCCTTTGAATGAGGGGGATTCCTTATGCATAGAATGAAACTTTCTTTTTGTTTGTAAATAAAAGGGAGGGAAATCCGTATAATGGCTCGTTTGCATGCAAACAGCGTTTATAACAACGGAGAATAGGAGGAAGGCCTTTCGTGTTTTTAAAAAGATTAGAAATAGCAGGATTTAAATCTTTTGCTGAGCGTGTATCTGTTGATTTTGTTCCTGGTGTAACTTCTGTAGTAGGCCCTAATGGGAGTGGGAAAAGTAATATTACGGATGCAATTCGCTGGGTACTTGGTGAACAATCTGCGAAATCATTACGTGGTGCAAAGATGGAGGATATTATTTTTGCGGGCAGTGATACGAGAAGAGCAGTTAATGTTGCTGAAGTAACATTAACTTTAAATAATGAAGATCAACGTTTGCCGATTGAATATAATGAGGTGTGTGTAACGCGCCGTGTATCTCGTTCAGGTGATAGTGATTTCTATATTAATAAACAATCATGTAGATTAAAAGATATTATTGATTTGTTTATGGACTCTGGTATGGGAAGAGAAGCTTTTTCGATTATTAGCCAGGGGAAAGTTGAAGAGATTTTAAGTAGTAAATCAGAAGAGCGTCGTGGTGTATTTGAAGAAGCTGCGGGTGTGCTGAAATACAAACTTCGTAAAAAGAAAGCTGAAGGGAAATTAGCAGAAACGCAAGAAAATTTAAATCGTGTACAAGATATAATTCACGAATTAAGTAGTCAAGTAGAACCTTTAGAAAGACAAGCTTCTATTGCGAAAGATTATCTTGAGAAAAAAGAAGAATTAGAGAAAGTAGAAGCAGCGCTTATTGTACATGAAATTGAAGAATTACATGAGAAATGGGAAGCGCTTCGAAATCAGTTTGGGCATAATAAAAACGAAGAAGCTAAAATGTCAACGAATTTACAAAAAGGTGAAGAAGAGCTTGAGGAATTACGGGGGCAATTACAAGCGGTAGATGAGTCTGTAGATTCCTTACAAGAAGTACTTCTTCTTTCTAGTAAAGAGCTAGAAAAACTAGAAGGACAGCGTGAGTTATTAAAAGAGAGAAAGCAAAATGCAACGACGCATTGTGCACAGCTTGAACAGTTAATTGTTGAATTAACAGAAAAAGCTAAAAGTTATGATGGTGAAATTGAGTCGAGTACAGAAGTGTTGATGCAATTTGCAAATCAAGTAAAAGAGTTAGAGAGAAAATTGCATGATAATGAGCTATTGCTTGCAACTTTCGCTGACAATTTAGAGGAGAAAATTGAGAATTTAAAAGGTGATTATATTGAACTTTTAAATCAACAAGCTAGTCATCGTAATGAGTTATCTATGATTGAAGAACAATCTAAACAGCAAAGCTCTAAAAATGAACGTCTTGATGAAGAAAATGCGAAATATGTAGAAATGCGTATGGAAATTACAGCGAAAAAGACGAAACTTGTAGAGAATTATGAACAAGTGAAAGAAAAAGTAGCTGGTCTTCTTTCGGACATACAGAAGACAGAAGTGGCGCTTGGGAAATGTAAGACGCAGTATAGTGAAAATGAAACGAAACTATATCAAGCGTATCAATTTGTACAACAGGCACGTTCTCGAAAAGAAATGTTAGAAGAGATGCAAGAAGACTACTCTGGTTTCTATCAAGGAGTACGTGAAGTATTGAAAGCTAGAGAAAATAGATTGCAAGGTGTCGAGGGAGCTGTCGCAGAACTACTGACTGTACCGAAAGAATATGAAATCGCAATGGAAATTGCCTTAGGTGCAGCTATGCAACATATCGTAGTACAAACTGAAGAACATGCTCGTAATGCAATTGCGTTTTTAAAGCAAAATAAACATGGACGAGCAACGTTTTTACCGCAAGCTGTTATTAAGAGTAGATCGTTATCATTTGAGCAATTACGTATCGTAAATCAACACCCATCGTTTGTAGGTGTGGCGGCAGAACTTGTTCAGTACAACAATAAATATGAAAATGTAGTTTCAAATTTATTAGGTACGGTTATTGTTGCGAAAGACTTACGTGGAGCAAATGAACTAGCGAAACAACTACAATACCGTTATCGCATTGTAACAATCGAAGGTGATGTAGTGAACCCTGGTGGTTCTATGACGGGTGGAGCGGTAAAACAAGCGAAATCTTCTTTATTAGGACGTCAACGTGAACTGGAAGAGTGGACTAACAAGTTAACTGATATGGAAGAAAAAACAACGAAGTTAGAAAACTTTGTTAAAGCAGTAAAACAAGAAATTCAAGAAAAAGAATTAAAAATACGAGAACTAAGACAAAGTGTAGAAGCAGAGCGTGTAGATGAGCAGAGATTAAGAGAAGAAATTAACCGTTTAGAATTAGAAGAACATCGTATTAACGATCGCTTATCTATTTATGATTTAGAGATTGAAGGCTTCTTACAAGATCGAGTAAAAATGCAAGGGCGTAAAGAGGAGTTAGAAGGGATTTTAACGAATCTTCAAGCTGATATCACGGAGTTAGATAGTAAAATTGTCGCTTTAACAAAACAAAAAAGTGAGCAGCATTCTTCGAAAGAAAAAGTTCAAAAAGAAATGACTGAGTTAAAAGTGTTGGCGGCTGAAAAGCAACAACGCTTATCTAATCAAAAAGAAAAAGTTGAACGATTGACGAAGGAAAAAGACGAAACGGATGCAACACTTGTAAAAACGAAAGAGGATTTAGCATTCTTAAAACAAGAAATGACATCGAATTCAAGTGGTGAAGAGCAAATTACGAATATGATTGAGAAGAAAGCATATGATCGTAATCAAACTTCAGAGTTAATACGTTCTCGTCGTGAACAACGTGTATCATTACAAGAAAGAGCTGAACATTTAGAGCGTAGTCTGAAAGAAACGATAGGTAAACATAAATATATTCTTGAGATGCTGAAAGATCAAGAAGTGAAAATAAATCGACTTGATGTAGAGCTAGAAAATAGATTGCAACATTTACGTGAAACCTATACGATTTCATTCGAAGCAGCGAAACTCAAATATACAATGGCAATGCCAGCGGAAGATGCACGTAAGAAAGTAAAATTAATCAAATTATCCATAGAAGAATTAGGCACAGTAAACTTAGGTGCAATTGATGAGTATGAGCGTGTAGCAGAGCGTCATACGTTCTTATTAGAGCAGAGAGGCGATCTAGAAGAAGCGAAAACGACATTGCACCAACTTATTACCGAAATGGATGAAGAAATGAAAAAACGCTTTTCTACCACATTCGAAGGGATTCGAATGGAGTTTCAATCGGTATTCTCTGAATTATTTGGAGGCGGTAGAGCGGATTTAGTCATGACGAATCCAGAAGACTTATTAAATACGGGTATTGATATTGTAGCGCAACCGCCAGGGAAGAAACTGCAAAACTTAGGTTTACTTTCAGGTGGAGAGCGTGCTTTAACAGCAATTGCGCTTTTATTTGGTATTTTAAAAGTACGCCCAGTACCATTCTGTGTACTAGATGAGGTAGAGGCGGCTCTTGATGAGGCGAATGTTGTCCGCTTTGCCCAGTATTTAAAGAAGTTTAGTGATGAGACGCAGTTTATTGTAATCACACATAGAAAAGGTACAATGGAAGAGTCTGACGTATTGTACGGTGTAACAATGCAAGAATCAGGGGTATCTAAACTTGTTTCGGTTCGTTTAGGTGATGGAGAAGAACTAGTTGCAAGCAAATAGGAAGGATGGGACAGTATGAGCTTTTTTAAAAAATTAAAAGAGAAAATTTCAAAACAAACAGATACAGTAACAGAGAAGTTTAAACAAGGATTAGAAAAAACAAGAAATTCATTTGCTGATAAAGTAAATGATTTAGTGTATCGTTATCGCAAAATAGACGAAGATTTCTTTGAGGAATTAGAAGAGATCTTAATTAGTGCAGATGTCGGCGTTTCGACAGTAATGGAATTAATTGATCAGTTGAAAGAAGAAGTGCAACGTCGTAACATTCAAGATCCGAAAGAAGTACAGGCTGTCATTTCAGAAAAGTTAGTAGGAATTTACAAAGGTGACAGCGACTTTAGTAATGAAGTTAATATACAAGAGGATCAATTAACGGTTGTTTTATTTGTTGGTGTTAACGGTGTAGGGAAAACGACTACAATTGGTAAGTTAGCTCATAAATTTAAATCAGAAGGTAAGTCCGTCTTATTAGCGGCAGGAGACACATTCCGTGCTGGAGCGATTGAACAATTAGAAGTATGGGGCGATCGCGTTGGTGTAGAAGTGATTAAACAAGGATCAGGATCTGATCCAGCAGCAGTTATGTATGACGCTGTACAAGCAGCGAAAGCACGTAAAGTGGACGTATTACTATGTGATACAGCAGGACGCTTACAAAATAAAGTGAACTTAATGAAAGAGTTAGAGAAAGTGAAGCGTGTAATTGAGCGTGAAGTACCAGGGGCTCCTCATGAAGTATTACTTGTTATTGATGCGACAACTGGACAAAATGGTTTAAGCCAAGCAAAAACATTCCGCGAAGCAACGAATGTTACTGGTATTGTTTTAACGAAGTTAGATGGCACTGCTAAAGGTGGTATCGTATTAGCGATTCGTAACGAAATGGATGTACCGGTGAAATTCGTTGGATTAGGAGAGCAGATGGATGATCTGCAACAGTTCGATCCGGAACAATATGTGTATGGTTTATTTGCGAACTTAGTAGAAACAGAAGAAGTATAAGCGAAAGAAGCGGTATTTTCCGCTTCTTTTTCTATAAAAATATGTGATGTTAAGAAAAAAACTTGACACTCTTTTGTACTCCATGTAAACTAATTCATGTAAAGGGAAATCACTTAACAAAGGATGATCCAACATGCTCGAAAAAACAACGAGAATGAACTATTTATTTGATTTTTATCAATCGTTGTTAACGCAAAAACAAAGAAGTTATATGTCGCTTTATTATCTAGATGATTTATCTCTTGGTGAAATTGCGGAAGAATTTGATGTAAGTCGCCAAGCCGTGTATGATAACATTAAACGGACTGAAGCGATGCTTGAAGAATATGAAGAAAAATTAGTATTACTTCAAAAGTTTCAAGAGCGACAGCGACTTGTTGCAAAGCTAAAACAGCTAATCAGCGAAGAAGAGCATGTGAATGAAGAAATGAAACAAGTTGTTGAAGCTATCGAAAAATTAGATTAGGAGGGCGGCAATATGGCATTTGAAGGATTAGCCGACCGACTTCAACAGACAATGCAAAAAATCCGCGGCAAAGGAAAAGTTTCTGAAGCCGATGTGAAAGAAATGATGAGAGAAGTTCGTCTTGCTCTTTTAGAAGCGGACGTTAACTTTAAAGTAGTAAAAGATTTTGTAAAGCGTGTGTCTGAACGTGCTGTCGGACAAGATGTAATGAAAAGTTTGACACCTGGACAACAAGTAATTAAAGTGGTACAGGAAGAACTTACAGAACTTATGGGCGGAGAGCAAAGCAAAATTGCTGTTGCTAATAAGCCGCCAACTGTTATAATGATGGTTGGTCTGCAAGGTGCGGGTAAAACAACGACGACAGGTAAGCTTGCGAATTTGCTACGTAAAAAGCATAATCGTAAACCGATGCTTGTTGCAGCGGATATTTACCGTCCAGCAGCTATTAAACAGCTTGAAACATTAGGGAAGCAATTGGACATGCCTGTATTCTCTTTAGGAGATCAAGTAAGTCCTGTTGAAATTGCGAAACAAGCGATTGCAAAAGCAAAAGAAGATCATCACGATTATGTTTTAATCGATACAGCAGGTCGTCTGCATATTGATGAAGAACTAATGGATGAATTAGCGAAAGTGAAAGAAGTTGCGAAACCGGATGAAATTTTCCTTGTTGTCGATGCGATGACGGGACAAGACGCGGTAAATGTTGCACAAAGTTTCCATGAACAGTTAGGTTTAACAGGTGTTGTATTAACGAAATTAGATGGTGATACGCGCGGTGGTGCTGCATTATCTATTAAGGCGGTAACAAATACACCAATTAAATTTGCTGGTATGGGTGAAAAACTAGATGCAATTGAAGCGTTCCATCCAGAACGTATGGCATCCCGTATTTTAGGGATGGGAGACGTCTTAACATTAATTGAAAAAGCGCAAGCTACAGTTGATGAAGAGAAAGCAAAAGAACTTGAGCAAAAAATGCGTACGCTTTCGTTTACACTTGACGATTTCCTAGAACAACTTGGACAAGTGCGTCAACTTGGACCGCTTGACGAATTGTTAGGAATGCTTCCTGGTGCAAATAAAATTAAAGGGCTGAAAAATGCGCAAGTTGATGAAAAGCAAATTGGGCATATTGAAGCGATTATTCGTTCTATGACTAAATTAGAGCGAGAACAACCGGAAATAATCAATGCTAGTCGTAAAAAACGCATTGCCAAAGGTAGCGGTACAACGGTACAAGAAATCAATCGTTTAATCAAGCAATTTGATGATATGAAAAAGATGATGAAAACGATGACGGGAATGCAAAAAGGTAAGAAAAAAGGACTAGGTGGATTGAAGTTTCCATTCATGTAAGGAAAAAAGATGGCTCTGTTAAGAAAAAATACTTTACAAAGCAATAGTCTTTTTGCTAATATAATTATCTGTGTGAAATAAATTCGGAGGTGCTTTATAAATGGCAGTTAAAATTCGTTTAAAACGTATGGGAGCTAAAAAAACTCCTTTCTATCGTGTAGTTGTTGCAGATTCTCGTTCTCCTCGTGACGGACGTTTCATTGAGGAAATCGGTACTTACAATCCGGTTGCTCAACCAGCTGAAGTTAAGATCAACGAAGAAGCAGCATTAAAATGGTTAGGAAATGGTGCTAAACCATCTGATACAGTTCGTAACTTATTCTCTAACCAAGGTATCATGGAGAAATTCCACTTATCTAAACAAGGTAAGTAATTGAGGCAATGACTATGAAGAAGTTAGTCGAGACGATTGTCAAGCCTCTTGTCGATCATCCTGAAGATGTAAAAGTTACACAGGAACTTTACAACGGAGAGATAAAGTATCGATTAACTGTACATCCTGAGGATGTTGGAAAAGTCATTGGAAAGCAAGGGAAGGTTGCGAAAGCGATTCGAATGCTCTTGTATTCAGTGGGACATCATAATGATGAGAAAGTAACACTGGAAATTCAATAAACGTAAAAAGGGCGAGGAGTTAATTCCTCTCCCTTTTTTAACATTTAAAGAGAAGTTGCATGTTCCATATGTGAAATGGAGATGCTTAATTTATATAGAAACCAGGGGTGACATACTGTTTATGACAAAATGGTTTAATGTAGGGAAAATTGTAAATACTCATGGCGTAAGAGGAGAAATTCGTGTGATTTCTCGTACTGATTTTCCAGAAGAGCGATATAAAGTAGGAAACACTTTATACATATCGAATGAGAAAAGTACAGACTACCTTCCGGTAAAAGTAACTTCTCATCGTCAACATAAGACATTTGATTTATTAACATTTGAAGGATACAACAATGTAGATGAAGTAGAGAAGTTCAAAGGTTCTTTAATAAAAGTGCCAGAAGAGCAGCTAGGCGAACTAGCTGAAGGTGAATACTACTATCATGAAATTATCGGTTGCAGTGTTGTGACAGAAGAAGGAGAAGCACTAGGAACAATTAAAGAGATTCTATCTCCTGGTGCAAATGATGTTTGGGTAATTAAACGTCCAAAGGGTCAAGACCTTTTAATTCCTTATATTGATGACGTTGTACTTCAAGTTAATATTGAAAATAAATTAGTAACCATTCATGTAATGGAAGGATTGCTATAATGAAAATTGATATTTTAACGTTGTTTCCAGATATGTTTACGGGTGTGTTTGGATCTTCAATTTTAAAGAAAGCACAAGAAAAAGAAGCTGTAGAGCTTCGTGTTGTCAATTTCCGTGATTATACGACTAGTAAACATAATAGTGTAGATGATTATCCGTATGGTGGGGGCGCTGGGATGGTATTAACCCCGCAGCCTATCTTTGATGCGGTGGAAGATTTAACGAAAGAAACAGAGCGTAAGCCGAGAGTGGTCTTAATGTGTCCGCAAGGGGAAAGATTTACTCAGAAGAAAGCGGAAGAGCTTGCAGAGGAAGAACATGTAATCTTTGTATGTGGGCATTATGAAGGCTATGACGAAAGAATTCGTGAACATCTCGTAACAGATGAAATTTCTATTGGTGATTACGTATTAACTGGTGGAGAACTAGCTTCTATGGTTATTACTGATAGTGTCGTACGTCTATTGCCAGGAGTGCTAGGGAACCATGCTTCGCAAGTAGAAGATTCGTTTAGTACAGGTTTGTTGGAGCATCCACACTATACACGTCCAGCTGATTTTCGTGGTATGAAGGTACCGGATGTACTAATGTCAGGAAATCATAAAAATATTGATGAATGGCGCCATAAAGAGTCCTTGCGTCGTACGTATACACGTAGACCGGACTTACTGGAAGAACGAGAATTATCTAAACAAGAAGAGAAATGGCTAGAACAAATTAAAGAAGGCCGATAAGGACTTGATATATTTTCTATTGCAACAGTCCTAGCAATATGCTATTATAACATTTGTGCTACTGAAATCAGTAGCCGTATTAACGATGTTCCGCTGTAATTTATTAAGACTTTATAAGAACATCTGTTTAAAGGAGAGAATTTAATATGCAACAATTAATCGCAGAAATTACAAAAGGCCAATTAAAAACTGACCTTCCTTCATTCCGTCCTGGAGACACTTTACGTGTACACGTAAAAGTAGTTGAGGGAACTCGTGAAAGAATTCAGCTTTTCGAAGGTGTTGTAATTAAACGTCGTGGTGGCGGAATCAGTGAAACATTCACAGTTCGTAAAATTTCTTACGGTGTAGGTGTTGAGCGTACATTCCCAATTCACACGCCAAGAATCGCGAAAATCGAAGTACTTCGCCGTGGTAAAGTACGTCGTGCTAAGTTATACTACTTACGTAACCTTCGCGGTAAAAAAGCACGTATTAAAGAAATTCGATAAGACATGTATGGGAGCTTGTAAATGCGCAAGCTCCCTTTTTCCAATCTATATAAAATTTTGATATAATACGAGCAGCTTACATAACCGTGGAGGGGAAATACATGAAGAAAGAAAAGAGTTCACTTTGGGAATGGATCAAGGCAATTTTGATTGCTGTTGTATTAGCGGGCGTTATTAGACAGTTTTTCTTTGCACCAATTCTCGTAGATGGAGTATCGATGGCATCTACTTTACACGATCGCGATCGAATGATTGTCAATAAAATTGGTTATCACATAGGAGATCCAAAACGATTTGATATTATCGTATTCCGGGCAACGGAAGATAAGGACTATATTAAGCGTATTATTGGCCTACCAGGCGATGAAATAGAGTATCGTAATGATACACTATATGTTAACGGAAAGGCTTATGAGGAGCCATATTTAGACAAGCAGAAAAAACAGATTGCTGACGGACCGCTTACATATGATTTTACTCTTGAAGAAATGACAGGGAAGAAAACTGTTCCAGAAGGTCAATTATTCGTTTTAGGCGATAATCGTCGTTTTAGTAAAGATAGCCGTTCGATTGGTACAATTTCAATGGACCAAGTGATTGGAAAAGCAAATATACTATATTGGCCGTTAAAAGATGCTCGTATTGTGAAATAAAAGAAAAAGAAGGTGGCAACATGGTAATTCAATGGTTCCCGGGACATATGGCAAAGGCTAGACGCCAAGTAACAGAAAAATTAAAGTTAATTGATGTTGTAATTGAGCTTGTAGATGCTCGATTACCTTTATCATCTCGAAATCCAATGATTGATGAGATTATTACGCATAAACCGAGGCTTGTTGTTTTAAATAAAGCAGATATGGCAGATGATCGTTTAACGAAACAATGGATTGCATATTTTAAAGAAAAAGGTCATATGGCAATTTCAATTAACGCGCAAGCTGGACAAGGTATGAAGGAAATTGCAGCGGCTTGTAAAGTGTTGGTTAAAGAAAAGTTTGATAAAATGGTTGCAAAAGGTATTAGACCGAGAGCGATTCGTGCATTAATTGTAGGGATACCGAATGTTGGTAAATCTACATTAATTAATAAATTAGCAAAGAAAAATATTGCTAAAACAGGAGATCGTCCAGGTGTGACAACAGCCCAGCAATGGATTAAAGTTGGGAAAGAAATGGAACTGTTAGATACACCGGGTATTCTGTGGCCTAAATTTGAAGATCAATTAGTGGGTCTTCGATTAGCGACAACAGGCGCAATTAAAGATTCCATTTTAAATTTACAAGATGTTGCTGTTTACGCACTACGTTTTATGGAGAAACATTATCCAGAACGTTTGAAAGAGCGCTATAATTTAAATGACATTCCAGAAGACATCGTGGAGTTATTTGATGCGATTGGAAAAAATAGAGGTTGCTTAATGGGCGGCGGAATGATTGATTATGATAAAACATCTGAACTTGTACTTCGTGAACTTCGTGGTGGCAAACTTGGAAAAATGACGTTTGAAACACCAGAAGAGTTTGCAGAGCAGACAGAAGATGCAGAAAAAGTAGAAGAAGTATAAGACGTGCGTTTGTACGTCTTTTCTTTTTTGTATATAAAGGGAGTGGCATGAATGCAAAAAGTGACTATTCAAGAAGCGGAACATTTACTGCAAGAAATTATGAGTGAAGAAGATGACCGCTTTCAACTATTAATGAAAGATGAGCGAAAAGGGGTACAAAAGCTCATTTTGAAGTGGTATAAACAAAAAGAGTTAGCGCAGAAAGAAAAAGAAAAGTTTTTCGAAATGTCCAAGTATGAGATTGCATTACGTGAAAAAGGTCTCGCATATATCGCAGGTATTGATGAAGTAGGGCGTGGACCGTTAGCTGGGCCTGTTGTGACGGCAGCTGTTGTCCTTCCGGAAGATTTTTATATTCCAGGGTTAAATGACTCGAAAAAGCTGAGTGAGGCGAAGCGAGAGCGTTTTTATGATGAAATCAAAGCACAAGCAATTGCAATTGGAGTTGGAATTGTATCACCGCAAGTTATTGATGAGATAAATATTTATCAAGCGACGAAACAAGCGATGTTAGATGCTGTTGCGAATTTATCTTGTACACCACAATATTTATTAATTGATGCGATGAAACTCCCTACACCAATTCCGCAAACATCCATTATTAAAGGTGATGCGAAAAGTATTTCTATTTCAGCTGCATCCATTATTGCGAAAGTAACGAGAGATCGTATGATGAAAGAGCTTGGAGAAAAGTATCCTGCATATGGATTTGAACAACATATGGGGTATGGAACAAAACAACATTTAGAGGCGATTGAAGTGCATGGCGTATTAGAGGAACATCGAAAATCGTTTGCACCTATTAAAGATATGATTCAAAAATAAGCTGCGAAAACGCAGCTTATTTTTTATTTTGACATATAAACATTACTATTTTCAAAAAAGAATAAAGCGATTTCAGTTTTCTGACACTTTATTGTAGACAGCGTGCCAATCATCTTATACAATGGCAATGTAATGTTTTTTAAACATTAAAAAACTTTTCGAGTAAAACAGGAAAACAGGGGAGGATGGGACCATGAATATCCATGAGTACCAAGGTAAGGCAGTCCTTAGAAGCTATGGGGTTAGTGTTCCGAACGGGAAGGTTGCATTTACAGTAGAAGAAGCTGTAGAAGCAGCGAAAGAATTAGGAACGGATGTATGTGTAGTAAAAGCACAAATTCACGCTGGTGGACGCGGCAAAGCTGGCGGAGTAAAAGTTGCAAAAAATTTAGATGAAGTTCGTACATATGCAGAGAGCATTTTAGGAACTACACTTGTGACACATCAAACAGGTCCTGAAGGTAAGGAAGTAAAACGCTTACTTATCGAAGAAGGTTGCGATATTAAAAAAGAATATTATGTAGGTCTTGTGTTAGATCGTGCAACTTCTCAAGTTGTTTTAATGGCGTCTGAAGAAGGCGGAACAGAGATTGAGGAAGTAGCAGAAAAAACACCTGAAAAAATCTTTAAAGAATATATTGATCCAGCAGTAGGCTTACAAGGCTTCCAAGCGCGCCGAATCGCATTTAACATCAATATTCCAAAAGAGCTTGTAGGACAAGCTGTGAAGTTTATGATGGGCTTATACCGTGCGTTTATCGAAAAAGATTGCTCTATCGCTGAGATTAACCCGCTTGTTACAACAGGTGACGGTAAAGTAATGGCGTTAGATGCGAAATTAAACTTTGATTCTAATGCGTTATATCGCCATAAAGACATTTTAGAACTTCGTGATCTTGAGGAAGAAGATGCAAAAGAAATTGAAGCTTCTAAATATGACTTAAATTACATTCCTTTAGATGGAAATATCGGTTGTATGGTTAATGGTGCAGGTTTAGCGATGGCTACAATGGATATCATTAAACATTACCATGGTGATCCAGCTAACTTCTTAGATGTTGGTGGCGGTGCGACAGCTGAAAAAGTTACAGAAGCATTCAAAATTATCCTTTCTGACAAAAATGTAAAAGGTATCTTCGTTAACATTTTTGGTGGCATTATGAAGTGTGATGTTATCGCAGAAGGTGTTATTGAAGCAACGAAACAAGTAGGTCTTGAATTGCCTTTAGTTGTACGTCTTGAAGGTACAAACGTAGAGTTAGGTAAGAAAATTTTAAATGAGTCTGGCTTAAATATTGTTGCAGCAGAATCTATGGCAGACGGTGCACAAAAAATTGTTTCACTAGTGGGCTAATAGAAAGCGGGGGAGAAAAATGAGCGTATTAGTTAATAAAGATACAAAAGTTATTGTTCAAGGTATTACAGGTTCTCAAGGGTTATTCCACACAAAACAAATGATTGAATACGGTACGAAAATTGTCGGTGGTGTAACGCCAGGTAAAGGTGGCACTGATATTGAAGGTGTACCAGTATTTGATACTGTAGAAGATGCAGTGAAAGCAACAGGCGCAAACGCTTCAGTTGTATACGTTCCACCCGCTTTTGCGGCTGATGCAATTATGGAAGCGGTTGATGCAGAAATCGATTTAGTAGTATGTATTACTGAAGGAATTCCTGTATTAGATATGGTAAACGTAAAGAGATATATGGCGGGTAAACATACACGTTTACTTGGACCGAACTGCCCAGGTGTTATCACGCCTGATGAATGTAAAATCGGTATTATGCCAGGATACATTCATAAAAAAGGTCATGTTGGTATCGTGTCTCGCTCTGGTACATTAACGTATGAGGCTGTACATCAGTTAACACAAGAAGGTATTGGTCAATCTACTGCTGTAGGTATTGGCGGAGACCCAGTTAACGGTACAGACTTTATTGATGCGTTAAAAGCATTTAATGAAGATGAAGAGACACATGCTGTAATTATGATTGGTGAAATCGGCGGTACAGCGGAAGAAGAAGCAGCTGAATGGGTAAAAGCTAATATGACAAAACCTGTTGTGGGCTTCATTGGTGGCCAAACTGCGCCTGAAGGCAAACGTATGGGCCATGCTGGGGCAATCATTTCTGGTGGTAAAGGAACTGCTGCAGAAAAGATTAAAACAATGGAAGCTTGTGGTATTAAAGTAGCAGAAACACCAGCTGTTATGGGTGAAACATTAATCTCTGTTTTAAAAGAAAAGGGATTATTTGAGACTTGTAAAAACTATTAATCTTTTCGAAAGACACCTTCTTATTAGAGGTGTCTTTTTATAGTTCTTCTGTTTACATAATAAAAATTATGGGTAAGGAGAAATGAGATGAAACGAGAACGATTATTACACCTTCATTACATGTTAGCCGACCATTGGAAGGCGATAAAAAGGTTACTGTATGTCGATCCAGAATTGAAAAAAATATACACTTTTAATGCAAAACAAATGGAACACTACATGGGAATATCCTCGAAAAAATCTTCAGAATTAGTACATTTTCTTCAAAGTTCAAATCTATCGCAATATATATCTTATTTAGAGAAAAATCAAATCTTTTATATGACTATATGGGATGAAGAATACCCACAATTATTACGTGAAATACAAGATCCGCCCTTTGTTTTATATGGAAAAGGAGAGAAGGGTTTTCTCAATAAAGCAAATAAACTAGCGATTGTTGGAACGAGAGAGCCGACTTTATATGGTCATGAGAGTTTAGCGTCTATTGTACACCCGTTATTAAAAAGAGAATGGCTTATTGTTAGTGGGTTTGCAAGGGGGATAGATACAATGTCTCATGAAATTACAGTAAGACAGCATTGCCCAACTATTGCGATATTGGGACATGGATTATCTTATATGTATCCAAAAGAAAATAGGCATTTGTATGAAGCGTGGAAGGAATATATATTGTTATTGACAGAGTATCCGCCGCACTATGCGCCAAAAAAATGGTATTTTCCAAAACGAAACCGAATTATTAGCGGTATAAGTAAAGGTGTTTTAGTTGTAGAAGCGAAATCGAGAAGTGGAACACTTATTACTGCGGACCTTGCGTTAGAGCAAAATAGGGAGGTATTTGCGCTTCCTGGACCTATATTTATAGAGGGTGCATCGGGAACGAATCATCTTATTCAACAAGGTGCAAAACTAGTAAGAAATGCAGAAGATATCTTAGAAGAGATTTTAAATTAACCTTATATTTTTATGTTTTTATTAAACAATTATTGACAAATGGTAGATTGGCACTGTATGGTATATTCATTCTTGATTGACAAAAACAAGAGAAATCAATAAGATTAATGAAGACTTGAATCCACCTCTTAAGGAGGCACTAGCATGTCAGATTACCTCGTAATCGTGGAGTCGCCTTCTAAGGCGAAGACCATTGAGAAATATTTAGGGAAAAAATACAAAGTTGTCGCGTCTATGGGACACGTTCGCGATTTACCTAAAAGTCAAATGGGGATAGAAGTAAAGAACAACTTCACCCCGAAGTATATTACCATTCGTGGTAAAGGTCCCGTCTTAAAAGACTTAAAATCAGCGGCAAAAAAAGCAAAGAAAGTCTATCTCGCGGCCGATCCAGACCGCGAAGGGGAAGCTATTGCTTGGCATTTAGCCAATACGTTAAATGTGGACGTTGAATCAGATTGCCGAGTTGTGTTTAATGAGATTACAAAAGATGCAATCAAAGAATCATTTAAACATCCTCGTGCGATTAATATGGATTTAGTAGATGCACAACAAGCAAGACGTATACTTGATCGCCTTGTTGGTTACAATATTAGTCCTTTATTATGGAAGAAAGTAAAAAAAGGACTAAGTGCAGGACGCGTACAATCTGTAGCAGTTCGTTTAATTATCGAACGTGAAAAAGAAATTGAAAGCTTTGAACCTGAAGAATTCTGGACAATTAAGACAGAATTTGTGAAAGGGAAAGACACATTTGAAGCAAGTTTTTATGGTGTAGATAGTGAAAAAGTTCAATTAACGAATGAAACGCAAGTGAATGAAATAATTGAACAGATGAAAGATAATGCGTTTTCAGTTGAAAATGTAACGAGAAAAGAGCGCAAACGTAATCCTGCATTACCGTTTACAACATCTTCCTTGCAACAAGAAGCTGCACGTAAGTTGAATATGCGAGCAAAGAAAACAATGATGCTTGCGCAGCAATTGTATGAAGGGATCGATCTTGGAAAACAAGGGACTGTAGGTCTTATTACGTATATGAGAACTGACTCAACACGTATCTCAGAAACAGCTCAAACAGAGGCTCGTACTTACATTACTGAGGCGTTTGGTACGGAATACATAGGAACAGAAAAGAAGAAAGAAACGAAAAAATCAAATGCGCAAGATGCGCATGAGGCGATTCGTCCAACTTCGGTAATGAGAAAGCCAGAGGAACTAAAAAGTTTCTTAAGCCGTGACCAACTTCGATTGTATAAATTGATTTGGGAGCGATTTGTTGCAAGTCAAATGTCGTCTGCTATAATGGATACTGTGACAGCGAGACTCATTAATAACAATGTTCAGTTCCGTGCTAGTGGATCGGTTGTAAAGTTCCCAGGATTTATGAAAGTGTATGTAGAGTCAAAAGATGACGGGGCTGAAGAAAAGGATAAGATGTTGCCGCCTTTAGAAGTAGGGGAAACTGTATTTTCTAAGGATCTAGAACCGAAGCAACATTTTACACAACCTCCACCGCGTTATACAGAGGCTCGTTTAGTAAGAACACTTGAAGAGCTTGGAATTGGAAGACCATCTACGTATGTGCCAACACTAGAAACGATTCAAAAACGTGGATATGTAGGCTTGGATAATAAACGTTTCGTTCCAACTGAACTTGGTGAAATAGTAATCGAACTTATTTTAGAATTTTTCCCGGAAATTATTAACATTGAATTTACTGCCAATATGGAGCAAAGCCTTGATGAAGTAGAAGAAGGAAATGCGAATTGGGTAAAAATTGTTGATGATTTCTACGTAGGCTTTGAACCGCGTTTAGAAAAAGCGGAAAAAGAAATGCGTGAAGTGGAAATTAAAGATGAACCAGCTGGGGAAGACTGTGAATTGTGTAACCACCCAATGGTCTTTAAAATGGGTAAGTATGGGAAATTTATGGCTTGTTCGAATTTCCCAGATTGTCGTAATACAAAGCCGATTGTGAAAGAAATCGGTGTTACTTGTCCGAAGTGTGATAAAGGTCAAATTATTGAACGCCGAAGTAATAAGAAGAAACGTCTTTTCTATGGATGCGGTACATATCCAGAATGCGACTTTGTATCTTGGGATAAGCCGATTGGCCGTAAGTGTCCGAAGTGCGAAGGTATGCTTGTAGAGAAAAAGTTGAAAAAAGGCGTGCAAGTACAATGTATTTCGTGCGATTATGAAGAAGAACAACAAATGTGAGCGTAACTGCTCACATTTTTTTCGGGAAGAAAAGGAAAGGTGATATATAATATGACAACACAAGTAGTAAACGTCATTGGCGCAGGTCTTGCAGGAAGTGAAGCAGCTTACCAAATTGCAAAACGCGGCGTTCAAGTTAAATTATACGAAATGAGACCAGTAAGGCAAACACCGGCTCACCACACAGATAAATTCGCTGAATTAGTATGTAGTAATTCACTTCGTGCAAACACATTAACAAATGCAGTTGGAGTTATTAAAGAAGAAATGCGTTTAATGGATTCAGTAATTATTCGTGCAGCGGATGAGTGTTCTGTACCAGCTGGAGGTGCTTTAGCTGTAGACCGTCATGAATTTGCGGCGAAAGTAACTGAGTATGTGAAAAATCATCCAAACGTAACTGTTATGAATGAAGAGGTCACTGAAATTCCAGAAGGACCAACTATTATTGCGACAGGTCCACTTACTTCTCCAGATCTTTCTGCACAATTAAAAGAACTAACAGGTGAAGATTATTTTTACTTCTATGATGCTGCAGCGCCAATCGTTGAAAAAGACAGCATTGATATGAATAAAGTATATTTAAAATCACGTTATGATAAAGGTGAAGCGGCATATTTAAACTGTCCAATGACAGAAGAAGAATTTGACCGTTTTTATGAAGCTTTAATTGCTGCTGAGACAGTGCCTTTAAAAGAATTTGAAAAAGAAATTTTCTTTGAAGGTTGTATGCCGGTAGAGGTTATGGCAAGTAGAGGAAGACAGACGCTAGTGTTTGGACCGATGAAGCCTGTTGGGTTAGAAGATCCGAAAACAGGGAAAACGCCATATGCTGTTGTTCAGTTACGTCAAGATGATGCAGCAGGAACATTATACAACATTGTAGGTTTCCAAACACATTTAAAGTGGGGACCACAAAAAGAAGTATTACAGCTAATTCCAGGGTTAGAAAACGCAGAGATTGTACGTTACGGCGTAATGCATCGTAATACGTTTATTAATTCACCTAACTTGCTTCGCCCAACATATCAATATAAACAACGAGATGATTTATTCTTCGCTGGCCAAATGACTGGAGTAGAGGGATATGTTGAATCGGCAGCATCAGGATTATTAGCGGGTATTAACGCTGCTCGACTTGTAAAAGGTGAAGAACCAGTTGTATTACCACCTGTAACTGCAATGGGAAGCATGGCGAACTATATTACAGCGACAAATGCGAAAAACTTCCAACCAATGAATGCAAACTTCGGTCTATTCGCACCGTTAGAGAAGAAAATTAAGAAGAAAGCAGAACGAAATGAAGCGTATGCTACACGTGCTTTAGAAACGATTCAAAATTTTGTAAATATTTAGTTAAATATCTTGCAAAGGCTACTAAGTTGTGATACGATTTAGTAGCCTTTATTGAGGTGAGTTATGTGAATGTGAAGAAATTGTTACAATTATTCGTTGGATATTTACAAATTGAAAGAAATTATTCAAAATATACAATTGCAAGTTATCAAAATGATTTAGAACATTTTGTGCAATTTATGGAGCGAGAAGGCATATCCTCTTTTTTAGATGTTACATACGCAGATGTTCGTTTGTACTTAACGACGTTGCATGATGAAAAGTTAGCCCGTAAATCTGTCGCAAGAAAAGTATCAAGCTTACGAAGTTTATATCGTTTTTTGATGCGTGAAGGTTATCGGACAGATAACCCGTTTGCACTTGCGTCACTCCCCAAAAAAGAATTGTCAATCCCAAAGTTTTTATATGCTGAAGAGCTAGAGGAATTATTTGAAGTTTCTGATACGGAAACACCACTGGGTCAAAGAAATCAAGCACTATTAGAGTTGATGTATGCGACTGGGATCCGTGTTAGTGAATGTGTCAATTTACAACTTACCGATATTGACTTCGCGGTGGGAACAATTTTAGTGATGGGAAAAGGAAAAAAACAAAGGTATATTCCGTTCGGAAGCTATGCACAAGATGCTTTAATTACTTATATAGAGAACGGGAGAAAACAGTTAGCTAACAAGACTGAAGAACACTCTCATATGGTATTTTTAAATGCGAAAGGTACGCCGTTAACAAGTCGGGGTGTACGTTATGTATTAAACGAACTCATTAAGAAGGCTTCAGTGACAATGCGGATAAGTCCCCATATGTTAAGGCATACATTTGCTACACATATGTTAGATGAAGGGGCGGATTTACGTACTGTACAGGAGTTGTTAGGTCATGAAAATTTGTCGACGACACAAATTTATACGCATGTCTCTAAAGAAAGATTGCGTTCTGTTTACATGAAGCATCACCCGCGGGCATAAATTGCTTTTAAAGCTATAAAAACATATAAAGGAGTTTTTTCTATGGGAAATTTCCACGCTACAACGATATTTGCAGTTCATCATAATGGAGAATGTGCAATGGCTGGAGATGGTCAGGTGACAATGGGAAATGCTGTTGTAATGAAACATACAGCTCGTAAAGTTCGCAGACTTTTCCAAGGTAAAGTTTTAGCTGGTTTTGCAGGTTCAGTTGCTGACGCATTTACTCTTTTTGAAATGTTTGAAGGGAAATTAGAAGAGTATAATGGCAACTTGCAGCGTGCTGCTGTTGAAATGGCAAAACAATGGCGTGGCGATAAAATGTTACGTCAGCTAGAAGCGATGCTCATTGTCATGGATAAAACAACTATGCTCCTTGTTTCAGGTACAGGAGAAGTGATTGAACCGGATGATGGCATTTTAGCAATTGGATCTGGTGGGAATTATGCACTTTCTGCAGGTCGTGCTTTAAAGCAATATGCAAGTGAACACTTAACAGCGAAACAAATTGCGAAAGCGAGTTTAGAGATTGCTGGCGATATTTGTGTTTATACGAACCACAACATAATTGTTGAAGAATTGTAGAATCGTAAGGGAGGCATTTTATATGCATTTACATTTTACTCCGCGCCAAATTGTGGAAAAATTAGATCAATACATTATCGGTCAAAAAGATGCGAAGAAAGCGGTTGCTGTAGCTTTGAGAAATCGATACCGCCGAAGTAAATTAGCTGAAGATTTACGTGATGAAATTGCACCTAAAAATATTTTAATGATTGGACCAACAGGTGTTGGGAAAACAGAGGTAGCACGACGAATGGCGAAACTCGTTGGAGCACCTTTTATTAAGGTTGAAGCTACGAAATTTACAGAAGTTGGATATGTAGGTAGAGATGTAGAGTCGATGGTACGTGACCTTGTGGAAACGTCAGTTCGTATTGTGAAAGAAGAAATGGTAATTAAAGTACAAGACAAAGCAGAAGAGCAAGCAAACCAACGACTTGTTGAAATTTTAGTGCCAAGTCCGGAGAAGCAATCTGGATTCAAAAACCCATTAGAAATGCTTTTTGGCGGCGCTCAAAATTCGAATCAAACATCTGATGCAGAGGAAGATGTTGAAATCGAAAAGAAACGTCAAGATGTGGAAAGAAAGCTTGCTGCAGGACTTCTTGAAGATGAAATCGTATCGATTGAAGTGACTGAACAGCAGTCTTCCATGTTCGATATGTTACAAGGAACTGGCATGGAACAAATGGGGATGAATTTCCAAGATGCATTAGGAAGTTTTATGCCGAAAAAAACGAAAAAACGTAAACTTTCTGTAAAAGAAGCAAGAAAACTCTTGACAAATGAAGAGGCACAGCGCTTAATTGATATGGATGAAGTTACACAAGAGGCTGTTTATCGTGCTGAACAGCTCGGGATTATTTTTATCGATGAAATTGACAAAATTGCTGGTAAGCAGTCGAATAGCGTAGATGTATCACGTGAAGGCGTGCAACGTGACATTTTACCAATTGTAGAAGGATCGAATGTTGCGACAAAATACGGATCAGTAAAAACGGATTATATTTTATTCGTTGCAGCTGGAGCGTTCCATATGTCTAAGCCGTCGGATTTAATTCCGGAATTGCAAGGGAGATTTCCGATTCGAGTAGAATTAACAAAATTATCGACAGATGATTTTGTGAAAATATTAATCGAGCCTGACAATGCGCTAATTAAACAATATATGGCATTATTAGCGACTGAAGGTATAGAAATTGAATTTTCAGACGAAGCTATTCGTAAGATTGCTGAGATTGCTTATCAAGTTAATCAGGATACAGATAATATTGGAGCAAGAAGACTTCATACGATTATGGAGAAACTCCTTGAAGATTTATCGTTTGAAGCATCTGAAATTACGTTAGAGAAAATAACGATAACACCTCAATACGTTGAGGAGAAATTAGCAACAATTGCTAAAAATAAAGATGTGAGCCAGTTTATTTTGTAATAGTGTCATCAGGTGACTCGCCCTAGTTTCCAAGTGATGAAAAAATATGTAAGTAATATGTAGGAGGAACTTTTGAAATGGAATTATTAGCAAAAACGAGAAAATTAAATGCGTTATTACAGAGCGCAGCAGGGAAGCCTGTAAACTTTAGAGAAATGTCTGACACGATGTGTGAAGTAATTGAAGCAAACGTGTTCGTTGTAAGTCGTCGTGGTAAATTACTAGGTTATGCAATTCACCAACAAATCGAAAACGAGCGTATGAAGCAAATGCTTGCAGAGCGCCAATTCCCAGAAGAATATACACAAAGCTTATTTAACATTACAGAAACATCTTCAAACTTAGATGTGAACAGTGCTTACACAGCATTCCCGGTAGAAAACAGAGAATTATTCGGTCAAGGTTTAACTACAATCGTACCGATCGTTGGTGGCGGTGAACGTCTAGGTACATTAGTATTAGCTCGTCTTGGTCAAGAATTCTTAGATGATGATTTAATTCTTGCTGAGTACAGCTCAACTGTTGTAGGCATGGAAATCTTACGTGAAAAAGCAGAAGAAATCGAAGAGGAAGCACGCAGTAAAGCTGTTGTTCAAATGGCGATTAGCTCATTATCTTACAGTGAGTTAGAAGCAATTGAGCACATCTTCGAAGAATTAAATGGAACAGAAGGTTTACTTGTTGCAAGTAAAATTGCTGATCGCGTAGGGATTACTCGTTCTGTAATCGTAAATGCACTACGTAAATTAGAAAGTGCTGGTGTTATTGAGTCTCGTTCTTTAGGTATGAAAGGAACATACATTAAAGTGCTAAACGACAAGTTTCTACAGGAACTTGCTAAATTAAAAACAAACTAATTTATAAAAACTCTCCTCACTTGAGGAGAGTTTTTTTTGTATATAAGAGATTGATGTTGTTTGTGAAAAGCGCCATAATCATGTTTTGTTAGAAACTATTATGTGTATTTCACTTTTTTGCTTAAAAGAAATACAGGTTGGTAATACTAGAATTCGAGTGTGAATAAAGAAAGTTTTACATTGTTCGCATTTTCGACTTGATTGTAATATTTCAGTATGATATAGTAAGCAGTGGTGTCAGTACAAAGTACACACGTTTACCGATTTAAGTGTTGGTGCTACGTTTGTAGTTTCGCTTAGAGATGAAGTAAACGGAGGATATCAAAAACCATTTAGGAGGAACTATATTATGTCAGTAATTTCTATGAAGCAATTGCTTGAAGCTGGTGTTCATTTCGGACATCAAACTCGTCGTTGGAACCCAAAAATGAAGCGTTACATTTTCACAGAGCGTAACGGTATCTACATCATCGACTTACAAAAAACTGTGAAAAAAGTTGAGGAAGCTTACAGAACGATGCGCGACATCGCTGCTGAAGGTGGAGACATCTTATTCGTAGGTACTAAAAAACAAGCACAAGAAGCTATTAAAGAAGAAGCAACTCGTGCTGGTATGTACTTCGTTAACCAACGTTGGTTAGGTGGAACTTTAACAAACTTCCAAACAATCCAAAAACGTATCAAGCGTCTTAAAGACATCGAAAGAATGCAAGAAGATGGTACTTTCGAAGTACTACCTAAGAAAGAAGTTGTTCAACTTAAAAAAGAGTTAGAGCGTCTTGAGAAATTCTTAGGCGGTATTAAAGATATGAAAGGTCTTCCAAGTGCATTATTCGTAGTAGACCCTCGTAAAGAGCGTATTGCAGTTGCTGAAGCACGCAAATTACACATTCCAATCATCGGTATCGTTGATACAAACTGTGATCCAGACGAAATCGATCACGTTATCCCAGCAAACGATGATGCAATTCGTGCTGTAAAACTTCTTACATCTAAAATGGCAGACGCGATCCTTGAAGCAAAACAAGGTGAAGAAACTGTTACTGCGTAACAAAGTTGGAAAGGTGATAAGGGGTTCGGCCTTTTATCACCTTTTTTAAGGTATAAACACCTTTATAAAAGGTATAAATACATATTTTAGGAGGATGAAAAGTATGGCAATCACTGCACAAATGGTAAAAGAATTACGTGAAAAAACTGGCGCAGGTATGATGGACTGCAAAAAAGCTTTAACAGAAACTAATGGTGACATGGAGAAGGCAATTGACTTCTTACGTGAAAAAGGTATTGCGAAAGCTGCTAAAAAAGCAGACCGCATTGCTGCTGAAGGTTTAACTTTCATCGAAACAAACGGTAACGATGGTTTAATCTTAGAATTAAACTCAGAAACTGATTTCGTTGCGAAAAACGAAGGTTTCCAAACTTTAATTAAAGAATTAGCTGCTCACCTATTAACTAACAAACCAGCTAACGTTGAAGAAGCTATGGCTCAAACAATGGAAAATGGTAAAAAAGTAGAAGAGCACATCAACGAAGCAATCGCTAAAATTGGTGAAAAACTTACACTTCGTCGTTTCGAAATCGTATCAAAAACTGATGCAGATGCATTCGGCGCTTACCTACACATGGGTGGACGCATTGGTGTACTAACAGTTCTTGAAGGTTCAACTGATGAAGCAGCTGCTAAAGATGTTGCAATGCACATCGCTGCAGTTAACCCTAAATACATCGACCGCGATGCTGTAACAGCTGAAGAAGTTGAGCATGAGCGTCAAGTATTAACACAACAAGCATTAAACGAAGGCAAGCCAGAAAAAATCGTTGCAAAAATGGTTGAAGGCCGTCTTGGCAAATTCTTCGAAGAAATTTGCTTACTTGACCAAGCATTCGTTAAAAACCCTGATATGAAAGTTCGTCAGTTCGTTGAGTCTAAAGGCGGAACATTAAAAGGATTCGTTCGCTACGCTGTTGGTGAAGGTATCGAAAAACGCGAAGACAACTTTGCTGAAGAAGTAATGAACCAAGTAAAAGGTAGCAACTAATACAGATTAGGGAACACTTTGTGTTCCCTTTTTTAAAATAAAGATGTAAGCAATTGGAGGTTCATTATGAGTAAACCGAAATATAATCGTGTCGTTTTAAAGCTAAGCGGAGAAGCTTTAGCTGGCGAACAAGGATTTGGAATTAACCCATCTGTTATTAAATCAGTTGCGGAACAAGTAAAAGAAATTGCAGAGCTTGATGTAGAGGTTGCTGTTGTTGTTGGTGGCGGGAACATTTGGCGTGGAAAAATTGGAAGTGAAATGGGCATGGATCGTGCAGGAGCAGATTACATGGGCATGTTAGCTACAGTTATGAATTCGTTAGCACTTCAAGATAGCTTGGAGAATATCGGAATCCAAACTCGCGTACAAACTTCAATTGAAATGCGTCAAGTGGCAGAACCTTACATTCGTCGTAAAGCAGTTCGTCACTTAGAGAAGAAACGTGTTGTTATCTTTGCAGCAGGTACAGGTAATCCTTACTTCTCTACAGATACAACGGCAGCGTTACGCGCAGCTGAAATCGAAGCGGACGTTATCTTAATGGCGAAAAATAATGTGGATGGCGTATATAATGCGGATCCATCTATTGACCCGACAGCTACGAAATACGAAACACTTACTTACTTAGATGTATTAAAAGAAGGTTTAGGTGTAATGGATTCTACAGCTTCTTCTTTATGTATGGATAATGACATTCCATTAATTGTATTCTCAGTTATGGAAAAAGGTAATATTAAACGCGCCGTTTTAGGTGAAAATATTGGAACAGTTGTAAGGGGGAAATAAACATGGGACAACAAGTATTGAAGTCTTCGAATGAAAAAATGGAAAAAGCAGTTGCTGCTTATTCTCGTGAATTAGCAACAGTTCGTGCTGGCCGTGCAAACGCGTCTGTATTAGATAAGGTACAAGTTGATTACTATGGTGCACCAACACCAGTTGTGCAATTAGCGAACATTACAGTTCCTGAAGCACGTTTACTTGTAATTCAACCTTATGATAAAACTTCTATCGGTGATATTGAAAAAGCAATTTTAAAAGCAGATTTAGGCTTAAACCCTTCTAATGATGGAACTGTAATTCGTATTGCATTCCCTGCATTAACAGAAGAGCGTCGTCGCGATCTTGTAAAAGTTGTAAAAAAATATGCTGAAGAAGCAAAAGTTGCGGTTCGTAACGTACGTCGTGACGGAAATGATGATCTTAAGAAGCTTGAAAAAGCTGGCGAGATTACAGAAGATGATTTAAGAGGATATACTGAAGATATCCAAAAAGAAACAGATAAATATATTGCAAAAGTTGACGAAATCGCAAAAAACAAAGAAAAAGAAATCATGGAAGTGTAATAGCGATACTTTCGCAAATATGACCCTCTTCTTAAGGGGGTCTTTTTACACTTTTAGGCATACGTCTGCTTGCTGGAGGGTATGAATGATGTTTAAAAACTTTCCTTTTTTTAAAGGTAAAAAGGACACATCGTTTGATCATCTCGTTGAAGAAGTGAAAAAAGGATACATCCCAGAACATATTGCTATCATTATGGATGGTAATGGAAGATGGGCAAAGAGGAGAGCAATGCCTCGTATTGCGGGACATCATGAAGGTATGCAAGTTGTAAAAAAAATTACAAAATTTGCAAGTAAACTTAATGTGAAAGTATTAACTCTCTATGCTTTTTCAACTGAGAACTGGAAAAGACCGAAGAAGGAAGTTGATTATTTAATGAAGCTTCCAGAAGAATTTTTAGGTACATTTTTACCAGAATTGATTGAAGAGAACGTACAAGTCCGAGTAATAGGGCAACAAGATCGTCTTCCTACGCATACACGCAGAGCGATGGAGAAGGCCATGGAAGATACGAAAGAGAATACGGGATTAATTCTTAATTTCGCGTTAAACTATGGAAGTCGAGATGAAATCGTTTCTGCTGTGCAACATATGATGAAAGATAGTGAGGAAGGAAAGATTCGTGTAGAAGATGTAAGTGAAGAAATGCTTTCTTCCTACTTAATGACGAGTTCTTTACCTGATCCAGAGTTGTTAATCCGTACGAGCGGAGAGCTACGTATTAGTAATTTCATGCTATGGCAAATTGCATATTCGGAATTTTGGTTTACAGATGTGTATTGGCCAGACTTTACCGAGGAACATTTGCTAAATGCGATTACAGACTTTCAGCATAGAGGGCGCAGATTCGGAGGCGTGTAGAAAGAGAGGGTTTGGTAGTGAAACAGAGAATTATTACTGGAGTGGTTGCTGCCGCGCTATTCATTCCCATCGTAATTTACGGTGGCGTGCCTTTTACGGTTTTAGTGTATGCACTTGCTTCTATAGGTTTATATGAATTAATTCGTATGAATAAGCTTACGCTTATTTCAGTACCAACAGTTTTAGCTGCAATATTATTATGGATTATTTTAATTCCAAGTAGTGCATCAGAACTGTTTACGTGGATTGGGTTAGGTAAGTTAGAAATCACATTTGTGATTGTTCTATTACTTTTATCATATACAGTCCTTTCTAAGAATACATTTACTTTTGACAATGCTTCATTTTTACTAATGGCCACGACATATGTTGCAATGGGATTCTTATATTTAAATGAAACGAGAATATTAGGAATTAAATATGTGTTTTGCGCATTATTTGTTATATGGGCTACTGATTCAGGCGCATATTTCGTAGGAAAAGCATTAGGAAAGAGAAAACTGTGGCCAGAAATTAGTCCAAATAAAACGATTGAAGGCTCATTAGGCGGAATTGTTTGTGGAATTGTTGTGGCACTGGTTTACAATATGTTCTTCCCAGTTGAAGCGAATGTATGGATTTTAATTGTGCTGACAATTATCATTTCTATTTTTGGACAAATTGGTGATTTAGTACAATCTGCTTTTAAACGTCATTATGGCGTAAAGGATTCAGGTACAATTCTACCTGGACATGGTGGTATATTAGATCGAACAGATAGTTGGTTATTCGTTTTACCAATTCTCTACTTCTTATTACAATACAATTAATAAATGAACGAGGGGTTGGAGTCATGAAAAACATTAGTTTATTAGGTGCAAGCGGATCAATTGGTACACAAACTTTAGATGTATTACGCTCGCACCCAGACCAATTCCGTCTCGTTGCTTTTTCTGTAGGGAAAAACATTGACTACGCAGTAAAGGTCATTCAAGAATTTTCTCCGCAAATCGTCTCTGTGCAAAGAGAGGAAGATGTTTTAAAATTACAAGCTGTTTCTGGTAATACAAAAATTGTATATGGTAGTGAAGGGCTTTTAGAAGTAGCATTACATCCAGATGCGGAGATTGTAGTAAATGCTGTTGTAGGTAGTGTAGGGTTGTTACCAACACTTCGTGCGATTGAGGCGAAAAAAACAATTGGAATTGCAAACAAAGAAACGTTAGTAACTGCAGGGCATCTTGTAATGGAAGCGGCACGAAAACATAATGTTTCGTTACTTCCAGTAGATAGTGAACATTCAGCTATTTTTCAATGTTTGAATGGTGAAAATGAAAAAAGAATTTCTCGACTAATTATAACGGCTTCTGGTGGAAGTTTCCGTGATAAAACGAGAGATGAATTGCATCATGTGACCGTGGAAGATGCGCTTCGACATCCGAACTGGTCAATGGGTTCGAAAATTACAATTGATTCTGCTACAATGATGAATAAGGGACTAGAAGTAATTGAAGCACATTGGCTTTTTGATATCCCTTACGAGCAAATCGATGTTGTTTTACATAAAGAAAGTATTATTCATTCTATGGTTGAATTTGAAGATCGTAGTGTAATGGCACAGCTTGGCTCACCTGATATGCGAGTACCAATTCAATATGCACTTACATATCCTGATCGATTGCCTCTTGCAGACACAAAACAGTTGAATTTATGGGAAATAGGGACGTTGCATTTTGAAAAAATGAATCAAGAACGATTCCGTTGCCTACGTTTTGCGTATGAAGCTGGTAAAGCAGGTGGAAGTATGCCAGCTGTAATGAACGCAGCGAATGAAGTAGCTGTTGAAGCTTTTTTACAAAAGAGAATTGGTTTCTTAACAGTAGAAGACCTCATTGAAAAAGCAATGAACCATCACAATGTCATTGCACGTCCGAGCTTAGAGGAAATTCTGGAAATTGATGCAGCCACAAGACGGTTTGTGATGGAACAAATTTAGCAAAGGTGGTTATGGAATTGGATACAGCGATTGCCTTTATATTAATTTTCGGTGCACTCGTATTTTTCCATGAGCTAGGGCATCTATATTTCGCAAAAAGAGCAGGTATTTTATGCCGCGAGTTTGCGATTGGTTTTGGTCCGAAAATATTCTCATTTGAAAAGAATGAAACGGTGTATACGATTCGTTTACTGCCCCTTGGTGGCTATGTAAGAATGGCTGGTGAGGATGCGGACACAGTTGAGTTAAAGCCTGGGAAAAAGGTTGGTCTTGTATTAAATGAAAAAGACGAAGTTGTGAAATTAGTTTTTGATGGATATGAAAAGTATCCAAATGTTCGCGTTATTGAAGTCGAACAAGCAGAATTAGAACATAATTTAACAATTTCGGGCTATGAAGAGTACGAGGAAGAGCTACAAACATTCCAAGTGAATGAAAAGGCTCGTATCATTACTGCTGGCGAAGAAATTCAAATTGCTCCGTATAATAGGCAGTTCGGCTCTAAAAAATTGGGTCAACGCGCTTTAACAATCTTTGCAGGTCCTGCAATGAACTTCATTTTAGCATTTGTTATTTTTGTGATTCTTGGATTTGTACAAGGGGTTCCCGTTGACAAACCAATGGTCGGAAAAGTAATGGAGAATAGTGCTGCAGAGCAAGCTGGATTAAAAGAAAATGATACAATTCAAGCAATTGATGGGAAAAACACGAGTACATGGAAAGATGTTGTTGCTATTGTACGTGAAAACCCGAATAAAGAAATTACGTTACAAGTAAAGCGTGATAATGAACAGTTTAATGTAAAAGTAACGCCAACGCTCGATAAAGAAGGCAAAGACGAAGTTGGTAGAATTGGTGTTTACTCTCCTGTGGAGAAAACAGTAATGGGTTCTATTAAATCAGGATTTGAACAAACTTATCAGTGGACGAAGTTAATTTTTGAATCGCTTGTAAAATTAGTAACTGGTCAATTTTCTATTAACGAATTATCAGGTCCAGTAGGGATTTATAATCTAACCGATCAAGTAGTAGATTATGGATTTACACGTGTACTAAGTTTAGCGGCAGTTTTAAGTATTAACCTCGGTTTATTTAATTTATTACCAGTTCCAGCTTTAGACGGTGGACGTTTATTCTTCTTCTTAATTGAAGCATTACGAGGGAAACCTATTGACCGTCAAAAAGAAGGAATGGTTCACTTTATTGGCTTTGCATTATTAATGTTACTTATGTTAGTTGTAACATGGAATGACATTCGTAAGTTTTTCTTGTAAAATAAAGTGGAACTTATAATGAAATAGAGCTCGTAGAATAAAATCCCTCACCTAACTCGAGGTGAGGGGTTTTACTGCGTGTAAGAGTAAAATGAAGAGGTGCGAATAAATGAAACAAAGTATGGTATTCAGTCCTACATTACGTGAAGTTCCAGCTGATGCTGAAATTAAAAGTCATCAATTATTACTTCGCGCAGGTTTTATGCGTCAAAATGCTTCTGGTATTTATAGTTTTCTACCATTCGGTTTAAAAGTACTGCATAAGGTAGAACGTATCGTTCGAGAAGAAATGGAACGTGCAGGAGCTGTAGAATTATTAATGCCGGCTATGCAAGCTGCAGAATTATGGCAAGAGTCAGGTCGTTGGTATTCTTACGGATCTGAATTAATGCGTATGAAAGATCGTAATGCTCGTGAATTTGCATTAGGAGCTACACACGAGGAAGTAATTACTGATCTTGTACGTGATGAAGTAAAATCATATAAAAAATTACCGTTAACATTATACCAAATTCAAACGAAGTTCCGCGATGAACAAAGACCTCGTTTTGGTTTATTACGTGGAAGAGAGTTTTTAATGAAAGATGCATACTCTTTCCATGCTACACAAGAGAGCTTAGATGAAGTATACGATCGCTTATACAAAGCATACTCTAACATTTTTGCTCGTTGTGGTTTGAATTTCCGTGCAGTTATTGCCGACTCTGGAGCAATGGGCGGAAAAGATACACATGAATTTATGGTATTATCTGAAGTTGGTGAAGATACTATTGCATACTCTGATACATCTGATTATGCAGCGAACATCGAAATGGCTCCTGTTGTAGCTACGTATACGAAGAGTGACGAAGAGGAAAAAGCACTTGAAAAAGTAGCAACGCCAGATCAAAAAGCAATTGAAGAAGTATCTGCATTCTTAAACATTGAAGCTGATAAGTGCATTAAGTCTATGGTATTTAAAGTAGACGAGAAATTAGTAGTTGTACTTGTTCGTGGTGATCATGAAGTAAACGATATAAAAGTGAAAAATGTATACGGCGCTTCAGTTGTTGAGCTTGCTTCTCATGAAGAAGTAAAAGAACTATTAAATTGTGAAGTTGGTTCATTAGGACCGATTGGTGTAACAGGTGATATCGAAATTATCGCTGACCACGCTGTAGCATCAATTGTTAACGGATGTTCAGGAGCGAACGAAGAAGGATTCCATTATGTAAATGTAAATCCAGAACGTGACTTTAAAGTGAGTCAATATACAGATTTACGCTTCATTCAAGAAGGAGACCAATCTCCAGATGGAAACGGAACAATTCTTTTCGCACGCGGAATTGAAGTTGGTCACGTATTCAAATTAGGAACTCGTTATAGTGAAGCAATGAACGCAACATTCCTAGATGAAAACGGGAAAACACAACCACTTATTATGGGTTGTTACGGCATTGGTGTATCTCGTACAGTGGCAGCAATTGCAGAGCAGTTTAATGATGAGAGCGGTTTAGTTTGGCCTAAAGCTGTCGCACCGTTCCATGTGCATGTAATTCCAGTAAACATGAAATCTGATGCACAACGTGAAATGGGTGAAAACATCTACAACTCATTACAAGAGCAAGGTTATGAAGTATTATTAGATGACCGTGCAGAACGTGCAGGTGTTAAATTTGCAGATGCAGATTTATTCGGCCTTCCAGTTCGTGTTACAGTTGGTAAAAAAGCAGACGAAGGTATTGTAGAAGTGAAAGTACGTGCTACAGGCGAGTCTGAAGAAGTGAAAGTAGAAGAACTTCAAACATATATTGCTAATATTTTAAAATAAGAAGAGGTACCTCGTAATGAGGTACCTTCTCTTTCTTTGTAAACGTATTTTGTAAAAGAAGAAGGGAGAAATCTTTCTTTGTAGTACGTTTCAATTTATAATAGCAAATGGAAGGAGAGTGCTTATGTCTTTAACAAATGAACAACAAGAGCGATTTCAAATTTTGCTCCAGCAGTTGCAAATACCAGAAGACCTTATAAATCAATATTTACAAGGCGGTGGTATTGAAAAGCTAGTTATTGATAAAGCAAATAAAAGTTGGCATTTTGACTTACAAGTGCCGCGTATTTTGCCGACGGAATTATATGAATTGCTAGAAACAAAGCTTAAGCAATCATTTTCTCATATTGCAAGAACAACATTTGCATTAGAAACAGAGAATAAACAATTTACAGAAGAAGAAGTGAGGGCGTATTGGCCACTTTGTACGGAACGAATTACATTTTCACCTATGTTTGCGTACTTAAAAAAACAACTTCCACAAGTGAATGGCGTGAAGTTGCTAATAAATGTGAATAATGAGCTAGAATCTACTGCTCTAAAGAAAAATGTTGCGAAACCAGTAGGTGAACAATATGAAGCTTTTGGATTTCCACGTTTTCAGTTAGACACACATATAAAACAAAATGTAGAAGAGATGCAAAAGTTTCGTGAGCAAACGCAGCAAGAAGACCGCGAGCGTGTTATACAAGCTATGGAAGAAATGGCGAAGAAGCAAGCTGAAGAAAGCAGCGTTGTACATGAAGGACCGATTACACTCGGGTATCTTATTAAGCCAGATGAAGAGATTACACCGATGCGAGAAATTCAAGATGAAGAAAGAAGAAAAACGGTTCAGGGATATGTCTTCCATGTGGAAACAAAAGAGCTTCGTAGTGGACGTACTTTATTAACTTTAAAAATAACGGATTATACAGATTCTATTATGATCAAAATGTTCTCACGTGATAAAGAAGATATTCCAATGCTACAATCCTTGAAAAAAGGAATGTGGGTGAAGGCTCGTGGTTCTGTCCAAAATGATACATTCGTTCGAGATTTAGTAATGATTGCAAATGATATTAATGAAATAACAGGACCTTCTCGTAAAGATAAAGCGCCAGAAGGTGAAAAACGAGTGGAGCTGCACCTTCACACTCCAATGAGTCAAATGGATGCTGTTACGCCTGTCTCTAAGCTTGTTGCCCAAGCAGGGAAATGGGGGCATGAGGCTATTGCGGTTACAGACCATGCTGTTGCTCAGTCGTTCCCAGAAGCGTATTCCGCTGGTAAAAAGGCTGGGGTTAAAGTTATATACGGTGTAGAGGCCAATTTAGTTAATGATGGTGTGCCGATAGCATATAACGAAGCGCATCGTTTACTGGCAGAGGAAACGTATGTTGTTTTCGACGTTGAGACGACAGGTTTATCAGCTGTATACGATACAGTTATTGAGTTGGCGGCTGTAAAAGTAAAAGGTGGCGAAATTATTGACCGCTTTGAATCTTTTGCAAATCCGCATCAACCATTATCGGCGACGATTATTGAATTAACAGGTATAACAGATGATATGTTAACCGATGCGCCAGAAGTGGACGAAGTGTTTAAAAAGTTTGAGGAATGGATGGGCGACCATACACTTGTTGCTCATAACGCAAGCTTCGATATGGGCTTCATTAACGTAGGATTTAAAAAGGCGGGGTTAGAAAAAACGAATAACCCAGTTATTGATACGTTAGAACTTGCACGATTCTTATTCCCGGAAATGAAAAATCATCGATTAAATACGATGTGTAAAAAGCTTGATATTGAATTAACACAACATCACCGTGCGATTTATGATACTGAAGCAACGGGATATTTACTTGTGAAAATGTTAAAAGATGTGATTGAAAAAGGCTTTGAATATCACGATCAATTAAATGATAGCATGGGACAAGGGGATGCGTATAAACGTGGACGCCCAAGTCATATGACATTGCTTGCTACATCGGACGTTGGATTGAAAAATTTATATAAACTTGTTTCATATTCTCACCTGAATTACTTTTACCGTGTACCACGTGTACCAAGGTCACTATTAAAAAAATACCGTGAAGGAATTTTAGTAGGAACAGCTTGTGATAAAGGTGAAGTGTTTGAAGCAATGATGCAAAAAGCTCCTGAAGAGGTAGAAGAAATTGCACAGTTCTATGATTACATTGAAGTAATGCCTCCAGAAGTGCTACGTCATTTAGTAGAACGTGAACTTGTTCGAGATGAAGGACAATTAAAAACAATTATTTCTAACTTAGTAAAACTAGGTGAGACGTTAGATAAACCAGTTGTCGCTACAGGAAACGTGCATTACTTAGACCAAGAGGATGCAATGTATCGCAAAATTTTAGTAAGTTCACAGGGCGGAGCCAATCCGTTAAACCGACATTCGTTACCGCCTGTACATTTCCGTACAACAGATGAAATGTTAGAGTGTTTCTCATTCTTAGGTGAAGACTTAGCGAAAGAAATTGTCGTAACGAATACACAAAAGATTGCATCATTAATTGGCGATGTTCATCCAGTAAAAGACGATCTATACACACCGAAAATTGAAGGTGCTGATGATGAAACACGTGATATGAGTTATAAAATGGCGCGTAGTATTTATGGTGAAGAGTTACCTGAAATTGTAGAAGCGCGTATAGAAAAAGAATTGAAAAGTATTATTGGACACGGATTCGCCGTTATTTATTTAATTTCACATAAGCTTGTGAAAAAATCGTTAGTAGACGGATATTTAGTAGGTTCGCGTGGATCGGTAGGTTCATCATTCGTTGCAACGATGATGGAAATTACAGAAGTAAATCCATTACCACCGCATTATGTATGTCCGAATTGTAAGCAATCAGAATTCTTTAATGATGGTTCTGTAGGTTCTGGTTTCGATTTACCGGATAAAGAATGTCCGACTTGTAATATTCCATATGTAAAAGATGGTCATGATATTCCGTTCGAAACGTTCCTTGGATTTAAAGGAGATAAGGTACCCGATATTGATTTGAACTTCTCTGGGGAATACCAACCACGTGCCCATAACTATACGAAAGTACTGTTCGGTGAAGATTATGTATATCGTGCAGGAACGATTGGTACAGTTGCGGAAAAAACTGCTTATGGATATGTAAAAGGTTATGCAAATGATCATAATTTAACGATTCGAAATGCAGAGATTGACCGCTTAGTAGCAGGATGTACCGGTGTAAAACGTACAACTGGACAGCATCCAGGTGGTATTATCGTTGTGCCAGATTATATGGACATCTTTGATTTTTCGCCAATACAGTTTCCGGCAGATTCAATAGGGGCTGAGTGGAGAACGACACACTTTGATTTCCACTCGATTCATGATAATTTATTGAAACTTGATATACTAGGACACGATGATCCGACAGTTATTCGTATGTTACAAGATTTAAGTGGTATTGATCCGAAAACAATCCCAACGGATGATCCAGAAGTAATGAAAATTTTCTCAGGTCCGGAATCGTTAGGTGTAACGGAAGAACAAATTAACTGTAAAACAGGTACACTTGGTATACCGGAGTTTGGTACGAAATTCGTAAGGCAGATGTTAGAAGAAACGAAACCGACGACATTCTCAGAGTTAGTCCAAATTTCTGGACTATCACATGGTACGGACGTATGGCTTGGTAATGCAAACGAGTTAATTTATAACGGTACATGTACGCTGAGTGAAGTTATCGGTTGTCGTGATGACATCATGGTATATTTAATCTATCAAGGTTTAGACCCATCATTAGCCTTCAAAATCATGGAGTCGGTACGTAAAGGTAAAGGTGTACCAGAAGAATGGGAAGAGGACATGAAAAGTAATAACGTACCAGGTTGGTATATTGATTCATGTAAGAAGATTAAGTACATGTTCCCTAAAGCCCATGCGGCTGCTTATGTACTTATGGCTGTACGTATTGCATACTTTAAAGTACATTTCGCGCTTCTATTCTATGCGGCTTACTTTACAGTTCGTGCAGATGACTTTGATGTAGAGGCGATGGCGAAAGGCTCGGCATCTATACGTGCGAGAATTGATGAAATTGCGCAAAAGGGACTCGATGCAGCGCCAAAAGAGAAGAGTTTATTAACGGTACTAGAAATGACACTTGAAATGTGTGAACGTGGATACTCATTCCAAAAGGTTGATTTATACCGCTCGCATGCAACGGAATTTATTATTGATGGGGACTCATTAATTCCTCCATTTAATGCAGTGCCTGGTCTTGGTACAAACGCTGCTTTAAGCATTGTAGAAGCACGTAAAAATGGAGACTTTTTATCAAAAGAAGACTTACAGCAACGCAGTAAGGTTTCGAAAACGATTATTGAGTATTTAGATAGCCAAGGTTGCTTAGGCGACTTGCCGGATCAAAACCAGTTATCGCTGTTCTAATAGGTAGGAAAAGTCTTTGCAAATCAATATTTCCTATGATATACTATTAACCGAGATAACCATGTCATGTATATTTTGCAAAGAGAAGAGTGGGGAAACCCACTCTTTCGTGTTACTATCTATGTTTTATCTACGTGGGTAGGTGAGACATTTCTGTCGTATATACATATTTTGTTACAAGTTTTACTTCTTAAATTTGGTAATACTAAGACAGATAATCCCTGCTGAACAGCAGGGGCTTTTGTTAGCTAACGAGAAAGAATAAGATAGACCGTTTTTATATGGATGGAGTCTTTTTCTTTTAAATGGTACATGGCGGCAGGAAGGAGGCTGTTTATGGATAAGAAAGTCACAGAAGTTGTAGAAGCATTTGCGCAGCCGATCGTTGAAGAGTTAAATCTTGAACTTGTAGATGTAGAATATGTGAAAGAAGGACAAGACTGGTTCTTACGCGTATTTATCGATTCTGAAAAGGGAGTCGACATTGAAGAATGTGGTGCAGTAAGTGAACGTTTAAGCGAAGCTTTAGATAAAGAGGATCCAATTCCTCATCTCTACTTTTTGGATGTATCATCTCCTGGAGCGGAACGCCCATTAAAGAAAGAGAAAGACTTCCAGCAAGCGGTAGGAAAACAAGTGGCAATTAAAACATATGAGCCGATTGACGGCGAAAAAATGTTTGAAGGAAAACTGCTTTCTTACGATGGTACAACAATAACATTATTATTAACAATTAAAACACGTAAAAAAGAAATCCAAATTCCAATGGATAAAGTTGCAAATGCGCGACTTGCTGTTACGTTTTAGTTAGAAGGGGGATCTTCATGAGCACTGAGTTATTAGATGCTTTGCTCGTATTAGAATCTGAAAAAGGTATTAGCAAAGACATTATTATTGATGCAATTGAAGCAGCTTTAATCTCTGCTTATAAGCGCAATTTTAATCAAGCACAAAACGTTCGTGTGAGCTTTAACCCACAAGTGGGAACAATTCAAGTTTTAGCACGTAAAGACGTAGTAGATAATGTGTTTGATCCACGTCTTGAAATTTCTGTAGAGGAAGCAAGACAAATTAATCCAAACTACCAAGATGGTGACGTACTAGAAATCGAAGTAACACCAAAAGATTTCGGTCGTATTGCAGCGCAAACTGCTAAACAAGTTGTAACACAACGAGTGCGTGAAGCAGAGCGCGGTGTTATTTACTCTGAATTTAGTGACCGTGAAGAAGATATTATGGTAGGTATTGTACAACGTCAAGATGCTCGTTTCATCTATGTAAGCTTAGGGAAAGTAGAAGCTTTATTACCTGTAAGTGAACAAATGCCTAACGAGCAATACAAACCACACGATCGTATTCGCGTATTCATTACGAAAGTAGAAAAAACAACAAAAGGACCACAAATTTACGTATCACGTACACATCCTGGTCTTTTAAAACGTTTATTCGAAATGGAAGTTCCTGAAATTTATGATGGAACGGTAGAGATTCGCTCTGTAGCACGTGAAGCTGGCGATCGTTCTAAAATCTCTGTATATGCAGAGAACATTGATGTGGATCCAGTAGGTTCTTGTGTAGGACCGAAAGGACAACGTGTACAGCGCATTGTAGACGAATTAAAAGGTGAAAAAATTGACATCGTTCGCTGGTCAAATGATCCAGTTGAATATGTTGCAAATGCTTTAAGCCCATCACAAGTTGTTAAAGTACTTGTAGATGAAGAAGAAAAAGCGACAACTGTTGTTGTTCCAGACCACCAGCTATCATTAGCTATCGGTAAGCGTGGACAAAATGCGCGCCTTGCGGCTAAATTAACAGGCTGGAAAATTGATATTAAGAGTGAGTCTGATGCGAAACAACTTGGTATTGTAACAGAAGAAGATAGCGTAATCGCATTCGGATTCGATTCTGTTGAAGACGAAATCGAATAGAGGTGATGAGTATGAGCAATCGAAAAGTTCCGTTACGAAAATGTGTTGCGACGCAAGAAATGAAATCAAAACGAGAGCTCGTTCGCATTGTTCGTTCCAAAGAGGGAGAAGTGTCCATTGATTTAACTGGAAAAAAATCAGGACGAGGTGCATACTTGTCAAAAGATAAAGAAAGCATTCTTCAAGCTCAAAAGAAAAATGTTTTGGAACATCATCTAAAAGCGAAAATCGACGGTTCTCTATACGAAGAGCTTCTTGAGCTTGTTGAGAAGGAGTCGAAATAAGTGTCCGATTGGAAATCGTTTTTAGGACTAGCAAACCGGGCTCGAAAAATTATTTCGGGTGAAGAACTTGTTTTAAAAGAAGTACGAAGTGGCAAAGCAAAACTTGTATTGCTATCTGAAGATGCGTCAGTGAATACTACAAAACGCATCACAGATAAAACGACGTACTACAACGTACCAATGAGAAAGGTCGAAAATCGACAACAATTAGGGCATGCGATTGGGAGAGATGAGCGAGTCGTTGTAGCTGTGTTAGATGAAGGCTTTGCGAAAAAGCTGCGTAGCATGCTCGATACAAATTACCGGGGGTGAAGGTATGAGTAAAATTCGAGTGCATGAATATGCAAAACAACATAATATCTCAAGTAAAGATCTTATGACAAAACTAAAAGAAATGAATATCGAGGTTTCGAATCATATGACAATGTTAGACGATGAAGTAGTAAACAAATTAGATAATGAATACCAAGCAGAAAAACCTTCTGTTGCAGATGAGTTTGAAGTAGAAGAAAAAGTTGTTCGTAGTAAAAAGAACAGCAACAAGAAAAAGAAAAAAGGTAAAGGTAACGAAGACAAGCGTCAAGATAACTTTGCTGGAAGACAACAAACACAAATAGTAGAAACACCAGATAAAATTACTTTCTCTGGAAGCCTTACAGTAGGTGAGCTTGCTAAAAAATTAAGCAAAGAGCCGTCTGAAATTATTAAGAAACTCTTCATGCTAGGAATTATGGCAACAATTAACCAAGACTTAGATAAAGATACAATTGAGTTAATTGCTACTGATTACGGTATTGAAGTAGAAGAAGAAGTAATTGTAAGTGAGACTGAATTTGAAACATTCATCGATGAGCAAGATGATGAAGAGAACTTAAAAGAACGTCCAGCTGTAGTTACAATCATGGGACACGTTGACCATGGTAAAACAACATTACTTGACTCTATTCGTAACTCAAAAGTAACTGCTGGCGAAGCAGGTGGAATTACTCAGCATATTGGTGCATACCAAGTTGAAGTAAATGATAAGAAGATTACATTCTTAGATACACCTGGTCACGCGGCGTTTACAACGATGCGTGCTCGTGGTGCGCAAGTAACTGATATTACAATCCTTGTTGTTGCAGCTGATGACGGTGTTATGCCACAAACAGTTGAAGCGATTAGCCATGCGAAAGCAGCTGGAGTACCAATTATTGTAGCTGTGAATAAAATGGATAAACCAGCAGCAAATCCTGATCGCGTAATGCAAGAATTAACAGAATATGAATTAGTTCCAGAAGCATGGGGTGGAGATACAATCTTCGTACCAATCTCTGCGATTCAAGGCGAAGGAATTGACAACTTACTAGAAATGATTCTTCTTGTAAGTGAAGTAGAAGAATATAAAGCAAATCCAAATCGCTATGCAACTGGTACTGTAATTGAAGCACAGCTTGATAAAGGTAAAGGAACTATCGCGACATTACTTGTTCAAAACGGTACACTTCGAGTTGGAGATCCAATTGTTGTTGGAACATCATTCGGACGTGTTCGTGCAATGGTAAGTGATATTGGTCGTCGTGTAAAAGTTGCTGGTCCATCAACTCCTGTTGAAATTACAGGTTTAAATGAAGTACCACAAGCGGGAGATCGTTTCATGGCATTCGCTGATGAGAAGAAAGCTCGTCAAATTGGTGAATCACGTGCACAAGAAGCGTTACTTGCACAACGTGGTGAGAAGTCTAAATTAAGCCTTGAAGATTTATTCCAACAAATCCAAGAGAGCGATGTAAAAGAAATCAACTTAATTGTAAAAGCAGATGTACAGGGTTCTGTTGAAGCGATGGCAGCATCACTTCGTAAAATTGATGTTGAAGGCGTAAAAGTTAAAATCATTCACACTGGTGTAGGTGCGATTACAGAATCTGATATTATTTTAGCTTCTGCATCTAATGCAATTGTAATTGGATTTAACGTACGTCCAGATGTGAACGCGAAGCGTACAGCTGAATTAGAGAACGTTGATGTTCGCTTACACCGTATTATCTACAAAGTAATCGAAGAAATTGAATTAGCAATGCAAGGTATGCTTGATCCAGAATTCGAAGAAAAAGTAATCGGTCAAGCGGAAGTTCGTCAAACGTTTAAAGTAACAAAAGTTGGAACAATCGCAGGTTGTTACGTAATAGACGGTAAAATTACACGTGATAGTGGTGTTCGTATTATCCGCGATGGTATAGTAATTTTCGAAGGTCAACTTGATACGTTAAAACGTTTCAAAGACGACGTAAAAGAAGTTGCACAAAACTATGAGTGTGGTATTACAATTGAGAGATATAATGATCTTAAAGAAGGGGACATCATTGAAGCGTACATTATGGAAGAAGTGAAGCGATGATTATCGCTTCACTCTCATTCGAGTGTATGATTTACGATGTGCATTCTTTAAAAGAGAAACGAGCTATTTTGCAACGGGTGCTAACTCGTGTGAAGCAGCGTTATAACGTAGCTGTTTCAGAAGTAGGGCATCAAGATGTATGGCAACGTACAGAAATTGCAATTGTTTCTGTATCCTCCAATCGTGTTGTTTGTGAAAAAGAAATGAATCGTGTACTTGAGTACATCGATTCATTTCCTGAAATTGAACGTACGATAACACAATTGGAATGGTATTGAATGAGGTGAAGAGTTATGAAATTACGTGCAAACCGTGTAGGCGAGCAAATGAAAAAAGAATTAGGCGACATCATCAGTCGTAAAATTAAAGATCCACGTGTCGGATTTGTTACAGTAACAGATGTACAAGTGAGTGGAGATTTACAAATTGCTACAGTGTATATTTCTGTTTTAGGTGATGAGGAACAGAAAGAAAGTACACTAAAAGGTTTAGCGAAGGCAAAAGGCTTCATTCGTTCAGAAATTGGCCAACGTATTCGTCTTCGTAAAACGCCGGAAATTTCCTTTGAATTTGATGAGTCTATCGGATATGGTCATCGAATTGATACACTTTTACATGAAATTAATAAAGAAGGTAAACGTGAAGAATAATGGATAGACAATTGTCTATCCATTTTTTCAATGTAAAATAAGTTTTAGGTAATGATTATGAAAGAATTACGATGAGGTGAACATATATGGAAGGTGTAGTATTATTACATAAGCCAAAAGGCATGACATCACATGATTGTGTATTTAAATTAAGAAAGATATTGCGTGAAAAACGAATTGGTCATACAGGAACATTAGATCCAGATGTAACAGGAGTATTACCTATTTGTGTTGGACGAGCAACGAAGATTGCACAATTTTTAACAAGTGAAACGAAAACATATGAAGGTGAAGTGACATTAGGGTTTTCAACAACAACTGAAGATGCTTCTGGTGAAGTTGTGGAAACGAAAAATGTAGATCGTGTTATGACTCGTAAGGAAGTGGAAGAGGTTCTTATGGCATTAACAGGTACGATTGAGCAAATGCCTCCGATGTTTTCGGCTGTAAAAGTTAACGGAAAAAAATTATATGAATACGCAAGAGCAGGACAAGAGGTTGAACGTCCAGTTCGTACAATTACAATTCATGAATTTGTATTATTAGATGACCGCGAAGTTTTTGAAGGTGAAAATATTTCATTCCGTTTCCGTGTAACGTGTAGTAAAGGAACTTATGTAAGAACGTTAGCAGTAATGATCGGTGAAAAACTTGGTTTTCCATCACATATGTCTCACCTTGTAAGAACGGCTTCTGGTGAATTTTTATTAGAAGATTGCATATCATTTGAAGAAATTGAAGAAAACGTGCAAAATGGAACAGTAGAGTCTATCTTCATTTCAATTGATGAAGCATTAAGTAAGTTCCCGAAAATGGTTGTAGATGAAAAGCAAGCAGAGAAAATAAAGAATGGTATGTTCTTAAAAAATGAATTGCAAATAACGGCGCCATTTATAACAGTGTTTGATAAAAACGATCGCTGCCTTGCAATTTATGAGCACCATCCAAAACACCCTGGTATGCTAAAGCCGATGAAAGTACTTGTGAATAATCAAGAACTAAAGCTATAATGAATTATTGGAAGGATTATTACAGAAAAAGGTGAATTCAAGCGTGAAACTTATTCATTTAACTCATCCACATGAACAAAATAAATTAGAATTACCACCTACTGTAATGGCATTAGGATTTTTTGATGGCATTCATTTAGGACATCAATGTGTGATTCGAACTGCGAAGCAAATAGCGGATGAACGAGGATATAAAAGTGCAGTGATGACATTTTATCCGCATCCATCTGTTGTTTTAGGTAAAAAAGAAGCGCATGCCGAGTATATTACACCAATGTGTGATAAAGAAAAAATAGTCGAGAACTTAGGAATCGATATATTATATGTTGTTAAATTTGACGAATCATTTGCAGGCTTATTGCCACAACAATTTGTAGATGATTATATTATTGATTTAAATGTAAAGCATGTAGTAGCAGGGTTTGATTATTCATATGGACGTTTAGGAAAAGGAAAGATGGAGACTTTACCATTTCATGCAAGAGGGGAGTTTACACAGACTGTGATTGAAAAAGTTGAATTTCAAGAAGAGAAAGTAAGTTCTACAGCATTACGAAAATTAATTCGAAATGGTGAAATGGAACAAATTCCATCTATTTTAGGTAGAGCCTATACAGTAGGAGGAACAGTTGTACACGGTGATAAACGTGGACGTCAAATCGGTTTTCCAACAGCTAATATAGGTTTAAGTGATAAGTATCTATTACCACCTGTAGGTGTTTATGCAGTGAGATTAAAAGTTCACGATGAATGGTACGATGGTGTGTGTAATATTGGATATAAACCAACTTTTAAAGAAGATGAGCGTCAACTATCTATTGAAGTGCACTTATTTGAATTTAATAAAGACATATACGATCAAAGTGTTACAGTAGAGTGGCATATGCGTATAAGAGAAGAGAAGAAATTCAATGGCATTGATCAATTAGTTGAACAAATTGCAAAAGATAAGAAAACAGCACAAGAATATTTTGCGAACGAAAAGAATACACTTGCTTTTTCAAATGAAAAGTAGTATTCTATGTTATGTACTTTATGACAACCATTGCTTGGCATTGCGACTCACCGACGCTTGCTAGGTAATTGGGGGTTTAATTATTAGGAGGTGAAATAGGATGGCTTTAACACAAGAGCGTAAAAATGAAATCATTGCACAATTTAGAACTCATGAGACTGATACTGGTTCTCCAGAGGTTCAAATTGCTGTCCTAACGGAGCAAATTAACACTCTAAACGAGCACTTACGTACTCACAAGAAAGATCATCATTCACGTCGTGGTCTATTAAAGATGGTTGGTAAACGTCGTAACTTACTAACTTACCTTCGTAATAGCGATATCACACGTTACCGTGAATTAATCACAAAGCTTGGCTTACGTCGATAGTCAAAGAAGCGGGAATATTCCCGCTTTTTTGTTAGGTAAAAATATATCTTCTACTCTTTATAGCTTACTTCATTTTCGGTAATACTAGAGGTAGAATATTGTGATATACTATCCATTTACATAGAAGAATTGAATACTTTAAATTGAGAGGGGTACTTAAATGAGTCAAGAAAAGCAAGTCTTCTCGATAGATTGGGCTGGTCGTCAGCTAACAGTTGAAACAAGTCAGCTTGCAAAGCAAGCGAACGGAGCAGTATTAGTAAGATATGGCGATACAGCGGTTCTATCTACAGCAACTGCATCAAAAGAAGCAAAAAATGTAGATTTCTTCCCACTTACAGTAAACTATGAAGAGCGTTTATATGCAGTCGGAAAAATTCCTGGCGGTTTCATTAAACGTGAAGGTCGTCCAAGTGAAAAAGCAATTTTGGCAAGTCGTTTAATCGACCGTCCAATTCGTCCACTTTTCGCAGATGGTTTCCGTAACGAAGTACAAGTTGTCAGCATCGTAATGAGTGTTGATCAAGATTGTTCTTCTGAAATGGCAGCTATGCTTGGTTCTTCATTAGCGTTATCGATTTCAGATATTCCATTTGAAGGTCCAATCGCGGGCGCAACAGTTGGTCGTATTAACGGCGAATTCGTGATTAATCCAACAGTAGAACAGCAAGAACAAAGTGATATTCACCTTGTTGTAGCTGGTACGAAAGATGCAATTAACATGGTTGAAGCAGGAGCAGATCAAGTGCCTGAAGAAACAATGTTAGAAGCAATTATGTTTGGTCACGAAGAAATTAAACGTCTAATTGCATTCCAAGAAGAGATTGTACAAGCTGTAGGTAAAGAGAAATCAGAAGTGAAACTTTATGAAGTTGACGCTGATCTGAATCAAGCTATACGTGAAATGGCTGAGAAGGATATGCATTCTGCAATTCAAGTACATGAGAAACATGCACGTGAAGATGCAATTAACGAAGTGAAAAAACGTGTAATTGAGCATTACGAAGCGCAGGAAGCTGACGCTGATACATTAGGACAAGTAAGTGAGATTTTATATAAAATTGTAAAAGAAGAAGTACGTCGTCTTATTACAGTTGAAAAAATCCGCCCAGATGGCCGTAAAGGTGACGAAATCCGTCCATTAGCATCAGAGGTTGGCATTTTATCTCGTACACACGGTTCTGGTTTGTTCACACGTGGACAAACACAAGCATTAAGTATTTGTACATTAGGAGCATTAGGTGATGTGCAAATTTTAGATGGTCTTGGTGTAGAAGAATCAAAACGCTTTATGCACCATTACAATTTCCCATCATTTAGTGTTGGTGAAACAAGACCGATGCGTGGACCAGGTCGTCGTGAAATTGGTCACGGTGCACTAGGAGAACGTGCGCTTGAGCCTGTAATTCCATCTGAAAAAGATTTCCCATACACAGTACGTCTTGTATCAGAAGTTTTAGAATCAAATGGTTCTACTTCACAAGCAAGTATTTGTGGTAGTACTTTAGCAATGATGGATGCTGGTGTTCCACTTAAAGCTCCAGTTGCAGGTATTGCAATGGGTCTAGTTAAATCTGGTGAGCATTACACAATTTTATCTGATATTCAAGGTATGGAAGATCATTTAGGTGATATGGACTTTAAAGTAGCAGGTACAGCGCAAGGTGTAACTGCACTGCAAATGGACATTAAAATCGATGGTCTATCTCGTGAAATTTTAGAAGAGGCATTACAACAAGCGAAAGTTGGTCGTGTGCACATTCTAAATCATATGTTATCTGTTATTGCAGAGCCACGTACTGAATTATCAGCGTACGCTCCAAAGATTATTACAATGACAATTAACCCAGATAAAATCCGTGACGTTATCGGACCGAGCGGTAAACAAATCAATAAAATTATTGAAGAAACTGGCGTTAAAATTGACATAGAGCAAGATGGTACAGTATTCATTTCTTCAATAAATCAAGAAATGAATGACAAAGCTAAGAAAATTATCGAAGATATCGTTCGCGAAGTACAAGTAGGTGAAATCTACGAAGGAAAAGTGAAGCGTGTTGAGAAATTCGGTGCTTTCGTTGAATTATTCAGCGGTAAAGATGGATTAGTTCACATTTCTGAACTTGCACTTGAGCGTGTAGGAAAAGTAGAGGACGTTGTGAAAATCGGTGACGTAATTACAGTTAAAGTTATCGAGATTGACAAGCAGGGCCGCGTGAATTTATCTAGAAAAGTATTGCTAAAAGAAGAGCAAGAAAAAGAAGCTGCTAAAGAAGAAAACAAACAAGAGCAGCAATAAGTAAAAGCCAGTTTAACTGGCTTTTTTTGTTATGTAAAAAATATGATTTACATATATTTTTATGTCAGCATAGGTATAGTTTTCATTATAACGCTCAAATTAACAAAGATAAGAAGAAAAATGTTTTTATATAGTTAATGGGAGGGTTTATATGAAAACTCGTATATTGGCATACATATGTATATGTTTTTTATATGTCAGTGTAGGCTCTTATTCCGTTTTTGCACAGGATAATTTATATGATGAAATTCAAAAACATGCAAAACAATATGAGATTGCACCTCAAAATGCGATGATTGATAAAATATGGAAGGCGACACCGGGGTATAATGGCAGACAAGTGGATATGGAAGCATCGTATAATAATATGAAAAAGCTAAAGAAATTTGATCAAAAACATCTTGAATTCAAGGAAGTATCACCAAGTGTCCATTTAGAAGATTTATCACCGGCCCCAATTTATAGGGGACATCCAAACAAAAAGATGGTGGGATTAACAATAAATGTTGCATGGGGAAATGAGTATTTGCCTCGTATATTAGAGATTTTGAAAAAACATGATGTGAAGGCGACCTTCTTTTTGGAAGGACGTTGGGTGAAAGAAAATTTACGGTTTGCAAAAATGATTGTTGATGCAAATCAAGAAGTCGGAAATCATTCTTACACGCATCCTAATATGAAAACGCTATCGTCTGATGAAATACGAGATCAGTTACAAAAAACAAATCGAATGATAGAGGCTGCTACGAATCAAAAAGTGAGATGGTTTGCCCCGCCAAGTGGCAGTTTTCGAGATGAAGTCGTGAAAATTGCAGATGATTTTCAAATGGGCACGATTATGTGGACAGTGGATACAATCGATTGGAAACGACCAGAACCAGACGTATTATTGCAGAGAGTGATGCGAAAAATACATCCAGGTGCTATTGTATTAATGCATCCTACCTCGTCTACAGCAGACGCATTAGATACAATGATTACAAAATTGAAGGAACAAGGATATAAAGTAGGGAATATAACAGAATTACTGGATGAAAAACGTGTAGATTAAATACATTTGCATGACATTCATCCTTAAACTTGTTATCATTAAATAATAGCATTTATTTAGAGAAACTGGCAGTAGGAGGAAAGTTTTTGATTAAAAAATATACTTGTAAAAATGGTGTAAGAATAGTTATGGAGAATATACCAACCGTAAGATCGGTTGCGATTGGTATTTGGATCCATGCAGGATCAAGAAATGAAAATGAAAAAAATAACGGGATTTCCCACTTTTTAGAGCACATGTTCTTTAAAGGAACAGAAACACGTAGCGCACGAGAAATTGCAGAATCATTTGATAGCATTGGTGGGCAAGTAAATGCTTTTACTTCAAAAGAATATACATGTTACTATGCAAAGGTGCTAGATGAGCATGCCAAATATGCTTTAGATGTTTTAGCAGATATGTTCTTTAATTCAACATTTGATGAGGAAGAACTGAAAAAAGAGAAGAATGTCGTATGTGAAGAAATTAAAATGTACGAAGATGCTCCAGATGATATCGTGCATGATATGTTGACGAAAGCAACATATGAAACGCATCCGCTTGGATATCCTATTTTAGGAACAGAAGAAACGCTTGATACGTTTACAGGTGATACGTTACGTCAATATATAAAAGATCATTACACACCTGAAAATGTAGTTGTATCAATTGCAGGAAATATTGATGAAGCATTTTTACAAACGGTAGAGCAATATTTCGGTAGTTATGAAGGAACGACAAACCGCGAACAAGTACATAGCCCAATTTTCCATTTTAATAAGGTAGCACGTAAAAAGGAAACAGAACAAGCTCATTTATGTTTAGGATATAAAGGCTTGCAAATGGGACACGAAGATATTTATAACTTAATTGTATTAAATAATATTTTAGGCGGCAGTATGAGTAGTCGTTTATTCCAAGAAGTACGTGAGCAACGCGGATTAGCCTACTCGGTATTTTCTTACCACTCTTCTTATGAAGATACAGGCATGTTAACACTGTACGGTGGAACAGGAAGCCAACAACTAGATACACTGTATGAAACAATGCAAGAAACGTTAGAGACATTGAAAAATACAGGTATTACAGAAAAAGAGCTTATTAATAGTAAAGAGCAATTAAAAGGAAACTTAATGTTAAGTTTAGAAAGTACGAATAGTCGTATGAGCCGTAATGGTAAAAATGAATTGCTTCTTCGTAAGCATCGTTCACTTGATGAGATTATTGAAAGTGTTAACACTGTGACAAAAGAAAATGTAGATGGATTAATTCGTAACATGTTTACAGATGAGTTCTCTGCGGCACTTATTAGTCCAGATGGAAAACTTCCAAAAGGAATTAAACTATAATTGTTTTTTTATGATGTATTCGAAAATAACCGTATTTCTTTTAAAAGAGATACGGTTATTTTTTTTAGCCATACAGAATAGGTACTACATATAGATAGCTAACATTAAAAATTAAATAGGAGGAGAGTATATGCGATTAAGTGAATTAAGTGGTAAAGAGATTGTGGATTTAGAAAGAGCAGAAAAAATGGGGTTTTTAGGTTATGTGGATTTAGAGATTAATGAGAGAGATGGACAAATACAAACGCTTATCATACCTGCTGGGAAATGGGGAGGTTTTAAAAAAGAACCACAAGAAATAAGGGTAGCGTGGAGGCAAATTAAGAAAGTGGGACACGATATGATTCTTTGTGATAGTATAGATCATTCAAATTTAAAATGAAAGATGACCATTTTGGTCGTCTTTTTTTATATCTACATATAAAGCTGATAAATCATATGTGCTTTTCGTTTTTCAATCACCTAAAACTCGTACATTACATATGATGTGGAGGAAAAAGAAAAAGTAGGCACTTTTCTTATAAATGACAGAAAAAGAAGGTGAATTAGGGAATGTTGACTGAGATGCATATTGCTATCATAGGAGGAGATGCAAGACAGCTAGAAGTAATTCGCAAGCTAGTCGAATTGGATGCAAAACTTTCATTGATAGGGTTTGATCAGTTAGATCATGGTTTCACAGGGGCAGCAAAAGAAAGTATACAAAATTTAGATTTCACTTCTGTAGATGCAATTATTTTGCCAGTTGCAGGTACAAATGCCAAGGGAGAAGTAGATACTATTTTTTCAAATGAAAAAGTTTCTATAACGAAAGAACAAATTGAAAATACACCAGAGCACTTTACTATATATTCAGGTATTGGTACGCCTTACTTGGAAAATCTCGTATCTACTACGAATCGGAAACTTGTTAAATTATTTGATCGTGATGATGTGGCAATCTACAATTCTATTCCGACTGTAGAAGGTACATTAATGATGGTAATTCAACATACCGACTATACAATTCATGGGTCCAATGTAATGGTTTTAGGATTTGGTAGAACAGGGATGAGTGTTGCCAGAGCATTTCAATCATTAGGAGCCCACGTCAAAGTTGGAGCAAGACGATCTGAACATATTGCACGTATTACAGAAATGATGTTTTCTCCTTTCCATATGCAAGATATTGAGAAAGAAGTAGGAAATATCGATATTGTGATTAACACAATTCCGCATCTCGTTGTAACAGCGAATGTTATTTCAAAAATGCCAGCTCATACGTTAGTAATTGATTTAGCTTCTAAACCAGGCGGTACCGATTTTAGATATGCGGAAAAAAGAGGGGTTAAAGCGCTGTTAGCACCTGGATTACCGGGCATTGTTGCTCCGAAAACGGCAGGACAAATTTTAGCAAACGTTCTTTCTCAGTTATTAACAGCAGACGCAATCGCAAAGGGGGAGGAAAAGAAATGAATTTGAAGGGGAAACGAATTGGTTTCGGGTTTACAGGTTCACATTGTACGTACGAGGAAGTTATGCCACACTTAGAAAAATTAATTGCTGAGGGAGCAGAAGTACGTCCCGTTGTTTCTTACACTGTTCAATCAACAAATACGAGATTTGGAGAAGGGACAGAGTGGATTAAAAAGATTGAAGAAGTAACAGGTTTTAAAGCGATTAATTCAATCGTTGGAGCGGAACCACTTGGGCCTAAAATTCCGTTAGACTGCATGGTAATCGCTCCTTTAACAGGGAATTCTATGAGTAAATTTGCGAACGCAATGACAGATTCTCCTGTACTAATGGCAGCGAAAGCGACACTTAGAAATGGCAAGCCTGTCGTATTGGCGGTTTCGACGAATGATGCTTTAGGGTTAAATGGGGTAAATCTAATTACACCAACAAGGTGACGACAAAGCGCGAACGCTTATATGTCGCCATCTTGAGGGAGCTTAGGGTAAAGCACAAGTTCGAAATCATCGAGCCTTTGCCACTTTTCCTTCTTATAAACAGCCTTTTCTAAAACTGACTTTAGGAGGCTGTTTTTCTTTTTCGGATCATCTGTTTTGAAGTACAGATCAAGAACATGCTCCACTTGAGGAATTGTATCTTTCTTCACTTTTTCTTTTTTAATTTCTGTTTTTATTTCTTTCTGTAGTTTTTCCATTGTTGAAGTAATTTCATTAATACGATCGGAAATTACATTCGAACGTTCTAAAAACATATCGACAGTGTAAACGCCACGTTCTAATAAATCATGTGAATTGTTTTTTTGTTTTTGGACATCCACTAATTCTTTTTCAAGCTTTCGTAATGCAACTTCATTCATTTGAATAACTTGCGTTTCTTTTAATTTGTCATCTTGCTTATGTTTTTCAAAATCAGCTTTATAATTGACATACCATTCTTTTAAAGCCTCGAGTAATCGTTTTTCAATTAACTCAGTATAGCTTGATTTGTTTTCGCAGCCACGGTGTTTACAATCCATAGCTTCTTTTCTATTTTTCGGATAACGTTGGACCATACTGTAACCACATTTACCGCATTTAATAATACCAGCAAGTGGATTTTTAATTCCATTTGTATTGTAAGGAACATGATACCTTGAATTTAATTTATCTTGTACCTGTTCAAACAGACTTTCTGAGATAATTGGTTCATGTTTTCCATCAGCAATAATCCAATCTGATTTATCTTGCCTTGCACAACTACGCTTTACAGCATCAGGACGTTTCACTTCTTTTCGTTTTTGCCACGTTACTTTTCCGATGTATACATTGTTTTTTAATATATCTAAGATACTGTAGGGGTTCCATTCGTTTCCTAACTTACTTTTGTAGCCAAGATCATTTAACTTGCTTCTGATTGCGTTAGCACCCATATCCTCATTTGCATACCAATCAAATATCATTCTTACAACAGAAGCTTCTTCTGAATTGATCGTTAAAGTACGCTCTCGCTTATTTAAACGATGGATATCATATCCGAATGGTGCATGTGTGCCAAGGTAATTTCCAGCCTCTACACTTGCGACACGGCCGCGTTGCATACGGCGTGTAATAATCTTTAACTCCTTACGTGCCATAAATGCTTCAAATTCACTGTATTCTTCGTCCCACTCATCATTAAGGTCATAAGTCTTCCTAGGTGTCATAATCTTCGTATTCGAGCGTTTAAACGTCTCTAAAATGATTCCTTGCTCTTTCATACCACCACGACCTAAACGGTCCATATCCATGCAAAGAACAGCATCATATTTGTTATCTTCAATTTCTTCAAGTAGCGCCAACATTTCAGGGCGTTTCACTAAGCTCTCACCAGAAACGATTTCCTCACGGACAGATAAAACATTTAAGTTCATTTCCTTGGCAATTTTCAGCAGGGTAGAGCGGTGCTTTGCTAAAGTTTCACCTTCGCCGCGTGATTCGGCTTCGAGATCGGCACGGGATTTTCTTAGATAGATTGCTGTTTTCATAGCATATCCTCCTTTTAATAGTTATTATAAGCTTTAATGATGAATATAGAAGCACTGTTTTTCTACGAATTAAAAGAACGTTTGTTCTTATTTTACTTAAAAAAGAAAAGCCTATAAAGGCTTTCAAATATGATATTTTATTGAACAGTCACAAATTTCTCGAATAAAGCTTTGCGCTGGGCCTTATCAGACACGTACGGATTGTTAAATTTCTTATTCCAAGATTGATCCTCTACCTTTAAATCTTCAATCTTAAATCCAAGATATGTATTCAAAGAATTTCTATCCAAGCTAGTGTTGTATGTTTTCCCATCGAACGGAAGAGTCATTTTTACCGTATTTAAATCTGGAAACTGTCTTAGTAATCTAGCTGGTTCGCTTACAAACATTTTTTCAATAGCATCTCCAGTTGAGAAATATTGTTTATATTGTTCTTCAGTAACGTTGCTATCTGGTTTTGCTGATTTATAAGATGCAAACGAATCATGGAATGTAATTTCAGCTTCTTTATTATTTAGTTTCATATCCTTAATAAAATTTCCACCTCTGATGTTTTGGGCATAGGAGATGAATTCTTTTTGTTTTTCTTCAGCCTTTTTTTGTTCCTCAGCTAATTTCTTTTCTTCAGCTTTTTGTTTCTCTTCAGCATCTTTTTGCTCTTTGGCCTTTTGTTTCTCTTCGGCTTTTAGCTTCTCTTCAGCATCCTTTTGTTCTTTGGCTTTTTGTTTCTCTTCGGCTTTTAGCTTCTCTTCAGCATCTTTTTGCTCTTTGGCCTTTTGTTTCTCTTCGGCTTTTAGCTTCTCTTCAGCATCTTTTTGTTCTTTAGCTTTTTGTGCTTCTTCATTTCTTAACTTTGCATCAGCTTTTTGCTTAGCCTGAATTTCTTGCTTTTCTTCAGGAGTCATATTCATATCAACTCCTACAAATGAAATTATAGATAAAACAAAAGCGATTCCAGTGAATTTTAAGAACTTCTTCATTTTTGGACTCTTTTTAAATAGAAGTACAAGAGAAGTAATTAATAAAACAGTAGTAACTAAAGTAGCTAGTACTAATAAAAGGGAGAAAAATATTTTCATAGATGTAACTCCTAACGTATAAAAGTGTATTTTAGTTTCAAATTAATAAGTTTTTAAACGAGCAAATCCACTCGGAACTCCATGAATTTCCGCAACTTCTTGAATAGACAAACAAGTATCTTCATAAGCAGAAACCATTTCATCGGTAAGCAACAACTCCACAGCAAATGTATTTGCTTCAATTTCTAAACGATCTACTGAAAAGAATGTTTGGTTACGTAAGAAGGGAGTGTTTGCTTTCGGATGAAGTACAGCATGGCCTAATTCATGTGCACAAACAAATCGTTGGATAGTTTCATCGATTTGATTATTAATATGAATAAATTTAAAGCGCTTATAAGTGTTGTAAAAGCCAAGAGTATTCCCTAGGTCTTCATACAACACGATAATATCTTTTCGTTTAGCAATTTCAAATGGATTTGTTGTGCCATGTTTGTGTGTGATTTTTAGTACATATTCTTTAATATCCATTCTGTTGCTCCATTCAATCTTTTTTATATTTGTTTGGAGTGAATTTTTGTTTTGCTAGCTGTTTTGCCATTCGCATTGAGTTTTCAAGAGAAATACGAATCATTTCTTTTGTATGTTCATCGATTGGTTCTCCATCAAACATTAAGGCATCTTCGCTGTTTTCTAATTGTTCTAAGGTTTTTTCTAAATCGCGAGCGATGTCACGGGTATCTTTTTTCGTTAATTCAGGAAGTGGACCAGACGAATCTAAATTATCGGCTCTTCCTAATAAATAATCTGTTGTTACTCCTAAAATATTTGCCAAATCCTTTAACATTTCATTTGAGGGAGTACTATGACCATTTTCGTAGTTACTAATGGTGCCTTTAGTTGCATTAACTTTATCTGCTAATCCTTGTTGTGTAAGTTTACGCATTTTACGCGCTTCTTTTAGTCTTTGTGTCAACATTTTCAGCACCTCCTATTAATAAAAGTACAAAAATATTGTACCTTATATGGATTTGATATTAAACTTTGTACAAGAAAATTGTACAAATGCATTGACGTACAAGAATCTTATACTTATAATAAAAGTACAAGTTACTTATACAGGTGGTGAGACAATGAATAAAAACATAAAGTTGATTAGGGCTAGGAACAAAGTAGGATTAACGCAACAAGAATTAGCGGATCAAATGCAAGTCACCAAATCTACAATTAGTAATTGGGAAAATGGATATAGCAACCCAAATCTTGAAAAAGCTATAAGGTTATCCGACATTCTCAATTGTGATGTGAAAGATTTAATTTGACGTATATAAGTACAAGTTTCTTATACTTTTGAGTGCGAAAGCAGGTGGGAAAATGACAGCAACTAACATGGCAGTACCAGCAGATCAGCAGCATACAAATATAGAAAGCACTTCAAGAGGTGACACCATGAGCCAACAAGAAGAATATGCAGCGACTTATGAATTTGGAAAAACGAAAGTCCATGTTGTGGCTCCTGAGCCAAAAGCGCAAAAGGATATTGATAAACTCCTTCAAGCATATTACAAGGCTGGTTGGGCCATCATCAAAGAAATGCAAATGAAAGAAAACATTGAGGAATAGTTCCTCTCTTTTTACATGAAAAATAGACAAGTTACATATGTACTAAATTCATTGTAACCATTTGAAAACTAAATATGGAGGCGAACAGATATGGGAACAAGCATATACTGCAATTCAGCAATAGGGGAATTATTACAGAATGCTAGAGAGTGTTGTGATAATGTTCAGCTGAAAACGAAGAAAGGACTATCTAAGTACCTTGGCATTACACATGAACGCTTAACTCGTATTGAATCTGGACTTTCTAAACCAGAATTTGAACTTGCGATGGATTGGTGTCATGCAACAGGTGCAAAGTTGAATCAACAAGCGATTAAACATATTTATGGTGTTGGTTTACCACCTACAGATCCACGTTTAACTCAAGATGTGAATTTACAATTGATGAACTACATTAAACAGGCTGAAGAGGGGATTGCGGCAGCAAAGGAAATCATGAACTTACAAGTTACAACAAGGTCATGGAAGCTTGATGAAAAGAAGAACCATGAATACACAGTTCATGCAAAAGAAATCTTCGATACAATTCAAGCAACTCAATGTGTAGTACAAGCTTTGGAACAAGCACATTTTGGCATTATGGAGCAAATACAAAGAAGTTGGTTACAAAAAGCTATGTCGGAAAACGTTATTGTTCAATCGGTAGATAGCTTAATGACTTTAACAAAAGTTCTGTAGGGGAGGAAACCTAAATGACAGTAGATTACAAGAATCCAAGCTTAGGAGAGTACAAGGAACTAATTCGTTATGATGCAAAGCTAACTGGTGAAATAAAAATAGCTAAAACATTTGGTGATGATGAGAAGTTCAGTGAGTTAAAGCAAGAGAAGAAGTTAGTGGGAATTCGAATCAAAATTATTGAAGCATCATTCACTTTAAAACATAAATGGGCAAAAGAAAAAGCTACCGCCTAGACAACAGTAGCTCAGAAAAATATCGTAAAGCAATTATAACATTTTATAAATCGTTTGGACAAGCACTGTGCTTGTCGTTATGACCAGAAAGGGATTGTTCCTCCTATCCCCCTACAATAAACCTTTCTGGTTGTAACGATGCGTACAGCATCAATTCAAATAGAAAAGAGGCGTAATTCATGACATATAAAAACGATTCTCTTCATGATCTAGTTCTTCCAGGAGATTTTTCATTTGCAAATAAACTTCATAACTGCATGGTTGCATGTATTCAAAACATGTTTACTGCAAATTCAGCTGAAGAATCAAATTACTGGGAAGAAGAACTGAAACGATGTATGAAAGAATTTAAAATGCTTCGGGATACCAAAGAAGAACATGAGGCATCGATGAGTTATCGTGTAGTGATTAAAGATTTAAGAGCAAGAGGAGTTAATGCCTCATTAGTAACACGTAGAAAATAAAAAATCTATCACTTGGCAGAGTGATAGATAAATGGTTTTGAAAAAAATCTTAGATTAATTATATCAAATTAGCATTCGTATAACAATGAGGTGTGTTGCATGCTTTTAGATAAATCGTTACATAGAGTGTTGCTGAACCCTAAGGTATTTCAGCAGGCAACATCAGGGCAACACCTAATTTACTTAGTAAATCAATATCTCAAAACAGGATACAAGAATTATCGCTTATTACGTGTAGAGGACGGATTTGCGATATGTAAACGGGAGGATGAATAATATGGCAGTTTATAGACCAGTACATGTTTCATTTTGGCAAGATTCATTTGTTTTAGATCTTACACCGGAGGAAAAGTATTTCTACTTATATTTGATGACAAACAGTAAGACGTCTCAATCAGGAATCTATGAGCTTCCACTTCGTATTATTGAAACTGATACAGGTTACAACCGCGAAACTGTTATGAAGCTATTAGAACGTTTTGCTGAGTACGGAAAAATTAATTACAACCAAAAAACAAAAGAGTTGTTCTTAATCAACTGGTTAAAATTCAATCCGATTAAAAATGTGAACATTGAAAAGTGTGTATTAAAAGAAATTCAATCTGTGAAGGATCAGGATTTTTTACTTGATTTCTACGAAACTTGCTTGGAATTAGAAGTGCAACAAGACTTTAAGATTCCAAGAATTAAGGAGTATTTATCAGCACGTTTGGAGGGACTTATAAGGGGCTTCGAAGCCCCTAGCAAGGAAGAAGAAAAAGAAAAAGAACAAGAAAAAGAACAACAACAAGAAGAACGCGCAGGCGCGGAAGAAGTTGTTGAGGTTAATCCAATTTCTTTTTACGAGCAGAATTTTGGATTTATTACACCTTTTATCGCGGATGGTATTCATGCTTGGATAGATGATTTAAATGCAGAGTTAGTTGTAAAAGCTATGGAAATCGCTTTAGAGAAAAATACAAGAAACATGTCTTACGTAAATACAATTTTACGAGATTGGCATCTTAAAGGATTGAAAACAGTAACAGACGTTGAAGCAGCTGATAAAGCATTTCGTGATCAACGATTAGCAAAGGGACAGCAGCAAAATCAAGCACCCTATCAACAAAAAGGCTTATCAGAATCTACTAAGAACGTAATACAGCAGCAACAATCATGGGAACAGAACATTCCAACGGATGAAGAACTCGCAGCACTTACTAAACAGAGTGGGTGGATGGTTCAATGAGTAACGATATGATTCGTAACGTAGAAGCTGAACAAAGCGTTTTAGGTAGCATTATTCAAGAAGGCGATTTAATTAAAGATTGCCAGCTGAAGGTAAAACAGTTTTCTTTACCGACGCATCAAGTGATTTTTAAAGCAATGAGAGAGCTAGAGGATGCTGAAGTGCCAGTAGATCTTGTGGCTCTCATTGGGAAATTCGATGAAAGTTTTATGCATCAAATTGGCGGAATTGAATTCTTTGTGAACTTGACAGAGGTTGTTACGACAACTAAAAACTTCTCGTATCATGAAGGTTTAGTGATTGAAGCTTGGAAGATGAGACATGCTCAAGAGGTTGCTGGTAACTTATATAACCGCCTTCAGCAAGATAGGGATATGAGTGCTATTAGTACATCGATAGATGAATTAAGTGCCATTGAAGAAACAGGTTATTCAGATGAATTCAACTTGAAAGACACACTTGTTGATTTGTATAAGAAAATGCAAGTTGATGTAGGGGATTTAACCGGTATTCCAACTGGCTATGACGACTTGAACAGAATGACAGCAGGGCTACAAGAAGGCGATTTAATCATTGTCGGTGCCCGTCCTTCAATGGGGAAAACAGCATTTGTATTAAACGTCGCTTTTCATGCGGCAAGTGCTCATACAGCAACAGGAGTCTTTTCGTTAGAAATGGGGGAAGAACAGTTACTTAAGCGGATGATCTCAAGCACTGGAAATATCGATGCTACGAAATTAAAGAATCCTAAAAAGCTATGTAATTTAAAGGATTGGGAAAAAATTAGTCAGGCAATGGGGCTAATTAATGATTTGCCACTAGAAATTTACGATAAAGCAAATGTAACAATGCAAGAGATTTACGCAAAGACTAGGAAACTAAAGCGTAAGTACCCCGATAAGAAAGTTTTAATTGCCATTGATTATTTGCAGCTTATTGTGGGCGATCCAAAACATAGAGGGAACCGCATGCAAGAAATCGGTGAGATTAGTCGTAAGTTAAAATTGATGGCAAGAGAATTAAATGTATGTGTAGTTGCCTTATCGCAGTTAAGCCGTGCTGTGGAGAGTAGACAAGATAAGAGACCGTTGCTATCAGATTTACGTGAGAATGGGCAAATTGAGCAAGATGCGGACTTGATTGCATTTTTATATCGTGAAGATTATTACGACCGTGAAACAGAGAATAAAAACATAACAGAAATCATTTTAGCGAAACAGAGAAATGGCCCAGTTGGTGTTGTTGAACTAGCATTCATTAAAGAATTTAGTAAGTTTGTAAATTTAGAGCGTAAGTTCAATCATCAACAGGAGGCTTAATCATGTTATTACGGCAAGAAGTAGAACGTAGAAAATTAGCAATTATTCGTAAATTATCGGGATTAGGATTAGCTGAAATTAACAGACAAACATTAGATCAACTAACGTTAACGCAGCTTGAAGGGATTTTAATAGCAAGTTTGCAGGTGTTGGAGGGAACAAGCGATGACAAAACAGCTAACAATCTTTGATGTTGAACCAGTTGTGTCATTTGATCCTAAGAAGGCTCATGTTCACCGGTTAAATTCTAAACTACGTTTTGCTGACGTTGTTGTACAAATACCACGCAGAGCAAAGGCGATTGACGAATTAAAACCAACGACAGCTCCAGATGATCGTTATGAATTATTTGAGGATTATACAATTGGGATTTGGCGTTATAAGCGAGTGGAGGATAAACAGTTTGATTGGGAAGAAGCTGAAGAGATATGTAAGCGAGCAAGGGATAGCAAAGAGCCGATTCCAATACGGCTTCATCTATCCTTGGAACAATCATTTGTTCCGGAGAATGTTGTGCAGTATTTATAAGTAAATAAAAAAGCCGAGAATACTCCCGACTACTTTCGACAAAGTAATTATATCATGGGAGTGGTGAATGTGGCGATTATTAAAGAAGATATTGCAGAAATGAGGGCGGAAATTTCTTTAACTGAAAATATGGTTTATATTGTGAAAGATGGACAAGTTCGTCAAATAGAGCCGCCGATAAGTGGTCATGGTGAGCAGTCCTTGATATACAAGAATAAAAAAGTAATTCGTATTGAAAAACGAGAATCAGAGTTGATTTAGCCTAGCTTTTATTTTTTAAACAAGTTGGAAATTGGGGGATAATAAACTTTGAATTTTGTTCAGGATGAAGACTCAGTGAACAATTAATTAATGAATAAAAGGAGAAATCCCCGCGGGGACAGGGATTTCGGAGGGAAGAGGACAATGTCGTACTGTGTCGGAATTTGGCGTATTCGACGAATTAATATTATCACGAATTTTCAAGTAATCGCGGTGTTCGATGTGTCAAAAATGTGTACGAATTTTATATCAAAGCGTTATTTTATAGAAATGTGAAAAGAGCACACAGAAAATGTGCACTCATAACAATCTAAATTATTTTAAGGACCATGATATATCATCAAGGACTTTATAAATATAACTATACATGCGGTAAAAGAGATATTTTGGATTGTATTTTTGTTTCCAGTTCATAATAATCACCTCTCATACAAATAATTTAATTATATTATACAGTTATTAATTAGAATGTTAAGAAAACTCGATATGAATTAAGGTGAATTTAAACAAAATAGTTATTTGATGATTTGTGATAAAAAAGCGATTATCATAAAAGCGCACTTTAATTAATGATAATCGCTTAGATATTTATAAGTTAATTAGGTATTGGAAATATAGTTTCACCAGGCTTGGAGAACTTATACAGTTTTCTTGCGAATTTTAAAATGCCATCTTCGTTTGCTGTTAAAGTTTTAATATCTTTCTCGAGAGATTCTCCAATCTTTTCTAGAGCAAATAATTTTTGTTTTTCTTGATCTATTAGGGCTTGTTTTGCTTTTATTAATTTTTCTTGTTGGTAAATGGAATGTTGAGCAGACAAAGTTATAGACAATATAAAAGTTAAAGCCAATAAAAGACGCCGTCTTAGTTTTTTATTTGTTTGTTGTTTTTGGGGGATTAATTGTTGTGATAATTCTGGGGTATTGCTCATGTTAATGCCTCCATTACTAATTATAGAATTTTAAATTTGAACTCAATTTTGTAAATGTGTGGTTTGTAAATTTAAAATAAATCCCCTATTTTAATTAAAAACTACCCTTATTGAAGGGGACAATAAGGGCAAAAAACATTGATTTGCAAGGGGTCATCTGCAAAACCTTACAAATTGTAACATGTATATATACTTATAGTAGTTACGAAAAAGTAACAAAAACGCTATTTGATAACTTAGTTATGTAGAAGAAAAATAGTGCACAAAGTTTTTTGTGCACCACTATATTAAAAACTATGTCTTGTCAGGTTAATATATGTTCATTTTACACAATGGTGAACATATTGAAGTGGAACTTAAATTTAAAAAGAACACTTAAATAATTGCTCTTAGGACCAAAACTCTTAATGTAAAAGAGTACGTGATATCGTATGTGATTTCTTTAATAATGTGAGTCATTTGAATAAAGAGAAGTCGTACAGTAAAAAAAGAGCACTATACACCAGTGCCCTTCAAGAAGGAGGTAACTCTATGAGCTAAACATCTTTCGATATTAAGGTATGTTTAAGGGGTAAGAAATAAAACCAAAAGTGTAGTGGAATAAAAAGGAAAAGAAGTTTCACCTGTTCATGGGCTAGGGAGTAGAATGCCTTTTTAGCTGGTATGTAAGCATTATATGCAATGGAAATCAGAACATACAAAAAAGAGCAGCTAGCAAAAGCTAACTGCTCGGCTCTTGACCAAGAAAGCTAGAGTAGGAGAAATCGACTTTTTAAAGCCTTATCTACAGTGTTAGACAATGTTTAGAATTTTATTCACTTAAGACATAAAAAGAGCAGCTAATAAAAGCTAGCTGCTAAGCCCTCGGGTATGAAGGGAAATCAGAAACTGTATCTACAGTATTGACGGGATATTGAGTTTTATTCAGGGAGGTAGAGGGAAATGAAAGAAAACAAAAAGGTTAAGATTCCACAAGCAGTAGCTGATGAATTAATTAAAAAGGCAAAAATGTATTATCAAGAAGGGCCAGCATACATGATGCTTGAAATGTGTGACATTAATAACAATTCAACTTATGAATGGTTAAAAGGTGAAGGTAATCTCGTTAAATTAGCATCTGCCATCGAATTTGGATATGAGATTCAAGAAGACAAGCTTTTAGAACGTTATGAATGGAGTAGAGAAATAGCCAAGTCATCAAAAAAAGATGAAGGTGTAGATACTTCATGGCACATAGGACATTATGTAGGAATACAAGAAGCACTTGATATCTTAGGTATTAAAATAATTGGAATCAATGATCAGAACTCAACAAAATAATCCTCTTGTAAAAAGGAACTATAACCATTAAAAGTTATACTTGGAAAATAAAAGTGTTTAGTTGTAGTATGACATATGAGGTGGCTAGTAGACATGAATATGTAGTATATAAGATTACGAAAATAATAGGTTTTTAAACTTGAAAAAGATAGTAGAATATATGTAAAAATACATTGGTTTATATGTTAAAATATGTTTATTATGTTTATAAAGGAGTTTTAACTCATGTGTGATCAATCTAAGAATGGTAAAGTGATTTCTTTTATTAATATGAAAGGCGGAGTAGGAAAAACTACATTATGTATTGGTATTGGAGAATATCTGGCAAATTTCAAGGAGAAAAAGATTCTTTTTATTGATTTAGATCCACAATTTAATACGACTCAATCTATTATGGATCTAACAGATAACGAAGATGAATATATGGATGATTTTCGTCATAGAATCACTATTAGAAAAGTTTTTGAAGATACCAAAACTATTTCTGAGCGGCCCAAGTTACCAGATGTTTCAGAGGTTATACTTGATTTTGATACTGAACCGAATATTAATTTGATTTGTGGGACTATAGATATTATTAAAGATGATACTTCTAATAAATCATTATTCAAAAGGTTGAATAAATTTATTAAAGAACATCGATTAAAAGAGAGATATGACTTTATTTTTATTGATTGCCCACCAACTATTTCTTTTTATACAGATGCAGCGTTGTATGCTTCGGATTATTACATCGTTCCAACAAGAGTTGATAGATATTCTATTTTAGGAATAAAAATGTTAAAAAATGTGATAGAAAACTTAAAATATGATGAGGAAATAGATATTACGCCATTGGGTATCGTATATACCATGAAGAAACCAGGATTTGAAACTAAAAAAACACGTGAAATAAAAAAACGTTTTGAATCTGATGCAAATGTTTCTCAATTGGGTATATTTACAAATTCAACCGCAATAGTAAACGATTTAATGGTTGGATATCAAGGAAACATTTCCTCTAAATATGCAAAGTCCAAAGATGATATTGAAAAAGTCGCGGAGGAGTTTTTATATAGGGTAGAGGGAATTTCAAATAGTAGGGATGATTCTAATGAATAATAATATATTATTAGAATTTAAAAAGCATGTACAATTAGAAACAGTAAATAAAAATTATACTATAGGTACTGTTACGTTATTAATTTATTCAAAAGAAATTTTTAAAAACAACAAAGATATTGTTTCTTTTTTAAGTGATGTCTTTGATGAATCGTACTTACCTTATGTAATAAAAAGTAGAACGCTTGTGGCTGCTAAATTGGGAAGAGCATTGGCTAAAAAAGAAGAAAAAGAGTTTAGAAGTATTGATAAGTCTATTTTAACTTATTTCGATTCTGTTATCTTTGATAATTCAAGGGAAGCTGAGGAGACAAAAGAGACCAAGAAAATTAAGAGAAATAGGAAAAAGAATGCTAATGATAAATTAGATTCTTGGTTAAGGGGAATGTAATTGTGCAAAATATAGAAAAAGATATAGAGAAGTTTTTAGAAATATTAAATGCAGCCGGGAATTCGTGGAACACAGACGATTTAAAAAAAATAGCTTATGGGACAATTTTTTTTAAATGCCTGCAAGACACAAGTGAGAACAAACATTACCTTAAATCTTTAGTGCAAGATTCTTTGTCTATAGTAGATTCACTTTGCCAAAAGTCACAACGCTATTATTATTTTATATTACGTTCCTATATTGAAAACTTCTTTAGATCATTGTTACAACTGGAGGATACAGATGCAACAGGGGTAATGAAACTTTTTAGAAATGGTAAAAAAATGATTGAAGAAAATGATGGAATCAGTAATTCATATGAAAAGTTAGAAGCAGTTTATTCTGAATGCTGTTTGTTTGTACACAGTAATATAAATTCTGGTGACGAAATAAACGAATTTTTAAAGTCCATTTTAGAAAGGAATGACTTTGAAAATCCGGAAACTGTAAATGTTTTTTTGGGGAAATTTAATGAGATTTTGGATCTGTCAATTGTTATCTTCTTAACTTGTCATACAGAAATGGTAGATAGTAGCTTTTATCGAAAAAAAGATATTTTGAAAAAAATTCTTTCTGAGAAAAATTATATCATATTCCGTAGCCAAACAATTAACAATTAAATTTATAGAAGTATTTATATGTTAAAATACGAATGTGATGTGCGCTATACATAGTGATGCTCAATAGGGTTTTATCCTTAAGGTGGTAAGATATAAGGTTTAGAATTTTTAAGTAGGTTCTTTAAAAAGTTGAAAAATATAAGAAAATGACATAATAATAGCTATTAAATATTTAGTCCTACTGGAAGAACCAGCGGACACTGAACTATGAAGAGCATTAGTAATATTGCTCTATAGTTTGGTGTCCGCTATTTTGTTTATATTAACAAAATAGATAAGGGGTGTTTTTATATATGGCGCAATTAACTTTCTTACCTAAAATTGATCGCAAAGCAACACAGTTTCGTTTAGAAGAGATTCTTGAAAATGTTCGCATTTATAGACAATTCGGGATGATTAGAAATGAGATGAAGGTTACAGCATCTAGCGAAGTAAGATATCACGGTCCAACAAATATAGTAGGAAAGCCAGCTGAAGATATCGCTTTAGCAAATGTTGCAATGAGTGAAAGAGAAGTGAAATTACAACGTTTATCTTTTCAAATTGATAAGGCGCTAAGTCGTTTTAGCAAAAACCAAAGGGACATTATTGTAAAACGATATTTGGAAGATGAAGAAGTTTTTGATTACATGGTTTATAACGATATTGGTATGAGTGAGCGTACATATAGACGAAATAAATCTAATGCTTTTTATAAACTAGCTTTTGCTCTTAGATTAGAAGTATATGAGACAGAAGAACAGAATGGAGGCGATAACCTATGAACTTTGTTCAACCTATCCGTGATCCAGAGCAAATACAACAGATTAAAGAATATCTGAAAGAAAACAGTGAACGTAATTTTATTTTGTTTGTAATGGGAATTAACACAGGTTTACGTATTAGTGACATTCTCAAATTGAAGATAGGTGATTTGAAAGGTAGCCATATTTCGATGAGAGAAAAAAAGACAGGGAAACAAAAACGCATTCAGTTAACTCCAGCGTTAAAAAGAGAATTGCGTTGGTACATTGAGGAACGAGATGACAGTGAGTATGTAATTAAAAGTCGTGAAGGTACTAATAGACCAATTGGACGCAGCATGGCTTATAAGATACTCAGAAGCACAGCGGCAGAGTTTGGCTTAAAGGAGATAGGGACTCATACATTAAGAAAGACATTCGGATATCATATGTACATGCAAACGAAGAATATTGCTTTGCTAATGGAGATATTCAATCATTCCAGCGAGAAAGTGACACTTAGATATATCGGTGTAAACCAAGATGCAATGGATAAGGCTATGAATCGATTTAAAATATAGCAACATCCTTTTTATTTTTGATTTTTATAATTACCCGTTTTTTATGCGTTGTGTAACTCAAAAGGAAAAGTCTTATGAAGCTACGAATATCAAGGGATTCAGCGACAGGGGCAGTTACACAAAATATAAGATATGGGTAACTTATATATTTGATATATATAAAATGATAATATAATAGTGTTAAGTTTTATATTTTAAGGAGGATTTTGTAAACATGGAAATGTGGAATTACATAGTTACAACGGGCTCAATTTTAGCATTTATTGGATCTATGATTACATTACTGGTGAATTTTGTACTTTCCAGGAGGGTTAATACAGCAAGTTCAAGGACTTATTTAGAGTGTATAATGATAGATTCAAATATAAGATTAGAAAATTCCGGTAATAAAAAGGGGGCTAAGTTATTTCATTCTAAAGAATATAGGACGTTAACTCAAAAGTTCAAAGATGAAAAAGATAGAGGTGTGAAAGAGACGAGGGATGAATGTAGGTTCTTAAAAGTGGAGAATATAGGTTCAAATCCTTGTTTTGATGTAAAGGTAAGACTTACATTAAAGTGTGGAGATACTGAGGAAATAAATAAGAATTGGGATATTTATTCATTAAAAGAAGATGAAGAAATATATATTCCTTTAATAGATTCTAACTTTCAAAAGTATACAATACCTGTAATTGAAGTGAAGTATAAAACGATAGCGAATGAAACGTTGATATACCGGAATGAAGTAATGGATAACAATCATAAAAAAATAATTGTTATGAAAAGCGGATTGAGAAATCAAAAATTAATTACTATAGATGGTCCAGCTTTAAAATGGGAAACCCTAAAATAAATGGCAGAGTCGTGACCGCTTTTTGGCAGTAAATGTGCCGGTTGTTTTGGGAGCATCGTGATATATTTGTATTGTGAGTAGTGGCGGAAAACACAACTCATAAAGATTCTTTTATAATCTATATGTTGTCTAAACGGTTTCATAATGACGGCACATAAAATCCGAAACCAGCAGATGGTAGTGATTGAGTGATACTGTTATTAAGGAGAGCTTTTGCTCTTCTTCCAGTTACTTAATAATGTTGTGACAGTTAAATACAAACAACATTAGGTGGTTGGAAGAAGAATAAACCTTCATTTACCGTATGTATAGTAATAACATAAGAAATTGACGAAAGGGCAACTGGTGCACGGTTGCTCTTTTATTTCTGTTCACAAGAAGGTTTTCTCGTTATCATGCCGAACTATTTATTGTTATGGATAAATAAGGAGGTTATTATAATGCTTGAAGAATTGAATGGTGTTTTCAAAGATGTAATCAAATTAGCTCGTGATCGTAGAGTTTATTATGAGCAGAATGTCCAAGAGGGTGTTGTTTACACACTTCAAGAGATGAGTGCGTTTTATAAGTCTTCAGAAGGACAGGAATTAAACGAAAAGAAACAGTTATTGAAAAATTATTTAGAGGAATTAGATTTCGATACAGTAAAAACAATTCAATCTATTATGTATCTTGGAAGAGATAGGGATTACGATAAACAAGATACACCAGAGGAAATTTTTTATAAACAAAGAGAGGACTTTGATTCTCAAGGCTGGCAATCAAAAAGCATTGAGATTAATCAAATCGTCGAAAAGGCTCCTTTAGATGGATATTTAGAAGATGGCTTGAAAATATTGCAAATAAACTTAAAATAAAGCATTCCTTATGGAGTGCTTTTTATTTTGGAGGGATGGATTCTAAAGTGAGTATTTCATTAGATGGGAAGGTTTCACTTGAATCTATAGTTAAACAAACTACAGATGCTATCAAGATATCAGCGAATGATAGCAAGGGAGTGAGACATAAATGAAACTAACTAAACCAGAACAAGCAATTATAATCAGCACATTCATTTCGATGTTGGGACCAGATCTTGTAAATGAACGCATCGATAAACAGAAGTTAGAAAGTGTTATTCCAATCTTTAATGAGATGGAAGATAACACAACACCAAAGCAAAGAAGAGAAGCAATGGTTAGTTTGTTAGGTAAAACTATGGATGAGTTCTTAGTGACGAATGATGAAAGAATATAAAACCAAACAACAGAAGCGTAAGTTCTATGACAGTGGTGAGTGGAAGAGTATACGTGAACAAGTAAAGAAGCGTGACAACTACGAGTGCCAGGAATGTAAACGTAATGGTCGTGTTCAAACTGATACCAATGAGTACAGTGAGAGTGCAAAGCGTAAGAAGATTCAACTCGTTGTCCATCATATAAAAGAACTCGAAGATCATCCAGAACTTGCATTAGAAATAGATAATCTCGAAACAGTTTGTGTTAATTGCCACAACAAAGAACACGGTAGAACATTCAAAAAGAAACAGAATAAATGGGAACACGATGAAAAGTGGTAAAAATAATTCAGAAACAATCCCCCCCCTTAAAATATTTCATCAAAAAATGCTCTAAGGGGCACCGGAGGAGGGGGTTAACTGTCAGGTTTTTTACGAAATTACGCACGTAAGGGGGGTGGGTAGATGGCTGTCAGTATTACCAAGTTGAAGGAACAGCTAATGAATAGTATTGATATTGAAGATTTAGTCGAGGTTGAAAAAGTAGAACGATACATTGATCTAGTTAAAGCATTTAGAAAAATAAACAGGACTATCAATAAAGAAGGTGAGTCCGTTACAGTCAAAAACGGATCTCAAGTTTTTGTTAAGGCCCATCCTCTTATAAGTGAAAGAAATAAAATTAACAGTTCTTTAATTGCTTTAGGAAGAGATATAAAGTTTGTTTGTAAACCGAATATGCCTAAGGCTGGTTATAGTAAAAGTGATTTAACATGATTAGGCAAAAGTATGTAGAAGAATACATTGAACTTTATCGAAGTGGAAAAATAAAGTTCAACAAAGAAAGAGAACTGTTAATTAATTATCTAGAAAAATACGTTTTAAACAGAGACGATTTGTATTTTGATGATGAAATGATTCAGGATTGTATCAACTTTGGTGAGAAGTGGTATTTTCCGTTGCAGCCATTTCAAAAATTCTTAATAGCATTCGTTTTTTTATTTTATAAGAAAAATGGACGCGTATTTTATCGGAAATTCCTATGGATGTTAGGACGTGGTGGCGGTAAAAATGGTCTAATATCTGTAATTATTCACTTTTTAATTAGTGAATTGCACGGCATTCCAGAGTATAACATTTCTGTTGTTGCGAATAGTGAGGAACAAGCGAAAACAAGCCCTGACGAAGTTCATAAATGCGTAAAGAAAAATGAGGTTTTACAGAGAGCTTTTAAAACCACATTAACTCAAACTGTTTCAAAGGCTACTGAAAGTATACTAAAGTTTAGAACTTCAAACGGGGATACAAAAGACGGTTTGCGTGATGGTGCAGTTGTATTTGATGAAATACATCAATATGAAAGTAATAAAGACGTTCGCGTCCATATCAGTGGCTTAGGGAAAAAGAAAAACCCCCGTGAATTTTATATTGGTACAGATGGTTATGTACGAGATGGCTTTTTAGATAAACAAAAAGAAAAAGCTATGAAGGTTTTAAATGGTGAAGCTCGTCCTAATGCTGTATTTCCTTTTATCTGTAAGCTTAATGATGAAAAGGAAGTTGATGATATTGATAATTGGGAATTAGCTAATCCTATGTTGTCGCAGCCATTAAGTGAGTATGCTGAAGGGTTACTTGAAACGATAAAGGAAGAATATGAAGATTTAGAGGATGATCCAAGTAACCGGGAAGAGTTTATGACGAAACGTATGAACTTACCTGTTACAAATTTAGAACGTTCTGTTGCGAAATGGTCAGAAATTCTTGCTACAAATCGTCCGTTTCCTAATTTATATGCTCAAGAATGCATAGGGGCGTTGGACTTTGCAAGTATTCGGGACTTTGCAGCATGCGGTCTTTTATTTAGACAAAATGGTGAATACATTTTTAAAACTCATTCCTTTGTTCGAAAAGAATTTGTTGATATATATTACGGATATTCTAAAAAAGCGGGAGAGTTTAAAAAGCAGAAATTTGCTCCTATAAAAGAGTGGGAAGAGCAAGGTCTACTAACAGTTGTGGATGAACCGACTATTAATCCTCAACACATTGTTGATTGGTTTGTAGAAATGCGAGAACAATATGGGGTTAAAAAGATTATAGCTGATAACTTCAGAATGGAAGCAATAAGACCACTATTAGTAGCAGAAGGGTTTGAAATAGAAGTTATACGAAACCCAAAAGCAATTCATAGTTTATTAGCTCCACGTATTGAAATGGCATTTGCAAATAAACAAATTGTGTTTGACGATAATCCGCTAATGCGTTGGTATACGCAAAATGTGTTAGTTGTCATCAAAGGTGATGGAAATAAAATATATGAAAAGAAAGAGCCTGTTCGTAGAAAAACAGATGGGTTTCAATGCTTTGTTCATGCTCTTTATCGGGCGGATGAGATACAAGAAGCAACTGACTTTGTTATAGGTAACATTAAATTCTAATAAAGGGGGTGATAACGATTGGATGGTTAGGTTCAGTATTTAAAAGAAATAAAGAACTAGAATTCATGTTGGATCTGGACATAATAACTGATACAGCAAATAGGCTTCATATGAAACGCTTGGCAATTGATACATGTGTATCATTTTTAGGAAGGACGATTAGTCAATCTGAATTCAGAGTAAGAAATGGTAAAGTATTGGAGAAGAATGAACTTTATTATCGCTTAAATATTAGACCAAATAAGAATATGACGGCTAGTACCTTCTGGGAAAGATTTATCCGTAAACTTATTTATGATAATGAGTGTTTAGTTGTACAGGCTGATGATGGCGATTTACTTATTGCTGATGGATTTCAACATAACGAATATGCTGTATATGAAGATGTTTTTACAGATGTAACAGTAAAAGATTACACGTTTAAACGAAGCTTTAAACAAAGTGAAGTAATTCATTTAAAGTATCGAAATGATAAACTATCCCCACTTATCGATGGATTGTTTGCAGATTACGGGGATTTATTTGGTAGGATATTAAACTCACAGAAACGTAAAAATCAAGTTCGTGGCACAGTTGATATGGATATGATTGGTGCCAAAACAGAAGAACAAATAGCGAAGTTACAAGAGTTTATAGACAACATGTATAAGTCAATTGGTTCAAAAGATATAGCTATTGTTCCACAACAAAAGGGTATCAATTATAACGAGATATACGATGGTGTTGCAAATGGGCCGAGTGTGGAAGAAATCAATAAAGTAACAAATGGTTTTTTAAATCAAGTTGCGATGGCTATCGGTATTCCCACCGCTTTATTATATGGGGAAATGGCGGATGTAGATAAACAAACGAAAAATTACATGCTTTTCACGGTGAAACCATTATTAAAAAAGATATCAGATGAAGCAAATGTTAAATTCTTTGAAATGAATGAATATCTTTCAGGACAAAAAATTGTAGTTAAAGCTGTTTCTTATCAAAGTATATTCGACCTTGCAACAAGTATCGATAAACTTATTTCTTCTAGTGCGTTTACGGGAAATGAAGTTCGTTCGGAAGTAGATTATGAGGATTCCGATGATCCGAATTTAAATAAGCATTACATTACCAAAAATTATACTGAAACAAATGCAACTGAAGGAGGTGAGAAAGAAAATGACGGTGAAAATTGACGTTAAAGGACCAATTATTTCTAATGATGAAGCTTGGATTTATGAGTGGTTTGAAATGGATGCAACTAGCCCTGGAATGCTTACAAAACAACTTTCTGATGCGAATGGGGACGATTTAATTGTATCGATTAATAGTCCAGGTGGTTATGTACATGAAGGATCAGAAATTTATACAGAATTAAAAAACTATCCCGGTCATGTGGAAATTCAAATTGTAGGTTTAGCAGCAAGTGCAGCTTCTGTTATTGCAATGGCTGGTGATAAAGTTCGAATCTCTCCAACAGCACAAATTATGATTCATAACGCGTCTATGTGGAATGGTGGGGATCATCGTGACATGTCAAAGGCAGCAGAGATGTTAAAAACTACAGATAGAGCCATCGTAAATGCTTATGTTATTAAAAGTGGCAAATCTGAAGAGGAATTACTTAACATGATGGCTGAAGAAACTTGGTTTGGTCCACAACAAGCATTGGAGAATAATCTTGTGGATGAAATCATGTTTATGGAGAACCAAATTAAAATGACCGCTTCAAGTGCCGTTTCTACGATGATTCCGCAGAAAGTAATCGACAGTTTTAGAAATGGAACTATTAATAAAGGTAAAACTGAGGGGATTAGTAAAGCTGATTTAAATACAGCATTATTAGGGCTGAAAAATGAAATTCTGAATGAGTTACAAGTTAATGCAATACCAAATCCAAAAGAGCCTATTCAAGAACCTGTTAATAGAAAGCAGAATTTGAGTGCGCTCTTTTTAACTTTAGGAGGAAAATAAAATATGGTTATTAAGTTTAATAATTTTGAAGAGAAGAAACTAGCTTTTGCAAAAGCAACGCAGGAAGGTACACCAGAAGAACAAACAGCAGCGTTAAATACCATGATTGAAGCACTTGCTACAGATGTTCGTTCAGATATCCTAAATCAAGTAAATGAATCCATGGTAGATCGTTCTATTATGCAATCTCGTGGTTCAAATGTATTAACAAGTGAAGAAATGAAATTCTTCAATGCAGTTGTGGAGGAAGGCGGCTTTAAAGATACTGAAATTCTACCTAAAACAACACAAGAACGAATCTTTGAAGATTTAGTAAGTGGACATCCACTTTTAGAGCAAATTGGATTAGAGAACTTAGGAGCTGTCACGGAAATTATTTACGGAGATCCAGAGGGTGCAGCGGTATGGGGTCCATTATTTGGAGATATTCAAGGTCAATTAAATGCTACATTCCGTAAAGAACCTCTTACGCAACTTAAATTAACAGCATTCATCCCATTATCAAATGATATGTTAAAATTAGGACCAGTTTGGGTAGAACGTTATGTTCGTACAATGATTACAGAAGCGATGAAAGTTGGATTAGAGCGAGGATTTGTAATTGGTACAGGTAAAAATGAACCTATCGGTTTATTAAAAGATCCAAGTGGAAATGTTGTTGGTGGTGTATATCCAGATAAAAAATCCGCTGGTACTTTAACATTTGCACCAGGTCGCACAACAATTAATGAATTAAAAGGCGTTGTTAAATTACTTGCTAAAAAATTAAAAGCTGATGGCACAGACGCGGATAAACCAAAAAATATTGCTGGTAAAGTAGTTATGGTGACAAACCCGTTTGATACATTTGATATACAAGCAAATGCAACAACTTTAAATGCAGCTGGTGTATATGTAACAAGTTTGCCTTTTAACCCAACTCCAGCAGAATCAGTATTTGTACCTCAAGGTAAAGTGCTGTTCTTTGTTAAAGGAGAGTACATTGCAGCAATGGGTGGAACGGAGCCGATTAGAAAGTTAGACCAAACGTTAGCGTTAGAAGATGCAACGCTTTATATTGCGAAACAGTATGCTACAGGTAAGCCAAAGGATAAATATGCATCTCAAGTATATGATTTAAAACTTGAAGAAGTGACAACTCCAGCAAGTTAAGGATGATGTGAATGGATACAGTAATTTCAAATGAAATATTACAGCAATTCAAAGATAGGATGCGCTTGGGTGATGATGAAGATGAGAACCTGAGACGCATCCTATTTGCGTCCAATCAAGCTTTAATAAAAGATTGTGGAGCATATGAAATAAACGAAGATGAGACGTTCAAAGAATTAGTATTTGAGCGTTCTCGCTATGTTTATAACGATGCACTAGAGTATTTTGCCGAAAACTTTTTAACAGATATTAATAATTTTGGTATTGCAAAAGCTTTAGAAGAAATTAAATTGGACGGTGATTAATATGCGTCCTTTTCAGTACAAAAAGCCTTTAAATACAGGTGATTTTAGGAATCGAATTATCATTGAACAACCTGTAGTACTAAAAGATGAATTAAATCAGGTAATCGAAACAGGTGATTGGCAAGTAGTTAAAAAAGCCTGGGCGATGATAAAGACGATGAAAGGTTCCGAGTATATTGAAGCTTCAGCTGAACAGGCTACACGGGTTTATCGTTTTGTGATTCCTTATACCTCTGGTATCACGGAAGAAATGCGGATTAATATGAAAGGTCGCATCTTTGATATTATCGAACCGCCAATGAATGATGATGAAATGTATCAAACATTGACCATTATCGCAAAGGAGCATACTTAATATGAATGATTTTGCGAGTGAGATTGCTAGGGAATTACAAAGATATGCGAATGTTGTGGAAGAAAAATTAGAAAATGAGATTGAAGAAATAGGGGATATTGCTGTAGATAAATTGAAGCAAAATAGCCCTAAAAAAACAGGTGCTTATCGTAAAGGGTGGCGCAAGAAAAAAGAAGGGAAAGGTGTTGTTCTTCATAATACACAAGGACAATTAACACATGTTTTGGAAAATGGTCATGCAAAAGTGGGTGGTGGACGTGTTCCAGCACAAGTGCATATCCGTCAAGTTGAAGAATATGTAAATGACGAATTGCCAAAACGTATCGAAAGGGCGATTCAACAATGACATTAGGTGAATTAACAAAAATTCTTGAAGCTACAGGTTATCCTGTGGCTTATTCGCATTTCACGGCAACACCAGGTAATCCAGTGCCAAAACCGCCTTATATCTGTTTTCTTGTGGACGGTTCAGCAAATTTAATGGCTGATAACAAGGTCTATCACAAGATAAATGATTTAAATATAGAGCTTTACACAACTAAGAAAGATTTAGTTGCAGAAGCGAAACTTGAAAAAGTCCTGGACGATCATGAGATTCCTTATGATTCGTATGGGACTTTTATTGAATCTGAAAAAATGTATCAAAAATTATATGAAACGAGGTTGATATAAATGAACAAAGTTACGTTCGGTTTGAAAAATGTTCATTATGCATTATTAGATATAACAAATGGCGCGGTTAAATTTGGAGTTCCGATTCCAATGCTCGGTGGAGTTGAATTAACCTTTGAGCCTAAGGGTGAGTTAACGGAATTTTATGCGGATGACATGGTTTACTATTCTGCAGACAATAACCAAGGTTATGATGGGACATTAAGTATTGCTAATATTCCAGAACAATTTGCAATTGACGTGTTAGGAGAGCAACTTGATGAAACTGATGGTGTGTTAAACGAAGTCGCAAATGCAAAGAGAAAATCGTTTGCATTGTTATTTGAATTTGATGGTGATGTAAAAGCAGTTCGACACATTATGTATAACTGTTCAGCGAGTCGTCCAACCATTGCATCTAAAACAAAAACAACCTCAGCTGAACCAAATACAAATGAACTGAAATTCGTTTCAAGTCCAATTGTTTTAGTACCAGGTGGAAAACCAATGGTTAAAACAAAGACAACTTCTAAAACTACTCAAGCAATTTATGACGGTTGGTACAATGCCGCATATCTGAAAAAAGGAGCTTAATTTAGATGGAAAAGACAATTATTATAGATGGACAAAAAGTCAAATTAAAAGCTACAGCAGCAACGGTTAAACGATATAAAGCGCAATTCAGACGTAATTTATTTGCGGATTTGATGGCGTTAGGAGCAATTAATGCTTTAACTTCACCAGATGGGTCAGAACAACCTATTGATGTGTCTAATTTAGATTTAAGTAAAGTTGATTTTGAACTTATTTATGATTTAACTTGGTTATACGCTAAAACGGCTGATCCAAATATTCCTGATCCAATGACATGGCTGGATGAATTTGAAGAATTCCCGATTGAAGAAATTATGCCAGAAGTCATGGAATTAGTTCAGGTTACTATGGGAGCAAAAAAAAAATAAAGAAAAATAATGGAGAGCAAGGGACATTCAGTGCTGAAGAATTAACCACTGATTTGTTCCTTGCTCTTTGTTATAAAGCGAAATTAACGCGTTGGGATTTAGAAGATATGACGATTGGTGATTGTTTTGATTACATCGCTGAGTTCGCTGAAATGGAGAATCCAGACAAAGATAAGACACGTAAAGCAGGTCAAAAAGACTTCGATTCATTCTAAGAAAGGGGTGAGAAAATGGCAGGAAGAATTAAAGGGATTACGATTGAAATTGGCGGAGAAACTACTGGTCTTCAAAATGCTTTAAAAGATGTAAATAAACGAAGTAATGATTTAACTAAAGAACTAAAAGATGTTGAACGATTGTTAAAGTTTGATCCTGGTAATGTGGAAGCATTATCCCAAAAACAACAGTTACTTACACAACAAATCGAAAATACAACTCAGAAGCTAGATAAGTTGAAGGCAGCGGAACAACAAGTACAAGATCAATTTCAAAAAGGTAAAATTTCCGAAGAACAATATCGTGCATTTCGCCGTGAAATTGAATTTACAGAAGGATCTCTTAATGGTCTTAAAAATAAGCTTGGGAGCATGAAAGCCGAGCAAGAAAATGTAGCTAGTTCTACAAGACAATTAGAAACGTTATTCAATGCTACAGGAAAAAGCGTTGATGATTTTGCAGGAGCATTAGGAAATCGTCTTGTGAATGCAATTAAAAGCGGAACAGCTACAAGTCGGCAGTTAGAACAAGCGATTGGGCTTATCGGCCGAGAAGCATTAGGAGCCGAAGCGGATATTGAAAAGTTACAACGCGCGCTTCGATCTGTGGATGATGGGAACTCAATTCAACAAGTACGAAATGAATTAAAAGATTTACAACAAGAAGCACAGAGAACTCAAAAGGAATTTAAAGAATTAGATATTGGATTAGAAAACGTTCTTGGAGCAATGGTAGCTGGTGGCGGTATTTCCGGAACAATTGAAAAAGCTCTTGATATGTCAAATTTAAAAACAAAAATTGATATTACTTTTGAAGTCCCTGAGTCTTCGAAAAAATCGGTAGAAGAAGCTGTAAGGGGCGTAACAGCTTACGGCGTGGATGCAGAAGCATCTTTAGAAGGCGTGCGTAGGCAATGGGCTTTGAATAAAACTGTAAGTGATGAAGCGAATACAGTAGTTGTAAAAGGAGCAGCAGCTATTGCCCAGGCTTATGCAGGTATAGATTTTACTGAATTAATTCAAGAAGCAAATGAAATGGGTACTGAATTAGGTATTACACAAGATGATGCTCTTGGGTTAACTAATGCTTTATTGAAGATGGGATTCCCTCCTGAACAATTAGATATTATCGCTGAATATGGTGGGCAATTAACACGAGCTGGATATAATGCGAGGGAAGTTCAAGCGATAATGGAAGCAGGGGTAGAAACAGGTACCTGGAATTAGATTATAGTTCCCTTGTATGGCGACATACAATGAAAAACTCCTTTAATTCAGTGAAACTCTCATATGAGACAATACTGAGCGAAGCCTTTTAATTAAGGAACGTGCAACGACTAGTCGAAAGACGTAGGGTGTAAGTAAATGACACTCGAAACGGGGAGCAACTCAAGTAGTTGAAGATATAGTCTAATCTATGCGGTGACGTATAGCAGTTCATAAGAGAACGGGCGTGACGTTGCGAATCACGTTGACTATAAATGATTGATAATCTCTTAGATGGTTTGAAAGAAGGACGTATTAAAGCAGCTGAATTCGGTCAAGGCATCGATAAAGCTATGAAGGAAACACTAGAAGGTACGAATATCTCAGCTGAACAATTGCAAAAATGGGGACAAGCTGTAGCGAATGGCGGTAAAGAAGGTTCAGCCGCTATGACTGAGATTGCTCTAGCATTATCACAAGTAGAAGATGAAACAAAGCGTAATGAATTAGGAGTAAAACTCTTTGGTACGATGTACGAAGATCAAGGGCAAAACATCATTAACACATTGCTAGGAGCAAAAGAAAAAACAATTGATTTCAAGAATAACCAAGATCAATTGAATGATTCAATAAAGAAAATGGATGCATCACCAGCAGTTAAACTTCAACAAGCAATGCAAGATTTACAAGTTGCTTTGCAGCCATTACTTGTAGTTGTAGCAGATGTTATTACTAAATTTGCAGAATGGATTTCTAATAATCCTAAATTAGCAGCCACATTAGCAGCTGTCGCGGTAGCTATTGGGGTTATTTCTGGTGCAATTTTAGCGCTTGCTCCTATAGTTACAACGATAATGAGTATAGTCGGAGTGGTAGCATCCGCCTTAGGGGTTGCAACCGCAGTAGCAGCAGGAATTGTCGCCATAATTCCTATTATTATTGCAGCGGTAGTCGCTTTAGGTGTTGTAATTTATAAAAACTGGGAAGATATCAAAAAATGGACGATAGAAACCTGGAATTCTATTAAAGAATATTTTATAGAACTTTGGAGTAGTATAACCCAATCCTGTAGTGAAGCCTGGTCTTCATTTTTAGAAATAATGCATGAATTTTTTGAGCCTATAGGTCAATTTTTCAGTGATTTGTGGACAAATATAGGTCAGATATGTAGTGATACGTGGAATTCTATTGTTGAATTCTTTTCTGGGGCATGGTCTTCATTTACAGAAATGATGCACAGTTTCTTTGATCCAATAGGCGAGTTTTTTAGTAGTTTATGGTCTGGAATTGTCGAAACAGCATCTTCTTGGTGGTCGAATCTTGTTGAATCAGCGTCAGAATTGTGGGGGCAGCTGAAGCAAAAATGGGAGGAAACTTGGAATTCTATCCTTGCATTTTTAGACCCAATTATTTCGTTGATTTCTACGCTATTAGAAGCAGGATGGTTATTGATACAAGCAGGTGCGCAAATTGCTTGGGCAATGATTTGTCAGTACATTATTCAACCGATTCAAGAAGCTTATGAGTGGGTAAGTGCAAAAATTGGCGAATTGGTAACATGGCTTGGTACACAATGGGAAATCGCCAAAGCTACGGCGCAAATTGCTTGGGGATTATTCAAGCAATATATTATTCAACCAGTCCAGGAAACTTGGAGCTTAGTGAAAGAAAAGTTTAGCGATTTAGTTTCTTGGCTTGGTTCACAGTGGGAAACAGCAAAGTCTTACACACAAGCAGGATGGAATTTAATAAAACAGTATGTCATCCAACCGGTTCAGGAATTGTGGAACACAACGAAAGAAAAACTTGGAGATTTAGCAAATTGGATATCACAAAACTGGGAAAGAATCAAAGGCTATACACTTGCAGCCTGGCAGGCAGTCTATAAATATATTATTGATCCGGTTATTTCGGCTTATAATACAGCGAAAGAAAAATTTGAGAGTTTATATAATTCGGCAAGAGAAAAATTTGACGCTGTAAAAAATGCAGCACAAGAAAAATTTGAAGCAGCAAAAAGATTTATTGTTGACCCAATACGAGATGCTGTGGATCAGGTAAAAGGATTTATCGATAAAATCAAAGGATTCTTTGATAATTTGAAATTGAAAATTCCAAAGCCTGAAATGCCACCTCTTCCACATTTCAGTCTGCAGACTAGTTCCAAAACAATTGCAGGGAAAGAAATCTCTTATCCATCTGGCATCAATGTGGATTGGCGCGCGAAAGGTGGTATTTTCACTAAGCCTACAATATTCGGCATGATGGGTGGAAATTTGCAAGGCGCTGGAGAAGCGGGACCAGAGGCAGTTTTACCTTTGAATAAAAAGACACTCGGAGCCATTGGTGAAGGAATAGCAGCAGCGATGCCACAGGGACAATCCTTTGTTATGTCAGCCGATATAAACAAAATGATGAGTGATATAAGCCGTATGATGGCTAGTTCTATGAGTCAGTTATCAGGGTTGAAAAATATAATGAGTGGTGTGTATGGCAACATGTCAAATAGTAGGCAAGCTATGACAAATGGGGTTGTAAACCAAGTATTTAATTATTCTCCTGGACAATCAGGTGTAAACGGAATGGTTCCAACACAAGGTGGCGATTTGATCATTGAAGTTCCTGTTGTATTAGAAGGCAGAGATGTGGCACGCGGAACTTATCGATATACAAAAGAGTATCAAGAAAGAGAAGAACGAAGAAACTCAGACTTTTAGGTTTGGGTTTCTTTTATTTTATATAGAAATGAGGTGTCAAAATGAGCTCTTTTACATTTAACAACGAACGTAAAGAATTTGTCCAAATTGCAAAAGGATGGAAAAGACCTACTTGGGCACCACTGAAGAGGAATTTATTAAGTGTTCCAGGTTATCCTGGTGCAAGGTTATTAAGCACTCAAACTGAAATTCGGGTTCTTTCTATTCCTGTAGGAATTATAGTCCCTGACGGTTCTGATTTAGAAATTTTGAAAGAAGAAATTGCTGATTGGCTAATAACAGAACAACCAGCAGAACTTATTTTTGATGTAGAGCCGAATAGAACATATTTAGCTGTTGTGGATGATAGCTTTGATCCAGATGAATTTGTAACACTTGGAATAGGTACGATTCAATTTATTTGTCCAATGCCGTATAAATTAGGGCCTGTACAAAAGAAAATGATGGCAATTGATCAGGGTGGTAATTTAAGAGCTGTATTTCGTAATAAGGGATCTGTAGAGTCCAACCCTATTATAGACATTACTGTAGGGGCACAAAGTCCTTTCCTTGACGTATGGAACGATGATGACTATTTTCGGATTGGTTATCCTGTTGGGCACAAATCTAAAATTGTAAAAGAAGACGAGAGACTTATTAACGATGATTGCTCTAGCTTAACTGGTTGGGAGCCTTTTGGAGGACAGATAGGAAAATTTCTTGCAAGAGGATCTATGGAAGTGATTGGAGGAAAAGCTTTTAGAGCTTCGGATTACGGACAAAGTGAACTGAACAAATGGCATGGGCCTTTTGTGATGAAAGAAATTCCGACAATAGGTAAGAAAATTGGAGATTTCAAAATGGATATCCAGTTTGCCTTACAGTCTACGAAATATGACCAAATGGGTAAAACAATTGCGATGGTCTTGGATGCTAATTACAACATTATCTGTCAAGTGGATATGAGCGATGAATATATGAGTCATGAAATCACTATGGCTCATTCTTCTGTGGGAACTGGAGATAATGAACAACTTCTATCGAACGAAACTGGATATTATATTGATACTTTCAATCAATTCATTGGACATGTCGCCATAGCTCGTAGAGGGAACCGTTGGAGAGTTTATTGTGCTAAATACTTTGCAGGTACAGAACAAGATGATGCAAGTTTTGTACAAGAATGGTATGACGTAGGTAATCGGAATCCAAACACTACCAGAGAGCCGAAATATGTTGTTGTGGGCTGTGTGGCCTTTGGAGAGTATAGTCCAGTTAATGTTTGTCAAATTAAAGATGTTAAGTTTTGGAGAATCAACACTTTAGAAATAGACGAAACTCCTTATATTTTCGATGTAGGAGACAAAGTACAAATCGATACAGAACGTTCACTTGTAACGATTAATGGTACAAACGCAATAGCACTAAAAGACATATTTAGCACATTTCCTATTGTAAAGCGTGGACAAAATGAAATAGTAGTACGTCCAGCTAATATAGGAATAGTAGAGTTAACGTATAGGGAGCGATTTAGATGAGGAAGCCAAGCGGAAACTTACATGTTGTTGATTTTAAAACAAGTCAAATTGTTTCAGCTATACAACCAAAAGATTATTGGGATGACAAGCGACATTGGGAAATTAAAAATAATATCGACACCTTAGAGTTTAAAGTGTTTGAGGATACAGATCATGCGGCAACGCTTATGCAACAAAATTTAGTGTTAAAAGAAGTACGTGGTGGCAGAATCGTTCCTTATGTTATTACAGAAGTGGAAAAAAATTCTGATGATAGTTCGTTAACGGTTTATGCATCAGGAGAATGGATTCAACTTGCTAAAGCAGGAATTATTGAACCGCAAAACATTGAAAGTAAAACATTACAACAATTTATGGAGATAGCCCTCAAAGGTACGAAGTGGGAAATAGGTAAAACAGAACATGATGGAGCGCATTCAATGGTGATTGAGGAATTTACTGATCCGTTGGATCTATTAAAAAAGATTGCGGCTTCATTTGAGTTAGAAATCCAATACCGCGCTGAAGTCGTAGGCTCTCAAATTGTTGTTCGTTATGTGGATATGGTTAAGAAAAGAGGACGAGATACAAGAAAAGAAGTAACGGTCGGTAAGGACTTGCTGGGAATTAAACGTATTGAAAACTCTCAAAATATTTGTACCGCCTTATTAGGTTACGTAAAAAAGGAAGATGGAGAATTTGTGACCATCTCAGAAATAAATAATGGTGTTCCGTATCTTGTAGACAATGCAGCTTATCAACGTTGGAATGAAAAAGGAAAACATAAATTTGCTTTCTATACTCCACAAACAGAAAATGAAGATATGTCTCCACAGAGGCTTCTGACTCTGATGAAAACGGAAATGAATAAACTTGTAAATACTTCTGTTTCATACGAAGTTCACGCTCAAAGTATAGGGCAGCTATTTGGACTAGCACATGAACTAATCAATGAAGGCGATACAATCCGAATTATTGATACAGGTTTCACACCTAAGTTATACCTTGAGGCACGCACTATTTCTGGTGATGAATCATTTAAAGATCCTACACAAGATAAATATATGTTTGGTAATTATCGTGAAATTGTTGATCAAAATGATGAGTTGCGCAGATTGTATCAAAAAATACTAAGTTCATTGTATGACAAGGTTCCACAAGAATTATTTGACCAATTAAAGGATTTAGTAAATGAACAAAACGAAGCCATTATTGAAGCGCAAGATAAGGCGAATCAAGCGCAAGAAGAAAGTCAAACAGCCAAAGACTTAGCAGAAGCAACTGTTGATTACATGCAACAGAATCTTGTAGATATCATAGAAAGTATTAATCCTCCTACAACTGAGCTTAAACCGAATAAAACATTATGGCATGATATCAGCAATGGTAGACCTGGCATTTTAAAAATATGGACTGGCACGACATGGGAACCCGTTGTTCCAGACGTTGAAGGAATAAAAAGAGATCTTGAGCTTACTAATGAATCTGTAAAGTCTAAAATTTCAGAGAAACAATTGGAAGACTATGTGGGTGGCTTAGGAACCACGAACGTTCTATTTAATACTGCTTTTGAGGATAGAGTTGTTGATAGTGCGACAGGAATAGTTACTTCTACTAATCCGTCTATAACTAAATGGGAAACTAGAGGGACAGGCATAGGAGCTACTATTACAGCTACGAGCTCAAGAAACCGCGATGGTTATAATTCTGTACAGATTAACAATACAGACCAGACAGATGCTAAGTTTACAAGTATCAATCAGAGTGTACCAATCGCAGCAGATTCAGGCGCTTATGTTTTCTCTGTATGGGCATTCACCCATAGTTTAAGCGAGATTGATGAAGACGGAGCTATAGAACTTACTTTTCGAAACGGAAGCACTCAAGTAGCTAATAAGATAACGTATCTCAAAGCTAACTTAAAGGAAGGTGTATGGACTCAACTGTTTATCCGATTAGACGCTCCTGCAAGTGCAGTTAACTTAGCTAACGTCCGTATGTATATACGAAAAAATGGTAATGTATGGTTCGCTCAACCGATGCTACAGCAAGGGACTTCACCTTCTTCATTCATGGAACATCCTAAAGATTACGCTAACTATGACCAACTTGTTGATGAAATCGCTAAGAAAGTTGCTACATCAGAGTACAACAACAAGATATCTACAATTGAAAGTGAAATCAAACAACAGTCTGATCGTATCGACCTTACAGTTTCGGAAGAGGACGTTTATACGAAAAATCAATCTGACGGGCGTTATGGCGAAAAAGCTATAGTGGAGAGACATGAAAGTTCTATCTCATTATTGACTGATGAAATAAAACTAAGCGTCAAAGAAGGTGATATAGCTTCCACAATCAACCAAACGGCTCAATCTGTATTAATTCAAGCAGATAAGATTTACCTAAACGGTTATATAGAAGCGAAGCACTTGAAAGCCCAGATGTTACAAGGTATCACGATTCAAACAGCTCCACAGGGGTCGGGAGCAAATCAAATCCGTTTAAACGCTCAGAACATGACGTTATATGGAAGCGGGCGCAACCGCGGATACTTTGGTTTTATGGATAATACGCAGAATCTTATTAAGACTGCTATCGTGCTTGGCAATGATTACACGTCTAACACACAGATTGAGGGCTCTATGGTTCTTGAGCAAATCACTCCTACGAATAACAATTACACAGTATCTACCGGCTCTATCGGGATTGCTTCTTCAAGAGCATTTAACGGAGATATCATCAAGACATCTTATATTGACTTTGCTAGACGTGGAGACATGAATATCCGCTCAACTTATGGAATGAATATCATTACCCAAAATAGTACACTGACGCTCCAAACCAATAGCAATGATGGTATTAGTATCGACTCGGGCTCATATATGGACTTTACGTCTTCAAACGCAACTTACACGTTTAAAAACAGTCGTAATGCGGTTGGTAAGTGGTCAATGAGATTATACGAGAGCAATATAAATAATGGTGATGTGGATTTAAACGTAGGTAATCAATTAACTTTACGTGTAGCTAGGCAGTACCCGTACACTCAAGAAGGCCTGCAGGTTAAAAATAATGCAGGTAATGATTGGGCAGGAGTATCCTGTGGCGTACTGACTTATAGCTCACTTTCTCAGAGATCAACGAGAGCGTTAAAAACAGCTATCAAAGATATTGAAGCATTAAATGTACTAGATACTCTCATGGAGCTTCAACCGAGACAGTACTTTATGAAAGCTGATGTAAATAAATTGTATGAGCAACGTGCAGGACGTGCTGAAGGAGAAACAGTTCCGACTTACAATGACATCTCTCAGCAGTACGGATTCATTGCAGAGGAAGTTCCTGAGGCGTTTGCTACTCCAGGACGTAAAGCAGTCAATATGTATCCTCTTATCACTTTGGGTATTGCAGGGACTCAAGAAGTCTATAAGAAGCATTTATCCCTTGAAGAGACTGTTAAGATTCAAGCTATGAAGTTAGAAGTACTAGAAGTAACAATTCAAAAACAAGAGGACAAAATCGCAAGGCTAGAAGAATTATTATTTCAATAATTAACTAAGAAACTAGAGCAGCAAGCGCTGGTCTTTTTTATTTTGCATAAGGGAGTGGTTAGATGACATTCAAAACGCATGAACTCACTGTAGATTTAGTAAATGCGACACCTACAAAAGAAATGAGTTTTTACCAGGGTGATGAAAATTCCGTTAAATTCATATTAAATATTAAAAATGAAGGGGAGAAATTAGATTTAAGCCAGGCGCAGGCAGTTCGAATCACTTTTAAAAAGCCTGATGGAACAACGGTATTTCAAGAGAATTGTAATCCGATTAATGTAATGGAGGGGAGATACCAAATTACATTAAAAACACAAACTCTAGCAGCGGTAGGAAATGTGTACGCGCAAGTTCGAATTTTTCTAGAGGATAGAAAGTTAGATGCAGAACCGTTTGTATTTACTGTTAAACAATCATATTCAAGTGATGATGTAGTTGAGTCCACAAATGAATTTACAATTATTCAAAAAGCAATTGAAGCAGGAGAGAAACTTGAAGGGGTAGACATTCAAGCGCTTGTTGAATCAAAAGAAACAGCAGAACAAGCAAAAGTAGCTGCCGCGCAAAACGCTAATCAAATTGGGGTTTTATCAGAAAAGACGTTTTATACAAGAAAGTCAAAACCAATTGTTATGGCTACGTTTGTTGACGATGATGGAAAACTGGAAGTATGGACAAAACTAAAACCAATATTTGAGCAATACGGGGTACCTTGTACATTAGCGATTATTGACAGTTGGATAAACAGACCAGATTGTTTATCTCTTGATCAAATTTTACAACTTCAAAACGTTCTCGGGTGGGAAATGGCTTCACACACAATCAATCATGTCCACTTGGCTGAAGTGGCTGCAACAAACTATAGCGAAGCCAAAAAAGAGATATTTGAAAGTAAGACTAATTTAATTAATAAAGGATTAAATATCGAATCTATTGTGTATCCATTCGGTGATGATTCTGAAGCGGTTCACGATTTGTCGCGTAATGCTTATTATGCTTCTGGTATTGATACACAGGAAGGGCTAAATACGATTCCTATTGAAACATTCCGTTTGCAACGTATTGCAATGGGGTCATATTTCGCGCCAACTTCTACAGAATATCCAATCACAACAACTTTTAATGATTACTATAAAAAGAGAATTGATGAAGCAATAGCCAAAAATGCTTGGATTATCTTTAAAATGCATTGTGCATCAGCAGAACATACGGAAGAACAACAAACTTACATTAGACAAACAATAGAATATTTACAATCAAAAGGTGTACCTATCGTGAATCTGCGCGATGGGTTAAAAGTGTTTAGAAATAGTATCGATTATGGAACAAGAAACAGTTCTAACAGTTATACAATTGTTGGTCCAGACGGTAAACTTCTTTCAGATCAAATTGGAACGAATTTGAGCGGAGAAACAAGTAATGTTAATACTCTTTTCAATACAGATATGTTTCCTAATAAAAAAGTGACGTGGAACTATGTTAGTTATGCAAATCGAGTTGGATGGCCAGAAAATAAAAGTGGAGTATTGATGACATACAATTTCCCTGATTCATCATATGTTTTCCAAATGTACTATCCAGTTGGAAGTAATAAGTACTATAAACGTAATTGGGATAACACAAATAAGGTTTGGTCAGCGTTTGAATTAGTGAGCGGTGTAGAAATTATCAAGAAAACAGCAAACAACGCTGTAACATCGACCCATACAATTACCGATCCAGTACTAGAATCAGGTAAAGTGACTTATGTTCCTATTAATACTGCAGGTGCAACAGGGTTTCCAAAGGATCAAGCAGGATTGCTCGTAGTGGATCGTACTAATGCAGCAAACGGCTATCAATTCGAGCGTTACTATCAGTATCAATCTAATAGACGTTACTTCAGAAATACGACTTCAGCGGGAGATTTCAAAGCTTGGGAAGAAAACGCACGAAAAGATGACACATATACAAAAACGTGTACATTTGGAGCAGTAGCAGCACAGTCTCATCTTGATTTTGATACTGGACTTACTGGGACAATCGGCGAATTTGTTCTGTTATCACCAACAAACGGAAAAATGTTGGATGGTGTGAATTTCACTGCGTATATCAATGATCAGAGCAAAATCATTGTACGAGCTATCAATTACACAGCAGTTGAAAAGACAGTAGCAAATAAAGATTTCCGTATTACCGTTATTAAAGCTTTTTAATAACATTCTATATCTTTAAAAATACACAAATAATACACCGTTAATACACAACGTTATTATATTCTATGAGAAATTACTTATAGAAATAAGAGGGTAGATATTATGGGAAAAGACGTTAATTTCTTTGTAGGGTTATTATGGGGTGGCTTATTTTCAATCGTTTTATGGATGGCACTTTTTCAATTGGTAACCCTATTCTAAAAAAGAATGTAAAATAAATAAAATTGAACAAAATACGGCTTTTATAACAAAAGAGAGACAATTAGATGTCTCTCTTTTTATTTTGAAATGAGGTGGTCAAAGTGGAAGGATTACAAGAAGTAAGAAGCGATGTTCAAGAAATAAAGCAAGATATCAAGGACATTCGTTTAGAAATTAAAAGTCTAGAGATGCGAACTACAGGTAATGAAAAAGATATTATCAATATCAACAAACAGTTAGATAAAATTAGTGCCAATACTACCTGGATCTTAAGACTTATTGTAGGTGGAATTATAGGCGCAGCACTTACTTTCTTAATGAAAGGAGGGGGTATGTAATGTTTGAAATTACTGTAATGATTGGAATTGTAGTTGGTCTTTCACAGATTGCAAAAACAATTGGATTACAAACAAAATATGTTCCGTTATTAAATTTAACGCTTGGCATTGTGCTAGGCGTTTTATTTTTGGGCGGAGATATCAAAACAAATGTATTTCAAGGAATCATCATTGGGCTATCAGCAAGTGGATTATTTGACCACACAAAAATTATGAAAAAGGATGTTGATGTGAAATGAAAAAGAAGTGGAAACATATTTCATCTATAGTTGTTGCTATGATTTTAGTATTATCAATTGGAACAAACGTATTTGCTGATAGAGTTTTAATTATTCCTGATTTGCCTAAACAATCATATCGCTATGGTGTTGGTGCTTACGAGGGAGTCGTAGCTCATTCTACAGCTACCCCAGAAGCTCCAGCTATTAATATTCAAAAATATGAGTCTCGTACATGGCGTTCAGCATTCGTTCACTATGCAGTTGATTGGAATGAAACTATTCAAATTGCTGATACAAAATACATTGCTTATGGTGCAGGGCCAGGCGCAAACAAAAGATTTGTACATGTAGAACTTTGTGAAACGGCTAATTATGAGAAGTTTAAACGTTCCTATGAAAAGTATGTTAGATTACTAGCTAAAATTTTAAAAGATAATGGTTTATCTGTAGAAAAAAGTTTATGGACTCACTATGATGTAACGAAGTATCTTGGCGGTACAGACCATGAAGATCCACTAGATTATTTGCGTAGTCATGGCGTTTCTGAATCTCAATTCAGAGCGGACGTGCGACGCGCGTATAATAATGGTCATGTATCAGTTCCAAATAAACCTTCTAATCCAGGTGAGTCGACTTCAAATGTGGAAGGAATTGCGTATGTTTTAGGATACAATGTGAATCTTCGCAAGGGGCCAGGAACAGATTATTCGGTTATTCGTCAATTAAACAAACCTGAAGCATACCAAGTATGGGGAGAGAAAGACGGATGGTTAAATCTTGGTGGAGACCAGTGGGTATATAATAACTCGTCTTATATCAAGTTTGAGAAGAAAGAGTCAGTTAATCCGATTGCAGGGAAACGTGTTGTGTCTAAAGCGGACAACCTACGTTTCTATGATTCTCCTTATTGGCAGGATAAAGATGTTGCTGGTACTTTAGATGCAGGCTTAGGATTTGCAATTGATGAAAAAGTAATGGTGAATGGTTTTCCGCAATATCGTGTACATAATTCTAAAGGGAAGACATTTTATATTACTGCTAGTGAGAAGTATGTGAGTGTGAAGTAATAGTAAAAGCCGACTCAAATTGATATGAGTCGGCTTTGTTACTTGCAACTTTACTCTTTACTGTTTATAGATTTTTTCAGTGTTTCAAGTGTCTACTTTAACCATTCTATAAGTGTTAAATTTAAACAGTGTATTTAATAATATGTTCTCATTTAAATGTTCAATTTATTTAATAATTTTTCTATTCTCTTTAATTCATTATTACTCTGTTCTACAAGATATTCATCAGGACATTCTTTCAATATATCAAAAAAGTTTTCTGCTCCTTTTAATAAAGTTACTAATAATTCATCTTTATTAAAACATGTTTTTTCTCCTGCAATAGATAATAAAATTTGCTCTTGCGAAATAACCTGCATTTTTACCTCTAAAGGTTGGTCTGGAAAATGAAAACTTACATCGTTTTGATTTTCAAACAATTCTTCAATTGCATTTATGAAATATGACCATAACTGATCAATCATATCCCATTCTTTAAATCCTAAAATAGTATTTCCGTAATAGTTTATTATTATTGCACCTTCCATATAATCAAAATCAATAACTAGTTCTAAACATTTCGTATTATCAAAATCTATGAAATATTCAAGAAAGTTACTTTCAATATTATCTAATGAAGTTATTATTTTATCATTTTTTATATATGATTTTACACTAATCATATTAACGTCTCCTCGGATTTCTATTTAGGATATAATTGTCCTATTCTGCCATTTTTAAATCCAACAATATATGTTATTCCATCTACTTTTCCCTCAATTTGATACATACCTTTTGTTCCTTTAGAAATAATCGTATCTCTATTCTTACTGATAACTTCTCCTGCTATATTTTGTATATCGGATATTGACAAATCTTTGTTTAAAAATGATTGTTCTTTTTTTACTGAACCATCCCAATAATCTGGATGATGTCTTTCTAAAACATGTTTCATGCCTTTTTTATCAAACATTATTTTGTTTCCATCAACATTCCATTTTTTTGATGTGTAATTATCTAAATCATTAATAATTTTTTCTGGTTTTGCAGCTTTACTTGGCCCTTTACCACCACCAGAAGACGAAGAAGACTCGAATTTTTGAAGAGTATCCTTGGCATTTTGAATCGATTTATCCCAAACCAATCCACCATGTACAACAGCACCAACACCAGCCGCTGTAGCAGCTGCATCTAATGGAAGAACAATTGGTGATGCTAACCCACCACTTCCTACTTCTGCGGCGAATGTTAAGAAATTAGCCCCACCTATGACCGAAATACCTTCAAAAATTTCTACAATAGATCCTGCCGTTGATATAACATGTCCAGTAAATCTTCCAGCTTGATAAGTTGCTTCGCTTTCTAATTTATCATTATCAGGTGGTGTTAGTCCAATATAGTCTTCAGCTACTGCACTACCAGCGCCTTGTATAAAGTCCCAAGCACCTTCATAAATATCTTCGACACCATGTTTAAACTTATCTAGTAAAGATTCATCTTTTTTCTCACTATTTAATGGACCACACATTGCTCCTTCTTCAATTGAACTACCATTTAAAAGATTGTCGGCCTGACGCTTCCTATCTTCTTCAATCGCCTGAATGGAAGTCGTCCACTCCATATTCAACCCTTGTGTACTAAACGTGCCACTTGCAGGACTAAAGCCTTTTCCACTTTGGACTTCGGCAAGGCCAGTAGCAATACTAGCTGCTAGTTGAAGGGCCGTACTGTAGTTATTACTGGATGTATAATTGAATTCATATAAATGCTCTAATTTTTCTTCAAGTTTTTTTCTCATCGCAACTAAAACAGCCACAATTGCGTCTATTCCAGGCATTGGCATTGGCATAGCTACATCTATCGCTTCTATACTTGCAATCGATTGATTGATTTCCTGTATTTGTTCTCTTATTTCTTGTTCGATAACATCTGTTGAAGCTACTTGTGATTGAAAATCGTGTGGAAAGGCATTATTTTGACGGATTAATTCTTCACATAAGTAAATGATTCCTTGCGCTAAAGGACGAAAGGTTTGTACAAAAAATGATTTTGCACTGCTATACGTTTGTCCTTGTAGAACAGTATCAATTGCAAAAGCGTCAATCGACTGAATGGCTTGTTCCATACCTTGAATGGTAGCCGTACATACAGCATTCATGCTTTGAGTTTGGCTTTGTACTTCTCCCAAATACATATTTAAACTCATGCATTGACCTCCCTTGCTAATTGTTGTTGCTGGTAGGATAGGTCGTCTTCTAAATCACTAAGGTCTCGTCTTTCTTTAAGCAATGTTTCTTTTTGGTTTTCCAATTCGAATGTAAGTTTTCGTTCGATGTGTTGTGCTTCTTGACGCATATTCATAAAAAAATGAGATAATTCTCTATCGCCGTGCCAAGTTTCTAGAATTCGGTTAAATAAACGATTACTTCGATTTCTCCATTCGTGAAAATCTGCTTCCGCGTGTTCTTGAGTTTGAATTGCAGATTGATTCCAATCCTGTTCTTTGAATACACTTTGTAATTTTTGATTCAATTGATTGATTTGTTTTTCAATATCTTGACTCATCTTTTTCCTCCTACCGTTTTACTTTTACGAAGGTGGTCACATTAGCGAAAAGTGTTGTGAAGCTCGTGATCCATTTTCTCAAACTCTTTGGCTACCGAATGAATATTATCGACCGCTTGTTGAAAGGCAGTGGAAAATTGTTTCGTAAAATCTAACATTTGTTGATTCGCTTCTTGTGCTTTGGAATTAACAGATATTGTAGTACGCGCCGCCTTTGTTATAGAACGATTTGTTGCACTTTGGATGGTATCCGACGCTGCTCTCATCTGCGTAGCGATTTGTTGTGCCGATTGAAAATTACTTTGAAATTGTCCCATCGTATAAACCCTTTCCATATTTCTATGAACGTATTAAAGAAGGGGAGTGCCTAGTATGTATGTCCATTATCCTATTGTTCTTTATAGGAACCCTCCTGGGAAAATATTGCAGATATAATTATAACAATAAATGGTTAAAGTTTCCTCAAAAAAAATGTATTTTACAACATATGTGTTTGTTATAGTTCTCAATAGGTAATGTAGTATAACGTAGAGGTAAAACACTAATGGGAAAGTAATAAATTGATGCTAATGATTTATGTATACAATTTAGATAATTAAACAAATTTAATTTCTCATGTTGTTTACATATATAATAGAAGGTAATGAAAAAACTACACATTTTCATTGTTGCTACCATGTTGGCGTCAACCTCATGCGCCTAATGGCTACAAAAAACATCTACTTCGTCCCATTCGGTCAAGACGCACCAGAGAAAAAACCGAACTCAATGGTAGCTCGTATGGAGCTGCTGGAAGATACAGTATTAGAAGCACTGCAAGGGAAGCAATTGCAACCAGTTGTCGTAGAAAAATTCAGATATATGAATTAAAAAACGAAAAAAAACGGACAATTTTTGATGAAACCATCATTCTTACTGTAGAATATGATAAAATTAACGTTATTAAGATTAGAAGGGGTATTGTATACTCCTTCTGATTCTAAGTTATAGAAGGATTGGTATCTAGAAAGGGGCATAGTGATGGAAAAGCAAAAAACTTTTCATGTCGCTGTAGTTGGAGCAACCGGCGCAGTTGGTGAACAAATGTTAAACACTTTAGAGAAACGAGAATTTCCAATCGGAAAATTAACGTTACTTTCATCTAAACGATCTGCAGGTAAGAAACTTGTATTTAAAGGCGAAGAATTTACAGTTCAAGAGGCAACTCCTGAAAGTTTTGAAGGAGTAGATATCGCGCTATTTAGTGCTGGTGGATCTGTATCGAAACAATTAGCGCCAGAAGCAGCAAAACGCGGTGCGATTGTTGTTGATAATACAAGTGCATTCCGTATGACAGAAAACGTGCCACTTGTTGTACCTGAAGTAAATGAAAACGACTTAAAAGAACATAATGGAATTATTGCAAATCCAAACTGTTCTACAATTCAAATGGTAGTAGCTCTTGAGCCAGTTCGACAGCAATATGGTTTAAAACGAGTAATCGTTTCCACATACCAAGCTGTATCAGGTGCTGGTGCGGCAGCGATTGAAGAACTTCATGAACAATCACAAGCAATCTTAAATGGGGAAGAAGTTAAAGCGAATGTTTTACCTGTATCAGGTGACAAGAAGCATTTCCAAATCGCTTTTAATGCGATTCCGCAGATTGATAAATTCCAAGATAATGGATTTACATTTGAAGAAATGAAAATGATTAATGAAACGAAAAAAATTATGCATATGCCTGAACTAGAAGTAGCAGCAACATGTGTACGTTTACCAGTTGTATCAGGACACTCTGAGTCTGTTTACATCGAAGTAGAAAAAGAAGGCGTAACAGTAGAAGAATTAAAGAACTTACTTGCAAATGCGGAAGGTATTGTTCTGCAAGATAATCCAGAAGAGCAATTATATCCAATGCCGGCTACTGCAGTAGGTAAAAACGAAGTATTCGTTGGAAGAATCCGTAAAGATTTAAATAACGATAAAGGATTCCATCTTTGGGTCGTATCTGATAACTTATTAAAAGGCGCTGCATGGAATTCTGTTCAAATTGCAGAGCGCTTAGTAAAATTACAATTAGTGTAAACGGCTAAGAGAAGGTGCAAAATATGAAAATTATTGTTCAAAAATTTGGTGGCACATCCGTACGTGATGAAAATGGACGTAAGCATGCGCTTCATCATATAAAAAAATCGCTAGATGCGGGTTATAAAGTAGTTACTGTCGTATCTGCTATGGGCCGTAAAGGTGAACCATATGCTACTGATACTTTGTTAAGTCTTGTAAACCAAGAGGAATCTACTATTTCTAAACGTGAGCAAGATTTATTACTATCATGCGGAGAATTAATCTCAGCAATCGTTTTCTCTAACATGTTAAATGAGAACGGTATAAAAGCAGCAGCATTAAATGGTGCACAAGCTGGTTTTGTAACAAATGATGATTTTACGAATGCTAAGATTATTGAAATGAATTGTGATCGTATACATGAAGAGTTAGAAGATGTAGATGTAATCGTTGTGACAGGATTCCAAGGGCAAACGAAAAAAGGTGATACGACAACACTTGGACGCGGCGGTAGTGATACTTCAGCTTCAGCGTTAGGTGTTGCGCTTCATGCTGAATATATTGATATCTTCACAGATGTAGAAGGTGTTATGACTGCGGATCCTCGTATCGTAAAAGATGCACGTCACCTTCAAACTGTAACGTATAACGAAATTTGTAACATGGCATATCAAGGTGCAAAAGTCGTTCATCCACGTGCAGTTGAAATTGCGATGCATGCAAAAGTACCACTTCGTGTACGTTCTACGTATTCTGATAGTGAAGGTACGCTTATTTCAGCATCTGACGGTGCTACAAAAGGCCGTGATGTAGAAGAACGTCCTGTTACAGGTATCGCACATGTATCAAATGTAACGCAAATTAAAGTGCTTGCAAAAGAAACAGCATATGATTTGCAACAGCATGTGTTTAAAGAAATGGCAAACGAAGGAATCAGTGTCGATTTAATTAACATTTCACCTACTGGTGTAGCTTATACGGTGAGTGATAATGTATCGAATCGTGCAGTTGAATTATTAAAGAACCTTGGATACGAGCCAATTGTGACAGAGCATTGTGCAAAAGTATCTATTGTAGGAGCTGGAATGGCAGGATACCCAGGGGTTACTGCGAAAATCGTTACAGCTTTAGCGGAAAAAGGTATTCAAATCTTGCAATCAGCAGATAGTCATACGACAATTTGGGTTCTTGTAAAAGAAACTGATTTAGTGGAGGCTGTAAATGCATTACATAGTGCATTTGAGCTTTCAAAAGAAAAGCAACTGGAACAGTAAGGAGTGAGACCATGATAGATTTTGGGACAATTGCAACCGCGATGGTAACTCCGTTTGATATAAACGGGAATATCGATTTTGCAAAGACAACAAAATTGGTAAATTATTTAATTGATAACGGTACAACAGCAATCGTGGTAGGAGGAACGACAGGAGAATCTCCTACATTAACTTCAGAAGAAAAAGTAGCGTTATATCGCCATGTCGTATCTGTTGTCGATAAAAGGGTGCCCGTAATCGCTGGAACAGGTAGCAATAATACGCATGCTTCTATTGAATTAACTAAAAAGGCAACAGAAGTTGGTGTTGATGCAGTAATGCTAGTAGCGCCGTATTATAACAAGCCGAGTCAAGAAGGAATGTATCAGCATTTTAAAGCAATTGCTGAAAGCACGCCGCTTCCGGTTATGCTATATAACGTTCCAGGACGATCTATTGTACAAATCTCTGTTGATACAGTTGTTCGTTTATCAGAAATAGAAAACATTGTTGCGATTAAAGATGCAGGCGGCGATGTGTTGACAATGACAGCAATCATTGAAAAAACAGCGGACGACTTTGCAGTATACAGCGGTGATGACGGTTTAACTTTACCGGCTATGGCAGTTGGAGCGAAAGGTATCGTTTCTGTAGCATCTCATGTTATCGGAAATGAAATGCAAGAAATGATTGCAGCATTCCAAGCAGGAGAGTTCAAAAAGGCGCAAAAATTACATCAATTACTTGTCAGAGTAACAGATTCATTATTTATGGCGCCAAGCCCAACTCCAGTGAAAACAGCGTTACAAATGGTAGGATTAGATGTAGGTTCTGTACGTTTACCACTTCTTCCGTTAACAGAAGAAGAAAGAGTAACATTACAGTCTGTTATGCAATCTATTCCTCGTTAATAAAAAATGACCTAGTGTGAAGCTAGGTCATTTTTTATTGGCATGAAAATGTTTGCCTCTCCTTTCTCACGATTTCACTTGTGTTCTATTTCTTGTATCAGGTATAATATGGCTAAGTAGCTTAGTACGGGTATGCTTAGCAAAATTGGTAAAAATTATAATTTGGTTAAATTTTCATATCATATCGAATAAGATATTTGATTTATATAATGAAAGAGAGGTGAAACCTGGTTTAAAAAATAAACAAGGACATGATATCGCATAACGGTAAGGACATTCGTCTTGGACGGTGAATATATGGTGGTTGTAGAGTTTCCCCTGGTGTCTCTGCAATTTTAGTGAAATCAGTGTTTGCAAGATTTTTAAACCAGGCAACAACATGAAGAGAAAAGAGAATGAGTCTGTTAAAGTATTTGCTCTTGGTGGAGTAGGTGAAATCGGGAAAAACATGTACTGTGTTGAAATTGATTCTGAAATTTTTATTGTAGATGCAGGGTTAATGTTCCCAGGAGATGAAATGTTTGGAATTGATATCGTTATTCCTGATATTACATATTTAGTGGAAAATCAAGAGCGAGTAAAAGGTTTATTTATTACTCACGGTCATGAAGATCATATTGGTGGAATTGTTTACGTACTTCGTAAATTATCAATTCCAGTGTATGCAACGAAATTAACGGTAGGACTTATACAAGAAAAACTTGGCGAAGCGGGCATGTTAGGCCGTGTAGACTTAAAAACAATCGACGCCAATTCAACAGTAGAGTTTAATACTACAACAGTGTCATTCTTTGGAACGACACATAGTATTCCAGATTCTGTTGGTGTTTGTTTCCATACATCAAAAGGTGCTGTCGTATATACAGGAGACTTTAAATTTGATCAAACTCCAATTGGAAATAGTGGAGCAGACCTTGGGAAAATGGCGCAAATCGGAAATGAAGGCGTACTTTGCTTATTATCTGATAGTACAAATGCTGAGCGTCCAGGCTATACAGGTTCGGAAAAAGAAGTTGGCGTAGAGATTTCTAAAGTGTTCTACGGTGCAGAAGGTCGAATTATCGTTGCTTCATTTGCATCGAATGTACACCGTATTCAACAAGTGTTTGATGCGGCTGCTGAAACGGGCAGAAAAGTAGCAGTAGTGGGACGTAGTATGGTGAAAGTAGTAGATATTGCTAGACGTCTTGGTTATTTAGATGTTCCAGAGGGTATGGTTATTTCACTGCAAGAAGTAGATAACTTCCCAGAGAAAAAGGTAGCTATTTTGACAACAGGTAGTCAAGGTGAGCCGATGGCAGCCCTTTCTAGAATGGCGAAGCAAGCGCATAAACAAATTTCAATTCGTAAAGGTGATACTGTTATTATTGCGGCTTCTCCAATTCCAGGTAATGAAATTTCTGTATCGAAAATTATTGACTTATTATTTAGAGCTGGAGCGGAAGTTGTTTATTACGGTGAAAGAAAAGTTCACGTTTCAGGTCACGGTAGTCAAGAAGAATTAAAACTAATGTTAAATTTAATGAAACCGAAGTATTTTGTACCCGTACATGGTGAGTTCCGTATGCAAAAAGCACATGCATATTTAGCTGAAGATGTAGGTATTGCGAGAGAAAATATCTTTATCGTAGAAAAAGGCGATGTAATTGCTTTTGGTGACGATGAAGCAAACTTAGTTGGCAAAGTACAAGCTGGTAATGTATTAATTGATGGATTAGGTGTCGGTGACGTTGGTAATATCGTACTTCGAGATAGAAAGATGTTATCTCAAGATGGAATTTTAGTAGTTGTTGTAACACTTGGTAAAGATGAAAAGAAAATAATCTCTGGTCCAGAAATTATTTCACGTGGCTTTGTATATGTTCGTGAATCAGAAGCGTTAATTGACAGATCTACAGAGATTGTACGCATGATTGTTGAGCAGTCAATTAAAGAGTATTCGATTGAATGGTCTATGTTAAAACAAAATATTCGTGAATTATTAGGACAGTTCTTGTACGAAGAGACAAAGAGAAAACCTATGATTTTACCGATTATTATGGAAGTATAAAAAAGGTCACCTTTACGGGTGATCTTTTTTCTTTTTTAACTCCATCGAATGAAATTTATAACTTAAGAAATAATAGTGATATACGAGTGAAAGGGGATGCGATATGACAGAACGTGAGCGTAATACAAATGAAGAGAAAGAAGCTGAACCAAAAGAAACGGGGAAAGAAGCTTCGATAGTAGAGAAAATTCAACAACTTGGACAAACAAATGTACCACAAATGAATGAATCACGTATTCATTGTTTAACAATCGTTGGGCAAGTAGAAGGTCATGTTCAGTTGCCTCCGCAAAACAAAACAACAAAATATGAGCATATCATTCCTCAAATTGTCGCGATTGAACAAAATCCAAAAATTGAAGGGTTACTTTTAATATTGAACACAGTTGGAGGCGATGTTGAAGCTGGGCTAGCAATTTCTGAGATGGTAGCTTCCCTTTCAAAACCAACGGTATCTCTTGTTTTAGGCGGGGGGCATTCTATTGGTGTGCCAATCGCTGTCTCTACCGATTATTCATTTATTGCGGAAACTGCGACAATGACAATTCATCCAATTCGTTTAACAGGTCTTGTCATAGGTGTGCCACAAACATTTGAGTATTTGGATAAAATGCAAGAAAGGGTCATTCGATTTGTGACGAAGCATTCGAAAGTAACGGAAGATCGTTTTAAAGAGCTGATGTTTGCGAAGGGGAATTTAACGCGGGATATTGGAACGAACGTAATTGGTGGGGATGCAGTGAAATATGGTCTTATAGACGATGTTGGTGGTATTGGCAGTGCGCTACGAAAATTGAACGAATTAATAGATACACGTATGGATGGGCATGCAGAAGGGACAATGTTACAATGATTTTATATACAATTATGCCAGAGCAACTTGTGTATCCAGCCGATTATTCACAGTGTGAAAGCCAAAAAATTATAAATGTAAATGGTGTGGAATTAATGGTTTCTGAAGAGGAACATGGGTGTTATTCTGTTGTACGTGTATTAAGTACGAATCCGTTTGACTACTTAGATTATGAGCCTGGACAGAAAATAACCTTTTAGCAAAAAGAAGGATTTTGCTTAGAAGCTATGGTATAATATAAAAAACAAGACGGTTGAGCAGCCATGAGTAGGCTGCTTTCTTCTGTTTATTTAGCATTTTACAGGAAGTGTAAAAATAGAAGATATAAAGACCTGAAAAAATAGAGAAAACAGGTATATAAGTAGTGCTTTTTTAAAAGGAAGTTTTTCTTATATGCAGAACGTGAGGTGAAGAAATGGCAAAACAAAAGCAAAGAGGGACGAAGGCAAAAGCAAGACGTACGATAAAGCCAACTTTGTATTATGAAATCGTCGGTTTAACTCTTTTTGCACTTTCAATCATTACGATTTTACAGCTAGGTGTTGTAGGGAAATCGTTTGTGTTATTTTTTCGCTTCTTCTTTGGTGAGTGGTACATAATTGGTGTGTTAGGTGTAATAGCTTTATCGGTTTCATTTGTTATAAAACGTGGATGGCCGAACCTTTTAAATAAAAGGTTAATTGGATTTTATTTAATTGTATTGGCGATATTAATGTTTAGTCATATTACATTATTTAACCTACTTACGAAAGATGGAGCAGTGCAAAATACTTCTGTTATCGTGAGCACGAAAGATAACTTCTTTCTTGAAATGAAAAAGGGACCAGATAGTGTTCATTTAGGTGGTGGTATGTTTGGTGCGCTTATGTTCGCAACATGTTATTTCTTATTTGATGAAGTAGGAGCCTATATTATTGGAATTATATTAGTTATTCTTGGAATACTTTGTATAACCAATAAACATATTGGAGAAGTGTTAGCTCCGGTTGGTAGAATCCTTAGAAGTCAATTTGAAGTAATGCAAGGAGATTATAAAGATTGGAGATCCAAAAGAACCGCTGAACAAACAGAAAAGAAAAAAACAACAAGAAGCACAAGGCGTGAACGTGTTGTGGAGCGAGAAGAAGCTATTGAACCAGTAGAGGAGATAGAAATTGGACCGCCAATTATTTCAAACTTTACTGAGAATTATCCAGTAAGCGAAGAGATAGAAGAGCGCATAGAAGAAAATGATTTAATTACTTCACCGATTATTGAAGAGCCAGCTCCGTCTAAGCCAGTAGAGCAACCGCAAAAGAAACGTGGAGAAAAAATCGTTGAATCGTTAGAGGGTGAAACGCAAGCACCTCCTATGCAATTTTTAAATGTGGAAAATAAAGACTATAAGCTTCCTCCTCTTGATATATTGAAATTTCCGAAAAATAAACAAGTGACGAATGAAAATGCGGAGATTTATGAAAATGCTCGTAAATTAGAACGGACATTCCAAAGTTTTGGTGTGAAAGCGAAAGTAACCAAAGTACATAGAGGTCCGGCAGTTACGAAGTATGAAGTATATCCGGATATGGGAGTGAAGGTAAGTAAAATTGTTAGTTTAAGTGATGATTTAGCGCTTGCATTAGCGGCGAAAGATATTCGTATTGAAGCACCTATTCCCGGGAAATCAGCGGTAGGGATTGAGGTTCCGAATTCGGAAGTTTCTATGGTAACGCTTAGAGAAGTTCTAGATTCTAAGGCTAATAATCATCCGGAAGAAAAACTATTAATTGGTCTTGGACGAGACATTACAGGGGAAGCTGTATTGGCTCGTTTAAATAAAATGCCCCATTTACTAGTAGCTGGTGCGACTGGTAGTGGGAAAAGTGTATGTATTAACGGTATTATTGTTAGTATTTTAATGCGTGCAAAACCGCATGAAGTAAAATTAATGATGATTGATCCAAAAATGGTAGAGCTCAATGTATATAATGGTGTTCCGCACTTGTTAACACCAGTTGTAACTGATCCGAAAAAGGCGTCACAGGCTTTGAAAAAAGTTGTGAGTGAGATGGAGCGTCGTTACGAATTATTTGCTCATAGTGGCACGCGTAACATTGAAGGATATAATGATTATATTAAAGAGCACAACAGTCAATCAGAAGCAAAACAACCTGAATTACCTTATATTGTAGTAATTGTGGACGAGCTAGCAGACTTAATGATGGTCGCTTCTTCAGATGTAGAGGATGCAATTATGCGCTTAGCACAAATGGCACGTGCTGCTGGTATTCATTTAATTATCGCGACGCAACGTCCGTCAGTTGATGTTATTACCGGTGTTATTAAAGCAAATATTCCATCGCGTATTGCATTCGCTGTATCTTCTCAAACGGATTCGCGTACAATTCTTGACGGTGGTGGTGCAGAGAAGCTGCTAGGTCGAGGGGATATGCTGTTCATACCAATTGGTGCATCGAAGCCTGTGCGTGTACAAGGTGCATTTTTATCAGACGATGAAGTTGAAAGAGTTGTAGAATATGTTATTGGACAGCAAAAAGCACAATATCAAGAAGATATGATTCCGCAAGATGTTCCTGATGTAAAACAGGAAGTAGAAGATGAATTATATGATGAAGCAGTTCAACTTGTAGTGGAAATGCAAACGGCCTCTGTTTCTATGTTGCAACGTAGATTTAGAGTAGGTTATACGCGAGCTGCTCGTTTAATTGACGCAATGGAAATGAACGGTGTAGTAGGTCCTTATGAAGGTAGTAAACCGAGAGAAGTACTCATTAATGATGTGCAAGAAAAAAGTTCTTAAAAAAAGCCTAATTGTTTTTACAATTAGGCTTTTTTATATGCTATTTTTGTTATATACTATAGTCAGCACTAAAGAAAGGGCTTACATTTTGGTAGTATCTTTAGAATACGAATACTATGAGTATGATTTTTATAAATGTTCGATATTCGATGTAGAAAAATGTTAAATTTTGTTGACACGTATGGGAGCAAGTGGTAAGATTACTTCGAAAAGAATCACTGCCTCATATAATCTTGGAGATAAGGTCCATAAGTTTCTACCTAGCAACCATGAATTGCTGGACTATGAGGGGAAAAGTGTGTAACAAAGGATGTAAGAAATCTTTGTGCCGAACTTTTTCTCGATATGAGGAATGTTTATGGTACAAAGTTTTTTTTATGGAGTAAAGAGTGAAAATTTATTCTTGAAAAATTATTAATATTTATTCGACAATTGTACTTATTTGGAGTATTGAGTAATTTTCTATGTTGTAAGTTGAAAAAAGAGAAAAGAAGTCTTACATCAGAGGTCGAATAATTGAAATGCGGGGGAGTCTTATGTCAGTAAAATCCGATAGTCGTCATCTATATTTACGGGTGATAGATCACATTAAAGAAAAAATTAAAGATGGGGCTTACAAAGAAAGACAAAAGTTACCGTCAGAGTTTGATTTAGCGAAAGAACTTGGCGTAAGTAGAGCAACTTTAAGGGAAGCACTGCGTATTTTAGAGGAAGAAAATGTTGTTATTCGTAGACACGGTGTGGGGACATTTGTAAATGCGAAACCGTTGTTTTCTTCAGGAATTGAGCAACTTTCTAGTATTACAGATATGATTTCTAGTGTGGGGAAAACACCGGGAACAATCTTTTTATCATCATCTACAACAACTTTAACAGAAGAAGAAAAAGAGAAATTTAATTGTGAAGATGGATTTAATGCAGTAATGATTGAGCGTGTGCGTACAGCAGATGGAGAACCAGTTGTATATTGCGTTGATAAACTGGCAAAAGAGATTTTACCAGATTTAGCTGGATACAATGAGGAATCGTTGCTTACCGTTATACATAATAATACGCACAAACGTATTACGTACGCGGTTGCTCACATTGAGCCAATAGGTTATCATCCGAAAATTTCACCAATTTTAGAATGTGAACCTGAAACGGCGCTGCTAGTTTTAAAGCAAATGCATTATGATCAAAATGATGAACCAATCTTGTACTCTATCAATTACTTTAGAGCTGATAAGTTTAGCTTCCACGTATTAAGAAAGCGTATGTAGGCAAGTTCCATTTTAGGGAGGTGACAGCAAGAAGTTAGGGACGGCAGCGTAAGAATAAAGAGATATATTTATTATTTTAGGAGGGGTTTCTAGTATGAAGAAAAAAACAGGTCTATTATTATCGTTAACGTTAGCAGCAAGTACAGTTTTAGGTGCATGTGGTAATTCGGATAAAGCGGATAGCGACAAAAAAGGTGATAAAGAGTTTAAAGTTGGTATGGTTACAGACGTTGGGGGCGTTGATGATAAATCATTTAACCAATCAGCTTGGGAAGGTTTAACGAAATTTGGTAAAGAAAACGATTTAAAGAAAAATGAAGGATATCGTTACCTTCAATCAAGTAAAGATGCAGACTATATTCCAAACTTAACAAAATTTGCGAAAGATCACTATAACACAACATTTGGTATTGGATTTTTAATGCAAGACTCAATTGAAAAGGTTGCAAAACAATATCCGAAAGAGCAATTTGCAATTGTAGATACTGTTGTAAAAGAACCGAATGTAACAAGTATTACATTTAAAGATCATGAAGGTTCATTCTTAGTTGGTGCTGTAGCGGCAATGACAACAAAATCAAATAAAGTTGGTTTTATTGGTGGTGTGAAGAGCCCATTAATTACAAAGTTTGAATCAGGTTTTAAAGCGGGAGCGAAAGCAGTAAATCCAAATATCGAAATTGTAGCGCAATATGCAGATGCATTTGACAAACCAGAAAAAGGATCTGTATTAGCTTCAGCAATGTACGGTGGTGGAGTTGACGTAATTTATCATGCTTCAGGTGCGACTGGTAACGGTGTATTCACAGAAGCGAAAAACCGTAAGAAAAAAGGTGAAAATGTTTGGGTAATCGGTGTTGACCGTGACCAACATCAAGAAGGTATGCCTGAAAACGTAACATTAACTTCAATGGTAAAACGCGTTGATATTGCGGTAGAAAAAGTAGCACAAGAAGCGAAAGATGGTAAGTTAGAAGGCGGTAAAGTAGAAGAGTTTGGTTTAAAAGATGATGGTGTTGGTATCGCGAAATCAACTGACAATGTGAAAAAAGTAAACCCAGAAATCTTAACAAAAGTAGAAGAGTTTGAGAAGAAAATCACTGACGGTGAAATTAAAGTGCCTGCGACTGACGAAGAATATAAAGCATATGAAGCTTCTCTAAAGAAATAATAATAGAGAGATAGCAAAGGTTAGTTCTTAGAACTAACCTTTGTATATATAAAAATACCTTTAATAGACTGCAATTGGGGAGTGTTCCCTGCTAGAAGGAGGAACAAAATGGAATACGTAATTGAGATGAACAATATTACAAAAGTATTCCCAGGCATTGTAGCGAATGATGATATTACGCTGCAAGTAAAACAGGGAGAGATACACGCTTTACTTGGAGAAAATGGTGCAGGGAAATCAACGTTGATGAATGTACTGTTCGGTTTGTATCAACCAGAACAGGGCGAAATTAAAATTAAAGGAAACCCTGTGAAAATTACAAATCCGAATATAGCAAATGACCTTGGAATTGGGATGGTCCATCAACATTTTATGCTTGTTCATAATTTTACAGTTACAGAGAATATTATTCTTGGAAATGAGCCGAAGAAAAAAGGAAGAATTGCTGTTGAAGAGGCTGCGAAAGAAATTAAACAATTATCTGAACAGTACGGTTTAGCGGTTGATCCAAATGCAAAGATTGAAGATATTTCAGTTGGGATGCAGCAAAGGGTTGAAATATTAAAAACGCTTTATCGTGGCGCGGAGATTTTAATATTTGATGAACCAACTGCGGTGTTAACTCCTCAAGAAATTCATGAGTTGATTCAAATTATGAAAAAACTTGTACAAGAAGGAAAATCTATCATTCTTATTACACATAAGTTGAAAGAAATTATGGAAGTTTGCGACCGTTGCACAATTATTCGTAAAGGTAAAGGAATTGGTACAGTTGACGTTGCAGAAATGAATGAACATAAACTTGCAGAGTTAATGGTCGGACGTCAAGTGAATTTTAAAACAGAAAAAATAGAGGCTAAACCGAAAGAAGAGGTTCTATCTGTTTCGAATATTGTCGTTCGTGATGCACGCCAATTACCTGCTGTAAAAGGCCTTGACTTAACTGTTCGTGCAGGAGAAATCGTTGGTATTGCAGGGATTGATGGAAACGGACAAAGTGAATTAATAGAGGCAATTACTGGTTTACGAAAAGTTGAGTCAGGTTCTATTGCAATTAAAGGTAAAGAAATAACGAATTGGCCTGTTCGAAGAATTACAGAGGAAGGAATTGGTCATATTCCAGAAGATCGTCATAAACACGGCCTTGTGCTTGATTTCTCTGTTAGAGATAATATAGTTTTGCAAACGTACTATAAAAATCCGTTCTCAAAGAAAGGGATTTTAAACTTTAGTCAAATCACACAAAAAGCAAAAGCGCTTATTGAACAGTTTGATGTGCGTACACCCGGTGAACACACGTTAACTCGCGCACTATCTGGTGGAAACCAGCAAAAGGCAATTATCGCACGTGAAGTGGATCGTAATCCAGATTTATTAATTGCAGCACAGCCAACACGTGGTTTAGATGTAGGTGCGATTGAATTTATTCATAAAAAATTAATCGAGCAAAGAGATAAGGGGAAAGCAGTATTGCTTCTATCGCTAGAACTGGATGAAATTTTAAATGTAAGTGATCGAGTTGCAGTTATATATGAAGGGAAAATTGTAGCAATTGTTGATGCAAAAGAAACAAATGAACAACAGCTTGGTTTGTTGATGGCTGGCGGAACGGAGAAAGAGAAGGTGAATACAAATGGCTAAAAAATTTTTAACGGAGCGAACAATTAATATTTTAGTTCCTGTATTATCCGTTATTTTTGGTTTACTTGTTGGTGCCATTGTAATGTTGGTTAGTGGATATGATCCAATTGTTGGGTATGCAGCGCTTTGGGAAGGGATGGCTGGAAGTCCACAAGCAATTGGAGAAACATTACGTACGATGATTCCGCTTGTATTAGCAGGACTTTCTGTAGCATTTGCATTCCGTACAGGTCTTTTTAACATCGGAGTAGAAGGGCAGTTATTAGTCGGTTGGCTTGCTGCTGTTTGGTTTGGATATGCAGTATCATTACCGGCAATTTTACATATTCCGTTGTCAATTTTAGTAGCGGCAATAGCTGGTGGGCTATGGGGGTTTATCCCGGGATATTTGAAAGGAAAATTTAAAGTAAATGAAGTAATCGTAACGATTATGATGAATTATATTGCACTTTACGTGACGTATGATTTAATTAAGCGCTTTTTACATGAGGCGAATGAGAAGTCATATGATATAAAATCTAGTGCTTCTTTATCTTCTGAATGGTTATCTTCTTTAACAGATGGTTCTCGTTTGCACTGGGGAATTATCGTAGCGATATTAGTTGCAATTATTATGTGGTTCTTATTGGACAGAACGACATTAGGATACGAATTGAAATCTGTTGGATTCAATCAACATGCTTCTCAGTATGCGGGTATGAAAGTTTCTCGAAATGTTGTACTATCTATGACGATTGCAGGTGCATTTGCAGGGATTGGTGGTGCTATGGAAGGGCTTGGTACATTCCAAAACATGACGGCGATGTCTTCGTTTACTGGTATTGGATTTGATGGGATTGCGGTAGCGCTTCTAGGAGGAAATAATCCATTTGGCATATTATTATCAGCTTTACTGTTCGGTGGTTTGAAAAGTGCAGCCCCACAAATGAATTTTGAAGCAGATGTACCTTCTGAGTTAATTAACGTTATTATTGCATGTATTATTTTCTTTGTAGCGTGCAGTTATGTTTTACGTTGGGCACTTACACGTATGAGCAAGGAGGGGAAATAAATGAGCTTTTTAGATATTTTAGCCATTCTTGTGACGGGTACGTTATATACGGCAGCGCCACTTATTTTTACGGCGTTAGGTGGAGTGTTCAGTGAACGTTCTGGGGTTGTAAACATAGCGTTAGAAGGTTTGATGTTATTTGGTGCATTTACTGGTGTTGTTACAACGTTATTAATGGGGGATACGTGGGGAGCAATGACTCCTTGGATCGCGCTATTATTTGCAGCGATTGGTAGTGGGTTATTTGCACTTCTTCATGCAGTAGCATGCATTACATTCCGTGCGGATCAAGTAGTGAGCGGGGTAGCGATTAACTTCTTAGCTCTTGGTTTAACAGTGTTTGCGATTAAGAAAATCTTTGGCAAAGGACAAACTGATTTCATTCAATATCGTATTGAAAAAATCGATGTTCCGGGTCTTTCTGATATTCCGGTAATCGGAAAAATCTTTTTCTCAAATGTACCGTTAACATCATATATTGCCATTATTTTAGCGTTTGTCGTTTGGTATATTATTTATAAAACGCCATTCGGTCTTCGTTTACGTGCTGTTGGTGAACATCCAATGGCAGCGGATACGATGGGGATTAATGTATATAAAATGCGTTATATTGCAGTTTGTATATCTGGAATGTTTGCAGGGGTTGGTGGCGCGGTCTTCGCTATGTCGATCTCTGGTAACTTCTCAGGTGCTACAATTACGGGACAAGGTTTCTTAGCATTAGCAGCCATGATTTTTGGTAAATGGAATCCACTCGGTGCTCTTGGAGCGGCTCTGTTCTTCGGATTTGCCCAATCACTAGGAATAACAGGTGGTACAATTCCGGTACTAAAAGAAATTCCAAGTGTATTCTTAACGATATTACCATATGTATTCACAATATTAGCACTTGTTGGCTTTGTTGGTCGTTCGGAAGCGCCGAAAGCGTTAGGAACTCCTTATGAAAAAGGAAAACGATAAGAATTTTGTAAGCATAAAAAAGCTCGCACATTAGTGCGGGCTTTTTTACATAGAATATGTTTAATACGGGATTTTTCCATATTCCTTACATACTAAAGTTTTTAGAAAAGATTGTATGTAAGCATAATAAGGGAGAAAAGTTGATTTTATATTTCTAAAAACTGTATATTGAAGAGGAATATTCCTATATACGTAAAGGAGGGCTACAAATGAAACTAATGGAACAACAATTACATGAGTTAGGTGGTTTGCGCGTACATATTATTCCAACTGATAAATATAAAACGAATACGTTTGTATTTCGTTTTAAAGCACCTTTGAATGAGGAGACGGTGACAGAGCGTGCCCTATTGCCGTATGTATTGCAAAGTGCGACAGAAAAACTACCTTCTGTAATTCGTCTTCGTCAATACTTAGAAGAATTATACGGATCTTCTTTGGGGGTAGATGTAAGCAAAAAAGGAGAAGATCACATCATCTCTATTTATGTAGACATTGCAAATGAAGTGTATTTACACGATGCGCCACCGTTATTTGAAAAAGCGCTTTCTATGTTATCGGATATTGTTTTACATCCAGCAACAGAGGGGAACAGCTTTCTACCTTCTATCGTAGAAAGTGAAAAGAGAGCGCTCTTGCAACGAATTGAAGCTACTTATGATGATAAAATGCGCTATGCAAACGAGCGATTAATCGAAGAAATGTGTAAAGTAGAACAATATCGTTTAAGTGCAAATGGAAAAAAAGAGAGTGTTTCTTCTATTACAAAGGAAAGTCTGTATCAATATTATCAAAAAGTATTAGCGGAAGATGAAATGGATCTTTATATTATTGGTGATATTTCAGAAAACGCAGTTGATCTTGTAAGTAAGTATTTTTCTGTTTCAGCGCGCCCTGTGAAAGAAAGAAATGTACTACTTCATAAGCGAAATAATGAAGAAAAAGAAGTTGTTGAAAAACAAGAATTAAAACAAAGTAAATTAAACATCGGCTATCGCACGTTTGTCACGTATAAAGATGAAGATTATTTTGCACTGCAATTGTTCAACGGCTTATTTGGAGGATTTTCTCACTCGAAATTATTTGTAAATGTCCGTGAAAAAAATAGTTTAGCGTACTATGCAGCATCGCGTTTTGAGAGTCATAAAGGCTTATTGTTTGTTATGTCAGGAATCGAAGCGAAAAATTATGAAAAAGCAGTTGAAATTATTAAAGAACAAATGCTGGCGATGCAAAACGGAGAGTTTTCTGAAGAAGAGATACATCAAACAAAAAGTGTCATTCAAAATCAAATATTAGAGGCGATTGATACGCCGCGCGGATTTGTGGAAATGCTGTATCATGGTATTATTTCAGATCGTACGCGTCCAGTTGAAGAATGGCTTACGGGTATTGAAAGTGTAACGAAAGAAGAGATTGTGAAAGTGGCAAAAAATATTGAGCTAGATACAATTTACTTTTTACATGGAACGGAGGGAGAATAAATGGAGAAGATTGTTTATGAGCAATTAAAAGAGACGCTCTATTATGAAAAACTTCCTAACGGATTAGATGTATATATTTTACCGAAGCAAGGATTTAATAAAACATTTGCAACGTTTACGACAAAATATGGTTCTATGGATAATACATTTGTACCATTAGGTAAAGAGGAAATGATTCGTGTACCTGATGGAATTGCTCATTTTCTTGAGCATAAATTATTTGAAAAAGAAGATCATGATGCTTTCCAATTGTTTAGTAAACAAGGAGCATCAGCGAACGCTTTCACATCTTTCACACGAACAGCTTACCTGTTTTCATGTACATCAAATGTAGAACGGAATTTAAATACATTGTTAAACTTCGTACAAGAGCCGTATTTCTCTGAAAAAACAGTTGAAAAAGAGAAGGGGATTATCGGGCAGGAAATTCAAATGTATCAAGATAATCCAGATTGGCGCTTATACTTTGGATTAATTGATAGCTTGTTTGTAAAGCATCCAATTAAAATTGATATTGCAGGAACAATCGAGTCTATTAGTAAGATTACGAAAGATCTATTATATGAATGCTACGAAACATTTTATCACCCGAGCAATATGTTATTATTTGTTGTTGGTGCAATTGATCCAGAGAAAACTATGGATTTAGTACGTGAAAATCAAGCAGAAAAAGATTATAAAAATCAGCCGGAAATTGTACGTTCATTTGAAGAAGAACCCAATGAAGTAAATGAAAAGAAGAAAATCATTTCGATGCCTGTCCAAACACCGAAATGTTTAGTGGGCATTAAAGCGACGAATTTAAAAGAAAAAGGAAAGGCTCTTTTAAAACAAGAGATCGCACTTACTTTACTTTTAGATTATTTATTTGGGAAAAGTTCTGTTCATTACGAAACATTATATAATGAAGGGCTTATTGATGATTCGTTCTCGTATGACTATACGGAAGAAAATAATTTTGGCTTTGCGATGGTTGGTGGCGATACGAAGCGTCCAGATGAATTGGCAGAGCGTTTGAAAGATATTTTATTAAAAACAAATTATGATCAATTAGATGAGTCGGCATTAGAGCGAGTGAAGAAAAAGAAAATTGGTGGTTTTTTACGCTCGTTGAATTCACCTGAATATATTGCAAATCAGTTTACGCGATATGCGTTTAATGAATCTAGCTTGTTTGATGCATTGACCGTATTAGAAGGGTTGACGATTCAAGACTTACAAGAAGTAGCGAAATTATTATTATCAGAAGAAACAATGAGCGTTTGTCAGGTGTTACCGAAAAAATAAAATTTAAAAGATACCCTCATCTTATTATTGAAAAATTGTAAGATGAGGGTATTATTTAGTTGTATGAAAATTGAACTTGTAGAGATAAGAGAGGGAATGTATGAAAAAGTATGCACTAGTAACTGGAGGGAGCGGAGGAATTGGCTCTGCTATTTCAAAACAATTAATTCAGGATGGATATACAGTATATGTTCATTATAATAACAGTGAAGAGAAGGTAACAGAGTTACAAAAGGAATGGGAGGAAGTAATCCCAGTAAAAGCGAATTTAGCCTCTAGTGATGGGGCAGAGCAATTGTGGGAACAAATTGAACATCCGATTGATGTTATCGTATACGCAGCTGGGAAGAGTATTTTTGGGCTTGTAACAGATATAACGAACGAGGAATTGGATTATATGGTTGAACTGCAAGTGAAGAGCGTCTATAAGCTACTATCAATGGCACTTCCACCTATGATTGGGCGAAGAAATGGTAATATTGTAATTGTTTCGTCTATATGGGGGCAAATAGGCGCTTCCTGTGAAGTACTATATTCAATGGTAAAGGGAGCCCAAAATTCATACGTAAAAGCTTTAGCGAAAGAGGTTTCGTTAAGTGGATTACGCGTAAATGCAGTAGCGCCAGGAGCAATTGAAACGGAAATGTTACGTGTCTTTTCTGAAGAAGATAAAATTGGAATCGCTGAAGAAATACCATTAGGTAGAATAGGTTTGCCAGAAGAGGTAGCAAAAACAGTGTCATTCCTCGTATCACCAGGATCATCTTACATAACAGGACAAATTATCGGAGTGAATGGCGGTTGGCATTGCTAAAAATTTCTTACATAAAAAATGAGAAATAGTACAAATTAAGCATGATTTGATTATTAAATAGTGAGGTGCTTAATTATGTCAGTATTAGATAATTTCGATCAGTGGAAGAGTTTCTTAGGAGACCGTTTAGAGCAAGCGCAAGGAAAAGGCTTAGATGGTGGTGCAGTAACAGATATGGCGTTTCGTGTTGGTGATTATCTTGCAAATGAAGTAGAAGGACGTAATGACCAAGAAAAATTATTAGCCGAGCTTTGGAAAGTTGCTGATGAACAGGAGCAACATACAATCGCAAATTTAATGGTTAAGTTTGTACAACATAAGTAAAAGTAGAGAGGAGATTCTCCTCTCTACTTTTTTTGTATAATAATTACGCGGGTTAGATTATACATTTAGCTTCCCTATTAAGGTGAAATCATATAATATAGTACGTAGGTGTAAAGTAAGCAAGGGGAGTGATCTTGGATGATTGAGTGGTATTTTGAATATGAAATACATAAAAACCGACCTGGCTTGCTTGGTGACGTTTCTTCGTTAATCGGTATGCTCGGCATTAATATTGTCACAATTAATGGTGTGGATAATGCACGACGTGGTCTACTCCTTATGTGTGATAATCAAGAGCAAATCTCTAGACTTGAATCAATTTTAAATACGATGGATAATATAACGGTAACGAAATATCGTCCGCCAAAGCTAAGAGATAAGCTAGCGGTTAGACATGGCAGGTATATACAACGGGATGCAGATGATAAGAAAACATTTCGATTTGTGCGTGATGAATTAGGATTACTTGTTGACTTTATGGCTGAGATAATGAAAAAAGAAGGTCATAAACTAATTGGGATACGAGGAATGCCTCGTGTTGGAAAAACAGAATCCATTGTTGCCGCAAGTGTTTGCGCAAATAAAAGATGGTTATTTGTATCATCTACTCTTATTAAGCAAACTGTTCGTAGTCAATTGATTGAAGATGAGTATAGCGATGACAATATTTTCATCCTAGATGGAATTGTGTCAACAAAGCGTGCAAATGAAAGACATTGGCAGCTTGTTCGTGAAATTATGAGATTGCCTGCAACAAAAGTTGTGGAGCATCCGGATGTATTTGTGAGTCAGTCAGAATACACATTGGATGATTTTGATTATATTATCGAGTTACGTAACGATTATGATGAAGAAATTCAATATAATTTAGTAGATGAAATTGAGCAAGGTACGCAAAATAATTTCTCTATGTTCGACTTTTAAAGAAATATTGAGGTGTTAGTAGTGACAGAATTAGGACAAAAGCTGAATGAAGCAAGAGAAGCGAAAGGCTTGTCTATTGATCAGCTGCATGAGATTACAAAAATTCAAAAACGCCATTTAGTAGCGATTGAAGAAGGCAATTATGATGTATTGCCGGGAGCTTTTTATGCGCGTGCATTCATTAAACAATACGCAGATGCGGTTGGATTAAATGGAGAGGAACTGCTTGTAGAATATCAGAGTACGATTCCACAATCTGAAAAGCGTGAAGTCCCACAAGTATCAACTGGACAAAAAACACAAGAAACAATGCAAAAATCTTCATCATGGCCAATTGCAGATCATATGCCGAAAATTTTAGTGGCTCTGTTAGTAATCGCATGTGGAGTGGTAATTTGGTTTGTGTTTCAAGCGTTAACTGGAAAAGATGATGAGAAAGTTCCGAGTGCTCAAAGCGAGAAAATTGAAGTTAAAAAAGCGGAAAACTCTCCGTTAGATACGAAGAAAGAAGAAGCGAAAGCGGAAGAGCCGAAAAAAGAGGAACCAAAGAAAGAAGAGCCGAAAAAAGAAGAACCAAAGAAAGAGGAACAACCAGCACAACCAACTGGACAACAAGAGATAAAAGTAGTTGGGACAACTGGGAAGGAATCTACTTTGGAAATCCGTAATAATAAAACGTTAGAACTAGAAATTACAACAAAAGGCGCAAGTTACGTAGGTATTAAAAATGAGGCAGGAAATGATATCTTTAGTGGTACAATAGAGGAAGGCCAGACGCAAAAATATGATTTATCAACAGCGAAAGAGGTAAACCTTAATATAGGAAGTGCACCGAATGTTGAATTTAAATTGAATGGCCAAGTTGTTACATTCCCGTTGAATCCGGAAGAGAACTATCATCAAAAATTCTTGATTAAAAATCTAGGGATAGAACAACCTGCACAATAACAGTCATCGCTTCGATGACTTTTTTCAATGAACAAATGTTTTTGATATGATGGAGGAATAGCTGTGAATTTACCAAATAAAATTACAATATCTAGAATCTTCTTAATCCCAATTTTTATGGTAATTATGTTAGCACCCTTTAACTGGGGTTCATACACAATTGGTGATGTCGATTTACCAATTCAACATTTAGTAGGAGCACTTATCTTTATTGTTGCTTCAGCTACAGATTGGATTGATGGACATTACGCAAGAAAGTATAATCTTGTCACGAATTTAGGGAAATTTCTTGACCCGTTAGCGGATAAATTACTTGTTTCAGCGGCACTTATTACGTTAGTAGAGATGCAATATGTACCAGCTTGGATTGTTATCGTAATTATAAGCCGTGAGTTTGCAGTAACAGGTTTACGCCTTGTACTTGCGGGAACAGGAGAAGTAGTTGCGGCAAATCAGCTAGGGAAAATTAAGACTTGGACACAAATTATCGCGATTGCAGCATATTTATTACACGATGTCCCTTTAAATTTAATCCATATTCCAGTTGCTGATATCTTTATATGGATTGCATTATTCTTTACTGTTATTTCAGGATGGGATTATTTCTGGAAAAATAGAGCTGCTTTTGTAAACTCAAAATAGAAGTTTATGGGGGAATTGGGATGAATGCTGAGATTATTGCGGTTGGAACTGAATTGTTACTTGGACAAATTGCAAATACAAATGCCCAGTTTTTATCTGAAAAGTTAGCTTCAATTGGAATTAACGTGTACTACCATACTGTAGTTGGTGATAATAACAATCGATTACAAAAGGCAATTGAAGTTGCGGAAGAGCGTGCGGATATGCTCATTTTCACAGGTGGATTAGGGCCGACAAAAGATGATTTGACGAAAGAAACAATAGCGTCTAGCTTAGGGGAAAAGCTTGTATATGATGAAAAGGCATTAGCATCGATAAGTGATTATTTTAAGCGTACAGGTCGTGAGTTCACGGAGAATAATAAAAAACAGGCGCTCGTTTTGAATGGAGCAACTGTATTTGCGAACGATCACGGTATGGCGCCTGGTATGGGGTTAAATAAGAACGGAAAAGTTTATATTTTATTACCAGGACCACCAAAAGAAATGAAGCCGATGTATGTAAGTTATGTAGAGCCTTTTTTACGTACCTTTACAACAGGGGAAAACATTTATTCTCGTGTGCTTCGCTTCTTTGGGATCGGGGAGTCCCAATTAGAGGTGAAAGTCCAAGATTTAATTGATGGACAAACGAACCCGACAATTGCCCCACTCGCAAATGATGGGGAAGTGACACTACGTTTAACTGCCAAACATCAAAGTGCTGATGAAGCGGAGAAACTCATTCAGCATATAGAAGATTTGATTTTAGAAAGAGTAGGAGAATTTTTCTACGGATATGATCAAGAATTTCTGCATTATAAGGCAATAGAGTTATTGAAGAAAAAAGAATTAACTCTAGCTTGTGCTGAAAGTTTAACAGGTGGTCTCTTCGGTAATCAAGTAACAGAAAGTGCTGGTGTGTCTTCTGTGTTTAAAGGCGGTGTCATTTGTTATCATAATGATGTGAAGCAACATGTTTTACATGTGCCTAAAGAAGTGTTAAGTACTGATGGTGCAGTTAGTAAAGAGTGTGCTCGTTATCTTGCTGAAAATGTTAAAGGATTATTAAAAGCAGATATCGGAATTAGTTTCACTGGGGTAGCAGGACCGGACGCTTCAGAACATAAAGAGCCGGGAACGGTATTTGTTGGGTTGGCGATTAAGGATGAACGAACTATAGTCTTTCCTCTTAATTTAAGTGGAAGTCGTCAACAAATTAGGGAACGCTCAGTAAAATATGGATTTTATCATTTATATAAAAAGCTAGAAGAGATGTAAGTTTCTTCTAGCTTTTTTTAATGGTTAAATTTAGTTTTATTTAATGGAAAATAAAAAAAATCGAATAAACGTTCGATTTTTGCTGGCAAATTGAATTGAAAATAGGTATAATAAGATTAGCAATTCAGTTAAGGAGGAATTTTGAATGAGTGATCGTCAAGCGGCGTTAGATATGGCGTTAAAACAAATAGAGAAGCAATTCGGTAAAGGTTCAATTATGAAATTAGGAGAACAAGCGGAACGTAGAATTTCTACAATTTCCAGCGGTTCTTTAGCACTTGATGTGGCACTAGGGGTAGGCGGATACCCACGCGGTCGTATTATTGAAATTTACGGACCTGAAAGTTCAGGTAAAACAACAGTTTCATTACACGCAATCGCAGAAGTACAGCGTCAAGGTGGACAAGCGGCGTTCATTGATGCGGAGCATGCAATGGATCCTGTATATGCACAAAAATTAGGTGTTAACATCGATGAGTTACTATTATCACAACCTGATACAGGGGAGCAAGGATTAGAAATTGCTGAAGCACTTGTACGCAGTGGTGCGGTTGATATTATCGTAATTGACTCTGTAGCAGCTCTTGTACCGAAAGCTGAGATCGAAGGAGACATGGGTGACTCACACGTAGGTTTACAAGCTCGTTTAATGTCACAAGCACTTCGTAAACTTTCAGGTGCAATCAACAAATCAAAAACAATCGCAATCTTTATTAACCAAATTCGTGAAAAAGTTGGGGTTATGTTCGGAAACCCAGAAACAACTCCAGGTGGTCGTGCGTTGAAATTCTATTCAACTGTTCGTCTTGAAGTACGTCGTGCGGAGCAATTAAAGCAAGGTAACGACATCGTTGGTAATAAAACGAAAGTAAAAGTAGTTAAGAATAAAGTAGCACCACCATTCCGTGTTGCTGAAGTTGATATTATGTACGGAGAAGGTATTTCAAGAGAAGGTGAAATCTTAGATATGGCGTCTGAACTTGATATCGTTCAAAAGAGTGGTGCTTGGTACTCTTATAATGAAGAGCGTTTAGGGCAAGGTCGTGAAAACTCGAAGCAATTCTTAAAAGAGAATACGGATTTAAGAGAGGAAATTGCCTTCTTTGTTCGTGATCATCACGGAATTGGTGAAGACTCTGGTGTGGAAGACACGGAAGATTTAAATCTTCAAGATTAAAAAATAAAAGACACGGGATCGTGTCTTTTATTTTTAATTATTATGAAAGCGTTGTATATCGTTGGAGAGAAAATATTTAATCTGCTTAAAAGGCTATGTGTAAAGAGGAATATATGCATGTTTTATATGAATAAACTGGAATTTACTAAGGTTTTCCAGGATAATATGCTGTCTGCTTTTTAAATTCATATATGAATTAGGGCTGAAGGTAAAGAAAGTAAAAGTAGACAACGCTTGACAATGAAAATTGCGATAGATACAATGAGAATGTATATTTTTTCTTATATACGAAACACTCTTCTCAAGAAGAGAAGTAATATTCGGAGTAAGACTTAAATCTTGCCGAAATAATAATATGACATTTTAATTGTGAAATGAAGAAAGTCCCTTAAAAAAGTGGGACGACGGTCTTTGCTGTATGTTGGTATTCAATGTACATGCCGACAGTCTTTTTTCATTCATAGCAAGGGGAGGTGAAATCATGAGTAGTACAGTTTGGATACTCATCTCCATTTTGCTTGCAACAGTCGGTGCAGTTGTTGGCTTTTTTGTTCGAAAGTCTATTGCTGAAGCGAAGATTAATGGTGCAGCTAATGAAGCGAAACGTATTCTAGACGAAGCGAATCGTGAGGCTGAAGCACTTAAGAAAGAAGCGCTTTTAGAAGCAAAGGATGAAATTCATACACTTCGTACAGAAGCTGAATTAGAAATTCGTGACCGTAGAAGCGAATTACAAAAACAAGAAAATCGTTTAATGCAAAAAGAAGAGAACCTTGATCGTAAAGACGAAACGCTCGATAAACGCGAGCTACAGTTAGAAAAGAAAGAGGATTCTCTTGTAGCGAGACAACAACAGATTGAAGAGTTGGAAAGCAAAGTGGGAGAGTTAGTTCAAAAGCAACAAACAGAATTAGAGCGCATTTCCAATCTGACACGCGAACAAGCGAAAGCAATTATTCTTGGTAAAGTAGAAAGTGAAGTTTCTCATGAAATTGCCGTAATGGTAAAAGAAAGTGAAGTTCGTGCGAAAGAAGAAGCGGATAAGAAAGCAAAAGAAATCTTATCTCTTGCAATGCAGAGATGTGCAGCTGATCATGTTGCTGAAACAACCGTTTCGGTTGTAAATCTTCCAAATGACGAAATGAAGGGACGTATTATCGGACGTGAAGGTCGTAATATTCGTACGTTAGAAACGTTAACAGGTATTGACCTTATTATTGATGATACACCAGAAGCGGTTATCCTTTCTGGATTCGACCCAATTCGTCGTGAAACAGCTCGTATCGCTCTTGATAAACTTGTACAGGACGGACGTATTCACCCAGCGCGTATTGAAGAGATGGTCGAAAAATCAAGACGTGAAGTGGACGAGTATATTCGCGAAGTCGGGGAGCAAACAACGTTTGAAGTGGGTGTTCACGGATTACATCCAGATTTAATTAAGATTTTAGGTCGTTTAAAATACCGTACAAGTTACGGTCAAAACGTCTTAAAACACTCTATGGAAGTTGCATATTTAACTGGACTTATGGCAGCGGAGCTTGGCGAGGATGAAAAACTAGCAAGACGTGCTGGTCTATTACATGATATCGGAAAAGCGATTGACCATGAAGTAGAAGGTAGCCACGTTGAAATTGGTGTCGAACTCGCAACGAAGTATAAAGAGCATCCGGTTGTAATAAACAGTATCGCATCTCACCATGGGGACACAGAACCAACTTCTATCATTGCAGTTTTAGTTGCAGCAGCAGATGCATTATCAGCTGCAAGACCAGGAGCTCGTAGTGAAACGCTTGAGAACTACATTCGTCGTCTTGAAAAGTTAGAAGAAATTTCAGAGTCTTATGAAGGCGTAGAAAAATCTTTCGCAATTCAAGCGGGACGTGAAGTTCGTATTCTGGTAAAACCAGATACAATCGATGACTTAGAAGCTCATCGTTTAGCTCGTGATATTCGAAAACGTATTGAAAATGAACTGGATTACCCAGGACATATTAAAGTAACTGTTATTCGTGAAACACGTGCAGTGGAATACGCAAAATAAAGTGGTGAAACACCACTTTATTTTTTTGTGTTGGAATTGGTTAAAATAAAGGAAATTAGCATACAAGTGAAACAAACTTATAATACATATATTGTAAGGGAATTACTTGAAGCTATAGTAATAAAAAATGTAGTACATAGGAAGGGTAAGACATATGAGAATATTATTCGTTGGGGATGTAGTAGGATCTCCTGGTAGAGGTATGATTCAACAATACGTACCGGCATTAAAGAAGAAATATACACCTACAGTAACCATTATTAATGGAGAAAATGCAGCAGGTGGACGTGGAATTACGGAAAAAATATATCGAAACTTTTTAGAATGCGGGGCACAAGCGGTTACACTTGGAAACCACGCTTGGGATAACCGTGAAGTATTTGAATTTATTGATGATGCAAAATATCTTGCAAGACCAGCTAACTTCCCAGAAGGAACTCCAGGAAAAGGGCTTATTTTTGTGAACTGTAATGGAACAGAAGTGGCAGTTATTAACTTACAAGGACGTACATTCCTTCCTCCAATTGATTGCCCATTCCGTAAAGTGGATGAATTAATTAACATTGCAAAAAAACGTACGAATATTATCTTTATTGATTTTCATGCGGAAACTACAAGTGAAAAACAAGCGTTAGGTTGGTATGTAGATGGTCGTGCTACAGCGGTAGTAGGTACACATACGCATGTTCCTACAGCAGATAATCGCATTTTACCAAGCGGAACGGCATACATTACAGATGTTGGTATGACAGGACCGTACGATGGAATTTTAGGTATGGACCGAGAAGCGGTATTGAAGAAGTTTTTAACAAACTTACCGGTACGATTTGAAGTGACAAATGGTAGAACACAATTAAGTGCGGTGCTAATTGATGTGGATCCTAATACAGGAAAAGCTAAAAAAATTGAGCGTATCTTAATTAATGATGATCAACCATTTTTTGAGTAATTTCTAGGTAAAAATTAGAAAAGTTATTATTTTTTAATTTTTTAGAAAAATTACAGAAATTTAGCAGGAATACGCGTCATTCCTCGTGAATATAAGTTAAAGTGAAATAATTGCTAATACTTTTTATAGAAACGAGGAGGAAACGCGGAATGGAAATATTAAAAGTTAAAGCAACGTCGGTCCCTAATTCTGTAGCTGGTGCACTTGCAGGTGTTATTCGCGAACGCGGAACAGCAGAAATTCAAGCCATTGGTGCAGGTGCATTGAACCAAGCGGTAAAGGCAGTAGCAATTGCAAGAGGATTTGTAGCGCCTAGTGGTTTGGACCTGATTTGTATCCCAGCGTTCACAGATATTATGATTGATGGGGAAGAGCGTACAGCAATAAAATTAATTGTAGAACCTCGTTAAGTTTAAACAACCTGTTTGCAGTATGCAAACAGGTTGTTTTTATAATGGAGGAATGGAAATGAAAATTTTTGATGCTCATTGTGATGTGCTCTTTCAGCTCTGGAGTGCAAAGGGAAAGAAAGACTTTCGAAATGATTCACAATTACATATTACTTTTGAACAATTAAAGAAAAGAAAAGGAAGTATACAATGTTTTGCTGTATATGTACCCGAAACAGTAGCATATGAAAAGCGTTTTGAAGCCGCATTACAAATGATAGATATTTTTTATAATGAAATTTTATCACTACCAGGTGTGAAGTTTATTCAAACGAAAGAAGATATAAACAGGTTAAAACAGGATGAGATTGGGGCGTTATTAACATTAGAAGGATGCGAAGCAATTGGAAAAGATACAATGAAATTACGGCTCTTTTATCGCCTAGGAGTGCGTTCCTTTGGACTGACATGGAACTATGCCAATTTATTAGCTGACGGTGCGCTAGAGACACGCGGGGCAGGTTTAACGACTTTTGGTCAACATGTTGTACAAGAACTGAATATGTTACATTTGTGGACCGACGTGTCTCATTTGAATGAAAGAAGCTTTTGGGATGTTATAGAAATTGCTACAAATCCAATTGCATCCCATTCAAACTGCTATAAACTTTGCCAACATCCACGCAATTTAAATGATGAACAAATTAGAGCGCTCATAAAGAAAAATAGCATGATTGGTGTTACGTTTGTACCGCAATTTTTAACAAGTGAAAGACAGGCGCATATAACAGATATAGTAAGAAATATCGAACATATCTGTTCATTAGGTGGAGAAGGAAATATAGGATTTGGTTCAGATTTTGATGGGATTTTGGAGACGGTTGTAGGTGTATCAGTATATAGAGATTATGAAAATGTAATGAATGAGTTGTATAAGCACTATGCCGCATCTACTGTAGAGCGATTTTTATATGATAATTTTGTTGAATATATAAGTTTTTAATATTTGTTTTAAAAATTCAGAAAAATTAAAATAAATTCATTTGATATTATTGATTTTTTTAAGACCTAATACTAGAATGAAAAACGAAATAGCTTTATACTAAAGATTCAGGGAAATCAGAAGAGGCATAATTTGCGTCCGTTGTAGTTTATTTGCATAAAAAATGCTAAACTATTACTGTAAAAAAATACACTACAATGAATGCAGCCAAAAGGGGTGTAGGAGATGATTAGTCAACTTTCATGGAAAGTTGGAGGCCAACAAGGTGAAGGAATTGAAAGTACAGGAGAAATTTTCTGTATTGCATTAAACCGATTAGGATATTACCTATACGGTTACCGCCACTTCTCATCACGTATTAAAGGCGGCCATACAAATAATAAAATTCGTGTAAGTACAACAGAAGTACGAGCGATCTCAGATGATTTAGATATTTTAATTGCTTTTGATCAAGAAACAATTGATTTTAATTTCCATGAACTACGTCCGGGTGGGATTGTAGTTGCGGATGCGAAATTTAATCCAACAATACCTGATAACACAGATGTAAATCTATATGTGATTCCGTTTACAGATATTGCCTCAGAATTAGGCACATCATTAATGAAAAACATGGTTGCAGTTGGGGCGTCAAGTGCGGTATTAGGATTAGATGAAACAGCTTATTTAGATGTTGTTGAAGAAATCTTTGGTCGTAAAGGAGAGCAAGTCGTTCAAAAGAATATGGACGCAATTAAACGCGGCTCTCAATATATGAAAGAATTGCTAGGTGAGAAGGTAAACATGATGCAGCTTGAAAAAGCTGATGGTCAGAAACGCATGTTTATGATTGGGAACGATGCAATCGCATTTGGTGCGGTAGCTGGTGGCGCTCGTTTTATGTCAGCATATCCAATCACACCTGCATCTGAAATTATGGAATACTTAATTAAAAAATTGCCGAAAGTTGGCGGAACAGTAATCCAAACTGAGGATGAAATCGCAGCTTGTACAATGGCAATCGGTGCAAACTATGCTGGTGTTCGTACATTAACAGCATCTGCTGGTCCTGGTCTTTCTTTAATGATGGAAGCGATTGGTTTAGCTGGTATTACAGAAACACCATTAGTAATTGTTGATACACAACGTGGTGGTCCGAGTACGGGATTACCAACGAAACAAGAGCAGTCTGATTTAATGGCGATGATTTACGGTACGCATGGTGAAATTCCAAAAATCGTAATGGCACCAAGTACAGTTGAAGAAGCTTTCTATGACATTGTAGAAGCATTTAACTTAGCTGAAGAATATCAAGTTCCTGTTATTTTCTTAACGGATTTACAACTTTCTTTAGGAAAACAAACTGTAGAACCACTTAAGTTAGATAAAGTGGAAATTCGCCGTGGTAAGCTTGATTTAGACATAGAATTACCAGAACGTGAAAATAAAGCATACTTCAAGCGTTATGAAGTAACAGAAGATGGCGTTTCACCACGTGTTTTACCTGGTATGAAAAATGGTATTCACCATGTTACAGGTGTAGAACATGATGAAACGGGTAAACCATCTGAATCAGCAATAAACCGTAAAGATCAAATGGACAAACGTTTCCGTAAAATGGAGAACTTGAAGTTTAATACCCCTGTTTATAAAAATGTTAAGCATGAAGAAGCAGACGTATTGCTTGTTGGATTTAACTCAACTCGTGGTGCGATCGAAGAAGCAATGGAACGTTTAGAACAAGAGGGTATGAAAGTAAATCATGCTCATGTGCGTTTAATTCATCCGTTCCCAACAGCTGAAATCGATCCACTTGTGAAAAATGCGAAGCGCGTTGTAGTTGTAGAAAACAATGCAACAGGTCAGCTTGCTAACATTATGAAAATGAATCTTGGTAACGGTGAGAAAATTTCTAGTCTTTTAAAATATGATGGAAACCCATTCTTGCCGAAAGAGATTTACAACGAATGCAAAAAAGGGGTTGTATTAAATGGCAACATTTAAGGACTTTCGTAACAGTGTAAAACCAAACTGGTGCCCAGGTTGCGGAGACTTCTCGGTGCAAGCTGCAATTCAACGTGCAGCAGCTAACGTTGGCTTAAACCCAGATGAACTTGCTGTTATTTCTGGTATTGGCTGTTCAGGCCGTATTTCAGGTTATATTAATTCATATGGTGTGCATAGTATTCATGGTCGTGCCCTTCCAATTGCACAAGGTGTGAAAATGGCAAATCGTGATTTAACAGTTATCGCATCAGGTGGTGACGGTGATGGATTTGCGATTGGTATGGGACATACAATCCATTCTATTCGTCGTAACATCGACATTACGTACATTGTAATGGATAACCAAATTTACGGATTAACAAAAGGGCAAACTTCACCACGTAGTGAAGCTGGATTTAAAACGAAAAGTACACCACAAGGTTCAATTGAACCGTCACTAAATGTTATGGAAATGGCTTTAACAGCTGGTGCAACATTTGTGGCGCAAAGCTTTTCAAGTGATTTAAAAGAATTAACACAAATTATTGAAGCTGGTATTAACCATAAAGGATTTTCATTAATTAATGTGTTCAGCCCATGTGTAACTTACAATAAAGTAAATACTTATGATTGGTTTAAAGAGAATTTAACAAAACTAAGTACAGTAGAGGGATATGATCCGTCTAATCGCATGATGGCTATGCAAACGTTAATGGAAAATAACGGATTAGTAACAGGTTTAATTTATCAAAATACAGCACAACCTTCATACCAAGAACTTGTAAAAGGCTACAGTGAGAAGCCTTTAGTACAATCTGATTTAAATATGGATCAGAAAATGTTTGATGAACTTGTTGCTGAATTTATGTAATATAAGAAGAGAAGGTTGCCATTTGGCAACCTTTTTTAATGAGTAAAAATATAAGGTAGTTATATTTACTTAGAAAATTCAGAATGGTAAAATAATATATAAATCGTTGTATGAAAATGGCAAGTTCATTGCTAATGAAATGCAAGATAAGACAGAGCATATTTTTTGTTAAAATTGGCGAAACGCTTCATACTATGGTAATGTTTATAGGGATAAAGCAATGTGCTTTTGAATAGGACAAAAAGAAATACGAAAAGGGAATGTCTATTTGTGTGGGGAAGACTTCATTCTTGTAGATGATTAGATTGATTACTCAAGTTTCAAAGGACAAGTTATCTCTCAAGCTATCTAACCATTTTTGAGGTGGGTCTAAGCGCATTTAGATGGACTATAGAGTGTGTATAGTTAAGGGTGAAAGGAGATTACCGATGAACGAGCAACAACGATTAGCAAGTCAACAAGCAAATTCCTCTACGAAAAAAGAAGAGAAAGATTATAGCAAATACTTTGAAAGTGTATATCAACCACCTTCCTTAAAGTTGGCGAAAAAGCGCGGGAAAGAAGAAGTTAAAATTGAACGGGATTTTGGCTTACCTGAAGAGTTTCGTAATTTTGGTGAGGGAAGAAAGTTTTATATTCGTACATACGGTTGTCAAATGAATGAGCATGATACTGAAGTAATGGCAGGTATTTTCACAGCACTTGGATATGAACCGACATTTTCAACTGAGGAAGCAGATGTCATTTTATTAAATACTTGTGCCATTCGTGAAAATGCCGAAAATAAAGTGTTTGGTGAACTAGGTCATTTAAAGTCACTAAAACGCAGAAATCCGGACCTTTTAATTGGTGTATGTGGTTGTATGTCTCAAGAGGAATCTGTTGTAAATAAAATTATGCAAAAAAATCAGCATGTAGATATGGTATTTGGCACGCATAATATTCATAGATTACCGTACATTCTGAAAGATGCAATGTTCTCGAAGGAGACGGTAGTTGAAGTGTGGTCAAAAGAAGGAGATGTAATTGAAAACCTTCCGAAAGTACGTCGTGGTGATATTAAAGCTTGGGTAAATATTATGTATGGCTGTGATAAGTTCTGTACGTATTGTATTGTACCGTATACACGCGGAAAAGAGCGAAGCAGACGTCCAGAAGATATTATCCAAGAGATTCGTCATTTAGCTGCGAGTGGTTATAAAGAAATTACGTTACTCGGACAGAACGTAAATGCATATGGTAAAGACTTTGAAGATTTTGAATACGGTCTTGGCGATTTAATGGACGAACTCCGTAAAGTTGATATTGCCCGTATTCGTTTCACAACGAGCCATCCACGTGATTTCGATGATCACTTAATTGAAGTGCTTGGAAAAGGTGGAAACCTAGTGGAACATATCCATTTGCCAGTTCAATCTGGAAGTACAGAGATGCTGAAAATTATGGCGCGTAAATATTCACGTGAGCATTATTTAGAGCTTGTAAGAAAAATTAAAGAAGCAATTCCAAACGCAGTATTAACAACTGATATTATCGTCGGTTTCCCAAATGAAACAGATGAACAATTTGAAGAAACGATGTCGTTATATCGTGAAGTAGGATTTGATACGGCTTTTACCTTTATTTATTCTCCGCGCGAAGGTACACCAGCTGCGAAAATGAAAGATAACGTACCGATGGAAGTGAAGAAAGAACGTCTTCAACGCCTAAATACACTAGTAAATACGTTGGCAATTGAAAAGAATAATCGTTATAAAGGTCAAATTGTAGAAGTGTTAGTTGATGGGGAAAGTAAAAATAACGCGGAAGTACTTGCCGGTTATACTCGTACGAATAAACTTGTAAACTTTGTTGCTCCAAAATCTTTGATTGGTCAGCTTGTGAAAGTAAAAGTAACGGATGCAAAAACTTGGTCTCTTAACGGAGAATTAGTTGAAGAGCCGATTGAGGTGGAATAATAGATGAAAGTATATACGAAAGATGAAATTGTTGAGCAAGCGAAAGAATTAGCAAAAATGATTTCTGAAACAGAAGAAGTTGATTTCTTTAAGCGAGCAGAGGCACAAATTCATAAAAATGAAAATGTAAAGCGCGCAATTGATGAAATTAAAGCACTTCAAAAACAAGCAGTAAACTTGCAACATTATGGGAAATGGGAAGCTTTGAAAAAAGTAGAAGCTGAAATTGATGCCTTGCAAGATAAGCTAGATAATATCCCAGTTGTCCAAGAATTTAAATCTTCACAAACATACGTAAACGACTTATTACAGTTAGTTGCTAGTACGATTTCTAACAACGTAACAGATGAAATATTAATTTCGACTGGTGGCGATGTATTGAAGGGTGAAACGGGAGCAGCAGTAGACAGTAAAAAAGGAAATTGTGGTTGTTAAAGAGATGTCATGTTGACATCTCTTTTTTTTAGTAGGTTAAACGTAAGTTCTTCTCAAAAAAAGAATGACACATTCCGCTATTGTCACGCATATGATTAAGTGAATAGTGATTGAGGAGGGTTACGAATGTCCGAATTTAGAGAGATTATTACAAAAGCAGTGGTTGGAAAAGGACGTAAGTATACAAAGTCAACGCATACATGTGAATCGAATAATGAGCCAACAAGTATTTTAGGGTGCTGGGTAATTAACCACTCGTACGAAGCAAGAAAGAATGGAAAGCATGTGGAAATTGAAGGTTTCTATGATGTGAACACTTGGTATTCATTTGATGGGAATACAAAGACTGAAGTTGTAACAGAACGTGTGAACTACACGGATGAAGTAAGTATTGGGTATCGTGATAAAAACTTTTCTGGTGACGATTTAGAAATTATTGCTCGTGTTATTCAGCCACCAAACTGTTTAGAAGCTCTTGTATCGCCAAATGGTAATAAAATTGTTGTAACTGTAGAACGTGAATTTGTAACGGAAGTAGTTGGCGAAACGAAAATTTGTGTAAGTGTAAATCCTGAAGGATGCGTGGAATCAGATGATGATTTCCAAATTGACGATGATGAGTTTGAAGAATTAGATCCGAACTTTATCGTTGATGCAGAAGAAGAGTAATAGAAAGCTAGGGAGAAGTTCTTCCTAGCTTTTTACTTTACATAAGTCACGCTTGAATAAACATGATTCCTTATGAAATGTGCTATAATGAGGACAGACTCCTGAAATAGGAGATATGGATGTCCGTGAAATGTGACATAAATGAATATAGATTATTCTGTAAGAATTATGGAGGAGAAGTATGACGCAATATACGCCTATGATACAGCAATATTTAAAGGTTAAGGCAGACTATCAAGATGCCTTTTTATTTTTTCGCTTAGGTGATTTTTATGAAATGTTCTTTGAAGATGCTGTTAAGGCAGCTCACGAACTTGAAATTACATTAACGAGCCGAGATGGTGGGAGTAGTGAGCGTATCCCGATGTGCGGTGTACCATACCATGCGGCTAAAAATTATATTGAACAACTTGTTGAAAAAGGATATAAAGTAGCTGTTTGTGAGCAAGTGGAAGATCCTAAAACGGCTAAAGGTGTAGTACGTCGTGAAGTAGTGCAATTAATTACGCCAGGAACGATGATGGAAGGGCGTACAATAGATGAGAAAGAGAATAATTTCTTAGCAGCATTAACACATTTTGAAGATGGATCGTATGCTTTAGCTTGTAATGATTTAACGACTGGACAAAATACAGTAACGTTATTGACAGGTTCAGTAGAAGATATTTTATTAGAAGTGTATGCAACTGGTTCAAAAGAAATTGTTGTAGATTCTACATTTTCAAAAGATGAATTAAATAAATTAACAGAAACATTAAAGATGACGATTTCGTATGAAGATACAACAACAATTCCTGAAGGATTAGAACACCTTGTGAAAAATGTTTCACAAGCAAAGTTAATTAAAGCAGTTGGGCGCTTATTTAACTATGTAATAAGAACGCAAAAACGTTCATTAGATCATTTACAACCAGTGGAAATTTATTATACGAATCAATTTATGAAAATTGATGTGCATTCAAAGCGCAATTTAGAACTGACAGAAACACTTCGAACGAAAGAAAAAACAGGATCATTATTATGGCTATTAGATAAGACGAAAACAGCTATGGGTGGTCGTATGTTAAAACAGTGGATGGAACGTCCACTTATACAGAAAGAACGAATTGAAGAACGTTTAGAAATGGTTGAAACGTTTGTAAATGATTACTTCTTACGTGAAGATTTAAAAGAAAAGTTAAAAGAAGTATATGATTTAGAACGTTTAGCAGGGAAAGTTGCATTTGGTAATGTAAATGCACGAGACTTATTACAATTAAGACGTTCATTACTTCAAGTACCAGCTATTTTAGAAGCGATTAGTTTGTTAGATAATGCTTATGCATCAAGGTTAATTCAAGGTGCAGATCCATGTGAAAGCTTAACAGAGTTATTAGGAAGAAGTATTCAAGAAAACCCACCGCTTTCGATTAAAGATGGCGATATTATTAAAGACGGTTATAATGACAAGCTTGATCAATACCGCTACGTGAGCAAAAACGGAAAAACGTGGATTGCTGAGCTTGAAAAACGAGAACGTGATATTACAGGTATTAAATCGTTAAAAATTGGTTACAATCGTATTTTCGGTTATTACATTGAAGTAACGAAAGCCAATCTTGCGGCACTTCCAGAAGGACGCTATGAGCGTAAACAAACGCTTGCTAATGCTGAACGTTTCATTACAGATGAACTGAAAGAAAAAGAAACGTTAATTCTAGAAGCAGAAGAAAAAATTGTACAACTAGAATACGATTTATTTACAGCACTTCGTGAAGAAGTAAAAGTATTCATTCCGAAATTACAGCATTTAGCGAAAGTAATTAGTGAATTAGATGTACTGCAAAGTTTTGCGACGGTTAGTGAAGAAGAACAGTTTGTAAAACCGGTTTTAACAACGCAGCGCGAAATCTTTATTAAAGATGGTCGTCATCCGGTCGTTGAAAAAGTATTGAACGGGAAATTGTATGTACCAAATGATTGTATTATGCCAGAGAGTATGGACGTCTTTTTAATTACAGGACCGAACATGTCTGGTAAAAGTACGTATATGAGACAGTTAGCACTTGTAACGGTTATGTCACAAATCGGTTGTTTCGTACCAGCGACAGAGGCAGTATTGCCTGTATTTGACCAAATTTTTACGAGAATTGGTGCAGCAGATGATTTAATTTCAGGTCAAAGTACATTTATGGTCGAAATGTTAGAAGCGAAAAATGCCATTGCAAACGCATCAGAAAGAAGTTTAATTTTATTCGATGAAATTGGGCGCGGTACATCTACGTATGATGGTATGGCCCTTGCACAAGCAATCATTGAACATATTCATGACCAAATTGGTGCGAAAACATTATTCTCTACACATTATCATGAATTAACGGTGTTAGAAGAAAGTTTAGACCAACTGAAAAATGTACACGTTTCAGCAATTGAAGAGAACGGAAAAGTAGTATTCCTTCATAAAATTCAAGATGGTGCAGCAGATAAAAGTTACGGAATTCACGTTGCGCAACTCGCGGAGCTTCCAGATAGCTTAATCGCTCGCGCGAAAGAAGTGCTAGCGCAGCTAGAAGGACAAGAAGAAATCATTATTCCAAAGCGTGCAGAAGTGAAAGTACAAGAAGTTGCTCCTGAACCAGTAGTTATAAAAGAAGAACCGGTAGAAGTGCAAGAAGAGAAAGAAGTGACTGAAGAAGAATCACAACTATCTTTCTTTAGTGCAGAACAGTCTTCGAAAAAACAAGACAAGCCAGTGTTAGATGCAAAAGAAACGGCAGTACTTGCGCAAATTAAAAAAATTGATTTACTTGATATGACACCTTTAGAAGCGATGAACGAACTGTATCGCTTGCAGAAAAAGTTAAAGAAAGGATGAGTAAGTAGATGGGGAAAATTCGCAAACTCGATGACCAGCTCTCTAACTTAATTGCGGCAGGGGAAGTAGTAGAACGCCCTGCCTCAGTCGTAAAGGAACTTGTGGAAAATTCTATCGATGCGAATAGTACATCTATTGAAATCCACTTAGAAGAAGCTGGATTATCGAAAATTCGCATCATTGATAATGGAGATGGTATTGCCGAAGAAGATTGCGTCGTTGCATTTGAACGCCATGCGACGAGTAAAATTAAAGATGAAAACGATTTGTTCCGTATAAGAACGCTCGGATTCAGGGGCGAGGCATTGCCGAGTATCGCTTCAGTTAGTGAATTAGAATTAATCACGAGCACGGGTGATGCACCTGGTACACACCTTATTATTAAAGGTGGAGACATTATAAAACAAGAGAAAACAGCGAGCCGAAAAGGAACAGATATTACAGTACAAAACTTATTTTTTAATACACCAGCGCGTCTTAAATATATGAAAACCATTCATACAGAACTTGGGAATATTACAGATATCGTGTATCGTATTGCAATGTCACATCCAGAAGTATCGCTAAAACTGTTTCATAATGAAAAGAAATTGCTTCATACGTCAGGAAATGGTGATGTAAGACAAGTACTTGCAGCCATTTACAGCATTCAAGTTGCGAAGAAGCTTATTCCAATTGAAGCCGAGTCTTTAGACTTCACAATTAAAGGTTATGTAACATTACCAGAAGTAACGAGAGCATCTCGTAATTATATGTCAACGATTGTAAATGGCCGTTACGTTCGAAATTTCGTATTAATGAAAGCCATTCAGCAAGGATACCATACGTTACTGCCAGTTGGACGATATCCAATCGGCTTCTTATCGATTGAAATGGATCCAATGCTTGTTGATGTTAACGTACATCCAGCGAAATTAGAAGTTCGTTTTAGTAAAGAACAAGAATTGCTAAAGCTTATTGAAGAAACGTTGCAAGCAGCATTCAAAAAAATACAGCTCATTCCAGATGCAGGGGTAACAACGAAGAAAAAAGAAAAAGATGAAAGTGTGCAAGGACAGTTCCAGTTTGAGCATACGAAGCCGAAAGAACCACTGATGCCGGACATCATTTTACCGACTGGTATGGATGAAAAACAAGAAGAACCACTGGCTGTGAAACAGCCAACGCAACTGTGGCAACCACCGAAGCAAGAATGGCAACCACCACAGTCGCTCGTAAGAGAAGAACAAAGTTGGCAGCCATCTACTAAACCGGTAATGGAAGAACCGATTCGAGAAGAGAAATCGTGGGATAGTAATGAAGAGGATTTTGAACTAGAAGAATTGGAAGAAGAAGTTCAGGAAATAAAAGAGATTGAAATGAACGGTAATGACTTACCGCCGCTTTATCCAATTGGACAAATGCATGGAACATATATTTTCGCTCAAAATGATAAAGGTTTATATATGATTGACCAGCATGCCGCGCAGGAACGTATTAACTATGAATACTTCCGTGATAAAGTAGGACGGGTAGCGCAAGAAGTACAAGAACTACTTGTACCGTACCGTATTGACTTATCTCTTACTGAATTTTTACGTGTCGAAGAGCAGCTAGAAGAACTAAAAAAAGTCGGCCTATTTTTAGAACAATTCGGCCATCAATCCTTTATCGTCCGCTCGCATCCAACGTGGTTTCCAAAAGGTCAAGAAACAGAAATTATCGACGAAATGATGGAGCAAGTTGTTAAACTAAAAAAAGTAGATATAAAAAAACTACGAGAAGAAGCAGCCATCATGATGAGCTGTAAAGCATCCATTAAAGCAAATCAATATTTAACGAACGATCAAATATTTGCTTTACTTGAAGAACTTCGTACAACAACAAACCCATACACATGCCCGCACGGAAGGCCGATTCTTGTACATCATTCTACCTATGAGTTGGAGAAGATGTTTAAGAGGGTTATGTAGGGGTACTGTCCAAAGGGAAAAAAGTCCGCTACTGAACATATAATAGAGAGTGGACCATCTTGTACTATTGAGATTATAGTATATAAAAGGGGAATTAATGCTTTAGTGCTTTATTATGTAAAAAAATAAAAGAGAAATCAAAAAGGAGCGATTGTAAAAATATGCTCCTTTTTGATTTCTCTAGGAATTTAAAGATGGTGTTGCTTTTAAGTTAACTGAATAATAAACCCTTCTTTGAAGAAGTTAGAACAATGTGTCGCTTTTAATTAAAGTCATGGTGTTTATAAAAAAGACGCGATGTTTTGAATAAAGTTGCGACGTTTTGCCACTTTGGATCTGTTTATCTAAAGGGGAGTTTTTATAGTGAAAAGAAAATCTGAACTGAAAGGCGGATTAAGGAACCGTTGAGTAGCAATAAAGTTACTCAACAGGTATCATCTTACTGTTAACAAAATAATGCCAGATTGACAGTGCTTCCATTTGAACAAATTTTCCTTCTCCTTACCAATCACGCCTTTTTTTAAAGTACTAGTATCAGTATGTCTAAGTTTACTAGATTTCCTGCACCAGAACCAAATAATTGACAATAAATTATCAAAGGGGCTATATTAGAATTAATTTTAAAAATTCAGTAATTTATTATAAGTAACAAGCCAAGAGGTGTTTTTTTATGGCAAGACTAAAAGATATTGCGGAATATGTAGGCGTTTCGATCGCTACTGTTTCGAGAGTCATTCAAAATGACAAAACACGAAATGTTAATCAGGAAACAAAGAATAAAATATGGAAGGCTGTGAAGGAGTTAGGATATGTCCCTAATCAGCATGCCCGAAATCTGGCGAATAATAGGCAGAAGAGAAGTGAAACAAGAACTATGAAAATTGGCTGGGTAGCCAACCCAAGGCAATCAGAAACAAACCCATATTTTGGTTGTATCTATACTGGTATTCGTGATACCTTGATGAAACATGATTACACGTTAATTACTATTACAAAGGATGAAATTGAAAACGAGGCGCTGTTGCTTAAGACAATCCATGACCTTGGTGTTGAAGGGCTTATTCTTATTGACAGGATTGAGGATAGCTTAATTGAGTATATTCAGCAAACGATTCCTCTTGTTGGATTAGACTTTTACTATACTGATAAGCACCTGACTATTGTCGATTACAATCGTGAGGTAGCAATTAAAACGGTGGTTCACCATTTAGTCGATCAAGGACATCGAGACATCGGATTTATCGGTGGAGGTGTTGGTGAAACCTTTGAAGATTTAGATGCGGAACATCGATTCAAAGGGTATCAAGCTGCTATGGAAGAAGCAGGACTTGATATTTACCCGGATTGGGTCATCAATGCAAAGTGGGAAATGAAAAATAGTTACGAGGAAATGAAGCAGCTCATTAAAAGAGACACGGCTTATTTGCCAACAGCCATGGTATGTGCTAGTGACGGGATGGCTATCCCTGCCATGAGGGCTGTGATTGAAAGTAATCTTAAAATTCCAGAAGACATCGCTTTCTTTGGTGTTGATAATATGGAAATGGGTAAATATTTTACACCGCCGCTTTCAACAGTGGAAACTCCTAAGTACGAAATGGGAAAGATGGCAGCCAAAAACATCATGGAAATGGTGGAAGGGAAAATTACTCTTCCTATCAAGATGATTTTGCCATTTGAATTAGTCATTCGTGAATCATCATCAATAAAACGGAACTAATCGGTTCTTTTTATCACCACTCGGAAAACGTTGATAAATATCGGAAAAATTCTAAGGAGACAACAAACGAATCATAATTAAGACTTCAGTGGGAGGAGAGCGTATTCACCATATGCTTTGCAATATCCCAATAAATTAATGATCGTTGGCGTACCAGAGCATTTTAAGCAATCTTGCTTATGCTCATCCTGCTTTTCAAAAGATAATTAATATGAGGTTACGGAATACAAACCTTAACCTCAGTTTTTATTGTTTGTTAATTTCTCCACGCTATTACTTGGAGTATAAAACAAGTAATTAGATAATGTGCTCAATAGACCCTAGGACTAACTGAAAATAGTTTAAGTTGATGGGTTGACAGAACGAAATACGAGTGTTATATTCTGATTAATCTAAAAATTAAATCTATGAATAAAATCCTTTATAACACTCTTGTACTAGCACCCGTTAACGACTCAAAGAAATGTGCTACTTCTACAAAACGAAAATTCCTCCCTCTTAGAAAACAAAAAAATCATAGAATATTTTTTAAATAGATTGAGATTGTGTCATGTGAATTAGACCTTCGTGAATGGTTGGATATAAAACGAACCAAAGTGGTTCTTTTTTAATCATCATTTGGAAAACGCTTTCCTTAAAATAGGGAAATTAACAAAATTACTAGTATATTTTGGGAGGTGAATCCGAAATAGCACTCTTGTATCACCACCACGTTAACGACTCAAAGAAATGTACTACTTCTACAAAACGAAAATTCCTCCCTCTTAAACAAAAAAATCATAGAATATTTCTTAAATAGATCGAGATTGTGTCATGTGAATTAGACCTTCGTGAATGGTTGGATATAAAACGAACCAAAGTGGTTCTTTTTTAATCATTATTCGGAAAGCGTTTTCCTTAAAGTAGGAAAACTAGTAAGTTTACCAGTATATTTGGGGAGGTGAATCTCAAGAGAGTTATTAATAAATTAAATTTTACTATAGGAGTGAACTACAAGTGGAAATGGTGAAAATTGGTATTATAGGTGCAGGACTTCGAAGTGGTATTGCAAAGTACGAGCATAATCCCAGTGAAAAGTTTTAGAAGTCAGTCAAGGACTGAGTATAGATAGCTTTCAATTTGAAAAGGAGGAGATCCAATGCGAATGAAAACCCCTTTAATTATTACATCGATAGCATTAATGGCACTAACGGCATGTACAAACAATGTTGAAAACGTAGATAGTAAAGCAGACAAAAAGGCACTGACAAATCTTAATGAAAAATCAGCTATGCCTATTGTTAAAGAACCTATTACTCTTAAATTTTTTGCTGGAAGAACAGCTCAATCCGCAAAAGACTGGAATAATGTATTGATCTTTAATAAGTATGAAAAAATGACCAATGTCGATATTAAGTGGGAAATGGTGCCGGATACATCACTAGAAGAAAAGAGAAATCTCGCCTTAGTGGGTGGAAATTTACCTGATGCCTTTCACACCGCCTCATTTCCAGCGACAGAAATACTGAAATATGGAGAACAGGGTGTCTTTATTAAGCTCAATGATTTGATTGATAAATACGCACCGAATTTAAAGAAAATTATGAAAGAAAACCCAGAAGTGAAAAATGCCATCACTTTTCCAAATGGTAACATCTATTCGTTTCCAACCATTATTTCAGAGGACTTTACTTCCATGCTACTTGGACCACGTCCTTGGATAAATAAAGAATGGCTTGAGAAATTAGGAATGAAAATGCCTGAGACAATTGAAGAGTATTATGAATATCTCAAAGCGGTAAAGGAAAAAGATCCGAATGGTAATGGTAAAGCAGACGAGATTCCTTTTGGTAGTTACTCAATCGGTATGTTGACTAGATGGTTAAATGGCTCCTTTGGATTGGTAAATAGAGGCTATGCCTCACCGTTCGTAGATATGAATCCAAAAGAGAATAAATTACGTTTTATTCAGACCTCTAAGGAGTATAAAGAAATGCTCCAATATGTGCATAAATTATACAAAGAAGGGCTTATTGAGAAAAATATTTTCTCAAAGGATACGAGTCAATTCCTTGCCAATGCTACACAAGGTTTATACGGAAGTACTGTTTCACATAGTCCGAAAGAATTATTTGGTGCAGATAAATATACCGGTGGTTCAGCTTTGGAAGGTCCGTTTGGAGATAAATTAATTACAGGAAGAATTCCTTCAGTAGCAAGTATGGATGGATTTGTTATTACAAGTGCAAATAAAAATCCTGAAGCTACAGTCAAATGGATGGATTATTTTTATAGCGATGAAGGTTCAAAATTATTTTTAATGGGTGTTGAAGGGGAAACGTTCGAAAAAGCTCCAAACGGCGAACTTCGGTATTTGGAAAAAATCACTCATAGTTCAGAAGGATTATCTTTTGAGCAAGAACTTGCAAAATATTTAACATGGCCTGGCGGCGGCTATCCAGGTATTGTAAAGGAAGAATTTTTTAAAGGACTTGAAAACGCACCTGATGCTAGAGAAGCGGCTAGGAAATTAGAACCTAATATAATAAAAGAAGTATGGCCACAATTTACTTATACTGTTGAAGAAAATAAGACGTTGACCACTGTTGGTGCTGATATTGAAAAGTATGTTACTGAAATGCGCGATAAATTTATTACAGGTGTTGTACCATTTTCAGAATGGGATAAATATGTAAAAACGATAGAAAAAATGGGCTTAAAAGATTATATGAAAGTAAAAGCAGAAGCTTTAAAGAGATATCAGAAAAATTAAACGACCCAATGAAAAAAACGTAACTAATTTTACAATGCTATTTATCTATTAAGTTCTTTAGGGAAACTATAAAATGGTTTCCCTAAAGAAACATTTACGAGGTAGGGGTGAGTCTGAAATGGATTTGAAAAGGAGTGAGGTTAGTACTTCTTTTACAACGAATAAAGGATTTAAATTAGTAAAAAAAGATATCTTAAAAAATTGGCAGCTTTATGTCTTTTTACTTCCAGCACTACTTTATTTTTTTATTTTCAATTATATTCCAATGTACGGAGTCCAAATTGCTTTTAAGGAATTTTATGCGAATCTAGGTATTTGGGGAAGTCCATGGGTGGGATTTGAACATTTCCAACGTTTCTTTGATTCTTATTATTTTTGGAGATTATTAAAAAATACATTGATTCTTAGCTTCTATCAGCTCATCTTGTTCCCACTGCCAATCATTTTTGCTCTTGCTTTAAATGAAGTAAAGGATGGAGCCTTTAAAAAGTTTTCTCAGACGTTTACCTATGCTCCTCATTTTATTTCGGTTGTTGTACTTGTTGGGATGGTTTTTGCTTTTCTAGATCCAATAACTGGCTTGGTGAATATTGCTATAGAAAAGCTGGGAGGGGAACCAATATCATTTTTAACTAGTCCCGGATGGTTTCGTCATATTTATGTCTGGTCAGGCCAATGGCAGTCACTAGGATGGGGAACAATCATCTATTTAGCCGCATTAGCGGGAGTAAACCCAGAACTGCATGAAGCGGCTAAAGTAGACGGAGCTTCAAGATTTCAACGGATTATTCATATCAATATTCCGACCATTCTGCCTACTGTTGTTGTTTTATTTATATTAAATATTGGTAGTTTTATGGCCGTTGGATTTGAAAAAGTATTACTTCTACAAAATACATTAAATTCTGAAACATCAGATGTTATTCAAACATTTGTTTATAACACGGGGTTATTGCAAGGTCAATATAGTTTCGCATCAGCTATTGGCTTATTCGAATCAGTAATCAATATCATTCTTTTAGTTACGGTTAATCATATTGCAAGAAAAACTAGTGACAACAGTTTATGGTAAGGAGTGTCAGACTATGAAGAGGACTGGTTTATCTGATAGAGTCTTTAATATTATAAATAACATCTTTGTATCTATTATTGTTCTGCTCATTTTATATCCCATCATTTTTGTGTTAAGTGCCTCTATAAGTGATCCATTAGCAGTTAGTTCGGGTAAAATGTGGCTTTGGCCAGTTGATATAACTTTTAAAGGGTTTAAAATGGTCTTTCAAAATGATGCAATTTGGCTGGGGTATCGTAATACCATCATATACACCGTGCTAGGAACATTACTTCATTTACTAGTTTTACTGCCTTGTTCCTATGCATTATCCAGGACAGAATTAAAAGGTAAAAAGATAATCTTGTGGTTTATTCTGTTCACAATGCTCTTTAACGGTGGTTTGGTTCCCACGTATTTAGTAGTTAAATCATTGGGGATGCTAAATACAGTGTGGGCAATGGTCATACCGGGTGTTGTTGGAGCGTGGTCTATTCTAGTGGCACGTACCTTTTTTCAACAAAATATACCAGTACAATTAGTTGAGGCATCAAAAATGGATGGAGCTTCTGATTTCACAATCTTTTGGCGAGTTGTACTTCCCCTATCCATACCAATCATTACTGTTATGGCGCTATTTCATGCTGTTGGATTATGGAATCAGTACTTTTCAGCATTAATTTATCTATCAGATGAAAAACTTTATCCATTACAATTGATCTTAAGAGAGATTCTTATTGTAAATGATGTTGGTAACGGTGGTGGAGAAGGGATGACTTCAGGACTCAGTGAAAACTTTATGGATCAAGTGAAAATTGCTGCGCAATTGAAATATGCAGTCATTATTGTTTCAGCTTTACCACTACTTATTATCTACCCCTTTATTCAAAAGTATTTGATTAAAGGTATGTTAATAGGATCTGTGAAGGAATAAACTAGTTTAACCAACTAACTACTATTATCTATATATGAATCTATCCTAGTAGGTGGAGGAATAGTTATGACGGGAATTACAAATGGAATCTATCGTGTATGTGAGTGGGTTTTTCGATTTGCCTATGTCAACTTATTATGGGCTGTGTTTACGTTAGTTGGATTGGGATTGTTTGGTTTCATGCCTGCCACAACCGCAATGTTTGTTGTTATAAGGAAATGGGTCCTGGGTGATAATGAAGTACCGATTTTTAGTACTTTTTGGGCATCTTATCGGAGGGAATTCGTTAAGGCAAATTTACTTGGAATAATATTATTTATTATTGGATATTTGATTACGATCGAATTTCAAATATTAATTAAAGCAACCGGTCCCTTTTATTATATTGCTAGGTTTGGAGTAATTGCTCAATTCATTTTATATATCATGGTTTTAATGTACTTCTTTCCTGTTTTTGTCCATTTTAAAATTAAAATAGGATATTACTTTAATTTACCATTTATGATGTGCTTCTTATACCCGGTCTTAACAATGTTTTTACTCGTTACCATTTTTTTAATACATTATTTAACTTTTATAATAATGCCTGGATTAATCTTCTTTTTTGGAGGAAGTGTGACAGCCTTTTTGTTAATGTGGGGATCTTGTAAAGTATTTCCACATTTTCAAATTAAAAGTTCACAGGCAATTGAAATGTAAAGGGGGGGCTATTTTGCAAAGAGCTTATATTGACTTGATGATCCGAGAATGTAAAACAGTAATTGATGTGACGGATTTCGGGGCGGATCCTTCGGGTCAAACAGATAGTACCAACGCCATTTGGGAGGCATTCGAATCAGCCAAGACGACCGAGGGACAGGTAGTGATAGACTTTCCGATGGGGACCTATCAACTCCATAAAGGTACAGCACAAAAAAGAGTTTATCATACATCCAACACAAATAGTATCGAATACCCTGAAAAACATGTGGCTTTATTACTAGAAGCACAGAATCAAGTAATTGTAAATGGTAATGGTTCTCTATTTATGATACACGGTGATTGTATGGCCATTGCGGTCATACAATCGAAAGAAATCTATCTTCACAATTTTTCTTGGGACTTTGTAGATCCTACAACCATTGAGATGACAGTAGTTGACATTGGGGAATGGGAAGGTGGAGAATTTACCGATTTCTATATTCCCGCTTGCTTTCATTTTTCCATAAGTGAAAATGAAAATGATGTTATCTGGTACAGTGAAATTAATCCAATTAGTGGGGAACATTATTGGATTGATAAAAATCACAAGGATGCATGGACACTTGTCGCTTACCATCCAGATATAAACATCACAAGGCGATATTCACTTGACTTAGGGCCTTTCGCCTCAAATAGAGCGAAGATTCTGCGAACTGGAAAATCAACGATTCGAGTTTTTTATGATAAAAAAAGACCATTTCTTCATAAAAAGGGCTTGGTATTTGAATTCTGTTCAACACCTAGAAGAGAAACAGCAGGCGCTTTTATTTGGGAAAGCGCAGATACAGTTGTTGATAAGGTAAATGTCCATTATATGCACGCATTTGGCTGGTTAACACAAATGTCGCATAATGTGTCTTATTACGATTGTACATTTAAAACAAGAGAAGAGAGTAACCGCTATACCTCTAGTTATGCCGATTTGATTCATGTGTCGGGTGCTAGTGGTCATATCCATATTGAAGGGTGTACGTTCAATCATGCTCACGATGACCCTATTAATGTTCACGGAACATTTACACAGGTCGAGAAAAAAATAGACAACTATACTTTATTACTTCGTTATATCCAAAGGCAGCAAGGTGGCTTTCCTCAATACTATTTAGGGGATGAAGTAGTATTTTATCTTAGAGAATCCTTAACTCACGGAAGGGATCAAGGAAGAAAGTATACAGTAGCAAATGTGGTGAATCCTGGTGAAAATAATACTGATCTAAGATCAATGATTGTTAAATTTGACCAACCTATTCCTTTTGAGCAATTAACAAATGATAGAGGAGAACCGCTATTTGTAGCTGAGAATGTTACCTATACACCATCGGTACATATTAAGAATAATCATTTTGAAACGATATCAACCAGAGGCATACTATGTACAACCAATAAAAAGATCATCATAGAACATAATACTTTCAAACATATGGCAATGGATTCTATCTATTTATCTAATGATTCCCAGTATTGGTATGAATCTGGCCCGATTTGTGACATGACTATCCGTTCGAATAAGTTTTATGTTATTAATCCGGGCAATGCTAACTGGCGAAATGCCGCAATACGCATAGATCCAATCACTCTAGGAGAAACGATGCCTCATTTTACAAATACTATTCACAGGAACATTAGAATTGAAGATAATGAATTTTTTATGGAACATGAGTCAGTATTAGCTGTAAATAGTGTGGATCAGCTTATCTTTACTAATAATAAAATTTTCAAGTACCAACCAAAAAGAGATAATACCCTTCATAGAACGGTAGTCGGGGAGAGAAAAAATTCAAATAGAATAACAAAAACATTTGAGTTTACTGCATGTAACAATGTCATCATTGAAAAAAATACCTTTGAAGAAGATTTTTATCCTGAACTATCATACTCTCAGATGCCTTTTACGAATATTCAAGTAACTGGAGTAGATAAATTAAACAAATATTAAATGAAAAGAACGGTTCTGGTACAAAAACTTAAGGACAATTTATAAAAATTCTTATTTTATGGATATTTTAGTTTTAATGCAATCCTTTTGTGAATAAAAAAGGCACTGTATATCAGCACTTTTAAAAAGGAAAGTTTGATAGTAAACTCTCCTTTTTAAAGGGGATATGAGCTGAATAATAAGAATTAATACTTAAAACGTAACTATGCATGGTTAAAATGAAGAACTATAGGATTATTTATTTTTATTATTATTAGTATTAATTTTTTCAGTATATAAAACTTGCTCTTTATAATGCTTTTTAATTGGAAAGTTATGTGTGCCTGTGCCGTTCTTGAATTTTTTATCAATGGGGTTTGTTAGGGGAACTGTTGTAGTTTCAGTAAATTCATATGGATAATTTATTTTAGATTTATCTTCAAACATGAAAGTGCCTCCTTTTAGGATTTCCTGAATTCTTTACTATAACATGATATGCATATAGATTTTTTTTGGACTAGTTATTTATATAGGTTAGAACAATTTAATTGCATAACTACTGAAAAATTTTAAAGGAAAACAATTCGAGAAAGATATTGTATGAATAGCTGTTGATTACTATTGTTGTTTTTTAGTTGTTTTGATGTATGGGCATATAGTTTCATCTAACAACGAATATGTGAGTTTTTTGTTTGTCAGTGAAGGTAGAAACGCATATATATTCGTTATAAGTTGTTTTTATAATATGATTTATATAGAGTTTTCCTGATAATATAATGTGGAATATTATAGTGTTATTAGGTTATTAGGAACATTTAATGCTGTTTCACAACTGAAAGGGAATTGAAAAAAAACTGAAACTTTTCTCATGAAAATTCAATCTTACTTGAAAAATGAAAGGAAAATGAAATTTTCCAAAAGATATTCTTTGTTAAGATAAAAAGCATACATAAAAAAAGTATTGACATATCTTAAAAGTGTGTTTTCAAGATATAGTGGGGGAAAAGATGAGATTAGAAAAACAATTAATAAAAAAGATGTATTATGAAACATTCCTAATGGAGAATGAGACACAACCACCTCTTCAAGTACTTGGAGAAGCTTATGTAAACGAAGAAAAAGATGAGGTTTCCGATGGATCTTATATTCGTTTTGCACAGGGTGAATATTATTACCATCATCAAGATTTTGAAGCAGCTATTTTTAAATGGGAGCAAGTTAGTAATGAACTAGCACCATGGGCACAAAAAAATATTGCGGATGCTTACTTTGAACTTAACCGACTATCAGTTGCTGAAAATGTATATACTTCCATTATTACTGATAACAAAATATTGATGACCGAAATTGGACTGCAATTACTTTCTCTTTACATCGAGCAAAATAATTTTGAAGCAGCTTTCACTGTTATTAAAGAAGCAGTTTCTTTAAATCCCGATTATCCAAATGTCACAATAATTGCCCGTTCCTTCTATGAGGAACAGCAAGATTTTGATAGTGCAGTAGAGCTTGCTGTGAATGAGCTAATTCGAATAGAATCTTATCCGTGGTTCGAGGTTCTAAAAGGATATATTGATAAAGGATTTACTAAACATATTTCACCAGACTATTTTTATAAAGTATTAGTTACATTAAATAATGTAGATCAAGTGCAATTTACGCAAATGGTTTCATCACTTTGGAGCAGTTATAAAAATGAACAAAATTACTTATTATGGCTTAACACAATAAATGAATTTTTCTTACATATCGAAATACATGCGTCCGATATATGGGACAAAATTTCTTCTCTTTATGAAGAAACGTACCTTGAATTAATTCAAGGTCAATATATGCTTAGACAATTGAATGATATCATTCCTAATCTGTTAACAAATTGGTTAAAGGTAGTTAATCCGTCTCAGGCTGTATTTCCATCTGCAGCGGTATTAGCATGGGATGAAATTTTCCCTTCCAAAATAGATTCAGTAAATATAGAACATGCGGAAAACTTACTGTTATATTCTATTAATCATGTGAATGGCTTAGAGGATAGTTTACATCTTTTTGAATCTATTACACAGTGGGCACAAAAGCATGATATAGAAATGGGTCACCGACTTAGATGGTTAGTGGGTGAGCTTGCAGATTTAAGAACAAATCGTATTTTAGTAACGGGAACTTCAGGAAACGGAAAAACTGCATTTATTAACTCTATATTAGGAGAGAATATATTAGAAAATTCAATCTCAAATGTAGTGGTTTTAAAAAATGATGCTCATACAGAAATTAATGCTATAACAGAATCGGCCATTACGACAACTGAAAATTTCTTTGAGTATCATGATATGATGTCTTTACACCGTCAAACATATAGAGATAGAGCATGTGTGGAGTTTAAATTACCATGTAGGTTTTTAAGTAAAAATAAACTTGCATTTGTAGTAACACCTGGCTTTAATAGGAATAACGACAAGAGAGATGAAATATTAGAATACTTAAATTCTGTAGATGAATTATTGTTCGTATTGAATGCGGATTCACCTTTTACTGACAAAGAACGTGACATTTTATTAAGTATTCAAGAACAAACACCAAATTTACAAATTCATTTCTTATTAAATAAAATCGATAACATTTATAGTGAAGCAGAAGTAAAAAGGGTATTACATGATACGCAAGCGAGAATAAACGCATATTTCCCGTATGCGAAAATTTTCCCTTACTCTTCGTTATATACAAGTAGTCAACAACTAAATGATTTGACGGAGTTTATTCGTTTTAACTTTAACCATAAAAATATCGATGCAGAACGTACTGAAAAGCTATTATTTTTCATTCGAAAAACAATTACATATCTTTTGGATAAACGCGTTGAGAAGGAAAATAATTTAGTGGATTCTATTAATTGGAATGAAGATATGTTAGTTAAATTAAATGGTTGTATGAATAACCTTACTGCTTTTGAGAAAGAAAAAATTCATTTCATTACAGAATCATATCGTACAATGAAAGCTGAAATTACGAATGATCTTACTGAACATATTCCGAAGCTATTACAGAGCTGTTCGGATTTAATTAGTGAAGAAAGCGATTTCGGGCACATTGATGTTGAACTAAATAAAGCGATGAACGAAAGAGTGCACAAATATTTAGAGCAAACTGTATTACCTAATCTTGCGCGTTCTATGCAAAATTGGATTGCAACTTCTAATAATGAGCTCCTTCAAAGCCAATCCTACTTAGAGGAACTTAGTGAAGGACTTAATTCTTTATTTGGAGAAAATAGAATACAGTTAGAATGTGATTTTAAAGTGCTTGATGATTGGCGTAGAGATACTGATAGAATGACGACTGGAATACAAATGGAAGAGGTAAATATTTTACGCCGATTTACGCCAGCACAATTTTTACTGAAAAGTGCCGGGAAATTATTTGGGGTTCTTCCAAAGAATAGAGCTATGCTATATAACAAATATAAACAGTATTTAGAAAACGAAGATTATACTGAGGCAACGGCTTCTATTATGAAGAAATTTTTCTTGCAATTTGAGCTGTTTGAAAACACGCAAGAGCGGGATATTAATATGTTCTTTAGGAATCCATTTAGCTCCTTAAAACAAGCTGTAGAAAATACTCATTTAGAAATACAAGACAAACAAGAGATATTACATAAAATGAAATCAAATCCTGAAGTATATCAGGACTCAATAAAGCTCTTTGAATTGAGATTACGTCAATGCGAAGTAATCTTACATATAGGTGAGGATCATGCTTATACAGATTTAACTTTAGAAACAACTATAGAATAAACGTAAAACAACTCCAAAATATACACTAAAAGTGGATTTTGGAGTTGTTTTTTGTTTACATTAATATAATATGTCATGTTTTTTATATAAATTATTTTTCAGTTTCTTTAATTTTAGTTTGTACTTCTCTGGTCTTAATTTTATTAATTTCTGAGAAACGTAATAAATCGACTTCAATAATTTTGTCAGATAAGTATTTTCCAACATACAGGCCACTTGCCGCTGCTTGAGATAAGGAATGAGTGACGCCAGAACAATCTCCAACTAAAAATAGCCCACTTATACTTGTTTCAAAATGGTTATTGATTTTTATCGTAGGGGCATAGAACTTGCCATCAATTCCATATAACAAAGTATCTTGATCGATAGGTTCTTGTATAAATTGTTCTAAACGTAATAAAAATTGTTTGAGGCCTTCAATATATAATGGAGGGATTTCTTTATTCAAATCTCCATAATCTCCGTACAGTGTAGGTTGTATACGATTATGCTTCATACTGTTTTCCGCTGTAGGTTGTTTCTTAATTAAGTCCTCTAAGCGCTGTAAAACAATTCGATCGCGTCCTTGGTTAATGCCTTTAATAATTGAGCTTGCGTATACATTTGCTTCTTTGAGAGTTGGAAAATAGCATGGTATAAATAAAGTGAAATTTAAGTTGGAAGTGTCAGTTGCTCGCTCTCGAAAATTTTGACCGTCAGGCATAACTAAACCTTCTTCGTACTTTCGAATAATTCGTCCTTTTGGATTCATACAGTAAGTAGTTGCTGTAAAATTTTCGCCTTGATAAGAAAGTTTCGTTTCAAAAGTATCTTTTAATATCGAACGTAATTGATGTTCTTTCATTTCTACTCTAATACCTAAATCTACACGTGTTTGCTCTTGAGAAATATGTAGAGAAGTGCACATTTCTTTTAACCAATCTGCCCCAGAGCGCCCGGTTGCAAATACTAGTTGCTTAGAATGTATGCTTCCTTGGTTTGTTTCTATTTTAAAATGATCGTTCTGTTTCATAATGTGTTGTACATCTATTTGAAATTTGATATTTATTTTCGTAAGTAAAAATTCATAAAGCTGCTGAAAAATGTTACTAGAAAGTGCGGTGCCAAGATGCCTTACTTCCGTCGATAGCATTTGTAAACCACACGCTTCAGCTCTCTTAGTGAGATTCAGATTTTCTGTAGAATATTTTGAAACAGAACCTCCGCCAAACTGACATAGAATTTCATCTACTTCAGTCATGAGTTGCATAAAACGTTCTTTACCGACTTTTTGTTCAAGTTCACCTCCAAATCCATTTGTATAATTAAATTTCCCCTCAGATTTTCCTAAACCACCAAAGCCGAAATATTTATCACATGTGTAACAGTTACATGTTTGTCCTTGGTCTAAAGGACAATTCCGATGTTCTAGCGGTTTACCTTTATCAAGAATTAAAACCTTTTTGTTACTTTTAGCTAGTGAATAAGCCATAAAAATGCTACTTACTCCAGCACCGATAATTGTAACATCATACATATTCTTTCACCTGCTAACGAATAGTTTGTTTGTTATTTTCTTAGTGTATAACAAATTATGAAAGGGAGGAACTAGCTATATTGATAGAGAGGGAAAATGGGTTTGTTTTCGTAAAGTACGTAATATTCAAGGGAGTAGTCTTTAAGGAATTACTGACTCACATAATGAGCGAAGGTTTAGTTGCATGCATAAAGTGGATGAGCAAAAAAACACAAAAGTGGTTGGTCCGTTTTTGACAAACATCAATTATGATAAGAGAAGAAAGGTAGTATTTTATCGAAATTTTAAAAAGGAAGCTCTTTATGAAAATAGACTGGCCTTAGAGAGGTGAAAAGACAATGAGTTTTGCAATTTCACTAGTGGTTATTATTGTAATTGTATCGCTATTTGGGACCGTACTAGTTGCGCGAAATGTGGAGGAGAATTATGGTAAGTCTACAAAAAAGAATGTGAAAAATTTATCCGCTATTTATATTCTCCTTCTTTTTGTTCTACTGGTGGGGGTAACATGGTATGCGGTAGTGATTTGATAGTATTCAGTGGTTAGAAAGAGAACCGTTTTGGATATATCCATTTAAGGATAAGAAAATGTGACTGATTAATCCTATTATTACAGTAAATACTGTTATAAGCGAAGGAAGAATCATTCGTTTTGAGAGGAGGGGACAGGGTGGAATGGAAACCAAATCGTGCAGATAAGACGCCATTATATAAGCAAATCGCTGATTATATTGAAAGAGGTATTTCTTCGGGTGAATTTCCTTCTGATAGTAAGTTACCTTCTGAGCGCGTATTAGCAAAGGAATTACAAGTAAACCGGAGTACAATAGTAGCTGCGTATGAAGAATTAAAATCACTTGGAGTAGTAGAACGGCAAAAAGGAAGCGGGACAAGAGTGAACACAGATATATGGGGTGTTTCACATAAACGAATACCGAACTGGGGTAGGTACGTTGAGGATGGATCGTTCTTACCTAATGTCCCACTCGTTCAACAAATTCGAATAGAAACGCAAAAAGATGACTTAATTAATTTAGCGAGTGGTGAATTGTCACCTGAATTAATTCCAAGTGATAGGTTTCGAACGATTATGTCAGAGAAAACATTTATGGAAAATCTCGGTTATGACCATCCGCTTGGAAATGAAATGTTGAGAAAAACAATCGCAGCACATGTTAAGCAATATAAACAAATTGAAGCGGAGTCAAGCTCTATCCTTATTACATCAGGAGCACAACAGGCACTTAATCTAATCGTGCAGTGCTTGTTAAAGCCTGGAGATGCAATTGCAATCGAGGATCCATCCTATTGTTTTTCACTTCCAATGTTTAAATCTGCCGGCTTAAAAATATTCCATTTACCTGTTGATCAGCACGGAATGAATCCAGATGACTTAATTGACTTGCATAAAAAACATCGCATACGCATGGTGTTTTTAAATCCAGATTATCAAAATCCGACTGGAACAGTGCTTTCATTAGCAAGGCGTAAAAGGATTTTAGAATTATCTTCTGAATATGGTATACCAATTGTAGAAGATGATCCGTATAGTTTAACGTCTTTTAATGGAGAAGTGAATCCGACATTAAAATCGATGGACCAAAATGGAAATGTTCTTTATATAAGTTCACTATCAAAAATTGTTGCATCAGGATTACGTATCGGCTGGGTAATTGGCCCTACGCGGGTAATAGAGCGTTTAGCAGATGCAAAGCAGCAAGTTGATTTTGGCCATAGCGTATTTACGCAGTGGGTAGCAAATCAATTTTTAGAATCAGAAGATTTCCATGCGCATATTACGATGCTTCGTGGACAATTGAAGCAAAGAAGAGATGTATTAATTGCAGAGCTTGAAGGCACATTGGGAGACCGAGTTGAATGTTTCGTTCCAGAGGGTGGAATACATGTATGGTGCAAGGTGCAAGGAACGTTTGATGAATACCACTTATTAGGTGAATCTATACGAAATGGTGTTGCATTTGTTCCGGGCAGTGTTTTAGGCTCTAAAAATGAATATATACGATTTACGTTTGGGAGAGCGAATATAGAACAAATCAAGCTTGGAATTACCCGGTTTGCTGACACGTTAAATGAGACTTCATAATATGGATGTGTGATAGTGAAATGAGGGAAAGAAATGAAGTACGTGACGCTTTTACTTCAAGTAGGCGTGCTATATGTATTTAGCTTAGTTGGTACGTGGATTCAGGGAATACTCCATCTATCAATGCCAGGAAGTTTAATAGGGATGTTAATACTGTTCTTGCTCCTTTCTACTCGGATTTTACCATTAAAATGGTTTGAGATGGGTGCGGAGAAGCTAATCGTATTTTTACCGTTATTTTTAATCCCTTCGACAACAGGGCTGATGGAATACGGGTCTTTCCTTTTAAGTAAGGGAAGTATGATATTCCTTTTAGTAGTTGCAAGTACGGTAGTAACTTTGATTGTTTCAGGGTATATAAGTCAATTAGTAGTAACATCGAAAAAATAAAATCGACAAGGTGCACGATTCAAATGTTCTTAATTATGATTACTGTAGTAATTTATTTATTGGCGACAAAGTTATATAAAAAATTTACACTTCCATTTACGTTACCGGTGTTAACAGTTACTGCAATTATGATTTGTTTATTTTTGATTTTTGGTATTTCTCATCATGAGTATAGGGTAAATGGGGGAGACATTCTTTCAAGCTTATTGAGCCCTGCAATCGTAGCGTTAGCGATACCTTTATTTAAAGAGCGCAAAATACTGATGAAAAACTTTTTATCGATACTAATCGGTGTATTGATAGGTATAGTAGCTTTAACGATTATGAATGTAGCACTCGGCAGAATTTTAAATATAGATAAGGAACTTATACTAACAACTCTCCTGCAATTAGCAACAATGCCAATTGCCATTTCATTAGCGGATCAAATTGGTGGTATTCCATCTATGACTGCTAGTTTTGTAGTTGTTGCAGGAATAACTGGTGCTATTATTGGACCGACAGTACTTAAGCTTTGCGGTATAACAAGTACAATTGGAAAAGGTGTTGGAATGGGCTGTGCATCACATATTATCGGTGTGAGTCGTCTAGTGAAAGAAGGCGAGAAAGAAGCCACTATTGGTTCAGTAACGATGATTGTAACAGGAATACTTATTAGTATATTAATACCTTATGGAATGAAATTTGTATTTTAAAATGTATGGAGATGATAAAAGTGACAACATGGTTTATAGTTACATTATTTATTTTTGGCGCTCTTAAAGTACTAGTTTCTAGTATGCCGACTTCTGTTGTAGAATCTATTATTAGTAGATTTGAATTACATCAAAAACTTGATGAAGAACATACGACTGTATCGCTAGATGGAAAGAATATAGAAGGGGAAAAGAAAACGCAAGTTATTCACGAATTTAACGAGGCTTTATTTTTAGATAAACATTATTTTCCACCACGCGGTGAGGGGATACCGATAATCATTGAAACGAAGAAAGGGAAAAGAACAATTACATTATCAATATATAGCTATGAGGAACATGTTGATGTAATAAAACAATACAAGAAGAACGTTGTTGCCTATCGTTTACGTTCTAAAAGTCTTCAAACTGTGGCACCATTAGCAATAACTGAAGATTATGCTTAAGGAGAGACCAATAATGGTCTCTTTATTTTTGTATCCATTTGTATACTATCCAGATGAAAGAAAGGAAAATCATATACCCAAACAAAGAATAAGTATGATACCAATCTGAACTATGAATAAATAAGCCTAGTTTCTCAGCGACTTGTTCAAACATACTAGCACAAATACCTATTGAGATAATCAATAGAGTTCTAGAAATTGCAGATAATGTTTTTGAAATTTGTATGAAAGTGGCTGTTAAAATTGGTAGTACAAGCAACGTGAAGCCTATGTTAATTGAGAATATGGATGGGAACGGTCTAACTGGAAAGGAATATATTTGTTTCGTGACAAAGAAAGCATCTAAGCACGTTCCGATAACAGTAGAGAGAAAGATTGTAACTGCTAATGCTAGAAAATCATTCTTCTTCTCTAAGGAGGACATTTTTCTTTGCGAGAATTGCCAATTCAATTTTTTCGAGTGTTTTGCAGTAGTCTTCTGTAATTTGCCCAAGTATATGTTCCTCCTTATCAGTTAAATAATGTATCACTTGCCAGTCATTAAACCAATCTTCATGTTTTGTTTCTTCGTTTTTTACATTTTTCCATGCGTACATAAGTGCAGGACTATATATACGATAGGAATCATTTCTTAATTGGCAATTTTTTATTCTTCGTTTATAAAACTCTCTTGAAAAAGATTCGTTTACACTTGAAAATAAATGTGGCCAGTAATCTTTTCTTGAGCCTGTATGAGGGGTATTGTCTGCCCAATGTTTAACTTGAGATAAAATATGTTCATTATGAAATAACAATGTGTATAATCTTTTTCCAAGTAAAATTCGTTCATGTAGTGAAGTGAAGTGCTTCATTGTATCACCAATGAGTAATGTTTTCGCATTCATTTTACTTTCGTAAAAAGGGAAGAGGATATGATTGAACTGAAAGAAATCAAATAGTTTAAATCCAATACTGTTCAGAACATTTTTTTTGAAGTGTTCATTTTGAATGACTCTTTTTTCTAAGTAATTTTGCTCATTAATAATAGTTGCGATTGCTAATGTTTTTTTGTCGCCAGTTTTCCAAAAGGAATTCCATATCGTTTCCATAAAGGTGGAAACATGGAGGTGAGAGAGAAGATGGAAAAGGTTTGTAGATTTTTTTACACTTTGTTCATATAGTAAAAATTGTGGATATACATCTTGAAAAATAAGCCAATTTCCGCGCTCTAAAAAAGAAAAGAAAGTAAATTGATCTTTTTCAGATAATAACTTTGTATATAAATCTCCTTTTAAATCAGTCATGTTCCAACCACCGTTACGTGACACCATATGTCCGAGCAGTGCCCACTGTATTTCAGGATACTTTTTGTGAAACTGAAAGTAAGCACGAGTCCTTGTTACATTATTTTGATTTAATAATTTTGTTTGTTCTTTAATTGTATGTATTAATATTTCTTCCTCTTTCGAAAGAGTGTAAAGGGGGCTATTTGTAGTGGTACATTTTTGTTTTAGCTCATTTTTTATAGAGAAGAGGGAAAGAGGGGTATTTTTGTAACGTTTATTATGTGGATTGTCGTGGTGCATATAAATCCCCCCTATTCAAGTCTGTTATCATAAATGTATTAGTAACTACTTAAATAAATGATATGTGAAGGAAATGAAAAGTTGCAACATATAGAAAAAGGAAAGAGGAGAATGATTCTTCTTTCCTTTTTTAAAATTATTACATAAACCTATAAAGAATGAGTACCCTTTTCCAGCAGAGTAGAAAATGAATCGGCATGGATAGGTTTACTGTAATAGTAACCTTGAATAAACTGACATTTATTTTTTTGAAGGAAATTCACGTGTTCTTTCGTTTCGACACCTTCAGCAATAATAGACATCTCTAATGTATGTGCTAATGTGATGATTGTTTTAATGATTTCCTTTCCATCTTCACACGTTTCGGACATTGTAATAAATTCTCTCGGGATTTTTAAAGTATCGATTGGATATAAGGGTAAGTATGCTAATGAAGAATAGCCTGTACCGAAGTCATCGATTGATATGTGAATCCCTAAACCCTTGAGTGTTCGCAGCTTTAATAATGTTTCTTTCTCATCCATCATTGCAATGCGTTCCGTTAATTCTAGGTCAAGAGAACTTGCTGGTAAGCCAGTCGTTGCTAAAGTAGAGGAAACGGATTGTATAAAATCTTCTTGCTCAAATTCTTTAGCCGATAAATTGACGCCTATTTTTAAATGAGAGTATCCTAGTGTGTGCCAACGTTTCATTTGCTGACATGCTTGTTGTAAAGTCCATTTTCCAATTGAAATGATTTGCATTGTTTCCTCAGCGATTGATATAAATTCATTTGGAGAAATGATCCCTAGATCTGGATGATTCCAGCGAATTAAAGCTTCAGCTCCAACAATTTTATTACAATTGCTATCAACTTGAGGTTGATATAAAAGGAACAATTCTTCATTTTGAATTGCGTTCGGTAAATCTTTCTCTAATCGTAATCGTCTCTCAATCTTTCTAGCAATTATATCATCATAAATAGAGACAGAGTTAAGCTCTTTTTCCTTTGCGTCATACATTGCAACATTCGCGTTTTTCAATAGTGTAGTGATATCGATTCCATAATGTGGATAAATAGCAATCCCGATGCTAAGAGATAAAGTCAGCTTATGTTCGTGTATGACAAACGGTTTTTTCATGCTTTTAAATAATTGGTTACATAACGATAATAAGGAATCTTGGTCAGTATAGTTTTCAATTAAGATTGTAAACTCATCCCCACCAATTCTTGAAACATAAGTATGTGATGAAAGGCATGATTGAAAACGTTTTGCTACTTCTTCTAATATGTAATCACCTGTAGAGTGTCCAAGTGTATCGTTAATAACTTTAAAGCGGTCTAAATCTAAATATAACAGTGCAAATTCACTTTGTTTTGCTTGTGCATTTCTTATAACTGTTCTCAATTTTTTTTGGAAAAAGGCCCGATTCCCAATTTTTGTTACAGTATCATGGAATGCTAAATATTTTATTTCTTCTTGCTGTTTTTTAAAGGCGGTAATATCTTTCACCAAAATGTAGCTTCCTGAAATTTGTTCATCTACCATAATAGGAACGATAGTAACGTATAAAAAATAAGTAAAGCCGTTCTTATATTGAGAGCGTAGTTGTAAAGAAGTAGATTTTTGTTTTTTTGCTTTTTCTAATGCAGACATAAGTTTATGCTTATCTTCGTCTAAAATAACAGAAAGACAAGTCTCACCAAGTAATTCACTAGAGGCGGCTCCAAGTAGAATGTTTCCTGCTTTATTTACATTTAAGAACGTCCCGTTTAAATCAATCGTAAAAATAGGATCTGGATGATATTCATATAACGATTTGAATGTTTGCTGCTTTTGAGATAAAGCTATTGATTTTTTGACTAAATCAGTAGTCCGTAAAGTAACTTTTTCTTCTAATTGAGTATTAAATAGTTGTAAGCGTTGTGTTAATTTTTTATTTTGCATATGTACAATGGAATGACGAATCAATACGAATACAAAAGTAATACAATTTCCTGTAATAAGGGTTGATGATGATGTTTGCTCTTTGAGTGTAAATCCGATTAAGATTGCAACAGCAAGATAGGGAAATACGACTAAAACTTTTTCACCTAGAATAGGATTTATAATAAAATAGCTTGTAGCGCTATTTTGAGATTTTGGAATAGAACCAGCTATCGCAATAAGTAATATAGGTATTCTATATAAAAGACGTAATAATGTGATCGTCTCCGGTGATAAATGGCTGTTTAAGTAAAAATAAATATAATTAAAAGTTGCAGAACTTATTAATACAAAAATAAAAATATACATTTTCCGCTTGGAATTAAAAATTGTTGGGCGGAAAAAGATACTAACACCTAGTAGAAGAAATAATAAATCTGCAATTGGATATAGAAATGAAAGGAAAATTTCTCCCAGTGAAAGAGAGAATATATTTAAATCTGGCTCATTAAATAAATACCATTCTAATGTGAATATAGAAGTAAGTACGATGCATATATCACAAATAAAGAACAATTTTCCCCATTTATTGCACTCTTTTAAGATTTTATAGCAGAAAGCGATAAGGAAGAAAAGTAGAAAAAACATGTAAAACACATCAGAAATAGTAAAACGATGTATTGTAGGTTCAAAAAAGGTATTTTGATATGTATATACAACTTTTCCTAATAGAAAATTTCCAATGGCAATGGTGATACATATCCAAAACGGATTTGAACGGACTTTTTTTGAATATATAGAGTAAATGAGTGATACAAATGTTATGGCTTCAATGATGAGTGAAGCGAAGCGTACGCTGAAATTTGAAAAATGAGTAGGGAAAAGAAAGAAAAACATTGAATAGATGGAATAGCCTATTAATGTTGTGATTAATATACATATTTGCAAATTTTTATTTGGCTTCAATTAAATCACCTTCTTTAAGTATGTACTATATTCGTAATATCTAAACGTAATAATATTACTTAAGGATTGTATCAGATTTCCTTATAAAAATCATGTTTATAAGGAAAGAATTAAAGAGTGTAATACTTCTTAAAATTGAAAAAGTATTACACTTGATAGCTTGTACTGTATTAAAATTTTAGATGGGAATTGTATATTTAGTCATCCTTTGAATTTTAAAGTTTTTTTAGTGATTTGTAAGTAAATATGTAAGGTTGCATATAAAATGATGAGAACTTTCTTTCTAGATGAGTTTTTGGTCGTTATAGGTTGCTTTAAGTAAGACGTTTGTATGTATCTATCCTCATACTAATGAGGGATTTCAAAAATGTTTTACGTATATACAATAATACGTAATCATGTATGAAATTTTTAGTATGGGAGGAAGAACATGAAAAACTGGGTGAAGTTTCGAATAGCACGTCCAACAGATAAGTTTGAAGAGGTTACATCTTTTTATGAAAAAGGGTTAGGATTAAAACGTATAGGTGAGTTCTATGATCATGAAGGCTATGATGGAGTTATGCTTGGTCTACCTGATGAAGAATATCATCTGGAGTTTACAAGACATGAAAATGGAAGTCCCTGTCCAGCACCAACGAAAGATAATTTATTAGTATTTTATATGCAAGAAGATAGTGAAATGAAAAAAGTGAGCAAAAGGCTGCATGCAATGGGATACGATGAAGTAGAACCAGAGAATCCATATTGGAAAGAAAAAGGGATAACGATAGAAGATCCAGATGGTTGGAGAATTGTATTGATGAAAATATAAGAACAAGGTTTCAAATTATGATAGGGTAAAAATAAATTAGCTTCCTTCTAGGAAATAAAAATAGAAGGAAGTTAATTCATTTGTAGTCTGAAAATTTTAATTTGACAATCAATTGTAGAGGGATGTAAATTGAGAACGTGTATTCTTATAAGTTTGATAGTGTTGCCATTCAAAAGGAATGTATAAATAGGGAGGGCTTTTTATGTTATTTCGAATTGAAGATGCAGAAATATACTATGAAATCGTTGGAGAAGGAAAACCAGTCATTATCATACATGGCTGCGCTCCTGATCATAGGTTAATGATGAAATGTATGGAAGGAGTATTTCAGAAATATGAAGGGTATAAGCGAATATATATTGATTTACCTGGAATGGGAAAATCGAATGCTCCAGATGGGATAAATAGTTCAGATCGTATAGTAGAAGTGCTTATCACATTTATTGAGAAAATCATTTCTACTGAAGAATTTTTATTGGTAGGAGAGTCATACGGAGGCTATTTAGCTAGAGGAATACTCACAAAGCTGTTTGAAAGAGTTAACGGATTACTATTAGTATGTCCTGTTGTTGTAGCGGATCCAGAAAAAAGGACTCTTCCAGATAAACAGGTAATTTTACAAGATGATGAATTTTTAAATAAGCTCACTTCTACGGAAAGAGAGGGTTTTTGTGAGTTAGCGGTGGTAGCAAATGAATATACATATAAGCGATTTAATGAAGAAATTAAGCCAGGACTAGATATTGCTAATTATGAATTTATTGAAAGGTTGCAAAATAATTACTCTCTTACTATGGATTTTCATCATAAAAAATATGAGAAACCTGTTCTTTTATTAGCCGGAAGACAAGATATATCGGTAGGGTATCAAGATATTATAGAAATTATTGAAGATTATCCAAGAGCAACATTATCAGTTTTGGATATGGCAGGGCATAATTTACAAATTGAACAGCCTGAATTATTCGAGAGCTTAGTAGGAGAATGGATTAGACGAACAAATCAGCAAAGTTTATAAAAGACGAATGAACAATTTCAAGGAGGAAGTATGAATACATATATCTATATGGTTAGGCATGGTGAATCGCCAAAATTAGAAGGGAATGAAAGAACACGTGGATTAACTGAAAAGGGAAGTTTAGACGCTCATAGAGTAACGGACATATTAAAAACAGAGGAAATTGATACTTTCATTTCAAGTCCGTATAACAGGGCTGTGTTAACGATAGAAAAAACAGCGGATTTCTATGAAAAAGAAATATTAATATATGAAAATCTCAAAGAGTGTATGTTTTTAAGTGAGGATCAGATTATATCAGATAAAGAGGTGTATCCACTTGTAAAGAAGATGTTTTCTAATCCGGATTTTGCACTAACGGAAGGGGAGTCATATAAGGATTGTCAGAGAAGGGTAGTGAAAGTGTTAAAGGAAATATTAATGGATTTTCAAAATGTACAAATATTATGACTCCTGTTGATTTGTTTTAAATCTTTAAAAATGTAAATGGAATATATACTTTCACAGTCAAAAAAGTTAAAAAATTTTGTCTTAAGGATTATAATGAAGAAAGAAATATAAAAGGAGTGAACGAATTTGAAACAAGAACTTATTGAAAGATTTACGAGATATGTAAAAATTGATACACAATCAAATGAAGAAAGTCATACAGTACCAACAACACCTGGACAAATCGAATTTGGTAAGTTATTAGTGGAAGAGCTAAAAGAAATTGGGTTAACAGAAGTGACGATGGATGAGAATGGATATGTAATGGCAACACTTCCTGCTAATACGGATAAGGATGTTCCTGTAATTGGCTTTTTAGCACACTTAGATACAGCAACAGACTTTACGGGGAAAAACGTAAAGCCACAAATTCATGAAAACTTTGATGGTAATGCGATTACGTTAAATGAAGAGCTAAATGTTGTGTTAACGCCGGAACAGTTTCCAGAATTACCATCTTATAAAGGGCATACGATTATTACAACTGATGGTACAACACTGCTAGGAGCAGATGATAAAGCTGGTCTTACAGAAATTATGGTTGCAATGAATTATTTAATACATAATCCGCAAATTAAGCATGGGAAAATTAGAGTGGCATTTACGCCAGATGAAGAAATCGGCCGTGGACCATCGCATTTTGATGTAGAAGCGTTTGGTGCATCATTTGCTTATACGATGGATGGAGGCCCATTAGGTGGTTTGGAATATGAAAGCTTTAATGCTGCAGGTGCTAAGTTAACATTTAACGGAACAAATACACATCCTGGAACAGCGAAAAATAAAATGCGTAACGCAACTAAACTGGCTATGGAGTTTAACGGGCATTTACCAGTAGAAGAGGCACCGGAATATACAGAAGGATATGAAGGATTTTATCATTTACTTTCTTTAAATGGTGATGTTGAGCAAAGTAAAGCGTATTATATTATTCGAGATTTTGATCGTGAAAATTTTGAAGAGCGTAAACATAACGTTGAAAATATTGTGAAGCAAATGCAAGAGAAATATGGACAAGATGCAGTCGTTTTAGAAATGAATGATCAATACTATAACATGCTTGAAAAGATTGAACCAGTGAGGGAAATTGTTGATATTGCATATGAGGCAATGAAAAGTTTAAATATCGAACCGAATATCCATCCAATTCGCGGTGGAACAGATGGATCACAGTTATCATATATGGGATTACCGACGCCGAACATTTTCACTGGTGGTGAAAACTATCACGGAAAATTTGAGTATGTTTCGGTAGATACGATGGAAAAAGCTGTTCAAGTTATTGTAGAAATTGCAAGAAGATTTGAAGAGCAAGCTTAAAAAAGAACCAAGTAGTGATGTGCTACTTGGTTTTTTAGTATAGTACTCGCCATAAATAAAAAGTGGCGTAAGACTCCCAATTGATCCAATTTGCTGCAAAATCTTTTATTTCATGTTTAGTCGGTTTACTTTCGGAATCTGTTATACATTTAATTGCATTGTGCAAACCAACATCATCAATTGGAAAAGCGGAAGGAAATCGTAAACAGCGCATTAAAACATAGTTGGCAGTCCACGGTCCTATACCATGGATAGCAGTTAATTGTTTTTCAGCAAGCTTTACATCTTTTGTTTGTAATAACACTTCTTTTGATAGTTTTCCGTCTGTAATAAGCTTGGCAATACCGATTAAATATTCACATTTTCTCGTCGTCATTTTTAAGTCTTTAAGATCCTCTACATGTAAATTTGCAATTATTTCAGGTGAGGGGAATATCCAATGTTTTCTATCGTTCCATTCTACATAACTTCCAAATGTCTCAACTAATCTTCTTTTTAGCGTATAGGCATATGTGAGATTAATTTGCTGACCGATAATTCCCCAGGAAAGTGCTTCAAATAAATCTGGAATACCTAAAGTTCGAAGACCATAAAACTTTTGAATAGGACCTTGAAGGAGCGGATCCAGTTTAGCTAATTTATAAAAGGGAGCTAAATCAGTAGTTAAATCCAACCACTCTGTTACATAGTTAGCTACAGCATCGCATATCCATTTCTCAGAGATATATGATTCTCCTACAAAACGTATTTCCAAATTGCCATCAGTGTTCATACTAATTTCAACCAAAGGGTTTATATGTTGAATAGGGATAACTTTATAAATTTTGTTATCTTCAATGTGAAACATACATTCATTGTTAGAACGGGATAGATAGCGTAAGTTTTCTTTGAAACTAAATTCTGTTGGAACTATTAAAGTTAATGCGCTAGTATATTCTGCTGTCATATGCATTCTACCTGCGACTTTTCTAATATAAGCAATTCTTTCTTCATTTCTAATCCACCTCTAAAGCCGGTTAGTTTCCCATTCTTTCCAATAACACGATGGCAAGGAATTGTAATGAGAAGAGGGTTGGCAGCGATAGCAGAAGCAACGGCACGCACAGCCTTAGGTTTTTGTATTCTTTCTGCAATTTCTGAATAAGAATATGTCTTCCCATAAGGAATTTCACGTACCGTATTCCAAATAGATAATTGAAAGGCGGTACCGTAAGCATCGATAGGGAATGTAAAAGTTTCCCGCTTGTTTTCTAAATACTCGATAACTTCTTTCGTATATGTGTACAAGTAATCTGGATTGCGGGTCAATTTATATTGCGGCAGTTTTTTTCTAGCCCATATAGTTAGTTCTTCGAAGTTTTCGTCTTGTGATCCAATGAAACATAGTCCATTTTCAGTTGCGGCAATATGAAAGCGCCAATTTCCATGTGTAAGGAGCGTCCAATATATAGATTTATTTTTGTAGGAATTCATTATTGTATCCCTCTTTCATTTCATTCTTTTTTCGATATTCAGTCGGAGTAAAGCCGGTTTTCTTTTTAAATAAAGTTGCGAAATACTCTGGGTTTTCTATCCCGACAGCAGTACTAATTTCTTTAATAGATTGATTTGTATGTGAAAGATATTCTGCAGCTTTAACAATCCTGAATTGCTGTATATATTCTATTGGACTTATTCCTAGCAGTCTTTTGAAAGTACGTTGTAAATGAAATAGGCTACCATGGCACATTTCTGCGAGTATGTCGAGAGTTAATTCTTCGTCATAATGCTTTTCAATATAGTCTTTAATTTGTTCTACCCACTCTTCGTTAGGTAAAGTAATCCCATTTGGTTTACAACGTTTGCACGGACGAAAGTTTTCATGCAATGCTTGCTCTGCATCTAGAAAAATTCGTACGTTGTTTTTATTCGGTATTCTCGATTTGCACGATGGGCGGCAAAAGATCCCAGTCGATTTCACAGCATAAAAGAATTTTGTATCATAAGAAGAATCATTATGAATAATGGCTTGCCAATGCTCATTTGTTAACGTAACTCCTTCATTGTGCAAAGAACATCACCTCTGAAATTAGTATAACCTGAATCATGTGCATATGTACGTATTCACAAATGTAAGAGCAAGATTACAAAGATGAAAATATGATTGTTTTTCTATTTTGTGATAGCATGAACTTTGAAAATGAACAGCAAGAGGAGGACGAAATGTGAAGTTAATTTCATGGAATGTAAATGGTTTACGTGCAGTTATCGCAAAAGGTGGGTTTTTAGAATATCTTGAAGAATCCGATGCGGATATATTTTGTTTACAAGAAATTAAATTACAAGATGGGCAAATTGATTTAAATCTAGAGGGATATTATACATACTGGAATTATGCTGTAAAAAAAGGATATTCAGGGACGGCTATTTTTTCGAAAAAAGAACCGCTTTCTGTTACATACGGTTTAGGAATTGAAGAGCATGATCAAGAAGGACGAGTTGTTACTTTAGAGTTCGAAGATTTTTACATGATAACGTTATATACACCAAATTCAAAACGTGGATTAGAACGATTAGATTACAGAATGAAATGGGAAGATGATTTCAGAGCGTATATTAAACGATTAGATGAGAAGAAACCAGTTGTTTTTTGCGGAGATTTAAACGTTGCTCATAAAGAAATCGATTTAAAAAATCCAAAAAGTAATCGTAAAAACCCTGGATTCTCTGATGAGGAACGAGAGAAGTTTACATGTATTTTAGAAGAAGGATTTATAGATACGTATCGTTATCTATATCCTTATCAGGAAGGTGCATATTCGTGGTGGTCGTATCGTATGGGAGCGAGAGCGAAAAATATTGGATGGCGTTTAGATTATTTCGTTGTTTCTGAAAGAGTGAAAGGCCAAATAAAGGATGCAAAAATTAACAGTGAAGTAATGGGATCAGACCATTGCCCAGTTGAATTACATATAAATTTATAAAAAAGAAGTATCTTCCTGAGTATAGGGGATACTTCTTTTTTTAGTCAGTTTGTTAAAGTTTTTCAGATCATTCTTGAAATAATCTGACATTAACTATATACTTAATAACGATAATCATTATCAATGAGAATGATTATTAATTGATGGAGTCATAAAAGAATTATAGTTTAGGGGAAGTGAACGAGCATGCGTTTTGGATAGAATTATTAATCTAATGAAATATATATAGAATAAGTTTCACATAGTTAATTTTTGTTGTGAATATAATTCTAAACAATTCGAGAGGAGAAATATAAAGATGAACAAGAAATTATTTACATTAGGGATGGTTACTGTTTTAAGTGTAGGTTTAGCAGCATGTAATAGTGCGGATAAGACTTCAGGGGAGCAAAAGCAACAGACAAAAGCTGCGGAAACGAAAAAAGATGAAAAACGAAAAATTACATATTTAGGTAAAGAATATACAGTGCCAACAAAAGTAGATAAAATTGCGACAGCTAGTTTAGAGTCAATGGAAGATGCGGCAGTACTTGGAATTAAACCAGTTGGTGCAATTACTGTAGGCGGTAAATTACCAAAGTATCTTGAAAAAGAGTTAGAGGGTGCAAAATCTGTAGGTGAAAAAATGCAACCAAATTTCGAAACATTACTTCAATTAAAACCAGATGTTATTACATCGAGTACGAAGTTCCCAGCAGAAACAGCTGAAAAGTTTACGAAAATAGCACCAACATTCCCTGTATCACACGTTTCAACAAATTGGGAAGATAACTTGAAATTGATGGGAGAACTAACTGATAAAAAAGATAAAGCAGAAAAAATTATTAAAGATTACAATACGGACGCTGAGAAAGCAAAAGCAAAACTAGGAGATAAGTTAAAAGACAAAAAGGTTCTTGTAATTAGACTAAGAGCAAACGAATTATTCCTATATCCAGAAGGAGTATACTTTAACCCTGTCATTTATAAAGATCTTGGATTAACAGCTCCAGAACAATTGAAAACTGTAAAAGCACAAGAGAAAATTTCATTTGAAAAACTTGCTGAACTTAACCCGGATTATATTTTCTTACAATATGAGGCAAGTGAAAATAAAAACCCGAAAGCACTAGAAGAAATTAAAAGCAATCCAATTTGGCAAAGTATGAATGCTGCGAAGGAAAAGAAAGTATTTGTAAACGTTGTAGATCCAATGGCGCAAGGTGGTACAGCTTGGAGTAAAACAGCATTCTTAAAAGAAGCAGTGAAAAATTTATCTAAATAATACGATAAGTAAGGTGCGTTGAATGATATGCAGAAAACAAATGCAGTGCCAGTAACCATTTTATGTATAGCACCCATATTGATTTTATTTACAGTCATACTTTCTGTTTTATATGGTGCGAAAAACATTGATGCTGAAACAGTGTGGAATGCATTATTTCATTTTGATTCAAGCGATGTAAATCATAATATTATTATTACTTCACGTTTACCAAGGGTGGTTGCAGCTCTTTTAGTCGGAGCATTTCTAGCCATATCAGGAGCACTTATGCAGGGGATGACAAGAAACTATCTTGCATCCCCTTCTATTATGGGTGTGACGGATGGGGCAGCTTTTGTTATTACACTTTGCATGATTTTTCTTCCGGGAATGTCATCGATCGGTATGGTTTTATGTTCAATGATTGGTTCTGCGCTAGGAGCCAGTATCGTGTTTGGTTTTGGTTCACTCCTTCAAAATGGCTTATCCCCAGTTAGGTTAGCGATTATAGGAACAGTTATTGGAACATTTTTAAGTAGTGTATCGGCAGCGATGGCTTCGTATTTCCAAATCTCTCAAAATGTTAGTTTTTGGTTTAATGCAAAGTTAGATCAAGTGGATCCTAATATCATTAAAATCACGATACCCTTTGGGATAATTGGGATAATTTTAGCACTGTTCATATCAAAATCGATTACAATTCTTTCCTTAGGAGAAGAAGTTTCTATTAATCTAGGACAGCGTACAAAACTAGTTAAAGCGATGGCAATTTTATCAGTTATTTTTTTGACAGGAACAGCAGTTGCTTTAGTAGGTAAAGTAGGTTTTGTAGGTTTAATTATTCCACACATTACTCGCTTTTTAATTGGGGTAGATTATAAGTGGATCTTGCCATGTGCAGGTGTTATTGGTGGAGTTTTTTTAGCACTATGTGATGTTTTAAGTAGGTTTGTAAATTATCCATTTGAAACGCCAATTGGGGTCGTTACATCTTTAATTGGAATTCCTTTCTTCCTTTATTTAATCCGTACAAGAGGAGGAGAGAGACATGCTTAAAAGTTCAAGTCAACGTTTTGGAATGACGATGGGGATTATTATATTTCTAATACTATGTGCTATTTATATTAGTTTAACGAATGGTACGTTTGATATTACGATTACAGATGTATTTAAAACACTCTTTAGAATTGATCCAGTACCAGATCATGATTTAGTTATATTTGAATTTCGTCTTCCGCGCATTGTAATTGCTGGATTAGTAGGATTAGGTCTCGGCGTTGCGGGTGCTGTAATTCAAGGAATTACGAGAAATGGATTGGCGGACCCAGGTATTTTAGGAGTAAATGCAGGGGCAGGAACAGCAATTGTAATTTTTATGTTTTTCTTTCAAGGGCAATTAAAGAGCACAGATTGGGTTTCTATAATGATGATGCCGATGTTTGGTTTAGTCGGTGGACTAGGAGCGGCTATCATCATTTATCTGTTTTCTTGGAAAAACGGTAAGTTAGATTCGCAGCGACTTTTATTAACAGGGATTGCAATTGGATCAGGATTTGGGGCCTTTTCTATGTACTTATCACTCAAAATGAAGTCAACTGATTTTGAAATGGCTGCAGTTTGGGTATCTGGAAGTATATATAGCGCGAACTGGAAGTATATTGTGGCAATGTTACCGTGGCTGATTATATTAATTCCTCTTATACAAAAGAAAGCTTATTTATTAGATTTATTTCAATTGGAAGAAACAAGTATTACAAGTTTAGGTGTTTCGGTAGAAAGAGAGAAATCTATTTTACTATTAAGTAGTATCGGACTTGTAAGTGCGTGCGTGGCTGTTTCAGGAAGTATTGGTTTTATCGGATTAATGGCGCCGCACATAGCGAAAAGACTTGTCGGTATTCAGCATAAGCATATCATTCCTACTTGCGGAGTAATAGGAATGTTTCTTGTGATTACCTCAGACTTTATTGCAAAAACAGTTTTCACACCTGTAGAGTTACCAGTTGGAATCGTTATTTCTATTGTCGGTGTACCGTATTTCTTATATTTACTTTATAAGGCGAAAGCGTAAGAGGAGGAATAGAAATGAGTATTTTAAGTGCAAAAAATTTAGAAACAAGTTATGAAAAGCTTACAGTGTTTCGCGATTTAAATGTGGAGATACAAGAAGGGAAAGTAACGACAATTATAGGTCCGAATGGGTGCGGAAAATCAACGTTGTTAAAGACAATGGGACGAATGTTAAAACAAAAAAGCGGTAAAGTGTATTTGCAAGGACAAGATTTAAACACAATTCCAACGAAAGAAATTGCTAAGCAGTTAGCTTTACTTCCACAAACTCCGATTGCACCAGGAGAGCTGAAAGTAGAAGAATTAATTTCTTATGGACGCTATCCGCATCGAAATAACGTAAATAAGTTAACTTCAAAAGATAAAGAGATGATTGATTGGGCACTAGATATAACGAAAACATCTGCATTTCGAACGAGACAAATTGCAAACTTATCAGGTGGTCAAAGACAAAAGGTATGGCTAGCGATGGCTTTAGCACAAGAGACAGAAGTGTTGCTATTAGATGAACCGACTACATACCTTGATATGTCTCACCAATTAGATGTATTGCAAATTGTGGAGAAGTTAAATAAAGAACATAATTGTACAGTCGTAATGGTACTACATGATATTAACCATGCAGCGAGGTTTTCAGATGAAATTATTGCAATGAAGGAAGGGGAAATTGTAACAACGGGTAGCCCAGAAGAAATCATTACAAATGAAGTGTTAAAAGAAGTATTTCATATTGATGCGCGTGTCATGATTGATCCGTATAACGGGTCTCCTGTTTGTTTCGGTTATGATAGCGTTATATCGCAAGAAGAAAAAGTAGAAATGTATGTAACAAGTTAAAAAGGGGGGATTTACAATGAATGCTACTATTGAAAAACGGCAAATTATTACATCTAATACAGAACAGTGGAAAATTTATTCAAAATTAGAAGGTAAGGAATATCAAATTCATATTTCAAAGCCGAAGCAGCTAGCACCAGAGTCAGGATATCCAGTCATATACGTCTTAGATGGTAATGCCTTTTTTCAAACATTCCACGAAGCGATTAAAATACAATCGGTTAGAGCGGAAAAAACAGGTGTTTCACCAGCCATTATAGTTGGTATTGGTTATCCAATTGAAGGGGCATTTTCTGGTGAAGAAAGATGCTATGATTTTACGCCTAGCGTAATTTCAAAAGATGCGCCTTTAAAGCCAGACGGCAAACCGTGGTCTAAAACAGGTGGAGCACATAGCTTCTTTACTTTTATTGAAGAAGAATTGAAACCACAAATTGAAAATAAATTTGAAATTGATAAAGGAAAGCAAACGTTATTTGGACATTCTTTAGGTGGTCTGTTTGCTTTACATATATTATTCACAAACATAAAGGCCTTTCAAAATTATTTTATTAGTAGTCCATCTATTTGGTGGAATAACGAGTCCGTGCTTGAAAAAGAAGAGAATCTTATAAATGAATTAAACAATGCTCAGTTTGAAACAGGTGTATTTCTTACAGTGGGGTCATTAGAACGAGAGCATATGGTTGTAGGTGCAAATGAATTATCAGAACGCCTTCTCCAAGTCAACCACGACAAATTTAAATTTAAGTTTTATGAAGCTGAAGGAGAAAATCATGCATCTGTTGTGCCGACTTCTTTAAGTAAGGGATTAAGATTTATTAGTCAAGTGTAGCAGGAGTCTAGAAAAAGGTAAGCGAATAGCTTACTTTTTTTATTGTTTTTTCAACCAAGTACTAATAGAGAAAGAGTTCAATTTATTCCGTCTTGATGTTCGGCTTACTTACATAATTACTATTATTGGTAGTTGTATTTAAGAAGACAGGTTGTCCATTATGGGGATAAGACAGTAGACCCTCTTGTCACGTTAGTCTCATGGAAAACGAGCACGAATGCACTAACCTTCGTCAATGGAGACGTCACACGGACGAGGAGAGTCTTGTCTTCTAGAGATATGCTTACTAAACTGTGGGTTCTAATCTTTCAATTAACAATAGTGATACAAAAATTACATCTTCTACACCAGGTTCCTTAAACACAGCTACACCATCCCAGACGTCAATCACCTTTACCCGGGTTATCGATTGTAAGCCAACTGAATAAACATTTAATAATTGGTTATTTTCCTTGTGTAATTTTAAGCGTTTGCGTATGGATATTATACAGGAATCTACTATACAACGACAATTATTGCATGTTGGCGGAACACATGTTGACGGAACGCATGTTGAAGAATTTACTAATGGTCTATAGGAAAAAATAAAACATATTGCAAAATCTAATTGTCCACCATCATTAGGAAGATTTGCTGTAACACTTCCACAGGAAACGTTTGAAAAATTCAACACACTATTGCTTCTATTAATAAATTGAATGTTACCAGGTGAATTTCTAAAATTATATAAGACTTCCCTCATGTCCCTAATACTAATATTTTCTCTACACTCGCAATCTTGTTTTTTGTTCATGGCCTCACTCATCCTTTCGATTATCTTTAATATCATATGCATAAATACTAGATTGTGAAAGGGAAGATGACCTAAGCCATTAACCGAAATTCGAAAGCGGAATTTGCCTCACGCTTGTAATCTAATTATTTGTTTTATACTAATCTAAACACAAACAACTTTAACCAAATGGTATGATTTGAATAACCATCCTTTTTCATTTCAATTACTTTCCACTTTATTTCTTCAGGGTAATGAACTCTTGTTTTCAAACGAAAACCACCTCCTGAATTTTCATACTTAGTATGCGAATTCAGGAGGTGGTTTTTATGTATCATTATTCGGATTCATTTCAATTTCTCCATAGCCTTTTATTTTTGTAAGTAGAATTGTCCTTTTTGAAAGTTTTGTTTCAACTTTTCGTCTAAAGAGACAAAAAGTTGTCACAATTCAGTCACAATTAGCATAAACATAAAATAGACGAAATGAACTGATCCCTATAAAGATTCGATTGAATCAAGTATTAGTAGGGGAAAGAAACTTATTAAAAGTTCATATTATTATCAAGGAGGTATATCGTATGAAAGCAATTCTCGCTATCGCTGGGCTTATTTGGGTTTTATCACATGGTATTCCAATTTATGAAGGAGAACAAATTCGCAGTGCTCTGAATAAAAATTTTAACGAATATCATATCATTGATCGGCAAGATAATGTTGTGACAGTTCGAGTAAATGACTGTTTTCATACGGTAACCGTTGAAGGAACTTCAGTAGTGAATGATACAAAAGTATGTGATCAGCAATAATTATATATAGGAAGAAAAAAGTCTCGATTTACATATTTGAAAATTGAGACTTTTATATTTTGGGACGAACAATAAGTGGGGAAGGACAATCCCCACTTATTGATGTTTTTTTGAAAAAAGGAAAGGGTATAATGGAAATTGAGACCGAGAAACTAATAATTTGTTATGAATAATCATAGCGTGTAAATATACTCATATGGGGTATCATACATAGATATTTAATGCTATAATTGGTATACTCGTAAAAGTAATTGTTTTATTGGATGAAGAGAAACTTTGAGAAGGTGATAATATGGATCATAAAGAGCATGAAGCAACTACACATAGATCAGAAAAAGAAAAAGAACAAATTATAAATAGATTAAAGAGAATTGAAGGACAAGTCCGTGGTATTCAAAATATGATTGAAAATGATCGTTATTGCGTTGATATTTTAGTGCAAATTTCAGCGATTAATGCAGCTATGAAAAAAGTAGGAATGGGTGTCTTAAAAAATCATACGAGTCATTGTGTTTCAGGAGCTATTAAAGATGGAAATGGTGACGAAGCAATTGAGGAATTAATGACAGTATTTGAGCGTTTTTCAAAAGCGTAAAAACCAAGCTAGCTTTAGACTAGCTTGGTTTTTTGTTTATATAGGAAAGACATTACAAATTCATAATTGAGGCAAAGAAATAAAGATTTTAGAAAAAATTTAAAATCATGATATAAAACCATTGATTACCTTAGGGGGGTATGGTAAGATGTAGTTGTGATTAACAAACAATGAAGAAACAAGAGGAGGATTTTAAATGGAACAGTTAACATTAAAAGTTGAAGGTATGTCTTGTGGACATTGTGTAAATGCTATCGAAAGCAGTGTGAAAGAGCTAAACGGTATTGAACAAGTGAAAGTTCAATTAGCAGAAGGAACTGTTGAAGTTACTATTGATTCATCAGTCGTAACGTTAAAAGATATCGTTGCTGTAATCGAAGATCAAGGATACGATGTTCAATAATTATTTTTAAATACGGAAATAAATCGTACTTTAAATGAAGTACGATTTATTTTGCTAATAATTATACCTCATAAGGGTATATAGAGGTGAGAGACATGAATGAACAAAAAGAGGCCAATCTTCAAATATCAGGAATGACATGTGCAGCATGTGCAAATAGAATTGAAAAAGGTCTGAAAAAAGTAGAAGGTGTCCACGATGCAAATGTAAATTTTGCACTTGAAAAGACAAAAATAATGTACGATCCAGCGAAAACGAATCCACAACAATTTAAAGAAAAAGTTGAATCGTTAGGATATGGTATCGTAAGCGATAAAGCGGAGTTTACAGTTTCAGGAATGACATGTGCAGCATGTGCGAATAGAGTTGAAAAGCGTTTAAATAAGTTAGATGGTGTGAACAAAGCGACAGTTAACTTCGCTTTAGAGTCGGCAACGGTAGACTTTAATCCGGATCAAATTAATGTAAGTGAAATGAAGAGTATAATTACAAAGTTAGGATATAAATTAGAAGTAAAATCAGAAGAGCAAGAGGGAGTGGCAGATCATCGCTTACAAGAAATTGAGCGACAAAAGAAGAAGTTTATTATTTCATTTATTTTATCATTCCCGTTACTATGGGCAATGGTGAGCCATTTCTCATTTACATCGTTTATTTATTTACCTGATATGCTTATGAACCCTTGGATACAACTCGCTCTTGCAACGCCAGTTCAATTTATCATTGGTGGACAGTTTTATGTTGGAGCTTATAAAGCGTTACGTAATAAAAGTGCTAACATGGATGTTCTTGTGGCACTTGGAACGTCGGCCGCCTATTTCTATAGTGTATATTTAAGCATTCAATCTATCGGTTCTTCGGAACATATGACAGATTTATATTTTGAAACGAGCGCGGTACTTATTACACTCATTCTTTTAGGTAAATTATTTGAAGCAAAAGCAAAGGGACGTTCCTCAGAAGCAATTAAAAAGTTGATGGGTTTACAAGCAAAGACAGCGACAGTTGTGCGAGATGGAACGGAAATGAAAATTTTAATCGAAGAAGTAGTAGCAGGTGATATCGTTTATGTAAAACCGGGTGAAAAAATACCAGTTGATGGAGAAATTATAGAAGGAAAATCAGCAATTGATGAATCGATGTTAACGGGTGAAAGTATTCCAGTTGACAAAACAATTGGGGATGTAGTCATCGGTTCTACAATGAATAAAAATGGATTTTTAAAAGTTAAGGCAACTAAAGTAGGCAGAGATACTGCATTAGCTCAAATTATTAAAGTAGTAGAAGAAGCGCAAGGATCAAAAGCACCTATTCAAAGGGTAGCAGATCAAATTTCAGGTATTTTCGTACCGGTTGTAGTTGGAATTGCAATTATTACATTTGTTGTGTGGATGGTATTTGTTACACCTGGTGATTTTGGAGGAGCACTTGAGAAGATGATAGCAGTACTTGTTATCGCATGTCCATGTGCATTAGGTCTTGCAACGCCTACATCTATTATGGCTGGATCAGGAAGATCGGCTGAGTATGGTATTTTATTTAAAGGCGGGGAGCATTTAGAAGCAACGCATCGATTAGATACAGTTATTTTAGATAAAACAGGCACTGTGACAAATGGGAAGCCAGTGTTAACTGATGTAATTGTAGCAGATGGATTCCGCGAAGAAGAAATACTACGTTTAGTAGCTGCGGCAGAAAAGAATTCTGAACACCCACTTGCAGAAGCGATTGTAGAAGGAATTAAAGAAAAGAAAATTGGTATCCCAAGTTCAGAAACGTTTGAAGCGATTCCTGGATTTGGTATCGAATCAGTTGTAGAAGGGAAAACACTATTAATTGGTACACGTCGATTAATGAAGAAATTCGATATTGATATTGAAGAAGTTTCTAAATCGATGGAAGAGCTAGAACGAGAAGGTAAAACAGCAATGCTTATTGCGATTAATAAAGAATATGCTGGTATAGTAGCGGTTGCAGATACTGTAAAAGATACTTCAAAAGCGGCTATCGCAAGACTTAAGAAAATGGGTCTAGACGTTGTTATGATTACAGGAGATAATACCCAAACTGCTCAGGCAATTGCTAAGCAAGTTGGTATTGATCACATAATCGCAGAAGTATTACCAGAAGGAAAAGCAGAAGAAGTGAAAAAACTTCAAGCGCAAGGTAAGAAAGTAGCAATGGTTGGGGATGGAATAAATGATGCTCCGGCACTTGCTACGGCGGATATCGGTATGGCAATTGGAACAGGCACGGATGTAGCGATGGAAGCGGCAGATATTACGTTAATCCGTGGTGATTTAAATAGTATTGCTGATGCAATCTTTATGAGTAAAATGACGATAAGAAATATTAAGCAAAATTTATTCTGGGCATTAGCTTATAACGCCTTAGGAATACCAATTGCGGCATTAGGTTTCCTAGCACCTTGGGTAGCTGGAGCTGCGATGGCATTTAGTTCTGTTTCGGTTGTATTAAATGCATTACGATTACAAAGAGTGAAATTAAAGTAATAAAAATGTAAATCTATAGAGTAATTGCGTATGCTTTTAAAACAAAAAACAATACTTTAAAATAAGTATTGTTTTTTTGTTCGTATAGAAAGAAAAAAGATATAATAAAGCAGAAATATTGAATCGTAGATGGTAGAAAAGTTAAATAATAGTTTAGTAAGGAGGCTTTAATATGTTAAAAGATACGATTATTAGAACATTTCATAAAGAGGATTTAGAACAAGTATTACAGCTGTTCTATGAGACAGTTCATACAATTAATGCAAAAGATTATAACGAATTACAACTACAGGCATGGGCGCCAGATCGAATAGATAGAGAAAGCTGGTTAAAGTCTTTAGAGAAAAATATTAGTTATGTAGCGGAGCATAACGGTATGATAGTAGGATTTGGGGATTATAATGAGAATTATTGCGTAGATCGTTTATTTACACATAAAGATTATCAAGGGAAAAGAATAGCTTCATACATACTACAGAAGTTAGAAAAAGAAGCAGTGAACCTAGGACATAGGGATATATATACAGAGGCGAGTATTACAGCTAAACCTTTTTTTGAAAGTAAAGGTTATATTTGCATAAAGGAACAAAAGAAACAGCACAATGGTCAGGTATTTATTAATTATGTAATGAAAAAAATAGCCTTCTCATAAATGAGAAGGCTATTTTTCATTATTTTACAGCTTCTTTTAGTTCTTTACCAGCTTTGAAAGCAGGTACTTTAGAAGCGGCGATTTGCATTTCTTCACCAGTTTGTGGGTTACGGCCTGTACGAGCAGCTCTTTCGCGAACTTCGAATGTACCGAATCCGATAAGTTGTACTTTTTCACCAGCAGCTAAAGTGTTAGTGATTGATTCTACTACAGTTTGTACAACTACAGTAGCTTCTTTTTGAGAAATCTCAGCATTTTGTGCTACGTTTTTGATTAATTCTGTTTTATTCATGTTTTTCACCTCATATGTAAATAATGCTATTTAAGTTGTTATTATAACGTATAAAACATTCGAGAACAAGTGTACGTACATATATTCACGAAAAAAATGAAATTTGTAATATTTTTACAACCCCTCCGTACTATTGTGAATGAAGAATCTGTACAATAGTAATTTCATTTTTTGCGAAGAAAGTCAAATCCAATCATTACTAGAAAAGCTTCATATATAAGTAAAAGAAAGGATAATTACTATTGTCATAGTGGTTATAAACTTTTTTCTTGACTTTTTATATAAAGGCGAGCAAAATGGTAAAAAAGGAAGGGGGATGATGATGGAAGAGTACGTATTAGAGCTGTATAACCTGTTATATACGACAGAATGGCAAGATATTGTTTCGTTTCTAGGAATATTATTTTGCATGAAGATTGTAATCGTATATGTGGAAGAGCAAGGTATGTTCTATTCCTTCTCATCTCCGTTCGATTTGCAACGCGAGTCGTTGCTAAACTATGCCAATATAAATTACGAACAAATTCCTTTTGTTATCTTCTTTATGATTCGATTTATAACAGCGATTGTAAAGAGAAAAGAAAGTGATGATGAAGAGTGCCACTCAACTTGTAATATAGCCAATGCTTTTTAAGCTAAATACAAGGAGGAGATTTATATGTGGATTCGATTTTTTATGATTGGTTTCTTTTCATTAACAGCAATTTCATTAATGGGATATCAAGTGTCTGAAATATTTCAAGCATATAGCAGTACGTTTTTTAACAAAAACTAAGTACATTGCTATTTGAATAATAAAGCGATAAAATCCTTCTTAAGAGATTTCGTTAAGAGGGATTTTTTCTTTGCCTTGTCTTACTGTGTCAAACTATTGTCACATTTACACCGTGAATAATATGTTAAAATAGTGAGGTTACGTATACATATTTGAAGGAAGAGGGAGTGACCATTTTGGTGGATCAATCAACAAATCAGAAAAGCTATGCTCCTATTGTGATAACGCTTTCTGTAGTTGTAAATGCGATTATTTTATTTTTGTTCTTTGGACCTGTTGGCTATGAAGGAGAATTACATTTTGATGTAACAATTTTACCAATGTTAAATGCAATCTTTAATAGCTTTACGTTCGTATTCTTATTAGCAGCATTATTCTCTATTATTAAAAAGAATGTAAAAATGCATCGTGGTTTCATCCTCGCAGCATTTACAACGACTTTGCTATTTTGCGTTTCTTATTTATCGTATCATTACTTGGCGCCAGCAACACATTATGGCGGAGAAGGATTCATTAAATATGTGTATTTCATCATTTTAATTACACATATTATCCTTGCAGCAATTATTGTACCACTTGCATTGTTTGCACTTGTATTTGGTTTTACGAATCAATTAACACGTCACCGTAAAATTGTACGTTGGACGATGCCAATTTGGTTATATGTAAGTTTATCTGGTGTTATTGTTTACTTAATGATCTCACCTTATTATCAATAAAAAGTCTCAGCCTTTAGGGCTGGGATTTTTTTGTTAAGCAAATATTTTTGTGAAATGAAAAAAATATGGTATACAAAAGTATAGTTGCTTTTTATATAGAAGGGATGGTAAAGGAATATGCAAAATTTTGTATTTCGTAATCCGACGAAACTTATTTTTGGTAAAGGACAATTAGAACAGTTAAAAACTGAAATTCCACAGTTTGGTAAAAAAGTTCTTCTCGTATATGGAGGAGGCAGTATTAAAAGAAATGGTATTTATGATAATGTAATTTCTATGTTAAAGGATATAAATGCAGAAGTGTTTGAATTGACAGGTGTTGAACCGAATCCTCGTTTATCAACAGTAAAGAAAGGGATTCAAATTTGTAAAGACAATGGAGTCGAATTTATTTTAGCAGTGGGTGGAGGAAGTGTAATCGACTGTACGAAAGCGATTGCAGCTGGTAGTAAATATGATGGTGATGTATGGGATATTGTAACGAAAAAAGCATTTGCTAGCGAAGCATTACCATTTGGTACTGTACTCACTCTTGCAGCGACAGGTTCTGAAATGAATGCGGGATCTGTAATTACAAATTGGGAAACGAATGAAAAGTATGGATGGGGTAGTCCAGTTACTTTCCCGCAGTTTTCAATTCTAGATCCAGTTCATACTGCGTCTGTACCGAAAGATCAAACAATTTACGGTATGGTAGATATTATGTCACACGTATTAGAACAGTATTTCCATCATGGAACAAATACAGAACTACAAGATCGTTATTGTGAATCTGTCTTAAGAACGGTAATTGACACAGCTCCTAAGCTTTTAAATGATCTAGAAAATTATGCGCATAGAGAAACAATTTTGTATTGCGGCACGATGGCGTTAAATGGCATTTTAGCGATGGGAGTAAAAGGAGACTGGGCAACTCATAATATTGAGCATGCGGTTTCTGCTGTTCATGACATACCGCATGGAGGAGGCCTTGCGATATTATTCCCGAACTGGATGAATCATGTTGTTGATGAAAATGTAAGTCGTTTTAAACAGTTCGCTATTCGTGTGTTTGATGTAGAAACAGACGGCAAAACAGATAAAGAGGTGGCGTTAGAAGGGATTGAGTCATTACGTCAATTTTGGACTTCAATTGAAGCGCCAGTAACATTAGCTGATTATGCTATTGGTGAAAATGAGATTAACTTAATGGCTGATAAAGCGATGGCTTATGGTGAATTTGGCAACTTTAAAAAATTAAATAAAGATGATGTTCTAAATATATATAAAGCTTCTTTATAAATGAATCGAGAGAAGAAACCTATTTGATTGTAGTATCAAATAGGTTTCTTTTTTGTTATTTTTAATCGTTTTTGATTGTTACTGGCTATTTTTGATTGTTTGTGATTGATTTTTGTGATCGTTTTCATTATACTGTAATCAAAGAAGAGGTGAAGAAAATGTTAACTCCTGAACGTCATCAAATGATATTGCAACTTGTAAAAGAACAGAAAGTTGTTAAATTACAGCAGTTAGTTGAAAGAACAGAAAGCTCTGAATCAACAATTCGTCGTGATTTAGCACAATTGGAAAAACAAAGGTTATTAAAAAGAGTTCATGGTGGTGCCTCTGTTTTAACAGGAAAAGGGCAGGAGCCGACGATGATTGAAAAATCATCCAAAAACATTCAAATAAAACAACAAATTGCCAAGTATGCAGCTAGTATTGTTGAACAAGGTGATTGTATTTATTTAGATGCAGGGAGTACAACATTTGAAATGATTCCATTTTTAATAAATAAAGATGTTACTGTCGTTACGAATGGACTTATGCATATTGAAGCTTTAGTTGAAAGTAATATTCGTGCGTATTTACTAGGTGGGATGATGAAGAGTAGGACGAAAGCTTTAATTGGTGCGATGGCGCAGGAAAGTATGCAGAAATATCGCTTTGATAAATGTTTCTTAGGAGCGAATGGTGTACATGAACAGTTAGGGTATACAACACCAGATCCAGAGGAGGCACTTTTGAAACAAATGGCATTAACGTTAGCGAACGAAGGATATTTCTTAATCGATGAAAGTAAGTTTTCGGAAGTTGCGTTTGCGAAAATTGCAGATGTTGAAGATGCAAACATTATTACAAATTATCTAGAAATTGATTTAGAAAAATATAAAAAACAAACCAATGTAATTGAGGTTGATAAACAATGATTTATACAGTTACTTTAAACCCATCTATTGATTATGTAGTACAAGTTCATTCTTTCGATTTAGGAACAGTAAATCGTGCGGAGAAAGATATGAAGTTTCCTGGAGGAAAAGGCATTAATGTTTCTCGTGTTCTTCATCGTTTAGGTGTTGCCAATATAGCGCTCGGATTTACTGGTGGATTTACCGGCCAATTTATTAAAGAGGTATTACACGATGAAGGTATGACAACAAACTTCGTACAAGTAGACGGAGATTCACGAATTAATGTGAAAATAAAAGGGCAAGAAGAAACAGAGTTAAATGGACAAGGTCCTAGTGTGACAAATGAGCAATTTGAAAAATTAATGAAACAAATTGAAAGTATGCAACATGGGGATTGTGTTGTTCTAGCTGGAAGTGTACCAGCGTCTATACCAACTACCTTTTACGAAAAAATCGCAGCATTTGGAGCAGAAAAAGGAATTCGTGTAGTAGTAGATGCAAGTGGAAGTGCGCTGCAGCATGTAATTAAAAATAAGCCATTTTTAATAAAACCAAATCATCATGAACTTGGCGAATTGTTCGGAGTAGAACTTTCAACAGTAGAAGACATTTTACCATATGGAAGGAAATTAATCGAACAAGGTGTAGAGCACGTTATCGTATCAATGGCTGAAGATGGAGCTTTATTATTTACGGCAGAAGGAATATATGAAGCAACTGTTCCAAAAGGTGTTGTTATTAATTCGGTTGGGGCCGGAGATTCTCTTGTTGCAGGATTTGTAGGTAAATATGAACAGACAAAAGATATTGAAAAGGCATTTCAATATGGCGTTGCAACAGGGAGTGCAACAGCATTTTCGGCAGATTTGTGTACAAAGGAAAATGTAGAAGAATTATTGTCGCAAGTAATTGTAGCTAAGCGATAGGGGGAAGTAACATATGAAAATTACAGAACTATTAAAAAGGGATACAGTCATTATGAATTTGACAGCTTCAAATAAAGAAGCTGTCATAGATGAATTAGTTGAGAAATTAAACAGGGCAAATCGTTTGAATAGTACAGCTGAATTTAAAGAAGCTATTTTAAAGCGGGAGTCCCAAAGTACGACTGGAATTGGGGAAGGTATTGCAATACCTCATGCGAAGACGAAGGCTGTTAAACAACCATCGATTTGTTTTGGTAGAAGTGTAAGCGGTATCAACTATGAATCACTCGACGGGCAGTCTGCACATTTATTCTTTATGATTGCTGCAAGTGAAGGGGCGAATAATACTCATTTAGAAACGTTATCACGCCTATCTACACTATTAATGGATGAAGGGTTTCGTAAGCAATTATTAGAAGCAAAGGATGAAGAGGAACTTCTTCGTTTATTTGATGAAAAAGAAAATGAAAAAGAAGAAGAAGCTGGCATTGAGGTTGCGAAACCAGAAGGAAATGAACCGTACGTATTAGCTGTTACGGCTTGCCCGACTGGAATCGCTCACACATATATGGCTGCGGATAGCTTAAAAGCAAAAGCAGCAGAGCTAGGAATAGCGATTAAAGTTGAAACGAACGGATCAACAGGTATAAAAAACGGTTTAACGAAAGAGGATATTGAACGTGCTACTGCTATTATCGTTGCCGCAGATAAACAAGTAGAAATGAACCGTTTTGCTGGGAAACATGTTATTCAAGTGCCGGTTGCTGATGGGATTAGAAAAACTGAAAATCTTCTGAATCGAGCTGTAAAACAAGATGCACCAATCTTTAAAGGAATAAAAGAAGATGGGAAGACAGAAAGTGCAGAGAAAGAAAAAGGGTTAGGAATTTATAAGCATTTAATGAGCGGTGTAAGTAATATGCTTCCATTCGTTGTTGGTGGCGGGATTTTAATCGCATTAGCATTTATGTTCGGTGGAATTAAGGCGGAAGGTCCTATTGCTGAAATGTTAATGACCATTGGTGGTGGAGAAAAAGGAGCCTTTTTATTCCTTGTACCAATTTTAGCTGGATTTATTGCAAGTTCTATTGCTGATCGACCTGGTTTTATGCCTGGTGTTGTTGGAGGATTTTTGGCGGCACAAGCAAACGCTGGCTTTTTAGGTGGATTAATTGCTGGTTTCTTAGCGGGATATGTTGTTGTTGGGTTGAAAAAGTTATTTTCTAGTTTACCAGCGCAGTTAGAAGGGATTAAACCAGTCTTGCTTTACCCAGTATTGGGGTTATTAATTACAGGTGTTATCATGTTAAAAGTAGTTAATCCACCTGTAGTTGCGTTAAACGAAATGTTAACGAGTTGGTTAAATAGTTTAGGTGGTACAAATGCTATACTATTAGGTTTAATTTTAGGTGGTATGATGGCAATCGATATGGGGGGGCCAATTAATAAAGCAGCATTTACATTTGGGATCGCTGCAATCTCAGCAGGGAACTTTGGTGTTCACTCAGCAGTTATGGCTGGTGGTATGGTACCACCATTAGCAATTGCATTCGCAACTACCTTCTTTAAATCGAAGTTTACTGAGGCAGAACGTAAATCTGGTTTCACAAATTATATTATGGGAGCGTCGTTTATTACAGAAGGTGCGATTCCATTTGCAGCTGCAGATCCGGTTCGAGTAATAGTAAGTTGCGTTGTTGGTTCAAGTATTGCGGGTGCATTATCTATGTTATTCCAAATTACATTACCAGCACCGCATGGTGGATTGTTTGTTATCGCATTAGTAAATAAACCATTACTATATATTTTCTCTATATTAATAGGGACAGTTGTTTCTGCCCTTATGATGGGGATTTGGAAAAAGAAAGTTAAATAACACATGTAAAGGGAGTAGCTTTTATTAGCTGCTCCTTTTTATTACAAAAAAGGAGGTTAATAATTGAAGAATGATGAATTTTGGTAAAAGATGTAATGAAATATGAATTTTTTGTAACAAAAAAGTAATACTGTAATTTTTTTTGGAAAAAAATTCTGGAGCTTGTATGTGGAAAATATATGAAAACTATTGGGAATTCTATTGGAAATGGAATTCATTAATATGGAAATTTATGTTACAGCTCATTAATCGTGTATTACGAATGGTTTGTAATTGTGTGATTTCTAAAAATACTAAAAATCTGTTGCTATAATGAAAATACGAAAACAAAGCAAATGGAGGCTATTCATGAAAAAATTATTAGGTATAGCAACGGCGGCAGTTTTTGGTCTTGGGATTTTTGCAAGTTCTGCGAAAGCAGAAACGATTGTAACAACAGATGTATTAAATGTTAGAGAAAACCCAACTGTAGAGTCAAAGCTTGTAGGTAAAATGTTAAATGGGAATAAATTAGATGTTATAAATACAGAAAATGGATGGACAAAAATTAAATTAAATGGTAAAGAAGCGTTTGTAAGCGCTGAATTTACAAAAAGTACATATTATGTAACGGCGGGCGTGTTAAACGTTCGTGCTGGGGCGAATACCGACTCTGAAGTTCTTGGTAAACTTAATAAAGATGATGTAATTGAAACGACAAATCAAGTTCAAAATGAATGGTTACAATTCGACTATAATGGAAAAGTAGGATATGTTCACGTGCCATTTTTAACAGGAACGGCACCTGTGATTGAAAAGAAAGAAGTTGTAACGCAAGAAGAGACACCGGTAAGAGTAAATACGCCGGTTAAAAATAATACAGCAGTTAAGAGTAAGGAATCTGTTAAGAATGTAGAATCAAGTAAACCTGTAGGAAAAGCAAAGCCAGTTGCGAAACCAGTTGCGAAATCTACTGAAACTAGTGCGCCTGCCGGTGGTCGTGAAATAACTGTAGAAGCGACAGCATATACAGCAGATCCAAGTGAGAATGGTTCATATGGTGGTCGTGTACTAACTGCAATGGGGCATGATTTAACAGCAAACCCAAATATGAAAGTAATTGCTGTTGATCCGAAGGTAATTCCACTTGGGTCGAAAGTATGGGTAGAAGGATATGGGGAAGCGATTGCTGGAGATACTGGTGGTGCAATTAAAGGAAACCGTATCGATGTATTAGTTGGTTCAGATGGTAGTGCCAATAGCTGGGGGCGTAAATCTGTAAAAGTGAAAGTTATACAATAGTTTACCTTTATTAATGTAAAAAAGCGGTTGCTCGAAAATATGTAAGCAACCGCTTTTTATCTTTTTATGATAGAACGCTTTTGTCTTAAAAATGATTATTGAAATGGATAAATGCTTTTACCTGTAATAATTTTATATGCGCTGCAAAATTGAGTTTGCATATACTCTGTATGTGTACTTTCCGAATGTAAGGTTGTTTCTTGAAGAGTAGAATAAAAGGAACGTAGTAAACAATTTAAGGCGAAGTATAATTCTTCTTGTGAACAATTTTGTTCTTTTGTAGCGGTAGCCAAAATGAGGTCATTTGTTAGTGCTGCAAAATTGATAGTGGATTGTTTCATAGTCAACGCATCCTTTCCGAGCGGTTTTTATCATGTATATGCAGATTTGGACAAACTATGTTCTTTTTTATGAAATTTCATGTACCGAATTGAAAGAACTTGCAATAATGCCGTTAAAATTGTTAAGATTGGGTATAATCAATAGATGGAGTACATTACATAAAGAGAGTTGAATGATATGGGAGAAATGCAACGTGAAAAAGTTGCTGTTATCATTGGGCCAACTGCTGTTGGGAAGACGAAGTTAAGCATCGATCTTGCAAAAGCGTTGAACGGTGAGGTTATTAGTGGTGATTCCATGCAAATCTATCGCACGATGGATATTGGAACTGCAAAGGTGACGAAAGAAGAGATGGATGGAATTCCACATTATATGGTCGATATAAAAGATCCGGAAGATTCATTTTCCGTCGCAGAATTTCAAGAACGTGTTCGTAAGCATATTCGAGAGATTACAGAGCGTGGTAAATTACCAATTATAGTTGGTGGAACCGGTCTTTATATACAATCTGTGTTATTCGATTATCAGTTTACAGATGATGCTGGTGATGTGATATACCGAGAACAAATGGAAAAGTTAGCTTTAGATCGTGGTGTGGAATATGTACATAAAAAATTGCAAGAAGTAGATCCAGAAAGTGCGGAGCGTATTCATGCAAATAATGTGCGACGTGTCATTCGGGCGTTAGAAATTTTCTACACGACGGGCGAAAAAATGAGTGATCAAATTGAGAAACAAGAAAAAGAGTTACTCTATGATGTGTCATTAATTGGCTTGACAATGGATCGAGAAATGCTATACGATCGCATTAACTTACGAGTTGATTTGATGATGGAACAAGGTCTGTTAGAGGAAGTAGAGGGGCTGTATAATAGAGGAATACGAGATTGTCAATCTATTCAAGCGATTGGGTATAAAGAAATCTATGATTATTTTGAGAATCGTGTCTCTTTAGAAGAAGGGGTATCACAATTAAAGACGAACTCACGCCGTTATGCAAAGCGCCAATTAACGTGGTTCCGTAATAAAATGGATGTCACTTGGTTTGATGTTACAGATGGTGAAAAAACGTCAGAAATTTTACGATACATAGAAGGAAAGTTACAATTAAAGTCGAATAATAGTAAGTAGAGAAAAAGAGGAGGATTCGACATGAAGCAATCAATCAATATTCAAGATCAGTTTTTAAATCAACTCCGTAAAGAAAATACGTTTGTTACGCTGTACTTATTAAACGGTTTCCAGCTTCGTGGATTAATTAAAGGATTTGATAATTTTACAGTCCTACTGGAAACAGAAGGTAAGCAACAGCTTATTTATAAACATGCAATTTCTACCTTTGTACCTCAAAAAAATGTTTCAATTGAATTAGAGTAGTAATGAATTATTGTACATAACAAAAAAAGAGCGAATTTCTCGCTCTTTTTTTATTTGTCATAAACAATACATAGTGAAATTTAAGCGATTCTAAATACAGTAAGACGAATGTTAGTGTTTCCTGTTGCAGGGATCGTAATCTCGTTAAGAGTAGATTGGACAGAAATGCTTGCTCCAGCAGCTAATGTTTCTATTGTAGTAAATGAAAGTGAGTCGCCTATTAGATTTGAAGAGAAGTTGTCAGTAGCACCTGCTCCATTAATTGAAATTCCTACTCCAAATGGAGCGCATCCTGGCGCAGTTGTAGAAATAGATACGCTAATTACATAAATACCAGCGTTAATAACAGTAACTGTATTTGTGCCGTTAAAAATAATATTGTTTACGTTAATTGCGGTTTTAAAAATAAAGTTATTAAATTGTAGTACTGTTTGTTGGATGTTGTTTGTTACAACGATTGTCGCTACTGGGAAGCTAGGTCCAGTAGGTCCGGTAACTCCTATACCAGTAGCACCTGTTGGCCCTTGAACACCTTGAGGCCCGGTAGCACCTGTGTTGCCTTGAGTACCTTGAGGTCCAGTGGCCCCAGTAGCGCCAGTGTTACCTTGAGTACCTTGAGGACCAGTAGCACCCGTGTTACCTTGAGTACCTTGAGGTCCAGTAGCGCCCGTGTTGCCTTGCGCACCTT
>NZ_NUPZ01000039.1 GCF_002584985.1 Bacillus sp. AFS029637 | reverse complement strand
ATCCCGTTGCCTTTGTTACAAAAATAAAGGGTTAGGAGAGAGCTTTAGATAAGTTACTGAAATAATATACATTGCTGATTCTATTGCATATACCATATAACACTACTATAATTTCCTTATTAATATAGAAATATCCCTGTTTCTAAATAGGGATATTTCTATATTTATTAGTGTATTTTAAAACAGGCAAATTCAATAACTACATTAAAAAGAGTCCTATTTCTAGGACTCTTTTTAATACTAATTTTTAGCTTTAACTTACATTTTATCGATAATCATTTGTCTTTTATACCATTGGTTTAATTTGCTTCTCGCCGTACTAGAGAGACGCTTTGTTTTTTTATTATAGAATCTAGAAAGAGTAGGCTGTGATATACCTATCTCTATTGATAGTTCTCGCATAGTTATATTCTTCTTCATATGAATAAACTCTATTCTCTCCCTGATAAGTTGTTCATTTTCATTCGTATCTAATGGTTTTTCTACAATTTTTACTGGATGACTTTCCTCATCTATTGTATCAATTGTTTTCTTTTTCGCTAAGTTTTCCATTGAACTAATTAATTCTTTGGGTGGCAATATTACTATTCCTAACTGTGAATAATAGTTTTTAAACCAATTCTTCTTTGTCAGTTTTTCTTCTTCTAAACCATTATGATATTCCCAATGAGAAATTACTTCTTCTTTTTCTAAATCACTAAGAACATTTTCTAATTGTTCGCGGATACGATTAGGTTTTTGTTTTTGATTTATACCCATAACTGCTAACAAACCTTTATCTCCACCTATAGAATAAGGTCTTTGTAAGCTAGAAAACATTTGACGTATTCTCCATTGCCATGTCAAATATCGAATTAATCTTTTATGATATTTGTGTCTATAACTATTATATTCAAGTGCCTTTTTTGATAATAATGCTGTAGTACTATTAGATCCATATAGATATCCAGATAAGAAACTTCCCGGTTTGATTCGACACGACTCTATCCCCATGTATTCGTTTGTGTTTTTATCTCTCCATAGAACTACGGAATCTAATACAAATAGTCTTTTAATTACCTCGCGTTTTACTTCATAATGTTTACCTGTTTCAGCACGATCATTTAATACGACTACTTCGTTGTCATCATTTAGATATATAAAAATACTCGCTAGGGCCGCAATCCGCTTCGCAACTTTAATTTTATCTTCTACCCTATAATATTCGACACCATTTGCCTTAGCCTTTGAAATACTGCACATTTCTAAAACTTGTTCATATGAAAAATCAATAAATTCATCAGGCGATTTTGCTTCATTCAACCATTGAATCGTGATGGTATCTAAACAATCTGCAGTTAGATCATCCATATTACTCATTACACCATCTACTAATGTATTCCATCTTGCTGTCTCTTCAGTATTCGTTAACTTTAGATCTTCATCTTTATGAGAGGAAAGCTGTGCCACTCCATTACTATCCTTTGTTTCAATAGGATAAGATTTTAACCGTGTGTTTTCATCTTCTTCAAATTGATTTTTAGCTATTCCATCTCTTAACTTATAATAGACCGCGGAGTTATTTACTTCTAAATAATTTTCATTCAATATGTTCGCATCTGATTCACTTGTTGCTGTATGCACTTTATTACTAACTGTCTGATTTTTACGAAACTCTTGTTCAATAAAGACACCTATTGTCTCATCGATGATTAATCTGTAATCATCTATATTTCTATATATATCTAGAGGAGAAACACCTTTTCTTTGTTGTTGCTCTAGCCACTGTACAAGCATTGAAAATGACGGAGAAAGGTATTTTGAAGTCACAATTTTACTTTGATCTGCTTCAACCTCAACATAATAGGAAACCCATTTATGCCACAATTGCTCATCTTGTTTATACAATTGTTCCGTTATTGATAGTGCATCTCTAAACAATTGTAGAACGTCTTCCATATAAATTCTGCTCCTTATATACATTTATTATTGATCTGAACTTGAAAATAATTAGCTATATGATGTCCCTTTTTATAAAAGTAGAAATGAAGTCAGAATATTCTATCCTTTCATTTCACTGTTAACATGTTATGGGCTCTATTTTGCATACTTATAGCCCACTCTGTAACTGATTATACAAGACTGAATCGATTTGTAAAATCCAAATAGCAATTATATAAGTACTTATACAATAACCTATTTTTCATCCATTAGCTCTTTTTCTATTAAATTTTCAATAATATTATTTGTAATATATAAATATACGGATTAAAATACCAATACAAAGCATAATATATAATATCTTATTTTCCTTAAACAAACACCATACAATTTCATAGCAAAGGAATGCAAGTATACTGATCTATACTGCATTCCTTTATTGTAATTGTATGTCCACTATATTTTTATTCTTCCTTTTCTAAAATTAAAAAACTAACATCCAAATTTCTTATTTTTCACCTCTTTCTGGATCCACTCCATTGTAATAAAAACGCTTCATTAAATGTCCAAACTATTAGCTATCCCCCCTAAACAACAATAATTTTTAAAATAGTAGTTCCAACTGTTATAAAAAAACAAATTACATCTTTACAAGAGAAAACAAATTGGATAAAAACAGGTTGTTTTCTTTTATAGAGAAAAACAAAGAAAGAGTGGAAAAGCAATACACAAACGTGTAAATCACATGGAGTAAACCGATAAAAGAACGAAAATTCTGATAATTTAATCGCTAAGGGTTTTCGTTTACTCTTTCTTTGTTGTTATGAGTTTAACATTAAAAATAACATAAATCAACAAAAAAACAAAAAATTCTTATATTTTCGACATTTTATTCATCTCGCTCTAATTTCACCTTAAAAACATAGTTACTGTAGCTTTAAAATAAAGTTTAATCGAAATAATGCAATTAACCCTAATAAACGAACCAGAGAAAAGAGCATATTTTAAAAAAGATCGTGACTTTATTTCAAATCCACAATCTCTCTAAAGTACCTCTTACATGTGAACTACCCACCGCTTGAAGTGGGGGCTTCCTGATTCTACAAGCATTGCCTATCTCTAACGAGATTCGGTCTTACACGCTCTCCACAGGCGTAGATTATACTGTTCGGACAAGACCTTGCCCTACAGTTATATGGATGTTATATACATTTAATATGTTGGCTGATACGCAATTTGCGTTAAGCCGGCTTTTTCAATGTTAATCGCTGCATTGTGGTCACGATCCAGTACAGTACCACATTGTTTGCATACGTGCGTACGAACAGAAAGTGATTTCTTAACTGTTTCCCCGCAATTCGAACATTTCTGTGACGTGTAGTGCGGTTTTACCATTACCAAACATCCACCATTTCGTTTTGCCTTGTAGGAGAGGAATGTACGGAACATCCCCCAACCTGCATCGTGGATGGATTTTGCTAGGTGACGGTTACGTACCATATTTTTGATTTTTAGGTCTTCTATACAAATTACACCATAGCTGTTGGTTAATCGGAAGCTTAGTTTGTGCAGGAAATCCTTACGTTGATTCGCTATCTTCGTATGAATTTGTTGTAATTTGTCTACTTGCTTGCACCAGTTCTTCGAACCTTTTTTCATTTTTGAATGTTTACGTTGCGCACGTTTTAATTTACGCTCTTCTTTGCGTAAGAACGTAGGATTCTGAACTTCTTCTCCATTAGATAGAACCGCAAATTTTTTGATGCCTACATCAATACCAGTTGTTTTATTTGCATCGCAAATAGAATCTTGGTTTACGTGTTTTTCAACACAAAAAGTCGCAAACCAACGGTTTCCTTGATGTTTTATGACAACTTGTTTAACGCGGCCATCTAATTTACGGTGCCATTTGATATCAATGACCCCTAATTTCGAGATAAGAAGTTTACCGCCTTTTGTGAGAGAACACATACGACGGCTTGTCCCCAAGGAACCATCCTTCTTTTTATATTTGAACATACCAAATTGAGTAAGAGTAATAGAACGATATCCTTTAAAACTTTTCATTTTTGGATAGCCAGCATCCTTTTTAAAGAACTTTTTATAGGCTTTTTCCAGTCGCGCAAACACTTCCTGAAAAGGTTGCGAAGGAACCTCTTTTAAGAAATGATATATCTTTTTATCAAGTTTTTGCTGATTTTGTAATTCATACCGTGTTAAGTCTTTTTTGTTTTGTTTATAATATCGTTGTTTATCTAGCAAAGCGGAGTTATATTGCTGACGACAAATGGAAATCCATCTAGTGTATGTTGTTGTTCTATTGTAGGATAGATTTCAAACCTGTAGTTCAATTTCATTATGCCGTCACCTCCGAATGTTTGTTCTAATAACTCTATTATAAACAAATTTTACGATGCTATACCACTCAGAAGTACTTTTGTTAGGTCGGGCCATTCATCTCCCACCTACGCTGTGCTTAGAGGAAGGAGATGAATGGCTGAAGTTCGTTAAAAGAGCAGTAAAAGTAAAAAAATGTAAGGGTTAAAATATTAATTTTACTTCGAACACCCCAAATTCATCAAAATGAAAATTTATAGCCATATCATGTCCCTTTCCATCAAAACATGAAACAAAAATGACATTATGTAACTCTTTTTACTAACTCGAAATTTTTTTCTAAAAATGCTTAAAGCTTGATATATAAGCTTTTCTACTACACCTATACAATTCGTTATGAAAATTTATAGCTATATGATGTCCCCTTTTTTCAGAAGAAACCCCCATAAACCTTTTTATATTAAGACTTTACATGTTTATAACCCTATTTTCATGTATTTATGCAACATGAAAATCCATAGCTGTATGATGTCCCCTTTTTTACCCAAACATGAAAACTATCCTAGCCACTTCATGTTCCTTTTGTAATTATAAAATTACAGATAAACCCCATTAACATCACTATTTAAAAGGGTTCATCTGTTTAATTCACAATTATAAACATGAAAATCCATAGCCATATCATGTCCCTTTTATTTTTTTGAAAATCGATATAACCGTTGATTTAATCATGTTTACAAGGTTTTTTTGCTATTTCACTTCTTTTCTAGCAATATGAAAATCCATAGCCATATCATGTCCATAAAAAAATTTCCTGGAATCCTGAAACCCCTTGATACACAAGGGATTAAAGGGCGTTTCATCTTTTTGTTTTTTCTCTTAAAGGGACGCATTTCAGCAAATTTCGATTTGGTATAATCAAAATTGGTATATTTTATAGTGTTTTGGCATTTATTTCTGAATTTATAGGTAGGAGGTGAAAAAGATGGGAAAATCATTTATTATTCGTAATCAACGTAGTCTAAATGGACAATCTACAAATGCAGTTTTAGTAACACTGAAGTCTTGGCAAAAACTTGTTGAAACTTTCGAAGAGAAATACTACAGCTATAAAGATACATACCTTGAGGATATTGTTAATCAAATGACATATGAGGAGCGTATTGCCGATGTGGATGGCTTCGTAGCACAGGCTAAACCATCTTTTTCACGTCGTACACTATCTGCTATTTCGGAAACAATGGGAAGAAAGCATAAATTATATGGCCTTACAAACGCAGATTTGGAAGTCTTCTTATATCTACATAAAAAATGTTACACGAATGGAGTCATTCCAAATGTAACAATACATATGATGTGGGAAGATTACAAACTATATAAAGAAGAATTTGCTTACATACAGCATTCTCAATTCTATATTGCATTAAAGAAATTAAGTATACATAACATTATTACGATTGAAAATGAATTAGATGGTCGATATACAATTAAATTAACTCATTTTATGAATGAAGAAACTGAAAAGGCGAATGCATATGTTTATATTAGCCCGGTGGTATTTACGAAAGCTTTCTTTGAGCTATCAGTTGCATCTAAGAAGCTATTCTTAGATATTGCTATGCAACAGCACAGTGAAACTACACTAAAACGTTCCTTAGACAAACAAGATGAAAAAGGGAATAAAACTCATTTTGGTGGGATGTACCGCTTTTTACATAAAAAATATCCACATCAAATCCGCGCGGTTATGACAGAATTAACAACTGCATTACCATGTACAGGGACTCCACTATTTAAAATTTGTAAATTACAAAAAGGGGTTAAGAATAAAAAAAGATATACGACTCTATATCTATCCTTACATACGGATTTCTTATGTGCAAAAGAAACAGGAGAAGTACAGTATCGCGATCCATTCACACCAAAGCTTACTTATGCTCGTAAAGCTCGTTTTATCGAATCCGTACTACAAGAAATGAATATTGGTGAATTTACACAAGACATGAACAAGTTTATCCATGTACTTAAATATACATGCCATCGACAAATTCGAAGCGTAATTCATAGCTTACGTGACATGATAGATCGTAATGAAGAATATCCAAGCAAATTAGTATATACACTGAAAAAATTATTAAATCAAACATCACAATATCAAATTCTTGATACCGCAGCTAAAGAGGGTATTTATCCTCTGATTACACAACATGTTCCAAAAGAACAAAAAGAACAAGCTGTATTTGATTTCGGATTGCATTTCTCTATGTACTCTCTGAGAAACATCAAAAAGTTGTTCCGCAAAACGTATGAGTTACTAAACTACAAATTTGCTGTACCTGTTACAGAGGAATCTTATCACCGCAACTATCTAAAGTATCAAGAAGAAACGTTGTTTAGAAAGTACGCTTATGAACAAGGTACAAACCTAAACGCTTATATGGCTTTAGAAATAGAAATACGTGAACTCTTAAAGGTAAGAGGACATAAAGAACGCTCTATTGCTAGTGATGTTCGGGAATTGTTCATTGAGAAGATAGATAGATTACCGAAAGAAAAGCTTCGCGTTATTGAAGTACCAGATAACTTTAATTTAATTACATTTATGCGTGCCTTTGAACAGTTAATACGCGCTGGTATCCCCGTAACAACGGCTGAGCAAGTACTGACAGCAATGAAAACGAACTAATCATAATCAGCTCTCTATTTTTGAAAAAAATTCAAGATAGAGGGCTATTCGTGTTGATACGTTTATTTAAAAGAATTTTACTCATTCTTCACAATAAGTAACTTTACTCGATTCTATTCAAAATAGAGTCTTTTTTTATGCAATCATATACAAAAATAGTATAGTACCTATCTACATTTCCACACATACTTCCATAAAAACATGTTATAAGCTGTCTATATACATTCAAATATCTACAAGAAATCATAAGAAAAAAATTAATTTTCGTGGATAAGTAGATAAATAACACATAATGTGAATAATTTAGTGCCATTATCATTGATATAAATGGCTTATATGCCTTCATCTATCAAAAATCATCAATATTAATGTGAGTTATGTGTGAAATTAGGATACTGTTGATTAAATAACACATAATGTGAATCTTTTGTGGGTAACTATAATAAGATTGTGGAGATTCATTGAATTGATATGAAATTTTACGATTGAATAAATATGTTTAATAATGTATCAAATTGTTTCATTTTTTATGTAGGAATACTAAATTCCATTTATGATTATTTGTAGATTTTAAACCATAATAATACCTAATTTTCCATTGTTAAATTCTACTTTTTATGATTTTTTACGCTATGAAATGTTAAGAGGCTTTGTTAGAGTAAGGATATACGTACATTTGCCAGTCCTATATAAGTTTTATCTTTATATTTTTAATATATATAAGATATATATTTATATTAGATTTTATTAACTACTCTTCAATTACATTGTTATTAAAATGATTGAAAAGATTAATTTACAATTTTAAATTTTATTTTCGAACCACTTAAAAAAAATCATACAATCAAAAAAAAGAGCAGCATATTACCAACATGTGCTCTTCTTTTGATAACTGCTACCGTCAAGTGGTGGCTATCAATTATCATTTATTTTTACGAAAACCATTCTTTTTCTGCTTGTGACGGCGTAAAGAAAGGGTCGTTTTCTTGTTATTAGCACAGTTTCAAAGAATTTAAGATTTTTGTCGAACGTCATTCCTATTTTGGAATGACGTATTTTTTTAGGGACAAATTCGAAAATCCGTATCATTATCATATGTATTTAGTGTATCTAGAATTCTATATGGATGGTGAAGACATATGAGTCAATATCAAATACTGTATAGTACACCTTATCTATATTCTTCTCGAACATTGAATCAAATGTACAAAGCTAATAAGAATGAAGAAAACATATGCGCTATACAAGAGCATATGTTACGTCACGAAGTATACCTGAACCAACAATACCGAGGTTACTATTATTTAAGTCAAAAGATTGAAGAGGAGTTATACGGCGAAGAACATGCATTGTCATGGAGTGAGCTACTGGATGATTATCAACTTTATAGAGATCGTAAGGGGAATTTATCTATCAAACCGAAAGGATGAGATAAACATGACAATCATTGGAGAGCTAGGGATTGTATATGGCGTGACCGGAGCTTCAGTTTTAGGAGTAAAATTGCTGAAGAAGAAAGGGCTTTATCTTCCAGGTTGGTTGCTACGTGCAGGTCTTAAATGCTTGTTGATTGGGAGTGTTTGGTACGTTCTAATGGATATACTAGATGTGTTTCTACGTTAGTATTACATCTGGTAGTTGAAAGTGATTATAATAGCGCATCTTAAACAGCTTTTTATAGGCTTCCATACAGGCTCAACTACCTTAAGGAGGTATGGAGAGAATGTTGTCGCTTTTATTAATTCCAGCAACCTTTATAACTGTCGCTTATTTTTATCAAAGTAATGGAATGAGTGATAAGAAAAAAATTGCAACGTTTTTTGAAATTGCAAAGATATGTGTTCAACATAAAGGTGAATTACAATACCCCATTTTTATAAAAGAAATGAAAGATGATATAAGTATGAATTATGTTTACAAGTTACCACTTGGTGTACCTAGTCAACTTATCCAAAAGTTAGCTGAAGTATTAGAAGAAGGTCTATATAAACCTGTTAAAATATCGTTTCACCAAAGAGAGCTTCATATTCGAGTATTTAGCCAACAAATACCTGAAATGTGGAATTGGTCTAAGGATCTATTAAAAGAGCATACATGGAGCGTTATGGTGGGGAAAGCGTTAGATAAATATGTATATCATGACTTTGAGAAAACACCTCATATGTGTGTAAGTGGAATGACTCGTTTTGGAAAGACAGTATTCTTAAAAAATGTGATGACTAGTTTAATTTTGCAACAATCTCAACACGTTAATTTTTTTATTATCGATCTGAAAGAAGGGTTAGAATTTAGTCCTTACAAAGAGCTATCCCAAGTTGTAGAAGTAGCTGAAAATCCGAAACAGGCGTTAGAAATGTTGGCTAAAGTACGTGAGAAAATGGTCAAACAGATTGAAGTAATGAAGAAGTCCTACTTTACTAATATCATAGATACATCCATAAAAGAGCGATGTTTCATCATAGTAGATGAAGGAGCAAATCTTTGTCCTACACAAGGATTACCTAAAAAACAACGTGATGTATTATTTTTGTGCCAAGAGATGTTATCTGAAATCGCAAGAATCGGAGGTGGTTTAGGATTCCGGCTCATATTTTGTACGCAATATCCAACCTCTGATACATTGCCAAGACAGATCAAACAAAATGCTGATGCGAAAATAGGCTTTCGATTACCAACGACGGTCGCTTCACAAGTTGCTTTGGATGAATCAGGGTTAGAGGATTTGCCTTCTCTTCCAGGAAGAGCATTGTTTAAAACAGATCGTACAGAGGAAATCCAGGTACCTTATTTAAAGGATACAGATATGTAGGAGTTGCTAAAGCAATATAAGGTGGTGAAGCAACATGAGGCATCAAACACTCAAACAGAAAGCGAGACAAATCGAGATTTTATCCACTTTGGGTAAGTTAGATTTTTTAACTAGGAGGCAACTACAAGCTATCCATTGTCTAGGGAGCATTCGAAATGCAAATCGTGTATTAAAGGATATGCCCTCGTATTTTCACATTACAAAAATGGCTCGTGAACTCGTATATTATTTAAATAAAAAGGGACGGGATTTATTAGGCATTACAAAAGAAGTAAAGAAAAGTAGCCAATTACAGCACATATTAATGCAAAACGAGAGTTGGATGTGGCTTGGATTTCCAGAATGGAAAACAGAAAGATCTATCGATTTTTCAATCAATGGTCAACGGTATGAGATTATTCCTGACGCCACGTATTTTGAGGATAATGTACCCCATTTTGTTGAAATAGATCGTATGCAACATATGAAGGCAAATGAACATAAAATACAGTTATATGGCCATCTAACAGATATCTATAAAAGACAGAATGCTATTGTTCCGGTAATTAACTTTTTCACATTATCAGACTATCGGCAATCCAAATTAGAACAATATGCTACAAAACAAAATGTGTTTATGAGAACGTTCGTGATGGACCACATATTCTAGGAATCTTAAATATTGATATCCCAAAAATCATGATAATCAATGCGGTTATCAAATTTTCTTAGTGTTTTAATGATTTTAGTTGCGGATGTTAAAGTGGGAACACGATCCTTTTTATTCGCTAAATCACTTATTAATGATTTACTTAATCCAGTTTTTTGCACTAACCACTGTTGTTTAATTCCTCTACGATCTAAATAGTCACCAAATGGAGTTCTTTTTTTTCCTAGACCAAACATAAGGAATTCCTCCTAAATAAAGAATATCGTACTTATAGCTTGTACAATATTCCATAAAACTAAACCTTTGTTCATAAATATGGAATTATAATTTGAAACAAAGCATAGAATAATATAAATAAAATCAAAAAATATGGAATAATTTTGAGGAATCTAGCATTCATAGTAATAGCTACAAGTTGCTGATACACTATCCTAATGGCAACTTGTTGCAAAGTGCATTCTTACAAAATAAAAAGCTTAAATCCATTGGTACACAAGGGTTTAGGCTTTTCTTAATTCATGGAGTAAAGAAAACGAGTTTAATAAATTAAGAGATACTATATTGTTCAGTGGTCGAATATTGAAGAAATATATGTATGTAATTTCACGTACCATAATGATAATAAATAAATATTTTCTAAATGGTTATATAACGCAAGGCAATAGGTTTGTAATGAGAATAAACGTTCTGTTTTTGGAGGGTAAAACGATGTTTGATTACTCAAAATGGATAAATCAAATGATTTTTTGCCAGTTATGCATGTGTTATGAGGGGTTTAGATCCACTGAAAGTAAAATTAGCTGTCGTTGGGGATATGGATAGAAACGGGTCTATTGTGTTGGCTGCGACTCCTGAGCTGAAAAAATTAGGGATTTCTACAGCAACCAGATTATACGAAATACCAAGAGATCCAAATATAATTGTGGTAAATGCAACAATGAGAAGATATGTTGAAATCTCAGATTAGATCACAGAAAGTTACACGAAGTATGTAGCATTAGAGGATCTACACGTTTACTCAGTAGATGAGTGCTTTCTAGCCATGCAACAAACAGCTCATCTTTTCGGACGTGATCCAATGATAATTGCTAAAAGGATCCAAAGAGAAATATATGACACAACTGGCATAACAGCATCTATTGGAATTGGACCAGATTTGTTTCTTTAAAAAATTGCTCTAGACGTGGAAATTAAACATTCAAACTCTAGGATTGCTATGTGGACATTCGAGAATGTTTCTAAAAAGTTATAGGGAATCGGAACGGCTAGTGAAGAGGTGTTGCATGGAATGGGACTATTTTCCTTGAAGGATGTTGCAAAAACACCTAAAGAGCTTCTAATAAAGCGATTTGGCAAAGTAAAAGGTGAAGAGTCATATCACTTCTCATATGGTATTGATGAGAGCTGGATTGCTAATAAATACATTCTAAAAAGCATTTCTATTACAAAAGGGCAAATATCATTAGAAGACTGTTTTATCCACAACAAATTAAAAATGCTTCTTCTAGAACAAATAGAAGAAACTTGTTTTCGCTTACGATTTTTTGCCATGATATATAATTATTATAGTAATTTTCGTATTTCTTCTGTACTGAGACCAGTGAATTTTGCAATAACTTCTAATGGCATTCCATTTTTATGCATACCACGAATTAATTGGGTTTTCCCTTGTTTAATACCTTCCTCTCGTGCATGAGCTATTTTTTTTAGCTTGTTCATCTAGAAGTATTTTCTCACGAGCTTCATAACCGCTTCAAAAGGTATTTATTTTATAGAAGTACTTCAAATATGAAGTTTTTAATGTTTTGAAGCGATGTTTTTCAGAGATATGTATCTACATCAAAAGGTGTACCTTTTGAAGCGGTGATGCGTAAAATTGTACACGTTACAAATAGTTGCAGTTTTAGTGAAAGTATTGAAAAATGCATCTTGTTTATTCAAAATAGGAAAGAACACTCCCACTTCAAAAAAACACAGAATTGTTAGGTGGTGAGTAGTTCGATTGTATCTTTAATAGGGAAATGAAAATTGGGGGAGAAAAATATTAATATTTTATAGTTTATGCTTTTTTCAAACTTTGCAACAGAACCACCCAGCGCATAATAGTTGTTGGATGAACTAAAACACCACATTCTTTCAAAATTTCAGAGACATCGCGATAACTTAAAGAAAAACGACAATAGTAGCCAACGGCTACCAAAATAATATCTTTTTTGAATTGCTTCCCTTTAAAATATCTCATTTATGATTCCCCTCACTCTGTTTTGCAAAAGTTTAGCTTAGTTTTAAACACTTTGCAATAGAACCGCAATTTAAATCAAAAACGAATAAGTTATATATGATAGATTTAAAAAATAGAAATAATGATTAAAACTAATTTTTTCAAAAAAGTAATTTATAGTGTCGAGAAGAAACTAGATAAAAAATTTATAAACAGAAGGGAAGAGGAAGGTATGCAAAAAGATCTTATAAAAGATGGATTATTAACTGGTAGTTGCCCAGAAAAATATGAAAATGGAGTGGATTATCACATTTTTCAAGGAGAAACATCAATTTATCTCAAATCTAAAGAAAATGTTACTCATAAGGAATTTGGAACTTTAATGTGCACAATCAATGCTGATCGATATCGTGGAAAACGATTACGTTTAACTGCTGTTATAAAAACAGAAGATGTAAAGGAGCGGGCTGGATTATGGATGGGGATTACGGGGGGGAATGCAGAACTGCTTGCTATGGATAATATGAAAAATCGTCCAATAAAACATACGGAAAATTGGAAGCCTCATTCTATCATATTGGATGTAGAAGAAAACGCGGTTGAGATTGCCACTGGTATTTTATTGTTTGGAGAAGGTTGTATATGGGTTACTCATTTACAGTTGGAAGAACTAGATAAAAAGATGCCTTTAGTAAATTTGAAAACAAATGATTGTGAATGTTTACCTATAGAACCCATAAACTTGCAATTTGAAGAGTTAGAGGAGCAAGAAAAGAAAGAATAATAGATATTTATTAATTCATTCATTCATGATATGGGAGAAAACAATGTTATGAATTAATGAATTTTTGAGGGGGGTTCTATTGAAAAAAGATGGTTAATTTTTAATGGTGATCCATATATTGAAGAAGAATAGATTATGTATTAGGGGCTTTCTTTTTTTTTACCAGGTTTATTAAAATTGGTAAGTGTTAAGGTGCAGTATTATAGTTAGAAATCCAAAAGGTTAAATAATTCTATTTAAAGTCTATAGTGTTACGCAGAAATTCATCTTAATTTACATAGCACTATAGACTCTTCTCATGAGGTATCATCTATGACTCAAAAAAGTATCACTTATAAAAGTTGATTTATCTCTTAGCGTACGGAATTCGTGTTTTGTTGGTGCTACGCCAATTACATGTAAGCCTGTTATCCCTTTGTATTTAAAGACTTTATCATTTCTAATACAATTGTATTCTGTAAGCTGCTATTTCATTGTGTAAGCGAAAATAAGAAGCCGTTTTTGTGAATACATTTTTAAAAATGCTGAAAAGGGAATGAGAGATCCCATTAAATCTCTCATTTCTCTTTCGTTAAATAATATTTTTGTATAAATGTAGATATTGATTTGAAATAAAGTTTAACTGTTTATAACAAAGTCGTACCGTTTAAAACAAAGTTTAACCGTTTTGAAAAAAGTTTGATTAAAATACAACCTTTATTTCAAAAATACAACTGAAAAAGTCTATTTCACAATAAAAAGAAGCTGATTACCTACTGTATGTAGATGACCAGCTTCTTATAGCCACAATGCAAATAAATTCATATTTTAATTTGATGTTAATTATATTAATTGTTTTAATTTAATAAAAACACCGAGTCCCAATCTGGTCTCTCTGTTTGAATTGTACTAAGTAGAGATAAGACAATTCCAGTCGTGCCTTCTAATAGACCTACTTTTGTTACATAGCGTATTTGGTTATTTTCATGTATACAATCGTAGTATCCTAGGGGAGCGGTTGAATCATATAAGGAAATTACCTCTTCCACAAGTTCATCTCTTAACTTTTTTAATTCTTTAACTCCTGTATCTACCCACATACATTGTGTCATGTATAAGAGACCTGCAATACCATGACAGAACGTAGGAGAGTCAAGCAATCTTGTACTAGATGGTCTTTTAAAAGTTGCTATATAAGATTCTATAGCTTTTTCTTTCCAATGGTCTTTACCTAAAGCATCTGCTGCTAACCATAAAGAGCGAGCAACACCCGGTGACCCGTAACACCATCCATCTCTATGTGTCGATTTACCTTTTAATACTCCATTTACATGTTCTTCCCAACTAATACAATTTGGCCAATAAACTCCATACTCATCATATGCAGTCCACTTTAATAACCATTTAGCAATATTTTCTATAGCTTGTACTTGACCAGGAACTTCAATCCCCTTTTTTTGGGTTAAAGAAAGTAATGCTAAAACTCCAGGTATACCATGTGATAATCCACAATTAAAATTTCCTTGAGGGTAACTAAATTTATCAGAATCTAATAATAGCTTATCCACAGGTATATACCATCCAGGAACATATTGTCCATTTATATACTTATGCTCACTAACTTTAACTAGATATTCTAAAACTTCTAACAATGCTTGTTTTATCTTAGGATTCTCTTGAAACTCTAACAGATACCTTCCAATACCACTCCACCCTTGAATGGCATCATAATTTTTCATTGATACCCCATCATTAATTTGAGCAAATGATTCCTCTAACAGATTCGAATAATTATTTAGGAAAAAGGTATGCAAGGTATTTATCATATTTTGATATCTGGTGCCACCTTTAGATAACCCATTTGCCCCCATTATAATGCCAGATATTCCTCCCCATAGCGAAAGACTTGTGATTGTGTCTTCATTAAGCGATTTTTGAATAGCCTTCATATATTCGTGGCCTGTAATATCCCAGTTCATTTCTGGAAAACTTCTATCTAGCTCACCCATTAATAAGCAAATTCCAGGATAGCCATGTGAGAGGCTTAGATCTTGCCAAGGCAATAACTCATGATTTTCTACTCTAACAATATTTTTTTTATCTAATCCATGTTCTTTTGATTTTTTAGGATCTTGTAATAATCTAGATAATGCTAAAGTTAATGTAGAAATCTTATATGATAAATTCTCATCTTCAATAGGCTTCCAATTATTCTTAAGAGTTGTTTTTTTCATTTATTTGCTCCTTTTAATGATTAGATACTAAATTTTCTTCTTTAGCGAAATTTGACATCTGAAGTCTATATAACTTCGCATATTGTCCATCTAATTTCATCAATTCATGATGAGTACCTGATTCTACAATTCTTCCATTATCCATTACGATAATTTTATCTGCAAAAGATACAGAGGAAAAACGATGGGATATGAAAATTCCTATTTTATTTTCGACTAGTTTTCTGAATTTATCAAACACTTCTATTTCAGCTTCAGGATCTAAAAAAGAACTAGGCTCATCCAGAATATATACATCTGCGTTTCTCATAAAAGCCCTAGCCACAGCAACTCTTTGCCATTGCCCTCCCGACAGTTGATGTCCATCTTTGAATAACTTACCAAGTTGTGTATCTAGTTTAGATGGTAATTGGTTTACTAAATCTTTTATACCTGCTCTCTCAGCTGCCTTTAAAACCTCATCTGAATTGTTCACATTCATAAGATTTCCAAATCCAATGTTTTCTCTAACAGACATTTCGTAATGAACAAAATCTTGAAATACGACCCCTATTTTTTGTAAAAACTGATCTTCTGGATAAGATACTATTGATTTCCCATTAATTAGAATATCTCCCTGATAATCTTGATAAAGCTGAGCCATTAATTTAACTAGCGTTGACTTACCAGAGCCATTTTTACCGACAATAGCTACAGTTTCTCCCCTATTAAGTTCTAAGTCAATTGTATCTAGAGCTAGCTTCTTACTGTTTGGGTAACAGAAACTTAAATTTCTTAGCCTTATTTGTTCTATACTATCCAAGGAGTTGTTTTCTATTATTTCTTTACTGTGTAAGCTTCTTGCCAATTTATCGCTGGAATCGAGACTTAGAAAAGTAAATAACTGTTGCATATATAAGTTATTTTGACAAAATGACAAGATATATTGTACTGCACCTTGAGCATTTGCCTGTGTCATCATAACAGCCTGTATCATACCCACTAGTTGACCTATATTGATTTGTTTTGTATACGTATCATGCAAGATTAAAAATATAACATACGCTACTACTACTTGATTCAATAATTTAAAGAAAAAAGAAATGTTAGTTCTACGTCTAACAAGAGATTTATTTTCTTGATAGAACAAATTAAATAGTTCTCTATATCTTGTTAAAAGATATTGACCTAATTTATAAATTTTAATTTCTTTAAAGCTACTATCTTTAGTAACAAGAAATGTTAAATACCAAGACTGTCTATATTTAGGCGCTCTATTATACTGTAATTGGTATTCTTGTTTTCCAATACGTAATAATGAAATAAACGATGTAATCGGAACAACAATTAATAATATAGTTGTTGTCCATCTCCAAGAAAGGAGAATAGATGCTGTTGAAAAAAGCATAATAACGCCACTAATTATTGAGAGTATTTCCATGAAAATTTGATAAGGTCTATAATTAGCTTCGCTTTGGGATCTTTTTAGCTGATCCTGAACATCAGCATTTTCAAATTCCGTCAGAGATAAGTTAATGGTCTTTTCCATAATTAAAATATTCACTCTGTTAGATAATAGGCTTTCAAACAATTTATGGAAGTAATTTTTTATCAACGAGATAACTTCATTCATAAAACCTATACTTATTAACAACAAAAAGTAGAATATTACATCGTCAAAACTATTGGTTGCTTGAGCCTTTATTACACTATTCACTATATTTTGGGTACATATAAGAATTATTGCTGGAGTAATTCCCTGTAAGCCAGTAGTGATTAATATAATGAGTAAATAAAATTTTTGCGTCCCCCAAAGTAGGCCAAATACTTGAGGCCAAAAACGAAAAGAACGCCAGACATTTAAGATGCTTAAGGTTTCTAATGATTCCTTATCTACTTTGCTCATTTATTGTTTTCTCCTTAGATATCTTAAGTTATGGAGTGTGTGCCTTGCTAAAGCCATAATTTTCTTTTCTTTTTCTCTATTTACACCAATTAGACGGTTCAGGCTCATATGAATTACACTTCCCACTATGTCATCATAATCATTCGTTAACTTCCCTTTACTTTTTTCCTCTTCGATTTCTCTCGAATATTTCTCAAGATAATAGTTTCTTTTTAAAAATAAATTATAAATTGTTAAACCATTAGGTTCTTCTCTTAAACTTTTCCATTCTTCATGTGAATTAGCTACTTTAAGGAGAATACTCCTTTTTTCTCGAAATTCTACTAGATATTCCTTATAATTTAAGCTGTCGTTTAGCCAGTTTAATGTTTTCTCAAAAGTGAACCCTAGGCCTTCAAATATACTTATAACATTAATAACTCCCAATACTTCTTCATCTAAATCAATTTTTTTCCAACGTTTTAATTCGATTAAATTCGAAATTAAGGAACTATCTGCAAAAAAGAGATTTTCAGCTTCTAAAATTAACTTATCTCCTCCATACCTTTCAATCTCAGGGTCATAAGTATCAATGGTTAGGTTAGATAACATGCCTTCTTCTCTTAATTGTTGCGACCATTTATAAAAAGCAATTAAACCTTTTGTTTGTATAAGATGAGGGTCACCCTTGAATCGAATTCTTAAATGATGCTTAGGATCTGCATACCTTATAAAAAACCATGAATCCAACCATCCTTCTTTCTGAGCAGAATGAACAAATTCCTTCAGGGATTTACTAATAAACTCTTCTTGCCGTTGACCCATTCCATACAATTTCACATAGAGCCATTCACTCCCTGGGAATTTTAATCTTTCATCCCCAATAATGGTTTTATTTATATCTTCTCTAGGAGCATCTATCACATTAGATAAGTGTTCATTATGCTTTTTTACTAACGGAAAAACACATTCAACAAGATATGTCCCCTGTTCACTAGTTACCCAGCTGTCCAAAATATCATCATCTACTTCTATCAAACGAAGGCTTTGACCACTAGTCAGTTTCGTATAATCTTTCCTGATAATTTCCAAATGAAGAGGATTATCTAAATCTAGCAGCAATCTATTATCTCCAACTGTAAGAAAAACATACTTAGAGACTTTCCATTTATCTCTCCATATGTTTATTAAATTATTCCATTTATGAGTTTCATTAATGTCCTGTTTATCAAATGTATCCTGATTAATTTTCCATTCAGCAGGAGAGATTATTATATTTCCTGATTTAATTCTCGGTAGTACAGGTAAATCCCCTAAATTTCCCCAATCAAAAGACATCCATCTCTTTCTTCCCTCTAATCCTATCTCAGCTAAGAAACGACAAACATTTGGTGCAGTAAGGTAGTTAAGCATATGATTATTTGTCGGGATAATTTTTTTATTTAAGGATTTAGATTTTAAATAAAAGCTATCAAAAGTAGCGCCGACTACTATATCAGACAAAGGTATTGTATGATTTGCCCCCTTAGATGAATTTGTTCCAATAACTATCTCATAGGGACGAATATTCTCGGTTAACGCAACATTAGAATTTCTACCAGCTGGAGGCAAATACACTATTTCAGCAAAAATTGCGTCTTCTTCAATTTCTTGTTCCAAATTATGAATAGAATTCATTTTTTCAGTTACTTCAGTATCAAAGAGATCAATAAATCTCCCAAATGTCTTTCCAGCGCCTTCAGATCCAGGATTAGGGCTTAATATCATTTTATAATCGCCTTTATTTAGCGCATCTTTACTTCTGGAAAGAATAGAGAAGTATAATTCCATGGAAAGAGGAGCCTTTTCATCATCTACTTCATTATCTTCAATATCTTTTAGCCTATTATGATCAATCTCAATTTCCATTTCCCCTTTATTAACCGCTTCCATAATCCATTTATTTAAAAATTTTTCCCGATTTTTTTGAAAATCTGAAATTGGCTCATTGTAACTATAAGGGCTCTTAGGATATTTATAAGTCGCAGGTGCTCCTAATCCAATATCTTCATCTAGCAAATCAAGTATAGGAACCTCTCTGTACGGTCCATATTTTTCTAAAAATTCATTTCGATATTGACTCAAATGACTAAATCCGATAACCGGAGGAGATAGCTTCCAAAGTAATTCTGCTGCTTTTTCAACATTTTCTTTAATCTCATATGTTAAAGTATTGTTTTTTTCTTTAATTACTAAATCGACTTGTAATGGGTTCTTAACTTGAACAATACTGTTCATTTTATGATTTATTAACTTTAATAAGTTTTCACCCGTACCAATAGATAACGCGTTATATTGCTCTATGTATTCTTTAATCTCAACTAATTCAGTTGTAAAATTGGAATTCTTATCCACCCTTAAAAGTATGTTTAGAACATGATTAAAAGGATTCGTACACATGAACGGTGGGCGAAGCTCACTTATTAAAAATTCTTCGTTCAATAACTGTTTTACAAATTTGTATATTATAGCTTTGCTAGTATCAGGATATAAGTTACTTACTTCTTTAATTAAATCTTTAAATACTAATCTTTCTTTAGCAATTTCAAGTACTTGTTTTACCACAGGAGTATAACTAATCGAATGATAATTGATAACGAAAGCGTTTTCTTGGGTTAACTGTTGACCATAACCTGTGTGATAAGGTATTTTTAAACGATTTCCATTTTTGTAAGCTGAAGTATTTGTCGTTATATAAAGATCATCCATTATTTCTTCTGACTTTTCTAAAACCTCAACCAATTTTAATAACCATTCCATGTCTGCTCTAGCACGTTTTTTAAACTGATTAACCCCTTCTAAGGATATGTTCCCTAAGTTATGAAACTTACCATGTGATACACCTGAAAAAATACCATAAGGAGTTGGCCTTGTAGTCATTCTATTTAAATAACGTGAAAATGAGTCAATCGTTTGTCTTTTCTTTTTGTTATTAGTGCTCAAATTAATATTGTCTAATGAACTATGTAAAGCGTTACTTGCTACAGCTATTGTTTCTCGAATAACTGGATTACTTGAAAGTTCTTGTAAATTTTCTATTCCCATTTCATATTGCTCTATATCTTGCTTTCCTACTAAATCAAAACATTCTTTATAAACTTCAATAGGCAATAGAGGCGTTCTAATCATAAAAAAATCTAATGCACAAAAAATTGATGATTCTGTAGTTAAACTCGTATTTTTTAAATCATCTTCCTTAGTGATCATCTATCTCACTCCTCCTACTTGTAATTAGTTTTATCTAATTATCAAAATAAACAAAAACCCTTCTCATTATAAACACTTATGCAAATGAATGTATAGTATTTCTTGTAAATTGATACATTATTTATCAATTATACCAAAATAACTCAAAAATTTTTCGGATAGAATAATAGCCTTTGAAGTGTTTTTTGTTTTCTTTGTATATATAACCTTTGAAGTGTTTTTGTTTTCTTTATGTAGATATTTTTCTCTAGAACGAAATAAAATTTAAATTTTACTAACATAAAAATAGAATAAATTAATAAATATACCATACATTTACATTTTTTCAAGCTTTTTATATTTTTTCTTCTTTTTGTAAAAAAAACTATATACAAACTCAAATTTTTTATGTATATTTTTTTGTGAGGTGCATTTCAAAAAATAATCACAGTCGAGAATGGAGAATTTAAAATTGAAAATAACAAATTATTCGATTTAGATGTTCAAGTTAGCTCAAACTTAGAAGAACAAGGTGGAGTAGAACCACGTAGTGGAATTATTTGTACTCCAGGTACTTGTCAAACACTTTGCCGAATTACAGAAAATTGGTGCTCTTTAAAGTGTAGTTAATTAAAAGATTAATAATCTTAAGAACAAGCTCTTTTTCGGCCAAAAAAGAGCTTGTTCTTTTACCTCATATACTAAATAAGGTAAAATTCGTTTGTGTATAAAGCTGCGTGTATGTTTATAAAAGATAAATTTTTCAATATACACCACTTTCTATAGCTAACAATTAACTTTAACTATGTTCCTACACGTTATTATGCCAAATGAAAGTAAACACGAAGTAAATAAAAACTTATATTTACTTAACTAATTAAATTGAATAGAAATCTGTATTAAGGTACTTATTAAAAAATAAGTGCTTTTTTTGTTTGTTCGATATAATATCAGTAGGATATATTATTATTTTTAGGAAAGAAGGGGCATTATGAATTATTCCTTACTATTAGTTGACGATGAAAAAGGTCTATTAGATGTACTAGAGTTAGCACTAAGAAAGGATGGTTTTCAAAATATACATACAGCTACAACTGGGGTAAAAGCTCTAAATAAAATTAAAGAGCACTCTTTCGATCTTATTATTTTAGACATTATGCTACCTGATATAGACGGTTTAGAAGTATGTAGACAAATGAGAACTCTAATAAATGCACCTATTATATTTCTAACTGCTAAAGGAACTGACATGGATAAGATTATGGGATTAACTATTGGAGGCGACGATTACATAACAAAGCCTTTTAATTCTTTAGAAGTAATTGCACGAGTAAAAGCAAACTTAAGAAGACAAGAGTTTATAGCAAATAAACCAAAAAACTCTGAAGAAAAAAGATTTAACCTAAACAATAATGTTCAAGTATTGGAAGAATCCGGTCAAATTCTTGTTGGTAAAACCCATATTGAATGTCCTGCTAAAGAATTTGAGCTCCTAATTTTTTTATGTAACCATCCTAATCGTATATTTAGCGTTCGACAATTATATCAACAAGTTTGGGGGGATTTTTACATTGGTGATGAAAAAACAGTGGTGATTCATATTTCTAGATTGAGAAAGAAGATAGAAGCAGATCCTAAAAAGCCCTCTATCTTAGTAAATGTGCGGGGATTGGGTTATAAATTAATATTAAAAAATGAGGAGCAACAGAATTGAAAATACTTTTTCGTTTTATTTTTCACTTCACTAGGGTCCTTGGTTTATTAGCATTCTTTATGCTATTTATCTATATTATATTAGCTCAACTACTAACTAACTTTGTTATATCGACGCCTTATTTTCATATTTATGCTGCTATAATATTTGGTATTGCATTCGTCATATTTGCAGGTTTATATAGTTGGTATGTAATACAGCCTATGTTTTACTTAATTTCCTGGATTAAGGGTCTATCTCAAGGGAATCTAGAAAGACCCTACAAAAAAACTTATATGCCTTACTTAAAAAAAGTCATGCCTAAATGGTTGAGAAAGACAACTCCATACTTTGAAGAGTTGGAAAGTCATGTGGAAAAACTAGCCCATACTTTAGAGCAGAACCAAAAGTTGCAACAGCAATTAGATCAATCTAAAAAAGAATGGTTATCCGGTGTATCTCATGATTTAAAGACCCCACTTTCCTATCTTAAAGCTTACTCTAGTTTATTATTATCATCTGATTACAAATGGTCAGAGGAAGAAAAGTCGAATTCATTAAAAATAATTTATGAAAAATCTCTCCATATAGAATCACTTATTGATGATATGAATCTTTTATTTCAATCTGAGAATGGAGATTTAATTGTTTCATTAAAGGATGTTGATATCATAGATTTCATTGAAAATATTGTAATTGATATGGCCAACAGCCCCCTTGCAGAAGGTTATAATCTAAGCTTTGAAACAAACATTTATTCTTTACATATGAAAATAGACAAGAAACTTATGAATAGAGCATTATCTAACCTTATACTAAATGCACTCGTTCATAATCCTCCAGGGACAAACATATCAATTCGTATTTCTTACAATGAGCACCTTAATATATACATAAAAGATAATGGAATCGGGATGGATGAAGATACTTTAGAACATTTATTTGAAAAGTATTATAGAAATTCTAAATTCAATCGTTCCCATAGCAGTGGTTTAGGAATGAGTATTGCTCAATCTTTCATCGTTTCTCAGCAAGGTAAAATTAGCGTCAAAAGTAAAATTAATGAAGGTACATTAATCAAAATTAGTTTACAGGATACTAATAATTGATTATTAGTATCCTCAGAGTGTTTGGGAATTTTTTAGAGTTTCCAACACTCATTGAAAATTGAATTTTCAATGAGTGAAAAACACGAAAAAATGATAGAAATAAGAAAAATAGTCCTCAACCTGANNTCAGGTTGAGGACTATTTTTTTCATATTATGGTGAGGTAAGTCTGTATTTGGACAGAATTTATTCCTCGGAAACGAGCGTATCGATAGCTATGTAGCTCTTTAGCATCCGTAAAACTCAGTTAAATGGTAGAACAGCATACTTTATATCGTTTTCCTTAAACTTGTTAGCTTATTTTTCTTGCTATATCTTTATATTCTTCCCCAATATGATGGTAACGGAAAAACCGCACAGTCTAGTCTGCTGAATTAGACTTATATTGGCGCTACCCTATTAACATAAATATATTCTTGTTCAGACACAAAATAAACAGGATACCAATAATTAATTATTAGTATCCTGTTCGTTTTGTGTTTACCTTATGTTTACTTAAGTTTAGTAGAATATAAGCGAGGTGAAAAATTAATGAATGAATATGTAATTAAAACAAGAAACTTAACAAAAAAGCATGGAAAAATAAATTCAGTTAACAACTTAAACTTAGAGGTACCTGAAGGAAGTATATACGGATTTTTAGGACCTAATGGAGCAGGTAAAACAACCACTATTAAGATGCTACTGGGTTTAATTAAACCTTCTAATGGCAAAATAGAAATTTTTAATAGCGATTTATTAAAGAATAGATCCTCTATTTTATCTAAAGTTGGATCTCTAGTTGAATCTCCTTCATACTATGGACACTTAAGTGGATACAAAAACCTTGAAGTAATAGCTACTATGTTAGACATAAAAAAAAGCAGAATTGATGAAGTGCTGAAATTAGTACGCTTAACTAAGGAAGCACAGAAACCTGTCAAACATTATTCCCTGGGTATGAAACAGCGATTAGGTATTGCCTCTGCATTAATAGGTGAACCACAGTTGCTAATATTAGATGAACCAACTAATGGTCTAGATCCTTCAGGAATACAGGAAATAAGAGAATTAATTATTGAAATGCCTAAGCGGTTTGGTATTACAGTGATGGTTTCTAGTCATTTACTAAGTGAAATTAACGCCATGGCTACACATGTTGGGATTATAAATGAAGGCAATTTAGTTTTTCAGAATAAATTAGAAGTTTTACAAGATAAAAATAAATCTCAACTTTATCTTGAAGTCGGTAACCCTGAATTAGCTTATGCACAATTAAAAAATCAAGGCTGGGAAGTAGATAACAAATCTAATGGCCTTCTTGTAAACTCCATTAGCCGTAAAGATATCGCCAAAATTGTTGAATCTTTGGTATTGGAGAAGAATCTTATTTATAAAGTTAACGAGCAAAAAAGATCATTAGAAGATATCTTTCTAAACTTAACCGGAAAGGGGCAAAGTTTATGATATCTCACCTTTTATTAGCAGATTGGCTAAAATTAAAGAAGATACCTGTATTAGGTACTATTTTAATTGGAAGTATGGGCTTAAGTATAGTAGTATCTGTTCAATCGTATTTTTGGAGCGATAAAGTAAGTGAATCAAAAGGCATTTTCATAGTTGCCATTTTAAATTTATTTCTCCATTTTACTCTGATGGTTATAGCCACTCTTTTATCGTCAATTATTGCAGGAAATGAGCACGATTCTAATAGCTGGAAAAAGATATTTTCACTTCCAATTTCTAAAATCCAGATTTTTTTTAGCAAAACCATATTAGTAATTTCTTTATTAGCTATTACAAGCCTTTTAATACTGTTAGGTTCTATTTTAATCTGGTCAGCCTTTGCAGGCTTTGATCAAATAATTTGGACTTTACTCTTGAAACAAATATCTTTTTCGTTTTTAGCTTCTCTACCTACTATTGCTATTCAATTATGGTTGTCGCTAAGCATTAAAAATCAAGCCATACCTATTTTAATTGGGGTAATTGGAGCAGTTTTAAGTTTATTCTTAGCACGTTCTTCTTCAGTTATGCTTAATTTCTTACCTTGGTCATATCCTCCATTATCCACTCCATTATTACCCTATTCTATAAATTGGGTTTGGAAAGGATTATTGTTGGGAGTATTAATTTTCATTTTAGGAGCAGTAAAGTTTTCTAAACAAGAAGCTCATTAAGAAAAAGGGAGTCAATAAATGTTTAAACGCAGCCTAAATTCAGAAAAAATAAAAATTCAATGGTATTTTTTCTTTCTATTAATCATTTGTGAAACATTAATGAATAGCTTTATTTCTTTTATTGCCTTGGGTCAAGACTTTTCATTAAATTGGAATAGTTATTATACTTATGCAGCTAATTTCCATTCGATGTTTTTCTTTCCTTTGTTAGCTGGTTTGTTCACGACCTTGTTATATCGTTATGAACATAATAATAATAGTTGGAAAAATATTTTGACCGCAACTATACCTAAACATTATATTTATTTATCGAAAATAATATGGGTTTTTTTATTTTTAGTGATTACTCAATTGTTCTTCTTTCTAAGTTATTTTATTGTTGGTCAAATTTTAGGAGTAGAAGGATCGTTACCGTTATTTTCCATATTTAAAAGTTTAGTTGGGGGTATTATAGCTATTATTCCTTTGTTGGCATTACAATCCTGGATTTCTATATATATTAGAAACTTTGGTGCCTCCTTAGTAATTGTACTTGGATTGATAATTCCTAATTTATTATTAACAGGAATGCACTCTAACTTAGGTAGCTGGTTTCCTTCTACAATACCTTTTTATACTATGATGCCACAGGGCACACAATTTTCTCCTAGAGTAGATTTATTTAGCCTTTATATAATTGTTGCTATAACTTCAACCATTTATATATTAGGTGGCTCACTTTCTTTTCGGAAAAGAGAATGGTAACAACCTATCTTTTATTAAAAGGAGTAATAAAAAATGGTGACTAAGAATGTTATAGAAACATATAATTTATCAAAAAAGTATGATAAAAAAATTATTATTGATCAAATAAATCTTCAAGTTCCCCAAGGAAGTATTTTTGGATTACTAGGTCCAAATGGTGCAGGAAAAACTACTCTCATAAAGATGTTATTAGGTCTTTCTACTCCTAGCAGTGGGGAAATTAAATTATTTGGAGAATCCATACAAAAAAATAAGATACCTTTATTAGGTAAGATAGGAGCATTTATCGACACTCCTAGTGCTTTTGAACATTTGAATGGTGTGGAAAATTTAAAGTATATTTGTAAATTAAGAGGACTTTCATATAAGCAAATAGACAAATCTTTGAAATCTGTGGGATTAAAAGACGTAGGTAAAAGTAAAGTTAAACATTATTCTTTAGGAATGAAACAAAGACTTGGTATTGCTACTGCACTTTTAGACTCCCCTTCTCTACTTGTGTTAGATGAACCAACTAACGGTTTAGATCCTAATGGCATTTTAGAAATAAGAAATTTAATTCAACGATTACAAAATACTGGTCATACAGTTTTTATTTCTAGTCACCAACTTTCAGAGATAGAGCAAATTGCAACACATATTGCTATTATAGAATCAGGTAATTTGCGTTTTCAAGGAACAATGAACGAACTAATGAGGAATAACTCTACAATTATTTCTATACATTCTGATGACACAGAAGAGTGTATTCACCTTTTAAAATCCATGTCTTATCAAGTGTCAATTAACAAGCATCTGATAGAGGTACGGGGATCAGAATCCGATATACCCATAATTACAAATTTAATGTTATCTAACAGAGTATCTTTAAAAGGTATAAATATTCGAAAGCAAACACTAGAAACATCATACTTTAGTAAGTTAAAAAATATTAACTAAAGAAGGGACTTAAATTACTGATGCTTTCAATAAGATTGTTACATGCAGAGCTAATTAAAGCAAAACGTACTTCTGTCATTTATTTAGCTATAGTTATTCCTATTATATATTCTTTACTCACTTTATTTATTTTATTTTTTGAACAACAGAAAGAAAGCTTGCACTTGTTACCTGACTTTGGATGGTTATACATGTTTTTACCGTTAGGTCTAACCATTTTAACTTCTCTATCTTCAAACGTTTTTTATTCTAATAACATGTGGAAAATAATAATGATACAACCTATTTCTCGAGTTAGCTTCTATATAAATCATCTATTGTTTATTAAACTTCTTATATTAACAGGATGTATCGTACTAAGTATTTGTTCAATTTTTATAAATATAATACTGTTCCAAGAAACTCCATTACCTTGGAACAGTATTATAAGTTCATGTTTAATCTCATGGGTTTGCAGTATGCCTGTAATTTCATTTCAAGTATTAATAGGAATAAAGTTTAAATCAATTGCTGCTTCTTTAAGTATAGGGATAGCTGGATTTTTCTTCAGCTTGATTTCTTATTATCAAGCTTCTTTTTTAGGTATGTGGCATTATCCATTGAGTACAATAGAGGGAAACAATTCTTATCTTATAATACTTAGTATCTTTCTAAGTTGCTTTTTTACCGTGATTGGAGTAATTTCCTTATTAAAAACTGAATAAAAATAAATCTAATTAAAAAATAAAATTTATAAATCCTCAATAAAAATCAGTTCATCTAAAACGAAATATCGCAAAAACATAAAAAACCTTTAAATTATGAACTGAACTGCATCCTATAAATGTTGCTTTAAAATAAAGTTTGATCAAATTGATACTAATAACCTTGATAAACGATCATAGAAAAGAGCGTGTTTTAAAAAAAGTTTAATCAAAACACGCTCTTAATATTTTCAGTTGGTTCATTCTTTGGTTCTGGTGCAAAAACTCTAAAGCTCTTGCAAGTAATCTCCTAAAATTGGATATACTGATAGTATTACTTGGTTTCCCCCCGTCAAGTAGATAACTGTAAAAAGGCTTAACTATCGAGCGCCGATTGAATACCGAATCTCGATAGTTAAGCCTTTTTTGAAATCGTTTGTAGTTGTAATGATAGATGTATGTTTCAATAGCTTGAGTTAGTTCTTCTTTTGTTTGATAATAATTAAGATAAAACATTTCAGATTTAAAATGAGAGAAGAATGATTCAACGCAAGCATTGTCATGGCAGTTTCCTTTGCGGGAGTGGTTGCTGATGGTTCCCTACACATCTCTTTTTTGTGCTGCTAGGGGTCCCACACACATGCCTATAAACTTAAGAATTTTATAATACCCCAAAAAAAAAATTCGCATTTTCACCTGAAGATGTCAATTTTCTCATTTTGGGGTATTTGCTTTTCTTAGCTTGATGGCAATGTGGTGAAACCCCTTTTATTCAAAATTAGCGGATTTTCGATAAATAATTAATGAGCTTGCTATATAAATAGAGTCCTATATTAATTAGCAAGATCTAATATCTAAAAAGCACTTTAGAATTACCCCAATAACAGCGGCCTTTTCGAGCTTAGTTAAATGCATCTATCCTCACTCCTTATCATTTTTCAAAATAAAAAAGCATCCACTATGTGAACACTTCATGTTATTATGGTTAAGTTATATTAATTTATATTGATATGCAGGTGAAATAAATGGAAAATAAAGAACCTAAACAACCTAAACAAGAATACGATCTAAGTAAAATATACACATATAAAGAGTTCCCTGATAAAATTTAAATAGACTAAACTAATAAGAGGATAGTATGTTCAATATAAGAGCATGCTATCCTCTTTCTCGTATATATTAGAATTATTAACATGATATTGAAAATATAGTTTAATATGTTTACAAAAAGTTATAAGGGAGAACAACGTTCTCAATTTCTTCTTCAACTAACGGGCAGAGTATTAAAAGAGTCTTTTAATATGGTATAATGTTTCAACTGTTTTAAAAACGGTATTAGCGTTAAAAGGGGGAATACGATGTTAGGCTTGCCAAAAGGTGAGGTATTCTTAGTTCCTTGGACAGAGGAATGGAATAAAAATTTTTTATCAGAGAAAGAAAAAATACAAGATAAAATAGGGGAATATATAATGAATATTCACCACATAGGAAGTACATCAGTAAAACATTTAAGTGCAAAACCAATTATTGACATAGCCATAGAAATCAAAGATTTTAAAGATGGTGCAAATACTTCCTCACCTTTAGAGAAGTTGGGATATTCGTATAGAGGAACAAATATTTTGCCTGATAGACACTATTTTAGTAAGGGTGAACCAAGAACCCATCAAATCCACATGCATCAATGTGGAAATAAACATTTACTTGAACAGCTAAAGTTCAGAGATTACTTGAGAGATAATGATGAAGCAAGAATTGAATATCAACGGCTCAAACTTAATTTAGCAAAGTTAAATAAAAATAATAGACAAAAATATACAGAAGAGAAAACTACTTTCATTAGAACAATTTTGGGGAAAATTTAATGGGTATTTTATAAAGTTAACAGGAGAGTAAGTTAAAGAAAAAAGGGCATAACATATTTTATATGACTAATATGTTATGTCCCTTTATTTATCTATCTTTTTTCAATTTAAGTCTTGATAACATAATTAGCGGTCGCTGTGATAATTGCGGCAATACCTCATTCAAAAGTTCTGTTAAAGATTTCATCTTTTTAAGAGAATGTCGTCAATGCGGTATGAAGGAAATCATATAGCCCTATTCAGGGCTTTTTTCTTTGCAAAATAAAAACACTTGGATGGATGCTGTAGTTTAATTAATTACTTTTAAATCAACGTCTATATCATAATAAATTAGTAAAAATATATGTATAGGTAAATAGAGAAGAATATAGTATTATTACTTATTAATCAGCATTTATATCGGTATATAATTTACTATTTTTCGAAGAATTTATGGTTGTAATGAAATATAATTTCCTAATCAATCTTATACTAGAAAAGTGTACATTTCGAAACGCTTTACAGACGTATCCAGGATTACTTTTATCTTTAGATATATGAAAATAAAATATTCGTAAAGTTATACCTTTATAAACTAAATGCTTTTTACAACTAATAAATCAATTTTTTTTGATTTATCAGTTGTAAAAGTAATGAAAAGTGTATATATTATAAATATCAAAAAAAATTGATGAAAGGAAATTACCATGAAAGAAATTAAATTGTACACTCAATCGACTGCCCAAACCTTTGAAACGTATGAAAAGAAGTTTAAAGCATTGGCAGATCAAAAAAGGTTACACGTTTTGTACGAATTGTGTCAGCGTGGAGAAACTTGTGTATGTGATTTAACTGGTGTTCTTGAGTTACCACAATCAAAACTTTCGTACCATTTAAAACTTTTACTTGATGCGAACCTTATTACGAAAGAAACAAAAGGAACATGGAGTTACTATAACATTAATAAAAAAGAAGTAGATGCACTATTATCTGAGCAATTATGCTGTATATTTCGTCCTATGTCATAACTTTGGTTGGGATGAAATAGCATTTTAATATATCTTAAATCAATTTTTCTTGATTAACATAACTTTTTGATAAGTGATTAAACTTGAATAATCATTTTGGCTTTTAAATCAATTTTTTTTGATTTAAAGAATCCGATTAACGAACTACAATTACAATTTTAGATAAAATAAGGAGGATTTTTTCATGAAACCTATTCAACTTTCATTCAAAGTACAAGAGTGTTGCGGAACAGAAAATCAAACATTACAAAACAATACTGATATGCAGAGAATAAAACAGTTACCAATAGTCATTATTGGGGGCGGACCCGTAGGGTTGGCAGCGGCAGCACACTTAGCAAAACATGGTGAATCATTTATCTTATTAGAAGCTGGAGAAAAAATAGGATCAAACATTCTTACATGGGGCCATGTACGGTTATTCTCACCTTGGCAATATAACGTAGATAAAGAAGCTCTGGCTCTTCTTGAACAACATGACTGGGAATCGCCAGACATAAAAGCATTACCAACAGGGAAAGAAATTGTAGAACAATACTTACAGCCGCTTGCGAACCTTCCAGAAATTAAACCATTTATCCACTTGAATACTAAAGTACTATCTATAGGTAGAAAAGATACAGATAAAATGAAAACAGCGAATCGTGAAAAAATGCCATTCGTGATCTATACAGAAAAAAATGGTGCACTTCAAGTTTATGAAGCTAGAGCGGTATTAGATGCTTCAGGTACGTGGGGAAATCCGAATCCTGCAAATTCTAATGGTATTTGGTTGAAAGCAGAACAATCTCTCAAAAAACATATTTTTTATGGAATTCCAGATATTTTAGGAAAAGAGCAAAAACGATATGCAAATAAGCGAGTAGCTGTTGTTGGAAGTGGTCATTCCGCAATCAATGCTTTATTGGAGTTAGCTACATTAAAAGAATCCAATCCAAAAACTAATATTGTTTGGATCATGAGGAAACAACGTGCGGAAGAAGCTTATGGTGGAGAGGAAAAAGATGCTCTTGAAGCACGTGGTGCCTTAGGTAGCCGTATTCATCAATTAGTTGATGAAGGGAGTGTGGAAGTAATCACACCATATAAAATTCAACACGTAGTTAGAACAAAAGATGGAATGGATATTGTAGGTCATCAAGAAGAACAAGAAATAAAAATTAATGATGTTCATGAGATGATTGTAAATACAGGTAACCGTCCTAACTTATCTATAATAAGTGAAATACGTACTTCTATTGATTCTGCTACTGAAAGCGTAGCAACATTAGCGCCACTTATTGATCCTAATTTGCATAGCTGTGGTACAGTTCGACCTCATGGTGAAAAAGAGCTTCGCCAACCGGAAAAAGATTTCTACATTGTAGGTTCAAAGAGTTATGGTAGGGCACCGACATTTCTAATGGCAACAGGTTATGAACAAGTTAGATCTATCGTCGCATATCTTACTGGAGACTATGAATCAGCAGAAAAAGTTGAACTTGATTTGCCGGAGACTGGTGTTTGTAGCGTAAATTTAACACCTAATAAAGTCAATGATTCAGGTTGTGGAACAGATTCGTGTTGTTAAAGAAAGTACCTGTAAGGAGACGTAATTTATTTTACGTTTCCTTATAGAATAATCAAATTTGAAAGGGGAACACAATGAAATGATTATTAATCATGCAGGTACTTTGAAAAAGAGTTATTTTTTATCCTATATGCGATTAATAATGAATGCCCACCAATGTAACGTTGAAAAAGCAAAAGATTATCTTTTTCAAAGTATTTTTGGACTCCAAGTTAATAGTTTAGGAGAAGAAACTTATCAGAATTTCCTTGAAGCTTATCAAGAATTGAAACAACTTAATTAAATGCATTTTAAAGAGGCTTATGCAGCATGGACGATTGATTGATAAGTAAATGAATATTCATATGAAATCTTCTTATATATTAATGAATTTAGAGATTGCCATCGTTTTATCATTGAGCGCATTGATATCGAATTCAATGTATGCTGTAAGTTCTCAGAGAAATAATTCCTTTTTTATTAGTTGTAAAATACAAATAAAATTAAAAGGTGGGATATAGATGAAAGAAATATTAGATTCCATTGTAATCGGAGGAGGGCAAGCTGGTCTTGCATCTGGTTATCACCTTCAAAAAAAGGGATTACAATTTTTAATATTAGAAGCGAGTGAGCAGGCAGCAGGATCTTGGCCTAACTATTATGATAGTCTGAAATTGTTTTCTCCAGCACGCTTTTCATCGTTACCTGGATTGAAATTCCCAGCACATCCCAATGAGTACCCTACGAGAAATGCAGTAATTGATTACTTGCAAAATTACGCGAAAAAATTCCAACTGCCAGTAATGAAAAATCAGCGAGTTGTATCTGTAGAAAGAGAAGATGAAATATTTAAAGTTCAAACAGTCTCTGGAAAGACATTTCTGACTAGAACTATTATAAATGCAACTGGCTCTTTCCACAGTCCGTTTAATCCGATAATAAAGGATCAAGAGAAATTCAAGGGGAATATTATACATTCCGCTATGTATCGGAGCCCGAATCATTATATCAATCAAAGAGTAGTGGTGGTGGGGCGGAGAAATTCAGCTGTCCAAATTGCGCTTGAACTGGCCGATGTAAGTAGAGTATCTTTAGCTGTACGAAAGCCTGTTCAACTCATGAAACAAAAAGTGTGGGGGAAGGATTTACATTTTTGGCTTAAGGTATTAGGCATAGATACCTTTCCATTTTGGAGATTTGGAAAAACCGCACCGAGTTCAGGCGGAGTCATCGATTTAGGTGATTACAAGGACCGATTAGCTAGGGGGAATCCAGATCAAAAGCCTATGTTTACATCTTTTTACGCCGATGGTGTAGTTTGGCCGGATGGGAAGAAGGAGCCAATTGATACGGTCATTTTTGCAACAGGCTATCATCCTAATCTCTCTTACTTCAATGCTATTGGAGCACTGGACTCAGAAGGGAAACCTTTACAAATAGCTGGTGTAAGTACAGAAGTCCGAGGGGTGTATTATGTTGGCTTGGAAGGTCAGCGTTCGTTTTCTTCTGCGACATTAAGAGGAGTTGGGTCAGATGCTGAATTTGTTGTGAGAAAGTTAATAAGCTACTTAAAAATATAAGGTGAATAAGGGGTATAAGGGAGAGATAGGTATGGAGATTAGAAAAGCAACCGAACAAGATGTACAAGAAATTATGACTATTTATAATGAGGGTATTGAGGATCGTATTGCGACCTTAGAGACAGAAATAAAAACAGATAAATATGTGATGGAATGGCTATTTCAACGAGAAAAAAGATATTCGGTAATTGTCATGGAAGAGAATTCTCATATTGTCGGTTGGGCTTCCATTAATCCATATAGTCATCGTTGTGCTTATCGAGGTGTAGGGGAGCTATCTATATACATAAAGAGAGAATATCGTGGAAAAGGTTTGGGGCAAAAATTACTTTTGGCTTTAGAAAAGACCGGACAGCAAAATGAATTCTATAAATTTGTTTTGTTCACTTTTTCTTTTAATAATCTAGGTCAAGGTTTATATCGTAAAATGGGTTATCGTGAAGTAGGAGTGTTTGAAAAGCAGGGAATAATGGACGGCGAGCATGTAGATGTGATGATCATGGAAAAATTATTATCTGTAGAATAAATAAAGTTGTATCTGAATTTTAAATGGTAAAGGTATTTACACATTAGATGCGATGAGTAAATACCTTTATAATGCAATTGTTTACAGTTTCGTATGTTAGAACTTCAACTAAATAATATACGTCATATCCCTTAGTTTTATAGGGGGAATAACTCTCATAGGTAATGGTAATATAAACTCTTAGTGGATTTGGCAGGGGATTTATAAGATATAACGCCAATTATATAGACATATAATTATTTACTTATGTTATGATTTTAAAAAGGGTTAATAATTATTTATTAAAAAGAATGGAGGGATAGGTTTGTTGGATCAATTGTTAATTGTAGGTATGTATCTGTTAATAATTTACATGTGTTCATATGTCACGCTCGAATATCGGAAAAATAAAATTAGTAAGCAACACTTTCTGATATGGTTAATTTTTATTTTTTTAACAGGACCTATAGGATTTATCATTTATATCTTTTGGGATAAGAAAAAGAGTACAAATTTTAAATAAGGAAATCCAATGTAAAGATTCTGTAAAGGTGAGAGTTTTCAGTTGAACATATAAGCAGATAGTTATATACTTATTTTGAAAGAGAGAATAAAGTAACTTAAAAGAATAATTCACTTTATTTTTACACAACATATAAGCATATGCTTATGTAATTATAACAAGGTAGGTGTAGATATGGAAAAAACAGTTGTAGAGGTAACAAGAGCATCCCAATTACTGAAACTATTAGGAGACAAAACAAGGCTAACAATTGTATCAATTCTTAAACAACGTGAATGCTGTGTATGTGAGCTTCTCGAAGTATTTGATATGAGCCAACCTTCTATCAGTCAGCATCTTCGAAAGTTAAAGGATTTAGGTTTAGTGCAGGAAGAGCGTAGAGGTCAGTGGATTTATTATTCTTTAAATCAAGCAAGTGATTTATACACGCTTTTAGAAGATATTTTAGCACATGTACCAGACCAAACAGAGAAAATTAAACAAATTGAGAAGAGCAATCCTACACTCCGGTGTGGTTGTTAATAAATAGTTAGAAAGGGAAGTGAGGAGGATGAGCAACACGGGGAAAAAACGTCTATCTTTCCTAGATCGATATCTAACCCTTTGGATTTTTCTTGCAATGGCAGTAGGGATTGGAGTTGGATATCTATCACCTGGATTCGTTGATGGAATGAATAGTCTACAGGTAGGAACAACTTCTATCCCGCTTGCGATTGGCTTAATTTTAATGATGTACCCACCGCTCGCTAAAGTACGCTACGAAGAGATGGGGCGCGTTTTTAAAGATGTAAAAGTATTGGTATTATCACTTGTACAAAACTGGATTATTGGTCCTATTCTTATGTTTGCCTTAGCAATTATATTTTTACAGGATAAGCCAGAATATATGGTGGGCTTAATCATGATAGGTTTAGCGCGTTGTATTGCGATGGTTATCGTTTGGAATGACTTAGCAAAAGGTGATACAGAATATGCAGCAGGGTTAGTTGCTTTTAACTCTGTATTCCAAATGTTATTTTTCTCAGTATACGCGTATGTGTTTGTAACAGTCATTCCAGAATGGTTAGGAATTGAAGGAGCTGTTGTAGATATAACAATGGCAGAGGTTGCAAAATCAGTGTTTATATATTTAGGAATTCCATTCATTGCAGGAATGCTAACACGCTTGATTTTTGTAAAAACGAAAGGACGAGAATGGTATGAAAAAGTATTCATTCCAAAGATTAGTCCAATTACTTTAATCGCATTACTATTTACAATCATTGTGATGTTCTCTCTAAAAGGAGAAGTGATTGTTAGCGTACCATTTGATGTTGTACGTATTGCGATTCCATTACTCATTTATTTTGTAATCATGTTTTTTGTCTCCTTCTTTATGGGCAAAAAAATCGGTGCAAGTTATGGGGTATCAACAACATTAGCATTTACAGCTGGAAGTAACAACTTTGAATTAGCGATTGCTGTAGCTGTAGGTGTATTTGGAATCCAGTCTGGTGCAGCGTTTGCTGCAGTTATCGGACCTTTAGTAGAGGTACCAGTTATGATTGCACTTGTAAATGTTGCGCTTTGGTTCCAGCGTAAATACTTTCAAACACAACCAAAATAACTATTCGTAAAAAGGTGGAATTATCATGGAAAACAAAAAAACAATTTATTTCTTATGCACAGGAAACTCTTGTCGTAGCCAAATGGCAGAAGCTTGGGGTAAAAAATATTTAGGTGACAAATGGAATGTACTTTCTGCTGGTATTGAGGCGCACGGAGTAAATCCAAATGCGATTAAAGCAATGAATGAAGTAGACATTGATATCACGGATCAAACATCTGATATTATTGATCGCGACATTTTAGACAAAGCGGATCTTGTTGTAACACTTTGTGGTCACGCAAATGATGTATGTCCGACAACACCACCGCATGTAAAACGAGTTCACTGGGGATTTGATGATCCAGCTGGTCAAGAGTGGTCTGTATTCCAAAGAGTTCGTGATGAAATTGGCGCACGCATTAAAAAGTATGCTGAAACAGGAGAATAATTGAAAACAAAATAGGCCGAGAATTCTTTCTCGGCTTTTTTTATAAAGAAGGGGAGAAATCAGAGATGAAAAAAATTGAAATTTTTGATCCTGCAATGTGTTGTTCTACAGGAGTTTGTGGACCGAGTGTTGACCCGGAGTTAATTCGTGTTTCAGTAGCAATTAACAATTTGAAGAATAAAGGTATGAATGTTACTCGTTATAATCTTGCGAGTGAACCAGACGCTTTTGCTAATAACAGTGTCATTAGTCAGTTATTAATGGACAAAGGACCAGATGTGTTACCTGTTACTTTAGTAGATGGAATAATAGTAAAAGAAAGAGTTCATTTAACAAATGAAGAATTAGCACAATTAACGAATATAACGGAAGAAGAGTTAAGTCAGAAGCCAAAGATACGTTTAAATTTAAACGTAAAAAAATAGAGAAAGAAGTGAAAGGCAATGACAAACCTATTTAATCCAAGCACAATGACATTTACACCATTTTTATTCTTTACTGGAAAAGGCGGAGTAGGAAAAACATCTACTGCATGTGCAACAGCCATTACGTTAGCTGATATGGGGAAACGTGTTTTGTTAATTAGTACTGACCCCGCTTCTAATTTGCAAGATGTATTTGAAATAGAACTAACCAATAAACCAAAAGTCATTCCTAATGTTCCGAATCTACAAGTGGCTAACTTAGATCCAGAAACAGCGGCTCATGAATATAAAGAGCGTGTTGTTGGTCCATATCGCGGGAAATTACCTGATACGGTTATTGCGACAATGGAAGAACAATTATCTGGAGCTTGTACAGTAGAAATGGCTGCATTTGATGAATTCTCTACGTTACTTACAAATAAAGAATTAACATCGAAATTCGATCACATTATATTTGATACAGCGCCAACAGGTCATACGTTACGTCTTCTTCAACTTCCTACGGCTTGGAGTGGTTTCCTAGAAGAAAGTACGCATGGAGCTTCTTGTTTAGGACCATTAGCAGGCCTTGGAGATAAAAAAGAGTTATATAGTCAAACGGTTCAAGCACTATCTAATCCAAAACAAACAATGTTATTGCTTGTCACACGACCAGATAGTTCTCCATTGCAAGAAGCGGAACGTGCAGCCAAAGAGTTAAAAGAAATTGGAGTTAGTAATCAATACCTACTGGTGAATGGTATCCTTACAAATCACATGCAAAATGATGCTGTCTCTAAAGCATTGTTTACAAGACACTCGCACGCTTTAGAAAACATGGCGGAAGAATTAAAAAGCCTTCCAACTTACGAAATCCCATTAGTACCGTTTAATGTTACTGGGATAGAGAATATGAGAAAACTTGTTAAACCAATGGAAAATATTTTAATCTTGGATGAAGAAAAACAAGATATTTCGATGCCTTCTCTTCAAGCATTGATTACAAATCTCTCTGAAACGGGAAAAAAAGTTATTTTCACAATGGGTAAAGGTGGAGTAGGAAAGACAACTGTGGCTTCTGCAATTGCAGTTGGTCTTGCTGAAAAAGGACATCATGTACATTTAACTACAACGGATCCAGCGGCACATATTGATTATGTTATGCATGGCGAACAAGGGAATATTACGATAAGTCGTATTGATCCAAAACTAGAAGTAGAAAACTACCGTAAGGAAGTTATTGAGCAGGCGAAAGATACAGTAGATGAAGAAGGGTTAGCGTATTTAGAAGAAGATTTACGTTCTCCTTGTACAGAAGAAATCGCAGTCTTCCGTGCTTTAGCGGATATTGTTGAAAGAGCAAATGATGAAATTGTAGTTATTGATACAGCGCCAACGGGTCATACGTTATTGTTGTTGGACGCGGCACAAACGTATCATAAAGAAATTGCAAGATCTTCAGGTGAAGTACCACAGTCTGTAAAAAACTTACTACCACGTCTTCGTAATCCAGAGGAAACAAGTGTTGTAATTGTAACGTTAGCGGAAGCGACACCAGTTCATGAAGCAAGTCGTCTACAAGAGGATTTAAAACGTGCAGAAATTTATCCAAAATGGTGGGTAATTAATCAAAGCTTTTATGCAACACATACAACCGATTTAGTGTTAAGAGGAAGAGCGCAGTCTGAAATACAGTGGATTCAAGCGGTACAAAAGGAATCGCAAAATAGCTGTGTTATCATCCCTTGGCAATCGGAAGATATTGTAGGGTATGAGAAACTTAAAGATTTAGTAAAATAATACATTTTTAATTAGTTACTATGAAGGGGAGAAATGAAAATGAATATTACAGATAAAGCAAAAGAGTTTATTGAAACTGCTATGAAAGAAAACGGTGTTACAACATTACGTTTTACATTTGATGGTGCTGGATGCTGTGGCCCTAGCTACGGTATTAATTTAGGAGAAGCACAAGAAAATGATGTCACAGAAACAGTAAACGGTATTCAAGTTGCTATGGATCCAAAGGTTGTTGAACTTGTAAATACATTGACACTAGACTATGTAGAAGATCAACAAGGTGCAGGCCTTGTAATAAGTGGCGGATCGAATTGTTGCTAAATAATAATTGAAGGAGACTAACAAACATGACTAACTATCACGAACTCGTAAAAGGAAAAGTATATATTGGTGGAGTGGACGCGATACAAGAAGCTGTAAAAAAGCATGGAATCACTGAGGTATTTGATTTACGTGCCGACGGAGAAAAACCAGAAGGATTTCCAGCAGAAACTACACGTCATGCTTGTCCGATTGTAGAAGGTGTAGAGGGACAAGATGAGTCAGTAAAAACTGCAATTGCAGCGGTCAAAGAAGCTGTTGAACAAGATAAGAGAGTATTTTTCCATTGTTCCGGTGGACGTAATCGTACAGGTACAGTTGCAACTGGATTATTAGTAGAATTAGGGCATGCATCTAACGTAGAAGAAGCGGAACAAAAAGCAAAAGAAAACCGTTCAAGTATTAACATCAAACCAGAAATGAAACAAGTATTGAAACGTCTATACTAAACAATTATCCGAGCCTCAAAAAACAAAGTTTTTTGAGGCTTTTTATATAGTTAGGATATATATATGGGGATGGGAGTTTGAAAACAAGAGGATTACTGACTACAACACAAAGTGGAATATCACATTAACAAGGGATTATGTATGGAACTTAAAGAAAAAACAAACCTTACTAATCTAGATAGGGATTCAATGAAAAAGTAATAAATTGAGCGACCGGTTCCTTACGTATAGTGAACCGGTTAATTTTCATCTAAATTCCACATGAAATTTAGTGTCAATGATTCCAAAAGCAACTTTACATGGGAATGGATTTTTCCCTGTTGAAGCAGCAAGCATACAAGAAAGTACCCAATATTCAAGTTCTAAAGGTAAACGGTATAATTGAATGCTACCATCATTGTTTTTTACTGATACAATCGGTGTATTTACCCTAGTAGTAGCGAAACCGTCCGTTGTTATCATTCCTATTGCATCATTATTATGAAAACCAGCGTTTAGAACTTCGTAAACCATTCCATCTTTTTCGTTGATAATCATAGGTATATTTAAATAGGGATAGTTATTTATATTATTATCAATCACTGCTCTTGCTGTATTCTTTCTTATCTGATTCCCTTGCATTTTATACACCCCTTTATAACAATTCAAACCTGATCACTTAAATCTATTCTATTTTATGTCTATTATATTAGAAAATCGTAGTGTCATCTTATTACGAAAAGCATCGGTACATATGACAGCACTATTTTGCTGATCAATACCAACAACAGTCATGTAGCTAGAAAGTAAATAACCATCTTCATAATATGTAATTAGTATTTCTTTTTCAGATAATAAGGAACATAACAACATGTTCCCAATTAGTTCTTTTTCTTCATCTGTTAAGATCGGCCGAGTTACTTTGTTTTTCTCTTTGATGATTTCACGAATACCAGCAAACTGTTCAGGCATTGCTGCAAACGGAGTGAATTTCACCATTTCTCTTCCTTTTGGTATATTGGCGTTACTCATGATTTGTGTCCTCCAATTAGTGTGTTTCTGTGTCTAGCTGTAGCGCTATGCGTGTAGGAAATCCCTCGTAAAATACTGTTCTTCCCAAACCTTGTGCGTATTTCATCCATTACTTTTGTTAACTTCACTTCTTGTTCTCGTTGCGCGACATGATCAAAAAGAGAAATTTGTTCTTCTCCTTCTTGAAGTAAGTTTGTTAAAGAGATGTTTACGCTGCGTATGGGTTCACCAGTATACTGTTGATGTAAAAAGTATGTACAAATTTTATAAATATCCATTGTTAAGTTAGTCGGACGGCTTAAAGTATGTGTTTTTCTAATGCCGCCTGTATAACTCTTGCTATAACCGACAGAAAAATGAACGGTTTGAGCAAGTTTGTTTTGTCTTCTAAGTCGATAACAAACTTCTTCAATATGTTCCAGTAGAATAATCGGAAATTCTTCTATTGTGTAGTCACGCATTAGAATTTGGCTTTTTCCAATAGAAGTTGTGGCAGGAACATATTTTTCTGAAATGCGACTAAAGTCAATTCCGTGACTATGTAAGTGCAATTCCTCACCGATCTTACCGAAGCTTTGTTTTAAGTATTTAAGGGGATAGTTGGCTAAATCTTCGATGGAATGTATCCCTTTTCTATTTAACTTTTCTTCGGTTTTGTGAGAAATCCCCCAAAATTTATTAAGTGGTCGTATGCTCCATAGCTTTGTAGGTACATCCTTGTACTTCCAACAAGCAATCCCGTTTTTGTTCTTCTTTGCTTCAATATCTAAAGCGACCTTACTCAATAGTGGGTTAGGAGCAATGCCGATGTTACATTCAATTCGTGTGTGTTCATATATTTCACGTTTGAATTGCATAGCAAATTCGTATGGATCTTGAGCGAATAAATGGATACTATCCGTAATGTCCATAAAAAATTCATCGATGCTGTATTGGTGGAAGTCCTCAATAGGAACGTATTGCAAAGCTAATTTTGTTATGTAATTGGAGCATTTTATATAAGTTCCCATGATTGGGTTTACCACAAGAATGTCTTTACGCCGTGGTATTTCGTACAACCTTGCCATTTTCTTAACACCTAATGCCTTTAATGGTGGTGTTGCAGCCAAAACAATAGAACCATTTCTGTTCACATCTCCTACTACAGCTAATTTGGTATGTAGTGGGTCTAATCCCATCTTGATGCAACTAACTGAAGCATAAAAGCTTCGAAGATCTACACATAAAACAATTCGATTCGGCAAAATTGAGTAGTCATACACCTTTACGCCTCCTTAACGATAAGAACATCTGTTCTTACTATACACGGATATACGTTCTCTTATGAAGGGGTTTTTATAAAAAAATAAAACTTAATTAGTTGGTCTTTTCTTAAAAGAAGATACGAGATATCATCGTTGTAATTTCGCCCCCCCACAGTAACATTAACCAGTGTTTTTGTTTCAGTTTAAACTTTGGCTTGTTTACTTCTGCATGGAATTCGATTTTCTTCCCGTTAGTATTGAATTTAATCTGCATTAAAAAATCCTTTCTGTGTTTTCCTTTTATTTATAAAAGAGAGACAAGTGTTGAAAAAATCAAAAAGAATGATAAATTTCTCAAAAAAAAATCAGCCCGATTTATCGAGCTGATTCATACATCCAAAAATCTTCAAAGTCTACACAGTATCCTTTTCTTTTCAAAGCTCTAATTACCTTTTGGCCGTTACTATTGTTAACAATAGTTGCTATGCTAACATTTGGATTCAAGCTAAGCTTATATAAGTTTAATTTCACATAAGATTTTTCTTTTTTCTAAAGATCCAGTGTAAGTTCCTTAAAGGCTACATTTTGGCTCACCCAAACACATAAAGCTGCTAGATCGATCTTCTGCTTGGTACTTACTGGTACGTTGTACAAAACCAACATTTCTAGTAAGATCCCGTAAGGTATTTGGAGATAGAAAACTTTGAATTCGATCACAAAGTGAAATGGAAGGAAGATTTTTAAATAGTAAAATAATCTGAAGTTAGGAAAAACGTAGAAAGATAAAATTTCTATGTTTTTTGCATCCATTCAATGCTACAGATGTACATATTCATTATTGAAGTTATTAACAATAAAATGTATTATAGAAAAGCGCAATTTTTAATTCAAGTAAGCGGGAATGTGTATTCATAATAAATAAAATATTCAGAAATAATAGTATTGTCTGGAAAAAGAGGTGGAATTAATAGAGACATTACATATTAAATGGTATGGATTGTATAGTCTAAATGACTTTTACAGTAGAGAAGAAGCTTTTAAGAAGGTTATAAGTAAAGAAAAAATGCTCTATATAGAAAAAAATAAAGGCGCTTTATACAAAAGATAAGGGAACTCCATAAAGATTCGTTTTGTCATGAAAGCGAATTAAAGGTTAGATTAGGAATAATAGAATTCCCTAGTAGCGAAAGCTATTCTGAAAAGAGGGCAAATGAGGTAAAATCTCTTTTAATTTCACGGCATATCCATTGGAAAGCGCCAACTAAAGAGGGCATTTGATTTTAGAAATTATAAATCGGTGAAGAAGAGGCTTAATTGTTAAAAAGTATACTTAAGTACAGCAACTTATCAATCTTTAATTTATTAAACTATTTTTGAATAACATATGTCAGATACTTGAAAAAGCATGAATTTTATTATTTTTATATGGAATTCTGCATGGGAAGTGTAGTTCATTTTTATTATTTAATAAAAATATTAAGATTCTTAGGAAGAATACGTAAAGATTAGTGGCGAAAATAAACACGGAGGTTTGAAAAATGGGACAAGGAAGCAGGTTTCAAGCAAAAGAACAAAATCGTCGTAATAAGGGGATATTTAATATCGCATTTAGTGTGGTATTAGTAACAGTTGGCATAGTGACATATCAGCTGTTTTTCACTTCTGATACACCAAAGAAAGCAATTGCTCAAGAAAAGAAAGCAACAAAGATAGAAGAAAAGAAAAACGAAGATAAAGAAGCGGCAAAGGTAGAAGAAAAGAAAAATGAAGATAAAGAAGCGGCAAAGGTAGAGGAAAAGAAAAATGAAGATAAAGAAGCGGTAAAGATAGAAGAAAAGAAAAACGGAGATAAAGAAACAGCACATTTAGAAGAGAAACAAAAAGTAGAAGAACCTGTAAAAACGAACGAAAATGAAAATAAAGAGGGAGAAAAAACGATATCTCAAGAAAAGGGTTCTCAAACTAATCCTTCTTGGAAGCCAATTGGTACAGAGCAAGGAGCAAAACCTGCAATGAAATTTAAAGAAGGAACAGTAGATTGGAATGAGATGAAAAAAGCAATTTCATATGCTGTTGATGTTCCAGAGAGTCAATTGATTTTTGATTTTATTGGGAATAATGGTAATAATAAAGCCTACGGTAATGTACGAGATAAGCAAAGTAATAAAAAATATAAGGTTGATATTGATTGGGTAGAGAATCAGGGTTGGAAACCAGTATCTGTTCAAGTGGTAAAATAAATAAGAGAAATGTAAATGTTATCCTCTCTTGTTGTGAGGGACTAAGCTATTATAGTATAGATAAGATAAACTTGGTTCTATATGATGTTTAAGGTAATTATGTAAATAAAAGTTTTTGGTCTCGCACCATTGAATATTTTAGTGAATTGTTGATTAGAGGCACCAATCCATTGATTACTTAAGTGTATATAAATATGGCGGTGGAACAGGGAATTATACTGTAGAAGTAAAATAATTATAAGTAGTCGTTTTTAGACAAATAGATGCCCATAGGCATCTATTTGTCTTTTTTTATGGAATGATTATGTATATACAAAAAATAAACTCCAATACCTTCTTTTAAGAAATCAAGAATTTTGTACTAGGGTATGTTCATTTTCGAAAATGGTTTTCATTGAAGTGTGTTGTTGATATATTAATATTTATCGTGCGAATTATCACATCCAAAAATCTTCAAAGTCTACACGGTATCCTTTTCTTTTTAAAGCTCTAATTATCTTTTGGCCATTACCTAATGATGGCCTATTCTCATTAGATCGTGTAATGCGGCTAATTGTATTCTGGTTTACTCCGCTCCATTCTTTTAATTCTGTTTGAGTAATTTCATTCTTCCTAAGAAATTTTCCGAACTTTGATAAAGGTTTTCCTAATCCGAACACCTTTTACACTCCCATTCTTTTATACTTGTGTAATTCTAGCTTTGCCAAAGCTCATTTTTTTTAAACAAAAGTGTTAATAATGTACAAGCCCCACGCAATATGATGTATCAAGGTTGCTATCAAAGTACCTAGCAAACTTATTATCAAAGTAGATACCAAATAAACTAGCCTGTGTACTAGCAAAGTATCTACCATGTTAACTAGCAAAGTAATGCTATCAAGGTAATAAGCGTATAAACCCTATATTTCATCTAGTTTGTTCATTCTGTTAATAAAGGGGGCATTTAAATGCGTGCTAGTAAAGAAACAATTCCTTTTCGCGAGTTTATGAATCGGTCATACAAAGATAAAAAACAGAAAATCCGTAAATACAATTCATTAAGTCCTTTTGCATTCCTTCATATGTCGGATCAGGTATTACATACTTACATTGCATTAGGAGTTATGGGAACGATTTTAATCGGAGCAGTCATGTTAGAAAAATACTTGGTGCGACATGACTATATATCAGCAGCTAAATTTGTAAGCGAAGGTATTTATCACGGAACGCGAATTGGTGGAGTTTGCTTGATTGGATATGTATTTGTTCGTATCGTAATCATGTTTTAAGGAGGGAAGGGAGTAATGGGGATTATAAAGGAGTGGCTTCGTACGCAAAAGTTAAGGAATCAGCTTATGGAGGTGTTCGGAAAAGCAGGTTTATATACGGAACATCAAACCCGTGGGGGAAAAGTGCCTATTTATCCAAAGGTACATAATGTTTCTTCTTCAGCAGAAAGCGTGAGGTATGTTTTTACCATCCCAAACGGATTAGATCCACAGAAGATTGAAAAGAAGTGGTTTTGTTTTCAGCAAATATTAGGACGGAATATTATGATTGAAGGGGATGTGAAAAAGTTTGTACTACATGTATTCAGTTCAGATGCTGGACTAAAACCATACAATTACTGTTATAAAGAATGGCAGCCATTATTAAAAGAATACCGTCTTCCTGTTGTGGTTGGCCGGGATCAATTCGGAAAAACGATTACGTACGATATGGTTGATTCCAATACACCACACTTATTAATAGCAGGAGAAACGGGAAGTGGAAAAAGTAGTATGGTACGTGTTGTACTATCTACACTCATTCAATATATGTCTCCTGAAAAGTTGCATTTATATCTTGGTGACCTAAAAAACTCTGAATTTCATTTTTTGCGTAGAGTGAAGCATGTAAAAGAAGTTTGTATGGAAGAAATCGAAATGAAAATAATGCTTCAAAAGTTATGGAAGGAAATCAGAGAAAGAAGAAAACTTATGGAAGAATATGAAGTTGATCATATTGATGCGTACAACAAATTAAATCCTAATCATCAAGAACCATATATTCTACTTGCTATCGATGAAGTTGCTATGCTTAAAGATGAAACAGAGTGTATGACTACGATTGAAAAGATTTCAGCAGTCGGCCGATCACTTGGAGTCTTTCTTATGCTTAGTATGCAGAGGCCAGATGCAAAAGTGTTAGATGGTAAGTTAAAGCTCAATATGACCGTAAGAATCGGCTTTAAATGTGATAGTGCAATTAATAGTAATATCATGGGTACTCCTGGTTCAGAGCATTTAGAGCAATCAGGTCAAATGATTTTAAAACGAAATGGATTAAAGAAAGTGCAAGCTCCTTATTTGGAATTAGGTAAGGCGAAACAAATTGTTGAAACATATCGCATGTCTAAAGAGGAGAAAATACTCCAGAATTCATCGCAAGAAGAAATTCCGTTATTTGGGGTGTTAGATGATGAAGAGTAGAGATAAAGGAATTTTGAATGATTTGAATCGATTTAGATGCATGTCCCGTGACGATATTATTGACTTGCATTTTCAAGGCTTAAAGAATGCGGTAACTTGCTGTAATACGGTTATGAAACGATTAAGAAGAGACGGCCATGTTGATGCTAACGTATTGCAGCACCCATACATTTATTTTCCGCAGCCAAGTTCTATCAGAAAGACAAGTCAAAAAATTCCTCATTTCCTTGGTATTGTGGACGTATACAAACAACTCGTTCATTATGAAAATCCTAAACTATTCAAAGTTGAACCAAAGTATGGGAAAGAATATATGGAGCCAGATGCTTTTACTATATGGCGTAGATCCCCATTTTTTATTGAAGTTCAAAATTCGGTTTATAGTAAAAAGATAATGCAAGATAAGATAAACAGATATGAGTTATATTTCCATAGCCAAGAATGGCATAATGAATCCTGGCAACCGAAAGGTTCTAAATTCTTTCCTTCAATCCTTATAATTACTGACAAACATTACGACGTTCAATCTCCTCATTTACGTATATTTCAGGCGAATTCTATAGAAAATTTTATGAATAATTTAGCGGTGAAATCGTAAAGAAAGCCTGCATAATGCAGAGCTTTTTTCTTTTTTCAACTGTTCAATTGCTATAGG
>NZ_NUPZ01000038.1 GCF_002584985.1 Bacillus sp. AFS029637 | reverse complement strand
AAAATAAAAATTGACGTTTCACGTTGTTTGTTTCGTTTAGTTTTCAAAGTTCAACATCGCGTTTCAGCGACTTTTATAATATATCATAGTATATTATTTTCGTCAACAAGTTTTTTTCGATAACTTGTATCTCTCATTTGCTGACTCTGCCTATTATATAAGCTTTCTCTTCTCTATGCAAGTATTATTATAAAAAAATAAAGAGGGGGGAAATCCCCCTCTCTTATTCTTCAGAAGAAACTTCTTCGCTCGTTTCTTCTTCCTCATCTTTTTGTGCTTTCGCTACCGTCGCTACCTCTTGCTCATCCTCTAATCGAATTAGACGAACACCTTGTGTATTACGTCCCATTTGAGAGATTTGATCAACTGGCATACGAATAATAACACCCGCTGCTGTAATTAACATGATATCTTCTTCACCTGTTACAGATTTAACAGCTACTAATTTACCGTTCTTATCTGTAATGTTACAAGTTTTCAGACCTTTACCACCGCGACTTTGTAGTCGGTACTCTTCAACCGGTGTACGCTTACCATACCCGTTTTTCGTTACGATTAAGACATTCGTATCTTCTTCAACAATTTCCATACCTACTACTTGGTCCTCTTCGCCTAGTGTAATAGCTTTTACACCAGCTGCATTACGACCCATAGAACGTACATCTTGTTCATTGAAGCGAATTAGCATACCGTTGCTTGTCCCTACGATAATATCTTTATCACCAGATGTTAAACGTACAGAAATCACCTCATCTTCTTCACGAAGCGAAATTGCAATTAAACCGTTTGTACGTATATTTGCAAACGATGACAGCGGCGTTCTCTTAGATATACCTTGTTTCGTCGTAAAGAATAAGAACTGATCGTCACCAAATTCACGAATTGGAATAATGGCGTTAATCCACTCACCCTTATCTACCCCTAATAGGTTAATAATCGGTAGTCCTTTTGCCGTACGACTATATTCTGGAATTTCATATCCCTTTGTACGGTATACTTTACCCTTGTTTGTAAAGAATAAAATATGATCATGAGTAGACGTTGTTAATAAGTGTTCAACAAAGTCATCATCATTCGTACCCATTCCTTGTACACCACGTCCCCCACGGTTCTGTGTTTTGTACGTAGAAGCTGGTAACCTCTTAATATAACCGTTATGAGTTAACGTAATCGCAATATTTTGCTCAGGAATTAAATCTTCATCTTCAATAAATTCCATACCACCGATTGTAATTTCTGTTCGTCTCTTATCATTGAAGCGATCTTTTACTTCTGTTAACTCTTCACGAATAATTTCAAGAACTTTTTCTTCATCTGCTAAGATTGCTTTTAATTCAGCAATTAACTTCATTAAGTCTTGATATTCCTGCTCGATTTTTTCACGCTCTAATCCCGTTAAACGTTGCAGACGCATATCTAAAATCGCTTGCGCTTGTTTCTCGCTTAAACCGAAACGTTCCATTAGGCCTTGCTTTGCAATATCCGCCGTTTTCGAACTACGAATTAACGTAATAACTTCATCCAGATGATCTAAAGCAATTCGTAACCCTTCTAAAATATGAGCACGCGCTTCTGCTTTCTCTAATTCATAAGCAGTACGTCTACGAATCACTACCTTTTGATGTTCTAAATAATAATATAGATTTTGTTTTAAATTTAGGACTTGTGGCTCTCCATTTACAAGAGACAACATATTAATACCGAAACTCGTTTGAAGTGCTGTATGTTTATATAGATTATTTAATAGTACATTGGCATTGGCATCACGACGTACTTCCATAACAATACGCATACCATTTCGATCCGATTCATCACGTAAATCTGTGATGCCTTCAATTTTCTTATCACGAACTAATTCTGCAATCTTTTCAATTAATCGCGCCTTATTCACTTGATAAGGTAGTTCTGTTACGATAATAGATTGTTTACCATTTGCTCTCTCTTCAATTTCAACTTTAGCACGAAGTATAATAGAACCGCGACCTGTTTCGTAAGCTCTTCGAATTCCACTTCGCCCTAAGATTAAACCTGATGTTGGGAAGTCTGGACCAGGAATATATTCCATTAATTCCGCGATAGTGATATCAGGGTTATGACTTAATGCCAACACACCGTCAATTACTTCTCCAAGTTGATGCGGTGGAATGTTTGTTGCCATACCAACCGCAATACCTGTCGTACCATTTACCAATAAGTTAGGAAAACGTGCTGGTAATACAACTGGTTCCCTTTCAGAGCCATCATAGTTATCTTGATAATCAATCGTATTTTTTGAAATATCGCGTATCAATTCCATAGAAATCTTAGACATTCTTGCTTCTGTATAACGCATTGCTGCCGCCGAATCTCCATCAACAGAACCAAAGTTACCATGCCCATCAACAAGCATATACCGTTGACTAAAATCTTGCGCCATACGTACCATCGTTTCATAAACCGCTGAATCACCGTGCGGGTGATACTTACCAATTACTTCGCCGACAATACGCGCTGACTTCTTATATGCTTTATCAGCTGTAATTCCTAAATCATTCATCGCATATAAAACCCTACGATGCACTGGCTTTAACCCATCACGAACATCCGGCAATGCACGAGATACGATAACACTCATTGCGTAATCTAAAAATGAGGTACGCATTTCATGACTAATATTAATTTCTCGAATTCGTGCTTGTTGTTGATTGTCTGACATCAACGAGCACCTCCTCTTACATTTCCGTTACACATACATTGATTTATATGTAGAAGACAGGAATACTTAAATTCCTGTCATTACTCACTTAAATATCAAGGTTTTTCACGTATTTTGCATTTTCTTGGATAAAGTTACGACGCGGCTCTACTTTATCTCCCATTAAAATTTCAAATGTTTCATCCGCTTCAATCGCATCTTGAAGAGAAACTTGAAGTAACGAACGTACCTCTGGATCCATTGTTGTCTCCCATAGCTGAGTTGGATTCATTTCCCCTAGACCTTTATAACGCTGAATCCCAGGCTTAGGTTGTGCCGGCAATTCAGCTAGTATTTTTTCAAGTTCTTTATCATTGTAAGCATATTGAATTTTTTTACCTTGTTGTACTTTAAACAATGGCGGCTGCGCAATATAGATATAACCACACTCAATTATTTGACGCATATAACGATAGAAGAACGTTAATAATAGGGTACGAATATGTGCACCATCTACGTCGGCGTCGGTCATAATGATAACCTTATGATAACGTGCCTTTTCAATATCGAAATCTCCACCAATGTTCGTACCAATAGCAGTAATGATTGTACGCACTTCATCATTAGATAAGATTTTATCTAATCGTGCCTTTTCAACGTTAATAATTTTACCTTTAAGTGGTAAGATCGCTTGGAAGTGACGATCACGCCCTTGTTTCGCTGATCCACCGGCAGAGTCACCCTCTACGATGTAAATTTCACTAATCGCTGGATCTTTCGAAGAGCAATCTGCTAATTTACCAGGTAAGCTTGAAACTTCTAGTGCACTCTTTCGGCGTGTCAATTCACGTGCTTTTTTCGCAGCTACACGTGCGCGTGCAGCCATTGTACCTTTTTCCACAATTTTTCGCGCAACATTTGGGTTTTCTAGTAAGAACTTTTCAAATGCCTCTGAGAATACAGACTCTGTAATCGTTCTCGCTTCACTATTCCCAAGTTTCGTCTTCGTTTGTCCTTCAAACTGTGGATTCGGATGTTTAATTGATACAATCGCAGTTAAACCTTCACGAACATCCTCACCCGTTAAATTGCTGTCCGCATCTTTTAAAATACTATTTTTACGACCATAATCGTTAATTACACGAGTTAAAGCTGTCTTAAACCCTACTTCATGTGTTCCACCTTCATACGTATGGATGTTATTCGTAAATGAGTAAATATTATTTGTATATCCTTCGTTATACTGCAAGGAAACCTCAACTTGAATACCATCTTTTGACCCTTCTACATACACAGGCTCTTCATGAATTGGTTGTTTTGAGCGATTTAAATGCTCAACATATGATTTAATTCCACCTTCATAATGGAATTCTTTCTTTTGCTTATGTTCACGCTTATCTTCAATTGTTAATTTAATATTACGATTTAAAAATGCTAATTCACGCATACGAGTCGCTAACGTATCAAATTCATATTCTGTCGTCTCTTTAAAAATCTCTGGGTCCGGCTTAAAGCGAGTTATTGTTCCCGTTTTATCTGTATCACCAATTACTTTTAAATCCGCAGCTGGAATACCTCTTTCGTACTTTTGGTAATGAATTTTACCATCACGATGTACAAATACTTCTAGTTCTGTTGATAAGGCATTTACAACAGATGCACCAACACCATGCAAACCGCCAGAAACTTTATAACCGCCGCCGCCAAATTTACCACCGGCATGAAGAACAGTCATAATAACCTCTACTGCAGGGCGTCCCATTTTTTCTTGTATACCAACTGGAATACCACGTCCATTATCAGTTACAAGAATACTATTATCTTCTTCGATGCTAACATTAATTTCATCGCAATATCCTGCTAATGCTTCATCGATACTATTATCGACAATTTCCCATACAAGGTGGTGAAGTCCTTTTCCACTTGTAGATCCAATATACATACCCGGACGTTTCCGAACTGCCTCTAGTCCCTCAAGCACCTGTATCTGGCTTTCATCATATGCATTCTCTTGCATTTGTTTTTGGTCCATTGACACAAAGATCACCTACTTTTCCATTTAAACAGGGAATTATGCCCTATCTATTTCACAATCTACCGTGCCGTTCGTTACATGAATTGTTTTCGCTTCTTTTAACGTTTCGTGTTCAATTCCGTCGACACTCGTCGTTGTCACAAATGTTTGCACTTTTCCTTGAATTGTATTTAACAGATGTGATTGACGATAATCATCTAACTCTGATAATACATCATCCAATAAAAGAATCGGATATTCCTTAACTTCTGAGTAAATCAATTCAATTTCAGCTAATTTTAGGGACAGTGCGGTCGTTCGTTGTTGTCCTTGTGAACCAAAGACTTGAACATTTTTACTATTAACGAAGAATTGTAAATCATCACGATGAGGACCAATTAAAGTCGTACCACGGAAAATTTCACGTTGTTTCACGGATTGAAAACTTTCATAGTATACTTCTTTTATTTTCGACAAATCCATTGATTCTGATACATCTACACTTGGTTTATAAACAATTTCTAATTCTTCTAAACCACGGCTTATACCGCGATGAATCGGAGCTGCCCATTCTTGTAGTAAGTGCAAAAATTCAAACCGTTTTTGCAATATTTTTGTACCATGCTCAATAAGTTGAAGTGTAAATACATCCAACATCGTTTCCTCATTCTTACTATTCCCTTGCATCTTCTTTAGCAAGTGATTTCGTTGCGTGAGCACCTTTTGATATTGACTCAATTCATACAAATAGACCGGAGCTATTTGACCTAATTCCATATCTAAAAAGCGTCTTCTTACTTGAGGGCTTCCTTTTACAAGATTTAAATCTTCTGGGGCAAACATGACAACATTCATCACGCCAATATATTGACTTAATTTCTGTTGTTCAAGTTGATTTAATTTTGCCTTTTTACCTTTTTTCGAAATATTTAATTCCAAAGACAAAGAACTATTTCTCTTTTGTAACTTCCCTTTAATTTGACCGAATTCTTCATCCCAACGGATAAGCTCACGATCATTAGAGGTTCTATGAGATTTCGCCATCGCTAAAACATAAATAGCTTCCATCAAATTCGTTTTCCCTTGCGCATTTTCGCCGATAATCACGTTTACTTTATCTTCAAAGGAAAGCTCTAACTTTTCATAATTGCGATAGTTTTTTAAATGTATTTCTGAAATAAACAAAGGGCTCCCCCTTTATGACTGAACTTGGAAACTTCCGCTTCCTGGAATTTCAATAATATCGTTCGCATATAATTTGCGACCTCTTCTATTTTCAAGTTCTTGATTCACGTACACTTCATATTCTTGTAAAAACCATTTTACAGCGCCACCTGTATCAATTACATCAGCTAACTTTAAAAATTGTCCTAGTGTAATATACTCTGTTGAAATTTTAATACGTTTCATAAAATCGCTCACTTTCTGAAAGTGTTCATTCTTTCATTGTACTAAATAAACTAACATTAGGAAAGTAATACCCAAAAATCAAATAAAGGGCTACTAGCATCTTTAAACTAGCAACCCTCAGTTCTTACTTAGTAAGTACGAACTGGTAAAATCAATTGAATAATGGACTCATCGTTTACTGTGCGAATTAAGAATGGTCTCATTGCCCCAGTAAAGCTAATTTTAATTTCTGTACTATCTAAGGCTTTTAGTGCATCCATCATATATTTTGCACTAAAAGATATTTTTAACTCTTCCCCATCTACTTTTTCACATTGAACTTCTTCTACTACTTTTCCGATTTCTGGTGAATTCGAAGAAATTTCTAGCATTTCTTGTTCTAAAGTTGATAATTTTACAACATTATTACGACCGTCTCTTGCTAACAGAGAGGCACGATCAATTGCTTGTAAGAATTCTTTTGTATTTACAAAAATATCAGTTTTACTCTCTGCTGGAATTAAACGAGTTGTATCAGGATAATTTCCTTCTAACAATCTTGAGAAGAATAATAAATGTTTCGTACGGAATAATACTTGATACTCCGTAATAACGATATCTACCATTTCTTCAGACTCATCTAGAATTTTGCTTAATTCATTTAAGCTTTTACCTGGAATAACAACATTCGCTTGAAACTCATCTGCAATATTATGTCCTTCAATTTTTGCTTTTCGAAGTGCTAGTCTGTGACTATCTGTTGCAATGCAAGTTAATTCGCTGTTATATACTTTCCAGTTTACACCTGTCAAGATTGGTCTTGTTTCAGAAGTTGAAACTGCAAATACAGTTTGCCTGATCATATGTTTAAGTAAATCTGTTGGAATCTTAAAAACATGATGTTCTTCAATTTGCGGCAATAATGGATATTCCGCGGAATCTAAACCATTTAAATTAAACTCTGATTTTCCAGATGTTATTTTTGTCATAAAATGATTTTCCACAGAAATTTCAACAGTTTCCTTCGGTAATTTTTTTACAATCTCACTGAAATACTTTGCTTGTAAAACAATACTTCCTGATTGTGCTACTTCTACAATTTCTTTTCCATCTTCTTCAACTGGGATAAAAGATTCGATAGAAATATCAGCATCGCTTCCTGTTAACGTAACTCCTTCTTCAGTAGCGACAACTTTAATTCCTGTAAGGATCGGAATTGTCGTACGAGAAGAAACTGCCTTCATTACATCTTGTACACTTCTTACAAGATAGTCTTTTTGTATTGTAAAACGCATAACGAAAAACCTCCGGTAAGTATAAGATTTTATTTAATTAATAAAGATAAAATATAGTAGTAATAGTAATAGGGGCTGTGGATATGTGGATAACCCCATTAGAGGATGTAAAAACAGCCTATCTACATGTGGATAGACTGTGCGTAAAACAAGGGAAGTTATTCACACTATTCAGCTACTACTTTAAAATATCGTTAATTTCTTCGACTTGCTTTTGTAATTGCGTATCCGTTTTTAATAGCTTAGAAATTTTTTCATGAGCATGGATAACTGTTGTATGATCACGTCCGCCAAATTCTTCACCTATTTTAGGTAAAGAGGAGTCTGTAAGTTCGCGTGATAAATACATTGCAATTTGGCGAGGAAAGGCAACAGATTTTGTTCGCTTTTTCGCCTTAAAATCTTCCAACTTCACTTGATAAACGTCCCCAACAGCTTTTTGAATATCATAAATAGAGATAATTTTTGGTTTAGAATTTGGAATAATATCTTTAAGTGCTTCAGCTGCTAAATCAGCATTAATATCTTTGTTAATTAAAGATGAATAAGCTACAACTCGTATTAGTGCCCCTTCTAGTTCACGAATATTTGAATCAATTTGATTTGCGATATAAAGCATAACCTCATTTGGTATATCGAGCCCTTCAGCTTTTGCCTTTTTACGTAAAATTGCAATTCGTGTTTCTAAATCTGGTGGCGTAATATCTGTAATAAGTCCCCATTCAAAGCGAGAACGAAGACGATCTTCTAAAGTTGGAATTTCTTTTGGTGGCCGATCACTTGAAATTACAATTTGTTTACTTTCTTCGTGTAATGCATTAAATGTATGGAAAAACTCTTCTTGAGTTTGTTCTTTTCCAGCTAGAAATTGAATATCATCTATCAATAAAACATCTACATTGCGGTATTTATTACGAAAATCGACCGCTTTATTATCACGAATAGAGTTAATGAATTCATTTGTAAATTTTTCTGATGATAAATATACAACCTTCGCATTTGGATTGTGTTCAATTACATAATGGCCAATCGCATGCATTAAATGGGTCTTTCCAAGCCCAACTCCCCCATAAATAAAGAGGGGATTGTATGCTTTAGCGGGCGCTTCAGCCACGGCTAATGAAGCAGCGTGAGCAAAACGGTTACCAGAGCCAATAACAAACGTATCAAACGTATATTTTGGGTTTAGCATACTCTGTGGTAAATGATTCGAGTCATCTTGTGCTGCATTTGGTTTTGAAGGAGGAAAATCAATTTCCTCTTCAGCTTGACTTTGGGGAATGATAAAGCGAATAGCTAATTTTGCCCCTGTTAAATCATAAAGTGTTTCCGAAATTAGCTCTGAATAATGAGATTCTAACCAATCACGAGCGAATTCATTTGGAGCCGTAATTGTTAATACGTCCTTCTTCAAGTTATGTGCGGTTGTTGATTTTAACCATGTTTCATAACTAGGTTTACTGACCTTTTTTTCTAGTTCTTTTAAGGCACTATTCCATAAATCAGAGATGTTTTCCAAAGGTGTCCCTCCTTTACTAAGATGGTAAAAGAATAAGGTTGCGCAACAAATGTACAACCTAATAAATATAAAATGTATATTTATACGAAACGTATTTTAAAACCAAAAAACGTCGTTTGTATATGAGATAGGGTTTTCGACAAAAAAGTAAATGTGGATAATCATTTACCCACATGTGATTAAAACTGTCCACATGTTATACACAATTTGTGGATAAGATAAAGATGTGGAAAACTTATTCAAAGTGAAAACACAACTATAATATCAAAAAAAAGTAGCTATAGCAATGAAATTAAGAAAGTTATCCACAAAATCAATACCTTGTGGAATAAACTTGTCCACAACACGATATACTGTGTAAAAGTACAAAAAGAGTTTGTGGATATAAAAAACAAGAAAAAACATTTATCCACAAGAAAATATAGGGTCTGTGAAAAAGTATGTGAATAGGTTCAAAATGAATATTTGATGAAAATTTCGAGAAGCATTGACATTTTCCTATTTGATTTACTATAATTTATTAGACTGTCTTTAACAGATATTCCTCAGGGAGGTGTCATATAATGAAAAGAACTTACCAACCAAATAAACGTAAGCGCAGCAAAGTACATGGTTTCCGCAGCCGTATGAGCACAGCGAACGGACGTAAAGTGCTAGCAGCTCGTCGTCGTAAAGGAAGAAAAGTATTATCTGCGTAGACCACTGATCGTTCAGTGGTCTTTTTTTCTAATAATAATGAATTTCCGCTGATGAAATACAGGAGTGTCAATTGATATGAAGAAAAAAAATCGTATAAAAAAGAATGATGAATTTCAGGCGGTTTTTCAAAAAGGAAAATCGAATGCTAATCGTCAGTTTGTTGTATACCAATTAAATAAAGAAAAACAGCCATACTTTCGCATCGGCCTTTCTGTTAGCAAAAAAATAGGAAATGCAGTAGTTCGTAATCGTGTTAAGCGTATGATTCGCCAAGCGATTATAGAATTAAAAGATGAGATAGATTCTGGAAAAGATTTTGTTATAATAGCAAGGAAGCCTTGTGCAGAGATGACATATGAAGAAGTAAAGAAAAGCTTAATTCATGTCTTTAAACGCTCTGGTATGAAAAGAATAAAAAAGTAGCGTAAGGAAATGAATTACACTATATACATACCGAAACAAGGAGGAGCAGGATTTGAAAAAGAAACTAGGTTTACTAGCCATGGTTGTTTTATTAATGGCAATTGCTACTGGCTGTAGTGAAACGAATCAGCCGATTACACCGAAAAGTACTGGAATTTGGAATGAATATTTCGTATACCCGCTTTCTCAGTTAATCACGTATTTTGCAAAATTATTTGGTAATAATTACGGTTTAGCAATCGTGGTTACAACTCTTATCATTCGTTTTGCATTATTACCATTAATGATTAAACAAACGAAGAGCACAAAGGCAATGCAAGCGTTACAACCAGAAATGGTGAAATTGAAAGAGAAATATAGCTCAAAAGATCAAGCAACACAGCAAAAACTACAACAAGAAATGATGCAGTTATATCAAAAAAATGGTGTAAACCCATTAGCAGGTTGTTTACCAATATTTATTCAGATGCCTATTTTATTCGCGTTTTATCATGCGATTATGAGAACATCAGAAATTAGTAAACATACATTTTTATGGTTCGATTTAGGGCAGGCAGATCCGTATTATATCTTACCGGTTGTTGCGGCAATTACGACATTTATTCAGCAAAAGCTTGCAATGGCAGGAACAGCTGGTCAAAACCCGCAAATGGCAATGATGATTTGGCTTATGCCGATTATGATTTTAGTCTTTGCAATTAACTTCCCAGCTGCATTATCACTTTACTGGGTTGTTGGTAATATCTTTGGTATCGCTCAAATGTACTTGATCAAAGGGCCAGAAATTAAGGCTGGTAAGGCAGAAGGATCAAGCAAGTGAGTATAATTACTGCTAAAGGACAAACAGTCGAGCTGGCAGTACAAGATGCTTTAAGGCAGTTAAATGTTTCAAAAGACCGAGTAGATATAAAAATTATCGATGAAGGTAAAAGAGGGTTCTTAGGTTTATTTGGGAATCGTCCTGCAGTAGTAGAAGTTGTACTGAAGAAGGATCCAATTCAAGAATGTGAAGAATATTTGAAAAATGTTATTCGCAATATGGGTGTTGAGGTTGAGATTAGTAAAATTGTAAAAGGACGCGAAGTTGAATTTACAATTTTGGGTGATAATGTAGGTGTTTTGATTGGAAAAAGAGGTAATACTTTGAACTCTTTACAGTATTTAACAAAACTTGTCGCGAATCGTCATACGAAGCAGTATATTGGTATTACACTAGATGCTGAAAATTATCGTAGCAAAAGAAAAAGTACGTTAGAGTCGCTTTCTTATCGATTAGCAAAACAAGTGTCTAATACGAAAAAAAGAGTTGTTTTAGAGCCAATGCCATCTTTTGAACGAAAAATTATTCATCAAGCATTATCGAATCATCAAGGTATCAATACAACTTCTGAAGGAAATGAACCTCATCGGCATGTTGTAATATCTTCCAAATGACCGGTTACTCAAATGAGTGCCGGTTTTTTTGAGGGAAAAACGGCTGTGGATAACTAAAAAACACTAAACTTATCCACTGTGAATAAGTTTAGTGTTTTTTACATGAGGACATAATAAAATGAGTTATTATTCTTTTGTAGATAGGTTCGTTATGGTATCCTAATAATTTAGTGAAGAAAATAATCATGTTGAGATAGAGATAAATAAGCAAGTGAGGTGAAAGGACATGGAATTCGATACAATTGCCGCGATTTCCACAGCTCTTGGAGAGGGTGCAATTGCCATTGTTCGAGTAAGTGGGGATGATGCTGTTGAGAAAGTGAATCGTATTTTTAAAGGGAAGGATTTAACGGAAGTTCCTTCTCACACAATTCATTATGGTCATATTGTGGATTTAGATACAAATCAGGTTATTGAAGAAGTTATGGTATCCATTATGCGTGCACCAAGGACTTTTACACGTGAAAATATAGTAGAAATTAACTGTCACGGTGGACTTGTTTCGGTAAATAAAGTATTACAACTTATTTTAGCACAAGGAGTACGATTAGCAGAGCCTGGTGAATTTACAAAACGAGCTTTTTTAAATGGACGTATTGATTTATCACAAGCAGAAGCTGTTATGGATTTAATCCGTGCAAAAACAGATCGTGCGATGAATGTAGCAATTAATCAAATGGAAGGACGATTATCTAAATTAATCGGCCATTTGCGTCAAGAAATATTAGAAACATTAGCTCATGTTGAGGTAAATATAGATTATCCAGAATACGATGATGTGGAAGAAATGACACATAATATTTTAATTGAGAAAGCGACACATGTTCGTACTGAAATTGCAAAAATATTAGAAACGTCGAAGCAAGGAAAGATTTTGCGAGAAGGTATTGCAACTGCAATCATCGGTAGGCCTAACGTTGGGAAGTCATCGTTATTAAATAGTCTCGTTCAGGAGAAAAAAGCAATTGTAACCGATATTGCAGGAACAACTCGTGATGTTATTGAAGAGTACGTTAATGTGCGTGGTGTACCACTTAAACTTATAGATACAGCCGGAATTCGCGAAACAGAAGATGTTGTTGAACGAATTGGTGTAGAGCGTTCAAAAGAAATGATGAGCCAAGCTGATTTAGTGTTAGTTGTCGTTAATTATAGTGAAGTTTTAACGAATGAGGATGAAGATCTATTCCGTGCCGTACAAGGAAAAGATTTCATTGTTATTGTAAATAAGACAGATTTACCGCAAGCCATCGATATGGAACGTGTTACAGAATTGGCAGTAGGAAATCGTATTATTACAACGTCTTTAATTGAGGAGCAAGGAATAGATGAGCTTGAAAAGGCAATAGCTGAGTTATTCTTTGAAGGAACAATTGATTCTGCGGATATGACATATGTTTCTAACGCGAGGCATATTGGATTGCTAACACAAGCAGGAAAGACAATTGGAGATGCAATTGAGGCGATAGGAAATGGTGTTCCAATTGACATGGTGCAAATTGATTTAACAAGAACGTGGGAAATACTTGGTGAAATTACTGGTGATACCGTTCATGAAAGCTTAATTGACCAGTTGTTCTCTCAATTTTGTTTAGGAAAATAATATAAAAATGTTTTAGAAAGATAGTGATTATTAGGAGGAATAAGCAATGGGATACAATGCCGGTTCATACGATGTCATAGTAATCGGTGCAGGTCATGCAGGATGTGAAGCTGGTCTTGCGGCAGCACGAATGGGCTCCAAAACATTAATGTTAACAATTAACTTAGATATGGTAGCGTTTATGCCATGTAACCCTTCTGTTGGTGGACCAGCAAAAGGGATTGTTGTTCGTGAAATTGATGCATTAGGCGGAGAAATGGGACGCAACATTGATAAAACGCATATTCAAATGCGTATGTTAAATACAGGTAAAGGACCGGCTGTACGTGCACTTCGAGCACAAGCAGATAAGTTTTCTTACCAACATGAATTAAAGAAAACAATTGAAGAAACACCCAACTTAACGTTGTTCCAAGGAATGGTAGAACGCTTAATCGTTGAAGATGGCGAATGTAAAGGGGTAATTACGCAAGCTGGTGCTGAATATACAGCAAAAACAGTTGTAATTACGACTGGAACGTTTTTACGCGGTGAGATTATTATGGGAGATTTAAAATATTCGAGCGGTCCGAATAATCAACAACCATCTATTACTTTATCAGAACATTTAGAGGAGCTTGGATTTGATCTTGTTAGATTTAAAACAGGTACACCTCCTCGTGTAAATAGTAATACGATTGATTACAGTAAAACAGAAATTCAGCCAGGTGATGATAAACCACGTGCGTTTTCTTTTGAAACGACAAAATTTATTATGGATCAAATTCCATGTTGGTTGACGTATACAAGTACGGAAACACATCGTTTAATAGATGAAAACCTGCATCGTTCAGCTATGTATTCTGGTATGATTAAAGGAACAGGGCCTAGATATTGTCCTTCAATTGAAGACAAAGTAGTAAGGTTTAATGATAAGCCACGTCACCAAATTTTCTTAGAGCCAGAAGGACGTAATACACAAGAAGTGTATGTACAAGGTTTATCCACAAGCTTACCAGAAGACGTACAGCGTGATATGCTTAGAACAATTCCTGGTCTAGAAAACGTTGAAATGATGCGTACAGGTTATGCAATTGAATACGATGCAATCGTGCCAACACAACTATGGCCAACACTTGAAACGAAAAAAATTAAAAATTTATATACAGCAGGACAAATTAACGGAACTTCTGGTTACGAAGAGGCGGCAGGACAAGGACTTATGGCTGGAATTAATGCAGCATGTCGTTCTTTAGGCAAAAAAGAAGTTATTTTAGGTCGCGAGGATGCTTATATTGGTGTCTTAATTGATGATCTTGTAACGAAAGGTACAAATGAACCATATCGTTTACTAACGTCTCGTGCAGAATATCGTCTATTATTACGCCACGACAATGCAGATCTTCGTTTAACTGAAGTTGGTCGTGAAATTGGATTAATTAAAGAAGAGCGCTATGAGCGATTTACAAATAAAAAATTACAAATTGAACAGGAAAAGGAACGTTTAAGTAGCATTATTATTAAACCACGTCCTGAAGTTCAGGAATTAATTCGCGGTATTGGTGGAAGTGAATTGAAAGATGGAATACGTGCAAGTGACTTATTACGTCGTCCAGAGATGACATATGAGCATATTCACCTTTTAGTACCAAGTGAAGTAGAATTAAGTGATGAAGTTACAGAACAAGTTGAAATTCAGATTAAGTACGAAGGATATATCGAAAAATCGTTACAGCAAGTAGAGCGTATGAAGAAAATGGAAGGTAAAAAAATCCCTGTGGATATTGATTATGATGCGATTTCTAGCCTTGCCTCAGAAGCTAGACAGAAATTGAAAGATGTTCGTCCACTTTCAATGGGGCAGGCTTCACGTATTTCTGGCGTAAATCCAGCGGATATTTCCATCTTACTTGTTTATATTGAACAAGGAAAAATTGCGCGCGTATCGAACCAATAAATAGTAAGGAGCTATTGCTAGATGAACATAGAACAATTTCAATCTATGCTAGAAGAGAAGGGTATCATCCTCTCTTCTAGACAGTTAGAGCAGTTCAAAATCTACTTTGAAACATTAGTAGAGTGGAATGAAAAAATGAATTTAACGGCTATTACAGAGAAAGAAGAAGTATATTTAAAACACTTTTTTGATTCTATTACAGCTGCTTTTTATTATGATTTTTCAAAACCATTCTCAATTTGCGATGTTGGTGCAGGAGCTGGATTCCCAAGTATCCCTTTGAAAATCTGTTTCCCGCACCTAAAAGTAACAATTGTAGATTCATTGCAAAAACGTATTAATTTCTTAAATCACTTAGCACAAAAGTTAGAATTGAGTGATGTTGCATTTTGTCATGATCGTGCTGAAACATTTGGGAAAAAAGAAGGTGTACGTGAATCATACGATATTGTAATGGCACGGGCAGTTGCACGTCTTTCTGTATTAAGCGAGCTATGTTTACCGCTTGTAAAAGTTGGAGGAACATTCATTGCAATGAAAGGTGCAGCGGCGAATGAAGAAATCGAAAATGGCAAGTATGCTTTAGAGGTGCTAGGCGGGAATTTAAAAGAAATGTCTACATTCCAATTACCGTTTGAAGAAAGTGAACGTAATATTTTATTAATCGAGAAAAAGCGCAAGACACCAAAGAAATATCCACGCAAACCGGGAACACCCAATAAATTACCTATTGAAAAATAAATCTTATTAGACGTAAGATTAATTATATAAATGAAAACGTAAATGTTTCATAGGAAACATTTTATGGAGAACAGTCAATAGGCCCAAAAGGTGGTGGAATATGTATGAAAAATACGTTTTCTCGTTTATTTGGCTTTGGAGATAAAGAGAGCGAATTCGAATTACAAGACGAAAGCCATGAAGAAATAGATAAAAAGGTATATGAAGAAATACAAGAAATTCCGATAGTGAATATTACACCTAATCGTTATCAACCACGCACAGTTTTTGATGATGCGCGTATTGAGGAGCTAGCGTTAACGATCCGCACACATGGACTTATTCAACCAATTGTTGTGAGACAATATGAGGATGATAAGTACGAGATTATTGCTGGAGAAAGACGCTTCCGTGCGGCAACAAAGTTAGGATGGGAAAAAGTTCCGGCAATTATTAAGAACTTAAATGATACAGAGACGGCTTCTGTAGCTTTAATTGAAAACTTACAACGTGAGGAACTAACAGCGATCGAGGAAGCTGTGGCATATCAAAAGCTAATTGAGTTACATAATTTAACACAAGAAGCATTGGCACAACGACTTGGAAAAGGACAATCTACAATCGCAAATAAGTTGCGATTGTTAAAGTTGCCTGAAGAAATAAAAAGTGCATTATTAGAAAAGAGTATTACAGAGCGTCATGCCCGCGCCCTTATTCCTTTAAAAAATGAGGAATTACAGCTGAAGGTTTTACAGGAAATTGTGGAAAAACAACTGAATGTAAAGCAAACAGAAGAACGAATTGCAAAATTATTAGAGGAAGCAAAACCGAAGCGTAAGGCAAAGCAAAAAGCAGTAAGTCGAGATACGAGAATTGCCATGAATACAATTAGACAGTCATTACAAATGGTTGCTGACAGTGGTTTAAATGTCAATTCTGAGGAAGAAGAATTTGATGAATACTATCAAATTACAATTAAAATTCCAAAAAAGAAATAATAGTGGCGTGTTAGAGACCTTATCCTATCGGGGAGGTCTCTTTTGCTATATTTTCTTGTTAAATGAAGAAGGAGTTTAGAAATAAATTTTGAAGTTTAATAAGGACGTAAAAGAAAAACTTTTATTTCATGTTACAATAAACGTAATTATTACTAGAATAAGATAGAAAGGTTGAAAGTAGGTGACATCATGGGAAAAATCATTGCTATTGCCAATCAAAAAGGTGGTGTTGGTAAAACAACAACATCTGTTAATTTAGGGGCTGGATTGGCACAAGCAGGTAAAAAGGTCCTTCTTGTAGATATTGACGCTCAAGGAAATGCAACGACTGGTGTGGGAATTGAAAAATCCGAATTAGATCAATGTATTTACAACGTTCTTGTGGAAGATGCAGATGTTCAAGGGGTTATACGGAAAACCGCAACTGAAAACTTAGATGTTCTACCCGCTACAATTCAATTAGCAGGTGCTGAAATTGAATTGGTACCGACTATTTCCCGGGAAGTACGTTTGCAAAGGGCATTACAGCCAGTTCGTGATGAATATGATTATATTATTATCGACTGTCCACCGTCCTTAGGGTTATTAACGATTAATGCATTAACAGCAGCAGATTCTGTTATTATTCCTGTTCAATGCGAATATTACGCACTAGAAGGGTTAAGCCAGCTATTAAATACAGTTCGACTTGTGCAAAAGCACTTAAATAAAAATCTAGCAATTCAAGGTGTATTGCTAACAATGTTGGATGCCCGTACAAATTTAGGGATTCAAGTGATAGATGAAGTGAAAAAATACTTTAGAGATAAAGTATACCGCTCGATTATTCCTCGTAACGTGCGCTTAAGTGAGGCACCAAGTCATGGGAAACCGATTATGCAGTATGACGCTAAATCAAGAGGAGCAGAAGTGTATATAGATTTAGCAGAGGAAGTGATTGCAGGTGGCTAAGGGATTAGGAAGAGGAATTAATGTGTTTTTTCCTGATTTAGATGTGAAAGAAGAAGAAAAGATTCAGGAGATTATAGTAACCGAATTAAGGCCGAATCCATATCAACCACGTAAACACTTTAATAAAGAAGCGATTCAGGAATTAGCGACTTCTATTAAAGAACACGGCATATTACAACCGTTAATTGCTAGAAAGAGTATTAAAGGATATGAAATTGTTGCAGGTGAAAGAAGGTATCGTGCTGCCAAAGAGGCTGGGCTCGAAAAAGTACCTGCAGTTGTAAGGCAATTAAGTGAACAGCAAATGATGGAGTTTGCATTGCTAGAAAACTTGCAACGGGAAGATTTAAATCCTATGGAAGAGGCAATGGCATATCAGATGTTAATGAATGAGTTGAATATAACACAAGAACAATTAGCAAAACGTCTTGGTAAAAGCCGGCCTTATATCGCAAATTATACTCGGTTACTAAGCCTCCCTTCGTTCGTGCAAGATATGATTGCAAATGGTCAACTTTCAATGGCTCATGGAAGAACTTTGCTTACAATAAAAGATGAAGAGCAATTGAAATCTTTATTGAAACGAATCGAAAAAGAAGGATTAAATGTTCGTCAATTAGAGAAAATTGTTCAGGAGATTAATCAAAGCGTTTCACGTGAAACAAAACAAGTAAAAAAAGAGAGAAATATATTTTTTGTAGAACGCGAAACGTTCTTAAGAGAAAAATTTGGTACAGATGTGAAAATTAAAGAAACGAAAAAAGAAAAAGGTAAGATTGAAATTGAATTTTTTAATAAAGAAGATTTAAATCGTATCTTAGAATTGTTATCGCAGGAAAATTAAAAAGCAAACCATCTTATTATTTATAGATGGTTTGCTTTTTTTAACACAGATAATTTTTGATCCGTTTCCTTTACGCTTTGTGCGATGACATCAGCCATTTTCATAACTAAACTTAACCTTGTATTTTGAAGCACGAAAAATTCCATGAAACCATTTAAATTTACGATGCCATGTATATGCAAATCGCCAACTGCAGGTAAATTTTTATTCATCGCAGCCCCAGGCTTACTTGGGCCCTTTCCGGTAGTGATTGAACCGATGCTTTGGGATTTTCCTAAGCATGCGTCAACAGCAATGATAAATGAAGCAGGATCGCTTTTCTGTATATTCTGAATTTTCTCCTCTAAATTTAACGCATGTATTGGGTCATCTAGTGTGCCGAACACTTGGAAGTTTTTGATTTCTACTTGCTCTAGTTTTGAGCCAACTAAAGGACCTAGTGCATCGCCAGTGGAACGATCTGTTCCGATACAAACGAGAGTGAGTGGTATATTAGTTTTAATAGGAATGTGGGAAAGTAAGAAATTACTGATTGTCTCGGAGGCCTCTAAGTCTTGATGCATAACATTTAGGGTTTCTTTTTCAAAAAAAGGTAAGCGAAAACTTCTAATATTCATGAAGCACCCATCCTTTTAATAAATTTTCACAATACGTTAAGTGAAATGGAAAATTATAAGTGCATGCTTTTACAAACTATGAATGAAAACGGAAATAATAGTACTAGTATATATATATTCGCTCCATTTTATACCTGGATGGAAGTTAACAAATGGAATTAAAGTTATAAATTTTTTTTAGCAATCAGAGAGACTTCTGATACAATAAAAAAGATAACTAAAAAGAAATTTTGGCTGGAGAGGTAGAGGTACATGGATTTAGCATTGAAATGGTTTGAGTCCATTGATTGGACAAATATAGGTGTGAAATCACTAAAAATAGTCGTTATTTTAATACTTGGTGCCATCGTTGTGCGAGTTGCAAGAGCGGTTGTACGAAATGCGTTTCGAATGGGAAGTCGTTCACCGATTCAAATTTCAGAACGTCGTACAGTTACAGTAGCGAAATTGCTTGAAAATATTGTGGCATATGTTGTTATGTTTATCATGTTAATAGCAATTTTAGGTGTATTTGAAATTAATGCATCGGGCTTATTAGCAGGTGCTGGGGTAGTTGGTTTAGCAGTCGGATTTGGTGCACAGAGTTTAGTGAAAGATGTCATTACAGGATTATTTATTTTACTAGAAGACCAGTTTTCAGTTGGAGACTATGTTAAAATTGGTCAATTTGAAGGAGTCGTTTTAGAAATTGGACTTCGTACAACAAAAATAAAGAGTTGGACAGGTGAAATTCATACCTTACCAAACGGAAGTATCATTCAAGTTACTAACTTCTCAGTAAGTAACAGTGTAGCATTTGTTGATGTATCTATTTCGTATGAGGCTGACATTGCAAAAGCTGAGCAAGTTATTGAAGATTTATTAGTAGAATTACCTGCAAAGTATGAGAAGATGGTAACAACGCCTCAATTGTTAGGTGTACAAACATTAGCTGCATCAGAAGTTATATTACGCGTTATTGCTGAAGTAGAGCCAATGCAACATGCAGTTATTGCAAGAGCCCTTCGTAAAGAAATTAAAAACCGTCTCGATTTACATGGAATTGAGATTCCATATCCACGTATGGTTTTATATAATCGTGAAGAGTTGGTTAGTGGAAAAGCAATTTAGTATGGAGAGGAGTTTGGAGAATGGAGCAAAAGCAATATAACTTGTACGATGTTGTGGAAATGAAGAAAGCCCACCCATGTGGTGAGAATCGATGGAAGATTATTCGTATGGGAATGGATATCCGCATTAAGTGCGAGGGATGTGACCATTCAGTAATGATTCCTCGAAGAGAGTTTGATCGTAAGGTGAAAAAAATACTTGTGAAGCATGAAGAATAGAGCGAAAGTAGCAGTTGCAGCGGGTAACTGTTACTTTTTTTCGTTTGGAGGAAACTTGTCATTTTTTTCGTTACTATCTATAATGATGAAAGATTGAGACATAGGAGTGAAAAATATGGGATTAACGGCTGGGATTGTTGGATTACCTAACGTAGGGAAGTCCACTTTATTTAATGCAATTACACAAGCAGGAGCAGAATCTGCGAACTATCCATTCTGTACAATTGATCCAAACGTAGGGATCGTAGAGGTACCAGATGAGCGTTTAAATAAATTAACGGAATTAGTAGAACCGAAAAAAACTGTTCCGACTGTATTTGAATTTACTGACATTGCAGGTATCGTAAAAGGCGCAAGTAAAGGTGAAGGATTAGGAAATAAATTCTTATCTCACATTCGCCAAGTAGATGCAATTTGCCAAGTTGTTCGTTGTTTTGAAGATGAAAATATTACGCACGTTTCAGGAAAAGTAGATCCAATTGATGATATCGAAACAATCAACTTAGAGCTAATCTTAGCAGATTTAGAATCTGTTGATAAACGTATCGAGCGTGTTGCAAAGTTAGCAAGACAAAAAGATAAAGAAGCAGTATATGAGCATGAAATTTTAGTACGTTTAAAAGAAGCGTTTGAAGAGGGAAAACCGGCTCGTACTGTTGAATTTACAGAAGAGCAAATGAAGATTGTTAAAGGCCTTCATTTACTTACAACGAAAGAAATGCTATATGTAGCGAACGTAAGTGAAGACGATGTTATTGACCCTTCTGAAAATAAATATGTACAAATGGTAAAAGAATTTGCTGCAAATGAAAATTCTCAAGTAATCGTTGTATGTGCAAAAATCGAATCAGAAATCGCTGAGTTAGATGAGGAAGAGAAAAAAGTATTCCTTGAAGAACTAGGTATTGAAGAATCTGGCTTAGATCAATTAATTCGTGCAGCATACGATTTATTAGGACTTGCTACTTACTTCACAGCTGGTGTGCAAGAAGTACGTGCATGGACGTTTAAACAAGGTATGAAAGCACCACAATGTGCTGGTGTTATTCATACAGACTTTGAGCGTGGATTTATTCGTGCGGAAACAGTGTCTTACGATGACTTAATGACAAATGGTTCTATGACAGCTGCAAAAGAAGCTGGTAAAGTACGTTTAGAAGGAAAAGAGTACATCGTAAAAGACGGAGATGTTATGCACTTCCGTTTTAATGTTTAATTTAATATTTCCTAGGAAAAATAAAGATATGAGCTTGGCAAATATATTATGTGTTTGCCAAGTTTTTTATGTATTGGTGAGTTGATTCATATAACTTACTATGATATAATCTAAACTCGTGAGTAATTACTATAAATTAATTGCTCCTTGCCCATTATGGGCCGTTTAGACCAAAAGGAGGTGAAAGTGTAATGAGAAAGTACGAAATTATGTACATCATTCGTCCTGGCGTTGAAGAAGAAGCTCAAAAAGCTTTAGTTGAACGTTTTGCAGGTGTTTTAACAAACAATGGTGCAGAAATCATTAACACGAAAGAGTGGGGTAAGCGTCGTCTAGCTTACGAAATCAACGACTTACGTGAAGGTTTCTACATGATCTTAAACGTGAACTCTAACGCAGAAGCGATTAACGAATTCGACCGTTTAGCTAAGATCAACGAAGACATCCTTCGTCATATCGTTGTTAAAGAAGAAGAAAAATAATTGATATATAGGGAGAGTGGTTCGATTGATGAATCGTGTTATCCTCGTTGGTCGTTTAACTAAGGACCCTGACTTACGTTACACGCCCAATGGTGTTGCAGTAGCTACTTTTACGTTAGCTGTGAATCGCGCATTTGCGAATCAACAAGGTGAGCGTGAAGCTGACTTTATTAATTGTGTAATATGGCGTAAACAAGCAGAAAACGTAGCAAATTATTTGAAAAAAGGTAGCTTAGCAGGCGTAGATGGACGTCTTCAAACTCGTAATTACGATGGACAAGATGGTAAACGTGTATATGTAACAGAAGTTCTTGCGGAGAGCGTACAATTTTTAGAGCCGCGTAATGGCGGTGGGGAGCAACGTGGTTCATTCAATCAGCAACCATCGGGAGCTGGTTTCGGTAACCAAAGCTCTAACCCATTTGGTCAATCTAGTAATCCGGGTAACTCAGGTAACTCTGGCTTTACGAAGAATGACGATCCATTTTCAAATGTAGGTCAACCGATCGACATTTCCGACGACGATTTACCGTTCTAATACAGTAAATTTGTTAGTTTTAACAAAGAATGGAGGGAATAGACATGGCAGGACGCAAAGGTGGACGTGCGAAACGTCGTAAGGTGTGTTTCTTCACAGCTAACGGCATCACTCGCATCGATTATAAAGATGTTGATTTATTAAAACGTTTCGTTTCTGAGCGTGGTAAAATTTTACCTCGTCGTGTAACAGGAACAAGCGCAAAATACCAACGCAAACTTACAGTTGCAATTAAACGTGCTCGTCAAATGGCACTTTTACCATATGTTGGTGAATAATAGCGTATGAAATGCACAGTAGAGTCGGACTCTACTGTGCATTTTGCTATGCTTTTCTTTTTGAAAGAGAGGTTAAACGATGAAACAAACAAAGTTTATTACTGAAGGTGCAGCATTGTTAGCGATATATGCAATTTTATTGCTTATATCTATGTATGTTCCTATTTTAGGTACTGTTGTAACGTTTGCGTTGCCGTTACCATTTATATTATTAGCGCTAAGACATAGACTATCCAATGTACTTGTAATTTTTGTAGCAGCACTTTTTATTACAGTTATCGTGAGTCAGCCACTTAGTCTCATAAAGACGGTCATGTTCGGATTAATAGGTGTTGTATTAGGGTACATGTATAAAAAAGGGAAAAAACCAGTGGAAATATTGATAGCTGGGACAATGGGATATTTAATCGGTATGATGCTTATTTATGTCGGAAGTATAAAGTTTTTTGACATAGATCTAATAAAGCAAATGCAAAAAATGTTTAGTGAAAGTATTGCACAAAGCGAGAAAATAGTAAGTGCAGCAGGTATGCCGATTAGTAAGGAACAAAAAGAGTTATTTGGGCAATTTAATGATATATTACAAACTTTATTCCCAAGTTTGCTTGTAATGGTTTCGGTATGTTTTTCTTGGATTACAGTTATGGTATCGGGTAGTGTTTTAAAAAAGTTAAAGTATGATGTTACACCTTGGCCTAAATTTAAGGATATACAATTGCCTAAGAGTATTGTCTGGTATTACGTTATATTTATTTTGTTAGCAACTTTTATAAAAGTAGAACCAACATCATATTTACATATGGTATTTTCTAACCTAAATGTCATATTTGCTCTACTACTCGTACTGCAAGGTCTGACATTTATCACCTTTTTAGCACATAGAAAAGGTTTTACTAAAGGGGTTCCTATTATTAGTTTTATTGCCTGTATGTTTATCCCGATGCTGTTTCCTCTTGTAACAATCTTAGGTATAATTGATTTAGGGATTTCATTACGTTCTAAAATAGGAGGATAAAATAATATTCCTTATACTATTTTAATCTGTTTAACTAACTGGAAGGTGAGTTAGTTTTACTTTATAGGAGTTGTATACATGCCTGAATTTTATAAGAAACAGTGGTTTTTATATCCTGTTTATGTATTGGCATTTTTCGTGTTTGTGCTGATTTCAATCCTCTGTTATTTTCATTTAATTATGGGGATATCTTCCTTTTTTATTTTTTGTATTGTGCTTTTTGTTGTTGTACGATTTGAACTTACCTTTCAAAGGAATTTCGAAAAAAATACGACAGATATGATTACAAGGGTAAAGAAAGTGAGTAATGAAGCATTTAACCAAATGCCTATTGGTATTTTGTTATACAATAAGGATTATGGGATTGATTGGGCGAATCCTTATTTATCGTCATGTCTGGGGCAACACGCATTAGCTGGATGGCACCTTTACGATGTATCAGAAACGTTACTTCTTTTTATTAAGGGGGAAACATCTGATGATATAGTCTCTTTGAATAATCGAAAGTTTCGTGTTTTTGTAAGAAAAGAAGAAAAGTTAATTTATTTCTTTGATGTAACGGAACAAACGGAGATCGAAAAGATGTATGAGGATCAACGTACTGTGTTAGCTGTCATTTATTTAGATAATTATGATGAGGTTACGCAAGGATTAGATGATCAATTACGTACGAATATAACAAGTCTTGTGACATCTAGATTAAATGAATGGGCTCTTAAGTATGGGGCGTATTTAAAACGTGCATCTTCAGAAAGATTCTTCGTTGTACTAAATGAAAGTATTTTAGCGCAAATGGAGAAAGGGAAATTTAGCATTTTAGATCAAGTACGTGAAGAAACATCCAAAAGGAATATTCCGCTTACATTAAGTGTAGGTGTCGGATCAGGTGATTTACCTTTATCAGAGCTTGGGGCAATGGCTCAATCTGGTTTAGACCTTGCGCTTGGCCGTGGTGGAGATCAAGTAGCTATTAAACAAGCGACAGGTAAAGTTAAATTTTATGGCGGTAAGACAAATCCGGTTGAAAAACGTACTCGTGTACGTGCTAGAGTTATTTCGCACGCATTAAAGGATTTAGTATTAGAAAGTAGTAATGTCATTATAATGGGGCATAGAGCTCCTGATATGGATGCAATTGGTGCTGCGATTGGTATTTTAAAGGTAGCTCAATTAAATGAGCGTAAAGGATATATTGTATTAGATGAAAATGATTCGGATAAGGGAATTAAGCGTTTGATGGATAAAGTGAAACAAAACGAAGAGTTATGGTCTCACTTTATTACACCAGTACAAGCGATGGAATTTGCAAATGAGGATTCCTTACTTGTTGTTGTTGATACGCATAAACCTTCCATGGTGATGGAGGAAAAACTGTTACATAAAATTGAAAATGTAGTGGTTATTGACCATCACCGCCGAGGGGAAGACTTTATTGAAGATCCATTGCTTGTTTATATGGAGCCATATGCTTCTTCGACGGCAGAACTTGTTACGGAACTACTTGAGTATCAACCAAAAAGTTTAAAAATGACAATGTTAGAAGCGACAGCGTTGTTAGCAGGTATTATTGTTGATACGAAAAGCTTTACATTCCGGACGGGAGCTCGTACATTTGATGCTGCTTCTTATTTACGCTCACATGGCGCAGACACTGTACTTGTACAAGAATTGTTAAAAGAAGATATGGATCAGTATTTACGAGTTGCAAAAGCTATTAAAAATGCGTACATTTATAAAAATGGAATTGCAATTGCAAAAGTTGATAGTAATGATTACTACGACCAAGTGCTTATTGCGCAATCAGCGGACACGTTATTAACAATGACGGGTATTATCGCATCATTTGTTATTGCGAAACGCGGAGAGAATTTCATTGGGATTAGCGGCAGGTCTTTAGGTGAAGTGAATGTGCAGCTAGTCATGGAAAATTTAGGAGGTGGCGGGCATTTGACGAATGCAGCCACACAAATGAAAAATGTTACAGTAGATGAAGCTGAGGAGAAGCTTCGATTTATTATTGATGACTATTTACAGGGAGGCACACAATCATGAAAGTAATTTTTCTAAAAGACGTAAAAGGTAAAGGTAAAAAAGGAGAAGTAAAAAACGTACCAGATGGCTATGCAAATAACTTCTTACTAAAACAAGGTTTAGCTGCTGAAGCGACAAATAGCAGTATGAAAACTTTAGAAGCTCAAAAGCGCAAAGAAGAAAAAGATGCGGCAGCAGAGCTTGAAAATGCAAAAGAATTAAAAGAAACATTAGAGAAACTAACTGTAGAATTAAAGGCTAAGTCTGGAGAAGGCGGCCGTTTATTCGGTTCTATCACAAGCAAACAAATCGTAGATGCTATGCAAAAATCACACAAGATTAAACTTGATAAACGTAAATTTGAAATGGATGATGCAATTCGTGCATTAGGCTATACAAACGTTACTGTGAAATTGCATCCGCAAGTAACAGCAACAGTAAAAGTTCATGTTAGTGAACAATAAAAATAAGTTAAGCAAGGAGGATTGCGTATGAGTGATGTACTTGCTGATCGTACCCCTCCGCATAATATAGAGGCTGAGCAGGCGGTTTTAGGGGCCATATTGATTGATCAAGATGCGTTAACATCAGCATCAGAGTTATTGGTACCTGATTCATTCTATCGAACGAAACATCAAAAGATTTTTGAAGTTATGCTTGGGCTGTCTGATAAGGGGGAACCAATCGACTTAGTAATGATGACGTCAGCAATGGCTGATCAAGGGTTACTAGAAGAAGTTGGCGGGGTTTCTTACTTAGCAGAGTTAGCGGAAGTTGTTCCAACTGCTGCTAACGTAGAATATTACGCACGCATCATCGCTGAAAAAGCGCTGTTACGTCGTTTAATTCGTACAGCGACTCATATCGTTTCTGATGGATATGAGAGAGAAGACGATGTGGATGGTCTTTTAAATGAGGCTGAGAAAAAAATACTAGAAGTATCACATCAAACGAATGCGAAAGCATTCCAAAATATTAAAGACGTTCTTGTAGATGCTTACGATAAAATTGAACTTTTGCATAATCAAAAAGGTGAAGTTACCGGGATACCAACTGGATTTACTGAATTAGATAAGATGACGGCGGGGTTCCAGCGAAATGATTTAATCATCGTGGCGGCACGTCCATCGGTAGGGAAAACGGCATTTTCATTAAATATCGCACAAAACGTAGCGACGAAAACAGATGAAAATGTAGCGATTTTTAGTCTAGAGATGGGTGCTGATCAGCTTGTTATGCGTATGCTTTGTGCAGAAGGAAATATTGATGCACAAAGACTTCGTACTGGATCATTAACTTCTGATGATTGGGCGAAATTAACAATGGCAATGGGTAGCCTTTCTAACGCCGGTATCTATATTGATGATACGCCAGGGATTAAAGTAAATGAGATTCGAGCAAAATGTCGTAGATTAAAACAAGAACAGGGTCTTGGTATGATCTTGATTGACTACTTGCAGCTTATTCAAGGGAGCGGAAAATCAGGAGAAAACCGTCAGCAGGAAGTATCTGAGATTTCACGTACATTAAAAGGAATCGCACGTGAATTGCAAGTGCCTGTTATTGCCTTATCGCAGTTATCTCGTGGTGTAGAATCTCGTCAAGATAAACGCCCGATGATGTCTGACATTCGTGAATCAGGAAGTATCGAGCAGGATGCTGATATTGTAGCCTTCTTATATCGTGAGGATTACTATGATCGCGAAACAGAAAACAAAAATACAATTGAGATTATTATTGCAAAGCAGCGTAACGGTCCCGTAGGCTCAGTAGAGCTTGCATTCGTTAAAGAGTTCAATAAGTTCGTTAACTTAGAACGTCGCTTCGAGGATGGACATGCGCCACCTGCATAAAGATAGTATAAAAAAGAAACGCATTTCTTATAATAAGATGTGTTTCTTTTTTTTTATAGTAAAGATAAGGCTTTCACAAGGGAAATTCATATTTCTTACGAACGAAAATGTTTTTTGATAAAAAAATGTTCGCTTTTTGGTTGACTTCTCTTTCGGTTTTGGTACAATTATATTGTTTGAATAGATCGTTTGAAAATTGCGGAGGTGCTTGAATAATGTCTTCAGTAGTAGTTGTAGGAACACAATGGGGCGATGAAGGAAAAGGTAAAATTACTGACTTTCTTTCTGAGCATGCGGAAGTAGTTGCAAGATATCAAGGTGGAAATAACGCGGGACATACAATTGTTTTCGGCGGAGTTAAATATAAATTACACTTAATCCCATCTGGTATTTTCTATAAAGAAAAAATTTGTGTAATCGGAAACGGCTTAGTAGTAGATCCGAAAGCATTACTTGAAGAGTTAAAATACTTACACGATCGTGGTGTAAGTACTGATAATTTACGCGTAAGTAACCGTGCGCACGTTATTTTACCTTATCACTTAAAACAAGATGAGTTAGAAGAAGCTAGCAAAGGTGATGACAAAATCGGTACAACGAAAAAAGGTATCGGTCCTGCATATATGGATAAAGCTGCTCGTATTGGTATTCGTATGGCTGATCTTTTAGACCGTGAAGCATTTAAAGAGAAGCTTGAGCGCAACTTAGCACAAAAAAATCGTTTATTTGAAAAAATGTACGATACAGAAGGTTTCAGTGTAGAGGAAATCTTCGAAGAGTACTTCGAGTACGGACAGCAAATCGCACAATATGTATGTGATACGTCTGTTGTATTAAATGATGCATTAGATAACAATCACCGTGTACTATTTGAAGGTGCACAAGGTGTTATGCTTGATATTGACCACGGTACGTACCCATTTGTTACATCTTCTAACCCGATTGCTGGTGGTGTAACAGTTGGAACTGGAGTTGGTCCTGCGAAAGTCACTCGCGTTGTAGGTGTATGTAAAGCATATACAAGCCGCGTTGGTGATGGCCCGTTCCCTACTGAGCTTCATGATGAAATTGGTCATCAAATTCGTGAAGTTGGTCGTGAGTATGGAACGACAACTGGTCGTCCTCGCCGTGTAGGTTGGTTCGATAGCGTTGTTGTAAGACATGCACGTCGTGTTAGTGGTTTAACGGATCTATCATTAAATTCTATCGACGTTCTAACAGGTATTCCAACTCTTAAAATCTGTGTTGGTTACAAATACAATGGCGAAGTTATTGATGAAGTTCCAGCAAACTTAAACATTTTAGCGAAATGTGAGCCTGTATATGAAGAGCTTCCAGGTTGGGAAGAAGATATTACTAGTGTAAGATCATTAGACGAACTTCCTGAAAATGCACGAAAATACGTAGAACGTGTTTCTGAGTTAACAGGAATTCAATTATCTATGTTCTCAGTTGGACCGGATCGTAACCAAACAAATATCGTTCGTAACGTATACGAAGCTTAATTGATATTTTTAAGAAAAAACTCATGTTTTCATGGGTTTTTTCTTATCTTTTATAAAAAAATAAAAAAAGGTATTGCAAAAATAAAAGATAATATGTTATGATACATCTTGTCGTCACGAAAATATGACGTTGGTGAGTATGAGCCATTAGCTCAGTTGGTAGAGCATCTGACTTTTAATCAGAGGGTCGAAGGTTCGAGTCCTTCATGGCTCACCATTTTATTTTTCGTGGCCCGTTGGTCAAGTGGTTAAGACACCGCCCTTTCACGGCGGTAACACGGGTTCGAATCCCGTACGGGTCATGTTTTTTTTATGTTCATTTTTGGTCCCGTGGTGTAGTGGTTAACATGCCTGCCTGTCACGCAGGAGATCGCCGGTTCGACCCCGGTCGGGACCGCCACTTTTGTTTATACCACCATTAGTGGTTTTATATATAGTTTTGGCTCGGTAGCTCAGTCGGTAGAGCAGAGGACTGAAAATCCTCGTGTCGGCGGTTCGATTCCGTCCCGAGCCACTCTCAGGATATTAAGTGGGCCCACTTAATATCCTTTTTATTTGTGTAATTTTACAAAAGTGAGTAGTTATTTTAAAATAGAACGAGGAGCCTCTAGCAGTTGAAGCTAGAGGTTTTTCTATAGATCGTATAGGATTCCGTGTAAAAGTGGATCATACGTGAGTCTGTGAGAATAGAGGAGAAGTACTTAAACAAGGGATGCGGTCATATAGGGGACATACTATGTAGACATCAATGTGTTTAGGGATTATTGACCATATTTTTACCCCGCTATTTACCGGGCAGTAAGACCCTACCTCAAAATTCAGCGGAGGTAAAGAAGTTAGCTGCGGGATCAACTGCCCGTAAATGCCCGATTGGTGCTGGCTAATAATCGGTGGGAGATGAAGAACCTCCCCGACCGATTAAAGTTTCACTTTATAAGGAGGAAATAGACGATGATGGGAAAGAAAATTTTAGTAGTTGATGATGAAAAGCCGATTGCGGATATTTTGAAGTTCAACCTAGAAAAAGAAGGCTTTGAAATTGTAATGGCGCATGATGGTGATGAAGCAATTGAGAAAGCAAATGAAGAACAGCCAGATATGGTTTTATTAGATATTATGCTACCAGGTAAAGATGGCTTAGAGGTTTGCCGTGAAATACGAAAAAGCTCAGAAATGCCGATTATTATGCTTACAGCAAAGGACTCTGAAATTGATAAAGTATTAGGGCTTGAGCTTGGAGCTGATGATTACGTAACAAAGCCATTTAGTACAAGGGAATTACTTGCTCGTGTTAAGGCGAATTTACGCCGTCATCAGCAAGGTGGTGCTGCAGAAAAAGAAGAAAATACGGAAATGGTTATTGGGCCAATTGTTATTAATCCAAATGCCTATAGTGTAACAAAGCGTGAAGAAAATATTGAGCTTACACATCGTGAATTTGAATTACTACATTATTTAGCCAAACATTTAGGACAAGTTATGACACGTGAACATTTATTACAAACAGTTTGGGGTTATGACTATTTTGGAGATGTTCGTACAGTAGACGTAACAGTACGTCGTTTACGTGAAAAAATTGAAGATAATCCAAGCCATCCTACTTTAATTGTAACTAGACGTGGAGTAGGGTATTACTTGCGTGACCCAGAGCAGGAATAGTATATGAAGAAAGTTGGTTTTTTTCAATCTATTCATTTAAAATTTGTGCTCATATATATGTTATTAATATTGATAGCTATGCAAGTTATTGGGGTATACTTCGTGAGGGAGTTAGAAAAGAGCCTTGTACAAGGTTTTAGGGATTCTTTAACACAGCAAACAAACTTATTAGCATATAACTTGAAACAAGAGTTTAAAAAAAGTTATACAAAAGGAGAAACAGAATCAACAGACGAAACGATAAAAACTTCCATTCGAAAATTTGCCTCTGATCGAAAGAAAGATATTCAAGAGGTAAGTGTATTTGATTCGAATAGGAAGTTAATAGCTATTTCAGATGAGTCGAAGCAAAATAAGGTGAATAGAACATCAACTGATATAGCTGTTCAGCGAGTATTGGTACAAAAAAAGCCGGAAGTGAAAATTGAGAAGGATGGTCGTACAGGTCATCGTGTACAAGTGATGATTACGCCTATTCTGGATGATAACGGCAAGGATGCACTTGGTGTTATTTACGTTGTTGCATCTATGGAAGATGTTTATAAACAAATGAAGGATATTAATCAAATTTTTGCAACTGGAACAGTTATTGCATTACTCGTAACAGCTGTACTTGGAATTTTGTTAGCTCAAACTATTACGAGACCAATTTCAGATATGCGAAGACAAGCAATTGAAATGGCAAAAGGAAACTATTCAAGAAAAGTAAAAGTGCATAGCCATGATGAAATTGGACAACTAGCATTATCTTTTAATAATTTATCAAAAAAACTACAACAAGCTCGCTCTTCAACAGAAAGCGAAAGACGTAAATTATCATCCGTTTTATCACATATGACAGATGGAGTAATTGCTACTGACCGAAAAGGAGATATTATTTTATTAAATGACCCTGCGGAAAAGATGCTAAATGTTTCGCGTGAAACAGCGCTCGACCAATCTGTTTTAGAGGTATTAGGGATACAGGAAGAATTTACGCTTGATCATTTATATGAAGAACCAGACTCTGTTTTATTAGATTTTAGTACAAGAAATGAACCATATATTTTACGTGCTAGTTTCTCTGTTATTCAAAAAGAGACAGGAAAGGCAAATGGTTTAATTGCTGTATTATATGATGTAACAGAGCAGGAGCGTATAGAGCGAGAACGCCGTGAATTTGTGGCGAACGTCTCTCATGAATTAAGAACGCCATTAACAACAATGCGTAGTTACTTAGAGGCGCTTACGGATGGCGCATGGCAAGATCCAAATATTGCGCCACAATTTTTAACAGTTACACAAGAAGAAACAGAAAGAATGATTAGACTTGTAAATGCGTTGTTGCAACTATCTAAACTCGATAGTACAGAACATCGTTTAATGAAAGAGTGGGTCGACTTTACTGACTTCTTTAATAACATTATTGATCGATTTGAAATGTCTAAAGAGCAAAATGTAAGTTTCAAACGATCTTTCTCTAAGAAATCCCGATTTATTGATATGGATACGGACAAAATTACCCAAGTTTTGTATAACATTATTTCTAATGCATTAAAGTATTCACCAGAAGGTGGAACGGTAACATATCGTTTGCGTGATCGCGGGGATTTATTAGAAATTAGTATAAGTGACCAAGGGATGGGTATTCCGAAAGAAAACGTTGATAAAATCTTTGAGCGCTTTTATCGCGTAGATAAAGCGCGCTCAAGGCAAATGGGTGGTACAGGACTTGGATTAGCAATTGCGAAAGAAATGATTGAGGCGCACGGTGGTTCGATTTGGGCGAAAAGTGAGGAAGGAAAAGGGACAACTATTTACTTCACATTGCCGATGGCAGCGGATGAAGAGGACGATTGGGAATGAGTATGGAAAACTTTAAAACGATAGTTTTAATTAATTTAGTTGTAATTAGTCTATTCCTTACCTTTAACTTATGGACATATGTGCCGGATTCCACGTCTATGCAAAATACAAAATTTGTGCAGGGGAATGAAGGAACTAGTCAAACGAAAATTTCTGATGTAATCCGTCCCAGTTCTATCATCGTGCATAAAGATAAAAATCATTATGGAAGCAGAAGAGAGGAAGATATAGAATCAATCTATAGACCCTTGGAAACAGGGGAGTTACATGATTTTAGAGAAATCTCGATCGCTAAGGGTGATTTCCTTTCTTATGTACATGGTGAAGGGAAAATTGAGCTTATTTTCCCTACCAATATCCCATTTGATGCAGTTAAATCTATGTTTAATCTGAAAGAAAAAAGTATAGATAGGCCTAAACATTTTAATCGCATTATTCTCGACCCTTCTAGAAGTAGGGATCAAGAAATTAAAATTAACTTTGTGTCTTATGACGATAACTTTAGAATATATGAAGCAAAATTAAGTGGTGTGTATTTAAAAGATATTGTTAATGCGCAAAATCAATTTATAGTATCAGCAAAACCATATTTTGATTATCAAATTAATGATACGAAAAAGATATTTTTACCAGATGGAACGACAGAATTAAACAATATCACATATATTTCATCTAATTTGGCAGTGGATACATTTAAGAATTCTCTTTTTAGTGATCCACGTTATTTAAGCCCTATTACCGAGGGATCGAAAGAAACATTTACAGATGGTATTAGGTCCATGGAGATTGAAAACGATCATCACATGCTAAAGTATAAAAACTCTTCTGTCTCAAGCGAGAAAGCTATAGATAATTTAATGCTTTTACAAAAAAGTTTTGAATTTGTGAGTGGTCACAGTGGGAGCTTGGATTCCTATCGTTTGGACTATGTGAATAAAGGCCATTCAGTATTTCGTTTGCATGAAGATGGATATTCCGTATTCAATACAGAGGGGTTAGCTGAATTGAAACAAGTATGGGGATCAGAAGAAGTGATGGAATATGAAAGACCATTGCTGTCTTTAAATACGAAGGGCATAGAACAAAATGTTACTCTTCCATCAGGGCATGTTGTAATAGCATCCTTAGAAAAGAATGCAGAGATAGATAAACGATTAATTAAAGACATTGGTATTGGATATAAGTTATCACTAGATGGGCAAGTAGTTCGACTACAGCCAATTTGGTATGTAAAGCTTGCTGAAGATGAAGCTGGTAAACAAAAAATATATGAGTGGAGTGAGGGAGGACTAAATGGATTGGGATCGGATTAAAACTATATTTATTGTGACCTTTTTTGTTTTGGACCTCTTTCTCATTTTTCAATTCATTCAAAAGCAAGATAGTAATCAATTGGAGCTTATTGCAGAAACAAAAATAGATCAAGAATTAAAAGCAAACAAAATTACAATGGGTAATTTCCCTAAAGAACCGAAAAAAGAGTCGTTTATTAGGGCGGAGAACAAGGCCTTTAAAGAAGAAGATATACAGTCTTTAAAAAATCAAACGGCGCATCTACAAAATATGTACAAGATAGAAAGTAAGTTAAAAGAACCGTTTTTAAATACAAAATCAGTATCAAAAGATAAGTATAATGAATTTTTGAAGAACTATGTATTGGATGGACAAAAGTATGAGTTTGGAGCGATGAAAGACTCTAAAATTTACTTCTTCCAGAAATATAAAGATAAGCCTATTTTCTATAATGATCAGGCAATGATTGTTGTGGAATTAAATGAAAAAAATGAGCTTGTTTCGTACACCCAGACGATGCTAACGGATTTAAAAGAAATGGGCGAGAGTGAGAAAACGAAACAGCAAGAAATTATTCCTGCTCAAACGGCTTTAGAAAATTTGTATTTAAAAAATAAAATTCATGGAAATACGCATGTAAAAGAAGCGCAAATTGGTTATGCCACACTTACCGCTTCTACTTCTAATAACCAAGTGCTCGCTCCAACATGGAATTTAAAAACGGATCAGAAGCAGGATTTCTTTGTGAATGCGATTGAAGGACAGGTTATGGAATTAGGAGAAAAGGAAAATCAAGTGGTTGATGAACATACTGGAGTGAGAAAGAATGGGGTTGCATTTTAGTGTACTTGCAAGTGGAAGTACAGGGAATATGTTATATGTAGGAACAGATGAAAAAAAATTACTCGTCGATGCAGGTTTAAGTGGTAAAGCTACAGAGGCTTTATTTAAGCAAGCTGAACTGAATATAAATGACATATCAGGCATCCTCGTGACACATGAGCATAGTGATCATATTAAGGGATTAGGTGTATTGGCGCGTAAATATGATTTACCGGTTTATGCGAACGAGAAAACATGGAATGCAATGGAACATTTAATAGGAAATATCCCAACTGAGCAAAAGTTTATTTTCTCAGTTGGAGATGTGAAAACATTTGGGGATATTGAGGTTGAATCATTTGGGGTCTCTCATGATGCGGCAGAACCGATGTTTTATGCTTTTCATAACAACAATAGAAAGTTAGCCCTTATTACAGATACAGGATACGTAAGTGACCGTATGAAAGGTGTTATTAAGGGAGCGAATGCTTTCGTATTTGAAAGTAATCATGATGTGGAAATGCTTCGTATGGGGCGTTACCCGTGGAGTATTAAACGACGTATTTTAAGCGATGTGGGACACGTTTGTAATGAGGATGCTGCATTGGCGATGGCAGATGTAATTACAGATGAAACAAAACATATTTATTTAGCCCATTTAAGCTTAGATAACAATATGAAAGAATTAGCACGTATGTCTGTATCACAAGTATTAGAGGAAAAGGGATTTGGAGTAGGAGAATCCTTTGAAATACATGATACAGATCCAAAAATGCCTACGAAAATTCAATACGTATAATTCTTCATTTTAGTAAACAATAAAGGTGAATATAGTTGTTTTCAGGAAGATAGGTGAACAAATATGTCCTTTATTGATGAAGAAAAATATCGTATTAAACGTGCAGGGAAAAAGAAACATAAAGGTATTGTTATTTCTAGTATAGCCGGAACAATTGTAGGGGCTTCATTGTTTGCATTTGGAGCTCCTTTATTTTCAAATGATGCAGGTAAGCTTCCGCAAGCTGAAGCAAGTGAAAAAAATATGGCTGAAGCTCAAAATGGAAATGTACCTGTTAAACAAGTTAGCTTTGTAGACGCTGTTGATCGTGCCTCGGAGGCTGTTGTTGGTGTTATTAATATTCAACGAGACGATTTTTCGGAGGCTGATTCGGAAGCCGGTACAGGCTCTGGTGTGATTTATAAGAAAACAGGTGGACATGCGTATATTGTAACAAATAACCACGTTGTTGCTGGGGCGAATCGCATTGAAGTGAGCTTAAGTGACGGTAAGAAAGTTCCAGGTAAAGTATTAGGAACTGATGTAGTCACGGACTTAGCAGTACTAGAAATAGATGCGAAGTATGTGAAAAAGGTAATTGAAATTGGCGATTCTAATACTGTTCGTAGAGGGGAACCAGTCATTGCGATTGGAAACCCGCTTGGACTGCAATTTTCTGGGACTGTTACACAAGGTATTATTTCAGCTAGTGAACGCATTGTTCCTGTAGATCTAGATCAAGATGGGCATTATGATTGGCAAGTAGAAGTATTGCAAACAGATGCAGCGATTAATCCAGGTAATAGTGGTGGTGCGCTTGTAAATGCAGCAGGACAATTAATCGGTATTAACTCAATGAAAATTGCTGCAAAGGAAGTAGAAGGAATTGGACTAGCAATTCCGGTTACTAGAGCGGTTCCGATTATGAATGAACTTGAGAAGTACGGAAAAGTAAGAAGACCTTATGTTGGCATTGAACTTAGGTCATTAAATGAAATTCCGAATTATTATTGGTCAAAAACATTACAGTTACCAGGAAATGTGACGGAGGGCGTTTGTATTTTAGATGTGAAAAGCCCTTCTCCAGGTGCAGAAGCTGGTTTACGAGAACATGATGTTATTGTGGCGGTAGATGGAAAACCGATCCGCGATATTATTGGGTTCCGCACGGCCTTATATGATAAGAAAATTAATGATAAAATGACTTTGACATTTTATCGTGGTACAAAACGAGCAACAACAACGGTGAAATTAGGCATTCAAAAGTATTAAAAACAGGAGGGCCTACCTCCTGTTTTCTATTGTAGAAAAGTGAGGTGAAGAATATGAATTTACCTTGTTGTTTAGAACACGTGGAATTAGCGCTAGATATTATTGTGGATGAATGTGAAGTCGCGCCGGTTATCAACAATGTGGATAACTCTGAAAATGAGAAAAAAACATGTGAATTTTGTCAAAACGAGGCGACATATGTTGTATCGAACACAGATTCCCACACAATATGTGGGTAACAATTGTGGATATGTGGATAAGTTGTGTGGATAACATGTTTGTAAGGTGGGGAATACGTGTGAATATCTCGATTATTTCAATTGGGAAATTAAAAGAAAAATATTTAAAACAAGGTATAGCAGAATACTTAAAACGATTATCTGCATACGCAAAAGTAGAAGTAATTGAATTGCCAGATGAAAAAGCACCAGAAAATTTAAGTGAAGCTGAAATGCTAATTGTAAAGGAAAAAGAAGGTATACGTATACTGGATAAAATTTCTGATGATACGCATGTGATTGCGTTAGCGATAGAAGGAAAACAAAAATCATCAGAAGAATTTGCGGTAAGTCTAGATCGTCTTGCTACATATGGAAAGAGTAAAGTGGCATTTGTAATTGGTGGATCACTTGGACTAAGTTCAGAAGTAATGAAGCGTTCAAATGAGTCACTTTCTTTTTCAAAGATGACATTGCCACACCAATTAATGCGATTAGTATTGCTTGAGCAAGTGTATAGAGCATATCGTATTAATCGCGGTGAACCGTATCATAAATAAAATTACTTTTTGTATATAAAAAGAGTAAAAAAGACCATTGGACAAAAATCACCGATGGTCTTTTACACATTAATAGGTGGTATATCGATTTCCTAAAATAAGTATGTTTCTATTTCTAAAAAAGTATGCTGTAATATGAAGAGGAAAAAATTATAAGTAGTCAGAGAAGTGAGGAATTAAAGGTGAAGAAGTTTAAAAAGTTTTACTTGGAGATTACGAGCGTATGTAATCTTGCGTGCAGCTTTTGTCCGCCGACGGAAAGGCAGAAGCAGTTCATTTCTGTGGAGGATTTTGCTAAAAGATTAGACCAAATTAAACCTCATACAGACTACATTTATTTGCACGTGAAGGGTGAGCCGTTGCTACATCCGAAAATAGATCAACTGTTAGATTTAAGCCATGAAAAAGGGTTTAAAGTTAATATTACAACGAACGGAACGTTAATTAATAAGAGAAGGCATAGACTGTTAAATAAGCCTGCTTTAAGACAAATGAATTTTTCACTGCACAGTTTTGATGGGCACCCAGGATCACAAGACAAAGAAGGATATGTAAGAAGTATACTTTCTTTCATTAGAGAGGCGACTAGCCAATCGGATTTAATTGTTTCATTAAGGTTATGGAATTTAACTCAGGATAATAAAACAAATGCCGAAATTCAGAAAAATAGAGAGTTATTATCCATAATTGAAAATGAGTTTGATTTGTCTTATCAAATTGAAGAGAAGCTTACTCCGGGAAAAGGTATAAAAATTGCGGAACGCGTTTTTATTAATCAGGACTATGAATTCCAGTGGCCAGCATTACATGAGGAAGAGGATGATGGAAAAGGATTCTGTCATGGTCTTCGAAATCAAGCAGGTATTTTAGCGAATGGAACAGTTATTCCTTGTTGCTTAGATGGTGAGGGGATTATCAACCTTGGAAATATTAATAGTGATTCATTTTCTAATATTATAGAAGGTGAAAGAGCGCAAAATATTGTTGATGGATTTTCGAAAAGAGTTGCAGTTGAAGAACTCTGTAGAAAATGTGGATACCGTAAAAGATTTGGGAAGTAAATATAGGATAAGCCCTCGTAAAGCGAGGGCTTATTTTTATTTTCTAATTCATCAATGAAGGAACCGACGTAAGAAATGGCTTTACGGAACGCATCTAGTTTGGACATATCTACTCCAGTATATCTCCCCTATTTCTCATATTTAAAAATCCTCAACGTATGAATACATGAAAAAGAAGGACAAGCATTTTGTGTGCTTGTCCTTCGAGTTAAATTTGAAAATTAGTATACTTTGTCACCGTTGAAAATAGAGTTTTTCACGACAACATAATCTACAGTACGAATCGAGTCTAATTTTGTTCCGCCAGCGTAAGAGATAGAAGATTGAAGATCTTGTTCCATTTCGATTAACGTATCTTCTAAAGAACCTTTATGCTCAACGAACATTTTCTTACCTTCAACGTTTTTCTTCTCGCCTTTTTGGAATTCAGAAGCAGAACCGAAGTACTCTTTATAAAGTTTGCCGTCTTTTTCGATTGTTTCCCCTGGAGACTCTTCGTGACCAGCGAATAAAGAACCGATCATAACCATAGTCGCCCCAAATCGAATAGATTTAGCTACGTCGCCATGTGTACGAATACCACCGTCAGCGATAATTGGTTTACTTGCAGCTTTTGCACACCAGCGAAGTGCAGCTAGCTGCCAACCACCAGTTCCAAAGCCAGTTTTAATTTTAGTAATACACACCTTACCAGGTCCGATACCAACTTTTGTTGCGTCAGCACCAGCATGTTCTAATTCTCTTACCGCTTCTGGAGTTCCAACGTTTCCAGCGATAACGAAGCTTTCTGGTAAGTGTTTTTTTATATGTTGAATCATGTTGATTACAGCATTAGAATGACCGTGTGCGATATCAATCGTGATGTATTCAGGTGTTAGTTGCTCAGCAGCTAATTGTTGTACGAATTCATACTCGTCCTCTTTCACACCAACGCTGATAGAAGCGATTAATCCACGTGATTGCATATCTCTAATGAATGAGATTCGTTTCTCTGGTTGGAAACGGTGCATGATATAGAAGTAATTGTTTTCAGCTAAATAAGTTGCAATTCTCTCATCAATAATCGTTTGCATATTTGCAGGTACGACAGGTAATTTAAATTTATGTTTTCCTAAAGTGACAGTTGTATCACATTCAGAGCGGCTATTTACAATACATTTTGCAGGAATTAATTGAATATCTTCATAGTCGAATACGTTTTCCATCATTTACACCCCTAAAATACGAATATTTTATTCATTTCATTTAAAAATGTTCGTCCAAAGGATAATTTACATTATTTTCACGCATAAGTCAAAGGTTTTCATGTTTATATTTAAAAATTTAATTTTATATACGTATGTTATAGGTCCATATGATGAAAATGTGTTTTAACATAACATCATTTCATGTAAAATTATGTTTGGAAAAGAAAAGTTAAATAGGTAAATTTAGGAGGGGCATTAATGAAACGTTTAGTATATATGGATTGGTTGCGTGTATTAGCGACAATAGCAGTTGTTACAATTCACGTTACTGCTGGTTATGTTTCCGTGTTAGATACAAATAACGTGTCGCGCTGGCTGGCTGGTAACTTTTTTGAATCTATTTCACGTGCCAGTGTTCCAATCTTCGTGATGATTAGTGGAGCGTTATTATTAAAGGGAACGAAAGATATTGCTATCGGGGAATTTTTACAGAAGCGTGCAAGTAAAGTGATTATACCTTTTATCGCTTGGAGTGCTATATTTTATGCATATGGAGCATATGCAGGATATTTTCCAGCATCTTTAAAGCAAGGGATAAAACACTTTTTAACAGATACGATCGGGGGACATTTATGGTTCCTATACATGATTGTAGGTATATATTTAATTACACCTCTACTAAAAATCTTTGTGAAGAACGCTAAAAAACGAGAGATAGAATACTTTTTAATTTTATGGCTATATGCATCTGTTGTAGTCAATTTAGTGAAATATTATTATCCTATCAATTTTAATATTGAATTATTTTACGTTACAAATTATGTAGGATACTTTTTACTTGGTTATTATTTATCTAATTATGATATTTCGAAAAAATGGAGAAATATTTCTTATATTGGAGGACTTGTAGGATTTATTAGTACATTCTTTATTACATATCACTATACAGTAAAAGCGAATGGACAGTTAGATCAGTTCTGGTACGGATATTTTGCGCCAGGTGTTGTACTTATGGCGATTGGATTATTTGTATTTTTCAAATATGCTTTCCAAAACTCAGAACGAGAATTACCATTCGTATTACGTTTTATAAATCAAGCAAGCCTTGGAATCTATATTCTCCACTTCTTCTTATTAAATAACTATCTGTACATCATTTTTCCTAAGGTAAATGAACGTGTGCACGCAATATTAGCAATACCGATCAATGTAACAATTACACTTGTTCTTAGCATGGTGATTACATTAGTATTGCAAAGGATACCTGTTGTAAAAAGATTAGTTCCGTAAAAATTAATACGGTTTAGATGGGGCAGACTTATTATTAAGACTGCCCTTTACTATTTGTAAAGTATACTTAGATAAATTGCGACTGAAATGAATTAAAAACAATAGTATTGCGGTATAATTCAACGTGAGGCATGAAGAATATAATTATTTAAATTTAAAATCAAATGAGGTTAATATATGAGTAAAAAGAACTTTAGTAATTATGCATTAAGTAAAGAAATAGTACAAGCATTGACTGGCTTAGGATACGAGCATCCAACAGAAGTGCAAGGAGAGGTTATTCCAGTTGCATTGCAAAAGAAGGACCTTGTTGTAAAATCGCAGACTGGAAGTGGAAAAACAGCTTCGTTCGGTATACCACTTTGTGAAATGGTAGAGTGGGAAGAAAATAAACCACAAGCATTAGTTTTAACGCCAACGAGAGAACTTGCTGTTCAAGTAAAAGAAGATATTACAAATATAGGTCGATTCAAAAGAATTAAGGCTGCAGCAGTTTATGGAAAATCTCCATTTGCGCGTCAAAAATTAGAATTAAAGCAAAAAACACATATTGTAGTGGGTACTCCTGGTCGTGTATTAGATCATATTGAAAAAGGCACGCTTTCTTTAGAGCGTCTAAAGTACTTAGTTATCGATGAAGCCGATGAAATGCTAAATATGGGTTTTATCGATCAAGTAGAAGCAATTATTGATGAGTTACCTACAAAGCGAATGACAATGCTATTTTCAGCAACGCTTCCAGAAGATGTTGAAAAGTTATCTCGTACATATATGAATTCACCAACGCATATTGAAATTAAGGCGGCTGGGATTACAACAGATAAAATTGAACATACCCTTTTTGAAGTGAGAGAAGAAGAAAAGCTTTCACTTCTTAAAGATGTAACAACAATTGAAAATCCAGACAGTTGCATTATTTTTTGCCGTACACAAGAAAACGTAGATCATGTATATAGACAGTTAAAACGAGTGAATTACCCTTGTGACAAAATACATGGTGGCATGGTGCAAGAAGATCGTTTTGAGGTAATGGATGATTTTAGAAAAGGAAAGTTCCGTTATTTAGTAGCAACGGATGTAGCTGCGAGAGGTATTGATATTGATAATATTACACATGTTATTAATTATGATATTCCATTAGAAAAAGAAAGTTATGTGCATCGTACTGGAAGAACAGGACGAGCTGGTAAGAAAGGAAAAGCCATTACATTTATTACGCCGTATGAAAATAGATTTTTAGAAGAAATTGAGACGTACATCGGATTTGCAATTCCGAAGGCACAAGCACCTTCAAAAGAAGAAGTGATGAATGGTAAGGCTGTATTTGAAGAAAAAATACATGCTAAACCAATGATAAAGAAAGATAAAAATGCTGATATAAATAAAGGAATTATGAAATTGTACTTTAATGGCGGGAAGAAAAAGAAAATTAGGGCTGTAGATTTCGTCGGTACAATTGCTAAAATTCAAGGTGTTTCGGCTGAAGATATAGGTATTATTACAATCCAAGATAATGTTTCGTACGTTGAGATATTAAATGGAAAAGGATCACTTGTTTTAAAGGTCATGAAGAATACAACAATAAAAGGTAAACAATTAAAAGTTCATGAGGCGATTAAATAGGAGAAACTATCCACTGTAAAGGTGGATAGTTTTTTTGAAACGTCGTTAGAGAGAACGTAAAAGCATAATACTTGGAATAGCTACATGTGTTAGTTATTAAAACCTAATCATTACTCCAATAGATAGTGCGGGATAAAAATGCTACCTAACAATTAGGTAGCATTTTATCGTTAGTAAGATCCTTTTAAATCATCAATTAACTTCTCAGCTAAACGTCTATACATATTACTCATAGTGACGAAAGATGTTAGTAATAAAAATTTCTCTAAGTTTGGATCTTCTAAGGAAGAGATATCGCTTACTTCTGAAACGCGGTTATTTACGTCTTGCTTAAAGCCTTCAACATTGATTTTAGTAAGAGCAAGATAATCTTTATATAGTGTATCTAATGCAAAGGTATCATCAGTTAATAACGATTCATTTATATTTTCTAAGGAGCTTTTAATGTCGTTAATAGAGAGGGCTCCTTTTAATTGATAAATTAAGCTGATTAAAATCATATGCTCTTTTGAGTATTTTTTATTTTTGATTGGAATGAATAATTTCCCTTTTGCGTAATTGTTAATCATTGTTTTCGTTAATACTTTTTCATCATCGGTTCTTGTTGTATCCGCATAAGTATTCTCAAATAGTTGAACAACTTGGTCTACATATAAGTCGACATTTGGGATATCCTCAAGTTTAATATTTTTTTCTAAATGTAATGATTCAAGTAATTTATTTATATTTTCCACGTAGAACCCCTCACTTTTATAACTTAGTGGAACTTAATGTTTAGTATATCTTTAAATATGGTATTACGAAACAAATGAATTGTAAATGTTGACCCACATGAATAATGTGTATATAATTACATGTAGTTATCAAAACTACATGTAATTATATGAGGGGTGTTTATATGAATGCTTATGTAAGAGAACCGGTTAATGCATTAACGCACTTAGGAGGAGCAGTATTATCATTTGTTGCATTATTAGCTATGCTTGTAAAGGTTTCTGTTAAGATGCCATCTTTTGCGGCAATTACAGCAGTTATTTTATTTGGTATCGGGATGATGGTACTTTATATGGCGTCAGCTGTGTATCATAGTGTTGTAGCCAGTGAACGTGTTATTTATTTCTTTAGGAAATTAGATCATTCTATGATCTTTATATTAATTGCAGGTACATATGCACCCTTTTGTTTAATTACATTACATTCGGCAAATGGTTTGCTATTATTTTGTTTAGTTTATGCAACCGCGATTTGTGGTATTGTTTTTAAAATGTTTTGGTTTAATTGCCCGAGATGGTTATCAACTGCAATTTATCTTTTGATGGGTTGGTTAATTGTTCTATTCTTTGCACCGCTAGCTGAGAATTTAAGTACAGGAGGTATTTTTTTCTTAGTACTTGGAGGTATTTTTTATACAATTGGTGGTTTTATTTACGGTGCGAAGCCAAAATGGTTGGAGTTTAAATATATGGGACACCATGAAATTTTTCATGTTTTTGTATTGTTAGGTAGTCTTGCGCATTTTCTAAGTGTATATTGTTACGTAATTTAATATAAAAACGCCACATAACAAAGATTATGTGGCGTTTTTGATTGTTGGAGTAGAATGGTGTGTTGTACAAAATAAATGTGAGCTTCTGTGTTCACATAATAAACATGTGATAAGAAATACATGGTATAATTTGGTGAATTCATATTAAATATGATATGGGGGACTAGAATTATGGCAATACTTGTAACAGGTGGAGCAGGATATATTGGTAGTCATACATGTGTTGAATTATTGAATAACGGTTATGAAATTATAGTAGT
>NZ_NUPZ01000033.1 GCF_002584985.1 Bacillus sp. AFS029637 | reverse complement strand
AGTAGGACGTCGCCAAGCAAAAACCTAAGTCGATTCGACTTAGGTTTTTTTGTGTTTATTTTTATTTTCCAAATGTCATAATCCATAAATTTAATAATCCTAAAGAAGAAAAAAGAATGAAGCAGAGACTATTTAAAGTAATAGCAATGATTTTTTGCCTTCCAGGTTTTCCGAGTGCTCCTAAAATAATCCCTATAATAGGAAACGTTATTTCTACCACAAGTATATATTTAAAATAATGAGAGTAAAAAAGGTGGGATGATATAAATAAGTATTCAATCATTACAGCAATGACTGCAATACAAAGGAATAAATATGAAAAGAGTGTAGTTATTTTTTTCATTATTGTCCTCCTTATAAGTAAAATGAGTATAAATGATATGCTCTATATTAAAGCATACGGAATTAGTATACAAACAGCTATGTGCACGATAGATCTCTAGAAATATATATTCTAATTTCTTATCCTTCTTGCATATAGTTACAATTATTCTTTTGAATATAACTAAAACACGAACGTTATTGGTAAGTAATAAAAAAACATTCGATTATTTGTTGACATTGTTTATGAAATATTGTTAATATAGCCATAGAAACAATATTATATAAGACCTCATATAATCGCGGGGATATGGCCTGCAAGTCTCTACCTAACGACCGTTATTCGTTAGACTATGAGGGAAAGTCACTCGGTATTTTTCTATTCACAAGGGATACTTATGCCTGAGTAGAGCGCTTTCTCTCATAGTAAAAGAGAAACTGTTCTATTTCAGGCTTTTTTTATTTGAATCGGGGGGATTCTAATATGAAATCACTAGTTGGAGTCATAATGGGAAGTACGTCAGACTGGGAAACAATGAAATATGCTTGTGACATTTTAGATGAATTAAATATACCGTATGAGAAAAAAGTTGTATCCGCTCATCGGACTCCGGATTATATGTTTGAATATGCAGAGACGGCTCGTGAACGTGGCTTGAAAGTTATTATTGCTGGAGCTGGTGGAGCAGCGCATTTACCAGGAATGGTTGCAGCGAAGACAAATCTTCCTGTAATCGGCGTTCCAGTTCAATCAAAAGCGTTAAACGGCTTAGATTCATTATTATCCATCGTCCAAATGCCAGGAGGGGTTCCAGTTGCAACTGTTGCAATTGGTAAAGCTGGTTCAACAAATGCTGGTTTACTTGCTGCACAAATACTTGGATCATTCCATGATGACATACATGATGCATTAGAATTGAGAAGAGAAGCAATTGAAAAAGATGTGCGCGAAGGTAGTGAGCTAGTATGACAAGAATCATTTTACCTGGAAAAACAATCGGTATTATTGGAGGCGGCCAGCTAGGAAGAATGATGGCATTGGCAGCTAAGGAGATGGGATATAAAATTGCTGTTTTAGATCCTACAAAAAACTCACCATGTGCACAAGTTGCTGATATTGAAATTATTGCACCGTATGACGATTTAAAAGCAATTCAGCATTTAGCAGAGATAAGTGATGTTGTCACATATGAATTTGAGAATATTGATTATAGATGTTTACAATGGCTTGAAAAGCATGCTTACTTACCACAAGGTAGTCAGTTGCTAAATACAACGCAAAATCGTTTTACAGAAAAGAATGCGATTGAGAAAGCTGGGTTACCAGTAGCAACGTACAGACTGGTTCAAAATCAAGAGCAACTTATTGAAGCAATCGCCGAGTTATCATATCCTTCCGTCTTAAAAACGACGACAGGTGGATATGATGGGAAAGGGCAAGTTGTTTTAAGAAGTGAAGCTGATGTTGAGAAAGCACGAAAGCTTGCGAATGCAGCAGAGTGCATTTTAGAAAAATGGGTGCCTTTTGAAAAAGAAGTATCAGTTATTGTAACTCGCAGTGTAAGCGGTGAAACGAAAGTGTTTCCAGTAGCAGAAAATATTCATGTAAATAATATTTTGCATGAATCAATTGTGCCAGCACGCATTACAGAAGATCTTTCTCAAAAAGCAATTGATTACGCAAAGGTACTTGCGGATGAATTAAAACTTGTGGGAACACTAGCGGTAGAGATGTTTGCTACAGCTAATGGTGAGATTTACATTAATGAATTAGCACCAAGACCTCACAATTCAGGGCACTATACACAGGATGCATGCGAAACGAGCCAATTTGGTCAACATATTCGAGCGATTTGTAATTTACCTCTAGGAGAAACAAATTTGTTAAAACCAGTTGTCATGGTAAACATTTTAGGCGAACATATAGAAGGGGTCCTAAGACAAGTGAATAGATTAACCGGGTGCTATTTACACTTGTATGGAAAAGAAGAAGCAAAAGCACAGCGGAAAATGGGGCATGTTAATATTTTAAATGATAATATTGAAGTCGCTCTAGAAAAAGCGAAGAGTTTGCATATTTGGGACCATCAAGAACAACTGTTGGAGGGAAAAAGATGATTAGTCGTTATACACGCCCTGAAATGGGTGCAATTTGGACGGAAGAGAACAAATTTAAAGCATGGTTAGAAGTTGAGATTTTAGCTTGTGAAGCATGGGCTGAGCTTGGCGATATTCCAAAAGAAGATGTGAAGAAAATTCGTGAACATGCATCATTTGATATTGAGCGCATTTATGAAATCGAAAAAGAAACGCGTCATGACGTAGTTGCATTCACTCGTGCTGTATCAGAAACACCAGCATTAGGTGAGGAACGTAAATGGGTTCATTACGGTTTAACATCTACAGACGTAGTAGATACAGCGTTATCTTACATCTTAAAACAAGCGAATGAAATCATATTAAAAGACTTAGAAAACTTCGTTAGCATTTTAGCTAACAAAGCGAAAGAGCATAAATACACAATCATGATGGGAAGAACACACGGTGTTCATGCAGAACCAACGACATTTGGTTTAAAACTTGGTCTTTGGTACGAAGAAATGAAACGTAACGTAGAGCGTTTCAAACAAGCTGCTAATACAGTTCGTGTTGGTAAACTATCTGGTGCGGTTGGTACATATGCAAATATCGATCCATTCGTAGAAAAATATGTTTGTGAAAACTTAGGATTAGAAGCAGCACCAATTTCAACACAAACATTGCAACGTGATCGTCATGCACACTACATGTCAACACTTGCACTAATCGCAACATCTATTGAAAAAATGGCGGTTGAGATTCGTGGTTTACAAAAGAGTGAAACACGTGAAGTTGAAGAGGCTTTTGCAAAAGGTCAAAAAGGTTCTTCTGCAATGCCACATAAACGTAATCCAATTGGTTCTGAAAATATGACTGGTTTAGCTCGTGTTATTCGCGGTTATATGATGACAGCTTACGAGAATGTTCCATTATGGCATGAGCGTGATATTTCCCACTCTTCTGCAGAACGCGTAATTTTACCAGATGCTACAATCGCGTTAAATTACATGTTAAATCGCTTTGGTAATATCGTTAAAAACTTAACTGTATACCCAGAGAATATGAAACGCAATATGACAAGAACATATGGCCTAATTTATTCTCAGCGCGTAATGCTTACGTTAATCGACAAAGGAATGGTACGTGAAGAAGCTTATGATATCGTACAGCCTAAAGCGATGGAAGCTTGGGAAACGCAAGTACAATTTAAAGAACTTGTAGAAGCAGATGAGCGTATTACGAGCAAATTAACGCAAGAAGAAATTAATGAATGCTTCAACTATGAGCATCATATGCAACACGTTGATACAATCTTTGAACGCCTTGGATTAAACGAAGCGTAAAATTTCATATGGCACAGAATAGAGTCATTCTGTGCCATTCTTTATAAAAATATTATTCACATTTTTCAAACTACAGGGGGCTTGCGAAATGCAAAAGCTAGAATTGCTGTATGAAGGTAAGGCAAAAAGAATTTATCGTACAGAATCAGCAGATATGGTTTGGGTAGAGTACAAAGATAGTGCGACTGCTTTCAATGGGGAGAAAAAAGAGACGATTACAGGAAAAGGTCGTTTGAACAATGAGATTACAACTTTGTTGTTCAGAAAGTTACAAGAAGTAGGAATTAAAACACATTTTGTCGAGAAGTTATCTGAAACAGAGCAACTTGTTAAAAAAGTGAGTATTATTCCTCTAGAAGTTGTCACAAGAAATGTAATTGCAGGAAGCCTTTCAAAACGATTAGGAATGGAAGAGGGAACTGTACTTACAGAACCAATCGTAGAATTTTACTTCAAAGATGATGATTTAGGAGATCCGCTTGTAACGGAAGATCATATTCGTGTATTAAACGTTGCATCGCCAGAGCAAGTAAGCGTATTACGAGAGATGGCTCTACAAATCAATCAAGTGTTGATTGATCATTTCGCAAGCTGTCGTGTAAGATTAGTAGATTTTAAATTAGAGTTTGGTGTAACGGAAGAAGGAGAAATTATTTTAGCGGATGAAATTTCACCAGATACTTGCCGTTTATGGGATGAAACGAGCAATGAAAAGTTTGATAAAGACGTATTCCGTCGTGATCTTGGAAATTTAACAGATGCTTATGAAGAGATTTTAAAACGTTTAGGGGGAATTTCACATGTATAAAGTTAAGGTATATGTAACGTTAAGAGAAAGCGTATTAGATCCACAAGGAACAGCAGTAAAAGGAGCACTTCATAGTCTTTCTTTCACGGAAGTACAAGACGTTCGAATCGGAAAGTATATGGAATTAACAATTGATAAATCGGTATCTGATCTAGATAGCAAGGTAAAAGAAATGTGTGAAAAGTTACTAGCAAACGTTGTAATGGAAGACTTCCGTTATGAAGTTGAGGAGGTTGTCGCACAGTGAAATTTGCCGTAATAGTATTTCCAGGTTCGAACTGTGATGTTGATATGTTCCATGCGATTAAAGATGAGCTTGGCGAAGAAGTAGATTACGTTTGGCACGATACAGAGAATTTAGATGAATATGATGCAATTCTACTACCAGGTGGATTCTCTTACGGTGACTACTTACGCTGCGGTGCTATTTCTCGCTTTGCTAACGCAATGAAAGCAGTGCAAAAAGCTGCTGAGCAAGGAAAGCCAATTCTAGGTGTATGTAATGGATTCCAGATTCTTGTTGAATCAGGATTACTACCAGGAGCTTTAATGAGAAACGAAAATTTAAAATTTATGTGTCGCACTGTTCAGTTGCGTGTTGAAAATAATGAAACGATGTTTACATCACAATATGAAAAAGATGAAGTAATCAATATTCCAATCGCACATGGTGAGGGGAATTACTATTGTGATGAAGAAACGCTTAAAAGATTAGAAGAGAATAATCAAATTGCGTTCCGTTACGTAGAAAATCCGAATGGAAGCGTTTCGGATATTGCTGGTATTGTAAATGAAAAAGGAAATGTTCTTGGTATGATGCCACACCCAGAGCGTGCTGTAGATGAATTACTTGGCGGTGCTGAGGGATTAAAAGTCTTTCAATCTATCTTAAAACAGTGGAGGGAAACATATGTCGTTAATGCTTGAACCAAATCCAACACAAATTAAAGAAGAGCGTATATATGCGGAAATGGGGCTAACAGACGAAGAGTTTGCCATGGTGGAAAAGATTTTAGGCCGTCTGCCAAATTATACAGAAACAGGATTATTCTCTGTAATGTGGTCTGAACATTGTAGTTATAAAAATTCAAAACCAGTTCTTCGCAAGTTCCCAACGACAGGTGAGCGTGTCTTGCAAGGACCTGGAGAAGGCGCTGGAATTGTAGATATCGGTGATAATCAAGCAGTTGTATTTAAAATGGAAAGTCATAACCATCCTTCAGCTATTGAACCATATCAAGGAGCAGCAACAGGCGTTGGTGGTATTATTCGTGACGTATTCTCTATGGGAGCACGTCCAGTAGCTCTATTAAACTCACTTCGTTTCGGTGAATTACAATCACCACGTGTGAAATATTTATTCGAAGAAGTAGTAGCAGGGATTGCAGGATACGGTAACTGTATCGGTATTCCTACTGTTGGTGGCGAAGTACAATTTGATCCATGTTACGAAGGAAACCCACTTGTAAATGCAATGTGCGTAGGTTTAATTAACCACGAAGACATTAAAAAAGGGCAAGCGCACGGTGCCGGTAATACAGTAATGTACGTAGGAGCATCAACTGGTCGTGATGGTATTCACGGTGCAACATTCGCATCTGAAGAACTATCTGAAAGCTCGGAAGCGAAGCGTCCAGCAGTTCAAGTAGGAGATCCATTTATGGAGAAGCTTCTTATTGAAGCGTGTTTAGAATTGATTCAATCTGATGCACTTGTTGGAATTCAAGATATGGGTGCAGCTGGTTTAACATCATCTTCTGCAGAAATGGCAAGTAAAGCAGGAATGGGTATTGAAATGTACTTAGATGATGTACCACAGCGCGAAACAGGAATGACACCATATGAAATGATGCTATCTGAGTCACAAGAGCGTATGTTAATTGTTGTGAAAAAAGGTAGAGAGCAAGAAATAGTAGATTTATTCGAGAAGTATGGTCTTGCAGCCGTTACGATGGGGAAAGTAACGGAAGATAAAATGCTTCGCTTATTCCATAAAGGCGAGAAGGTGGCGGAAGTTCCAGCGGATGCTTTAGCAGAAGAAGCTCCAATTTACCATAAGCCATCAAAAGAAGCAGCATACTTTGCTGAATTCCAAGCAATGAAAATGGAAACGCCAAAAGTAGAAAATTATAAAGAAACGTTATTCGCTCTATTACAGCAACCGACGATTGCAAGTAAAGAGTGGGTTTATGATCAATATGATTACCAAGTGCGCACAAGCACAGTTGTTACACCAGGTTCGGATGCAGCAGTTGTACGTGTACGCGGTACAGAAAAAGGATTAGCAATGACGACGGATTGTAACTCTCGCTACATTTACTTAGATCCAGAAGTGGGCGGTAAAATCGCAGTAGCAGAGGCAGCACGTAATATCGTATGTTCTGGCGGAGAGCCACTTGCAATTACAGATTGCTTAAACTTTGGTAATCCAGAAAAACCAGAGATCTTCTGGCAAATTGAAAAATCAGTAGACGGTATGAGTGAAGCTTGTCGCACATTACAAACGCCAGTTATCGGCGGAAACGTATCAATGTATAACGAACGTAGTGGCGAAGCTGTATATCCAACACCGACAGTTGGGATGGTCGGTCTTGTACACGATTTAAAACATGTAACAACACAAGAATTTAAGCAAGCTGGCGATTTAGTTTATGTCATTGGAGAGACGAAAGCTGAGTTTGGCGGAAGTGAATTGCAAAAAATGATTCACGGCAAAATTTTCGGTCAATCACCAAGTATCGATCTAGACGTAGAATTAAAACGTCAAAAACAAGTATTAGCAGCAATTCAAGCTGGCCTTATTCAATCTGCACATGACGTTGCTGAAGGTGGTTTAGCAGTTGCGATTTCAGAAAGTGCAATTGGTGCTAAAGATTTAGGTGCTACTGTGAAATTAGACGGTGAAGCAACGGCGGCATTATTTGCAGAATCACAATCTCGCTTCGTGATAACTGTAAAACGTGAAAATAAAGAAGCATTCGAGAAAATGGTTGAAGCAACTCAAGTCGGAGAAGTAACAAATACAAATGAAGTAACAATTCATAATGAAGAAAATGAAGTATTACTTACAGCAAATGTAGATGAAATGAGAAAGGCTTGGAAAGGGGCAATCCCATGCTTGCTGAAATAAAGGGGTTAAATGAAGAATGTGGCGTTTTTGGAATTTGGGGGCATGAAAATGCAGCACAAGTTTCGTACTACGGATTGCATAGTTTGCAGCACCGTGGGCAAGAGGGCGCAGGCATTGTTGTAAATAATGGGGAAAAAATCACCGGTCACAAGGGGTTAGGTTTAATATCAGAAGTGTTTTCAAGAGGTGAGCTAGAAGGATTAAACGGAAAATCAGCAATTGGACACGTACGATATGCGACAGCTGGTGGAAGTGAAGTCGCTAACGTGCAGCCATTATTATTCCGCTTTTCCGATCATAGTATGGCGTTAGCTCATAACGGAAATTTAATTAACGCAAAAATGCTTCGTCGTGAATTAGAGGCAGAGGGAAGTATTTTCCAAACAAGTTCCGATACAGAGGTACTTTTACACCTTATTAAACGTAGTACAAAAGATTCTTTAATCGAAAGTGTAAAAGAGGCTCTAAATAAAGTGAAAGGTGCGTTTGCATATCTTTTACTAACTGGAAATGAAATGATCGTTGCGTTAGATCCGAATGGGTTCCGTCCACTTTCAATCGGAAAGATGGGGGATGCTTACGTTGTAGCATCTGAAACATGTGCTTTTGATGTAGTAGGTGCAACATATATTCGTGATGTAGAACCTGGTGAATTAATTATCATTAATGATGAAGGAATTCACGTAGATCGTTTCACAAATGATGTAGAACATGCAATTTGTAGTATGGAGTACATTTACTTTGCACGCCCAGATTCTAACATTGCTGGTGTTAACGTTCATGCAGCGCGTAAAAATATGGGGAAACGTTTAGCGGCGGAAGCTCCTATTGAAGCGGATGTTGTTACTGGTGTACCAGATTCTAGTATTTCAGCAGCGATTGGCTATGCGGAGGCTACTGGTATTCCATATGAGTTAGGATTAATTAAAAACCGTTACGTTGGACGTACGTTTATTCAGCCTTCTCAAGAACTGCGTGAGCAAGGGGTTAAGATGAAGCTTTCGGCAGTAAGAGGTGTAGTAGAAGGAAAACGAGTTGTTATGATTGACGACTCTATCGTAAGAGGGACGACAAGTAAACGAATTGTCCGTATGCTTCGCGAGGCTGGGGCGACAGAAGTTCACGTAAGAATCGCTTCACCACCTCTTAAGTATCCATGCTTCTATGGCATTGATATTCAAACGAGAAAAGAACTAATCGCAGCAAATAATACAGTAGAAGAAATCCGTGAAATAATCGGTGCAGATTCACTAACATTTTTAAGTGAAGATGGATTAGTAGATGCAATTGGACGTCCATATGAAGGGAAATATGGCGGTCTATGCATGGCTTACTTTAATGGGGACTATCCGACAGCTCTTTATGATTATGAGCAAGAGCTTTTAGAAAGTATGAAATAAGGAGAAAAAGCTTCTACATGATTTGATGTAGAAGCTGGCTTCTTTCTTAAAATAGCCCGTCCTGGATGGGGAGAAATTAAAAGACGAGGTGTAATTAACGATGGCGAATGCATATAAGCAAGCAGGAGTAGATATTGAAGCTGGATATGAAGCGGTATCTCGCATGAAAAAACACGTACAAACAACTATGAGAAAAGAAGTACTAGGCGGTTTAGGCGGTTTTGGAGGTATGTTTGATCTATCAAAATTTGCATTACAAGAACCTGTATTAGTATCTGGAACAGATGGCGTGGGAACGAAATTGATGCTCGCTTTTATGGCAGATAAACATGACACAATTGGTATTGATGCAGTAGCAATGTGTGTAAATGATATTGTTGTCCAGGGAGCAGAACCGCTTTTCTTCCTTGATTATATTGCTTGTGGTAAAGCTGAACCTAGTAAAATTGAAAACATCGTCAAAGGTATATCAGAAGGTTGTCGCCAAGCTGGTTGTGCATTAATTGGTGGAGAAACAGCTGAAATGCCAGGAATGTATTCTACGGAAGAATACGATTTAGCGGGCTTTACAGTTGGGATCGTTGATAAAAAGAAAATTGTAACAGGTGAAAAAATTGAAGCTGGTCACGTATTAATTGGCTTAGCATCTAGCGGTATTCATAGTAATGGTTACTCTTTAGTACGAAAAGTACTACTAGAAGATGGAGAACTATCTTTAGATCGCATTTATGGACGCTTAGAGCTACCTCTTGGTGAAGAATTATTAAAACCAACGAAAATTTATGTCAAACCTATTTTAGAACTATTGAAGAAACATGAAGTATACGGTATGGCACATATTACAGGTGGCGGATTCATTGAAAATATCCCACGTATGTTGCCAGAAGGAATTGGTGCTGAAATTGAGCTAGGATCTTGGAAAATCCAACCGATCTTCCATTTACTTCAAGAAATTGGGGAATTAGAAGAGAAAGAAATGTTCAATATTTTTAACATGGGTATTGGTATGGTAGTAGCGGTGAAGGAAGAAGATGCAAAAGATGTTGTTCGTCTTCTTGAAGAGCAAGGAGAAACAGCTCGTATTATTGGACGTACTGTACAAGGAGCTGGCGTTACCTTCAATGGGAGCACAGTACTATGAGTAGATTAGCAGTTTTTGCTTCTGGAAGTGGATCTAACTTTCAATCTCTCGTTAATGCGGTAGAAGAAAAAAGATTGGGTGCAGAAATTAGTTTATTAGTATGTGATAAACCAGAAGCACGCGCTGTTGGGCGAGCACATTATCATCATATTCCATGCTTCGCCTTTTCAGCGAAAGAATATGAGTCAAAAGAAGCATTTGAAAAAGAGATATTAAAGAAGCTAGAAGAATATGAAATTGATTATGTTATTTTAGCTGGCTATATGCGTTTAATTGGACCGACGTTACTAGAAGCATACGGCGGGAAGATTATTAATATTCATCCATCACTATTACCCAGTTTTCCAGGTAAAGATGCTATCGGCCAAGCGTTAGAAGCAGGAGTGAAAGTAACGGGAGTAACAATTCATTATGTAGATGCAGGTATGGATACAGGTCCAATTATTGCGCAAGAAGCAGTAGCTGTTTCTAAAGGGGATACGAGAGAAAGCTTACAAAAGAAAATCCAACAAGTGGAACATCAATTATACGTAAATACAGTGAATCAAATTGTGCAGTCTGTGAAAGAACCAACTGTTAACTAACATACAACTAGGGGTGAATGATCAATGAAAAAGCGTGCATTAGTAAGTGTTTCAGATAAAACGGGGGTAGTAGAATTTGTTAAAGGTTTACTAGAACAAGGGATTGAAGTTATTTCAACAGGTGGTACGAAAAAATTACTAGAAGAAAACGGTTTACAAGTAATCGGTATTTCTGAAGTAACTGGTTTCCCAGAAATTATGGATGGCCGTGTAAAAACATTACATCCAAATATTCATGGTGGTCTATTAGCGGTTCGTGATAATGAAACACATGTAGCGCAAATGAATGAACTAGGCATTCAAGCAATTGATTTTGTTGTTGTTAACTTATATCCATTTAAAGAAACAATCGCTAAGCCTGATGTAACATTTGCTGATGCAATTGAAAATATTGATATCGGTGGCCCAACAATGATTCGCTCTGCTGCGAAAAATCATAAATTCGTGTCTGTCATTGTAGATCCAGTAGATTATGATGTTGTGTTAGCAGAATTGAAAGAGAACGGCGAAGTAAAAGAAGAAACGAAACGTAAATTAGCAGCGAAAGTATTCCGTCATACAGCAGCTTATGATGCGCTAATTTCTAACTATTTAACAGAGCAAATGGGTGAAGAAAGTCCAGAAACGTTAACTGTGACATTTGAGAAAAAACAAGACTTACGTTATGGCGAGAACCCGCATCAAAAGGCAACTTTCTATAAAGCGCCATTCGCAGCCACTTCTTCAGTTGCATATGCAGAACAATTGCACGGAAAAGAATTATCTTATAACAATATTAATGATGCAGATGCAGCGCTTAGCATCGTTAAAGAATTTACAGAACCAGCAGTAGTAGCGGTAAAACATATGAATCCATGTGGCGTTGGAGTAGGTACTGATATTCATGAAGCATACACACGTGCTTATGAGGCGGATCCAGTATCAATTTTTGGCGGTATTATTGCAGCGAATCGCGAAATTGACAAAGCGACAGCTGAAAAATTACATGAAATTTTCTTAGAAATTGTTATCGCGCCTTCGTTCTCACAAGAAGCTTTAGAAGTGTTGCAAAGTAAGAAGAACTTACGCTTACTAACTGTAAATATTGAAAAAGCGACAAGTGCAAGTAAAAAACTAACTTCTGTACAAGGGGGACTTCTTGTTCAAGAAGAAGATACGTTATCATTAGATGAAAGTACAATTTCAATTCCGACAAAACGTGAACCGTCAGAGCAAGAGTGGAAAGATTTAAAACTAGCTTGGAAAGTTGTAAAACATGTGAAATCAAATGCAATTGTTTTAGCAAAAGATGATATGACAATTGGGGTAGGTGCAGGACAAATGAACCGCGTAGGTTCTGCGAAAATTGCAATCACGCAAGCTAGTGAAAAAGCACAAGGTAGCGCACTTGCATCTGATGCTTTCTTCCCAATGCCAGATACAGTGGAAGAAGCAGCAAAAGCTGGTATTACAGCAATCATTCAACCAGGTGGATCAATTCGTGATGAAGATTCTATTAAAATGGCAGATGAGTATGGGATTGCTATGGTGTTCACTGGTGTACGTCATTTCAAACATTAATAGAGGATGTTTAAAAAGTCCGGTCAAGATAACTGTCGCATGTCGTCGTTGCATTGCCAGTGCGGTACTCATGTAGGAAAGCTACACTCCGTGTCCTCCTGGCGAATGCGTCTCGACCTGCTCGGTTCTCTAGATCCTCCTTTTTAAACTTACATTGATAGAAAAACAAACTAGGAGCATAGCTTCTAGTTTGTACTTATTTAAGTATTGGGGGATGAAATATGAATGTTTTAGTAATTGGCCGCGGTGGGCGTGAGCATGCTTTAGCTTGGAAGTTTGCACAATCTGCAAAAGTGAAAAAGGTGTATGTAGCACCAGGTAATGAAGGTATGCGAGATGTTGCAACACCAGTTGATATTGATGAAAATGATTTTGATGCACTTGTCTTATTTGCAAAAGAGAATAATGTCGAATTAACTTTCGTTGGCCCAGAAATTCCGCTTATGAACGGAATTGTTGATCGTTTTAAAGAAGAGGGGCTTCGCGTATTTGGTCCGAACAAAGCGGCTGCTGTTATTGAAGGTAGTAAAGCTTTTACGAAAGAATTGATGAAAAAGTATGATATTCCAACTGCAGCATATGAAACTTTTACAGATTATGAAGAAGCAGTACAGTACATTCAAAAAGTTGGTGCGCCAATCGTTATTAAGGCTGACGGCTTAGCTGCTGGTAAAGGTGTAACAGTAGCAATGACGCTTGAAGAGGCATTACAAGCTGTGAAGGAAATGCTACAAGACGTGAAATTCGGCGAAGCAAGTAAGAAGGTTGTTATTGAAGAGTTTTTAGATGGACAAGAATTCTCATTAATGGCATTTGTAAATGGAACAACTGTACATCCAATGGTAATTGCCCAAGATCATAAGCGAGCTTTTGATGGTGATAAAGGTCCTAATACAGGTGGAATGGGCGCATATTCTCCAGTACCACAAATTTCTGAATCAGCAGTTCAAAAAGCGATTCAAACAGTATTACATCCAACTGCTAAAGCGATGATCCAAGAAAACCGTTCGTTTACAGGTATTTTATATGCAGGTCTTATTTTAACAAGTGATGGTCCAAAGGTAATTGAATTTAATGCACGCTTTGGCGATCCTGAAACAGAAGTTGTATTACCTCGCTTAGAAAATGATTTAGTTGATGTATGTAACGCTGTATTAGATGAAAGTGAACTAACGTTACAATGGTCAGAAGAAGCAGTTATTGGTGTGGTACTTGCTTCTAAAGGATATCCAGAAGCGTATAAAAAAGGTGAAATTATTAACGGATTAGATGCAATGCAAGATGTGATTGTTTTCCATGCGGGTACAGCGATGAAACATGGTGACTTTGTAACAAACGGTGGCCGTGTATTATTTGTTGCTTGCAAGGCGAATAGTTTACAAGAAGCAAAAGATAAAGTATATAAAGAAATTGGTAAAATTGAGAGTGATGGTCTATTTTATCGAAGTGATATAGGATATCGTGCAATTGAGCATGAGATGACGAGAAGTTAATATGCAAAAAATCCCGCTGAGAAATCAGCGGGATTTTTTTATGCATCTTTATCTTTTTTTAATTTTCCTTTTTGCTTTGCCATTTCTCGAAGTAAATACTCGATGTGTGCATTGACGCTACGAAACTCATCATTCGCCCATTTTTCGATGACTGCGTGTAATTCAGGATCAATACGTAATGGAAAGCTTTTCTTTTTAGCCATAATTTCTTATAGCCCTTAGTATAGGCTTCCTGTATTAATGACTGGTTGCGCACCTTTATCTGAAACGATAGCAACTAATAAGTTGTTTACCATATTCGCTTTACGCTCGTCATCTAATTCCAGCACGCCTTCTTCATCTAACATATGGATTGAATCTTTTGCCATCTTCACAGCACCTTCAACAATTTCTTTTCTAGCAGCTAATACTGCTTTCGCTTGTTGACGTTGTAACATTGCATGGGCAATTTCTGTTGCGTAAGCTAAGTGCGTTAAACGAGTTTCTAATACTTCTACGCCGGCAATTTCAAGTCGCGCCTCTAGCTCGCGTTTTAACTCCTCAGAGACTTCTTCAGTATTTCCGCGTAACGTAACGCTGGTTTCATCTTGGAAATTGTCATAAGGATATTTTGTTGCAACGTGGCGGATTGCCGTTTCACTTTGAATTTCTACAAAACGATCATAATGTTCAACACCAAACATTGCTTTTGCAGAATCAACAACTTTATATACGATAACGGCAGCAATTTCAATTGGATTTCCGTCAACATCATTTACTTTTAATTTTTTACTGTTAAAGTTTTCAACACGTAAAGATACAGTTTGACGGAATGCGAATGGAATCGTTAAAAATAAACCATTTTGACGGATTGTTCCTAAATAATTACCGAAGAACGTAATAACTTTCGCTTGATTCGGTTGAACGATACCGATGCCTGTCGCGAGAACCGCGGCTAAAATAATAGTTAATGCTGCTCCTATGAAAATTTCTTGCGCAAGGAAAAATACACCGATAGCAGCTAAAATCAAAATGCCAATAATACCGAGAAAACCATTTACATAAAATACTTGTTTTTCTTTCATATGATCGCCTCCTGATATAAAAATGATATCACTTTTATATCATTTTAAGCAAGGGGTTTACACTTAATTTTCTGAAATTTCATATTGACACTTATTATGTACGTCTTAAGTTTAAAACGAGAATATACGTTCCATTTTATGTTAAAATAAAGAAGACTTAACCGCCCACTGCAGCAGCTAAGTCCCTTTGAGAGCATCTTGCATCGTGACAAATGATTCAAAGCGGTTTTGCCAGGATTATATCTTCAATCGCTGACTCAATCTCTTTGTCAGAAGCGTCATAACTTCCAGTTGACTGTGGTTTGTCATGATTGGAAGTTTGATTCACTTCTTCTTTAGCATGTCCTTTTTCAGCAAAATTCATGCTAGGCATTTTAAATGCGCCCATACTCATGAATTTTCCAAATTTACATACTTCAGCAATAGGGCAGAAACGAACAATTCCCTCTGCAACTTTCATTGCACCAATCCATAATAAAACTTTAGACCAAGTGCACCACGGTTTGCGTACGAGTTTAGCGGTACTACAACCGAAGAGGATAAGTCCGAGCGTAATCCGAATTAGAGCATTGATTGTACCGATGTTTTGCTTCATTAGAAAAACACTCCTTTTTGATGAACTTCGAAATAGTAAATACTATTTCTTTTATTAGTATCCCATGTGATTTTGGTGATATGTAATCCAACATTTGACGTGGAAAAAGATGTTGGAATGGGCGTGTGTGTAAGTAGCTTTTTTTGTTATAATGAAAGAATGCACAAAAAGAAGTTTAAAATTAAATTTGTATATTTGGAAAAAAATAGAATTTCTATTATCCAAAATCTTGATGAAAATTAACTGTTATTTTGAACAGACATATATATAACTAGAGAAAAGAAAGGGTGTTTTCATGTACGATATTTCCGGGTGGAAACATGTATTTAAGCTTGATCCAAATAAGGAGTTAAGCGATGAACATTTAGAAATGATTTGTGAGTCTGGAACAGACGCTGTTATTGTAGGTGGAAGTGACGGCATAACAATTGATAATGTATTGCACATGCTAGTTAGCATTCGTAGATATGCAGTTCCTTGTGTATTAGAGGTTTCTGATGTGGAAGCAATTACACCAGGGTTTGATTTTTATTACATCCCAAGTGTTTTAAATAGCCGAAAGGTAGAATGGGTAACAGGGGTTCATCATGAGGCATTGAAAGAATTTGGGGATATTATGGACTGGGACGAAATTTTCATGGAAGGGTATTGTGTTTTAAATCCAGAAGCGAAAGTAGCCCAACTTACAGATGCAAAATGTGATTTAACAGAAGATGATGTTATCGCATATGCGCGTTTAGCAGACAAGCTATTACATTTACCGATATTTTATTTAGAATATAGCGGTACGTATGGCGATATTGAACTTGTTAAAAATGTAAAAGAAGAATTGAAACAAGCGAAGCTATATTATGGCGGTGGTATTTCTAATGCAGAACAAGCGAAAGAAATGGCACAGTATGCTGATACAGTAGTTGTTGGAAATGTTATTTATGATGATATAAAAGCGGCGTTAAAAACAGTTAAAGCAGTAAAAGGAGAGTAGGTGCAGGCGTATATGAGTATGACAGATAAGTTATTAAACGGTTTAAATCCACAGCAACAAAAAGCAGTACAAACAACGAATGGCCCACTTCTATTAATGGCAGGCGCAGGTAGTGGTAAAACACGTGTGTTAACACATCGTATTGCGTATTTACTTGGTGAAAAAGGTGTGGCGCCATGGAATGTGCTAGCAATTACCTTCACAAATAAAGCTGCTCGTGAAATGCGCGAGCGTATTGATACACTTGTTGGACCAGAAGCAGAAGATATTTGGATTTCTACGTTCCACTCTATGTGCGTACGTATTTTGCGACGTGATATTGACCGCATCGGGATTAATCGTAACTTTACGATTTTAGATGCAGGTGATCAGTTAACTGTGGTCAAAAAAATTATGAAAGAGCGCAATATTGATCCGAAGAAGTTTGAGCCGCGCTCTATTTTAGCAGGTATTAGTAATGCGAAAAATGAACTGTTATCTGCCGATAAATATGCAAAAAAAATTACAATCGCTGATCCATATGAAAAATTAACGAGCGATGTATATACAGAATATCAAAAACGACTTTTGAAAAATAACTCATTAGACTTTGATGATTTAATTATGACGACGATTCAGCTGTTTGAACGTGTTCCAGAAGTATTAGAGTTTTATCAGCGTAAGTTCCAGTATATTCACGTTGATGAGTATCAAGATACGAATAAAGCTCAGTATCTTCTTGTTAAACATTTGGCAGCGCGTTTTAAAAACCTTTGTGTTGTCGGTGACTCTGATCAGTCTATTTATCGCTGGCGTGGTGCGGATATCTCTAACATTTTGTCATTCGAAAAAGACTATGAGAATGCGCAAGTAATTTTGTTAGAACAAAATTACCGTTCATCTCAAAATATTTTAAATGCAGCAAATGCTGTAATTGAAAAAAATACGAATCGTAAACCGAAAAAATTATGGACAGATAATCAAGTTGGAAGCAAAATCTCGTATTACCGTGCTGCAACGGAAAAAGACGAAGCATATGTTGTTGCGAAAAAAATTCGTGACGATATTCAAATGGGGAAACGAAAATATACTGATTTTGCAGTGTTATATCGTACCAATGCTCAGTCTCGTATGATCGAGGAGATTTTCCTGAAATCTAATATTCCTTACAAAATTGTCGGTGGTACGAAGTTCTACGATCGTAAAGAGATTAAAGACATTTTGGCGTATTTACGTTTAATTGGGAATCCAGATGATGAGATTAGTTTCGCGCGTATTATTAACGTACCAAAGCGCGGAATTGGTGCGACTTCTATCGATAAAATTATTAATTACGGTGTACAAAATGGAATTTCATTAACGGCTGTATTCGATGAGATTGAGCATGTTGGAGTAAGTGCAAAGGTTACAAAGGCAGTAAAAGAATTCGCAGGCCTATTACACAACTGGGTAAATATGCAAGAGTATTTATCTGTTACAGAATTAGTTGAAGAAGTTATTGAAAAAACAGGCTATCGCGATATGTTGAAAAACGAGCGTACTTTAGAAGCAGAAGGTCGTTTAGAAAACTTAGACGAGTTTTTATCTGTTACGCAAACATTCGAATCTCAAAGCGAAGATAAGAGCCTAGTTGCATTCTTAACAGATTTGGCGCTTGTTGCTGATATTGATCGTGTAGATGAAGATCCAACTGCTGGTGAGGAAGTTATTTTAATGACGATGCACTCAGCGAAAGGATTAGAATTCCCAGTCGTCTTTATTGTTGGGTTAGAGGAAGGAATATTCCCGCATACTCGTTCTCTAATGGAAGAAGATGAAATGCAAGAAGAGCGTCGTCTTGCTTATGTAGGTATTACTCGTGCAGAAGAAGAGTTATATTTATCCAATGCGCAAATGCGTACTTTATTTGGTAGAACAAGTATGAATGCAGCATCTCGATTTATTACAGAAATCCCAGCAGAGCTAGTGGAATCATTAAATGAAACAGCGCCGAAGCGTGAGACTTCGTTTGGGGCAAAGGCAAAAGGAAGAACGACAGGTGCAATGGCGACAAGCACTGGAACGACACGTTCTCGCTCAGCTTTCGTACGTCCGGCTGTTAAGACAACAGGTGGCGAGCAAATTGGCTGGGCAGTAGGAGATAAAGCTTCCCACCAAAAGTGGGGAGTCGGTACAGTTGTAAGTGTAAAAGGTGAAGGTGATGCAAAAGAATTAGATATTGCGTTCCCAAGCCCAATTGGCGTTAAACGTTTATTAGCAAAATTTGCACCTGTGACGAAACAATAGGAAAGGAATGAGGGTATGTCAAAAGAGATAGCAAAAAAACGTATAGAAGAACTGCGTGATTTGTTAAACACATTTAATTATCAATATCACGTATTAGACAATCCTTCGGTTTCTGATGCGGAGTATGACCGTAATATGCAGGAGCTTATAAAATTAGAAGCAGAGAACCCAGAGTTTATGAGTGAAGACTCTCCCTCCATTCGCGTTGGAGGGACGGTTCTTGATATATTTGAAAAAGTAACACATAAGTCACCGATGTTAAGTTTAGGGAATGCATTTAACGAAGGAGATTTACGTGATTTCGACCGAAGAGTACGCCAAGGAATTGATGATGCGAATGTAAGATATATATGCGAATTAAAAATTGACGGACTTGCTGTTTCACTTCATTATGAAAAAGGACGCTTTATTCAAGGGGCAACACGTGGCGATGGGATAACGGGTGAAGATATTACCCAAAACTTAAAAACGATTAAAGCTATTCCGCTCCGTCTAAATGAAGAAGTAACGTTAGAAGCACGAGGCGAGGCTTATATGCCGAAGCGTTCATTCGTTAAGTTGAATGAAGAGAAAGAACAAAATGGTGAAGATGTATTTGCCAATCCGCGTAATGCAGCAGCAGGTTCAATACGTCAACTTGATCCAAAAATTGCAGCGAAGCGTAACCTATCTATGTTTGTGTATGGTCTTGCGAATGTAGAAGAAAAAACGATTCCAGCGCATAGTGAATCACTTGATTTCTTAGGCGAACTTGGATTTAAGACAAATCCAAATCGCCGTACATGTGAAACAATTGAAGAGGTTATAGCTTATGTAGAAGAGTGGCAAGAAAAACGTCCGGATCTTGATTATGAGATCGATGGAATCGTTATAAAAGTAGATGATGTTGCTCTTCAAGAAAGTTTAGGAACTACAGCAAAGAGTCCGAGATGGGCGATTGCTTATAAGTTCCCGGCTGAAGAAGTTGTAACAAGATTAACAGGAATTGAATTAAGTGTCGGCCGCACAGGTGTTGTAACACCAACTGCAGAGCTAGAGCCAGTGCGAGTGGCTGGTACGATCGTTCGTCGTGCTTCTTTACATAACGAAGATTTAATTCGCGAAAAAGATATTCGAATTGGTGACTACGTTGTTGTGAAAAAGGCTGGAGATATCATTCCTGAAGTTGTGAACGTTATTTTTGATAAGCGTACTGGTGAGGAAGAAGAATACCATATGCCAACGCATTGTCCAGCATGTGAGAGTGAACTAGTTCGTTTAGAAGAAGAAGTAGCACTTCGTTGTATAAATCCAACTTGTCCAGCTCAAATTCGCGAGGGATTAATTCATTTCGTTTCAAGAAATGCAATGAATATTGACGGACTAGGAGAGCGTGTTATCACACAGCTCTTTGATGCAGATTATATTCGTACGTTTGCAGATTTATACGCATTGACGAAAGAACAATTATTACAGCTAGAACGATTCGGTGAAAAATCAGCAACGAATTTAGTACAAGCAATTGAGAATTCTAAAGAAAACTCGTTAGAGCGATTATTATTTGGTCTTGGAATTCGCCATGTTGGAGCGAAAGCAGCACGTACATTTGCCGAGCATTTCGAAACGATGGATGGGCTTGTGAAAGCAACGGAAGAAGAACTAAAAGCAATTAATGAAATTGGTGAAAAAATGGCTCAATCCGTTGTGGCATATTTTGATAATGAAGATGTATTAGAGCTATTACAACAGTTTAAAGAGTATGGCGTGAACATGACATACAAAGGTATAAAGAGTGCGGACTTACAAAATGTTGAATCTTATTTCGCAGGAAAAACAGTTGTCTTAACAGGGAAGTTAGAAATTATGGGCCGAAGTGAAGCGAAGAAGAAGATTGAAGCATTAGGTGGAAAAGTAACAGGAAGTGTTAGTAAAAGTACGGATCTAGTTGTTGCAGGTGAAGCAGCAGGTTCGAAATTAGCACAAGCGGAGAAACATAATGTTGAGGTTTGGAATGAAGAGAGGTTCTTACAAGAGCTAAATAAGTAAGAGGTGCAAACTTACCATGAAAAAAATAGCATTAGCGGTATTAAGCCTTAGCCTACTTGTAAGTGGGTGTAGTATAGGTGCCGACAAAGATGAAAAAGTGGTTGAGAAATCGGGGAAAGCAAAAGAGCAAGCAGTCGTCCCAAAATACTCTATTTCGGATGAATATTATAAGACGACTGTTCCATTTGATGCAGGATCTGCACGTGGTTTAGTTGTACAAGGATTAAATAGTCGCCTTGATGTAGATGAATTTGAAACAGGATTAATGCGTATTGCGAAAGAATCATTTAGTACGAAAGATTATTTCTTTAAAGGTGGAAGTACTCTAGATGCCCGAACTGTGCAAATGCTTGTTAAAAGAAAGCGTACAGATGCTCAACAAAAGGAACTAGAGGACAGTTTAAAAAAAGATGCGGTTAAATTTCCTAACATAGGGTTAAACCCAGCGTTAGGTGAAGGATCCGAATCACTAGAAGTGAAAAATAAAAAAAATCCAATATATATTTCAAATATTTTAGAGCAAGATTATTATGTGAAAAAAGGCGAGAAAGATGTTGAACTTGGTGGCATTGTAGTTGGATTAGCGATGAATTCTGTTCAATATTATGAGGAAGAGCATGGCTATCCGCGTGAGGTTGCAATCCCGGACGAAAAAATGTTAGCAGAAGGGAAAAAAATGGCGCAAGAAATCTTGAAAGTTATGCACCAAAAAAATCCCGAAATAAAAAATGTTCCGATTACATTTGCGATTTATCGCCAAGCTCCAAAGTCTTCACTTGTGCCAGGTAATTTTGTTTCTTATGCGAATGTGGAAAAAGGTAGTGAAACGGTTGAAGATTGGAAACAAATTAATGAGAAATATTATTTGTTCCCATCTGAACAAGCGAAAACAGATAATAAACGTGAAGATCTTGCAAGAGTATCAAACTTTAAAGCAAAATTAAGCGATTATTTCCAAGGCGACTATACGGCTGTTATCGGTACTGGTATGTATAAAGATGATGAATTAAAAGAAATGAAGCTTGATATTCCTGTCCAATTTAATGGGAAAGCTGACATAATTGGTTTTACACAATATGTTGCAGGGCTTGTTATGGAATACTTCCCGAATTACATGAAAGTACAAGTAACGATTAAATCTGTAGAACGTCCAGAAGCTATTATTATACGTGAAGCGAAGCAAGATGAACCATTGGTGAAAATTTTAGATTAAATAGGAGAGCTGTTCCTTTTTGGAACAGCTTTTTTTCTTGAGGAATTTTGTTATAATTTAAAATGTTATAAATAAAGGGGTAAGGGGTAAAGCTTATGGACGAATTAAGTTTTCAAGTCATTATTTTATTAATTGCATTCGGTTTTTTAGCAGCTTTTATTGATTCAGTTGTTGGAGGGGGAGGGTTAATTTCGCTTCCTGCGCTTATGTTTGTTGGTTTACCACCAGCTTCGGCAATTGCAACGAATAAATTAGCTGCAACAATGGGGACGTTTACAAGTACAATTTATTTTATTCGATCAGGAAAGGTTGATTTTAAAATTGTAGGAAAGTTAATCCCGTTAACTATTGTTGGAGCGATTGCAGGTGCTTTAGTAGTAAAATTTATTCCACCGGATATTTTACGTCCATTAGTACTTATAATGTTGGTATGTATTGCTATTTATATTATTGCGAAAAAGGATTGGGGAAGTGTATCTACCTATAAAAAGATGACGAAAAGGAAAACATTAATATTTTTCTTTGTTATTTTAATGATAGGATTTTATGATGGTTTTTTTGGACCAGGAACAGGATCCTTTTTAATTTTTGCATTTTTATTAATCGGTTTGGATTTTATTCAAGCGGCAGCATCTGGAAAACTTTTGAACTTTGTTAGTAACATCGTATCTTTAATTACTTTTTTATTTTTAGACATAATTCATTTTGAATACGGTATTATCATGGGATTATCGATGATTTTTGGCGCTTATTTTGGATCAAGGTTTGCTGTTCAAAAAGGTGTTGGATATGTGAGGACTTTATTTTTATTAGTAACTATTTTATTAATCGGAAAAAACATTTTGGAATATACTCATATTCTGTAGAGTTATACGTATGTATAACTCTATTTTTTATTATATTTTAAAAATTAATTAATTTTTAAAATATAAGTCTAGGAATATTTGAATAAATCTAAATTATCGTGTAGAATAATGTTGTAAAATGTAAACGTTTTTCTAAGGGGAGGCTAAAAGGATGGTAGTAGCATACAAACATGAGCCATTTACAGATTTTTCAGTAGAGGCGAACAAATTAGCGTTTGAAGAAGGTTTAAAGAAAGTAGAATCTTATCTTGGACAAGACTATCCATTAATTATTGGGGGAGAAAAAATCACTACAGAAGACAAAATTGTTTCTGTAAACCCTGCAAATAAAGAGGAACTTGTTGGTCGCGTTTCAAAAGCAAGCCGTGAATTAGCTGAAAAAGCAATGCAAGTAGCGGATGAAACATTCCAAACTTGGAGAAAGTCAAAACCAGAAATGCGTGCAGACATTTTATTCCGTGCTGCAGCAATCGTTCGTCGTAGAAAACATGAATTTTCTGCTATTCTTGTAAAAGAAGCAGGTAAACCATGGAATGAGGCAGATGCTGATACAGCAGAAGCAATCGATTTTATGGAATATTATGCTCGTCAAATGTTGAAATTAAAAGACGGTATTCCAGTAGAAAGCCGTCCAATTGAATATAATCGTTTCTCTTACATTCCATTAGGAGTAGGTGTTATCATTTCTCCTTGGAACTTCCCATTTGCAATTATGGCAGGTATGACAACAGCTGCTTTAGTTTCTGGGAACACAGTATTACTAAAACCAGCTAGTACAACTCCTGTAGTAGCAGCGAAATTCATGGAAGTATTAGAAGAAGCTGGTTTACCAGCTGGCGTAGTAAACTTCGTTCCAGGTAACGGTTCTGAAGTTGGTGACTACTTAGTAGATCACCCTCGTACACGCTTCATTAGCTTCACTGGATCTCGTGATGTAGGTATCCGTATTTATGAGCGTGCAGCGAAAGTAAACCCAGGACAAATCTGGTTAAAACGTGTTATCGCTGAAATGGGCGGTAAAGATACAATCGTTGTTGATAAAGAAGCTGATCTTGAATTAGCTGCTAAATCTATCGTTGCATCAGCATTCGGATTCTCAGGACAAAAATGTTCTGCATGTTCTCGTGCAGTAATCCACGAAGATGTATACGATCACGTATTAAATCGTGCAGTTGAATTAACAAAAGAATTAACAGTTGATAACCCAGCTGTATTAGGTACAAACATGGGTCCTGTTAATGACCAAGCTGCATTCGATAAAGTAATGAGCTATGTTGCAATTGGTAAAGAAGAAGGTAGAATCTTAGCAGGTGGCGAAGGAGACGATTCTAAAGGTTGGTTCATTCAACCGACAATCGTTGCTGACGTTGCAGAAGATGCTCGTTTAATGAAAGAAGAAATCTTCGGACCAGTAGTAGCATTCTGTAAAGCAAAAGACTTTGATCATGCACTTGCAATTGCAAACAATACAGAATACGGTTTAACAGGTGCTGTTGTTACTAACAACCGTGACCATATTGAAAAAGCACGTGAAGACTTCCATGTTGGTAACTTATACTTCAACCGTGGATGTACTGGTGCAATCGTAGGTTACCAACCATTCGGTGGCTTTAATATGTCTGGTACAGACTCTAAAGCTGGTGGCCCTGACTACTTAGCACTTCACATGCAAGCAAAAACTACTTCTGAAACTTTATAAGAAATAGTAGAGGAGATCTTCACAAAATGTGAAGATCTCCTTTTTGAATTATAATTCCATATATTACTATTTTCTGAGTAATGCGAGCTAAACCCTATTAATAGCGGGATAAACATGTAAATAGAAATAAAGTGAGGAGAAAAATTGAGTCATTAGTCACATTTTTTAGTATTCATTTTAGAAATTTCCTGTATAATACAATTTGAAAGAAAATCTATGGTTCGACAAGAAACACTCTTTTCGGTTTTGCTCACTGAATGGAGTGTTTTTTTATAGCTAAAAATTCTTCTGTACTCATTACATTTGCATATACTCTATTTAAACTAGCCAAAATTGTATTGTGAATATAAACGGCTGGTATAGTAGCATTTTTAAAAGAAAGGTCTTTTGTAGCACAAGCATCATGTATTACGGTGCAATGAAAGCCAAAATCAAAAGCAGCCCTTACGGTGGCATCGATACACATATGGGTCATCATCCCACATATTACGACGTGCTCAATGTCTAAACGTCGTAATTGCTCTAGAAGATCAGTTTCTCGAAAGCTATTTGGGTAATGCTTGAGTATAACCACTTCCTCTCTAAGCGGACGAACATTTTCGTGAATATATACACCTTCTGTATTTGGCAGGAAAAAAGTAGCGTCATCTTTTATAGCTACATGTTGGATATGAAAAATAGGTTTGTTTTTCATTCTAAAGTGCTGGAGCAGTTGGCTAGCATATTCACTTGCTTCTACTGGATTACGCAATTCCATCTTTCCATTTGGAAAATAATCATTTTGAATGTCAACGAGTAAAAGAGCTGTTTTCATATATTTATCTTCCTCCAAGTTTCATATTCAAATAATGTTATTCAATTTATAGAGAAGATTCTCCTTTTTTAAAATATGAGGGAGAAAAATTTTACATAACTTTAAAAAGTACTATGTTATTAAGATTTTTCATTCAAAAATTATAATAAAGGGATAATTAATATTTTTCTAAAAAATATATTGACTCTTACTATTCTGAGTTCTATAATAAGAATTAATTAAACGACAATTAAATCGATACATTCTTATCCAGAGAGGTGGAGGGACTGGCCCTACGATACCTCAGCAACGGGTTTTTTAATACCGTGCTAAATCCAGCAAACCTTTATAGGTTTGGAAGATGAGAAGATGCGACCGAGTACATATAAGTGCTCTCCTTCTTATCTTTATGGTTGATAAGAAGGAGAGCACTTTTTATTTTACCTCGAAAGCTCTACTTCAAGTTTTTACAGCATATAGGAGGGAAGAAAATGATTTCTTTTAACAATGTAAGTAAAGTGTATGAATCAGGTGGGCAATCTGTTCATGCGGTGGAAGATGTAACATTATTAGTTGAGAAAGGCGAAATTTTTGGCATTATTGGTTTTAGTGGAGCTGGAAAGAGTACGTTATTACGTCTAGTAAACATGTTAGAAAGACCAACTGCGGGAACGATCTCAATAGATGATAAAGATATTACATTATTATCTACGAAGGAATTACGTAAATTAAGACAAAGAATCGGGATGATTTTTCAAAGCTTTAATTTATTTAATTCAAGAACAGTGTTTGGAAATATTGCTTACCCATTAAAGTTAGCGAAAGTACCAAAGAATGAGATAAAGGAAAAAGTAAATGATCTGCTGAAGTTTGTAGGGTTAGAAGATAAAGCAAACTATTATCCAGAGCAGCTATCAGGCGGACAAAAGCAACGTGTTGGGATTGCAAGAGCGCTGGCGACATCACCAGATATCCTTATATGTGATGAGGCGACATCAGCTTTAGATCCAGAAACAACGACAGAAATCTTAAACTTATTAAAGAAAGTAAATCGGGAATACAATGTAACAATTCTTCTTATTACACATGAAATGCACGTTGTGAAAGAAATTTGTCACCGTGTAGCTGTAATGGAGAAGGGGAAAGTTATTGAAGAAGGAAAACTGTTTGACGTTTTCACACAACCAAAAACAAAAACGACTCAAAATTTCGTACGTTCAATTATTAATGATCACTTACCAGACAGTGTTCTAGCGAAAATTCAAAATGGTGGACAGATTTATCGCTTAACGTTTACTGGTGAGGAGACAGGACAGCCGGTACTATCATATATCGCGAAAAACTATAACGTCGATGTAAACGTACTGTACGGAAATATTATTGAACTTCAAAATGTGTTATTTGGAAATCTTCTTGTAGAATTGCAAGGTGAGCAAAAGGAAATCCAAAAAGCATTACAACATCTAAGACTGCAAGTGCAGCTGAAGGAGGTAGAAGCTCATGCGAGTTGATTGGAGTATATTTTGGCCTCGTATATTAGATGCGACGGGGGATACCCTCTTAATGGTAATTGTAACCCTAATATTTGCCACAATTCTTGGTATACCGCTTGGTTTACTTTTATATGTAACACGTAAAGGAAACTTTTTAGAGAATAAATGGGTCTTTTCCATTCTTAATGTCATTATTAATACAATTCGTCCGATTCCATTTATTATCTTTTTAGTAGCTTTAAGTCCGATAACAAGAAGCGTAATCGGAACGACAATTGGAACAGCGGCAGCGATCTTCCCAATGACGTTAGTTGCATCAATTGGTATTGCTAGAATGGTTGAAACAAATCTTGTTTCTGTTCCGAAAGGGGTAATTGAAGCAGCGCAAGCGATGGGTGCTTCACCAATTAGAATTGTCTTTGGAATTCTTGTGCCAGAAGCGTTAGCGCCATTAATTTTAGGTGTCACGTTTATGACAGTTGGTCTAATTGAATTTTCTGCAGTTGCTGGGCTTGTTGGTGGTGGCGGTCTTGGTGACTTAGCGATGACATATGGTTATCAACGCTTTGATACATCAGTTATGTTCGTAACGGTCGTTTTACTTATTATTCTCGTACAGATAGCTCAAAACTTAGGAAACTACTTTGCGAAAGTCTTTTTACGCAGATCATAAAAAGGAAGAGGGGAAAATAAAATGAAGAAAATTTTAGCATTTGCATTATCAGCGATTGTAGGAATTTCAGCATTAAGCGGCTGCTCAGATGCAGGAGCGAAAGAGAAAGTAGTTCGCGTCGGTGTAACTGGAACTGATGGAAACGCTTGGGAAATTGTAAAGGGAAAAGCTGAAAAAGAAGGGATTAAAGTTAAATTGATTGAGTTCTCTGATTACACAACGCCAAATAAAGCGTTAGCTGATGGAGACATTGAACTAAATGCCTTCCAACATGTTGCTTTCTTAGAGCAATTTAAAAAAGAGCATAAATTAGATATTACAGCTGTTGGTACAACACAAATTGCACCAATGGGCTTATACTCTGAAAAATATAAGAAAGCAAATGAAATCCCAGATGGTTCAGAAATCGCTATTCCGAACGATCCAACGAACCAAGCACGTGCATTAAAACTTCTTGATGCAGCAGGTTTATTAAAGCTTAAGAAAGGCTTTGGCTTATTTGGAGATACAAGTGGCATTGCTGAAAATCCGAAGAAGTTAAAAATTACACCGGTTATCGCACAGCAAACACCTCGTGTTCTAAAAGATGTAGCAGCTTCAGTTATTAATAACGGTGTTGCGGGTCAAGCTGGATTAGATCCAGCGAAGGATCCAATTTTCTTAGAAGATCCAAAGGATGAAAATGCGAAGGCCTATATTAATATTTTCGCAGCTCGTACAAAAGATAAAGATGATCCAACACTGAAAAAAGTAATTGAACTATATCATTCAAAAGAAGTAACAGATGCAATTAAGAAAGAAACAAATGATGGTTCCATTTCAGTAGATCTTTCACTTGAGGAGCTTGAAAAAATCGTAAAATAATCATTGGGTTTAATGGACTAATAGAAGGAACCCCTCCGCTGTTAGTTCGTTCAACATATAATCTACTTAACAAACAAACCCTAATTCTGTATAACATAGAATTCCATGTTTGTTAAGTAGAGTAAAGGACCAGGAGTTTTCCTGGTCCTTTTTTATGGATGAAAGCAGCTAGCGAATAGCAAGGTAATCCAAAGTATAATGGGGTAAGAAAATAAGCTGAAAATGAGTGTAATTACGAATTGTTTTTTATGAGTTAATTGTTTCTTGGATGCAAAAAAGAAAATAGAAAAGAGGGTAATGAAAGCTGCTGAGATCATGCCGGGATTATAGGAGCGATAATGGATATAGTTATTCAATTAGGATACTTTTTAAATTACCATCGGGATGTGCTTCTGCTCCTTTTTCTGTATAAGAAGATAGCTCTTCCTGTAAAATACTTAACACTTGCTTAGCAGATTGCTGAATCGGATTCGGCAATTCTTCTAATATATGCATACCGATTTTGATTTTTGTATGAATGATTCTTCTTAGTAGCTCATCATGCATGCACTACACCTCCAAACCGAATGTTTAGTATATCCTCTTCAAATTTTGCTCCTTGAATAGAAAGGTGCGTTAATGTTTTTGGCAATGTGATATTTCGTTTCACAGAACCAGCTTGAATAATAAGTTCATCACCTTTTTGATTTAATGAAAGTTCATTTTTGTTTGAGAAGGGAATGGAAAGAACGAAAACATACTCATTGCCATCTTTTTTTACATATTGTGTGCGACCGTTAAATTTCACTTCAGTAGGACGGGGATCAGTTTTAAATAAAGCATTTCCTACACGCTCTAACATAGGTAAACCAACAACTTCTTGTTCAAACATCGGTGCTTCATAAATAGGAAGGGGCTGAAAACTATCTTGAATTAATGTTTTATATTTCTTTTGTGTATCTTTCCATGCCTGAAAATAAGGATCGGTGACAGTGTTAGGGATGACGCGGTTAATCATAATGGCATCTACGTTATAATCGTATAAATTTAAATACGTAAAGCTGCGCTGAGCTTCTTTAATGACCATTTTTTCAGGATTTACAACGATGCGGATACTTGTTACCTCTCGATTTGATAAAATATCTCTCATTTCTCCAAGCTGTTCAAGTGTATTTGTTAATTCGTCCATAATATCGTCGGTTGGAAGAGGGACACCGAGAAGTGGTTGAGCTACAGGACGAACGACTTTTAAAACCTTTCTTTTAATAGGAAATAATTTTTCCATCCACCAGCCGAGCATGTCTGGAAAACTTAGCATTGCTAATGTCTCTCCTGTTGGAGCGCAGTCAATGATGATAACATCATAGGTATTTTGTTTATAGTAATCGAGTACGCGAAGTAAGCTAATTAAATCTTCCATACCAGGAAACATCGTTAATTCTTCTGTCGTAATATCCTCAGCTGCTTTGGAAGTGAAGAGGAGTGTAATATATTTCTGTAGTTTGCCCCAGCCTTTTTCCATTTCATAAATCGTATTAATTTCTTGGGCCCATAAGTTTTCACGAATTTCTAATGGCTCAGAAGATAGTTTTATACCAAATGAATCTCCTAAACTATGAGCAGGGTCTGTACTCATTACTAATGTTTTTAATCCTTGTTGTGCACTTTGAATTGCAGTTGCTGCTGAAATGCTAGTTTTTCCTACGCCGCCTTTCCCTGTATACAAAATAATTCTCATCATTCTATCCCCTTTGTTTCGAATGTCGAATATTACGAGTGTCGAAATGTTTTTTTGAATAAAAACCCAAAACTGGGGTTTTTATTCAATCGGAATGTTTTTCATTTTAGGTGTAGAAACCTTTTCTTCTGTTTTTTGCTGTGACGTAGCAATGTGATTCATAATTTTTTGGAAGATTTGTAGTAAGAATGCTTTTTCCTCTTCTGATAGTGCTTCTGTCATTAAGCTAAAGTAATGGGCCGCATTTTGCTTCACTTCTTGAATGAGTAAGATGCCGCTTTCAGTTAAACGAATTAATACGATACGTCGGTCTTTTTCATCACGGTACCGTTCAATATATCCCTTTTTTACAAGGCGATTTACAACGCCTGTCGTTGTACTCATCGGTATATCAAGAAGTTCAGTAATTTTTGTCATTGTAATATCTGTATTTCGCTCCATCCAAAGTAAACAAAATACTTCTGTTTTGGAAAGTGTTAAATCTAGGCCCACCCATTCTTCAGGATAGAAAAGTTTCTTGGCGTTATCTAGCAGTAAGTCTAAAAAATGTTCATATTGCAACAATTATTTCCACTCCCGTATATTTCGAGGTTCGTAATATTTATTTTTATTTTATGTAGAATTGAAATAAATGTCAATGATTTTAATTGTTTTTTCAGATTAGGCAGAAAACTATCTTTAAAATAATATTTTTTTGTGATAGATTTATAAATAGCAAACTAGAATTTACATAAAAATCCATCATGGTAAATATATTTATCTATAATGGATGTACAGCTAACGAGGGGGAGAACGATGAGAAGACGAAATACGCAAGCGTTCACGTTTTTAGCATGGACTTCATTTGTTTGTGCGCTTTCAGGTATGCTAATTGGGATTTATACGTTAGATGAAACGCTTAGTGTAAAAGGATACTATTTAATTGGAACATTATTTTTAACGATGTCTTGTTTTGTATTACAAAAAACAATTCGTGATAATGAAGAAGATAACGAGAGATTTCCGAAAAATAAACCGTTAGATAAAGAGTAAATTGTAAAGAAAGGCATTTGCCTTTCTTTTTTTATGTAAAAATGCCGTAAGTGCCATGTGTTGACTTGCTTGAAGTACTGAAAATTTGGTATCATCAATAGTATTGTAGATTGAACGATATATTATGGAGGTGGCCTAGCCGTGTCAAGAATTTCCGTTGAGAATGTAAAGCACGTAGCACATTTAGCACGTCTTGCAATTACTGATCAAGAAGCAGAAAAATTTCAAAAACAACTAGATGCAATTGTTACATTTGCAGAACAGTTAAATGAATTAGATACAACAGATGTAAAACCAACAACTCATGTATTAACTATGAAAAATGTTATGCGTGAAGATGTACCAGAAAAAGGTTTACCAGTTGAAGAAGTATTAAAAAATGCACCGGATCACAAAGATAATCAAATCCGTGTTCCAGCAGTATTAGAATAGAGGAGGGAATTTCGATGTCATTATTTGATCATTCAGTATCAGAGTTACATAAGAAATTAAACAACAAAGAAATTTCCGTTACGGATTTAGTAGAAGAATCTTACAAACGTATTGCGGATGTTGAAGATAACGTAAAAGCTTTTCTTACATTAGATGAAGAAAATGCACGCGCGAAAGCGAAAGAATTAGACGCTAAGATTGGTGCTGAAGATAATGGTTTATTATTCGGTATGCCAATCGGTGTAAAAGATAACATTGTAACTAACGGTCTTCGTACTACTTGTGCGAGCAAAATGTTAGCAAACTTCGATCCAATTTATGATGCGACAGTTGTGCAAAAGTTAAAAGCTGCTGACACAATTACAATCGGTAAATTAAATATGGACGAGTTCGCAATGGGTTCTTCAAATGAAAACTCAGGTTTCTACGCTACGAAAAACCCATGGAACTTAGATTACGTTCCGGGCGGATCTAGTGGTGGTTCTGCAGCAGCTGTAGCAGCAGGAGAGGTACTATTCTCTCTAGGTTCTGATACGGGTGGTTCTATCCGTCAGCCAGCTGCATATTGCGGCGTTGTAGGTTTAAAACCAACTTACGGACGCGTATCTCGTTATGGATTAGTAGCATTCGCATCTTCACTTGACCAAATCGGACCGATTACACGTACAGTAGAAGACAATGCATACTTATTACAAGCTATTTCAGGTATTGACCGCATGGATGCAACTTCTGCAAACGTTGAAGTTGGAAACTATTTAGCTGGTTTAACAGGCGATGTGAAAGGTTTACGCATTGCTGTACCGAAAGAATACTTAGGCGAAGGTGTTGGCGAAGAAGCTCGTGAGTCAGTACTAGCTGCTTTAAAAGTATTAGAAGGTATGGGCGCAACTTGGGAAGAAGTATCTCTTCCGCACTCTAAATACGCTCTAGCAACGTATTACTTACTATCTTCTTCTGAAGCATCTGCTAACCTTTCACGCTTTGATGGCGTACGTTACGGTGTTCGTTCTGATAATGTAAATAATTTATTAGATCTTTACAAAAACACACGTAGCGAAGGCTTTGGTGATGAGGTTAAACGTCGTATTATGCTTGGTACATTTGCTCTTAGCTCTGGTTACTATGATGCATATTACAAAAAAGCACAACAAGTACGTACATTAATTAAGAACGACTTTGAAAATGTATTTGCTAACTATGATGTTATTATTGGACCAACAACGCCAACTCCGGCATTTAAAGTGGGCGAAAAAGTGGACGATCCAATGACAATGTATGCAAACGACATTTTAACAATCCCAGTAAACTTAGCGGGTGTTCCAGCGATTTCAGTTCCATGTGGATTCGGTGCTAACAACATGCCACTTGGTTTACAAATCATTGGTAAACACTTCGATGAAGCGACAATTTACCGCGTTGCACATGCGTTTGAGCAAGCAACAGACTATCATACAAAAAAAGCAAGTCTGTAAGGAGGCGAGCATAGATGAATTTAGAAACAATTATTGGTTTAGAGGTTCACGTTGAGTTAAAAACAAATTCGAAAATTTTCTCTGCGAGTCCAACAGAATTCGGAGCGGAGCCAAATACACAAACAAGTGTAATTGACTTAGGATACCCAGGGGTACTTCCTACATTAAATAAAGAAGCAGTTAACTTTGCAATGAAAGCTGCAATGGCATTAAACTGTGAAATCGCAACGGAAACAAAGTTTGACCGTAAAAACTATTTCTACCCAGATAATCCGAAAGCTTACCAAATCTCTCAATTCGATAAGCCAATTGGAGAAAATGGTTGGATTGAAATCGAAGTAGACGGTAAAAAGAAACGTATCGGTATTACACGTCTTCATTTAGAAGAAGATGCTGGTAAATCAACGCATACAGCTGATGGTTCATTAGTAGACTACAACCGTCAAGGTATGCCTTTAATCGAGATCGTATCTGAGCCAGATATGCGTACGCCAGAAGAAGCATACGCATACTTAGAGAAGTTAAAATCAATCATTCAATACACTGGCGTATCTGATTGTAAGATGGAAGAAGGTTCCTTGCGTTGTGATGCGAATATTTCCCTTCGTCCAGTTGGACAAGAGAAGTTCGGTACAAAAGCGGAACTGAAAAACTTAAACTCATTCACTTACGTACAAAAAGGTCTTGAGCATGAGCAAGTACGCCAAGAGAAAGAATTATTATCTGGTGGTATTATTCAACAAGAAACACGCCGTTATGACGAAGCAACGAAGAAAACAATCTTAATGCGTGTGAAAGAAGGATCTGACGATTATCGTTACTTCCCAGAGCCAGATTTAGTTGAACTTTACATCGACGATGAGTGGAAAGAAGCAGTTCGTGCTTCTATTCCAGAACTTCCAGATGCACGTAAAGCTCGCTACGTTGCAGAAATTGGCTTACCAGCTTATGATGCACACGTATTAACATTAACGAAAGAGATGTCTGATTTCTTCGAAGCAACTGTTGCAGACGGTGCTGATGCGAAATTAACATCAAACTGGTTAATGGGTGAAGTGCTTGCATACTTAAACAAGCAACAAAAAGAATTAAAAGACGTTGCATTAACGCCTGCTGGTTTATCTAAAATGGTTCAATTAATTGAAAAAGGTACAATTTCTTCTAAAATCGCGAAGAAAGTATTTAACGAATTAATTGAAAAAGGTGGAGACCCAGAAGAAATCGTTAAAGCGAAAGGTCTTGTTCAAATTTCTGACGAGGGTACACTTCGTAAAGTTGTAACAGAAATTCTTGATAATAATGAGCAATCTATCGAAGACTTTAAAAACGGTAAAGACCGTGCAATTGGTTTCTTAGTTGGTCAAATTATGAAAGCTACAAAAGGACAAGCAAATCCACCGCTTGTTAATAAAATCTTACTTGAAGAGATTAATAAGCGATAAAATAGTAGTGAATTGTAAAGATTAAGCAGAAAAACACCCATACATGGGTGTTTTTCTAGGTTAATCAAACGTTTGTTTAAATGAGAAAAAATCGTTTAAACAAACGTTTGATTAACTGTCAAAAGTGGAAAAATGTTTGTATAGCAACTATGGTATGATAGTTGCAAAAAGGTGGGAATAATGATAAATCTAAACATAGAGGTTTTTTTCATCTCATGAAGTAATAGATAGTTATTATTCTTTATATGTAAATTGTTATGAGGAAAATAGATGGACATAAATTTTTTTGTCAAATAAAACAAAACCATTGAAATGAATATTTGCTTTTGATGGACTACACGAATCGGGTTCTTACTGCCTGTTTGAGCGGGATAAAAAAAGGATAGGAAGATGAGAGGAGGTAGGCATAGGAATACTGAATAGAACTTCAGTATGTTCTTTTTCAATGAAGAAGGAAATTCCCTGTGCTAATAAATGATGAAGCGAGCAAGAATTATTTATAATCCTACTTCTGGGCGTGAGCTATTTAAGAAGAGCTTACCAGAAGTATTACAAAAATTAGAACAAGCTGGTTATGAAGCATCTTGTCATGCAACAACTGGTCCTGGAGATGCGACTGTGGCAGCAAGGCAAGCTGCGGATCGTAAGTTTGATGTTGTTATCGCAGCTGGTGGCGACGGTACGTTAAATGAAGTGGTAAATGGTTTAGTAGGACATGTGCATCGTCCAAAGTTTGGAATTATTCCAGTTGGAACGACAAATGACTTTGCACGTGCGATCGGTGTACCTCGTGTTATTGAAGAGGCTGCGGATATTATTTGTGAAGGAAAAACAGTTCCTTTAGATCTTGGTAGAGCGAATGATACATATTTCATTAATATTGCTGGTGGCGGTCGTATCACTGAATTAACATATGAAGTACCAAGTAAGTTAAAAACGGTATTAGGCCAGCTTGCTTACTATTTAAAAGGAATCGAAATGTTACCGTCATTACACCCAACATATGTTGAAATCGAGTATGATGGGAAGTTACTACAAGAAGAAATTACGATGTTTTTAATTACAAATACTCGTTCAGTTGGTGGATTCGAAAAGGTAGCACCGTATGCCTCTATTAACGATGGGTTATTTGATTTATTAGTGCTGAAAAAAGGTTCTATCGCTGATTTAATTAAAGCAGCAACACAAGCGCAGCGTGGTGAACATATTAACAATCCAAAAGTGCTATACACACAAGCAAATCGCATTAAAGTGCATTCACCAGATAAACTAATGATTAATTTAGATGGTGAATATGGTGGGGATGCCCCAATGGAATTTGAAAACATATATCATTGTCTGGAACTATTTGTTCCCGAACATAAAGAGGATGTCCTGTAAAGGCATCCTTTTTCTTTGTATAGAGGAATTGTAAATTGGGAGTTAGTTTGATTTTTATGGTATTTTTACAATTCGTTTATTTTATATACATATTTTATTGGTACACTGGAGGAGATAAGAAACGAGAGGTAGGATGCTATGGAGAAGGTAAAAGCAATACTATTTGATAAAGATGGGACATTAATGGATTTTCATTCAATTTGGATAAAAGTAGCTGAAGAACTTGTAGCGGACTGTATAAAATTATATCAACTCCCAGAGTCAATGCAGCAAGGTTTACTAAAGGAGATCGGTGTGGAGGGGACATTTGTTCATCCAAGTAGCGCATTAGCGGCTGGAACAAGCCTTGATGTAGCAAAAGGGCTGTGTAAGTATATTACGTCATGTAGGGAAGAGGATATGCATGAGTGGGTAAGTGAAAAATTATTTTCCCTTATGTATGAGCACCGTTCCTATATGAAAATGACGGCGGATTTACCGATAATTTTACAAAGTTTAAAGGATAGAGGATTTATTTTAGGTGTTGTGACAGCTGATGATTTCGCACCGACAGAATTATTTTTGAAACAGTATCAAATAGAGTCTTTTTTTGATTATGTTGTAGCTTCAGATACATTTCCAGCACAAAAGCCGGATAAAAGAATTATAGAATCTTTTTGTGAAAAGTTTCGTTTAGAGTCGTGTGAAGTGGCAGTCGTTGGAGATACGCCAACTGATTTACATTTAGCTAAAAACGGTGGCGATTGCTACGGAATCGGAGTGCTATCTGGTACAGGGGATCGCCAAACATTAGAACCACTTGCGGATTTAGTAGTACAATCTGTTGAGGATTTGATTTCCCATGCAGGTGAGTTTATTTTGGAGCAAGAAAAGTCTAATGTGTAAGAAAAATAAGTCTATAAAGACNNGTCTTTATAGACTTATTTTTTATGCCTGGATACAAAGAATATAGGATGAATACTTGAAAAGAAAGTTGGCATATATTTTGCAATAAAAAGAGAAAACAATGTAAAGAAAAGGATGGGGTATACAATGAACACAAAAAAATATGCTAAAGTGAATGAACAAATTCCGGGACCAAAAGCAGCGTCTTTATTAGAGCGCCGTCAAAATATAGTACCAAAAGGAGTAAGTAACGGCATCCCGACATTTGTACAGTCTGCAAATGGGGCTCTTGTAACAGATGTCGATGGCAATCAGTACATTGATTTCGCAGGAGCAATAGGGACAATTAACGTAGGGCATTGTCACCCGGTCGTTAAAGAAGCACTTCATAAACAAGTCGATCAATATATTCACACTGGCTTTAATGTCATGATGTATGAGCCATATATTGAATTAGCAGAAAAGCTTGCTGCATTAGCACCAGGGAATTTTGATAAGCAAGTACTATTTTTAAACAGTGGTGCAGAAGCGGTTGAAAACGCAGTGAAAATTGCTCGTAAATATACGAAGAGACCAGGTATTATCGCATTTTCTAAAGGTTTCCATGGGCGTACGTTAATGACAATGACGATGACAAGTAAAGTAAAACCATATAAATTCGGATTTGGTCCATTTGCTCCAGAAGTATATAAAGCACCATTTCCATATGAATACCGTCGTCCAGAAGGGCTAACGGAAGAGCAGTATGATGATTTCATCATTGAAGAGTTTAAGAACTTCTTTATATCAGAAGTAGCACCAGAAACAATTGCAGCCGTAGTAATGGAACCCGTTCAAGGAGAAGGCGGATTCATCGTGCCAAGTAAGAAGTTTGTTCAAGAAGTACGAAGCATCTGTTCAGAGCACGGTATCTTATTTGTAGCGGATGAAATTCAAACAGGCTTTAGTCGTACAGGAAAATACTTTGCAATTGAGCATTATGATGTCGTTCCAGATTTAATTACGGTATCTAAATCATTAGGTGCTGGTGTACCGATAAGTGGTGTGATTGGGCGTAAAGAAATTATGAATGAGTCTGCACCGGGAGAGCTTGGCGGAACGTATGCAGGAAGTCCACTAGGATGTGCGGCTGCATTAGCTGTACTTGATGTAATAGAAAAAGAGAAATTAAATGATAGAGCGATAGAATTAGGGAAAGTCGTAATGAACCGATTCGAAGAGATGAAAAATAAATACAATTGTATCGGTGATGTGCGCGGTTTAGGTGCAATGTGTGCATTCGAGCTCGTTCAGGATCGTAAGACAAAGGCACCTGACAAAACGTTAACAGCTAATTTATGTGCAGAAGCAAATAAACGTGGATTACTTTTATTATCAGCAGGAACATATGGCAATGTTATTCGTGTGTTAATGCCATTAGTTATTACAGATGAGCAACTTGAAGAAGGTTTAACGATTATTGAAGAATCATTACAAACTTGTTATGAGCAAGCAAATATCGCTCGTGTTTAAAAGCTGAATAATAAATAGCAAACATTCTAGCTGACTCTATATAAAACGCAGAAAATTCACTTTATAATAAAGGTAGTAAAGTGAATTGCTGGATTTGAAGTTAGGGGTGGCTAGGATGGTTGCAGAAAAGGAACGAGTGTTAATGGATTTACAAGATGTATTTGAATATGCGTTTGACGAAATTTTTGTTACTGATGAGAAGGGGATCGTTGTACGTGTAAATAGTACATGTGAAAGACACTATCAACTAGCTGCTAAAGAGTTAGTAGGTAAGCATGTGAAAGAATTGCAAAAAGATGAGATCTTTTATCCGTCGGCAACATTAGAAGTAATTGAAAAAAAGAGACCAATTGAACTTGTTCAAACGACAAAATCAGGAGAGTATTTACACGTTCGTACAAGGCCTGTTTTTGATGATGAAGGAAATTTAAGAAGAGTGATTAGTTATTCTCGAGACCTTACTGAACTCTATCGATTACGTCAAAAGGTCGAGGAAATGGATAATCAATTAAAAACATATAAAAAAGAATTAAGAGAAACATATGAACATGAAGGACTTATTTTTAAAAGCATTGCTATGCAAAAAATAGTCGAAACAATCAAAAAAGTATCCATGGTAGATAGTACTGTTCTCGTTTTAGGTGAGACAGGAGTTGGAAAAAGCCGATTAGTACGTCATTTACATGAAGTGAGTAATCGGAAAAATGAAAGTTTCTATGAAATTAATTGTGCGGCATTGCCAACAAATTTAATTGAATCAGAGCTTTTCGGATATTCAGGTGGATCGTTTACAGGGGCAAATCGTGAAGGGAAAAAGGGGCTATTAGAATCAGCAAATAAAGGAACTCTTTTCTTAGATGAAATCGGTGAAATGCCGCTTGAAATTCAGGCGAAACTTCTGCAGGTATTGCAAGAAAAAACGTTTCGTCCTATAGGCGGAAGAGAATTAAAAAAGGTGGACGTTAGAATTGTAGCGGCAACAAATAGAGATTTAAGTGGGATGGTGAAACAAGGAACATTTAGGAAAGATTTATACTATCGTCTGAATGTCATTCCAATTTCAATTCCGCCACTTCGGGAAAGAACAGAAGACATTTTGCCACTCGTTTATCATTATTTACAGCACTTTAATGAGAAATATGGGCGGAATGTCAAATTAGCACCTAGCACATTGCAAATGTTTGTTGGGTACCCTTGGGAAGGAAATAATAGAGAGATTGAAAATGTAATTGAACGAATTGTTATAACTGCTGACAATATCGTTACAATAGAAGATTTACCAATAGCAATGCAGGAATCAACAGTTGAACAGTCAGGTCAAAGTCTCTATAAAATGTTGGAAGAAGTGGAACGAAACATTATTTTAAAAGCATATAAAACATATGGATCAAGCTATAAAGTCGCAGAATTCTTGAAAATAAGCCAGTCTGCCGCTACTAGGAAAATTAAACGTTTTATAGAGGAGGATTATGTAGTTAGAGGAGAAGAAGGAACTTAAGAAGGTGCTATCATGTTTTGATGTTCTTTTCCTTACGATAGTTGTGTACCCTCAGGGGATTGGGTTACATCGGCTAGTTCTTTAGGTGCGGTTATCGCTTTTATTATAGGTGGTTTACTATATGAAAAAAGGAATTTGGGGAAAATTCAGCATTCATCGCATCGTGGGCAATAGTGCTTGGATATGTATCGGTTGTTACTTTTGAGGCTGTGGCGTTACCAACAGTAGTTGATTATATATTGCCAGACTAGCAGAGCATTTATTTGTGAACAATAGGTGGTTGGGATGTATACTTGACGTAGGCGATGATTGGAATGGGTGGAGCATTCATTATTACAATCATTAACTATTTTGGTGTGAAAACAGCTGCTTTATTTTAAAGTATATTTACAGTATTTATTGTAGCGACAGGTATTATGCTGGACGTTATTAGTTGGATATTTTTTTATGAGAATGCTATTTAATAAGTATAAGAGAGACCCTAAAGAGAACGATAATATAGAGGAGGAAGAAAACATTGGATAAAAAAGCGACGTTTGTAAACATAGAAAAAAAGGCGATGTATATAAATGGTGAGTGGATTACATTGCAAGAACAAATCGAAGTAAATAATCCAGCGACGAAGGAAATATTTGCAACTGTACCAAGAGGCGGAGTAACAGAGGCGAAGCAAGCTGTTGATGCTGCGCACGAGGCCTTTAAATCATGGTCAAAATTAACAGCAGCAGATCGAGCGGTGAAATTAAAAAAATGGTTCACACTTATTGATGAAAATAAAGAAGAAATCGCAGCGATTATGACGAAGGAGCAAGGAAAGCCATTTGCAGAAGCACTTGGTGAAGTGAATTATGCAAATAGTTTTGTTGAATGGTATGCAGAAGAAGGAAAGCGCGTATATGGTGAAATGATTCCTGCTTCTCATCCGAATAAACGTATTTTAGTTATGAAGCAGCCAGTTGGCGTTATGGCAGCTATTACACCGTGGAACTTCCCAGCTGCTATGATTACGAGAAAGGTAGCTCCAGCACTTGCGGCAGGATGTACGGCAATTGTGAAGCCTGCAAGTCAAACACCGTTAACGGCATTGAAATTAGCTGAATTAGCTCATGAAGCAGACATTCCAAAAGGTGTCATAAATATTGTAACAGGTAGTGCGAAAGCAATTGCTGATACGTGGATGGAAGATGGACGCGTTCGAAAAGTGTCCTTTACAGGATCAACGGAAATCGGGAAAGAATTAATGGCTAGTGCTGCACAAACGATGAAAAAAGTTTCACTTGAGTTAGGTGGTCATGCTCCATTTATCGTAATGAATGATGCGGATTTAGATAAAGCGGTAGAAGCAGTGATTGGTTCGAAATTCCGTAACGCAGGACAAACGTGTATATGTACAAACCGAGTATTCGTTCAAGAAGACGTATACGAAGTATTTGTAGGGAAGTTCCAAAAGGCAGTAGGGCAGCTGAAAGTAGGAGACGGCTTCGGTGACGGAACGACTGTAGGTCCACTTATTGATGAGAATGCAGTTTCGAAAGTACAAGAACATATCGAAGATGCAGTTCAAAAAGGTGGAGAACTCTTATATGGAGGTCAACAGATTGCAGAGCTAGATGGACATTTCATGCAACCGACTGTAATTGGGTTGGCAAATGATACGATGCTTTGTATGACTGAAGAAACATTTGGACCAGTTGCGCCGGTTGCGAAATTTAAAACAGTTGAAGAAGTAATCGAGCGAGCAAATAATACACCATACGGCTTGGCAGCGTATATTTTCACGAAAGATATTAGTCAAGCATTCCAAATTAGCGAAGCGTTAGAATACGGTATTATCGGTTTAAATGACGGTCTTCCATCAGTTGCACAAGCACCATTTGGTGGCTTTAAAGAAAGTGGTATTGGTCGTGAAGGCGGACATTTCGGTATCGAAGAATATTTAGAGATTAAATATATTTCATTAGGACTATAAGTAGTATACTAGAATCTCTATAAGGTGACAGAGAAGGGGATTCTAGTATGGTATATTGGCTATTATTACTTGTTACAATTATTTTTGAAGTGGCTGGGACGATTGCGATGAAACTATCGAATGGTTTAACAAAGCTCGTTCCAAGTGTACTTATTTTCGTATTTTATGGAATTTGTTTTAGCGTATTTGCTATCGTTGTGAAAAAGATTCATTTAAGTATTGCTTATGCTATTTGGTCTGGTGTGGGAACATTACTGATTACAATTATTAGTGTGTATTTTTTTAAAGAGCACATTAGCTTATTTCAAGCATTTTGTATTCTCTTTATTGTTTTAGGAGTAGTCGGACTTAAGGTTTCATCTGCATCATAAAAGGCTATCTTCCGGTGAGGAAGATAGCCTTTGTTTGTATTAAAACGCCCAGTTACCTTTACGGAAGATAGGCTCATGTCTGCCATCAGCAGTAATACCATCGATATCAAGTTCAGCTGATCCAATCATGAAGTCTTCATGTGTAATACTAGCGTTTGCACCATTTTCAGCAAGTTCTTCTTTAGACATTGTTTTACCACCATCTAAGTTAAATGCATAAGCATTTCCGATTGCAAGGTGGCAAGATGCGTTTTCGTCAAATAGCGTATTGTAGAATAAAATATTTGTGTTTGAAATTGGTGAGTCATGAGGTACTAAAGCTACTTCTCCTAGGAAGTGAGAACCTTCATCTGTTTCTACTAAATGTTTTAAAGCTTCTTCACCAGCTTCAGCTTTATAGTCTACGATACGTCCATTTTCAAATGTTAACGTGAAGTTATCAATAATATTACCTGCAAATGCTAACGGTTTTGTACTAGACACTTGACCGTTTACACCTGTTTTAAGTGGCATTGTAAATACTTCTTCAGTTGGAATGTTAGCCATAAATGGTACGTTCTTTTCATTTAAGCTACCAGCACCAGCCCATACATGTTTTTCTGGAAGTTCAATCGTTAAGTCTGTTCCAGGACCTGTATAGTGAAGAGCTGTATAATGCTTTTCGTTTAAGTAGTCAACTTTTGTATGTAGTGTTTCATCATGTTCTTTCCATGCTTCTACAGGGTTTTCTAAATCAGCACGAGTAGCTTTGAAAATAGCATCCCATAGTTTTGCTTCTTGTTCTTCTGGCGCTACATCAGGGAATACCTTCGCAGCCCATTCTTTCGTAGGAACAGAAATGACACACCAGCTTACTTTATCTGCTTGTACGTAATCACGGTATACTTTCATCGCTTCTCCAGCTACTTTATGAGCAGTTGCGATACGTGTTGGTTCTACACCTTTTAATAAATCAGGGTTTTCTGCATAAATAGACATAAATGCAGCGCCTTCTTTTGCTAATTCTTCACGCGCATGTGCTTTCCAAGATGGGAACTCAGAGAAAGCTTCTTCAGGAGCTAGATCGAACTTTAAGCGTGTTAACGTCTCATCATTCCAATCCACATATACGTGTTTGGCACCAGATTTATATGCTTTTTCTGTAACGAGGCGTACAAATTGTACAGCTTCAAGAGGTGCGCTAATTGATAAAGTTTGTCCTGGCTGAATATTAACACCAACATTAACTGCAAGAGCAGCATATTTCTCTAACGTTTGTTCAAATGACATATGTATAATCTCCTTTAGTTTGAAAGATTTCTTACTATATATAATACAAGAAAATTCTAAAAATATATATAAATATAAACTAAAAAGAGAGCTCAAAATGTATTGAGCTCTCACACTTATTTAAGGGAAGAGGCAAATTGCTCCACAGTAGTTGCATGGTGTATACGGACGCGTTTCATCTTTAGCAATTCATCAGGTTCACCCTTCGTAATGAATTGTCCAGGCTTCGTTGTTGTTGCAAATTGATAATATTTCTTCGTTTCTTCGACAACTTTATCATCTACATGGCCGAACGGATAAGCAATCGCAATAACTGGCTTACCTGTTACTTTTTCTAGCTTTTCTTTCGAACCTTTTAATTCTTCTTCATAGTTTGTAATTTTCGGTAAATCAGCATGCGTTGCTGTGTGGGATTGCACGGAGAAAATACCGGAATCAACCATTTCTTTTATTTCAGATGTAGAAAGAGAGCTTTCTGCATCAACGTTATCAACAATCATATATTCTGTTGCTGTTGGTTTAAAAGTATCATCTTTTAGCTTTTGTAAAATGCGAAATGCATTCATATTATTTTTCATACCATCGTCAAATGTAACGAAAATGGGTTTATTTACTTTATTTATATCGCCCCAGTGTTCAAAAGTTAGTAATGTATAACCATTGTCCTTTAAATACTTCATTTGGGCTTCAAAGTTAGCCGGTGATACGAATAGATCTTTAATGCCTTGCCCATGATAATCATCAATTGCATGGTACATGAGAACAGGAACTTTTTGCTCGAAAGTAATAGTAGATTTTGTGAGCGGGATGGCTTTCCCATCTTCTTTTATTCCTACTGCTTCAATTTGGAACTCACCGCGTTTTCCTTCAAATTCTTTTATATCAAAAGGAAGTGTAAATTGTTTTTCCTTTTCTTTAGAAGAAAAAGATTTAGTATGTTCCTTTCCATCAGCAGTGCGCCAAATTTTATATTGTACTTCGGTTAAAGAATCTTTTATGTCGGTAATATGAATACTTGTGTTTGTAGATTCGTGTGTAATCGGGTTATAAGAAATTTCCCCTTGTTCCTGCATAGTCCCTTCTTGCTTCTTAACTTCTTGAACCCTTTTCTCTTTTTTAGGTTCTTGACTTACATTGCTAGTATTACAACCTGCTAGAATGGCAGATGTACATAAAGCAATTGCTGCGTATTTTCTCATAAAATCACCTTCTATTGTGTATTATGCTACATATTTACATTAAAATCCCCACCGCTGTAAGAGTGATGGGGATATACCCTTGTTCATCATATCATTTGAAAAAAATGAGGGGAATATGATTTTTAGGGGAGTTATTAGGGTGATAGATTAGTGGCTTTGAATAGATGTATTCTTTCTTTTTTTATTCGAATTGATAATAATATAACCGACTACAAAAATAAGAGGAATAATGAAGACATAGATAGGCATTCCCCATACATAATAGCTTTTCATGCTCAAGACTAGTAAGTGTAAAAAATCGAAAAGGGCGTGAATTTTCATAAGGTCCTCCAATATATTTTTACAAATTATAACATTTAAACTTTGTGATTTGTATATTTTTGTAAATGTTTTAAGCTAATTTTAAAGTAAAAGAAGGGCTTGTTAATATGCAATTTTGCATATAGACGCTAGTTTTATTAAAATATAGGGATTTTAGATTATAATAAGAACTGCTATAAATATAAGTAAGAATGGTGTACGGAATGGAGAACAGAAATGAAATATAAAAAAATAGTATATATTCTTCTCATATCGCTATTTGTAGTTGGTTGTCAAAGTGAAGTGAGTAAGGCGAATAGTGTGGAAGAGTATATTCCAGCACATCTTATGAACGCGGAAGTTACGGCGGATATTATGACGTTAGAGATGGATCCAGATACTCTTAAAAAGGTAGGGAATATTGGTCAAAGAATGAGAGAGCATCTAGCGAATAATATGGAATGGTATTTAAAATACGTAGAAGAGCATGCAGAGAAAAAAAGTATGCCATATCATCCTAATTTCGGTGTTACAAAAGAAGAGTATGAGTTTGTACTAAATGCAATTGATCAAAGTAAATTGGTTAATACAAAGGATGGAAAGCTGAAATTTAAGAAAAAAAGTGATCATGAAGTAGAGATTTTTTCAAGCGAAAGTATAAAGCTACTTAAATATATAGTTATTGATACAGAGAAGAATACAGTAACAACACCTCTAGGAGAATGTGAATATTTTGGAGAAATACTGGCATCGCCAGAACAGAAGTTAACTGGTCCTTGGCACGGAAAACAATGGATGTTAAAAAAAGATGACTTAATATATATGTTTTCTTTAGGGAAAATGGAAACAGGAAATAAATCAATTATTGATATTTCGGTGAAAGGGAAATATAAGGGGGAAATTATTAATAAGGAAGAAGCATTAGAGTTTTCTTCAGTTTCTTAAATGATGATAATAAAAAATCACCTTGCTGTGTAAGCGAAGGTGATTTTCTTTATTAAATAAACAATCCAGCGATTGTCGCAGATAAAATAGAAGCAAGTGTTGATGCAAATAGCATTTTCCAACCGAATTTAGATACGACGCTTCCTTGTTTTTCAGAAAGGGCACGGATCGTACCAACAATCGCACCAATTTGGCTAATACTTGCGAAGCTAATTAAGAATACTGTAACGATTCCAACTGTACGTGGAGCTAATGTTGCAGCTGCTCCTTTTAAGTCAAGGATTGCTACAAACTCGTTTAATACAATCTTCGTACCCATAATACCACCAGCTGGGATAATATCTTGAGCTGGAATACCCATTAAGAATGCGAATGGAGAAAGGATATAACCGAAGATTTGTTGTAATGTAACAGCGTGTCCCATTGCACCTGAAGCTGCGCTAATTACGTAGTTTACAACTTCCATCACACCGATGAAGGCGATCATTAACGCCGCAACGATACCAGCTACTTTTAAACCATCAAGCGCACCGTTAATCATTGCACCGATAAAGCTGTCTCCGAATAGAGTTCTATCAAATTTTTGAATCACTTCGTCTTCTTTTTTCGTATCAACTGGTGTTAATAACGAACAAACGATTAAGCTTGAGAATAAGTTTAGCGGAAGAGCGGCTAGTACGTATTTTGCATCTAGCATCATTACGTATGATGCTGTAACAGAAGCAGAAACTGAGCTCATCGCGGAACAACAAATGATGAACATACGGTTTTTATTAAAATGCTGTAAATCGTTTTTAATAACGATCAATGCTTCACTTGAACCGAAGAATACAGAGTTTACTGCGTGGAATGATTCGACGCGTGGTAAACCAGTAATTTTTGAAATCGCACCGCCGACAATGCGAACGATGAATGGTAAAACACCTAAATAACTAAAGATTGAAAGTAGTGCTGAGAAAAATACGATAATTAATAATACATTTAAGAAAAAGACAAAATCTCTTTGAATTCCATTAAAGAGAAAATCGACGCCTGTCGTACCAAGTTTAATTAGTTTGTTGAAAACTTTACTAATGAAAATAATGATTTGTTGACCAATCTTTGTGCTAAACATAAACCAACCAATTAAAATTTGGAAACCAATCATAATAGCAATTGCACGGAAGTTGATTTTACTTTTGTTGTTTGACAAAGCAAAACATAAACCTAAAACGACAAGAATACCGATAATGCTCATTACATATTGCATGTAGTTGCCCCTTTCAGAAGTTCGTATAAAGTTTGTACATAAAACACTCGTTATATTACTAAAAATAAAGCGGAAAGGTTTTATGTCATACGTAAGATGTCTGACCTTTTAGAAAAATAAAAATAAAAAAAGACCCATATGGATTCACTTTCTTCTATGAGAGAAAGCTAATCAATATGAGTCCTTTTTTGCACATAGGCTAATATTCATTAGTTTTCCCCATAGTCCAGCAATTTAAGGTTGCCGGGTAGAAACTCTCGATCCATATTATCAAGTATATATGAGGTAACATCGTCCGTATTAAATTAGTAGTAGCGTAACATTACTAGAGAACTATCGTCAATAGCTTTTTTTCTTCCAATAGAAAAAGACCATATAAGTATGATAAAATGTAACGCAGTGTTATGAAAAAGAGAGGTCGGAAAATGAGTAATAAAATGACGCCACCAGTTGAGAAAAACGAGTTTATAGATGTAGTATTTGAAGATTTAACACACGATGGTGCCGGTGTTGCGAAAGTAAAAGGTTATCCTATTTTCGTTAAAAACGGATTACCAGGTGAAGAAGCACAAATTAAAATTATTAAAGTGAAGAAAAACTTCGCATTTGGTCGTTTAATGAAGCTTCATACAGAAAGCCCATATCGTAAAGATGCAGAGTGCCCAGTATATAACCAGTGCGGCGGTTGTCAGCTTCAGCATTTAACATATGAAGGACAACTACAAGCGAAGGAAAAACAAGTACGCGACGTGATGCAGCGCATCGGCGGATTAAGTGATGTTCCTGTTCATCCTGTACTTGGCATGAAAAACCCGTGGGTATATCGTAATAAAGCACAGGTACCAATCGGAGAACGTGAAGGCGGACTTGTAGCAGGTTTCTATCGCCAAGGAACACATGACATTATTAATATGGAATCATGTTTAATTCAGGCGGAAGAAAATGATACATTAATTCAAGAAGTAAAACGTATTTGTGAAAAGCACGGTATTACGGCGTACAACGAAGAGCGCAATAAAGGAACGCTTCGCCACGTAATGGCTCGCTACGGACAAGTAACAGGGGAAATTATGCTTGTCTTCATTACGCGTACTGCAGAATTGCCAAACAAACAAGCGATCATTGAAGAAATCGCAGCGAAATTCCCAGAAGTAAAATCGATTGTTCAAAACGTAAACCCGAAGCGTACAAACGTAATCTTCGGAGACAAAACGACAGTATTGTACGGATCGGAATATATTTATGACTTTATCGGTGACATTAAATTTGCGATTTCAGCACGTTCATTCTACCAAGTAAACCCAGAACAAACGAAAGTGCTATACGATAAAACGTTAGAATACGCAAAGTTAGACGGTAACGAAACAGTAATCGATGCCTATTGCGGAATCGGATCAATCTCCTTATTCCTAGCGCAAAAAGCGAAAAAAGTGTACGGCGTTGAAATTGTTCCAGAAGCAATCGAAGACGCAAACCGAAACGCAGCATTAAACAACATGACAAATGCTGAATTTGGCGTAGGAGAAGCAGAAGTAGTCATTCCAAAATGGTACAAAGAAGGCGTAATTGCCGACACAATGGTCGTAGATCCACCGCGTAAAGGCTGTGACGAAGCACTACTAAACACAATCATCGACATGAAGCCAAAACGCGTCGTATACGTATCATGTAACCCAGCAACATTAGCACGTGACTTAAAAGTATTAGAAGAAGGCGGATATAAAACGCAGGAAGTACAGCCTGTTGATATGTTCCCGCATACGACACATGTAGAGTGTGTAGCTTGGCTTAAGTTGGTATAATAAAGTGAAACTTTAATCAGTGGGTTTTCTTCACCCCCACTGATTATGAGCCTTCATCAATCGGACTTTTACGGGCAACCCGACCCCCACCTAACTTCTTTGCTTTCGCTGAATTTTGAGTTTGGGGGTCTTACTGTCCGTTAATGTGTGATAAAGAAGCAGTTGATATAGAAACAATCTATACCATCTGCTTTTTGGTTTATTGAGAGTTTGAAATTGTATTCATATTGAGAGGATTTGAATTTGAAATGATAGATAATTTTTGGAATGATTTACCACGACCGTTTTTCGTACTTGCACCAATGGAAGATGTGACGGATGTTGTTTTTCGTCACGTAGTAAGTGAAGCTGGTCGCCCAGACGTATTCTTCACAGAGTTTACAAACTCGGATAGCTATTGTCATCCAGAAGGTATGAAAAGTGTACGTGGTCGTTTAATTTTTACAGAAGATGAACAGCCGATAGTGGCGCATATTTGGGGAGATAACCCTGAATATTTCCGTCAAATGAGTATTGGCATGGCAGAGCTAGGATTTAAAGGCATCGATATTAACATGGGTTGCCCTGTACCGAATGTAGCATCGAGAGGAAAAGGTAGTGGTCTTATTCTACGTCCAGACGTTGCGGCAGAACTAATCCAAGCAGCAAAAGCGGGCGGACTACCTGTCAGCGTAAAAACGCGACTTGGCTTTAAAGAGTTAAGCGAGTGGGAAGATTGGTTAACACATATTTTCAAACAAGATATTGCAAACCTTTCTATTCATTTACGCACAAGAGAAGAAATGAGCCAAGTAGACGCGCATTGGGAACTAATTCCAGAAATCAAAAAATTACGTGACCGTATTGCGCCAAATACGTTAATAACAATCAACGGAGACATCCCTGACCGTAAAACCGGGCTGGAACTTGCTGAAAAATACGGCATTGATGGCGTAATGATCGGAAGAGGCATTTTCAAGAATCCATTTGCGTTTGAAAAAGAGCCAAGAGAACATAGCAGTAAAGAACATTTAGATCTTTTAAGATTACAACTTGATCTTCAAGATCAATATGCAGAAGTATTGCCACGTTCAATCACAGGACTTCACCGCTTCTTCAAAATTTATGTAAAAGGCTTCCCTGGAGCTGCTGAACTTAGAAATCAATTGATGAGCACGAAATCAACTGATGAAGTGCGCGCGTTGCTTGATAAGTTCGAAGCTAGTGTTGATAAGAATGGAGATAGTGAAACAGTGTAACTTTTGAAAGGTAGAGGGGATGGAGTGTAGCGATTTTATGAGTGTTTGTTTCATTTTAATTAAGGTGAACCGTACCATAAGTAAGTGAGGTATTCTATGTAAAACAAGGGGAAGGAAAGAATACAGGAGAAAATTGAAAATGGCAGGTTGGTCTTGATTTTCACGGGTATTATCATGTCTATAATTGGAGGCCATGTGAATGTTAAGTGATCAGGCGAGATATTCTAGGCTCGCGAATATAACAAAAATAATAAATACAAAATTAGAACTACGTGAAGTATTGCAGCGTGTAACAATGGCGATATCAGAGGAGATTGTTAGGTGCAACTCTGTTGGAATTTATTTACCCCAGGAAAATGGAACATTTAGAGGGTTTGCAGGAAAACCAGAGACCATAAATGGCGTAACGCTCGATACTCAGGTAATTGATCCTGAAGTAGACTTACTGGCAAAAGAAGTTATTGAAACAAAAAAAACCATCTATATCCCTGATACCTCAAAGGATCATCGGCCGGATCCGAGACCAGTTGATGCGTTCAAAATTAAGTCCTTATTAGCTCTGCCTATCTCATATGGGCAAGAGTTATTTGGTCTCGTTTTTTTATTTGATTATGGAGTTCCAATGAACTTAACAGATTCAGAAATTCAAAGTGTTGAAGCTTATGTAAATATGGCTGCGGTCGCCATTCAAAACGCAAATAATTTAACACAAAAGGAAAACCTTATTGCAGAGAAGCAGCTGTTACTCAATGTGAACCGTGATTTATCAATGTGTTCCTCGATACAGGAGAGTTTTGATAAATGTTTTTTTTACTTAGGACAGATTTTAGAGAGTAAAAACATGGCTGCACACCTTTTAGACCCGCAAGATAAAACAACGATTAAAACAACGAAGTTAAGCAAGGACTGTGATTGGACAGAAGCGGATTGGCTGGAGAAAAGCTATGAGGCCAAAATCCAAGAGGTTGTTCAAACAAAAAATATAGATAGTAAGAGTTTACTGATGATTCCATTGGTCTCAATGGGGGAGGTATTAGGGGTAATCGTCGTTGGTAAAGCTCACAATTACGATAATTCCCAAATTCAACTGGCAAAATCTATCGTTGATGCCACAGCTCCTACGTTATCAAACTTGTTATATATGGATCAATTGGAAAGCATGGTGGAAGAGCGAACGAGAGAACTAGCTGCTGCTAATGAAAAAGTTACAAGTGTGATTGAAAGTATTACGGATGGATTCTTTACTTTGAATAATAAATGGGAATTTACGTACGTAAATAAGCATCAATATTTTCCACAAAGAAAAACAGCAAAAGATGTATTAGGTAAGAATATATGGGATGTTTTCCTAGATAGCTTTGACACAGTTATGTATAACGAATTTCATCGTGCAATGTCAGAGCGAACTACAGTTCATTTCGAATTTCTTTCTACCTCTGATGAATATTGGCACGAAGTTATTGCATACCCGTATGATGATGGTATTTGTTGTGTTTTTAAAAACATAACGGAAAAAAAGCAATATGAGCAGGAATTGAAAAGGTTATCCAACATAGATTTAATAGGGCAAATGGCAGCAGGTATCAGCCATGAGATTAGAAATCCAATGACAACAGTAAGAGGATTTTTGCAGTTATTAAAAGAAGAGCGCACCTATAAGCAACATAATACGTACTTTAGTTTAATGATTGAAGAACTTGACCGTGCCAATTCTATTATTACTGAATTTCTCTCAATGGGTAATACAAGGAAATCGGATTTGCAAATGTTAGATTTAAATGCAATTATCCGCGATATTATGCCTTTAATAAAGATTGATACGTATAATCAAAATAAATATATTCAAGTCGATACAAATGACACTCCGGAATTACTTTTAAATCGTAATGAGATACGGCAATTATTAATAAACCTATGTCGTAATGGGTTAGAAGCGATGGACACAGGGAAAATTTTAACCATTAGCACCTACAAGGAAGTGCAAAATTGTGTGGTGCTTGCAGTGCGGGATCAAGGAAAAGGTATCAGGCCTGAAGTATTAGAGAAGCTGGGTACTCCATTTTATACGACCAAAGATAATGGAACTGGATTGGGGTTAGGTGTATGTTATGCCATTGCTGCCCGTCATAATGCAAAAATAGAAATTCAAACAGGATCGGAAGGCACTACCTTTTTAGTTAAATTTAATTATGAAAATAATGAGAAATAACCTGATTTAGATTAGTTACGGTGAACCGTATTACAAATGAAAAGTAAACATAATCCATATATTTCACTTGAATTTTACGTAATATTCATGTCTGAGTGGCCCACTAAGTAGAGTTGCACAAAAATGGACTAATCTATATCAGGTTAGTCCATTTTCAAGTGTGTTAATTAATAGTCACTGCCCATCCTTTTTTGCTTTATTAATATCATCGTCAAAGGAAGGGGCGTTGCTGTTTTAAAATCACCTCCAAAAATCATTAATCCACCTAAGACTACAAAACCTACCTCTAAAATGTTAAAGTAGTAACTTAACGACATTCATTTACACATGCTAAAAGCATTATTATATTTGAAATTTCAGGAGGAAAAACAATGGCAATGAGCAACAACGATATATTAAAAAGAGTAAGATACGCTTTAGATATAAAAGATATAGATATGGTAGAAATCTTTAAACTTGGCGGGATGGAAGTAACGAAAGAAGACGTAGTTGATATGCTTACAAAAATAAAGAGAGCGCCGCAACATGAAGCTGAAAATGATGATGTAATCGAAGAAGAGTACGTACTAACATGCGACATGATGATGTTAGAGTCATTTTTCAATGGATTTATTACTTTAAAAAGAGGGAAGCAAGATCCAAAACCAGGACAACCAGCACCTGTACAAAGCAAAGAGAGTGCTAATAACCTTCTTCTAAAGAAAATGAAAATCGCACTATCTTTAACGAGTGAGGATGTACTTGATATATTAGATAGCGTAGGCGTTACGGTAACAAAAGGAGAGTTAGGCGCCCTATTAAGAAAAAAAGGCCATAAAAATTACAAAGAGTGCGGCGATAGATACGCAAGGAATTTCATTAAGGGATTAGGTGTAAAGTATAGAGGGTAATGAGTTCGTTAAAGGAGTAAATGATATAATAGGTAGAGTAGGTGTTTGTATCCTACTCTTTTTTATTTGTAAAATAATACGTTAGGTGATGAAATGGTACATACTTATTTAGGTGAGACAATTAATTTTCATGTAACTTATAAGAAGAAAAAGTCGGTGCGTCTTTTTGTAGATTCGTACGGAAATGTTGAGGTGCAAGCTCCGAAGGGAACACCTGTTGAATACTTAGTTCAGTTGCTAGAGGAGAAGTGGGATTGGATTCAGACAACACGTAAAGAAATGCAGGAGCGAGCGCTTGGACCACAGGAAAAGGATTATGATCAAGGAGAGGGCTTTCTGTATTTAGGAAGTACGTATCCGATACAAATTTCTCAAGATGCAAGTATAGAGCAAGATAAAGCGGTGTTTAAAGCAGAGAAGAGCATTAAAGCACATCAAAGTAACTTCAAAACAAAACCGCGTTCTATTCGTATTACAGACAGTAGTCGTACGTGGGGTACTTGTGATTCAAATCTACAGTTAACATTCAATTGGAAGTTAGCGATGGCACCACAGCGAGTAATTGACTATGTAGTTGTTCATGAGATGTGCCATATGGTCCATTTAAATCATGATCGTTCTTTTTGGCGTCTTGTCGGAAAGATAATGCCTGATTATAAGGAAATGGAGAACTGGTTAGCGTTATCGAGTTGGAAAATGACGGTTTAGTATGGAATATCGATTTTTGTCGGTAAACCGATATTCCTTGTCGAATCGCTGATATATTTTGAGTTACGATAGATATATTTGAAAAATCGTTGATATATTGTAAGTTATGATAGATATATTCTAAAAATCGTTAATATAATTTCATGTATCACGGAACTGTTCAGCGAGGAGAAAATAAAAAGGAAGGGATATCCCTTCCTTTTCTTGCATGTAAATCATCGTCCAAATTTCACAATGAAAGTATCGTCTATTTTCTCCATCTCATACCCACGATACCCCTTCGAAAGCAATACCTGCTGTCCACTAGCATCACTCATCGGAACGTTCTTAACATCTGTCCAATCCCTTTTGGTATCGCGCAATTCCTTCACAAAAACATACCGCATACTACCACTATACTTCTCTTTCAGTGCAGCAATTCCCATCCCTTGCGCAAACTTATCCTTCAAACTCGGAATGTTAAAAGGTGCAACGGTGCAGCAAACATAGTCGTACTTTCCATCTTCTTTTTGTAGTTCATCCATGATGACTGTCGCTAATGTTTTTTGCATCCCATTTCCCCGGCAGTTTGGATGAACGTTTGAGATTTCTTGATAGATGACGCGATGTAGTTCGCTTTCTGATAGGCCGATATCAAGTCCTAAATGCTCGTCATCGATAGGAGGGACGAGTAGGGCACGGAATGCGATGAGTTCGTTTTCGATAAAGGCACCGATCATCATGCCGTTTCCTTCTAGAATGTATTGAAATTCTTCTTGTGAGAGCGGTTGTAAACGACCTTTATCTTCTAACGCTTCAACTACAACGTTTTGTAGGGATAAAATTTGCTCGATGTGCTCTCCGGATAGTAATGTAACGTGAAACGACTCGTTATTTTGTTTTAATGTACCTTCATATAGAACTGTCATGTATGAGCCCTCCTTTAGCGTACAACGTCTTGAAAGACGGTTAGTTCTTGCAGGGTATCTTCATTTATTTCAATGCCGAGTCCTGGTTTTTCGTTTAAGCGAATAAATGGTACGTCGTAATGTAAGTTACCAATGTCTTTCGTGAATTTTAATGGTCCTGTTAGCTCAACGCTCGTAATGATTTTCTTTGAGAAAGCGACATGGAATCCTGCGGAAGAGGCAACGGATGATTCGACCATTGAGCCCACTTGGCATTCAATGCCGGCCATTTCAGCTTGATGAGCAAGTTTTACGGCCGGATATATGCCACCGCATTTCATTAGTTTTATATTTACTTTATCAGCCGCATCTAAGTTAATGATTTGGCGCATTTCACGAGAACTTTTTAATCCTTCATCAATCATAAGCGGAAGGTCTGTTTTAGAACGAATATGAGCCATTGCATCAATATCGTCGGCGACAACGGGTTGCTCAATCCAGTCAATGTTTAAATGTCCTAATGAACGAAGGGCTGTTAATGTGTTTGCGCTATTTTTCCACCCTTGGTTTACATCAACACGAATAGCGATATCATTTCCTACACGTTCACGTACAGCTTCAATTCGTTTTACATCTTCTTTTACGTTTGTACCGACTTTCATTTTGAAAGATTGGTAACCTTTTTGAATCATAGAAGCAGCTTCTTCAGCCATATCTTCTGGATCCGCGATGCTTAAGACGTGAGTAACGGGGAACTCATCATGGTAGCGCCCGCCAATTAATTGATATACAGGTTGATTTAATTTTTTGCCCATTATATCAAAACAAGCAATATCAATCGCCGCTTTTGCTGTTGGAACACCGTAAATTGTATTGTCCATCATATCGTGTATTTTTTCGATATTCATTGGATTTTTCCCGATAAGAGCAGGAGCTAGCGTATGTTTTAAAGTGTGGAAAGTACTTTCCCACGATTCACCTGTAACGTGATCATCAGCAACGCCTTCACCGTAACCAATAATGCCTTCGTCAGTTTCCATTTTGACGATAATAGAAGGCATATCAGAATAAGAACCATAACTAATAACAAACGGATTGCGAAGTGGTAAACGAATTGCGTAAAGATGAATAGCTGTAATTTTCATTGAATAAAGACCCCTTCCTATTTACAATAGTTTTGTACATTTGATATAGTTGACGTTAAATAGTCGTTAATTAATAATAAGGAGTTAGAGAAAATGATAATAAAAATTGCAGTTGTCGGTTCAAAGGAGTTTATGGAGAATCTTTTACCTATTGCTCATAAATTAAAAGAGATAGAAATTGATCCATATATTTACCTTCATCCGGCTGAATCTTCTGAAATATTAAAGCGTTTAAAGCCTTGTGATGTTATCTTTTTCTCGGGTGCCCTACCTTATTATATGGCAAAAGAAATAAGAGAACAATTACGAATTCCAAGTACGTACTTACAGCAAGACGAGACAACGGTTGCATCTTCACTCCTTTCTATAATATATCATCAAAGTATTCAACCTCAAAAAATTTCAATTGATTTAGTAGATCGTTCGTTTATTACAAATGTGTTCCACGATATTGGTTTGAAAGAAACACCGCAAGTGATGGATTATGAAAATATGTTGTGGAGTAAAGATGAAATAAATAGAGTCGTCGATTTCCATGTAGCTAAGTATCAATCAGGAGATTCGGATTTAGCTTTAACGAGTATTCACGCTGTTTACGATGAACTTCAAAAAATAGGTATTCCTTCAGAGCGTATGATAGATCCGACGCAATCCATTATACATGGGTTAAAAGATGCAAAAATAAAAGCCGAGTTAGCAAAAAGCCATTCAGCTACTGTTGGTGCCTGTATTATATCCTTTATGCAGATACAAGAAAGCTCGTTTGAACAATTACATATAGTTTCAAAAGAATTACGTGGTTCATTTAAACAAGTTGATGAAATGACATTTATTTTGTATACGACTCGCGGTGATATTGAATCGAGTATAAAAACAAATGTGATAGATAACGTATTTATGAGTATAGAAGGTAGGATAGCTATTGGGTTTGGTTACGGGAAAACTGTGAAAGAAGCGGAGCAAAATGCTAAAATTGCTCAAGGTTTCGCGAAGAATAATCCAATAGAGCATTGTTTCTATATACTAACAAGTGATAAAGAACTATTTGGTCCGTTTCCGAAAGAACAGAGAGTACAAAGTTTGAAAAATGCTAATCCAGAGTTAATGAAAATAGCAAAGGAAACGAAGCTTAGTCCAGCAAACTTGTCAAAAATTATTCAGTTTAGTCAATCACACCCGTCATTGAAATTTACAGCGGCAGATCTTTCTGAGTACTTACAAGTGACGCGGCGATCAACAGAAAGGTTGTTAAAGAAATTAGTTGATTACGGGTATGCTCATATTTGCGGCGAGGAAATGCCTTATCAACAAGGGCGTCCTCGCGCAATATATGAACTGAATTTACCATTATTTTTAAGCTTCTAGTTGAGCTTTTTGTTTCTTTATTAGTTCTGCTTTTTCAATGTCTGATAGTTTCGTAATTGTGAGACCAGTTATACCGTAAATAATTGAGATGATAGGTACGATGAAATTCAATATGGCATAAGGAGCGTATTCGAATGCGCTTACTCCAAGTGTTGCGAGAATAAATACACCGCACGTATTCCAAGGAACGAAAACAGAAGTTAATGTTCCACCATCTTCTAATGCTCTGGATAAATTTTTGGAATGTAGTCCTTTTTCAGTGTATGCATTTGCGTACATTCTGGAAGGAACAACAATCGAAATATATTGTTCAGAGCAAGTAAGGTTCGTTGCAAAGCAAGATGCGATAGTAGAAGCGATAAGTCCCTTTGCTGATGTCGCCAATTTTAAAATTTGATTTACAATTGAGCGAAGAATTCCGGTATGTTCTAGTACGCCTCCGAAAGTCATAGCGACAATTGTCATAGAAACTGTATTCATCATCGAATCTAAGCCACCGCGGTTAAATAGTTCGTCTACTAGTTTGTTTCCAGTGTCTATGACAAATCCAGCTTGGAGTGCACCGACAGCTGATGAGACAGAACCACCTTGAATAAAGACTTGTGATAGAAATCCTAAAATAATACCGACGAGAATAGCTGGTATAGCAGGAACTTTTTTAGCGACCAATACCATAACGATTACAGGTATAATTAATAGGAAAGGTGAGATAACAAAGTTTTGTTGCAATACTTGTAACGTTTGATCGATGCTTTTGGCATCAATATTGTTAGCGCCGAAGCTTCTTCCTAAGAACGCATAGACGATAAGAGTAATAATTAAACCTGGGATTGTAGTAAATAACATATGACGGATATGCACGAATAAATCTGTATTTGTTAATCCTGCGGCTAAGTTTGTTGTGTCTGAAAGCGGTGACATTTTATCGCCGAAATAAGAGCCTGAAATAATGGCACCAGCAACCATTGGAGCCGGGATTCCCATACTTAGGCCAATACCCATTCCAGCAACGCCGATTGTTCCCATTGTAGACCAGGAGCTACCGATCGCTAACGCAACGATAGAACAAATCACGGTAATTGAAACTAAAAATAGTGATGGAGTTAAAAGGTTTAAACCGTAATAAATCATTGTTGCGACGATTCCACCGCCAATCCAAGCACCGATCGTTAAACCAACAAGAATGATAATAACGATAGCGGGTAATGCGAGGCGAATTCCTTTATACATTGCTTCTTCAATGTCGTTCCATTTGTAACCGTAACGCCAAGCGACGATAGAAGCAACGGTTGTACCGATAATAAGTGGGACGTGAGGGCTTTGTTCTAATATAACAATTGTAACCATCATAACTGCAACTGTAATGATAATAGGGATCATTGCTACGCCAAAAGGTATTTCTTTTTTCATAAACTGCCTCCTCATTATGTATGTTTGTATTTTTAGAATTGTCGCAAAATAGACGTTTATTAGGTTATAATAACTAAAAACATATGTAAGCGTCAACAAAAAAACAGAAAATAAGGAATCTTCTAGTTGTTTATTTAGTTTGTAATATAGATACGGAGTAAGGTTTTTAAGTGTTTAAAAATAAGTAATTGACTTTTTTCTTAAAATTCAATATGTTCATAAAAACATCTGTTTTTCATAAGTATAATTAACCTAAGTGGTTTGTAATTTGGGAAGGAGAATGAAACGTTGAAAACATTAGAACTACAAGAGCGTTTAACGGAAATTTTTCAGCATTTACACGAAAACCCTGAAGTCAGTTGGAAAGAGTATGAAACGACAGCGTACATTACTAACTTTTTAAAAGAAGAAGGAATTTCATATAAAATATTTGATGATTGCCCAGGCGTGATTGCTGAAATCGGAAGTGGGAATCCAGTTATCGCGATTCGCGCTGATATGGATGCACTATGGCAAGAAGTAGATGGAGAGTTTAAAGCGAACCATTCATGCGGTCATGATGCTCATATGACGATTGTAATGGGGCTTATTTTGCAATTAAAGAATATGAGATGGGAAAGTGGTACGGTTAGATTTATTTTTCAGCCGGCAGAGGAAAAAGGAAATGGCTCTTTAAAGATGGTAGAGAAGGGCGCTGTGGATGATGCTGATTTCTTATTTGGTGTTCATTTAAGGCCGATTGAAGAACTGCCTTTGAAACAAGCTGCCCCATCTATTCGTCACGGAGCAGCAGGATTTTTAGAGGGAACGATTCATGGGGAAGACGCACATGGTGCAAGACCCCACCAAGGTGTGAATGCGATTGATGTCATTTCCATGATTAATATCGGTTTGAAAAATATATGGTTGCCACCGCAAAGTTCATATTCGGTGAAAATGACGAGGTGCCAAGCTGGTGGTGATAATCTAAATATCATTCCAGGTAACGGTCATTTCAGTTTAGATGTAAGAGCAGAGAGTAATACACTATTACAAGAATTAAAGAAAAAGATAGAGTGTGTAATAGAATCAGCTGCATCGATGGGATCAAAAACTTCATATGAATGGATTGATCTTGCTCCAGGAGCAGAAGTGTCAGAAGAAGCAGAGCGTTATATGCGCAAAGGTATTCTCGCTGTGTATGGAGAAGAGAGATGTACAGGACCGCTCTATACGACAGGAAGCGATGATTTCCATTACTACACAGTGAAAAGACCGCATTTAAAAGCAGTTATGCTTGGACTAGGGGCAAACTTACAACCTGGATTACACCATCCGTATATGAAGTTCGATCATAGTTGTATTATGGATGGCGTAGAAATATTGAAACAAACTGTATTGAAAGTGTTAGAGGACAGGGGCTAGAGAGCTCCTGTTTTTTTTGTAGGAATTTGTCGTTAAGTCGATATATTTGAAGTTACGATAGATATATTAAGAAAATCGTCGATATAATTTCACGTACTAATTAATTCACTGAAAAATTCTTCTCCAGTACATGGTGTATAATAATAAGTACCATTTCTTAATAGGAGAAAACCAATGAACGAACAATATTACGATGCTGTACTACATATAAAAACTGTCGGAGAGCAAAAAGGATTTAATAAGTCTATGCACTATCACCGTTATGAACCGACGCCGTATAGCGGATTAGATGAGTTATTGAATCAATACGAAATAAAAAGTAGCGACCGAATTGTAGATTTTGGGTGCGGGAAAGGACGATTAAACTTTTACATGCACCATAAGTGTGGTGCTTCAGCAGTTGGAATTGAAATGAATGAAGAGTTTTATAACGAAGCGATGGCTAATCGTGATCGGTATGCACGAAAGGTACGAAACAGTAAATATAAAATTCAATTCCAGTGCTGTTTAGCACAGGAATATGAAATTGATCCATGTGATAACCGATTTTATTTCTTCAATCCATTTTCTGTACAAGTGTTTATGAACGTAGTAAATAACATTTTGCTTTCGGTAGAAGAAGCGGAGAGAGAAGTGGATATCATTCTATATTACCCTTCTGAAGATTATATTTTCTTCTTAGAAAATCAGACTGCGTTTGAGTTGAAGAAGGAAGTAAGGTTGCCGGGTGCTTATGAGAAGAATGGGAATGAGCGGTTTTTAGTTTATACATTAAGGTTATAAAAAAGCAGGTGCCAATGCACCTGCTTTTTTAAACTCACGTCTATATAATTAGTTACGGATTAAGTAATCAAACGCGCCTAAAGCAGCATTTGCACCTGAGCCCATAGAGATGATGATTTGTTTGTACGGATTATTTGTACAGTCACCTGCAGCAAACACTCCTGGTACGTTTGTAGCGCCGTGCTTGTCTGTTACGATTTCACCGCGAGCGCGTTCAACTGTTTCGCCTAACCAGTCTGTGTTTGGCACAAGACCGATTTGTACGAATACACCTTGTAATTCAACGTGATGAACTTCTTCAGTTTCACGATCGATGTAAGAAATACCGTTTACTTTGTCAGTACCAGTAATTTCTTTCGTTTGAACGTTTTTCAGAACAGTTACGTTTGGTAAGCTGTTAAGACGCTCTTGTAATACAGCATCAGCTTTTAATTCTGGCATGAACTCAAGAACAGTTACGTGCTTAACGATACCCGCTAAGTCGATAGCTGCTTCGATACCAGAGTTACCGCCGCCGATAACTGCTACGTCTTTTCCAGTGAATAATGGACCGTCACAGTGTGGGCAGTATGCTACACCTTTATTTTTGAACTCAGCTTCACCTGGTACGCCAACGTTACGCCAGCGAGCACCTGTTGAAACGATTACGCTCTTACTTTTCAGAATAGCGCCGTTTTCAAGTTCCACTTCAATAAGTTCTTTTTTCTCTAAACGTTTCGCACGTTGTAGATTCATTACATCGATGTCGTATTCTTTTACGTGCTCTTCAAGACTTGCTACTAGCTTAGGACCTTCAGTGCGTTTTACGCTGATGAAGTTCTCAATGCCCATAGTATCCATTACTTGACCACCGAAGCGCTCAGCAACGATACCAGTACGGATGCCTTTACGTGCTGCATAAATTGCTGCACTTGCACCAGCAGGGCCGCCACCAACAACAAGAACATCGTATGGATCTTTATCAGAAAGCTCTGATGCATCTGGACCGTTACCCATTTTAGCTAAAATTTCTTCAAGTGTCATACGACCGCTTCCGAAAGATTCGCCGTTTAGGTAAACAGTTGGTACCGCCATGATGTCTTTACTTTCTACTTCCTCTTTGAATGCCGCGCCATCAATCATAGTATGTGTAATACTAGAGTTTAGAACGCTCATTACGTTAAGAGCTTGTACAACATCAGGACAGTTATGACAACTTAGGCTGATATAAGATTCAAAATGATATTCGCCTTGAATGTTTTTGATTTGATCGATTAATTTTTGTTCAACTTTTGGAGCACGTCCGCTAACTTGTAGTAAAGCTAACACTAATGAAGTAAATTCGTGTCCTAATGGAATACCAGCGAATACGACACCAGTGTCTTCGCCAGGGCGATTTACGCTAAAGCTTGGTGTTCTCTCTAGTTCAACTTTTTCTACTGTGATCTTAGATGACATAGTAGCTAATTCATCTACTAGAGCTAACATATCTTTAGATACGTTATCGTCTCCTGCGCTTACTTTAAGTAAAATATCGTTCTCCATTAACTGAAGGTATTGGGATAGTTGTGTTTTTATATCTGCATCTAGTATCATTTTGATCGAACTCCTTAGATTTTGCCTACAAGGTCAAGGCTTGGTTTAAGTGTAGCAGAACCCTCTTGCCATTTAGCTGGGCAAACTTCACCTGGGTTGTTACGTACGTATTGAGCTGCTTTAATTTTGTTAACAAGAATGCTTGCGTCACGGCCGATACCGTCAGCATTGATTTCCATAGATTGGATAACGCCGTCTGGATCGATGATGAAAGTACCACGAGCAGCAAGACCTTCTTCTTCCATTAAAACGTTGAAGTTTGTAGTGATTGTGCGAGTTGGGTCACCAATCATGATGTACTCGATTTTGCCGATAGTTTCTGAGCTATCATGCCATGCTTTGTGAGTGAAGTGAGTGTCTGTAGATACAGAGTATACTTCAACGCCTAACTCTTTAAGAGTTGCATATTGGTTTTGTAAGTCTTCAAGTTCAGTTGGACAAACGAATGTGAAGTCAGCTGGATAGAAACAAACTACACTCCATTTTCCTTTTAAACTTTCGTCAGTAACTTGGATAAATTCTCCATTATGGTAAGCATTAGCTTTAAACGGTTTTACTTCTGTGCCGATTAATAACATATTAAAATTCCTCCTAAATGTTGGTTTTGAGCATCAAAAAATAGTTTGCTCATAAAATATATTTTTTAATTAACTATAATAATTCTAATTCGATATTAATTATCATATAGAAGTGGTTATTTTGTCAAGAGAATAAACCAACTTTATACCAATTTAATTAATATTTATTCTCAATTAAAGCTAGTAGGGAATGGAAAGGTAATTTTTAGAGTATTCATTGTAAGATAGTAGGTGAAAGATTAGTGTGTAGTTTAGAGATATAGTGTAAGTATAAATTCTTAGGCAGGGAATATTTCTTAGAAGTTGTGGAATTGAAAAGCAATTGCTTACTTCTATTTTACAAAGAATTGAGCGATAAATAAAATAAAATGAATTGGAATCTTTGTGAACAATTTTTGTTACCTCAAATATATAATTAAGAAGTATATTGCAATGATAATTAGAAGCATTGACTCAAGGTACTAACAAGATATAATAAAACCTAGATATAACTTTCAAAAAGAAGAATATATATTATAGGATAAAACATTTCATCTATTATTTTTTATAGCTTTTAGAAAACGCTTACAACTAGTGTGGAGGGGAAACCATGTCTAAGTTCACGAAGTATTTTTTAATGGAAGCTAAAGATGTGATTGTATATGTGCAGGAGAAATTGTCTAATTTTGAACATGCAAAGGGGTTACAGTGTAAAGAAATAGGTGATGGCAATTTAAATTATGTGTTCCGTGTTTGGGATGAAAAGGAGAATATTTCCGTCATTGTAAAGCAGGCTGGGGATACAGCACGTATTTCAGATGAGTTTAAGTTATCGACGAATCGTATTCGTATAGAATCAGATGTTTTACAGTTAGAGGAAGAGTTAGCGTCTGGACTTGTTCCAAGGGTGTATTTATTTGATAGTGTGATGAATTGCTGCGCGATGGAAGATTTATCGGATCATACAATATTACGTACAGCACTTATAAATCATCAAATATTTCCGAGGCTTGCTGACGATTTAACTACTTTTATGGTACATACGCTTCTATTAACATCGGATGTTGTAATGAATCATAAAGAGAAGAAGGAACTTGTGAAGAGTTATATAAATCCTGAGTTATGTGAAATTACAGAGGATCTCGTATATTCAGAGCCATTTACAAACCATAATAAACGTAATGAGTTATTTCCGTTAAATGATGGATGGATTAGAGAGCATATTTATAGTGATAAAGAGCTTCGTATGGAAGTTGCGAAACTTAAATTTTCTTTTATGACGAATGCGCAGTCGCTTATTCACGGTGATTTGCATACCGGTTCTGTTTTTGTGAAAAGTGATTCTACAAAGGTGATTGATCCTGAGTTTGCTTTTTATGGACCTATGGGATATGACGTTGGGAATGTAATGGCGAATTTAATGTTCGCTTGGGTGAACGCAGATGCAACGATGTCGCCTGGTGCTGAGAAAGATACGTATATGGATTGGCTACAAACTACAATGATAGAGGTAATTGATTTATTTAAGAAGAAGTTTTTAGACGCTTGGGATATTCATGTGACAGAGATTATGGCGAAGGAAGAAGGTTTTAACGAAGTTTATTTGCAATCTGTATTAGAGGATACAGCTGCAGTGACAGGTCTTGAGTTAATTCGTCGTATTGTTGGATTAGCGAAAGTAAAGGATATTACTTGTATTGAGAATGATGAAGCACGTGCTAGAGCGGAGCGAATTTGTCTTCAGAGCGCGAAGAAATTTATTTTACAAGCGAATCAATATAAAACAGGTAGTAGTTTTGTAGAAACGCTAAAACAACAAATGCATAGTGCGAAGTAAGGGGAGAAGATGATGGCAGAGCAATTAATACCCATTCAGTGGAAAGATGATGCTTTAGTGTTATTAGATCAAACAGTATTACCGAACGAAGTAGTTTATGAATCTTTTAAAACAGCTGAGGGTGTGTGGGATGCAATTCAAGTAATGAAAGTAAGAGGAGCACCAGCAATAGGTGTTTCAGCAGCTTACGGTGTGTACTTAGGGGTAAAGGAAATTACTACAAGTACAGTGGAAGAGTTTATAGAAGAAGTAAAAAAGGTATGTGCATATTTAGCGACATCAAGACCGACGGCGGTAAATTTATTTTGGGCACTTGAAAGAATGGAAAGTGTAGCGAAAGAAAATGCTCACTTATCAATCTCGCAGCTGAAAGATAGATTAGTAGAAGAGGCGAAAGAGATTCATAGAGAAGATGAAGAAATTAACCGTCAAATTGGAGAACACGCATTAACATTATTCCATGATGGCATGGGAGTATTAACACATTGTAATGCAGGTGCTTTAGCGACGACTAAGTATGGTACGGCGACAGCCCCAATGTACTTAGCGAAAGAAAAAGGATGGGACTTAAAAATCTTTTCGGATGAAACACGCCCTAGATTACAAGGTTCAACGTTAACAGCATTAGAACTGAAGCGAGCGGGAATCGATGTCACTATCATTACGGATAATATGGCAGCTATGGTCATGTCACAAGGGAAAATTGATGCGGTAATCGTTGGATGTGATCGTGTAGCAGCAAACGGTGATGTAGCAAATAAAATTGGAACATTAGGCGTATCTATTTTAGCTAAATACTACAACATTCCATTTTATGTAGCAGCACCAACACCAACAATTGATTTACAAACACCGACAGGAAAAGAAATTCCAATTGAAGAAAGAGATGCTTCTGAAGTGATTAATCGTTTCGGACAATATTCGGCTCCGAAAGAAAGTAAAGTATATAATCCGGCATTTGATGTTACGCCATATGAAAATGTAACAGCGATTATTACGGAAAAAGGAATTGTAAAAGCACCGTTTACGGAGAACTTAAAAAAGCTATTTCAATAAGTAGATAAATCTAAAGTCAGTCATCATAAGCTTCATACTTAGGGGGATGTATATGTTATTACAAAAAGAAAGAGAAGAAATTGTAGCGTACGGAAAGAAAATGATTTCTAGCGGTTTAACAAAGGGGACAGGCGGTAACATTAGTATTTTCAATCGTGAACAAGGTCTTGTTGCAATTAGCCCGAGTGGTTTAGAGTATTATGAAACAACACCAGAAGATGTAGTTGTATTAAATTTAGATGGTGAAGTGATAGAAGGGGAGAGAAAACCGTCAAGTGAATTAGATATGCATCTTATTTATTATAGAAATCGTGAAGACATAAATGCGCTTGTGCATACACACTCTCCTTATGCAAAGACGATTGCATCATTGGGATGGGAACTTCCTGCTGTGTCATATTTAATTGCTTTTGCAGGCCCGAATGTCCGCTGTGCGCCATATGAAACATTTGGTACGAAGCAATTAGCAGAGGCTGCCTTCGAAGGCATGATCGATCGTCGTGCCGTGTTGCTTGCCAATCACGGTTTAATTGCTGGTGCAAATAATATAAAAATGGCGTTTACTGTTGCAGAAGAGATTGAGTTCTGTGCGCAAATTTATTATCAAACGAAAAGCGTCGGAGAACCGAAGCTTTTGCCAGAAGATGAGATGGAGAATTTGGCGAAGAAGTTTGAAGGGTATGGACAGCAGTAGAATAAAAACACCCTCAAGAAAAGATCTTGAGGGTGTTTCTTTACGCTTTCTTAAGCAACAAATACATAAAGTAAGGTGCACCAATTAAAGCGACGACAATACCTGCTGGAATACCATTAGGTTCAACGATGTTTCGACCAATTGTGTCTGCCAATAGTAATAGCCATCCACCTATTAATACGGCGATTGGCATGAAGATTTGATGTCTTGGACCTACTAAAGATTTTGCGATGTGCGGAGCCATTAGTCCGATAAAGCTAATTCCTCCTGTTACGGAAACTGCTGCAGCTGCTAGCGCAACGGCTGCAATTAATAAGTATCTGCGTTCTTTTTCAATTTCAATTCCAACGCCGATTGCGACTGGTTCGTTTAATGCTAGAATGTTTAATCGATTTGCTTTATAGAAAACAAACGGAATTAATACGATTAACCATGGGAGCATTGCGAAAACGAAGATCCAGTCATCTCCCCAAATATTCCCAGCTATCCATTTTGAAATAAAGTCTACCTTCATACGATCAGCAGATGAAATAAGGACGATCATCGCTCCAGATAGTGCAAATGAAAACCCGATACCGGTTAATGTTAATCGTATTGGTTGAAGCCCTGTTGATTTACTATATGAAAATACGTAAATTAGAACAGCAGTAAGGAAAGCACCGATAAACCCAACGACTGGTAGTAAGTAAAGAAATGAACCTACGTCAATTGGAAAATATAAAAAGAAGATGGAAACTGCAACACCAGCTCCAGCGTTGATTCCAAGAATACCAGGTTCAGCTAAATCGTTACGTGTAATACCTTGCAGGATAGCACCAGATAAAGCGAGCGCCATACCAGCTAATAATGTAATGACAATTCTAGGTAGTCGTAAAGAATATAAAACAAACTCCTCTTTAAATGTACCTTGTCCCATTAGTGTTGGGAGTAATCGATCATAAGATAAAGATGCTGAACCGAGCCCCATTCCAACTACAATGGTTGTAATGGTCAGTATAAGTAAAGCGAGTATGATAATACGTTGTTTTCTTAGAATAGATTGCATCATGAGAAAGTTCTTCCTCCTTTACGTACGATGAATAGGAAGAATGGTAATCCTACAATAGCGACAATTGCCGCAACTGGTGTTTCGTACGGAGCGTTAATGGTACGCCCGATTGTATCGGCAAGTAACATAAAGGATGCACCAGCAATTGCTGACATCGGTATAACAAAGCGGTAATCGGGACCGACAATAGGACGTACCATATGAGGCACCATTAATCCGATAAATGCCATGTTTCCGACAAGCGCTACAGACGCACCAGCAAGTAAGATAATAATGATAAATAAAATTGTTTTAATGACGATAATTTTTTGACCAAGTCCAATAGCAACTTCTTCACTGAAACTAAGGACTGTCAACTTTTTTGCAAGTAAGATAGCGATAAATATACTGATTGAAATAACGGGGATAATAATTTTTAATTGGCTCCAAGTCGTTCCAATTACTCCCCCGGCAGTCCAAAGTGATACCTCTTGTGAAATTTTGAAGTAAATGCCGACTCCTTCTGAAATTGCGAGTAGAAATGCTGAAACAGCAGCACCAGCTAATACAATTCGAAGGGGAGAAAGCCCACCTTTTTTCACCATGCCAACCCCGAATACCATAATAGCGCCAATTGCAGCACCGATAAAGCAAGCTAACGTTAAGTACAGATAGCTGATGGAAGGGTTGAAAGCAAGTGTTAGTGCAAGTGCAGCATTTGCGCCACCAGTTAAGCCGAGTAATCCAGGATCAGCAAGAGGATTTCGCGTTAATCCTTGCATAATTGCACCAGAAACAGCGAGTCCAGCTCCGACAAATATGGCAGCAACTTCACGTGGTAAACGTATTTCACGAATAATAGATACTTTGTCTCCTTTAGCGGAGGAAGTAAGTGCTAACCATACATCTTTTATAGAAGTATCTGCAGCACCTAATACCATTGCAACCATAAAAATAAGGAAGAATGCAATTATGCTTAAAATGAGTTTGTATGTAAAAGCCATGGAATGTGGAGTGCCGTGATCTTTTGTCATTCGTTTCACATCTTTTCTGTTTATAGAATAAAGGAAGAGGAATTCTTAAATTAAGAATTCCTCATGTTTGTATTATTGACCAAGAAAGCTCTTCTTGAAGAAGTCTAGTTGGAAATCTAATGTAAGTGGATCATTGAAATAGAATTCCATCATGTTTGCTTCATATACACGATTATTTTTTACTGCTGGAATGTTTTTATATGATTCTGTTTCTTGGAATGAGTTATCAGTATCTTTGTTTTTACTTACGATTAAGTAATCACCAGCAAACTCAGGTAATACCTCAGTAGATAATGCGTAGTAACCTTCTTTTAATGCTTTTTCTTTTACTTTTTCAGGCATTTTTAATTTCATTTCTTGGTACAGAATTTCTGTTCCACGACCCCAGTTATCGCCGTATACATAAAGCTGTTTGTTGAAGTTTTCTACAACAGAAACTGTTGCATCTTCACCGATTTTTGCTTTAATTTCTTTACCAGCTGCATCTGCACGTTTCTTGAAATCATCTACCCAAGTTTTTGCTTCTTTTTCTTTGTTTAATAATTTACCAATTTCAATATGTTGTGTTAAGTAATCAACTTTTCCGTAAGTGTATGTTACAGTAGGAGCGATTTTCTTTAACTTATCGATATTTTTAACATTGGATAAACCAATGATTAAATCTGGATTTAGTTCAGCAATTTTTTCAATATTTTCATCTGATACTTCAGCAACATCTTTAAGTTTACTATCAAAACGTGGGTTTTGTTTAGACCATGAATCTACCCCAACAAGATTTACACCTAATGACATTACGTTACCAGCAAATGATGATAAAACAACAACGCGTTTTGGATTTGCAGGAACTTCTACTTTACCACTTTCAGATTGGTATGTAATTGTTTCTGATTTACTACCTTTTGCATCGTTCTTTTTGTCTGTAGAGCCATTGCTACAAGCACTCATAACAAGAACGAAAAGAACTGTTAGTGAAATAAATAACTTTTTCATCGTCTTTCTCCTTTAACATAGATGATATGTGTATGCAATAATTTGTTTAACTGTAATCTTTTTGAAAGAGTAGTGGTAATGCACATTGCTTGTTAAAAATCTTGAATATGAGATTCTACAATATAGTATTAACCATGTTAATAAAAGAAGATGTAATCTTAAATTTTCTAATTATTAACAAAATGATAATGATTATCAATATTGATTCTTTAAATAATATAATTTTATATGGGTGTATTGTCAATAGTAATTTTGATTGTAAATTTTGCGGAAACAGGTTATATTTTATTGAGAATGATAATCAACAACTAGTAGCTGAGGAGTGAAGGTGAATGAATAGAGAAGAATTGTTTGATGTAACCGTGATAGGCGGGGGACCTGCAGGGCTTTATTCAGCTTTTTATAGTGGACTCAGAGAAATGAAAACGAAAATAATAGAATTTCAACCACAGTTAGGTGGAAAAATACATGTTTATCCAGAGAAGATGATTTGGGATGTAGGAGGGCTATTGCCAGTTACAGGTGATAAATTAATTGAACAACTTGTACAGCAAGGGCTAACATTTAAACCAGAAGTTGTTTTAAATACAAAAGTAGAATCGATTATTCGTAATGAAGATGGTACTTTTACGCTAAAAGCAAGCACTGGAGAAGAACATTTTTCAAAAACAGTTATTGTCGCAACTGGCAGTGGTATATTGAAACCGCAAAAGTTATCAATTGAGGGTGCTGAGCGATTTGAAGTATCAAATTTAAATTATACAGTTAAATCTTTAAAACGTTTCAAAGATAAAACGATTATTATTTCCGGTGGAGGAAATTCAGCTGTTGATTGGGCAAATGAATTAGAGCCAATCGCGAAAAAAGTGTATGTAACATATAGAAAAGAAGAATTATCTGGTCATGAAGCACAAGTAAAACAACTAATGAACAGTTCAGCGGAGTGTTTCTTTAATACATCGATTACAAAATTAATTGCGGGTGATAACCATGAAGCGATTGAATATGTAGAGTTAACGAATCATGAGACAGGTGACGTTTCTCACTTACCTATTGATGAAGTTATTATTAATCATGGATATGAACGTGACATTACATTATTAGAAAATAGTGAGTTAGATGTTGCGATTATAGATAACTTTTATATTGCAGGGAATGCAAATAGTGAGTCCTCAGTAGATGGATTATATGCTGCTGGAGATATTTTAAAGCATGACGGAAAATTACATCTAATTGCAGGAGCATTCCAAGATGCTGGAAATGCCGTGAATAAAGCGAAACAATTTATTCAACCAGATGCAAGCGAGTACGGAATGGTTTCTTCTCATAATGAAGTATTTAAGAAGAAAAATCGTGAATTGATTAAGCAGATGATGAAATAATAAAGGAACAAGGATACCCCCACTTACTTCTCTATTCGAATGACGAGAGATGTAAGTGGGGGTTTTCCTGTTAACTATATTTTCAATCATTATAATAACACCGGTTTCATCAGTTCATGTGATATGAACAGTTTATTTGTAATCGCTCTAGAAAACAATGAATCTGGGTTTGTTTTATGCTGTCCCTTTTGCCTGTTCATTAGGAAATGGCATATTTAGTATAGAAGCGATGTATTGTTTTCCATGCACTCGAGCTAATGATTCTAATATTTGACGAACGCGTTTTGTAAGATGTCCTTGTTTTTTTATAGCCTCACAATATGCGTCATAGAAAGCGTATTTAGCCCAAAGGAAATCATCTTGTTGGAATAAGAAATGATTTTTGTACCATTCACTAATTGTACGGTAACAATTGTTTTCATGTATTGCTGTGCTTTGAGAAAGAATACGATCAGATAAAGATGTAGTTAAATGAGAAATTGTGTTTTCTGTTTCAACTTGTAATGTTTTTTCTAACATTGTAATGATGTGACGAGTAGCCATATGTTAACTCTCCTTTGTGTAAATGGGTAATACCATTCTATATTTTAAAAAATTCTTACTATTATTATTATACAATATATGGAATGCATCTACCTGCTTTTTAAAGTGTATTTACAAAATCTTTTTTATTTGTTTACAAAAATAAGGTAAAGTAAGATACAGTATATATGAAAAAATAATAAAGGAATGAACGCATTGTATATAACGGTAGAAGAGGCTGCGGAGTATTTGAATTTACCAAAATCGTATATTGAGGAGTTAATTCAGCAAAAAAAAGTTCGTGCGCTATTCGATGGAGAACAATATTTATTAAATAAAGAACAATTCAATACACATTTGGAACAAATGGAGAAATATAAACAATTAGTGGAAGAAATATTAAACGAACCAATTCCAGAAGATATGGATGTTAAAGACGAGGACTAAACGTTGGGAAATCCCGTATGAAGTATACAGAAATGTACCTTCATACGGGATTTTTTTGTCTAAAGCTATCAAAAGCCCAAAGAGCCCTCGGCGTTCCATGAAATTTTGATAGGTAGTAGTCTACCAGGTTAAAAGCATATTTTTTTCTAGCTAGGACAAACATAGAGAACGTAACCTGTACAGATACATATACTATCAGTGCAAAAGCTTATAAATTAATGGAAGGGGTTTTCTCGTGAGTTTATTTCATTGGGATTTTTTGAAAGACTTAATTGGATCTTATGTAAGAGTAAACAGAGGTGGACCAGAATCTCAAAAAGGAACAATAGTATCATTAGGTGCGGACTACTTCGGATTAGAGAATGAAAAAGGAGAGAGCCATTATTATCAACTTCGCCATCTGAAAAGCATTACCCAAAATACGAAAGATGGCGGAATAGGTGATTTTGAATGGGCGGAAGAAGACATTGCAGAAGACTTTGAAACGTTACTTCAAAGCTTCAAATACCGCTGGGTGAAAATTAACCGTGGTGGGCCAGAGAAAATTGAAGGTATTTTACAAGATGTTTCTGGCGGTTATGTAACATTGATTATTAAAGAAGAAGTTGTATTAATTGCACTATCTCATATTAAGAGTGTTAATTATAATGCACCAGTAAGTGGAGAGAGTGATGAGAGTAGCGATGAGAGTAGCAATGAGAAAAGTAATGAAAACAGCAATAATTCAGGTCGTGCTCGTGCACAAAGACAATCAAGAAGATAATACGAAGGGAGGGTACGAACTTGGAGAGTGTATTATGCTGTGACCAAATTAAACATTTAGTTGGTGAGAATGTAAAAGTAAATCTCCGCGGGCCAGAAAGTCGAGTAGGCGTGCTCGTATCGTTAGGAGAAAATTACCTTACACTACAATTACCTCATGGGGAATTAGTATACTATCAGCTGAAACATGTAAAGAGTCTAGTTAAGAAGGTAAAAGAAAGTAAAAGTAGCGATTGCTACAGCTCATACTTCTGCTCGGATGAGGATACTTTTATTGATGTATTACGCGAATTGAAATATAAGTGGGTAAAGATTAATCGTGGCGGTCCAGAGTGTGTGGAAGGTTTATTAAGTGATATACATGATGGAAATATTACACTAGTAAACGGTCATGAGGTTATTTATGTAATTCATTCCCACGTGAAGAGTGTGAGTCAAATAGTTAAGAACAAAAAGAATGAAGAAGAATAATGTTTAATAAATAAGAGGGGCATTATGGTTGAAAGTGAAGAACGATTTCTTATTTCAGATAGTGTGAAAAGGAATTCCTTACTATTAAGACAGAACATTGCCCCTGATTATTTTTTTGAATTGAAAAACAGGAAAATAGAAATTCATAGGAAGGAGGATATAGATGAATGAGTTAAACAAAAGTATTGGAGAAAATATATATGTTAAATTAATCGGTGAACAGAGATTTAAAGGCGTATTAATTGATGTAGGAAATGATATCGTTGTTCTTTACAATGGACAAGACTATGTATATATATCTTTATACCATGTCCAATATTATAAATTTTTAAGAGGACACAATGAAGAAATATTAAAGCCTGATGTGGATTCTGTAATTAAGAGGGAATCTCCTTCAATTTCTTTGAGAAAAGTATTAAGCACCTCTAAAGGGATTTTTACAGAAGTTTATGTAGCAGGAAATGCTCCAATACATGGGTATGTAACAAGTGTAATGAACGATTATATTGTTTTTTATAGTCCAGTTTATAAAACTGTATATATATCTTTAAAGCACTTAAAATGGTTAATTCCGTATAAAGAAAACCAAGTGCCTTATTCTCTCAATAAAAATGAACTCCCTGTAAATCCGTTAAATATTACGTTAGCTCGAACTTTTGAAGAACAACTTATAAAAATGACTGGGAAAATTATGGTATTCGATTTAGGTGAGGAATCCAATAAAATTGGAAAAATGGCGAAAATTGATGAAGGGCATATTGAAATATTAAAAGCACGCGATGCAAAACTATATGTAAATATGCAACATGTAAAATCTGTCCATTGTCCGTAGGCTAGTTGAAAGGGCTGGCTTTTTCTTTTATATGCAGAAGAAAAGGTCGAGCCTATTTGTTTAGTTAGATTTGAATATGAGGGGAAAAATGAATTGAATATAAATATGTTAGTGTGATTTTTAAAGAGGAAATCTTGTGCTACATCATAAAAATTATGTACGAGATACCTTTTGACGTATTCAATTTATTTTTTGAGGAAGAACTGCTCAACTAATTTACTAAAGGGGTTTTGTTTGTGGAGCAGTTTCCAAATATTACATTGCTTGGTAGTGCTGGTGGAGCAGCAAAGGCAGTTTTATCCATTTTAAATCAAGCGATAGTAAATGAAAAAGATCCAATTTATGAAGCGATAAAAAAGGTTACATTTCATTTGGTTGATATAAAACAAAAAGATAGGACTTATTATGATGAATTGTTTCCGAATTTGAAAAATCAATTGTTTTTATACGAAATAGACCTTCAGGATGTAGTGAAATTTAAACAACATTTAAAAGAAAAAAGAACGGGTGTTGTTATTGATGTTTCAGGTGCAGATACGATTAGGGTATTAAGCTGTTGTAATGAACTTGGAATCTTTTATATAAATTCAGCTTTGGAAAATGAGGCAGTAGATCAGGACGATAGTTTGCTTGGATTTCAGCTTACAGAAAGATATACGAGGTTTGAGAAGGAGAAAGAAAAATTTACAAATACAAAAGCGATTATAGGATCAGGTATGAATCCAGGTGTTGTGCAATGGATGGTTGTTGAACTCATGAAGGAACGGCCAAATGAAAAGCCGCGCGCATGCTATATTGTAGAACATGATACTTCGTTTTTGAATGATACAGCACTTATAAAGCCGCATACACTCTATGCTTCATGGGCAGTAGAGCGATTTCTAGACGAAGCGATTTGGAGCTATCCGATGTATATGAGTCATCATCGTCCTCTTTATTTTTATGAGGATGTGTATGCTTCAGAGTATAAAGTGAAGTTAGGAGAAAAGGAATTCTATGGTTGTTTAATGCCACATGAAGAAGTATTAATTTTAGGGAAAAATTTCAACATGGAAGTGGGTTTTCTGTACCGAATTAATGAGTATACAACAAATGTAATTAGACAGAACTTAGATAAAGTAGAAGATTTATGGAACTGGAATCGTAAAGTATTTAATCCAGCAGAAGAAGAGGTTGCGGGAGAGGATCTAGTCGGTGTGTTACTCGTTTATGAAAATAGCGAGACATATATGTATAACGTGATGAATAGCAGCCAAGTTTTTCATAAATATAAAACGAATGCAACTTACTTTCAAGTAGGATGCGGAATTTATGCAGGCTTGTGCAGCTTACTTTTAGATCACTTTGAACAAGGTGCTTATTATGTCGAGGAGTTATTATTAAATACAGAAAGTAAGTACGGTGAATATTTAAATTTATATATGAAGGATTTCAGAATAGGGCATAATAATTTTACGGATGGACTGCTACATGATAGGGTAAGATGGATATAAGTTATAATACTAAAAAGGAAGNNCTTCCTTTTTAGTATTATAAGGTTACATATTGCTCTGAAAGCAATTTCATACGTATAATTTGAGGAGATAACATGTAGAATGTTATTTTTGTATTGATCACGAGGAGTATTCATATGAACAAATTTAAAAGCTTGATTTATGAAGAAAGAGAAGCTTTAAAAGTATTTTTATTATTATTCTATATTATATTTTTTTTATATGACGTTATTTATTATTTTGTGTATCCGGCTATGAACATTAACGAAGCAAGGATAGGATGGCCAGAAGGTGGTATGGGAATCGGTGTGTATATATTAGTAGTATCTCTATTCCCTATTTCGATATATCTTCAAAAAAAAGGTTATGTATATTTCATAAAATATTTGTTCTTAATTGGGTATATGTTCATTGACCTTATTAATAATTTAATGATTTATTTAAACAGTGATCGTGTGTTTGAAAATGGAAATATGGTTGAAATATTTTTGGTTTTATTTGCACCAATATTTGTGAATAGAAAATATTTTTATGTAGTGTCTTTTAGTGTAATTGGAAAATATGTATTTTTTATCTTGGTATTACAAGATATTAAAGTGGTGATTCCGCTTGTTTTATGTATATTCTTTTTTATTATTTCACATTCTTTATTAAAACGATTTCAATCTTATGTAAGAACAGTGGTTGAAATGATGAACAATATGAAGGAGACGGAAAATTTAGCTGTAATTGGGACGATGTCTACAACAATTGCGCATGAAATTCGAAATCCATTAACAGCTTTAAAAGGGTTTACGCAAATGCAAAAAGAAAGAAACCCGGCGGATACGATGAGCTACGACATTATGTTACAAGAGATTGAAAGGATTAACGGATTTGTTAGTGAATTGATGCTATTAGGAAAACCGAAACCAACAAATTATGAATGGTGTAATATACGAGAAATTCTTCTATATGTTGTGCAGTTAATGGAAAGTTATGCAACGCAATATAAAGTGAAATTTCATTTGCAAGTAGAGGGGAATTTACCGGTTATAAACGGTGATGATAAACAATTAAAACAAGTGTTATTAAATATCATTAAAAATGGGATAGAATCAATGCCAGAAGGTGGAGACATTCATATCCGTGTATATCAAAAAACGAAAGGATATTTGTGTATTTCTGTCGAAGATCAAGGATTTGGTATAGAGAACGAGAAGTTAGAGAAAATCGGTAAAGCTTTTTACACAACAAAGGAGAATGGTACAGGACTGGGACTAATGATTACATATAAAATTATTAAGGAACATCAAGGGAGTATCGCGATTCAAAGTAGTATGGGAGTAGGAACGAAAGTAGAAATTTCTTTGCCGACAGTTTAATATGTTAGGAGAAAAGACTTTTCAGAAAAGTGTTCTTGTTGTGTAAATATAAACATTTTATAAAATGTTTCAAGAAGGGTTTTTTTTATAAAATACTTCGTTTATAATGGAGGAAAATATCGACATGAGATGGATTGCTCATGTAACGGTTTAGTAGTGTTATGAAAAGGTAAGAAGGGGTGCACGCGCATCCTTTTTTCTATGCAGATATTATGAAAGGGGTGGTATGATGGAATTAACATTAAATTCGACTGTATGTTTACACACGATTCAATTTCGAAAAGAGCAAAAGAATTATATTGTAAAAGATATAATGACAGGAGAAAAATATGAAATGCCGCCACTTTGGATTGATGCACTGGCAATGATGCGTGACGGTTTTTTATTGGGGGAAATTGAGGAGAAATTAAAAGAAGAGTATCCGGACGAAGAAGTAAATATGTTAGCATTTACGAGGCAACTGTTAGAGCTAGAACTTGTTGGAATGGTAGATGGAGAAGAGATAGCTTGTACAAAGAAGAAAGAGAAAGATTATTTAGCTTGGGTACGTCCTCGTGTAGAACAATTACTTCTTAATTTAAATAAAAAATATAGAAGCAAAGGTCAATAATGATCTTTGCTTTTTTTGTGCAATACAAATTAGGTACTCACCCAAATAAAGTTGCTCGCATATTGTAGCTTATGTAAATAGAATGCTGCGAAGGAGTGAGTGCAGTGACAGGGAATGTATTGAATTATTATGCTGGTGGAAATACAGCTAGAGGATTTCATAATTTATACGAAGAGAATTTAAAAGGGCTAGATAGGTTATTTATTTTAAAGGGTGGACCAGGCACGGGGAAATCTTCTTTAATAAAGGCAATAGGTCGTGAATGGGTTGAAAAAGGATATGATATTGAATTTTTACATTGTTCCTCTGATAATAAGTCAGTTGATGGTGTGATTATCCCACAGTTAAAAGTAGGAATTGTTGATGGGACATCGCCGCATGTTATTGAGCCGAAAATGCCAGGAGTTGTCGAAGAATATATAAATTTAGGAGTGGCTTGGGACTCAGATAAATTAAGAAAGCAGAAACTGGAAATTGAACGATTTGTTTCAGAAGCAAGTAAAGCTTTTCAATCTGCTTACGCATGTTTTAAAGAAGCGTTAGTTATACATGATGAGTGGGAGAAAATATATATTAATAATATTGACTTTAATAAAGCAAATGAACTAACAGATGAGCTGATTCAGAAATTATTTACAAATAAAAGTGGGAAACAATCGATTGTGAAGCATCGTTTTTTAGGAGCTGCAACACCAAAAGGAGCAGTTGATTTTGTTCCTAATTTAACAGAAGGATTACCACATCGTTATTTTATAAAAGGACGCCCTGGCTCTGGAAAATCAACAATGCTCAAAAAGTTAGCGAAGGTAGCAGAGGAAAAAGGGTTTGATGTTGAAGTGTACCATTGCGGATTTGATCCAAATAGTCTTGATATGGTTATCGTAAGAGAATTAGGATTTGCAATTTTTGATAGTACTGCACCGCATGAATATTTTCCAAGTCGCGAAGGTGATGAGATTATTGATATGTATGATCTCATTGTTACTCCAGGGACGGATGAGAAATATGCGACAGAAATTCGTGACGTGTCCATTCAGTATAAAACAAAAATGAATGAAGCAATGTCTTTCTTAGCGAAAGCAAAATCAGTTCGTGATAAGTTAGAACGAATTTATATTGCTGCTATGGATTTTTCAAAAGTCGATGCATATAAAGAGGAGATTCAAAAAGAGTTTGAGCGTATTGCGGCTATTGTAATTGAAAAGAAACAATAAGTGTTTTGTTAAGCTGTCAGAAAGTTTCTGACAGCTATTTTAGTATGTAGTAAAATGGCCGTATACTTGTCGAATTTCCAGGGAAATGATCAAAAAATGGGGAGGATATGAAATGAGAGAGAAAATAGAATTGGAATTAGAAAGAATTGAAAAAGAAAATGATGTAAAAATCTTATTTGCCGTGGAATCAGGAAGCCGTGCTTGGGGATTTCCATCGAAAGATAGCGATTATGATGTTAGGTTTGTTTATATACACCCTGTAGAATGGTATTTATCGATTCATGATAAACGTGATGTAATTGAATATCCGATTAGTGATGATTTAGATATAAGTGGTTGGGATATTAAAAAGGCGTTGCAACTATTTGCAAAATCAAATCCAGCTTTACTCGAGTGGATCCGATCACCCATTTTTTACTCGAAAAACTCTAATTTTCCAGAGAAGCTGCAGCAAATGAGTGAGAAGAATTTTGACCCAAAAGCAACGATATATCATTACTTACATATGGCATCGAAAAATCATCGTGAATTTTTGCAAGGTGAGAAGGTAAAGTTGAAGAAGTACTTTTATGTATTACGTCCAATTTTAGCTTGTAAGTGGCTAGAAGAGATAGGAACATTGCCTCCAGTAGAATTTGACCGATTAATTACAGAACTATCTATAGAACGTAGTGTATTGAATGAGATTGAGAAGTTGTTAGTAAAGAAAAAAGCAGGTACTGAATTAGATGTTGGATTGAAAATTAAGTTGCTGAATCAATTTTTAGACGAACAAATTCATTACTATCAGCAATATGTAAAAGGAATTGAAAAGGGATTAGGGATCGATATTGAAATTTTGAATACATTATTTCGCGAGATGTTGTTTGAAGGATACAAAAAAGAGCACAAGTAAGTTTGTGCTCCTTTTTTTGTTTGGAGGAATAAAGAAAATACATATAGCTACGATAAGGTCTACAAATGATAACGAATAAATCTTATTGTATGTTTTATTCGTTATCAACTCGTTTTAATGGTTGATCTGCTGGACCTTCCATAACATCCCCGTCAATTGAAAAACGGGAACCATGGCAAGGACAGTCCCAAGTACAATCTCCGTTATTCCATTCAACTTCACAGCCGAGATGTGTACAAGTCGTATCGACGATATGCAATTTTCCTTCTTTATCTTTATAGGCACCTGCTCGTTTACCGTTAACATGTACAACAGAGCCCTCGCCGACTTCAAGATCTTCTGGTGTACGTAATGCTGTTTCAATTTTTCCTTCAATTAAATGTTTAGCAACATCCATGTTCTGAGAGAGAAAGGTTTTTATATCTGGGGTTGCATGAAAGCGTGATGGTGCAAACAGCTCTTTATATGGACTGTCGACTTTTAGAATGGAGTCCTTGAGTAAATGAGCGGCAGCAGTTCCAGTTGTCATTCCCCATTTCCGATACCCGGTTGCAACAAATATATTTGGATTCCGTTCGTTAATATGTCCGATGTAAGGGAGCTTATCTAGAGTAATCAAATCTTGTGCTGACCATCTATAGGGAACTTCATCTACTCCAAAAGTTGCTTCAGCAAAAGAATAGAGTGCTTCGTAATGAAGCATTGTATTTATTCCTTGTCCTGTTTTATGACTCTCTCCACCAATCAAAATTAATTTTTCTCCATTGCTTGTTATATAGCGTAAGGAGCGTTTTGGATCATCGATGCTTAAATACATGCCACCTGGATAATCCGTTTTTGCTTTTATTGCAAGAGCATAGGAGCGTTCTGCATACATTCGGGTAAAGAAAAAGCTACTAGCATCATAAAAAGGAAAATGTGAACAAGAGACAACGTATTCGCAAGTAATACGATGACCAGCCTTTGTAATGACTTGTGGAGAATCTCCTTTCTCCACATCTATAGCTGTTGTTTGTTCATAAACTTTGCCGCCCATCTCCACAAACCTTTCTAAAAGTATTTTCAAATAAAGGAGGGGATGGAATTGCGCCTGATTTTTCATTACAAGTGCAGATTGTACTGGAATCGGGATCGACAAAGATTGAATATAGTCACAAGGGATATTTAGTTTTTGATAGGCTTCATATTCTTTCGATAAATTTCTTAATCCATTATCAGTAGTTGTATATAAATATGAATCTTCATTTGAGAAATTACAGTCGATTTTATATGTTTGTACAGTTTCACGTATGAATTGTAGAGCGTGACTATTTGATTCATAGTAAAGTCTGGCCTTTTCCAGACCGAAATGATCTATTAATTCATCATAAATTAGATCATGTTGCGCTGTTACTTTCGCCGTTGTATGTCCAGTCGTCCCATTTAAAATAAGACCAGAATCAATTAGCGTAACGTCGATGCCTTCTTTCGCGAGTAAATAGGCAGTGGTTATACCTGTAATGCCTGCACCGATAACAGCAACTTTCGTTTTTACATTTTCAGATAAATGGGGGAAAGTAGGAAACTGAGTAGATTCAATCCAATAAGATAACGGCAATTGTGGGAATGTATCACTTGTCATTATGGAAACCTCCTGATTTAGAACAATTTTCCTTTTAATATTTCCATATTATATGGAATTCATGTGTGTTGTTTTAGTAGGATTCTATTTTATTAACAAAAAAGATAAAATTATTTCAATATAATTATTTTTGGTGTTGGTATGACGGGGAGGAATTTATGGAAAACTAAATTCAGAGGATATTAGTTGTTAACTATACAGTGAAGTATTGAATAAGATAGAGTCTTTGTTGCTAAAATGTATTTGGATATATATTTGATAAAACCTTATAAAATCTATGCTTTTTCTTTATTGGAATAAAGTATACTTATAAAAGTATAATCAACTTTTATTACTAGGTCATAAAAGTTGTTGACAATATAGAAATTCTATTGTTATGATTCATCATGTGGAAAGGTTGATAGAGAGTAAAAAGAGAAATGTTTTTCATTGATAATAAAAGCGAACAATAAGTGACGATAGAGTGAGTATATTTTCCTTATGATAAATGCTTTTTTGATCATCTAGTAAAATCAATCTGGAAGCAAGAATTGATATATGTAAGTTGCGCAAGGCGCGGCAACAGAAAGGGGCAAAAGGATGAAGGAGCTTCATACGTTTGGGTGGTATGCAGCGCGTGTATCACCACATTTGCCGAAAAAAGCATTTAAACCAGTTCCTACTCGTTTATTTGGTGGACTGGCTTATTTACTTGTGGCATTGTCGGGATTAATAACGATTGGTGTATTTGAATTGAATGTGTGGGCAAATCTAGGAATTGCGATTGTTCTCGGATTATGTTTTGCTTCACTTGGATTTTTAGGGCATGAAATTTTACATGGAACAGTTGTAAGAAAGGCATGGCTTCGTGATTTCTTAGGTGCGATTGCATTTATGCCGTTATCAACTGGACCAAAACTTTGGAGAAAGTGGCATAATGCAACACATCATGTTCATACACAGCATGAAGAGAACGATCCTGATGCATGGCCAACTCTTGAGAAACTTAAGAAGAGTAAGTTTTTGAGTTGGGTATATCGTATGCCTCTACATGTACGTTCATTCTTTAGTTTTCTGTCACTAACAATTCAATTTACATTGCATTCGACTCGAATGTTCTTTCATTTTATAAAGGAATTTAAGTCATCCAATCAAAAATCTGTATGGCTTCAACTTCTTTTGCCTTGGACTGTTTGGATTAGTTTATTGTTTATTATGGGACCGGCAAAATGGTTATTTGCATATGTGATTCCACTGTTAATTGCTAACTTTATTGTAATGGCATATATTGCAACGAATCACCGCTTAAATCCAATTGTTCCAGTAAATGATCCGTTAGCAAACTGTTTATCGGTAACAGTGCCGCGCTGGGTAGATGTTTTACATTTCAATTTCTCATATCATACAGAACATCATCTGTTCCCTGCTATGAGCTCTAAGTACTATCCGTTAGTAAAAGAGAAAATTAAAGAAATGTGGCCGGAACGCTATCACGAAATGCCAATGACAAAAGCTTTGGGGGCATTATGGAATACACCACGTGTGTATTATCAAGGAAGTGAATTGGTGGATCCGCATAGAGAGCATTTCTATGGTTCTTTAGGAAATGGACTAGACCCTCATAATATTTCATATCGTGAGGAACATATAGAAGAAAAAGAGAGTATTAAAAAAGTAAATCAATAAAAGTTGATATATTTGTGCAGTGAAAAAGCAAGCCATCTCAGGCTTGCTTTTTCTTATAAAGAAACTTCTTTTTTATTCTTTGTCCTAACTTGAACTGAATTTGTTTCTTTTCTTTGTAGTCGTTTCTCTAAAAGGTTAACAAAGTAAGTAAATAGAAGAACAAGTACGAGATAGTATAGACCAACGATTACATATGTATCTAATTGTTGGAAGTTACCAGCGGCAATTGATAAACCAGATCCCCATAATTCGGATAGTCCGACGTAAGCAACAAGGGAAGAATCTTTCAATCCAATGATGAATTGATTCCCTAGAGGAGGGAGGGATAGGCGAAACGCTTGTGGTAATATAATCCGGCGCATAGCTAATGGATACGGCATACCTAAAGAGCGAGCAGCTTCCAATTGTCCTCGGTCAACGGATTGAATGGATCCGCGGAAAATTTCAGTAATATATGCACCGTTATGGATTGCTAAAGCAATTGCTCCTGCCCAAAAAGGGGTGAAAACAATAACAGATGTAATACCGAAATAGAGAATTGCGATTTGAACAATTAAAGGTGTACCACGAATAATAGCGATATATACATGAGCAATGCTATTTAGCACTTTATTGTTAGAGATTCGAAAGAAAGCGAATAGTAATCCAATTAATGAACCGAGTACTAGGGAGGTTAATGTTAATTGTAATGTTACAATAGTAGCCTTTAAGAGTGTGGGATAGGTAGAGATAAAAATTTCATACATGTGTATCACCTCGTATTGTATGGATTTTAGTTGGGAATGAAATGCCCCACATACAAAGTGGGGCATGATTTGTGAAACTTTTGAAGAGCTAGCCTACTTCGTTTTTGCCTCTTCTCCAAGAATGTTACGACCGAACCATTTTTTACTGATTTTTTCATACGTACCATCTTTAATGATTTCATCTAAAGCTTTATTTACTTTTTCAACCATTTCCTTATCATCTTTGCGAATAGCAATTCCCATTTCATCAAGATTTAATGGTTTTCCAGCTTCTTTTATATTTGATTTCCCTTCTTTTATCATACGTAGGCCAACCATTTGATCGGTAATTACTGCATCAACACGCCCAGGTTCTAAGTCCATAAGAGCAGTAATATCACTGTCGTATTCTGTAATTTGATCTGTATATTTTGCGACAAGATCTTTAAAGGTACTAGCTTTTACAACACCAATTTTTTTACCTTTTAAGTCTTCCGGCGAAGAGATGGATGTATTCTTTTTAGATACAAAAATTTGGGCACCAGAGCGATAATAAGGGTTTGAGAAATTAACAGCTTTTAAGCGGTCTTCTGTAATTGCCATACTGCCTAGTATTACATCATATTTTTTCGCTTGGAGGCCTTGAATTAATGTTTCCCACGGATTTGTAATAGGGGTCGGTTTCATATTCATTTTTTTAGCAAGCGCCGCACCTATTTCCACATCAAATCCGACAAGTTTCCCATCATTTTCTTTATAATTAAAAGGTTTGTATAAGCCACTCATTGCATAACGGAATTCTTTTTCACCACTTGATGAAGTGGTAGCGCTGTCCTTACTACAGGCGCCTAGTATGAAGGATGTACATAATGTAATGCTCGCAACAATGGTTAATAATTTTCTTTTCATAAAACCCCTCCTAAATAGTAATCATACGGATGGTTTTAAGCATGTTATTGAGATATTTAATTTGGACAACTATTTGTACGCCGTATGAATGTATTTTTTTACGTTTGAATTAGAAGTTACATTATAGAACGTTACGTAAAAATTGTTTTGCTCGTTCATGCGACGGAGCTGAGAAGAATTGCTCAGGCGGAGCATCCTCTACAATTTTTCCATCATCCATAAAGATGACGCGATCAGCTACATCTCTTGCAAAATTCATTTCATGCGTAACAATAATCATCGTCATTCCTTCTTCGGCAAGTTCTTTCATAACTTGCAATACTTCTCCAACAAGTTCAGGGTCTAAAGCTGAGGTAGGTTCATCAAATAGCATAATTTTAGGATTCATAGCAAGAGCCCTTGCAATCGCAATACGCTGTTTTTGGCCACCTGAAAGGAGGTGAGGAGTTACATCCGCCTTATCTTGTAGGCCGACCTTTTGCAAAAGCTGATTTCCAATATCCTTTGCATTTTCTGCTTCCAATTTTTTCACGTGAATAGGTGCTTCTATGATGTTTTCTAGTGAGGTCATATGAGGAAAGAGGTTAAAGTGCTGAAAAACCATACCGACATTTTCACGTACTTTGTTTAAATTTGAACGCTTTGGATCAATTCGTTCACCTTGTAAGTGAATTTCACCTTCATCGTACATTTCTAAAAAGTTAAGACAGCGAAGTAATGTACTTTTTCCGGAACCACTGGCACCAATTAAAACAACAACTTCTTTTTCTTGTACTTCTAAATCAATGCCTTTTAAAACGTTAAGTGAGCCAAATGATTTTATTAGATTTCGAACTTGAATCATACAAAACCCCCAGTCAAAAATATATTTTACAAATGTTGCCCCTTATTTCTGTTATTAGTCATAAATTGTCAGAATCCTTTATTTTTTTCGGGATTCAGTTATTACATAAGGAAATCTTAATGTATAATTTAAATAGAGAAACCACCTAATTTAGGTGGTTTCTCACTTGCGCGTTTAAAGATAATAAATTTGTTTTGTTCAGAAATATAGGTTATAGTTTGTAAGTTTTTCTTTATATTGATTGAGTAGTTTTTTCTTCGCTTGTTTATATATGTATTTCCGTATTGAGCTTGTAACTTTTCAGTTTCTTTATTTGTATCATTTAATTTATTTAAAATTGTAGTACGGCGATTCTCATCTTCAGTAATAATGAGTTCTTTTACGTAACTAAACTCTTTATACATATTGCCTTCGATTGATTCTAGCCATTTAATAGGCTGGAGGAAGGAGAATTCTTTCGGTAAATTCGTTAAAATAGAGAGAATTGGTACTGTTACTAACAGAGTTAATCTGTTTATAACATTTAAACGATTTGATAATTTCAACATAGAATCACCTGACCTTAAATTGTGTAGTTGAATATAGTTATGAAGTCACTTGCATCCGAATAAAACTATACATCATTTTTACTTATATATAGAAAAAACAATGTAATAATTACGTAAACAAAAAAAGAAAATCTGTATATCTTTCTATAAAGAAAATATGGATAATAATGGATAGTATATTACTTATGAGGAGGAATGAAAAATGGAAGTAGCAAATGCTACGAAGCAAATTAGTAGTTATATGAACGAACAAGTAGAGTGTATTCATCAAACGGGTGAACAAACAAAAGAAGTCGCATTAATTGCTGAGGAAACATCAGCTAGTTCACAAGAAGTGGCACGTCTGACGGTACAACAATCCGAAAATATGATGGCAATCGATCAATTATTAAAGGATTTAGAGAAGCAATCAGTCGATTTAAAACAGACAATTGAACGATTTTCAATGTAAGAGAGAAGAACAGGATGCTGTTCTTCTCTCTTTTTATTTAGCTATTTAATATCTACAGTTAAAAAGTATAAACTATGAACGTTTCCGCAACATTCCTTTCTGTCCCTTTCGGATGAAAATTATAGCGAGCTATAATATTAAAAGGGGTGTCTTTTATGAAAAAAGAAAAAAGACAACGATTAATTAAACAATTTGTAAAGGAGTATGAAATAGAGAAGCAAGAAAGATTAGTAGAATTGTTAGCAAGAAAAGATGTATTAGTAACACAAGCTACGGTTTCTCGAGATATTCGTGAGTTAAACTTAACGAAGGTGCCTTCTAAAGAAGGATTAATGATATATAAGGTTTTCTCAGATGAGCAGTTACAAACTGATATAAAGTTAAAGAAAAAATTACGAGAGGTTGTTGTGAAAATTGATTGTGTAGATCAATTAATGGTTATTAAAACATTACCTGGTAATGCACATGTTATTGGTGTTTTATTTGATGAGTTAGATTGGAAAGAAAAAATAGGATGTATATGTGGAAATGATACATGTCTTATAATTTCACAATCGAAATCAGATAGAGAGATTTTGGAGGAAAGGTTAAATTTAATTATTTAGATGTAAAATCCTGTTTTTAATAAAAATTAAAAACAGGATTTTTATTTGAATACGGAAGTTAAATATTCAACCTATATGCATAATATATGTGCTTTTCATTAAAAAAGTAGGGTGGATTGTTATAAAAATACAAATTCATATGACTTTAAAAAATAACGTGTTTAATATTTCACAATGATAATGTGAATACTTTCACAAATGTGAAAGCGCTTAGCATTTATTATGTACTTGTAAGACATCAAACATATTTAAAAGGAGGTACAACAAATGAAGCATCCGATACATGTTACTTCAGAAATTGGGGAATTACAAACGGTGTTATTAAAACGACCTGGTAAAGAAGTGGAAAACTTAACACCAGATTATTTGCAGCAGTTATTATTTGACGATATTCCATATTTACCAATTATTCAAAAAGAGCATGATTATTTTGCACAAACGCTACGCAATCGGGGTGTTGAAGTTCTTTATTTAGAAAAACTAGCTGCTGAGGCGTTAGTAGATAAAAAACTTCGAGAAGAATTTGTTGATCGTATTTTAAAAGAAGGACAGGCTGACGTAAATGTTGCACATCAAACTTTAAAAGAATATTTACTTTCCTTTTCAAATGAAGAATTAATTCAAAAAATTATGGGTGGTGTACGGAAAAACGAAATTGAAACAAGTAAGAAAACACATTTATACGAGTTAATGGAAGATCATTATCCGTTTTACTTAGATCCAATGCCTAATTTATATTTTACTCGTGATCCAGCAGCTAGCGTGGGTGACGGCTTAACGATAAATAAGATGAGAGAACCGGCGCGTAGACGTGAATCATTATTCATGGAGTATATCATTAAATATCATCCAAGATTTTCAAGTCACAATGTGCCAATTTGGCTAGATCGTGATTATAAGTTTCCAATTGAAGGTGGCGACGAGCTAATTTTAAATGAAGAAACAATTGCGATTGGAGTGTCTGCTCGTACTTCAGCTAAAGCAATTGAACGTTTAGCTAAAAATCTCTTTAGCCGACAAAATAAAATTAAGAAAGTGTTAGCAATAGAAATTCCAAAATGCCGAGCATTTATGCATCTAGATACAGTATTTACAATGGTCGATTATGACAAGTTTACAATTCATCCAGCCATTCAAGGGCCAAAAGGAAATATGAATATTTATATTTTAGAAAAAGGTACAGATGAGGAAACTCTTAAAATTACACATCGTACTTCTTTAATGGAAGCATTAAAAGAGGTATTAGGTTTAAGTGAATTAGTTCTTATTCCTTGTGGAGGAGGAGATGTAATTGCTTCCGCTCGTGAACAATGGAATGACGGTTCTAATACATTAGCAATTGCGCCAGGTGTAGTTGTTACATATGATCGCAACTATGTATCCAATACGTTATTACGGGAACATGGTATAGAAGTCATTGAGGTGCTAAGTTCGGAATTATCTCGTGGTCGTGGGGGTCCACGTTGCATGAGTATGCCGATTGTTCGTAAAGATATTTAGTATAAATAACGGAGAGAGTAGGGATGAAGTATGTTAATGACTAAACCAAATTTAAAAGGAAGAAGCTTTCTAGCAGAAAAAGATTTTACACAAGAAGAATTATTATATTTTCTAGATTTAGCAGCAGAATTAAAAGAGAAAAAGAAAAATGGTGTCCCACATCATTACTTAGAAGATAAAAATGTAGCACTCTTATTTGAAAAAACCTCTACTCGTACGCGATGTGCATTTACAGTAGCGTGTACAGATTTAGGTGCGAACCCTGAATATTTAGGAAAAGGTGATATTCAGCTTGGGAAAAAAGAATCCGTAGAGGATACAGCAAAAGTGTTAGGGCGCATGTTTGACGGAATTGAATTTCGTGGATTTAATCATGCAACTGTAGAATGTTTGGCACAAAATTCTGGTGTGCCTGTGTGGAATGGATTAACAGATATGTGGCATCCAACACAGACACTGGCAGATTTATTAACTATTAGGGAACATGTAGGTAAATTAGAAAATGTGAAACTCGTTTACGTTGGAGATGGACGAAATAATGTTGCTAATAGCTTACTAGTTGGCGGAGCAATCATGGGAATGGATGTACGTATTTGTACACCAGAATCTTTATGGCCAGAGCAAGAGGTAATTGACTTAGCAAAAAAATATAATGAACAGGTAATGGTAACAAGTAATGTGGAAGAAGCTGTTGCGAATGCAGATGTAATCTATACAGATGTATGGGTGTCTATGGGAGAAGAAGAAAAATTTGCTGAACGTGTCGAGTTATTGAAACCTTATCAAGTAAATATGAAAATGATTAAAGAAACAGGTAATGAAAACGTGATTTTCTTACATTGTTTACCTGCATTTCATGATGTTGAAACGATGTATGGTGAGGAAGTTTATGAGAAATATGGGTTGAAAGAAATGGAGGTAACTGACGAAGTATTCCGCAGTAAACATTCAAAAGTATTTGATCAGGCTGAAAATAGAATGCATACAATTAAAGCGGTTATGGCAGCGACTTTAGGAAACATGGAGTAAAGAAGAAAGGGAGTTCTCCTTTCTTCTTTCTCCTCCGTTAGACACTATCATTCACTATTGTTTTCGAATTGTTATTGCAATTAAAGAGAGGTGAGTGGAATGGGTGAAGATAAGAAATTAGGATTGTTTACTTTAACGGCTCTTGTAGTCGGTTCGATGATCGGTGGTGGAGCATTTAATTTAGCAAGTGATATGGCAAAAGGTGCTGGTGCCGGAGCCATTATTATAGGTTGGGTTATAACAGGAATTGGGATGATCGCGCTGGGATTATCATTTCAAAATTTAACTGTAAAGCGGCCAGATTTAGATGGTGGTATTTTTAGTTACGCAAAAGCAGGATTTGGTAATTTCATGGGTTTTAATAGTGCGTGGGGATATTGGCTATCTGCTTGGCTTGGTAATGTAGCTTACGGTACATTATTGTTTTCTTCATTAGGGTATTTCTTCCCGATTTTTGAAGGCGGTCAAAATGTAGCATCCATTATTGGTGCAAGCATATTATTATGGTGTGTCCACATGTTAATTTTACGTGGAGTTCAATCAGCGGCACTTGTGAATTTAGTAACTACAATTGCAAAATTAGTACCTGTATTTGTATTTATTGTTGTAGGAATCTTAGCGTTTCATATGGATACGTTCTTAGATGGATTTTGGGGGCAAACTGGTTCCTTTTCATGGGGAGCGGTTGGCAGCCAAGTTAAAAGTACAATGCTTGTAACTTTATGGGTGTTCATTGGAGTAGAAGGAGCTGTTGTTCTATCTAGTCGAGCAAAAAATAGAAGTGATGTAGGGAAAGCAACAGTTATTGGCTTAATTGGTACACTCATTATTTACATATTAATTACATTACTGTCTCTTGGGCTTATGCAGCAAGCAGATATTGCTAATTTGAAAAATCCGTCTATGGCTTATTTATTTGAAAGTGTTGTTGGAAAATGGGGTGCTATATTTATTAATCTAGGTTTAGTTATCTCAGTATTAGGTGCTTGGTTAGGTTGGACGTTGCTTGCTTCTGAAATTCCATATTTAGCAGCTAAAGATGGAGTATTTCCAAAATGGTTCGCAAAAGAAAATAAAAATAAGGCTCCAGTAAATTCATTATGGATAACAAATGGCTTAATTCAAACGTTCTTATTAACATTCGTCGTTTCTGCTCAGGCGTATAACTTTGCATTCTCTTTAGCATCTTCAGCTATTTTAATCCCATATGCTTTTTCAGCATTTTATCAATTGAAGCATAGTTTAAAATCTGAAGAAGCAGATCGAAATAAAAATATAATAATTGGCTTGATAGCAAGTATTTATGGTGTGTGGTTAGTTTATGCAGCCGGTTTAGATTATTTATTATTAACAATGATTTTATATGCGCCAGGTATTTATATTTTTTACAATGTTCAAAAGCAAAAGAGTTCGAAGAAAATATTTACTCGAGTGGAATTAGCATCATCGGTAGCAATTGGTGCTTTAGCATTTTTTGCGATTTATGGTTTAATTACAGGCAGTATTGCTTTATAAGTGCTGTGAAGACGAAATAAACTGGAGGGCTGAAATATGACACGAAGAAAAATTGTAGTTGCACTAGGGGGAAATGCGATACAGTCTGGAAAAGCTACTGCGGGAGCACAGCAAGAAGCGCTGGAAAAAACAGCAGAACAACTCGTGAAAATAATGGAAAATGATGTGGATATAGTAATTGCGCATGGAAACGGCCCACAAGTGGGGAATATTTTATTGCAGCAAAAAGCTGCAGAAACGGAAAAGACACCTGCAATGCCATTAGATACTTGTGGTGCAATGAGCCAAGGGATGATTGGGTATTGGATGGAAAATGCGATTGAAAAGGCATTGAAAAAACGGAATATAAAAAAAGACGTAGCAACGGTTATAACACGTGTTGTTGTAGATGAAAAAGATGAAGCATTTAAAAATCCGACTAAACCAATTGGTCCTTTTTATACAGAAGAAGAAGCAAGAAAATTAATGAAAGAAACAAAAGCAGTGTTTAAAGAGGATGCTGGTAGAGGATGGAGACGTGTTGTTCCATCACCGAAGCCTGTATGTATTCATGAACATAAAGTGATTAATTCTTTGGTCGAAGAGGGAAATATAGTGATAGCTGTTGGCGGTGGTGGAATTCCAGTAATTGATTCCGAAGAAGGCTTAAAAGGAACTGAAGCCGTTATCGATAAAGATTTCGCTGCGCAGAAATTAGCTGAATTAGTAGATGCTGATACGCTCGTAATTTTAACTGCAGTTGATCATGTGTATGTAAATTATAATCAACTGAATCAAAAGAAATTAGAGCATGTCACAGTGAATCAATTAGAAGAATACATTGAAGAAAAACAATTTGCTGCGGGAAGTATGCTTCCAAAAATTGAAGCTGCTATTAATTTTGTTAATACAGATCCAAAAAGAAAAACAATTATTACGTCTTTAGAAAAAGTATATGAAGCACTAGAAGAAAGGGCTGGTACTATTATTTCTAAACAGAATGTATGCATGTATGTTTAAATAATTATGTACGCTATTTATCTAGTAAAAAAAGAATGGAGTACTAACTTCATTCTTTTTATTTATTAATATTTTTGTAAGTATTGTTCATAAAGTTTTCATGATGAAATCCGAATATGCAAGTTAACTATGATAAAATTTAATTTGAATACGCTTTCTCGGTTTTTCGCTCCAACATACAGCAAGAGAGAGGGAGTCCTATGAATAGACGGAACGTAGTTAAAGATTTAAAGCAGTTTGAATTATTTGCTCATTTAACAGAAAAAAAATTGAAAGGTTTGACGGAGTTTGTCTATTGGCGAACTTATAAAAAGGGTCAATTTTTATTTTTAGAAGGAGATTCAAGAGAAAGAATTTACTTCATGTTAGATGGTTTTGTAAAGTTAGAGCGGGTGAATCAAAGTGGGAATTTATTATATGATGACTATGTAAAGCGGTATTCTATTTTTCCGTATAGTGGTATGTTTGCAGACAGAGGATATAATTATACAGCAGAAGCGATGACAGATGTAGAGGTATATTATATTCCGACAGTAATTTTCGAAGATATGGTGAAATCTAGTAGAACGCAATTAATGCACGTTGTTCAGCAATTATCATCGATATTAAAACTGAACGAAAATCGAGTGCAAAATATTACAATTCCTAATGCACAAGATCGGGTTATTCAAACATTAAATTATTTAATGCAGGATTTAGGAGAAAAGAGTGGTGAAACGGTTGTCATTTCATGTCCACTTACAACCATTGAAATATCGAAAATATCTGGTACGTCTCGAGAGACAGTGAGTGGCGTATTAAAACAATTAAAAAATGACAGTATAGTTACTATTTTGGATAAAAAAATTACAATACATAATCCAACATATTTTGAGGAAATTTCTATGTGAAAACTAAATATTGATTTTCTAATATACAGTGTATATTAATAAGGTCCTTTATATATTTATAAGGGATTTTTTTACGTCATCCTCTATAAACAGGTTGTATTATATGGTAATAATAGCTAAAATCGATAATAAAAAAGAAAAGGAAAGGGGAGAAAGAATGGTCCGAATCGAGTACGATCGATTAGTAGCTATTTGTTACAGCATAGGGGTTTTGTTATTATTAAAGCTTCCAAATGATAATGAATTAATTGGAGAAAAATTATTTAATGTCTATAAGGTTCCGGTACATACATATATTTATATGGATTATAAAGTTTCAAATATATTAATTCTTTCTTTCGTACTACATGTAATCGCATTTATATTATTTGTAAAATGGCTAGGGAAAAAAGAATCTAGTACATTTAGAAAAATGAATAAGATAAAAGTAGTAGGCATTAGTATTTTGATTTTAATGATGCCGTTTATTTTAAATAACATCCTCCAGACATTGAATAAAACATGGTACTACGCAGGAAAAACAGGGGTAGAAGCAATAGAATATAAAAAAGAAGATAGCCAGTGTAGAATGGAGAAAAATGGAGAGGATATCGAACAAAAGTGCACTGTTGTTTTAAAAAATTATCATAATCATTCACAAGCATTAAAAGTTGTTTTATATGATAATGGAAACGAGAATTCAAAAAGTTATCCGGTACCGAAACCAGTCTATTTACAAAAACATGAGACAAAGCAATTCGAATTTCAAATTCCTGCTGTTTATAGTAGTGGTATTGAAAAAGATAAAGTACCAAATATTAAATTATATTCATTGCATGAAAATAATGAGCAGTACAATTAATCTATAATTGAAAGTTCATGAGTAGGAGCAATAATTTGACACGGTATAGAAAATCAACTTGAATCATCCAACATGCTGCGAGGCAACGGCGTATTGGATGATTTTTTATGTTATCTCTTTTTTACGTATGAAAGGGTGGGATACTTTGTTGAAAACGAAAAACATTGCAAGGGTCATATATGGTTTTCACTTTACGCAACCTTTGAAAGTTAGGACCATAATAACTAGTTTGCCAATTTTTAATATCGATATCGGGCCAATTGACATAGTCACCTAGTGTATAAGGATCTAAGCTCTCTCGTAAATCTTTAACCCAGCGTATATTTCGATTTTCTTCATCATCACATTTCCAAGAGGTAATGTATTCTTGAGCAATAATTGCTTTGCGATGGAAATAAGCTGTTTCAGTAGGCGGAATATTTTCAACAGCACCTACGAGTGATTGGTGCCAAATACTCGCATCTTTATTTGGTGCATGAGAAAGAAAATGTTGCATGATTTGAATTCCTTTAAGAGGAATAGGTTTATATACGTAGGAACCGGAGCGCTTGAAGTTTTCAGGGATGTTACCACTGTTGAAAAATTCAACAGCCTTTATATAAGGAACTTCATCTATAAAGGGAGAGGGGGTACCAGTTTCAAGAAGAGGAGATAATAAGGAATGGAGTTCAGAGGGAGAGCCAACAAACTCACCTTGTGCTTCAATTTTGTTTTGTTGCTTTGTGAATAATTCAATTGATGAAGTGAGACGTTCGTCTATATAAGGCGCCCAGTTTTGCCAAGCTTGAAATGCAGCGATAAAATCTTTCCATTCCCACGTAAGTGAGAAGATTGATACATTTTTTATAGGGTGTACTCGAAAAGTTAAAGAAGTAATAATTCCGAAGTTTCCACCACCACCACCGCGGCACGCCCAAAATAAGTTATGGTTTTCATGTTCGTTTGCACGAATGATTTTTGCTCCAAATTTACCACACGCTTGTACCATTTCAACTTCTACTAATTGATCACATGTTAATCCAAATAAGCGTGAAAGCATACCGATGCCACCGCCAAGTGTTAATCCAACAATTCCAACGCTTGCACTTGTACCAGCTGGTATTGTCACACCATACTTCCAGAGCTCTTTATAAACAGTGCCAAGGTTTGCACCAGCTTCAATTGTTGCTGTTAATTTATCCGTATTAACAGTAATACGATGCATTTCACTCACGTCAATAATAAGTCCTCTATTTAAAAGAGAAAAATTTTCATAGCTATGACGTCCGCTTCTTAAGCGAAATGGTACATGATGTTCGCGTGCCCATTTTAAGGCGTTACACACATCATTTTTATTTTGGCAAAAAACAATAATACAAGGGAGTTTTGGAATACTTAAATTTAAATTCATTCGGGCTACGTCATAGTTAGGATCTGAGGGCACAACGATACGACCTGTTAATTTTACTTGTTTCAATTTAACACTCCTTTCTAAAAAATCAGAGCTTTGTATTAATGTATGAAAAGTGTATGTAACGTGCGTGGACAAGAGGAGGTACAGAATGAGATTTGCTTTAGTGAGAAATAAATAAAGCATAAGAATAAGGAATCTACATAGAGTTCAATGAAAACAGTTGCAAACTATTCATATTTTGTTATGATAGTGTTACGAAAACGTTTGCATAAATTTTCCGATGGGATGCAAAAGGAGAGAATTATTATGAATAAGACATGGTGGAAAGAAGCGGTTGCTTATCAAATTTATCCACGTAGCTTTATGGATTCAAATGGTGATGGTATTGGAGATTTACAAGGTATTATCGCAAAACTGGATTATTTAAAAGATCTAGGTATAGATGTAATTTGGATTTGCCCAATGTATAAGTCACCTAATGATGATAATGGTTATGATATTAGTGATTATCAAGATATTATGGATGAGTTTGGTACAATGGCAGATTTTGATGCTTTACTAGATGAAGTTCATAAGCGTGATATGAAGCTTATTATTGATTTAGTTATTAATCATACGAGTGATGAACATCCATGGTTTATTGAATCTCGTTCATCTAAAGACAATCCGAAGCGTGATTGGTATATTTGGCAGGATGGTAAAGATGGCGTAGAACCAAACAACTGGGAAAGTATTTTTAATGGTTCGGCATGGGAATATGATGAAGTAACAGGACAATATTATTTACATTTATTCTCGCGTAAACAACCAGATTTGAACTGGGAGAATAAAGAAGTTCGCGAAGTATTATATGATACGGTTAATTGGTGGCTGGATAAAGGAATTGATGGTTTCCGTGTTGATGCGATCAGCCATATTAAAAAAGAAGATGGCTTCAAGGATATGCCAAATCCAAAAGAATTAAAATATGTACCATCTTTTGATAAGCATATGAATGTGGATGGTATTCAACCTTTATTAGAAGAGTTAAAAGAAAATACATTTTCTAAGTACGACATTATGACTGTTGGTGAAGCAAATGGCGTTAAGATTGAAGATGCTGAGCTTTGGGTTGGAGAAGAGCAAGGTAAATTCAATATGGTATTCCAGTTTGAACATTTAAGCTTATGGGATGCAGAAAAGAAGAAAGATCTTGATGTTGTAGGATTGAAAAAGGTATTAACGAAATGGCAAAAAGGGTTAGAAAATAAAGGGTGGAATGCTTTATACATCGAGAATCACGATAAGCCACGTATCGTTTCAACGTGGGGAGATGATAAACAATTTTGGCGTGAAAGTGCAACAGCTCTAGGAGCGATGTATTTCTTTATGCATGGTACACCGTTTATTTATCAAGGACAAGAAATTGGTATGACAAATGTTCAATTCCCAAATATTGAAGATTATGATGATGTGGCAATTAAAAACTTATATCGTGAGAAAATTGCAGAAGGAGTATCACATCAAGATATGATGGAAATTATATGGGCTTCTTGCCGTGATAATTCACGTACACCTATGCAGTGGAACGATGAGATGAATGCAGGCTTTACAATAGGTGCACCTTGGTTTGGTATGAATCCGAACTACAAAGAAATTAATGTTGAGAAGCAAAAGAATGAAGAAAACTCTATTTTCAATTTCTATAAAAAAATGATTGCCTTGAAAAAAGAGCACGATGTATTGAACTACGGTACGTACGATTTACTTTTAGAAGATGATACGCAAATTTATGCATATACTCGTACATTAAACGATGAAAAAATCGTTGTAATTAGTAATATCTCAAAAGAGGAAGCTGTGTATAATGAGAGTTCATTCGCACTAGAACGCAAACGTTTGCTCTTAAATAACTATGAAGTTGCGGAACATGAACAAGTAACTTCAATCACGTTAAAACCTTATGAAACAAGGGTTTATCGCATTTCATAATAAAAAAGGGTGCTCCTGGAGCATCTTTTTTTATGAAAAAAAATAAATTTCTATTGCAAAGTGAAAACGCTTTTATTAAAATAGATTTATGAAAACGGTTGCGTAAAGAGATGAAAATAAAGTTCTGTAAGGAATCGTTTTCACAAAAGAAACAGAAATTATAATTTAAATCGTTATGTTGTTATAAATAAAGGGGAGGAAGAACAGATGAAAATTACGTCTTTTGATTTTTGGCAAAAGTTCGGGAAAGCATTATTAGTTGTTGTAGCTGTAATGCCAGCAGCTGGTTTAATGATTTCTATCGGTAAGTTAATTGGGATGTCTGCTGGGGATATTAACGCAGTTCATACAATTGCTCGCGTAATGGAAGACATCGGTTGGGCAATCATTACGAATCTACACATCTTATTCGCAGTAGCGATTGGGGGATCTTGGGCGAAAGATCGCGCAGGTGGTGCATTTGCAGCACTATTAGCATTCGTCTTAACAAACAGAATTACAGGAGCTATATTTGGCGTAAATACTGAAATGTTAGCGGATTCAAAAGCGACAGTGTCTTCAGTATTAGCAGGAGATTTACTTGTAAAAGATTACTTCACTTCTGTACTTGGTGCACCAGCATTAAACATGGGAGTTTTTGTAGGGATTATCACAGGTTTCTTAGGAGCTACTTTATATAACAAATATTATAACTATAACAAACTGCCACAGGCATTAGCATTCTTTAACGGAAAACGATTCGTACCATTCGTTGTAATTGTTTGGTCTACAGTCACTGCAATTGTATTATCACTTTTATGGCCATTCATCCAAAGTGGATTAAATGAATTTGGTCGCTGGATTGCAGCTTCAAAGGATAGTGCGCCAGTTGTTGCACCATTTGTATACGGAACGTTAGAGCGTTTATTATTACCATTTGGATTACATCATATGTTAACGATTCCGATGAACTACACAGAGCTAGGTGGAACATATACAATGTTAACTGGCTCAAAAGTTGGACAAGTTGTAGCAGGACAAGATCCATTATGGCTTGCATGGATTACAGACTTAAATAACTTATTAGCAAGTGGAGATACGAAAGCATATAACGACTTATTAAATAACGTTGTACCAGCTCGTTTCAAAGCCGGACAAGTTATTGGTTCATCAGCAGCTTTAATGGGTATCGCATTCGCGATGTTCCGTAACGTAGATAAAGATAAGCGTGCAAAATATAAACCAATGTTCTTATCAGCTGCATTAGCAGTATTCTTAACAGGTGTTACAGAACCGATTGAATTCATGTTTATGTTTATTGCACCAGTATTATATGTTGTATACGCAATTACAACAGGTCTTGCATTCGCATTAGCAGATGTAATTCATTTACGTGTTCATGCATTCGGATTTATTGAGTTAATTACTCGTACACCAATGATGGTTAACGCAGGTTTAACAAGAGACTTAATCAACTTTGTTATTGTTTCATTGGTGTTCTTCGGTCTTAACTTTACATTATTCAATTTCTTAATTAAAAAATTCAATTTACCAACACCAGGACGTGCAGGTAACTATATTGATAATGAAGACGAGTCATCAGAAGGAACAGGAAATGTACAAGATGGTTCATTAGCAACAAAAGTTATTGATTTATTAGGTGGAAAAGATAATATTGCTGACGTAGATGCTTGTATGACACGTTTACGTGTAACAGTAAAAGATTTAGATGTTGTTGCGCCAGAAGCACAGTGGAAACAAAATGGTGCTTTAGGACTTATTGTAAAAGATAAAGGGGTACAAGCAGTATATGGCCCGAAAGCTGACGTATTAAAGTCAGACATTCAAGATATGTTAGGTGCGTAATAATATGAAATTGCTAACTTTAAATTGTCACTCTTGGCAAGAAGAGAATCAAATGGAAAAGATAAAATATCTTGCTAAAGTCATTCAAGAAGAAGAGTATGATGTCATCGCATTGCAAGAAGTAAGTCAGTCGATACAGGCTGGAAATGTATGCGGTAACAAGAAAGAAGATAATTTTGGACTTTTACTATTAGAAGAGTTAAAAGCGTTATATGTAAAAGATTACAATATTACTTGGGATTTCTCTCATATTGGTTATGATGTGTACGAAGAAGGATTAGCGATTATAACAAAGCATACTATTATAAAAGAAGATACGTTCTTTGTATCAGAAAACAAAGATACAACGTATTGGAAAACACGCAAAATTGTAAGTGCAACAATTGCTTATAATGGTAAGAATATAACGTTTTACTCTTGCCATCTCGGTTGGTGGAATGATGAAGAAGAGTCATTTAAAGGTCAAGTTGATCGTTTGATGGAGCGGGTAAATAGCAATGAACTTTCCTTTTTAATGGGTGATTTTAATAACAATGCTCGTTTGGAAGGCGAGGGTTATGAGTATATGATGCAAAAAGGTTTGTATGACACATATGAACTAGCAATAGAGAAGGATGAAGGAACAACTGTCCAAGGCGAAATTGCTGGTTGGGATGAAAATAAACATAATTTGCGAATCGATTTAATACTGTGTAACCAAAATAAAACTGTTCGTTCTTCAAAAGTTATTTTTAATGCTACAAACCGAAACGTAATTTCAGATCATTTCGGTGTAGAAGTTCAATTAGATATATAATAGAAGAAATCCTCACAGATAATAAAAATCTGTGAGGATTTTTTTAGAAATACAAGTATTTCCAAGAGAAAATACTTGTATTTTTTATGACATTTCCTATATATTTGTTGTTACTGAATGTAAAACCGATTCGGTCATTTTGTATTCATGTTTTTACTTACTTCGTTATATAATAAAGTAAGTGAAATATTTAATATGGAAAATAGTGCATTTTCGTTTAATCCACGATGTAGAAAGTGATATAATTGCAAAATGTGTGCATCATTTTCTAAAGAAGGAAAAATATATAATTAGGTGATAACTTATATGAAACAAATTTGGCGTATTTACAAAACAGATTTACGGAATGTGGCCAAACATTGGGCTGCAATTGTTATTGTATTAGGTTTGATGGTTCTACCATCGTTATATGCATGGTTTAACATTAAAGCTTCTTGGGATCCTTACGGAAATACGAAAGGAATTCAGATTGCAGTTTCTAACCAAGATGCTGGGACAAATTTAAGAGGAAAAGATATTAACATTGGGGAAGAAATTGTAGATTCACTTAAGAAAGACAAAAATTTTGGGTGGAAGTTTGTTGATGAAAAGCAAGCAATTTATGGAGTAGAGCATGGAGATTATTCTGCAAGTATTACTATCCCAAAAGATTTTTCGGAAAAGATTGCAACAGTCTTGAATGAAAATCCAGAGAAACCGGAAATTGATTATTACGTAAATGAAAAGGTGAATGCCATTGCACCGAAGATTACAGCTAAAGGTGCATCGGGTCTTACAGAAGAGATTAGTAAAAACTTTGTTAAAACAGCAAACGGTGAGATTTTTAAAATCTTCAATGAACTTGGAATCGATTTAGAAACTAACTTACCGAGTATCGAGAAAGTAAAAGATCTTGTATTTAAATTAGAAGCTCAGTTCCCAGAAATGAATACACTGATGGATAAGGCGTTAGATGATGCGACTCAAGCCGAAGATATTGTAAAAATAGCACAAAAAGATTTACCTGTTGTAGAGAGTGTAATAAATGATGGGCAAGAAGCGTTGGCAAATTTAGATAAGTTCTTTGCGAACCAAGATCAAACGTTGAAAAACGCTCCAGGAACGATAAGAAATGATTTAGTAGTAGCAAAAGGCGTTATGGATAGTGCAGCTGCATTTACTGACTTTTTAATGAATCCAGGTGTAGACTTAAGTATTCCAGATTTGAATGGATTACCTGAATTCCCAGCTAGACCAGATCTTTCTAAGCTGAATAGTGATGGTTATAAGAGCATAGCTCAAAATATTAATCAAACAGTAAATAATGTTTTAAGTTCATCACGTGCAGGAACAGCTTATGGAAAAAGTGTTTTAAATGGATTACAAAATGGGAAATTTGATCCAGAACAAGCAAAGAAAGATTTAAATGCTGTATCAGATCAATTACAAGCTCGCACAGATGGCATTGCGTATCTTATTAATTTCTTTACTGAACTTCAGAAATCCGTGACGACTGATTTTGGTAAAAACTTTTTCCAAGGACGAGTGGATCACTTAACTAAGCTTAAAGATGGTATGGAAAATGCGAATAACGGAATTAAAGATGTTGTAAATGCTATCGGTACAGGACAAGAAGTAAAGAAAGATGTAACAGATGTAGCTAATCAAAAATTAGATGCAGCAAATGCATTAATTGATCAAGCTGAAAAAGATTACAATGAAACATTTGTAGCAGATTATCAAAAAGCAGTTAGTACAGTAGATCAAGCTAAAGTTGATGCAAATGCAGCATATGATAATGCAAAAGCAGATTATGATAAAGTTAAAAATAGTCTTGAAGATGCAAAAGCAGATTTACAAAATAAAGGTATTAACGGTTTAGATTCAACAAAAGTAGCTTTAAACAGCTTAAATGGTCAATTCCAATCTGGCATCGGCTTAATTAACGATATGATTCCAGTTCTAGAAAGTACAAATAAGGTTTTAGCAGATGTGAATAGTGACAAAAACCTTAATAATGGAATTGCAAAGTTAAATAAAGCGAAAAGTAGTTTACAAAAAGGTGTAGACGCAACGAATAAGGGAATTACCCTTATTAACAATGGACAGAAGCCTACAAAAGATGTAATTGAAAGTATTAATAATGCTGCGAAAGACGGGTCAGCTCAATTAACAGATGTATTATCGACGTATGATTCAGAAATTGTACCAGGCTTTAATACAGCTATCGCTCGTACAAAAGAGATGTCTAAAAATACAACTCAAATTTTAAATGATGCAGACAAAAAGCTTCCAGATGTGAAGAAGTTACTAGAAGATTCATCAAAAGGCTTAGTAGACGGTAGAAAGAAATTAGCAGATATTAAAGCTGAAATGCCAGCTACTGAGAAAAAGATTAAAGAGTTAGCAGATAAAATTCGTGATTTTGAATCAGAAGAGGATATAAAAGATATCATACGCTTATTGAAAAATGATGTTGAAAAGCAAAGTGATTACTTTGCGAATCCAGTAAATTTAAAAGAGAATAAATTATTTGCAATGCCGAACTACGGTTCAGCGATGTCACCATTCTATACGGTGCTTGCATTATGGGTAGGCGCGTTGTTAATGGTTTCATTATTAACGGTAGAAGTACATGAAGAGGGTGCTAATTATAAGAGCCATGAAATATACTTCGGACGTTTATTAACATTCTTAACGATAGGTCTTTCACAGGCATTTATCGTATCGATGGGGGATATATTCCTACTCGGTACGTACGTAGTCGATAAATTCTGGTTTGTGTTATTTAGTTTATTTATTGGGGGAGTATTTGTTTGTATCGTGTACTCACTTGTTTCTATTTTCGGAAACGTTGGGAAATCGATGGCAATTATTTTACTTGTACTGCAAGTAGCAGGATCGGGTGGTACGTTCCCAATTGAAATGACACCACCGTTCTTCCAAATGATTTATCCATTCTTGCCATTCACGTACGCAATTAGCGCAATTCGTGAAACTGTAGGTGGAATGCTTTGGGATATAGTAACTAGAGATTTACTCGTGCTAACTGCTTTTGTAGTTATCATAGTTGTGGCGGCATTAGTACTGAAAAAGCCAATTAACAAATCAAGTGAAAAGTTTGTTGAGAACGCAAAAGGAAGTAAAATTATTCATTAAAAATAAAAGGATCCTACCGAGAGTGGTAGGATCCTTTTCGTTTACTCAAATTTTAAGTTATTTATTGGTTCTTCTTCTTTTTATCGGTGAACATCTCTTATATAAAATAATTTCTCTCTATATTGTGCTTCAGATTTACTGTGACACCTCAAAGTAATAGGAGGTTGATAGTGCTGCGGTCTAAACAAGATTTCCTTTTTCATACTGATCGCACATCTCCTGTAGGGTGATAGTATCATTGTGTTCAAGATGTAAAGGTTCATTGTACATGTGTTATATTTTTGGCGCCAGAACCATTAGTCTTCCCATTTCACTAGATTGGGATTAGGATCTAATATAGAGTCATATTGTTCCTTCCATCCATATATGGCATCAGGATCTAGCTTTTTATAGCGATTATATTTCTTTTTGCGGTCATTTTCTTGAGCCCATCCATAATGTTTTATTCTGGATGAATGACATATATAAGGAAAATGCGAAATGGTATTGGGAAATCTTCCGCAATGTAAAGGGATATTGTTCCAACTATACGTTAATTCATCACGATATCTTATTAAAAATGGACGATAATAATGATGAGCTTTCCAGTAATCGTCATCTCTATAGTGGGTCTCTGACCACATATCATATAGTCGAAAGTAAACTGCATCATAGTGACTATGAGTTAAGATATTTCCTATTTCTTGTTCGAAATTAGGTTCAAAAATTTCGTCTGCATCTAAATTTAAAATCCATTCAGGTTTCAATTTTACAGCTTCTTCCCATTGTTTTTGACGAAGCTGTACCTCATTTGTAAACAGAGAATTTTTATTTTCTATAAGTGTATAAGGAGTATTTTTTAATAGTTTTTTACATAATTCTACTGTTCCATCTGTGCTTGCATCGTCAATAATCACCACATGGTCTACAAATGGCAAGTGATGTTCTAATGCTCTCTGCAGATAACGATTTTCTTCATTTTTAACCACCATGCTTAGAAGAAGTCTAGGTTTTGTAATCACTTGAATCTCCTCTTTCCGTTTTAGTTCATATTTCTTCTGTTACTGTTCAAAGGACTTAATAGGCTGTAGCATATTTATCTATGTTTTTCTACGATTAGTATAGATATTCCAAGGTTACTTACACCTATAATATGTATGCGGTTCGGAATGTTAACTAAAGTCTTTTTACAAAAAGGCATATTAATATGCCTTCCAGGTCTTTAACAAATATATATAAACTGCTAAAAAGCAATGACATTATATTTGTTCATATCTAGAATTTGCTGGAATGTATCATTTTTCGACAGAATACTTTTTCTTTAAAAATATTGAATTGTGAAACGCCCATTTTAAGTGAGGTAGTGATACGATTCGTGATCTAATCCATCCGATTATAAATGATTGTTCTCTGTTTTGAATGTACTCATTTCTTTGAAGGATATTGTTAGCTGTAACCTAATTTATAGGTTATTTTCTGCATCAGAACCATATACATTATAAAAAACAATGATTTATTGTGATAACAAGGAGGATTACAATGAAAAAAAGAATAATAATTGGAAGCCCCATTCATCAATCCCCTTTTATTTTGGATGAATTTCTCTTTTCATTAACAGAATTAAACACGGAAAATTTTGTTGTGCATTATATCTTTTTTGATGACAACGAGGACCAAGCTTCCAAAAACCTATTGAATCAATTTTATAGCAATAATACAGACGTTACTATTTTACGAGACCAAAATCTCCCCCCAGAATCTTATTATAAGGATGAAAATACTCATTATTGGCCCGTAAATCAAGTTTGGAAAGTAGCTGAAATGAAGGATAAAATCATTGATTATGCAAAAGAAAATCAGTATGATTATTTATTTTTAGTCGATTCTGATTTGATTCTTCATCCAAACACTTTACAACAATTGATTGAATCAAAAAAGGACATTATTTCAAATATTTTTTGGACTAAATGGGTAGCTAATGGTATAGAAATGCCGCAAGTGTGGATGACGGATGTATACACTTTTTATAAAAACGAGGGGAAAACAACATTAACTCCAGAAGAAGAAATAGCAAAAAACGAAGAATTTTTGAATATGTTAAGACAGCCAGGAATATATAAAGTAGGTGGACTTGGAGCGTGCACTTTAATTAGCCAAAAAGCAATACAAACTGGAGTGTGTTTCAAAGAAATTCCTAATGTATCATTTTGGGGAGAAGATCGGCATTTTTGCATACGTGCCATGGCCATAGGATTAGAATTATATGTGGATACACATTATCCAGCGTATCATATTTACCGTCAATCGGATTTAAGTGGATTGAAAAACTATAAGGAAAATAACGGATTGACTGTGAGAAAAGAATGATGATTTCATCTAATGTTTTCTTTAATCATGCTTGGATGGTTGATGTATCGACTCCGGTTAAGAAGCGGTTTAAGACAGTCGCGGATTGAAGCATTGAATATAAAATATTATTTATAAATGGATTAAGTGTTATTCAAAACAGCAAGTGGTAGTTACTCCAAAACAGTTTAATGAGGTTTATAGAGAGAATGAGAAATTGAAACAAGAAGTAGGGATTCTTAAACAAGCTATGCCAAATAGAAGGGCTTCTTTACTTTTCTTCCTGAAAACTGTGGTATATTAAACGGTATATAGTTAGTAAAGGAGTTTGAATAAATGGCAAAGAGTGTAGTAATTGCTGAGAAACCATCAGTTGCACGTGATATAGCAAAAGTATTAAAGTGTACAAAAAAAGGTAATGGATTTTTAGAAGGTGACAAATACATTGTGACTTGGGCTCTTGGGCATTTAGTGACGCTTGCAGATCCTGAGACTTATGATAATAAGTATAAAACATGGAATCTTGAAGATCTTCCAATGCTTCCAGAACGTATGAAATTAGTTGTTATAAAACAAACGGGAAAACAGTTTAATGCTGTAAAACATCAACTTAGCCGAAATGATGTTAATGAGGTGATTGTGGCTACTGATGCAGGAAGAGAGGGTGAATTAGTAGCACGTTGGATAATTGAAAAAGCAAGAATAAATAAACCAATTAAGCGTTTATGGATTTCTTCTGTAACAGACAAAGCAATTAAGGACGGTTTTAACAATTTAAAACCAGGTAAAGCATATGAGAATTTATACGCTTCAGCTGTCGCACGTTCCGAAGCTGACTGGTATATCGGTCTTAACGCGACTCGTGCTTTAACAACTCGCTTTAATGCTCAGCTGAATTGTGGTCGTGTACAAACACCTACTGTCGCTATGATCGCTAGTCGTGAAGATGAAATTAAGAACTTCAAAGCTCAAACTTACTACGGCATCGAAGCGCAAACAACGAATCAATTAAAACTAACTTGGCAAGATGCAAACGGTAATAGCCGTAGTTTTAATAAAGAAAAAATTGATGGTATTGTAAAGAATCTAGATAAACAACATGCTATTGTTACGGAAATCGATAAAAAGCCGAAGAAGTCATTCTCTCCTGGTCTTTACGATTTAACTGAATTACAACGTGATGCAAATAAAAAGTTTGGTTACTCTGCTAAAGAAACGTTAAACATTATGCAGAAGTTATATGAACAACATAAAGTGCTAACATATCCTCGTACAGATTCACGTTACATTTCATCCGATATCGTCGGAACACTTCCAGAACGTTTAAAAGCATGTGGCGTCGGAGAATACCGTTCTTTAGCACATAAAGTACTACAAAAGCCTATCAAGCCTAATAAATCATATGTTGATGATAGTAAAGTAAGCGATCATCACGCAATTATTCCGACAGAAGGATATGTTAACTTCTCAGCCTTCACAGATAAAGAACGTAAAATTTATGATTTAGTTGTAAAACGTTTCCTAGCAGTGTTATTCCCAGCATTCGAATATGAGCAACTAACGTTACGCACAAAAGTTAGTAATGAAACGTTCATTGCACGAGGAAAAACAATTCTACATGCCGGTTGGAAAGAAGTATATGAAAATCGCTTTGAAGAAGATGATGTAACGGATGACGTAAAAGAGCAGCTTCTACCTCACATTGAAAAGGGCGATACATTAAGTGTAAAGCTACTTATGCAAACATCAGGTCAAACAAAGCCACCTGCACGATTTAACGAAGCGACTTTACTTTCAGCGATGGAGAATCCTACAAAATATATGGATACGCACAATAAACAACTTGCTGATACATTAAAATCGACTGGCGGATTAGGTACTGTAGCGACACGTGCAGATATTATCGACAAGCTATTCAATTCATTCTTAATTGAAAAACGTGGTAAAGATATTCATATTACTTCAAAAGGTCGTCAGTTACTTGATTTAGTACCAGAAGAATTAAAATCTCCTACATTAACTGGTGAATGGGAACAAAAGCTTGAGGCTATCGCAAAAGGTAAATTGAAAAAAGAAGTATTCATTTCTGAAATGAAGAACTATACGAAAGAAATTGTTTCTGAAATTAAATCGAGTGATAAAAAATATAAACATGACAACATTTCAACGAAGTCTTGTCCAGACTGCGGTAAACCGATGCTAGAAGTAAACGGTAAAAAAGGCAAAATGCTCGTATGCCAAGATCGTGAATGTGGTCACCGTAAAAATGTATCCCGTACTACAAACGCGCGCTGCCCGCAATGTAAAAAGAAATTAGAATTACGTGGTGAAGGTGCAGGCCAAATTTTCGCATGTAAATGTGGCTATCGTGAGAAATTATCAACATTCCAAGAGCGACGTAAAAAAGAATCAGGTAACAAGGCTGATAAGCGTGACGTTCAAAAATATATGAAACAACAGAATAAAGAAGAAGAACCATTAAATAACCCATTCGCAGAAGCATTAAAGAAATTAAAATTTGATTAAATAAAAAGAATTGTCCTTCTAAAGTTTTGATGGGCAATTCTTTTTTATTGTATACAATTTAAATTAACAAATATGGAAAGGTAAAGAACTTGTTATTTTATTAGAATAAGAGTAGACTTTGAAATAGATGAATAATAAACACATGGGAGTTTGTGGATGCAAACTGAGAGTATGACTATTAATCCGTCATTGACCATTTGAACCTGTTGGATAATGCCAGCGTAGGGAGAGTGTAAAAGCACATATTCAGACACTTTGCGTACGCAAAGTGTCTTTTTGTGTATCTCCCACCATTATAGTTAGGAGATGAAAAAAATGAATGTACAAGAAATTAGTAAAGTAGTGGATTTAGTAAGAGAGTCTAATCCGCTCGTTCATAATATTACAAATGTTGTTGTCACAAATTTTACGGCGAACGGTTTGTTAGCGTTAGGGGCATCGCCTGTAATGGCGTATGCAAAAGAAGAAGTAGCAGAAATGGCTAGTATTGCTGGAGCTCTTGTTTTAAATATGGGAACACTTCGTCCTGAAGAAGTAGAAGCGATGTTACTTGCGGGTAAATCAGCAAATGTGAACAATGTACCAGTACTGTTTGATCCAGTTGGCGCAGGAGCAACGTCGTATCGAACAGAAGTTGCGAGACATATTCCAGCTGAAATCGATTTAGCTGTTATCCGCGGAAATGCAGCTGAAATAGCTAACGTTATTAATGAGAGATGGGAAATTAAAGGGGTCGACGCTGGTACTGGAAATGGCAATGTTGTAAGTATTGCAAAGCAGGCAGCAGACGAATTGAATACAGTGGCGATTATTACTGGAAAAGAAGATGTTGTTACAGATGGAGAGAAAACTGTTCTTATTCGAAATGGCCATCCCATCTTAACGAAAGTTACGGGAACAGGGTGTTTACTAACTTCTGTAATAGGAGCTTTTACAGCGGTAGAAAAAGATTATGTAAAGGCAGCCGCGGCAGCATTAACATTTTATGGAGTAGCAGCGGAACTAGCAGCTGCTAAAACAGTAGAAAAAGGACCTGGTAGTTTCCAAATTGAATTTTTAAATCAGTTAGCAAATACAACTTCTGATGATATTGAGAAATATGGAAAGATTGAGGAACTAGAGTAAGAGGGAGTGAAAGAAATGGCACGCATTGAAATAGATAAAATGTCAAAGCTATTGCAAGTGTATTTTATTATGGGAAGTAATAACTGCATAAAAGATCCGTTAGCTGTATTGAAAGAAGCGTTAGATGGCGGAGTGACACTTTTCCAGTTTCGTGAAAAGGGAGAAGAAGCTTTAACGGGCGAGAAACGTTTACAGTTTGCCAAAGAGGTGCAAGCACTTTGCAAGGAGTATGGTGTACCGTTTATTGTAAATGACGATGTTGAATTAGCCATTGAACTAGATGCAGATGGTGTTCACGTTGGACAGGATGATGAAGGAATTACTTCTGTTCGTGAAAAAATGGGTGATAAAATTATCGGTGTATCTACACATACAATTGAAGAAGCACGCTGGGCAATTGAAAATGGAGCTGACTATTTAGGCGTTGGACCTATTTTCCCAACGAGTACAAAAAAAGACACGAAAGCTGTTCAAGGAACGAAAGGATTAGCTCATTTTAGAGAACAAGGAATTATGATACCGATTGTCGGTATTGGTGGGATTACGATTGAAAATACTGCTTCTGTTATAGAAGCAGGTGCGGATGGTGTCTCTATTATTTCTGCGATTAGCTTAGCGGAATCTCCTTATGAAAGTACGAAGGAGCTAGTAAAGGAAGTAAGGAAGAGTTTGTAGAGTTGCAAAGCGAGTTGTTTCGTTTATTTAAACAAACGTTTGATTAAATAAGCACAAACCTTTTTAAATATAGGTTTGTGCTTTTTATTTAAAACATAATGGAAATTAAGAGCATTCCAATTCCGATAGAAGTAAAGGTTGCGATTAGGCCAGGAATCATAAAACTATGATTTAGTACATATTTCCCGATGCCTGTTGTACCAGTACGGTCAAAGTTAATGGCAGCAACGATTGTTCCGTAGTTTGGAATGAAGAAGTATCCATTTACTGCAGGGAACATTGCAATTAGTAATGCTGGTGGAATACCAAGAGATAGTCCAAGTGGCATTAAAGCACGAACTGTTGCTGCTTGGCTATACAGTAAAATAGATAAAATGAATAATGCGATAGCAAATAGCCATGGTGCACTTGTTACTAAATGCTGAATAGATCCTTGAATCATATTTAAGTTTCCGTTAAAGAAAGTATCTCCCATCCAAGCGATACCGAAAATAGCAACAACTGCTGTTGCCCCCGCTTTAAAGACGTTACCAGACACAATGCTTTCTACATTTGGTTTACAGAAAATAATAATAAGAGCTGCGATAGTTAACATAACCATTTCAATTGTGTTTGGCATAGAAAGGCGAACTAACTTCCCGTCAACCATCCATCCCGGACGAAGTGCTTCAAAGGAACCAAGAAGTACAACAAGGAAAGTTCCTACTAGGAAAAGGATAACGGATAATTTAGCACCTTTTACACCGACAAATTCTTTTTTCTCCTCTAGTTTAGAAATCATGCCTTCTTTTAATCGTTTTAAGTATTCAGGGTCTTCATTTAGTTCTTTCCCCATTTTACTAGCAACGAATGCAGCTACCATACAAGCGATGAAAGTAGAAGGGATACTTACTTTTAAAATATCTAATAAAGTGATTTTATAGTCAGCTAACATTGCTAAAAGAGCAACTGTGGCAGCTGAAATGGGACTAGCTGTAATGGCTTGTTGAGAAGCGATTACGGCAATTGACATTGGTCGCTCGGGTCTAATTCCTGATTCACGAGAGACTTCTGCGATAACAGGAAGTACAGAATAGGCAACATGACCAGTGCCAGCACATAGTGTGAATAAATAAGTAACAATTGGAGCAAAAAAAGTAATACGCTTTGGATTTTTTCGTAATGCTTTTTCAGCTAGATGAACAAGATAGTCCATTCCTCCAGCAGCTTGCAAAGCACCGGCAGCGGTAATTACTGCTAAAATCATAAGCATTACATCGATAGGAGGAGCGGTTGGTTGTAAGTGGAAGACAAAAACAAGTATTGCCATACCAACGCCACCCATTACTCCTAAACCAACTCCGCCTAGACGTGCACCAATAAAAATACAGAGTAATAAGGTAAGAAATTGTAGCCAAAACATGATAAACTACCTCCGAAGTCCATAAGTTAAGATATATTCGAATAGTTTAATTTGAAAGAAAATTAAATGAATATCCGAAAAACTCTCGATTTTTCTACATTTTTTATTATATAACACAAAAAAAGTAACATTCATGCATTTTTTGAAATTATTTCGAAAAAATAATACATTAGAACCCTACATTTATATCTCTAAATAAGTAGACATTTTAATCTGTATGTTGTAATCTTTGAAAGAGAATAATTTAATTCTCATAGAACTCCCATATCGTTCAACTCGTTCAGCGAGAAAGGCAAACTTATGGAAACATGAGGACGCAAAACTACAGGGGCTAAGGTCGAAAGGCTATGCTAGCCAGTTACCGGACGGATAGGGTTGGTCTTGACCAATGCGTTTTTCATTGGTCTTTTTTTTATTTGTAAACAATTGAGAAATGTTATCAGTTATTAAGTGTTTATATTTTGATAGTTTTACTTGATATTAAGTTAATTAAGAAAGGTGATGTTAATGAAAAAATATTGGCATAAGTTATCTTTTCTTCAAAAAAATGTATTGTTAACGGTGTTAGTTATTTTGACGCTTGTTGGTACTATGGGAGCGTTAAGTTTTAACATGTTTCAAAATAGTATGATGTCTATATTTGAAAGGCATTCTTTTGAAACAGGAGATACGGTATTACATAAATTAGACGAAGAGATAGTGAGAGATGTTGCAAAAGACCCAGCGGCAGAAAGAGAAAAGAGAGAGAAGTTAACAGAGAAATTAGATGAATCAACGGAAGAATTGAACAGTGTTGGACAAACGTATATTGTGGGAGCAAAAGAAAATGAAAAAGGCGAGTTACAAATCGTTGGCTTGTCTACAGGCTTAGCAAATGTTGTTGAAGTAAAGCCGGGAGACTATTATAAACAACCAGATCTTTGGATGAAAGCATATGATAAGGTAATGAGCACGAAAAAAGCAAACATGACAGTAGTATATGAAGACGCATTAGGATCATGGGTAACGATATTAGAGCCAATTAAAGATGGAGACGATAATATTGTGGCGATTGTTGCAGCGGATGTAGATGCCTCTATTGTTCCTAGTACAAAGGGAAAATTCATTATACAAGGTTTAATGTTTATTTGTATTTCTGTTTTAATTGCAACTGTTATTCAATTCTTAATTGTACGTAATGCACTTGCTCCATTGCGAGATTTGCGTGAAGGATTGCGCAAAGTCGGTGAAGGTGATTTAAGTGTTAAATTAGAGGAAAGACCAGATGATATTGGTATTATTAATGCGTATTTTAATAATACCATCGAGAAGTTTAAAGGAATTGTAGATAAAGTGAAGCAGACAGCAGAACAGGTTTCCTCATCTTCACAAGAATTGTCAGCGAGTACGAAAGAGAATAGTATGGCAGTTCAAGAAATCGTAAGTTCTATGGTTGGGTTAAGAGCTGGCGCTCAGTCTCAAGAAACTTCAGTACAACAGTATTTAGGTATTGTATATGAAATGGAAGATAAGATGGAAGAGATAACGAATGCTGCAAAACAAATGGCGATAGCATCTGAAGGTATGGAGCATCATTCAGTAGAAGGAAATGGTGTTATTGAACAGGCGATTAATCAAATGGGCATAATACAAAATGCAGTACAAGATTTATCTTCAATTATTTATTCGTTGGAAACAAGATCAAAAGAAATTAGTGATATTGTAACTGTAATTACTGGCATTTCAAATCAAACAAATTTATTAGCTTTAAATGCTTCTATTGAAGCTTCACGTGCTGGAGCGGCTGGACGAGGGTTTGCTGTTGTTGCCGATGAAGTGCGTAAATTAGCAGAACAAACGGAAGCATCAGCAAAAGATATAGCAAAATTAATAGGGGAAACACAAGCTGAAACGGAAGAAGCTGTTGTTTCAATGCAAAAAGGTTCAAAAGAGGTAGAGTCTGGAATTACGCTCGTTCAAAGTAGTGGCTCCTTCTTTGAAAAAATTTCAAAATCAGCACAATCTGTTACAAATCAAGTTAGAACTGTTTCTAGCAATTCAAGTGATATACTGCAAAATAGCCAAAATATTGTTCGTGTTGTAAATGAACTATCACATATCGCAAATACGTATGCGAATAGTAGTAATATTGAAGAGAGTATGAAAGAACAGGAAATGTCTGTACAAGATATTGCCGAATTAGCTACTTCTTTAAGCTGGCTTTCACAGGAGTTACAAGAATTAATTGGGGAATTTAAAAGTTAAATGAAATGATTATGCACGCTTTTGTTTGTTCAATAAAATAAATCATGCTACAATGAAAACGAATTAAGAACCGGGGAGCCAATTGGCTGAGAGGATGTAAGTATACATCGACCCTCAACCTGATCTGGATAATGCCAGCGTAGGGAGTTACTTTAAAGTGATGTAGCATAAGTTATTATAGAATAACTTGTATACAAGGCTTTCCTACATGGTAGGAAAGCCTTTTCTTTTTTTGGAAAAGTTATATTTAAGGAGGAATTTATTATGTCACAACAAGTTACAATGTCATTTTCAGTAGTACCGCAAGCGAAGAACAAAGATGTATATTCTGTTGTTGATAAAGCAATTGAAGTTGTGCAACAATCGGGAGTTCGTTATGAAGTAGGAGCAATGGAAACAACGCTGGAAGGAGAATTAGATGTACTTCTTGATGTCGTGAAACGTGCACAGCAAGCATGCGTCGATGCTGGAGCAGAAGAAGTGATTACTTCGATTAAAATCCATTATCGTCCAAGCACTGGTGTAACGATAGATGAAAAGGTTTGGAAGTACCGTGATGAATATGCAAAACCAGAAGCAATCTAAACTAATTACAACTATTTGGCTTATCCTTCTCATTGCAATATGGGAAGGATCTGTTTCATTATTTAAAATTGAACCGTGGATTTTGCCAAAGCCTTCTGCCATTGTTCAAGAATTAATTGGGATGAAAGATTTACTATTACCAAATACGATGCAAACGCTGCAGGAAGTTATAATCGGACTGTTTTTTGCGATTTTACTCGGGACGAGCATTGCAATTCTTATGGACGTTATCCCTTTACTTCGTATTTTAATAAATCCGTTACTCGTTATTTCGCAAACAATTCCAATCGTTGTACTTGCGCCCTTATTTATTATTTGGTTTGGATATGGGATGTTGCCGAAAGTAATGGTAGTCATACTCGTTTGTTTCTTCCCAATTGCGCTTAGCATTTTAGAAGGTTTTCAAACAGTAGATAAAAACATGTTGAAATTGTTGCAAACGATGAAAGCAACGAAATGGCAAGTTTACCAAAAAGTAAAGTTTCCAGCAGTGCTCCCATACTTTTTTTCAGGCTTAAAAATTGCAGTTACATATAGCGTAATGGGGGCAATTATCGGAGAATGGCTCGGTGCAAGTGAAGGGTTAGGGGTTATGCTTACGAGAGCAACAAAATCCTTTTTAACTGCCCGAGTATTTGGTGTTGCAGCGATTATCGTCATGGTGACACTATGTCTGTATTTTATCGTGGAGTTTATGGCAAGAATAATAGCACCATGGATATATAGAAAGGACGGTAGGAAATGAAAAAGGGTTTAAAAGTGATGTTAGCTGCTTTATTAGCAGTAGGGGTGGCTGGATGTAATCCGGCGAAGAAAGAAGAAAGTGCAAGTAAAGATCAAAAAGTAAAAGTAGTATTAGATTGGTTTCCAAATACGAATCATACCGGTTTATATGTAGCGAAAGCGAAGGATTATTACAAAAAACAAGGGTTAGATGTAGAAATTATCCAGCCAGGTGATAATGTAACAGCGGAGCAAATGATAGCTTCAGGAAAAGCTGATTTCGCAATAAGTGCACAAGAAAATGTCACATTAGCTCGTGTGGAAGGGATTCCTGTTGTGTCTGTAGGAGCGATTATTCAGCATAACACGTCTGCTTTTGCATCGCTAAAAAAAGATAATATGACGTCACCGAAGGATTTTGAAGGTAAACGTTACGGAGGCTGGGGAGGACCAGCGGAAGAAGCGACGTTAAAAACAATTATGGATAAGCATCAAGCTGATTTTAATAAAGTTGAAAAAATCATTTTAGGGCAAACTGATTTCTTTAAATCAATTGGCCGAGATGCAGATTTCGAATGGATTTATTACGGATGGGATGGAATTGAAGCGAAGCGTCAAGGAAAAGAGTTAAATACGATTATGGTAAAAGATTTAGATCCAGCGCTTGATTTCTATAGTCCGGTTATTATTACGAGTGAAAAACATACGAAGCAAGACAAAGATTTTGTGAAAAAGTTTATGACCGCAACGACAGAAGGTTATAATTTTGCAATTAAAGAACCGAAAGAAGCGGCGGATATTTTAATTAAAGCTGTTCCAGATATAAATAAAGAGTTAGTACAAGAAAGTCAAAAATGGTTAAGTACAAAGTATCAAGATGATGCTAAAGCGTGGGGAGTACAGAAGGAAGAAGTTTGGACGAATTACATGAATTTCTTATATGACAACAAAGTTATTAAAAAGAAAATCGATGTAAAAGATGCCTTTACAAATGAATTCCTTCCAAGTGAAAAATGAGCGGATTACAAATAAAAGATATTGTGAAATCTTTCGATGGAAAGAATGTATTAGCGGATATTAGTGCCTCTATACAGGAGGGAGAGTTTGTCTCTTTTGTAGGTCCAAGTGGTTGTGGGAAAAGCACATTGTTAAATATGATTGCGAGTGTGGAAGAACCAACGAGTGGAGAGGTATTTTATAACGAGGAACATGTAAGAAAACAAGATGTTGTAAGTTATATGCCACAACAAGATTTATTGCTGCCGTGGCGATCTGCTTTGCAAAATATTGTCCTTCCATTGGAGATTGAAGGGAAACCTAAAAAACAAAGATTAACAGAAGGAATGGAAGCGTTAAAACAGTTTGAGTTAGATGAATATGCAAATCATTATCCAGATGCATTGTCTGGTGGTATGCGCCAAAGAATTAGCTTTCTTCGCACATATTTATGTGAAAAACCGATTATGCTCCTTGATGAGCCTTTTGGAAAATTGGATGCATTTACAAAAATGGAAGTACACAGTTGGCTTTTGAATTCTTGGCACCAGGAAAAACAAACAATTGTTATGGTTACCCATGACTTAGATGAAGCAATCTTGCTTTCTGATCGCGTATTTATTTTATCTCAAAGACCCGCATCAATAGTTGGCGAAGTACAAGTCAAATTACCTAGGCCGCGAACGATGGATATGTTAACATCACTTGAGTTAAAGAAGGATAAGGAAGAGATTTTAAGAGTATTAGCTCCTTATATGAAAAAATAGAAAAAAGTCTTTTAACAGTTCTTGGTACAATTGCTGTTAAGAGGCTTTTTTTATAGGAGGAGAAAGATGAAATCTATAGAGAAAATAGTGGATTCATTAACGCCAGATGATTTTGAAGAAGGAACAAAAGAAAAAATAGAGAATAGAATATAACAGAGTAGTTTATACTCTTAATATAATAAATGTTAAAGGGGTGAAAGGATAAAATGACTTTATCAACTGTTCTTCAAATGGTTTTAGCTTAAGACGGGAGAAGTCTGCCTATTTTTAACGATTAAGCTAAATTGAAGACAGCAGGTAAAGAACCTTAATCCTTTCTTACGATAATATGTAATGGGTAAGGTGTATTCACCTTACCCATTTTTATATGCACAATTAAATAAGGCTTTATACTGTTGTTCTCTCTATTTAGCTTATGAATCATAAGTAAAGGAGAGAAAAAAATGAGTATATTAACAGTAGAAAATGTAAGTCATTCGTATGGTGAGAAAACCATATTATATAAGGCATGTTTTCGATTATTAAAGGGAGAACATGTTGGGTTAGTAGGGAAAAATGGAATTGGAAAATCAACGCTGTTACGTCTGTTAACAGGAGAACTTATACATGATGAAGGGAAAATTGAATGGTTTCCGCAGGTGAAGGTAGGATTTTTACAGCAACATACAGATTTACAAGAAGGGATAACAATTGAAGAATACTTGCAAAGTGCATTTTCTAATTTGTATGCGATTGAATGCGAAATGTTAAAAATTACAGAAGAAATGGCTGAAGCAGAAGACGTAGAAAAACTGTTAGTAAGGTATGGAGAATTACAAACTATATTGGAAGGCTCCAACTTTTATCAAATTCATACAGAAATTGAAGAAGTAGCAACGGGTTTAGGGTTGTTTGAAGTAGGGATGAAGAAGGATGTTTCAAAGTTAAGTGGTGGTCAGCGGACAAAGCTGTTACTTGGGAAACTCCTTTTAGAAAAAGCTGATGTTTTATTGCTAGATGAGCCAACGAATTATTTAGATACAGCACATATAGAATGGTTGCAATCCTATTTACAAATGTATGAAAAAGCTTATATTATCATTTCACATGACGAAGTATTTTTGAACAAGATTACAAATGTTATTTATCATCTAGAGAAGCGGGCAATCAAACGCTATGTGGGTGATTATAATAGTTTTGTGCGTAATTATGAACTGCAAAAGAAACAATTACAAGCAGCATATACGAAACAGCAAAAAGAAATTACACAGTTAGAAACATTTATTCAAAAAAATAAAATTCGAAAAGCGAAACAAGCAAAAAGTCGTGAGAAAGTATTGGAGAAAATGCAAAGGGTTGAAAAGGTTAACAATGTACCTCGTGCCCGTTTTGATTTTAATGTTTATGCTGAGCCAGTGAGTCGTATATTACAGGCCGAGAAACTAAGAATAGGTTATAGTGAACCGTTATTTCCAGAATTGGATTTTCAAGTGAAAAAAGGGGAGAAAATAGCGATTGTTGGTCATAATGGCATCGGAAAAACGACAATGTTAAAAACGCTATTAGGGCAAATAAAGCCATTAAGCGGTTTAGTTTCTATTGGAGAGCGGGTAAATCCTGCTTATTTTGCACAGGAAGAATTTGCTTCAGAAATAACGCCATTAGAGAAAGTTTGGGAAGAACGACCAGATATGACAAAGAAAGAAGTACGTCAAGCATTAGCGAAGTGTGGATTGAAAGAAGAGCATGTATTAAAGCCGCTTTGTTTATTAAGTGGAGGAGAACAAACAAAGGTACGACTTTGTGAACTTATCGTAACGAAAAGTAATGTTTTAATTTTAGATGAACCGACTAATCATTTGGACGTAGAAACTAAGAACGGTTTGCAGGAAGCGTTACAACGATATAAAGGAACGGTCTTAATTGTCTCACATGATCCTTCTTTCTATGAATCGTGGATAACGAAAATATGGAATATAGAAGAATGGAATGCTGAACGATATGAATAAAGAAAAGGCATTAGCTNNAGCTAATGCCTTTTCTTTATGATTAACATGATTTTCGAGAACTTTTACATGAGAAGTGTATGAAGAAACACCCTTATGGTGCGCTTATAAGCGTGCTTTTTCTTTTGTTATGTTTATATTTATAATAATACTAGATGCCCTTCCCTAATAGGCTACTATCTTTCTTTATATATATAGATAGTTTAAAATGGAATGAAAATAATTCCTATATGTAAAGGATAATGTGATTAGTATAGGAAGACAATAGAGCTTAAAGGAAATTCATGTAAACTTCAGATGAACTTCACGTAAACTTCATATTATAAATCGAATATAATTATAATAGGTTATTATAATGTTTATTAAGATTCCTCTGACTTCGTCCTTGATTGTAATGGGTTTATCAGAAGGAATATCACCCTTTTTTATACAATAGTAATTTTATATAGCGTTTAAAAAACAGTATGGAGTCAATCTTGAACGGTGTAGCAAGATAATGAAATTTCATGTAAAATAATAGTAAAAATATGTAAGGGAGGGAGTAATGTGGATGTGTTTTTGAATATTGCCGAAGAAAAAATTCGACAAGCCATACGGAACGGTAATCTCGATCATATTCCGGGAAAAGGAAAACCACTACAATTAGAAGACCTTTCCATGGTACCTCCAGAACTTAGAATGAGTTATAAAATTTTAAAAAACGCGGGAATGATTCCACCAGAAATGGAACTACAAAAAGATATATTAAAAATAGAGGATTTAATCGCTTGCTGTTATGATGAAGCAGAGAGAAAAAAGTTACAAGAAGAATTAACAGCAAAAACGCTGCGTTTTCAGCAAGTAATGGAAAAGAGAAAGATTAAAGAGAATTCAGCATTTCGTATGTATCAAGATAAAGTATTTCGTAAATTACGCTAAGAGGGATAATATGAATACATTTGAAACGATAGAAGAATTAGCGACATATATTGATGAGAAACAAGTAGTACTTCTGTTCATTAAAACAGAAAATTGTGGTGTTTGTGATGTCATGCTAAGGAAAGTAAATTACGTATTAGAGAATTATGATTACGTAGAGAAAATAGAGGTATTGCTACAAGATATGCAAGAGGTTGCCGGGCGATATGCCGTATTTACAGGGCCAACAGTTTTATTATTTTATAATGGAAAAGAAATCCTTCGTGAATCACGCTTTATTTCACTTGAAAATTTAGAAAGAACCATTCAATTATTCGAAGGTTAAGGGAGGTTTTTATATGGAATTTATTATTGTCATACTATTATTTGTTGTAATTGGAATCATTGTAACAGCTGTTCGATCAAACAAAAGGAAAGTTAATTTGATGAAACAGAGTAATATGCATAATTCGTCTAACAGCTCATCACCATTATTTTTCTTCGCTGGATCTGATGATAGCTCACATGATGGTGGTTCACATGATTGTGGAGGGTCTTCTGGCGGAGATAGTGGAGGGAGCTGCGGCGGTGGTGATTGATAAGAATACGCCTTATATAGGCGTATTTCTTTTTTAAACAAACGTTTGTTTAACTATTTTTAACATACTAAGGGGAATGGAAATGAAAAGGGAACCGAAAGTGAAAAATAAGGGGAAAGTAATGTTATTTTTATTAGCTGCGGGAGGTGTATTTCTTGTCAAATTAGGACTTAAAATTGGAATAATACATATGATTTGAACGTGGTTTGAGAGTACGTTTTCTTAAATAAGGAATATAGCCTCTTGCGATAGAGGTTTTTGATTTGTTATTATTAGACTGAACGGTCGGTTTAAAGAGGTGTGAATATGAGAAGAAGCGCAGAAGAGATAAAGAAAGAAATTGCATATAAAGCAGAAAGTCTTTTTTCACAGAAGGGCTATGCAGCTACATCTATGGAAGAGATTTGTGAAATTACAGAGCGAAGTAAAGGAAGCATTTATTATCACTTTAAAAGTAAAGAAGAATTATTTTTATTCGTAGTGAAACAGCATACGTATGATTGGCTTGAAAAATGGAATGAGAAAGAGAAGTTATATAGTACTAGTACCGAAAAACTATATGGTCTCGCGGAATATTATGTAGAGGACATACAGCAACCAATTTCAAATGCAATAGAGGAATTCTCTATGAGCCAAGTTGTAAGTAAAGAGATTCTGGATGAACTGTTAGCATTAACTAGAGAATCATATGTTATGTTGGAGAAATTAATTGAAGCAGGTATACAGTCTGGAGAGTTTCGTGAAGATAATACGCGCGATCTTATGTATATTGTGAATGGATTATTATCAGGGCTTGGGGTACTTTACTACGAGTTAGATTATAAAGAGCTGAAACGTATTTATAAAAAAGCGATAGATGTATTGTTAAAAGGAATGGCAGCTGAATAATAGGTCAGTTGCTTTTCTTACAAAACAAATTAGACCGAACGGTCGGTTTAAGAAAGGGGAATGAAAATGAACGCTTTATTTAAAAACCGAGCATTTATGCTCGTTATGGCATCTGATATTTTACAACAATTTGCAATTTGGATCAGAAATATGGCTCTTTTGTATTTCATAATGGAGCGAACGAATAATGACCCGGTTTCCGTTTCAGTGTTATCGGTTATGGAATATGCACCTATCTTTATTTTCTCGTTTATCGGTGGTGCGCTAGCTGATCGCTGGAATCCGAAAAGAACGATGGTTGCTGGAGATGTGTTAAGTGTACTGTCTATTATAGGTATTGTTTTGTTGTTACAGCTGGATTATTGGCAGGCAATATTTTTTGCAACACTCATTTCCGCGATGGTAGGCCAGTTTTCTCAGCCATCATCTTCGCGTATATTTAAGCGCTATGTAAAGGAAGAGCAGGTAGCAAATGCGATTGCATTTAACCAAACATTACAGTCGTTATTTATGATTTTTGGACCAGTGGTAGGATCGCTTGTGTATACACAACTTGGTTTATTTACGTCACTATATAGCTTAATCATTTTATTTTTGTTATCTGCTATTGCTCTTTCATTTTTACCGAAATGGGTTGAACAAGAGCAAGTGGCGAGAGATTCATTGAAAAATGATATAAAAGAAGGTTGGAAATATGTACTTCATACGAAAAATTTACGTATGATTACGATTACTTTCACTATTATGGGCTTAGCTGTTGGACTAACGAATCCATTAGAGGTATTTCTTGTAATAGAACGCCTTGGGATGGAAAAGGAAGCAGTTCAATATTTAGCCGCAGCTGATGGAATAGGTATGTTGATCGGTGGTATTGTTGCTGCAGTTTTTGCCTCAAAGGTGAATCCGAAAAAGATGTTTGTATTCGGTATGAGCATATTAGCGATGTCATTTTTAGTAGAAGGGCTATCTACATCATTTTGGATTACTAGTTTCATGAGATTTGGAACAGGTATTTGTTTAGCTTGTGTTAATATCGTTGTCGGTACGCTTATGATTCAACTTGTACCAGAAAATATGATTGGAAGAGTAAATGGGACAATTTTACCACTGTTTATGGGGGCAATGTTAATAGGAACTTCGCTAGCTGGAGGATTGAAGGAGATGACCTCACTAGTTACCGTATTTTGTATAGCAATGTCACTTATTTTATTAGCAATAGGTCCGGTTTTACGTATGCAAATAAAGAAAGAAGATGTTGTTAATCGAGAGGAAATGACGAATTCATTGATTTCGAAATAGCTATTGTAAGGGGGATTAATTGCCCCCTTTTTTCATGGCGATCTTTTGACAATGAAGTGTACGGAATATATACTAATGTCGTAAAAATGATTTTACATGTTAGGAGAAAAGATGTAAAAAATCAAATTTATGAATTGCGCACTGAAAATAATATTTCACAAGGTGCATTAGCTGATAAGTGTAAAGTTTCAAGACAGACGATAAATGCAATTGAGAATAATAAATATGATCCAAGCTTAGCGTTAGCTTTTCGCTTAGAGGAAGTATTAGGAACAACTGTTGATAAATATTTTTGTACAAACAGTAGAGTCTTTTCGTGTAAGGCGCACCGTTAAAAATAAAAAAAATCCCCTTCTCATATGAAGAGGATTTTTTCTTATAGTGTTTTAGCTTTTGGATTAGGTGGTGTAATAGATGTATCATTTTCAGGCACTCTAGTTAATAAGAATCCACCTATAACGAACAGTACAATAATACTAAGTACGCCAGCGTTTGTTTTGCCAGTTAATTGAGTCGTAACACCAACTAATACTGGCCCCATAATGGCTGCGAATTTGCCAAAAATATTATAGAATCCGAAGAATTCATTAGCAGATTCTTTTGGTACTAGTTTGGCAAAATAGGAACGACTAAGTGCTTGAATACCACCTTGAGATGTGGCAACGAGCATTGCTAAAATCCAAAAATCAAGTGTCGTTTTTAAGAAATAAGCATATGTGCAAATAATGATATAAATAATAATACCGACATATAGCATTTTCTTACCGGTAAATGTTTCTGATAGTTTTCCATATAATAAAGCGAATGGACAAGCTACAATTTGTGTGACAAATAATATGATTAATAGATTAGTTGCACTAATCCCAAGATCAGTTCCATAAGCTGTAGACATAGTAATAATTGTGTCGACTCCATCAATGTAGAAAAAGTAAGCGATTAGGAACATAAAGACCGTTTTATATTCTTTAATATTTTTAAAAGTATCAGCAAGGCGTTTGAAGCTCATTCTAATAGGTTTTGGATGACGTTCAATATAGTGTGTTTGCTCAACATTTTTTAGCATTGGAATTGTAAATAACCCCCACCAAAGCGCTGTTATTGCAAATGAAATTTGGCTAGCAATACCGATTGATAGAGGGATAGTTCCTTTTTGAGCAAGAATGATAAGCGCAATACAACCGATAAAAGGAATTGTACTTCCAATATATCCTAAGGCGAAGCCTCTCGTAGAAATTCGGTCCATTCTATCTTTAGAAGTAACATCTACTAAGAATGCATCATAAAAAATATTTGCTCCAGCAAAACCGACTAATGCGAGCATATAGCATCCTAATAATAAGTACCACTGAGAGGTTGGAACAACTGCTAGCATACTTGTAAAGACAATACCGAGTCCAAAGAAAAATGTGAAAAATCGTTTTTTAAACCCTTTATAATCAGCAACTGTGCCGAGAATAGGAGCAAGTATAGAAATTAAAAGTGTAGCGAACGAGTTTGCATATCCCCAATAAGCTGTGGAAGTGGCACCGGACAGTCCAGCTTCTTTTGCAGCTGCTTTAAAGTAAATTGGGAATAATGCAGTTGTAATGACGAGCGAATATACGGAGTTCGCCCAATCGTATAATATCCAGCTTTTTTCTTGTCTGGACATTTTTTTCATATAATGTTCCCCCTTTAATTTGTTCTACTAACAGTGTACAAAAATAAAAATTGTAAAAAGAGAAACAGTGATGATTTTTACATAACTTTTACATATATAAACAGTTCTTTACAATTGAAGTAAATCCTCTACAATTGATCCGTCTGTTTCACCTAAGTGTAAACCGAGTAGTCTAGCAATAGTTGGGCCTTCATCAATTAGTCTCATATACGGGATGGTAACGCCGCTTTGAATACCTTTCCCAGCAGCGATAAAAATTGTTTCATAGTTAGGTTTTGTCGGCGAGTATCCGTGAGTTCCAAATGTATATTTTTTACTAGGAGTAACATCTTTTTCAGTAATTTCTTTTATAAAATCCCCTGTATAGTTTTCAGTGAAATAATACCCTTCTTGTGCTTCTAACATGAATAAACAATTGCCGTCTGCACCGCATTCTTTCGCATCTTCATCATGAAGTATAAATTCAATTCCGTTTTGTTTATTTTGAAGCAGTTCTTCAAGGAGTAGTTGTACTTCTCGAATCGTATCTGTATCGTTTTTGTCTTTCACATATACATAGGCGGACCCATCGCAACTTTGGCAATAAGCATTCCAGTCTACTAATTTTCCTTTTGAATTTACGGAGATAAGCCCTTTTTGATGAAATAGTACATTTAATTGAATAGATTTGTTTTCACTTAAAGCGCTATGATCACCAAGAGCGATAATAGTGCTCTCTTCGTATAGTCCACTATCTTTTAAAGCTTGAATAATTTTCCCTAGTCGCTCATCATGTCTATGAATTGCGGCTATTGTTTCTTTTGATTCAAAGCCGTGATAGTGTCTTTGGGTGTCTAAATCGGTGAAATGTACAAACATGACATTAGGCTTTTTCGTCTGGATTGTATGCACAGCAGAAGCAAGTACGAAATCATCAAGTTCAGGTTGTGACAGTCCATTTCGTATATGACCGAAACGACGATTTAAATCTAATTGATATAGTGGGCTACCGCTAAATAATGAAACTAAAACTTGATTTTGCCACGGTCTATTTGGAAAGATTTCTGGTAAATTGTAATCAATATTTGCTCTTCCAGTAACAGGCCATAGAAGGGCAGCCGTCGTTAAATTTGCTTTATGTGCTTGATCATATAATGTTGTTCCTTGGATTGATTTTCGGTACCAATGCCAGTCTGGTGATTCACGTCCAGGTTGAAGTAACGTATTGCTAACAACACCATGCTTATTAGGGTAATTACCAGTTACGATTGTTGAGTGACTTGGATAGGTTACAGAAGGATAGATGGGCTCTACCTTTTCCACAATTGCTCCCTTTTTTATTAGAGATTGGAAATGAGGTAATTTTTGTAGTATAGGAAAATCTAAAGCTGATAAACAGTCGAATGATAAAATAATGACACGATTAGTTAATGCTTTATCCATAAAGTAATCCTCCTAATTATATGAAACCTATTATTATATATTACTATTAATACCTAGTAATAAAAATATGTTTTTGAATAAAATTTACTGTTTATTTTCAGAAAAGTTAAACATATAATTAAGTATAAGGGAATGAATGAGAGGAGGGAATACTGTGGATTTACTAGATGGATTTGGTATCTTTTACATCATTGGTGGCATCACAATTATTCTTGTATTTGCTATTTCGTATTTACTAAAGAAACGGTTTCCAGACAAACAGTTCGACATTATATTTGCACTTAGTTTAATACTTCTTTGCTTAGCGTCCTTTCCCGTTACAATGATGGTTATTGGTGGATGGGAAGGAATGGGATATGGATTTATTGGTTTCTTCGTTCTACTTGGCACACTTATCGGTATGATTGCACATCAACTTGTGAAAATTACGCGGAAAAGCTACGTATAAAACTGTAAAAAATGAAAAGAATATATAAAAATAAGAAAATTCACTCTTGTTTTAGGGTGAAATCTATATTATGATAATCAACAAATTTATTTCGTTATAACGATGAAAAAGGACTAGTACATGTTCAACCTTTTTAGCAGAGAGAGAATCCGTCAGGCTGAAAGATTCTTAAAAAGGCGATATGGAACCTACCTTTGCGTTCTGCATATGCAGCGGGAATTTCCCGTTATCAAAAAGAGAGCATGCGCAATTTTTGTGCATGAATCAGGGTGGTAACGCCGGCAAAGCTCGGTCCCTATTTAGGGGCACGGGCTTTTTTGTATTTTCTAGAAGGAGGAAGACTGACAATGGCAAAAGAACAAGTACAAGCGATTACGAAGATGGAAGAGGACTTTGCGCAGTGGTACACAGATATTGTGAAAAAAGCAGAACTTGTTGATTATTCGAGTGTAAAAGGATGTATGATTCTACGTCCGTATGGCTATGCCTTATGGGAAAATATGCAAAAAGTGATGGATGAAAAGTTAAAAGCATCTGGTCATGAAAATGTGTATATGCCAATGTTTATCCCAGAGAGTTTGTTGCAAAAAGAGAAGGATCATGTAGAAGGATTTGCTCCTGAAGTAGCATGGGTGACACATGGCGGGGATGAAAAGTTGGCGGAACGACTTTGTGTACGCCCTACATCTGAAACTTTATTCTGTGAGCATTTTTCAAAGATTGTGCAATCATATAATGATTTGCCAAAGTTATATAATCAGTGGTGTTCAGTAGTTCGCTGGGAGAAGACAACGAGACCATTCCTTCGTACGACTGAATTTTTATGGCAAGAGGGTCATACGATTCATGAAACAGCAGAGGAATCTCAAAATGAAACATTAAATATTTTAAATCTGTATGCTGCTTTTTGTGAAGATTACCTAGCCATTCCAGTCATTAAGGGACAAAAAACAGAAAAAGAAAAGTTTGCCGGAGCGAAGGCAACTTATACAATTGAAAGCTTAATGCATGATGGGAAAGCACTTCAAACAGGAACATCTCATAACTTTGGAACAAACTTCTCAGAAGCATTTGATATTAAGTTTTTAGATCGTAACGGTAAGTGGCAATATGTACATCAAACTTCTTGGGGTGTATCAACAAGGATGATAGGTGGATTGATTATGGTTCATAGTGATAACAATGGGCTTGTAATGCCACCAAAAGTTGCTCCAGTACAAGTTGTTATCGTACCGATTGCGCAGCATAAAGAAGGTGTGTTAGAAAAGGCGACAGAGTTACAAGGGCGCATTCAAAACGTTGCACGTGTGAAAGTAGATGCTAGCAATAAAACACCTGGTTGGAAATTCAATGAGTATGAAATGAAGGGAATTCCAATTCGCTTAGAAGTTGGTCCAAAGGATATAGAAAAGAATCAAGTCGTACTTGTAAGAAGAGATACGAAGGAAAAAGAATTTATATCAATGGATCAATTAGAGAAACGTATTCCAGCACTACTTGAGGAAATTCATCATTCTTTATTTAATAAAGCAAAAGTATTTCGCGATGAGAACACATATAGTGTGACAAATTTCGAAGAGATGAAAAAAGTAGCTGACGAAAAGCAAGGCTTTATTAAGGCAATGTGGTGCGGAGACCTAGCTTGTGAAGAAAAATTAAAAGAAGAAGTTGGAGTATCTTCACGCTGTATGCCTTTTGAACAAGATCATTTAGCTGATGAATGTATTTGTTGTGGTAAAGATGCTAAGCAAATGGTGTATTGGGGAAAAGCGTATTAATATGCTTTTTGATAGAGGATAAAAAGGACTTTGAGTGCATAATAAAATGCATTTCAAAGTCCTTTTCATTATTATAATTCGTTTTATGTATTTTTTAGATGGAAGGATGTGTTTTTATTTTGCATTTTTACGGCGAATAAACAATGACATACCAATTAGGAATGTTGAAAGTCCCATTAAAATAGAGGCAGGATAATGTGTTGCAGTATTAGGTAACGTATCTCCTTGTTTTTTCGTGTTATCTTTTACATTCCCGCCTTGGGAACTACTATCGCCTTTAACACGGCTGCCGCCCTGAGAGTCATTGCTACCTTGGGAACTGCTATCGCCTTTAACACGGTTGCCGCCTTGAGAGCCACTGCCACTAGAGTCACTGCCACTAGAGTCACTGCCACTAGAGCCACTGCCACTAGAGCCACTGCCACCAGAACCATTGCCACCAGAACCATTGCCACCAGAGCCGCTATCACCAGAACCGTTGCCACCAGAACCGTTGCCATCAGAGCTGCTACCACCAGAGCCGTTGCCACCAGAACCGTTGCCACCAGAGCCACTGTCACCAGAGCCGCTACCACCAGAACCGTTGCCATCAGAGCCACTGCCGTCAGAGCCGTTGCCACCAGAACCGCTACCACCAGAGTCGCTATCACCAGAACCGTTGCCGCCAGAGCCGCTACCACCAGAACCACTGCCGCCAGAGCCGTTGCCATCAGAGCCACTGCCGCCAGAGCCATTGCCACCAGAACCGCTACCACCAGAACCACTGTCGCCAGGGCCATTGCCACCAGAACCGCTACCACCAGAACTGTTGCCATCGGAATCATTGCCGCCAGAACCACTATCATCTTGAGAACCGTTGTTTCCTGGAGGTTTATTATTATCCTTTGAGTTGCCTTCTGCTAAATTAACGTTATTTTGTACAATCGCGTTTGTTACTGGAGAGAAGTTTTCTGTTGCTGCATTACCGATATTCAAACCACTAAAAAAAGATAAAGAAAGTGTTGATGCTAAAATGAAGATTTTCGTCATTGATTTCCTCCTGAAAAATTCATATTCCATCTAAAATACATCCCTTTGTAATATTTCATTGGAAAAAGAGTTTTATGCAAAAAAAACTATATATAGAAAAAGGTGGTGTATTTCTAAAGAGAGAAAAGAGTTAGTGTAAATTCTTTACCTCGTATTAATGGGCTGCCCGTAAAAGTCCGATTGGTGAAGGCTAATAATCAGTGGGATGAACAAAACCCCACTGATTAAAGTTTCAATTTATAAATAGTAGAGTGGTGGAATTCTACACTCATTACAGTAGAGGAAGTGACAGCAGATGAAAGAATATATTGCATTTGATATTGGCGGTACACAAATTAAATATGGAATTGTTTCAGGAACAGGAACAGTACTAAAGCATAAAACAGTTCCAACAGAAATTCATTTGGGCGGGGAACAAATTATTCAAAAACTCATTCTTTTATCAAAAAAATTAATGAATGAACATCCGATTGCGGGAATTGGTATTAGTACTGCGGGGATTGTTAATATTTATAAAGGGATTGTAACGGGAGGGACAGAGCATATTCCGAACTACGCTACTATTCCTATTATTGATAGATTGAAAGAAATATTAAAAGTTCCTGTATCCATTGACAATGATGTGAATTGTGCAGCGTTCGGAGAAAAGTGGAACGGTGTTGGAAGAGATAAAAGAAACTTTATTATGCTCACCCTTGGAACTGGTATTGGAGGAGCGATTTTTATAGATGGAGAGTTATACAGAGGGCATTCGTTTAGTGCTGGCGAATGGGGAAATATGTTGATAGAAGGGAAGGCGTTTGAAGAGGTCGCTTCGATTTCGGGGTTAATTCGTCTTGTACGGAAATATAAAGGTGAAAGTGATTGGGATGGAAAAACGATTTTCGAATTGTATGATAAAGGAGATAGAGAAGTTACGCAAGCAGTTGAGGTTTTCTTTAAACATTTAGCGATTGGAATTAGTAACCTTGCTTATATTTTTAATCCAGAAATGATTGTTATAGGTGGGGGGATTACTGGTAGAGGAAATCAGTTCTTAAAAGAAGTAAAAGAAGAGGTCAGGAAATACTTAAATCAAGAGATTTATAATAATTGTGAGATTGAACTTGCACAAAACGGTAATTGTGCAGGAATGATTGGTGCTATTTACCACTTCTTACATTGGCATAAATAAGTTATATGAATGTTTTCATATAACTGAGAATTTATCCTTTTTCTCACTAGGTAAATAATGCTACAATATAAAAGAAGAATACAATATTTTCCGATTCGGAAAATGCTTTGTAGAAAGGGAGAAACTTCATGCCTATTATTTTAGAAAAAGGTCAAAAGATCGATTTAACGAAAGGACAACCAAAAGTAGCAAAACTACAGGTTGGCTTAGGCTGGGATCCAATTGGGCAATCAGGTGGATTTCTGTCTTCATTATTTGGAAGTAAACCAAATGTAGATTGTGATGCATCTGTTGTTATGTTAGAAGGGGATCGTTTTTTAAACAAAAATGATTTAGTTTACTTCGGAAACAAACTTTCTACTTGTGGTAGTATTATTCATTCAGGAGATAATTTAACAGGTGAAGGCGCTGGTGATGACGAAACAATTTTCGTAGAATTACATAAAGTTCCGAGCCGTATTAATCGTTTAGTATTCGTTGTAAATATTTATGACTGTGTAAATCGTCGTCAAGATTTCGGGATGATTCGTAATGCATATATTCGTATTCAAAACCCGCAAACTGGTGAAGAATTGGCACGCTATAACTTGTCAGATAATTACGCTGGCAAAATGACTCTAATTGCAGGGGAAATGTATCGAGACGGAAACGAATGGAAGTTTTCAGCAGTTGGAGAAGGCACACAAGATAAAAACTTAAGTGAGATTGTATCACGTTATCAATAAAATAAACCGAGGAGGAATTGAATATGGCATCAATTTCATTGAAAAAAGGACAAAAGGTAGACTTAACAAAAACAAATCCAGGTCTTTCGAAAGTTCTTGTAGGACTTGGTTGGGATACGAATCGTTATGATGGACAAAACGATTTTGATTTAGATGTTAGTATCTTCTTAGTAGGTGCGAATGGGAAAGTTTCAGGTGCGGAGGATTTCGTCTTCTACAATAATCCAAAAGGTGCGAATGGCGCTGTAGAGCATTTAGGAGATAACCGAACTGGTGACGGTGAAGGCGATGACGAAACGATTAAAGTAGATTTAAAAAATGTACCTGCACATATCGAACGTATTTGCTTCACAATTACAATTTATGATGGAGAAGGTCGTAGCCAAAACTTTGGACAAGTTTCTAACTCTTTCGTACGTATTCTAGATGAAGAAAAGAATGCGGAATTAATTCGTTACGATTTAGGAGAAGATTTCTCTATTGAAACAGCGGTAGTAGTAGGTGAATTATACCGTCATGCAGGTGAATGGAAATTTAATGCAATTGGAAGTGGGTTCCAAGGTGGATTAGGTTCTCTATGTAATAACTTTGGATTAGATGTAGAGTAATAGATTAATATATCCATCAGTAAATATATATTTACTGATGGATATATTTTTTAAAATTAAATTATAGAGGTGAAAATATATGGTTATTCAATTGCAAAAAGGTCAGAAAATTGATTTAGGTAAAACAAGCCCTGGTTTATCCAAAGCGGTAATTGGTCTTGGCTGGGATATTAAATCTTATGATGGTGGATCTGATTTTGATTTAGATGCATCTGCCTTTTTATTAGATGCGAACGGTAAATGCACGAAGGAAACTGATTTTATTTTCTATAATAATTTACAATCTCCTTGTGAATCAGTTTTACATACAGGAGATAACCGTACAGGTGCAGGTGACGGAGATGATGAGCAACTTGTTGTAGATTTGAAAAAGGTTCCAGCAGATGTGCACAAAATTGCAATCACAGTTACAATTTATGATGGAGAAGGCCGTAATCAAAACTTTGGGCAAGTCGGAAATGCATTCGTTCGTTTAGCAAATGAAGAAACGAATGAAGAAGTTCTTCGTTTTGATTTAGGGGAAGATTTCTCCATTGAAACAGCAGTTGTCTTTTGTGAATTATACCGTCATAATGGACAGTGGAAGTTTAATGCAGTAGGAAGCGGATTCCAAGGTGGATTAGGTGCGCTTGTAAGAGCGTATGGCCTGGATGCATAGAAGGGAAACGATATTCGTTTCCTTTTTTTGACCTTTCTATAAATCTAGCAAAGAATAGGGGATAAAGGTAAGATGAGTATTTTGCAAGGAATCCTTGATACGTATGCTCAGTTTTTCGACTTGGACATGTGGATTAAAGTGTTGCAGGATCCAGTATCTTGGGGCTTAATCGGTACACTTGTTGTACTTGAAGGGTTATTATCTGCTGATAACGCACTTGTATTAGCGGTAATGGTAAAACATCTTCCAGAAGAGAAACGTAAAAAAGCATTATTCTATGGACTTATTGGAGCGTATGTATTCCGATTTATCGCGATTGGAATTGGAATGTACTTAATTAAATTAGCATGGGTAAAAGTGTTAGGTGCACTTTACTTAGCTTGGCTTTCAATTAAATACTTCATTGATAAAAGAAAAGGTAATGCAGAAGACGAGGAAGCTCATGGTATGAACCAAAATAGTATTCTCTTTAGAATGTTCGGTGTCTTCTGGGGAACAGTTGCGATGGTTGAATTAATGGATATCGCATTCTCTGTAGATAGCGTACTTGCTGCATTTGGTGTATCAAATGAAGTTTGGATTTTACTATTAGGTGGAATGCTTGGTATTTTAATGATGCGTGGTATTGCGGGCGTATTCTTAAAATTGTTAGAACGTATTCCAGAACTTGAAACGACAGCATATATTTTAATCTTAATTATTGCAGCAAAAATGCTACTGTCTGTTATTCATATTGAAATGAGTCATACAATGTTCTTTATTATTTTAGTTGTAGCATTTGGAGCAACATTTATACTTCACTACATGAAGAATTCTGGACAAGCTAAAGAAGAAGTTGCAGCTACTAAAAATAATCATAAATAATTGAAATGGGTTTGCTCGTTTTACGAGCGCCCATTTTTTATAACCAAAAATAGTTTATAATAGAAGAAGGACTTAGAAAAAACGTAAATGTTTTTGGAGGTGAACTGTTGTGTTTTCACGTTTTACACTTCAACCATATGCATTAAAAGATGAATCAGATTTAAAGCAATTTGAAACACTTTTAGAAAAACGCCCACAATATGAGCTGACAGAGAATGAGATGAAATTTAGTTATATAGCAAGTCGAATCCTTGGTGTTCCTAATGATGTAGATGAATATTTTAATGAACTGTTTGATTATAGTGAAGCGAAAGGAATCGAAGTTTTACACGAACAAAATTTAAATAAAGTGATTGATTCGGAAAAGCTTCGTCATATTCAAGAAGTGTTTGGATTACATCAAGAAGCACCAAATGGTCTGACAGTAAATAGGCTAGTGGCACACTTATCTGGGAAACAACTTTTACCGAAAGTAGATAACCCTGATTTACAGCATCATATACATACAACGTTTATTTCTGTATTGAAATTATATGAGAAACAACATAATCAATCTTTAAAGACAGAGGGCTTCCGTCGTTTCTTAATCGACATGATTAAATTAAGCGAAAACTACGTAGCAAAGTGGTTCTCTACGATTAATTATAAGAAACAAATGCCACGTATCGTTTGGTATGGTGATGCACAGGAAAGTCGTATATACTTTTTATATTTTCTTATTATGCTCGGTTGTGACGTGCTTTATTATCATCCAGAAGGAAAAGATGGATTTGAGAATGTGGATGAGGACGGCAGGACTTTTGTTGTATCTCACCAAAGCCGTATTTCATTGGAACCATTCCCCGATCGTCGTCGTGAACGCGTCGCAACGGTAGCGTATCAAGCTTCAAAGGAAATTGAGCAAGTACTCCACCATGATAATTCACTATTATATAAACCGTGGCAATTCCGTTCGTATACACCTGTAGCGCGTACGCTAAAAACGACATATGATGAACTCTTTTTAATTACGAAAGAAAAGGCATTTGTACGTCCAACGTTTTATGTTGAAAATAAACATATTTATATCCCGTCTTTATTTGCAAAAATATCAGGTGTGTCAAAAAATGATAAAGAATATTTTCAGCGATTAAAAGCTGTTACATCATTTGATAATAGTTTATTAATTAATACATTTCCGTTTACGAAAGAACAAAAAGCGAATTTTCAATACCATTATCGAGATGCGTTAGATCGAGCTGGGAAATTACACCCTGATTTAATTATGAATAGTCATTGGTGGCCACATAAGCGATTGCCTGAAGGATTGCAGCATGGTATTGCAGAGGCAATCATTCATACGTGTGAAAGTGAAATATGTAAACCAATTGGGAAAGAGACGAAACAAGAGGTAGCACTATATGTTTTCGCACAGCTCTCTCAAATACCACCTAATATTTTAGAACAACTTGAGAAATTTGATTATTCACAAGAGGTACCAAAAATTGTTATATTTAATAATGAGAAGAGCGGAGAATTAACTCGTTCGGATGCTGTTTTATTATTATTTTTAAATCAAATTGGAGTAGATGTATTCCACTTTAATCCAACGGGAAGAAACGATATTGAACCGTATATTGAAGCAGGAGCATTTGATTCACATTGGCTTGAAGAAGTTAATTTCGACCTTGAGTTTCATGGTTCATCAGCCTATAAAAATTTATCACAAACAATAAAAGGACTATTTCGTCCATTTTTATAAGGAAAGGGAGAATACCATATGAATAACCCAGTCATACTAGATCCGAAAACAGAATTAAATGAGCAAACGGCACAAGATGTGCGTTTACAACTTAGACAAGATGCGGAAGTGCAACGTATTTATAATGCGGTAGATATTAAAGATCAATTAGAATTAATCGAACTTGGAAAAGAACCATCTATGGAAATTTCACGTTTCGCTGATCAAATTTTACATACAATGTCTTTATCAAAAATAGAAGACTCTGGTGAATTATTAAAACAGCTTGGTAAAATTATGGACAGATTTGATAGCAAAGACTTTGCGGAAGAGAAAAGTGGTTTCTTCTCACGTATGTTCAAAAAAGCAGATAAAATGATTGAACAAATCTTTAGTAAATATCAAACGATGGGCCGTGAAATGGATAAAGTATACGTGGAAATTACGAAGTATCAAGATGAAATGAAAAAATCAATTGGTACGTTAGATGGCCTGTATGAGCAAAACTTAAAGTATTATTTAGATTTAGAAAAATACGTAGTAGCAGGGGAAATGTTATTAGAGCGTTTAAATACAGAGTTAGTGCCGATGTATGAAGAGCGCGTACGTAATAATGACCAATTAGCTGGTATTGAATTAGAATCGCTTAAAAACTCTGTTGAAATTTTAGAACAACGTATTGATGATTTAGAAAAAGCACGTATGGTTGCGCTGCTTACAGCACCACAAATTCGTATGGTTCAACGTGGTAATAATAAATTAATTGGTAAGATCAATACAGCATTTATTACAACGATTCCTATCTTTAAAAATGGTATCATTCAAGCGGTGAATGCGAAGCGTCAAAAGCTTGTTGCAGATTCTATGGCTGAACTGGATCGCCGTACAAATGAGTTACTTAAGAAAAATGCACAAAATATTGCAACGCAAAGTGTGGAAGTAGCGAGATTATCAGGTTCTTCTAGTATTAAGATGGAAACACTTGAGGAAACTTGGAATATTATTTCAAGAGGTATGCAAGAAACACAACAAATTGAAGAGCAAAACAAACGTGAGCGTGAAGAAAGTCGCAAGCGTATGGCTACATTAACAGAGAACATCAAAAAAGAATTACAAGGATAAAGTGAAACTTTAATCAGTGGGGTTTTGTTCATCCCCACTGATTATTAGCCCACACCAATCGGACATTTATGGGCAGTTAATCTACCACCTAACTTCTTTGCTCAAGCTGAATTTTGAGGTGGGAGTTTTACTGCCCGGCAAATAGTGGGATAAATGAAAAGGCAATGAGGATGAGTCCTCATTGCCTTTTAGTTTCTCTTAACTAATTTAATGATTTCATTCACAACGAGCGGAACGATACTTAATAAGAGAACAAATCCCCAATCTCGCATTGTTAATGCGTGTACACCAAATATATTTGCAAGAGGTGGGATAGAGATGATACAAACTTGCATAAGAACCCCGATAAGAAGTGAGAAGACTAAATATTTATTTGTAAATATCCCAATTGAAAAGATGGATTTTGTTCTTGAACGCAAGTTAAATGAATGAACGAGCTGAGAAAAACTAAGAACGACAAATGCCATCGTTTGAGCATGTAATAGAGCGTCTTCATCGATTTTCTCTGGGAAAAGAGGAAATAAGTTTGTATCTCCAGTATAGAGTTTTGCCCCGACGATAAAGGCTGCTAGCGTTAAGAGTCCAATGAGAACCCCATTGAAAATGAGAAAAGGAATGCTACCGCTAAATAGGCTTTCTTTCGCACGTCGTGGCTTTTCTTTCATCACATCTGAATCTTCAGGATCAACACCGAGTGATAGTGCAGGAAGTGTGTCGGTAATTAAATTGACCCACAAAATGTGGATTGGGCGTAACGGTGTTGCCCAGCCAAGTAAAATGGCTAAAAAGAGAGCTATAATCTCTCCGAAGTTACAAGAAAGTAGGAAGAGAATCGACTTTTTAATATTAAGATAAATGTTTCTTCCTTCTTCAACCGCTTTAACGATAGATGAGAAGTTATCATCTGTTAAAACCACATCTGCGGCGCCTTTTGCTACATCTGTTCCTGTAATGCCCATAGCTACTCCAACATCTGCTTGCTTTAAAGATGGAGCATCATTTACGCCGTCACCAGTCATGGAAACGATGTTACCTTTGTCGCGTAATGCTTTTACAATCTTCACTTTATGTTCGGGAGAGACCCTCGCAAAGACATTTAAATGATTAATTTTACTTGCTAGTTCTGTATCCGAAATGGTATCTAATTCAGTTCCAATCATAATTTCAGATTTTTCTTCAGCAATCCCAAGTTCTTTTGCGATTGCAAATGCGGTGTCTTTATGATCACCTGTAATCATGACTGTACGAATGCCAGCTTTTTTACATTCTGTAATAGAATCTTTTACTTCTGTACGCGGTGGATCAATCATACCGACAAGACCGATAAAGATGAGGTTTTCTTCAAGATGATTTATATCGATATCGTTTGAAGTGTATTGTTTAAATGCGAATGAAAGTACTCTCAAAGCTTCTTGAGACATTGACCCGGCAGCGTCTAATATTTGATTTGTATCAGAATCAGTTAAAACCTCAATTTTGCCGTTTTTAAAAATATGGGTACAATGAGGTAAAAGTTTATCAATAGCGCCTTTCGTCATGCTATAGTAGCTTTCATTGTATGTATGAACTGTTGACATCATTTTACGATCGGAATCGAAAGGTACCTCATTAATACGTTCGTGTTTCTTTTCTAAATCCTCTTTTTGCATGTTAAAAGTGCTTCCAGCAACGAGAAGGGCAATTTCAGTAGGGTCCCCCGTTTGGGATTCGCTACTATAAGACGCATCGTTACATAGCACCATATTTTCTAACAACAGACGTTGTGCATCATTATTCACATTTAAATATTCTAAGTTGTCGTATGTGTTATCACTATAAAAGTGAGTAACGGTCATTTTATTTTGCGTTAACGTACCTGTTTTATCTGAACAAATAATTGTGACAGAACCGAGAGCTTCTACAGCTGGTAGTTTCCGAACGATAACGTTTTGTTTAATCATACGCTGCACACCAATTGCAAGAACGATGGAAACGATAGCTGGCAAGCCTTCTGGAATAGCTGCAACAGCTAAACTAATAGCAGTCATAAACATTTCTAACGTATCTCGTCCTTGTAAAAAACCGATGAGAAACATAATGATACAAATAGCTACAGCGACAAACCCTAAATATTTTCCTACTTGCGCTAAACTTTTTTGAAGTGGTGTCATATCATCGTCCGCTTCATGTAAAAGGGTAGCAATCTTACCAATTTGTGAGTTCATTCCAGTTTCAACAGCAACACCAACGCCTCTTCCATATGTTACTAGTGTTGACATAAAGGCCATGTTTTTTTGATCGCCGAGTGGTACTTGTTCATCGGTTTGCATAGAAGGATGATAAAGTGCATCCTTATCAACAGGGACAGATTCACCAGTGAGAGCAGATTCTTCAACTTTTAAGTTTGCCGTTTCGATTAGTCGTAAATCACATGGGATATAACGTCCTGCATCGAGCATAACAATATCACCTGGAACGACTTGTTCAGATGGAATTTCTTGTAGTTCACCACCACGTCTTACGATAGCTTTAGGCGTTGCCATTTTCTTTAGTGCTTCTAAAGCGTGCTCAGCCTTGGACTCTTGGATAACACCGATAACTGCATTTAATATGACAACGAGCGCGATAATGCTTGCATCGGCCCATTCTCCTACAAAGGCAGAAATAAGGGCAGCGATAAGAAGGACATACACAAGCACATCATTAATTTGAGCAAAAATCCGCTGCCATAAAGTTCGCTTTTGTTTTGCTGTTAATTCATTTGGGCCAAACTGCTTTAAACGCTCATTTACGCCGTCAGCTGTTAAACCGCTTTGTTCATTTGTTTTAAAATCTGTCAATATTTGATCTTTCGTCTTACTGTACCAATTGCTCATAAGTAAGCACCTCCAGTAAAAACAGTTAGCAATGGTAGTGTTGCTATTATTTGTGAGTAGTATGTATGGAGAAAAAATCTAAGGTGAGGTTCTACTTCCATTGTACAGTATTTTAGAGTTAGTTGAGGGAAAGAGAAGAGTTGTCATGAATTTGTTGGAAATAAAAAGAAGCCTCATATAAGAGAGGCTTCTTTTACTTTTTAATTAATGTACCCAATTCTTCTGTAATAGCTTGCATTTCACTAATGCTGAATGTTTCACGTTTCATAACATGCTCATAAATGTCACGTAAGTCTTCGTACATTTCTTCATTAAAGCTAGCAGCTCTCATCGCACCAGCATTAACCATACGTAATTTTTCTTTAATAGCTTCGACCATATATTCAACATTTTCTTCTGATTTTACGGATAAATCCACCGAAGTGTCCCCCTTTAAAATAACATAAGGTTATCTTAACATTTTTTATCATTTTCGTTAATGAATCTTTTCAATCCTATTAAATTAGTAGGGATTTCCTTTATAATTAATAATTGGTTGTTTATACTATAAATATATATAGAAATGCACCAAGAAGGGAAGAAACAAAAAGATGGTTCAAGTATTGTTTGTTTGTCTTGGGAACATTTGCCGTTCTCCGATGGCAGAAGCGATTTTTCGAAATCTTGTCGTAAAAGAGGGACTCGAAGAGAAAATTGTCATTGATTCTGCAGGAACTGGAGATTGGCATATTGGTCATCCGCCACATAAAGGAACACAAAAAATTTTAAAAGAAAATGCAGTCACTTTTGAAGGAATTAAAGCAAGGCAAGTAGAAAAAGAAGACTTAACAAAGTTTGATTATATTATTGCCATGGACAACAAGAATATAGCAGATTTAAAAAGTTTAGGTAAAACTGGAGGCTATATTGGTAGGCTGTCCGATTTTGTTCCAGACGGTGGCTGGACAGACGTTCCTGACCCTTACTATACAGGGAATTTCCAAGAAGTATATGACCTTGTAACAGAAGGGTGTGCAAAGCTATTAGCTTTCATTCGAAATGAACAAGGAATATGAGGAAGCTTAGAAAGAAATACTTTCTAACATAAGAAATGAAAGGGTGAAGGAATATGGCAAAGAAAAATAATATTGCTCGAAACATTGCGATTGGTGTAGCTGCAGGTGTAGCTGTATCTATGTTAAAGAAAGAAAACCGTGAAAAAGTAAAAAATACAGCAGAAAAAGCAAAAACAAAGATGATTGAAATTGGCGAAAATGCAAAGATCAAAGAAAAAGTGCAAACTGTTACAGATAAAGGACGCGAACTTGCTGATTTCAATGTAGTGAAAGCGAAAGTAGCAGAAATCAAAAAATTGACGCCGTCTGTTGTAGAAACGTTAAAAGAAACGAAAGAAATTTTTAGTAAGAAAAAGGTTGAGCCAGCAGAGAAGCCAGAAACAATTGAAATTCAAGCTGTATCTTCGAAGGTAGATGAGCTAAAAGCAGAAGAAGAGCCAGTAGTAGCTGAAGATGGTGGTATGAAAGAAGCGCGTGAATTATTTATGAAAGACTCAAATGTAGAGGGAAAAAAAACAGAAGCGTACATTGAGTTAAAGCAAGATAAAGAAGAGAAGAAAAGCGTTTAAACATATATGAAAAACATCTTAGAAAAGGTGAGAAGACATCGTACTTATTCGTTTGGTAAAGATTTGTATGACCGGACGATGCGCGATGATGTAGCGGGCTTGGCAGCACAGCTCGCTTATTTCTTCTTGCTTGCGATTTTTCCTGGGCTTGTTTTCTTAATTACGCTTCTTGGATTCATTGACCTTCAAACAGAAAGTGTGCTCAATTTATTAGAACCGTACGTACCGGAAGAAGCAATGTACTTAATTGAAGTAAACGTAGATAAAGTTGTAAATGAGCAAAATGGTGGTTTATTATCATTTGGTTTACTGTCGATGCTATGGTTTGCTTCAAACGGAGTGAATGCTATTATGAATGCTTTCAACCATGCGTATGATGTAACAGAAACACGTTCTTTTATTAAAACGAGAGTGTTATCAATTGTGTTTACATTAGCGATTATTTTTATGATTGTGTTTGCACTCATTGTTCCAGTTTTCGGACAAGTGATTGGGGCAGCGGTATTTAAAGCAATTGGTTTATCGGATAGTTTTTCTTATGTGTGGAGTATTACACGATTAGTAGCGAGTTTCTTCGTACTATTTGCGTTGTTTAGTTTTTTATATACATTTGTACCAGATCGAAAGTTAAAAAGAAGAGAAGTCATTTCAGGAGCAACATTTGCTACTGTAGGATGGATTGTGGTATCGTACTCATTTGCTTATTATGTAGATAAGTTTGCGAATTACGCCAATACATATGGTGGGCTCGGTGGTATTATTATTTTAATGTTATGGTTTTACTTAACTGGATGGGTAATTTTACTTGGCGGTGAAATTAATGGTTTACTCTATCATTATAGAACGGGTGACAATAATTCCCGTAATTAAAAATGATCTCTTGTTCCATAATAAAAGGGAACAGGGGGGATATTTCATGAGTAATAATAAAAAGAACCACAACAATAAAAATAACAATAAACAAAAGAGCAGTTCGCATCCAAAGCATAAAACGAGTAGTAGTGCGAACGGGCATAATAGCTACCATTAGAAAAAACGGGTCCTCTATGAGGACCCGTTTTTATTTGTTTCCTTTTAATAATCGTAAGCCATTTAAAATGACAAGAATCGTACTTCCTTCATGCCCAATAACACCGAATGGAAGAGCTAAAAATTGCAAGAAATTGGAACAAATAAGCATTGCAATTACAGCTAGCGAAAAAATTACATTTTGTTTCACGATACGGTTCATCCGTTTTGATAAACGGATTGCTTGGGAGAGTCGAGATAATTCGTTCTTCATAAGAACAACGTCTGCAGTCTCTAATGCTACGTCTGTTCCTTCACCCATTGCCACACCAATGCTAGCGGTAGCGAGTGCAGGAGCATCATTTATACCGTCTCCTACCATTGCTACTGTACCGTATTTCTCTTTTAACTTTTTAATCGTTTCAACTTTTGTTTCAGGCAAGCATGATGCGTAATATTCCTTTATATTACTTTCAGAGGCAATTGCTTTTGCTGTTTCCTCATTATCACCGGTAATCATAATAGCTTCAACACCAATACTTTGTAAATCATGAATGGCAGCTATTGTTTCTTGGCGAAGCGTATCTTTTAAAGCGATAAGTCCAAGAATGCCCTCTTCATCACTAATATAAACGACAGTTTTACCTTCTTTTTCAAGCGAGGCAGCAATACCATCATGAAATGTCTTTGCTTCTTCACCGATAAAATTAGCTTTCCCTATTTTATAAGCTTTGTTTTCGAATATTCCTTTTAGCCCAAAACCAGTTACATCTTCAACATTTTCTGGTTTTATTAATGTAATGTCATACGTATGCTGTGCATAGTTCACAATGGCTGTAGCTAAAGGATGTGTAGAGTGACTTTCAATTGATGCTGTAATAGAAAGCACTTCTTTTTCTGTTATATTTTCTCGAACATATATATCTGTTACGGTAGGTTTTCCTTGTGTTAATGTTCCTGTTTTATCAAAGGCAATCGCCTTTACTGAAGCTAGTCGTTCTAAATGAATACCGCCTTTAAAGAGAATACCGTTTCTCGCTCCGTTTGAAATTGCTGATAAAGTTGCTGGCGTAATCGCTGCAACTAATGCACAAGGAGAAGCGACTACAAGTAAAATCATAGCGCGATAAAACGTTTCATTCCAACTCCAATCCAGTAAGAAATGTGGAACGAACATCATAAGCGCGACAACGATTAGTACTCCTTTTACATATGTTCCTTCAAACTTTTCGATGAATAGTTGTGATGGTGATTTTTCGCTTTGTGCACTTTGAACGAGACGAATAATCTTTTGAAATAGTGTTTGATCGCTCGGCTTCGTAATTATAACTTCGATAGCACCACGTAAATTTACAGTTCCGGCAAATACTTCATCACCATGTTTTTTTTCATTTGGAATAGGCTCCCCAGTGATAGCTGCTTCATCGATATTTGTTTCACCATTATGAATTGTGCCATCAGCAGGAACACGCTCACCGGGCTTAATTAAAATAATATCGTTAATTTGTAATTGTCCAACAGGAACGCGTTTCTCAATTCCATTTGATATACGTAATGCTTCTTCAGGTTGTAAATCAAGAAGCGCTGAAATTTCTTTTTGACTTTTACTTAACGTATAAGATTCCATTGCACCGCTTAGTGCAAAGATGAAGATTAAAATAGCACCTTCTGCCCAGTAGCCAATTACTGCAGCCCCAATGGCAGCAAAGAGCATGAGCATTTCGACATTTAGCTCTTTTTCTTCAATGGTATCTTCAATACCTTCTTTCGCTTTTGCATACCCACCAACTATATAAGCAAGGATATAGCAAGTAATACCCACATGTATTGCATCGTTCTTTGTGAATAACCAGCCAACTAAAATAAAAATACCAGATGCGATTGCAAATATAAGTTCATAGTGCTTTTTTAATGTTTGAATCCAAGATGGAGTAGGTACGTTTTGTTTTGATGGTAATGTTTTTACTTCCGAGTTCATTATTACTCGCCCCTTTCAAATTCTTATTGAGAAGAAGAATCAAAATCGAAACCCCTATAAAACGACGAAAGCTGCCATCCATTAATGGACAGCAGCATTTCTGTTAAAAATAATTTTAGTAATTATTATGTTGTAATTATTCTATAGTATAACATATGTTTTTGAGAGATGGTATGTTTTTGTTTTAAGTATAAACTGAAAACTTGTGTTTTCACAGTTCCTTTGGTATATATGAATATTGTTCGTAAAAAGATCGGAAAGGAAGACAACAAGTGAAGACAGAGAAAATTTTTACCCATCCGCTTGGCGTGTTTATTGCTGCAATAGTAGCAACCTTTTTATGGGGGAGTGCATTCCCTTTTATTAAGCTAAGTTATGCTGAACTTGGAATTCAGCCACAAGAAGTTGGGGAGCAAATATTATTTGCTGGTTATCGTTTCTTCTTATCTGGAGTCATGCTCTTATGCTTTTTTAAAGTGTTAGGAAAAGATATGAACTTCAAAAAAGGAACGGGGAAACAGTTAATACAAATTGGTTTATTTCAAACATTTCTTCAATATATATGTTTTTATATTGGACTGAGTTATAGTTCAGGAATTGAAGGAGCTATTATTTCGGGCACATCATCGTTCTTTCAAATTTTACTTGCGCACTTTTTATATAAAGATGATGCTCTCAATATGAGAAAAATAATCGGGGTTTCTATCGGTTTTTGCGGTGTTATTTTAGTAAATGTACCAAGTGATGGTAGTTTATCATTCCATTTCGGAATCGGTAGCTTATTACTTCTTAGTGCAGCAATGCTGTATTCATATGGGAACATATTGGCGAAAGAAGGTAGCAAAACGTTAGATGTTGGATATATGACAGCATATCAAATGATTTTTGGTTCAATAGGATTGTTATGTATAGGCGGATTTCAAGTAGGCGCAATACCATTTACATTTAGTTTACATGCAACCCTTATGCTAATCTATTTATCTTTCTTATCTGCAGCTGGTTTTTGTATCTGGAATACAATTATGAAGTACAATAAGGTTGGACAAGTATCAATGTATATGTTCTTTATACCTGTATTTGGTGTATTATTATCGAGCATGATTTTAGGAGAAACAATTCATTCATTTGTATTATTCGGTTTAGCATGTGTTGCGGCGGGAATTATTGTAGTAAACCGTACCCCAGCTAAGCAGGAAGAAAAACAAGTAGCGTAGAGAATAGAAAAGCGATTAAAATGGAAGAACAGTATTGTTCTTCTTTTTTTTGTAGAAAAAGGATAATAGGCTGGGTATAACGAAAAAAGATACAAAAAGAATTTATTGAGGAGAAAATGTTATGAACGTACTTTACATGGTGTTAATCGGACAGATCATTCTTTTTTTCATGGGGGCGATTTACGCAATACGGCAGACAAAAAGAACGAAGGAAAATATGCCGTTGCCTTTAGCAATTCGTCTTATTCTTAGTTTTTCTTTAACAGGCAGTGCGATTTTTATATGGTTACAAGACCCTTCGGCAGAATATAGTACGTGGGTTGCGCTTGGTATGACTTTATCGACTGTAGGAGATTTGTTTATGGCAGGATTGATTCCAATTGGTCATAGATTAATTGGAGGAATGGTTACTTTTGCTCTTGCTCATTGTTTTTATGTAAAAGCATTTTTACAAACAGGAATTTCGTGGGATGGCTTTTGGATTGGTTTACTCGTATACGGACTCTTTCTAATTATAGGCTGGTTCTTTTTTATCCGAAATGAAAAGCAGGATAAGCTGTTTACGATAGGAGCTCTCGTTTACGGATTATGGGTTGGAGGAATGGCTTGCTTTGCATTCGCTTTATATTACGAGAATTCAGGCATATGGTGGGCACCAGCGTTTGGTGGTTTATTGTTTGTGATTTCAGATTTCATTATTGGTGTGACAGATATTGGTGGACGCAAACTGAAATATGAACCACTTTGGATTTGGTTTACATATGTCGCGGCTCAAATGTGTATTGTATATGTAGGATTATAAAAAAAAAGATACTCTCANNTGAGAGTATCTTTTTTTTTACTATGCTACTATATTTTTTTGTTGTAGAGCAGAAAGGCTATACTCATCAGCTGCTTTATAACCTTTAGCTAATAAATCATTGATATATAGTTTGTTGTAAATGAAGCAGAACACTAGGTTAGAGAATCCGAATGTAAACATGCCAGCGACTAAAATAATTAGAAACCATTTCCAGTCTCCGCGGAATATAGCAGGGAAAAAACCAAAGAAAAATACAGTCCAACTAAAACCAATTTTTGCTTGTTTAATTTGGCCGGTATTTTCATTTTTAAGCATAACTTTCATAGAAAAAGTCCTCCTAGGTACATAAAAATAGAATAAATGCAAGCTATAGTATATCAGAATAATACATTTTTGAATATTATTATTTTAAGTTTGTAATATTGTGATTATATAATTCAGAATTTTATAGAAATTTATCGGTTGAATTATTTATAATAAAAGTAAAAAGATGATGAGATGGTGGAATAATGCAAAAGAAAAAACGTTTGCGTGAATTCTTTGGAACAATTGTGATTGCATGTTTATTGGTGTTTTTGGCGAAAATTTTCGTGTTTTTTCCTACAACTGTAAAAGGAGCATCTATGAGGCCAACGTTACAAAATGGTGATAAGGTGATTGTTAATAAGTTGGCTAAACACTTTGAAAGCTATGAAAGAGAAGACATTATTGTTGTGAAGACAGATAATTTTTATGTAAAAAGAGTAATTGGATTGCCGGGAGATGTAATTGAGATGAGAAATGATCAATTATATGTGAATTATGAAGTGAAAGATGAAGAGTATTTGTATAGTAATAAAAAACAAGCTGAAAAAAAACTTATGAATTTAACAGAGGACTTTGGACCGATTACAGTTCCTAAAAATAAGATTTTTGTTATGGGAGATAATCGTTTAATAAGTAAAGATAGCAGAAATGGTTTAGGGCTTATTAATAGAGAAGATGTATTAGGGAAGTTAGCCGCGATTTATTATCCATTTGAACATATGAAAATGATGAATTAAAAAAAACCAAGCAAATTGTAGTTTGCTTGGTTTTTTTGTTAAACAGTAGGAGATTCATTAGATACAAAGATGTCTTCCTGTTTCTTCGTAGTACTTAAAATGAATTTATGTTGTAGCAATTGTAGTTTGAATAACGCTAAAGGATCATGATACGTTTCTGGATTACTTCTCAGCGTTGCCAATGTTTGTTCGTCTTCCTGAATCTCAAGTTGAGCTGTTTCTACATTTTGTTTCAATATACTAAGTGGATCTTTAAAGAACATCATGATATCGCGTTCTAATGCCCCTTCAAATACTTCAAATTGAAGGAAGAATTGTTTTGAGATTGCTTGAGCAATTTCTGTATAGTCTTCTGTTTCAATATATTGTTTATATTTGTTTGCGAGCATAGATTGGTTTTTCTGCATATTACCAAATAGTTTTCCGGCACTCTTTAAGAAAAATTGTGTCGGTGTAAAGCGTAATAAAATATTGATGTTTGTTACTGTAATTCGATTCGTCATTCGTACAACATCTCGATTCCAATCATCTAACAATTTGAAATCACAAGGAAGTTTCATACGTTCTTCTTTATAGAGTTTATTGAAAGTTTCGCTCATTTCATCTAAATAAGCTTGTGCTTGAATAAATTCATTATGAGCTGTTTCAATCCACTCTTGAATAGACCCAGTAAATTTAGGAAGAAGCACTTGTTGCACATGTTTTTGAATTCGTTCGTTCATTGCAGTATTTAATTCTTCATGAACTAACTTAAAATCACTATCTTCTTGAACAAGGTCAGAGCAACTCTGTAATAATTCAGGGATTTGAGAATGTATATCTCGTGTAATTTCTTCTTTCGTTAATAGATAAGAGTCTGTAATCGAACGAATTTTGTCTTTTTCAAGAGCAGTAAGATTGTTAATAAATCCATTAAGTTTTACTGAGATATGTTTATTCCAGCGCACTGATTTTACTAATGTATTTTCTAATTCCACACGCTCATTCACAAGGTATGCGATTGTTTTTTGAGTAAACCATATTAGTTTTTCTATACGTTCTTGCTCCATGTTGCGTTCTGCGAGATTAGAGAGAACGGACTCTGTTACATCCCCAAGTTGCTGGCTACTCTCTTGTGAAGGAGAGTATGGGAAAAATTGTGCATTTGGGAAATGAACTTTAAGTTTACTAATTAGTTTTTCATTAGTAGTCGCATTATTTGTGTGTAATACGAAATGAATTTTTAAGTTTGGCACCTGTTCACGTAAATAAAGTAATGTATCAAGTTCTTCACCATGTAATGGGGAAGCGGAATTTAATACGTAAAGGAGGCTGTCTGCTGCTTGTAAGTATTCAAAATAGGGGCTATTTTTATCCAATTGTCCCTGAATAGATGGTGTAACAAGAAATGCAAACTTATTTTTTCTTAAAAATCTACTTGGTAGCTTAACTTCTATACATTTTTTCTCAAGTTCTAACTGGGAAGATGTAGCCATTATTTGATGGAATTCATCAAAGTTCGGTATATTTCGTACATCTAACTCATTGAATTCTGTTATTTCAGTTTGGCTATCGTCTTTAAATAAAACAGGAGTTGTTAAAGTCTCAGTTAAGATATTCTCTCCTAATATGGAATTGACGAATGACGCTTTATCATAATCACTAGTGCCTGCTATTAGTAATTGTGTAACATTTAAATCGCATAGCTCATGGACGAGTAGTGTAAATTGATGGCTTAAATCCACATCATTTTTCTCGGCCCACACAGCAATTGTTTCGAATAAATGAGAAACAGTTTCCACGTTTACATTTGCTTCAGTTGATGAATTAGAAAGTAAAGCGCCAGCACTTTTTACGAGTAGTGATTCTAAAGTTGTAGGTGAAACCTCATTCCATGCTAACACTGCAGCAGAAACAATTAGAGAATCTTTTGCTTTCATTAAACTAAACCAATTTGTTAATAGATCTGGTACAAGTCCTTGCAATTCATGCATAAAATGCTCACCAGTAATTAATGCAAAGTAAGTCTCTTGGTAGCGAGAAGAGATTTCAGACCAATCATCATTATTATCTGTTTCAATATGTAAGAATAAGTGATTTATCGTTTGAATCCATGGTAAATACAACGTGTCATCTTGATAGCTATTCCAAAGAGCAATAACAAGTTCTTTAAATTGTACTTGATCAATGGCATATAAAGCTTTTAAAGACTCATAGAAATATTCTGGTTTAATTTGTTTCGTAAATCCTTGATTCACATAATTGATTAAAGTATCGAACCAGTGTAATGAGTTTGTTCGAATTCCTTCTTGAACAGCAAGTTCTATAGCATTATTCCAATCTTCTTGTTTTTCATAGAAAGAGCGAGCGATGGCAGTAATATTTGGATAGTCAGGTTGAAATGCAACAGCTTCACTAATGGTTTTAAATGCTAGTCCTAAACGATCTTGTTCGATGTAAAGAGAAAGGAGTTGTAGGGAAACTTCCATCGTAAGAGTTGTATCTTCTGTTTGAATAGCTTGATAAATTTCTTCTGCTTTTGGTAAGAAGCCTAGTTCAAAATAAGCGTCTGCAATATTTTTGGTTGCCCAAAGTGCCAGGTCGTTATTTACTTTGTCCCATTTAAATATAGCTGCTTCAAAGTCTTTATTTTGGTAATAAAGTTCACCTTGAGCAAAGCGGACATTAGAAATGTTTGAGAATTCATTTTGGGATTCATTTATATATGCTTCACCGAGTACTTCCGATACTGGAGTAGAAGTTTCTTCAGTTAAAAATGTTTTATAGTAAACCTTTTGGATAAATTGATTTTCAATGGTCATGTTCGTTCCCCCTGTATAATTTAGAAAAATGATGTTGTATGTTAAAGGGCGCATGTTTTTTATAGGTAGAAGTTGCATTATATAGACCAAACTATGTTTTTGCTAGGTATATCATTTTTCCTGAGAGTTAAACCGTTGCGAAAAGTAACTTTCCTTTATTGTAACAAAAAAACAAGCATATGAATTTTTATTTTTTAATCCTGCTGTTTGCGGGTCTTAAGAATCTCATCTCAAAATTGGATGAATACAAGGAAGTAAAGTGGGAATTGGGCTGTCCGTAAAAGCTTGATTGGTGCGGGAGAATAATCCGTTTGGGATGAAGAAAACTCCCACTGTTTAAAGTTTTACTTTACCTTACCTAAAGGGGTGAATAGAAGTAGAGTTGATTATAAAAACAATGTATAGTGAATATGTATACCATGTTTGTCTTAAAGATAGAAAGGGCACAATGTGGAATAACGATCGTGCATAGGATGTGTCTTCCGAATGGAACAACATATTGGCGAGCTAATCGCACATTATGGGTATTTTGGAATTATTATAGCTTTGGCTGGTGGGATTGTCGGATTACCGATACCAGACGAATTTTTATTGACCTTTGTTGGTTATAATGTTTCAAAAGGAGTTATGTCAGGAACCGCTGCTTTTTTAAGTGGGATGGCTGGTGCAATGTTAGGGATTACATTAAGCTACATACTAGGTTTAAAACTGGGCCTTCCTGTTTTAAAAAAATACGGCCCAAAAATTAGAATTAAAGAACATCACATTGAAAAAACACATGTTTTATTTGAAAAATACGGCCCATTTCTTTTAATGATTGGTTATTTTATACCAGGAGTCCGTCATTTAACAGCATATTTTGCTGGGGTTTCGAATTTAACACTTTGGCGTTTTTGTTTGTATGCTTACGGTGGTGCACTCATTTGGATAAGTGTTTTTATCGGACTTGGTTGGAAGCTTGGAGAGAAGTGGCGTTTCGTTGAGTATAGTTTACATCATTATGGAATATGGATTTTAATCATTTCAGCAGTTGTTACATGTATTGTATGGTTTTACATAAAGAAAAAGAAAAACCGCTAATAGCGGTTTTTTAGCTGAAAGCAATAAATAGTACACCGGCTGTAATGAAGATTACACCAATACCGGTCATAAAGTTTAACTTTTCACCGAGTATAACCATCGCGAGAATAATAGAAAACACTACACTTAATTTATCGACAGGAGCTACTTGAGAAACCTTTCCTGTTTTTAAGGCGAGAAAATAAAATAACCATGACGAAGCACCTGCAACCCCACTTAATGTGATAAATAGCAGTGCTTTTTTATTTAAGAGAACATCGCCGATATTTTGAAATTTACCTTGTATAATAATAACGCCGACCATAAATAAGGCCATAATAATAGAACGAACCGTCGTCGCGACATTGGCATCGATTCCATCTAAACCAATCTTTCCAAAAATAGATACAAGGGCAGCAGTAATTGCTGATAATAGTGCGAATAAGAGCCAAGAATTCATAGTAAATTTCCTCCAATCTTACATTATCATACATGAAAACCATTCTTATGTATTAGTAACGAAATAATCCCCACCTTATTTTTTTAATAAGGTGGGGATTATTATACTACTCTGCAATTTCCTCATATAAAAAGTACGTTACATTATAAATATGTTCTACTTCATCATCCGTCATAAATAACAATTCGTCACGTTCAATCCCTTTTTTCTTTTCGATAAACTCAATCATGTTTTTTCGTTCTTCTCTTTTCATCAATTTTATTTCCCCTCTCAATCTGTTTTAATACAGTTTATTTAAGTTACTGCTATTATATAACAGAATCTTTAGAAAGTTCCACCTATTTTATTGTTTTTTTTCAGAAGAACTTTTCGACAAAACAAGCCCACCTAAGGGGGCTTGTTTTTATTTTATAGTCGTAAAAACTCGGGCTCCGTCGTACCAGCACCATCGATGTAATAAATTGTGTCGGGATTGATTTTAATTAGTACATAATTAGGGTCTTCAGGACCGAGTAACCAACGCTTTAAGCTATTATTCCAAAACTTGTTTTTTAATGTGGAGTCTTCCTCGATGGAGGCTAAGCCTTCAACTTCAATATAATCTTCATCTAATTTTTTTCCTTCACGCCCAAGTAGTACATGTACATTTGGATTGTTTTCAATATCTGTTATCTTTTTTGATTGTCGATCTGTTGCAACATACAGTACAAAATCTTCATGGAAAAACATCATAAATGCGCTATGAGGTTTATCATTTCGTACTGTAGATAATACACCAGTGCGTTGACCTTGAATAATAGTTGCGATTTTTTCTTTTAAGTGCATAATTTTAACCTCTTTTCAAAATTTATAATTCTGCCTGTTCAAACAAGAAAATTTAAATATCTTTCATACTGTTTTCTTCAATCCGATTTTTTAAACGTAATTGTGATGAAATCGGACAAGTTAGGAGAAGAATAATATTAATGATGAGGAGAAATACATACGATGGAAGGATGAAAAACATGTTTAATAAAATATTTCTGATAGTAGCGCTTATAGGTGTACCACTCTCTGTACTTGGGAAAACACTTCATTGGCCCCAAACGATTATGTTCGCTGTGTATTGTATTACTATTATCGCATTAGCCGGTTTTATGGGGAGAGCAACAGAAAGTTTGGCAATTGTTTCTGGGCCTAGAATAGGCGGATTATTAAATGCTACTTTCGGTAATGCTGTTGAATTGATTATTTCAATTTTTGCACTTCAGGCAGGATTAATTGAAGTTGTTTTAGCCTCTTTAACAGGTTCTGTACTTGGAAATTTATTACTAGTAGGAGGGCTATCCTTCTTTGTAGGAGGTCTTAAATATAAAAGACAAAGTTTTAATGTGTATGATGCAAGGCATAATTCAGCTTTATTAATATTTGCCGTTGTCGTAGCTTTTGTTATTCCGGAGATTTTTGCGATGAAGATGGATGCTGGAAAGACGTATCAATTAAGTATAGGAGTTTCTATTATTATGATTATTATGTACCTTGCTGCATTGCTATTTAAGTTAGTTACGCACCGTGGTGTATATCAACATAAGAGTGATGAAGTAGCTCATGAGGAAGAGCCTGAGTGGTCGAAAGGAAAAGCACTACTCATTTTAGCTATAGCGACAATTGCGGTAGCTTATGTGTCAGAGGCGCTTGTGCATACATTTGAGACGGTTGCAAAGTCGTTTGGCTGGTCAGAGTTATTTATAGGGGTTATTATCGTCGCAATTGTTGGGAATGCAGCAGAACACGCTTCTGCAATTCTTATGGCTTATAAAAATAAAGTAAATATTGCAGTTGAAATCGCAGTAGGTTCGACTTTACAGATTGCGATGTTTGTTGCTCCTGTATTAGTACTTCTGTCTATGTTTTTTGTACAAAAGATGCCTTTAGTATTTACGATACCAGAACTTGTTTCTATGATTACAGCTGTTTTCTTAACGATTGCGATTTCGAATGATGGAGATACAAACTGGTTTGAAGGAGGCACTTTATTAGCGGCATACGTCATTATGGGAATTGGTTTTTATTTATTATGAAAAATAGGCATAACAATTGTACCCAGAGAAAACAATAAACAAAGTAGTATATATACCTTTACGTAGGAAGGAGCCAGACAGGTGAAAAGAGTATACAGCATATGTCTTTCAACTATGGTCTCGTTTATTTTATTATTTCCTAACAGTAGTTTTGCAAAGACGACAGTAGAAGTAAAAGTGCCTTCATCTGTTTTAAATATTTCAAAAGATAATACATTTCCAAATGACGCACAAGATTTGCCGCGTTTACAGCCAAGTAAATTCGCTCAAGAATTATTGAAAACGGCAAACATTACAATTGAAAATCCAGACTTAATTCGGATGTTTAATGAAACGACAATTTCAAATGCGCCACTTGCTGTGGGATACAGGGCAAAAATTTATTTAGGACAATGGGCATTAAATTATGAATCGATAGATACATCAATTAATTGGGAGTATAAGCAAGTGAATCGCAATGTGTATGATAACCGCGGGGGAGATCGCTTATACCCACTTCGTTATAAGCAAGAAACGCAAAAGACAGTTGAGGGTGATTTAACGGCAGATATGAGAGATGCTGCTGATGTGAAAAAAATGATGCTTCTAAAAGCGCTTGAAAAGGTACAATTGCCCCTTTCATTTAAAACAACGATTGGTTATGGAACGGGACATGAGCGTGTGTATAATATTAGTCCGAGTCAACTTGGGTATTTATACGCTTATACACCAGCTGTAAATGAAAAAGGAAAAGTAACATTCGGAGAAGTGTATCTTGTGTTAAAGGGAAATCAAAAAAGGCTTGTTGTGAAAAATATTACCTCGCAGGGAATTGGAGCAGCGATTCCGATTCATGATCATTTATATTTTAAATTCATTTCTTCTTCCCACTCGCAATAACGTAAAAACGTCAGCTTATAAGCTGACGTTTTTTGTTTATAATGTAATATTTGCTGTTTTTGATAAGAAATCTTCTGTTGGATAGTAGCTGTTTTTTACAAGAACGTTCGGTCCAAGGCATTTTACTGCAGGACAGTGACAGCTTAATGATTTTGCTGTTTTTGAAGCACTCCATTTGTCATAAGCCTCTTGTAGTGTGTTTGTTTGTACGTTACCTAGAAGTGGTACGTCACCGAAATCAGTTACGATAATATTTCCATCAAAAATATTGACGTTTAAACGAGAACGGCCATCAGGGTCATTACGGACTGTTACATTTTTGCTTTCTTGTAATTTTTTAAATGTGGCGATGTCCCGCTCGTCATCGCTACAAGCGTAGAAAGGTAAAGTCCCAAATAACATCCATACATTTTCGTCGCGAATTTCTAGTAAATGTTCAATTGCATCACGAATTTCAGCTTTTGTTAAAATTTCTAGATTGCTCGCGAAATCACTTGGATACATTGGATGTACTTCGTGACGTTTACAGCCCATTTCTTCGACAATTTGACGATGAATATGTTCAATATGTGGTAGAGTTCTTTTGTTTAACATCGTTTCGGCTGATACGAGTACACCTGCATCTGATAGAGCTTTACTATTTGTAATCATTCGTTCAAATAATTTTGCACGCTGTTCATAAGTAGGTTTACGCTCCATCATTGCAAATCCACCTTCAACGAAATCATCAATTGTTCCCCAGTTATGAGAAATGTGCAGTACGTCTAAATAAGGAATAATTTGTTCGTAACGTGCTAAATCTATAGTTAAGTTTGAGTTGATTTGAGTGCGAACGCCTCGTTCATGGGCGTATTTTAAGAGTGGTGTTACATAGTTGTCGACGGATTTCTTTGAAAGCATAGGTTCTCCGCCAGTAATACTTAAAGAACGTAAATGAGGAATCTCATCTAATCGTTTTAATAAAAGCTCCATCGGAAGCGGATTTGGATCTTTCGGCTGTAATGTGTAACCAACAGCGCAATGCTCGCAACGCATATTGCATAACGTTGTCGTTGTAAACTCAACGTTTGTTAATAGTAGTTTGCCGTACTCTTCAAGGTCCATATACGCTTCCCATGGATCGTAAGAAGGAGTAATCGGCTTCATTTTTTGTGATATCGTCATATGAAATACTCCTTTGACTATTGAAATAACAATTTGTCCATTCTCTATAATAGAAGAATATGTGCTTTTTATAAAGTGAAACTTTTCAGGAGAAAAAGAGAGAGGGCTTACATTATCATGAATGACTGTGACAAAATTGATGAAATTTTATGTCCATAGTAATCATTTTTGCGGTATAATAAAAGCAACTCGAATTAAAAGGAGAGTGCCTTCATGGGAAAAGCAATTCAAGATAAAGATACACAATTAGTATATTTAAAAGAACGTTTAAATATGTTCATTGAAGTAATTGATACAATTGAACCTGAAGAAGTAGAGTTAGAAGATGTAGATCGTCTTCTTGCGATGTTAGATGAATTAGAATTAAAATGTGAGCAATTTAAAAAAGACGAATAATATATTAAAAAGGCTGCCAATACAAAATTGGTAGCCTTTTTCTGTACGGATAATAGAAGGACGGTAGAAAAAGAGGTATAATCAAGTTGTGAAAAATTTCATTTATCCTTTAATAGCATGAAATATATATAGCTGAAGAGTATAACAATGGAATTTTCATCTCATAACGTTTTGGTAGCGTTCACAATTGAGGGGGAAGTAACAATGGAAAAGCTTCAAGAAAGCATGTATCAACTAATTGTTGAAACGTCAACGAATTTACCGAAAGATGTTCGTCGTGCGATTCAACAAGCGAAAGAACGAGAAAATGCAGGGACTCGTTCAGCGATGGCACTTGGCACAATTACGAATAACATTAAAATGGCTGATGATAATATCTCGCCTATTTGCCAAGATACAGGTATGCCAACATTTAAAATTTATACACCAGTTGGTGTGAATCAATTAAAACTGAAGGAAGCTATCTATAGTGCGCTTGAGCGGGCGACAAAAGATGGTAAACTTCGTCCAAACTCTGTTGATTCTCTGTTTGGGGACAACAGCGGAAATAACTTAGGACCAGGTACACCTGTTATTAAGTTTGAACAATGGGAAAAAGATTATATTGATGCACGTTTAATTTTAAAGGGTGGCGGCTGTGAGAATAAAAATATTCAATATAGCTTACCATGTGAATTAGAAGGACTCGGACGCGCAGGACGCGATTTAGAAGGGATTCGTAAATGTCTTCTTCATGCAGTATATCAAGCGCAAGGTCAAGGATGTAGCGCAGGTGTAATCGGCGTCGGTATCGGGGGAGACCGTACATCAGGTTACGAATTAGCAAAAAATCAATTATTCCGTACATTAGATGACATCAATCCAGTACCAGAGCTAAAACAACTTGAAGAGTACGTGTTAGAAAATGCAAATAAGCTTGGTATTGGTACAATGGGATTCGGCGGAGAAACAACTTTACTTGGTTGTAAAATTGGCGTATATAACCGTCTGCCAGCTAGCTTCTATGTATCTGTTGCATATAATTGCTGGGCATATCGTCGCCTAGGTGTGAAAATCCATCCTGAAACAGGAGAAATTATGGATTGGCTATATCAAGAAGGTGAAGATACACTTCAGCAAGAAGCACAAGAAAAAACAGAGCAACGTGAGATTGTATTGCAAGCACCAATTACAGAAGAGCAAATTCGTGAACTTCGCGTTGGTGATGTTGTAACGATTAATGGCATGATGTATACAGGTCGTGATGCAATTCATAAGCATTTAATGGATAACGATTGTCCTGTAGATTTAAATGGACAAATTATTTATCATTGTGGTCCAGTTGTAGTAAAAGATGAAAATGACAAATGGCAAATTAAAGCGGCAGGTCCAACGACAAGTATTCGTGAGGAGCCATACCAAGGCGATATTATGAAAAAGTTCGGTATTCGTGCTGTAATTGGTAAAGGTGGTATGGGTGCAAAAACATTAGCTGCATTAGAAGAACACGGTGGTGTTTACTTAAATGCAATTGGTGGTGCAGCACAATATTACGCTGAATGTATTAAAGAAGTGAAAGATGTTGATTTCTTACAGTTCGGTATTCCAGAAGCAATGTGGCATTTACGTATCGATGGGTTTAAAGCAGTTGTAACGATGGACTCTCATGGTAATAGCTTACATGCAGATGTTGATAAAACATCACTTGAAAAATTAGCAAGCTTTAAAGAACCGGTATTTAAGTAAATAAAAATGCATCTCGAATCATTCGAGATGCATTTTTTTGGTATATATAGCAAAACATGTTCGGCATGAAAGAATGCACAGCAACAGAAACTACAGGTACGATTATATATGGAAAGGAGACTATTTATGAAATATAAATGGTTATATATAGGTCTCATTTTTTCAATTATGATGGCACTTGTTCCAGTTTCGGCATTGGCTTATACAAATACTCCACATAACTGGGGAATCCCACGTCCTAAAGATGAAACAGTACCAGATGCAGGGAAATTATATACAGATTTACTACAAAAGAATGGCGGATTTTATTTAGGGGATACAAAGAAAAAAGATATTTATTTAACGTTCGATAATGGATATGAGAATGGATACACAGGCCAAATTTTAGATGTATTAAAAGAGAAAAAAGTACCGGCAACTTTCTTTGTAACAGGGCATTACATTAAAACGCAAAAAGATTTGCTATTAAGAATGAAGGATGAAGGACATATCATTGGGAATCATTCGTGGAGTCATCCTGATTTCACAGCTGTAAATGATGAGAAACTTCGTGAAGAATTAACGAGTGTAACGGAAGAAATCAAAAAAGTAACTGGACAAAAAGAAGTGAAATATGTACGCCCTCCGCGCGGCGTATTTAGTGAAAGAACATTAGCTCTTACGAAAGAAATGGGCTATTATAATGTGTTTTGGTCACTCGCATTTCTAGATTGGAAAGTGGATCAGCAAAGAGGATGGCAATATGCGCATAATAATGTAATGACGATGATTCATCCAGGATCTATTTTATTACTTCATGCAATATCAAAAGATAATGCAGAAGCACTTGCAAAAATCATTGATGATTTGCGCGAGAAAGGGTATCATTTTAAAAGTCTAGATGACTTAGTAAAAGGCAATCAACCGTAAGCATGTATGCTTGCGGTTTTCTCATGCTATAATGATGTGTAAAAAGGATGGGGAAAACGTATGTGGAGCGAACATGTTACGTTAGAGTATCCGTACCATTTTGAAGAAGTGTTAAAGCGTTTATCTTTTGATCCACTAAACGTCATTCAATTAGATGAGAAAGTCATGTATGTCCCGCTTTGTATAGACGAGGAACAGATTGTTGTCCGTTTGCAAGGGATTGGTACTGTTCAAAATCCACAATTTTGGATTTCTAGTCAGGCAGGAGATTCGGAGAAAGTAATGAAACGAATGAAGGCCATTTTTCATTGGAATGATTCGTTTCAAGATATACAAAATCATTTTTTAAACACATCATTACGTCCACTATTTGAAACATATGCTTATACTCCAATTATTTTAGAATTCGATTATTTTGCGTGTTTACTTCGCTGTATTATTCATCAACAAATAAATTTGAAATTTGCTACTGTGCTGACAGAGCAATTTGTAAAACGATATGGAACAGAGAAGAACGGTGTATTCTTTTTCCCTACTCCAGAAATAGTAGCAAATATTTCAATTGAAGAATTGAGAGAGCAAAAATTTAGTCAGCGAAAAGCTGAATATATGGTAGGATTAGCAAAGTGTATTATAGGTGGTAAGTTAGATTTAACTAGAATAGAAAACGAAACAGAAGAAGGGGTTGCAGCACAATTGTTACCAATTAGGGGGATTGGTGCATGGACAGTGCAAAACTTTTTAATGTTTGGGCTTGGACGGAAAAATATGTTTCCAAAAGCAGACATCGGGATTCAGCGTGCAGTACAAGGTGTATTTCAATTAGAGGATAAACCGAGTGATGCGTTTTTAGAAAACGTGAAACAAGAATGTGAACCATACTGCAGTTATGCAGCGTTATATTTATGGAAAAGTATAGAGTAGAGGTGTAATAATGATACAAAAACAACATGAGAGTAAGTTGGAAGTTGGTCAAACATTTCCTGTGACAATTAAACGTCTGGGGATTAACGGAGAAGGCGTTGGTTATTTTAAGAGACAGGTTGTTTTCATTCCAGGAGCATTACCAGGAGAAGAAGTTGTTGCTGAAACAACGAAAATTCAGCGTGGCTTCGCTGAAGCGAAAGTGAAAAAAGTTCGTAAAGCTTCACCACATCGTGTGAAAGCACCGTGTCCAGTATATGAGGAGTGTGGTGGCTGTCAGCTGCAGCATTTAGATTATAAAGAACAATTAAATCAAAAGCGTGATATCGTTGTACAAGCATTTGAGAAGTATATGAACAACAGTTTAGAAGAGAAAATTCGTCCAACGCTTGGTATGGAAAATCCATGGCATTATCGTAATAAGAGTCAATTACAAGTAGGGCGTAAAGACGAAAAGGTTATTACAGGGCTATATAAACAAAATTCACATCAGTTAATTGATATCGCTCACTGTATGATTCAACATAAAGCAACGAATGAAGCGACAAAAGTTGTAAGACGTATATTAGAAAAATTAAACGTTTCTATTTACAATGAGAAAAAACAAAAAGGTTTAGTACGTACAATTGTAACACGTACTGCAGTTCAAACAGGGGAAGTACAAGTTACACTTATTACAACAAAAGAAGAGTTGCCAAATAAAGAACAATTTATTGCAGAAGTACAAAAACAGATGCCAGCTGTTAAATCAATTATGCAAAATGTAAACTGGCGTAAAACATCTGTTATTTTTGGCGATAAAACATTTAAATTAGCTGGAAAAGAAGTAATTCAAGAAACGCTTGGTGATTTATCATTTGAATTATCAGCACGTGCATTCTTCCAGCTAAATCCAGAACAAACAGTTGTGTTATATGATGAAGCGAAAAAAGCAGCTGCTTTAACAGGAAACGAGAAAATCGTGGATGCGTATTGTGGTGTTGGTACAATTGGGCTTTGGCTTGCGAATGATGCAGCGGAAGTACGTGGTATGGATGTAATTCCAGAAGCAATTGCAGACGCAAGAAAAAATGCGAAGCGTCACGGATTTACAAATACGAAATATGAAGCAGGTAAAGCTGAACAATGGTTACCGAAATGGGTAAAAGAAGGATGGCGTCCAGATGTAATTGTTGTCGATCCACCTCGTACAGGTTGCGATGATAAATTACTGGAAACAATTTTAAAAGTGAAGCCGAAACAAGTTGTTTACGTATCTTGTAATCCTTCTTCATTAGCACGTGATGTACAAGCATTAATGAAGAGTTATGAAGTGGAGTATGTGCAACCAGTTGATATGTTCCCACATACAGCTCATGTAGAAAATGTAGTGAAGCTTGTTAGAAAGTAAAGTGTATTCATATTCCCTCACGATACGAGGGAATATTTTCTATGAAGGAGAATAAAATGAACAATTATAAATTAACGATTCAGTACGATGGCGCACGTTTTAAAGGATGGCAACGTCTCGGTAATAACGATAATACGATTCAAGGAAAAATCGAAAGCGTTATATCTGAAATGGTCGGAAAAGAAATTGAAATTATCGGTTGTAGTAGAACAGACGCTGGTGTACATGCTTTGAATCAAGTTGCTAACTTTCAAAGTGATGAGAAGTTAGTAGAACATAAAGTGAAAAAGTATTTAAATCAATATTTACCCAACGATATTAGCATTACGAGTGTAGAAGAAGTACAAGATCGCTTCCATGCTCGTTACAATTCAAAAGCAAAAACATATCTTTATAAGATTTGGAATGAAGAGCATACAAATCCATTTATGCGTAAATACAGCATGCATGTGAATAAAAAATTAAATGTGGCGAGTATGAAAGAAGCTGCGAAACATTTAGTTGGTTCACATGACTTTACTGCTTTTTCAAATGCGAAATCAAAGAAAAAGTCTATGGTTCGAGAAGTATATTCACTTGATGTGATGGAAGAGGCAGGATTTGTACAAATTAGAGTAAGTGGTAACGGATTCCTTCATAACATGGTACGAAAAATTGTTGGAGCATTAATTGAAGTTGGATTAGGTCAATTAGATGCGAAAGCAATTCCAAATATTTTAGAGGCGAAACAACGTAATCAAATTAATTGCCTTGCTGAGGCGAGTGGTTTGTATTTGGAGAATGTTGAGTTTTAATAATAAGTAAAAAAATCGAGCTGTGTAGGCTCGATTTTTTTATATTTTGGCGTTAAGAAGATTTCTCTTTCTTCATACGTATCTTCAAATTCCAAAAAGCAGCAAGCATAATAGCTGCAAAGGAGCCGCTAATTGTTCCTAAAAGTTTTGCGTAAGGAAAGCTACTCATATCAGTACTAATGAATAACATCATACATAGCATGGCAGGGAAAAAGTATAAGTATTGTAATAGCTTTAATTTATTATTATTACTCATATATATCGCCCCATTCTAGCATGTTATATATTCATCATAACATATTTTACCAAATGGTAACGCTACGAGAAAGGTTCATTTTAAATGTGTAAATGCAGTTTTTTAATTCGATATTGTAAATTTTGTCTACTTAATCCCAAAAATTTTGCAGCTTGTGAGATGTTGCCATCATTCTCTTTAAGAATTTGATTGATATAGTTCTTTTCCATTTCTGCTATTGTGTGCTTTAACGTTTTAGGTGCATCAGTATCGTTATTAGTTAGTGAAGGGTGTATATTGAATTCTTTTTTTATTCGTTCGCGAAAGCGAGTGGGAAGATGAAACGCTGTAATAATATTTTCATCTTCAACTAAATTCATTGAACCTTCAATGATATGTTCCAATTCTCGTACGTTTCCAGGCCAATCATATGCATACAAGAAATCCCTTACATGTACATCTACATCTGTTACATCGAGTCCAAATTGAATGTTGTACTTTTCGATAAAGTGCTGAACAAGAGCTGGAATATCTTCTTTTCGTTCCCGTAAAGGCGGAAGGCATAAAGTAACGACGCTTAATCGGTAATATAAGTCTTCTCTTAGTCGATCATGTGTAATGGCTGTGCAGGGATCTTCATTGATAGTTGCTATAATACGAACATCAATTTCCTTTTCTTGTGTACCTCCGATTCTTCGTATTGTTTTTTCTTGTATAGCCCGTAGCAATTTAGCCTGAAGGGTTGGACTTAATGAGTTGATTTCATCTAATAACAAAGTTCCTCCGTTTGCTTCTTCAAATAAACCAGGTTTATCTATTGCTCCTGTAAAGGCACCTTTATTCGTACCAAATAATAGGCTTTCCATTAGAGTATCAGGTATAGCGGCACAGTTTTGTGAAATAAACGGTTTTGTTGAACGTTGACTTTCATTATGAATGCTTTGTGCAAATAGCTCTTTACCAGTCCCTGTTTCTCCTACGAGAAGTATAGATGAGGATGTACGAATTACTCTCTTTCCTTCCGCAATGATTGATTGAATGGCTCCAGAATCACCAATTATGTGATCAAAGGTAAATTTAGTATTTTGTTTTCGTGAAGGGTTCATTCTTGTTGTTTGCTTTAAGTGACTCATCTCTTTTGATATTTCAATAGCGCCTTTAATTTTTCCATTTTCTATTATAGGGAAAGTATCATTAATCGTCGTAATTTCTTGCCCTTTATTGTTAAAATACGTTTGTTTTATATTTTTGTTTGTTTTTCCAAATTTTAATGCTTCTATAAGAGTACTATTTTCATTTTCTTCAAATGCAAAAACCTCTAAAGGACTCTTATGTAGCACATCTAAGCGGTCCATTGATTCAATTTCCATCATTTTGCGGTTATAGATAATTGTTTTACTTTCCTCATTAATAATATGAATCCCGATATCGAGTTCATTGAGTAAAGTTTCATATAGCATATTCATTTCAATAATCTGTTTAAAATTAATTTCTTCTGTATGCATGTATCATCTTCTCCTCGTTTCACCCTATGAAGACTGACTTTTTATAATTTTATTAAAATTCTTATAAAATCGCAAAATTTTTTTGCTATTTTTCTTTTAAAACGATAGAAAATTTTGCAGTTAGGCAGATTTTTTTGTGCAAAACTCTTATTTTATATGCGAATTAGAGATTGGTACGTATTTTGCATAAATAATATTCAAAATCTCTAGAGGGGAGAATATGGATCTTTACAGGATATGCAACGTTCCAATGGCAATTAATAAGAAGGAGGAGTTTATAAAGTGAAGACGGTTATAGAAGGCGTGTATAGTCCTTGTTACGGGAAAGTAGAGAAGTTATTCGTTACGGAAAATTCTTACGTATACGAGTGGGAGAAATTAGCGCTAATTGAAACAATAGATAAACAGAAAGTAGAAATTAAGATAGGAATCAGTGGTTATATCGAATCATTAGAAGTAGTAGAGGGACAAGCTATCGCTGATCAAAAATTATTAATAACAGTGAGGGACGATCTTTTAGTAACAGGCAGTGATTAATATAAGTGATATGTATTTTTGCTCGTTTAAATCATTATTTTTACTACAAAAAATAAAAACGCTTACATGAAATGGGTTTACAAAGTGAAAAGGGGGGATTTATATGATGGATCAAAATCAAGGATTAAAAAGAGAATTGAAAAGCAGACACATATTTATGATTGCACTTGGAGGAGTTATTGGTACTGGTCTTTTTTTAGGATCTGGTTATACAATTCATGAAGCTGGACCTGGAGGAGCGATTGTAGCATATCTTGTCGGAGGATTTGTTATGTATTTAACGATGCTCTGTCTTGGTGAGCTAGCTGTTGCGATGCCTGACGCAGGATCTTATCAAACGTATGCTACAAAGCACATTTCCCCTGCAGCGGGTTATGTAGTCGGATGGATGTCGTGGCTAAACTGGTCTGCTACGATAGGTATTGAATTAATTGCAGTTAGTATTTTGATGAAACGCTGGTTTCCTGATGTACCGTCATGGATTTGGTGTGTAGTGTTCGCAGTACTGCTCTTTGCTATTAATGCGTTATCTTCAAGAAGCTTTGCGGAAGTTGAATTCTGGTTTGCAAGTATTAAAGTAATTACAATTATTGCATTTATTATCTTGGGCGGGGCAGCAATGTTTGGTTTTCTAGATATGAAAGGAAATGAACCGGCACCGATGTTCTCTAGCTTTACTGATTACGGTGGATTGTTCCCAAATGGATTATCAGCCATTTTAGTTACGATGATTGCAGTCAATTTCTCCTTTCAAGGAACGGAACTAGTTGGTATTGCGGCTGGTGAGAGTGAAAATCCAGAGAAAACAATCCCGAAGGCAATTAATAATACTGTTTGGCGCATACTTGTTTTCTTTGTACTATCTATTTTTATTCTTGCTGGACTATTTCCTTGGCAGCAGGCAGGCGTGATAGAAAGTCCGTTTGTTGTTGTATTTGATAAAATTGGTATTCCTTATGCGGCAGATATTATAAATTTTGTTATTATTACAGCGGTATTATCCGTTGCGAATTCAGGATTATATGCAACTTCTCGTATGCTATGGTCTATGTCTAATCAAGGAATGATTAGCCCGATTTTTGGGAAGTTATCTAAAAACGGCGTTCCTATTTATGCTTTGATTGTAAGTACGTTTGTAGGGTGTCTTTCATTACTATCAGGTATTTATGCGGAAGATACAGTTTATTTATGGCTACTTTCTATTGCTGGGTTTGGAGCGATATTAGTTTGGGCATCTATTGCATTATCTAACTTATTAGCTAGAAGGTCGTACATTAAACAGGGCGGGGATGTTAAGGACTTGAAATTTAAAACACCATTGTATCCATTTGTACCGCTTCTTGCACTAGTATTAAATTTAACGGTAATCGTTGGTATGGCCTTTATTCCAGAACAAAGAATGGCATTGTATTGTGGTATCCCATTTATGATTGTTTGTTTACTGTTTTATCGCGCGACAAAAAATAAGAACAGAAAAATAGAACAAATTGAAAAAGTAAATACAACTGAAGTAGAGAGTTTATAAACATATTAGAAACTTGCAAGTAATTTAGAGACTGTAAAATTGTAAACAGTCTCTTTTTTTGTGAAAATAAAGCTGGAAACATACTACGTATGCAAAGGGGAATTTAGTGATGAATCCAGAAGTTTCGCAGTTGTTAAAACAAATAGATTTAAGGAAAGAGGAATTGCTAGAACTTACAAAAACATTAATCCGTTTTGAAACACCTGCACCGCCGGCGAGAAATACAAATGAAGCGCAAGAATTTGTTGCAGAGTTTTTAAGAAAACGAAATTTTAGTATTGATAAATGGGATGTATATCCGAATGACCCGAACGTTGTTGGGGTAAAAAAAGGAAAAGAAAGTGACACACATAAAAGTCTCATTATTAATGGGCATATGGATGTAGCTGAAGTGTCAGCAGATGAGGCGTGGGAAACAAATCCATTTGATCCATTTACAAAAGATGGCTGGTTAGTTGGCCGCGGTGCAGCTGATATGAAAGGTGGGTTAGCTGGAGCGCTATTTGCTATTCAGCTTTTACAAGAAGCTGGTATTGAACTGCCTGGAGATTTAATCTTTCAATCAGTAATTGGGGAAGAAGTTGGAGAAGCAGGCACGCTTCAATGCTGTAAAAGAGGTTACGATGCTGACTTTGCAGTAGTAGTGGATACAAGTGATTTACATATGCAAGGACAGGGGGGCGTAATCACTGGATGGATTACTGTGAAAAGCCCGCAAACATTTCATGATGCAACACGTAGACAAATGATTCATGCCGGTGGACGTTTATTTGGTGCGAGTGCGATTGAAAAAATGATGAAAATTGTGCAAAGCTTACAAGAATTAGAGCGTCATTGGGCAGTCATGAAAACATATGAAGGCTATCCATCTGGAACAACGACAATTAACCCGGCTGTTATTGAAGGAGGACGTCATGCAGCATTTATTGCGGATGAGTGCCGTTTATGGATAACTGTGCACTTCTATCCAAATGAAACGCATGAAAAAATAATAAAAGAAATTGAAGAATATATTGGGAAAGTAGCAGCTGCCGATCCATGGCTAAGTGAAAATCCACCGCAATTTAAGTGGGGCGGAGAATCGATGATTGTAGATCGTGGTGAAATTTTCCCTTCTTTAGAAGTAGATTGTGAACATGTAGCTGTGAAAACTCTTAGTTCAGTGCACGAATCTATTTTATGTAAAAATGCAATTTTAGATATGTCTGCAACGGTAACGGATGGTGGTTGGTTTAGTGAATTTCATATTCCAGCAGTTATTTACGGACCAGGCACATTAGAAGAGGCTCATTCTGTAAATGAAAAAGTTGAAGTGGAGCAGTTAATCGAATTTACAAAAGTGATAACAGCATTCATATATGAATGGTGTCATACAAAAAAATAGGCTAGTACGTTTTTTTATGGAACTATTTCAGAGTTGAACAGAAATAACAACTGAAATAGTTCTTTATTTTTTATGTCTTTCGTTTTAGTTCGATTAACTTCTCTTTCGCTAATTCAACAGCAATTGCATCATCTAAATAGCCAATTGGAAAGAGATAATCGGGAATAATGTCTGTTGATAAAATGAAATACAGTAATGCGCCTCCAAGCACTGCACGCTCTTCTTTTGGAATGGTTTCATTGCAAAATTGTTGATACATATCTGTTAATTGTTCAATAAAAGGACCGGCACTATCAATCTGTTCTAATTTGCTTGCGAAACTTTCATGAATACGTTTTTCACCTTCTGTTGTTTGCGCATAGCGTTCGTAATTTTCAAGTTCTTGTTTTACGCGAGTTGTTGTGTAATTGAAATCGAATAAGTTAGAGGATTGCAGGGTTTGCTGAATTGTATCAAGAGATGTGTACATATCCGTCTTCTCTTTATTTATATGAGGAGAATCAGGATACATCTCATCAAATAACAATTGGGGTGGAACTTGCAGACATTCTGCAAATTTTTGTAGATGTTTTTGTTTTGGTTGTTGTTTGCCATTCATAATTCTTGAGATTGTTGCAGGATCAATATTTGTAAGTATTCCTAGTTGGCGCATGGATAAGGCACGTTCTTTTAAAAGTTTTTTTATTAATGTACTAAGCCGATTATTTTGATCTTCTTTAGGCACAGTATAGACACTCCTTTTTATTGTTGAAAAAATGTTGAGCATTTATTACAAGTATATGAAACAGACAGGCACAGTTGCTCAACATTTTCATAAGATGCATGGAAAAGTGAGAAAAAGGGGTGATTGTTTATGAGTACAGCAGGTTTATTTTCAATTTTTTTAATCGGGATTGCTTCTAATTTAGATAATGCGGGTGTTGGGATTGCATATGGCATTCGTAAAATTCGAATTTCGTGGTTTAACAATTGTATCATTGCATTTTTTGGTTTTTTATTTACTTTACTTGCTGGATTTTTTGGGAACTGGATCGCATTATTTATTTCAGATTTTACAGCAAACTTGATTGGAGCAATCGTTTTAGGAGTAATCGGAGTGTTTATTTTATGCCAGCCATTTTTAAATCAAAAAGATACTGTGGGCTCTAAAGATGGTAATATACTTATGGGAATTTTACGTGATCCAGAAAAAGCAGATTTTGATGGATCCAAAATAATTAGTTTTTCAGAAGCTATTGTTTTAGGAGTGGCATTATCTATTAATAATATCGCAGGTGGTTTTGATGCAGGAGTAACAAATTTAAATCTTTGGCTTACGGCATGTATCTCTGGGGTGTTTAGTTTTATTTGCATTAGTGGTTTTTCGTATGTTGGAAAACGATTTTTAGCCGAATACTTAGGGAACTGGGCGACGATAATTGCAGGAGTGTTATTAATTCTTATTGGGATCGATCAGTTGTTGTGAAAATAAAAGCAATGTTCGAGCATTTCCTCGGAAATACTCGAATAAATTGCACATATCGACATCGGATAGTTACTTCTTAATAAATAAAAAGCACCTACATAGGTGCTTTTTAGCGTATATCTTCAATTAATTGTTCTGATTCTTCATGCATACTGTATTCACTTAACACTTGGATGCAAAGCCATTTTAATTCCTCGATAGTATGCTCAAGTTCTTCAGGAAGTACATGATGAATGTCTTCAAGTCCCATTCCAAAATGAATAAGTTCAAGCACTTGATCATCGATGTTTCGATCCATTAATAATTCAAGTACTTCTAAATTGAATATGTATCGGTGAGCTTCGTCGAGTGAAACAACTTTTAGCTTCAAGCTTTCTACAATACTCAATATAAAAAGAAGAATTGTTTTTTCAAGAACAGGTTGTTTCTCCATTTGAAATATCAGTTTCATCTTTTACACCTCCACATATAGCGTTAGGTTGTACTATATTATTCAGGAGGGGGGAGCAAATATGCATAATAAAGCGAAACTTTCAGTACTGTTTTTATAAGGTTATTGATGAGCAGTAACAATGAATTTTTCGTAAAAAAAATCCTGCTATATGAGCAGGATAACGTCGGATTAAAAAATACTCCAACCTTCTTGAGCAGAAAGAAGTTCAAGAATTTTAAAACCAGCGATACTATTTCCGTTTGCATCTAGAGCTGGTCCGAAAATACCAATCCCCATTTCTCCTTTTACACAGCCGAAAATGCCACCCGCTACACCGCTTTTTGCAGGGATACCAACACGAATTGCAAATTCACCAGATTCGTTATACATACCACACGTAACCATAAATGTTTTGCAGATTTTTGTAATATGTTTAGGGATAATTTGTTTTTTCTTATATGGATCATATCCATCCATTGCAAAAATTAAGCCAATACGTGCTAAATCGATGCAGTTTACTTCAACTGCACATTGACGAGTATATAAGTCCATCAGTTCTTCAATATCACAATCGATAATGCCATTTTGTTTCATATAATAACAAAGTGAACGGTTTAGATAAGCTGTCTCTAATTCTGAATTGGCAACTTTAGAAGAATAATGAATAGTAGGGTTATCTGTTATTTCACGTACAAAATGAAGGATACGCTCCATTTTTTCTTCATTATCTTTTCCTTCTAACATGCTTGTAATAGCTAGTGCCCCTGCATTAATCATTGGATTAAGTGGTTTAGAGGGACTTGTCGTTTCTAACTTAATAATAGAATTAAATGGATCACCAGTTGGTTCCATTCCAACTTTAGAAAATACATATTCTTCGCCACGATCTAAAAGGGCAAGTGCAAGTGTAATTACTTTGGAGATGCTTTGAAGAGTAAATAGTGTTTGTGAGTTACCAGCATGGATATATTCTGTTTCTTTATGGAAAATGGCAATCCCTAAATCATTTGGATTTGCATTTCCTAGTTCGGGGATGTAAGTAGCAAGCTTTCCTTTTTTCGTATATGGTTTTACTTGTTCTAACAACTGTTGTAAGTTGTTTGTTTCAACGCACTGCATAGTACCAACGCTCCTATTTCGAATTAACTAAGTTTACTTTTCCCGATATGCTCGGAAATAAATAATAACATGAAAAAGTGGAATGATAAAACGAAAGTTACGTGTCCTATAGTGGATTTTTTGTTGCGAAAATTCCGCATTAAAAAGGAGAATTTTCCTTTTATATAACAGTTTGGAAATAGAAAAGTTATCCATAAAAAACTCAAAATAAAAACTACACATCTATACAACTATATGTTATTATGGTTATGTGATAGAAAGCGTTTTCTAAGGCGTACTTATAATGATAACGATTTCATAAACTTGATAGGGGGAATTGAAATGTTGCAGTTTCTACAACGTATTGGTAAAGCATTAATGCTTCCAATCGCCGTACTACCAGCAGCAGGATTATTGCTTCGTTTAGGACAAGATGATGTGTTTAACATTCCTGTTATGGCACAGGCCGGTGCAGCAATTTTTGATAATTTAGCACTTATTTTTGCAATTGGTGTTGCAATCGGTTTGTCTGTTGACGGTAGTGGAGCAGCTGGACTTGCTGGGGCAATCGGTTATCTTGTTTTACAAAATACAACGAATGCTCTAAGTAAGACGTACTCAGCAGCAGAGCTAAATGATAAATTAAAAAGTGTTCAAGATTTAGTCGGTTCAGTAGATCCAACTAAATTAGCGGATACAATGACAAAGGTTTCAAAAGCAGCGGCGTTAACGCCGAAAATTAATATGGCCATACTCGGTGGGATTATCGCTGGGGTTGTTGCTGGTTTATTATACAACAAATTCCATAAGATTAAATTACCAGAATGGTTAGGATTCTTTGCAGGAAAACGTTTCGTACCAATCATTACTTCAATTGTAATGCTTCTTTTAGGATTAGTATTCGGTCAAATTTGGCCAACAATTCAAAGTGGTATTGATGCAGTAGCACACGGTATCGTGAACTTAGGTTCAGTTGGTGCGGGGTTATTCGGATTATTAAACCGTTTATTAATTCCAATTGGTTTACACCACGTAATGAACACATACTTCTGGTTCGTACTTGGTGACTTTACAAACGCAGCTGGCGATATCGTTCATGGTGATATTGCACGCTTCTTTGCAAAAGATCCATCAGCGGGTATGTTTATGACTGGTTTCTTCCCAATCATGATGTTCGGTTTACCAGCAGCGTGTTTCGCAATGATTGCGGCTGCTAAACCAGAAAAACGTAAAATGGTTACAGGTATGTTAGGTGGTCTAGCATTAACTTCATTCTTAACTGGTATTACAGAACCAATTGAATTCTCATTCATGTTCTTATCACCAGTATTATATGGAATTCATGCTGTATTAACAGGTCTGTCTCTATTTATTACAACAACACTTGGCATTCACGATGGTTTCTCATTTAGTGCTGGGGCAATCGATTACTTCTTAAACTTCGGTATTGCAACAAAACCATTGTTACTAGCGGGAATCGGTTTCATATACGCAGCAATTTACTTTGTAGTATTCTACTTCTTAATTAAGAAGTTCGATCTAAAAACTCCTGGTCGTGAAGATGAAGAGGAAGTAGTTGAAGGCGAAGAAGCTCCAGTTGCAGGTTCAATTGGTGAAACTTACGTAGCAGCTTTAGGTGGAAAAGAAAACTTAACAGTTATTGATAACTGTGCAACACGTCTACGCTTACAAGTGAAAGATGCTGATCAAGTAAACGAAGCAGCATTAAAACGTGCGGGTGCAAAAGGTGTTATGAAATTAAGTAATACAAGTGTACAAGTTATCGTAGGTACAAATGTTGAATCTGTTGCCGATGATATGAAAAAACACGTATAAATAGTGAGATAAGAGGATATCCCAAAAGATTGATAACATCAGTTTTTTAGAGGGTATCCTCTTTTTTTATGTTAAAAATTTAATAGGAATCTTACTTTTGTAAATTTTCTTTTTCTTTTTTGTGAATATAGGTTGGTAATATGTGTAGTGCGTGATAAAGTAGGGATGACATAGAATGGAATGTCAAAAATCTATGAAAAAGATCCGGAATGAATCTTGTGTAATGGAATTAAATTATCGGTAAATAAGGGGAAAAAAGCAATTATGGATCAGGAAAAAAATAATACGAATGGGAAAGCACGTCGGCCGATTGTATACATAAAAAGAACAATCATTCTCGTCTTACTATTTTCACTTGTATATTTCATGTATACAAAAATTGTTGCGCATAATAAGAAAGAAGAAGCTTTAAAAGTTGCAGCAAAAATGAAAAAACAAGAAGAGCTAAAAAAGAAAGAAGAAGAAAAAAAGAAGCAAGAAGCACAAAAACAAAAAGAGCAGGAAGAACAAGTGAAGCAAGTGCAAGCTTTGGAAAAGCCTGCTGAGGGACCTCCTCAAGAAATTAATGAAAACGCTCAATTGGATCAATATTTACAAAATGCAGGATTTAGCGGGACAGCAGTTATTGTGAAGAACGGAAAAGTTCTTTTGAATAAAGGATACGGGATGGCGAACAAAGAGAAGCAAGTACCGAATAATTCGGAAACAACTTTCTATATTGGTTCTATTTCGAAGGCATTTGTAGCGACTGCTATTATGCAGCTGAAAGATCAAAATAAATTAAACGTAGAGGATACGGTTGCGAAGTATATTCCAGATTTCCCTCAAGGTAATGGTATTCAGTTAAAACATTTACTAACACATACATCAGGAATTCCAGAGTATGAACAGGGAACAGAGGATATTTCTCATGAAGAATTGATAAAGCGAATAGGAAAGCAAAAGCGTATTGGGAGTCCAGGAGAAAAATGGAAGTATTCTGATTCGAACTATTCGATACTTGCCTATATCGCTGAGAAGGTAAGTGGACAACCGTTAGAAGAATATATTAAACAACATATTTTTGCTACTGCTGGTATGAAACATTCTGGTTTCGGCAAAGCGTTAGAGCAAACAAGGTTCCCATCAACGGGTTATAAAATCGTAAATAACAATATGACAACACCAAATATTCCAAGTATGTCACAACTATATGGTTGTGGTGATATATATACGAGTGCACATGATTTATATTTATTTAATGAAGCACTATTCTCTGGAAAATTAATTTCGAAAGAGAGTTATGATCAAATGTTTACAGCCGTCAAAAAAGATTACGGATTTGGCTGGTATGTAGACCCGGGAAGTTATTCGAATCACGGTGTAATGCCAGGATGGAATTGCTTAAATGGATTTAGTAAAAACGGAAGTGTATATGTTGTTTTGTTATCTAACATTCAAAATAACATTAAATCATTTGGTAAAGTGAATAACGACATTTATACGATGTTGCGAAATATTGAAGTGTAGAAGGCTGTCCTTTCGGATAGTCTTTTTTGTATTGAGGAAGTGTATGTACAATGCGATAATGAAATAAATGGAAAAGGGGGAGGGATATGGGGATACATAAGCATCACGCACGTAATGCGAAACGAATTTTTTTTGTATCTATTATTGTATGGGTTATCGTTGCAATTGGATTAGTGATGGAATATAAAAAAGGGACGTTATTCACTTCGGAGAAAGAAAGCCTGAAATTAATAAGTGTTGTACTTCCAGCATTTGGATTGTTACTATATAGCTTTATAGAAAAGCAAAGATCAAAAAAGCTTAAACAGGACAATTATAATATAGAGACTTTTGAATTATTTGAGCAACAAAAATTTGTTGTTCGCAAAGAGATAGGGGTATTTCAAGTAATAACATACTTTGGTTTAGATGGAAATGCAGTAGGATTTTTAAAAGAAGAGTATGATTCTGTTATTCAAAGTGTGTGGCAAGCTGTACTTTCTTTTCTTTTTAAGGGATTACATAAGCAACAATTTTATTTATATAATCACTCGGGAGAAAGATTGTTACGTGTCCAAAAGAAGATGGGAGTACGCAACTTCTATATTTTTTCTAGTGTAGATGGAAAGAAAATTGGAGAGTTGAAACAAGTACTAAGTTTAACAAAATGGGAATGGATCTTTTTAGGGGTGGAAGGTAAAGAAATTGGTAAAGTGACTGGGGACTTTTCAGCAACAATGCAGAAAATAGACTGGCGAGATGGAACGCAGATTGATGTGAAAGAAGATGGAATTCCGTTAGAAGCAGCTAAATATTTTTCGGCGAGTGGTGGATCTCTTGTTACAGCTTCTATAAGTGAACAGACAGAATTACCACGAGCGGTTTATTACAGTGCAGCTGCCATTGTTACAATTAAAAATTAAAATGTATATAAAGATAGATGGGATACCATCTATCTTTTTTATGTTCTGAGACAAATATTTCTTTTAGAAAATGTATGCCTTACCTATCACAAAAAAAGCCTGCTTTGTATACATTAAGATGTATGAATGTGAATTTTATATTTTAAAATAATAGGAGGAGAAGTGTATGTGTCTGTTCAGAAAATATTGGCATAAATTATCTCGATTGTTTAATAGACAATTAAATTATTTTTTAGATGATAAGTTAATGCCTGCTGTGGAACGGCTTTTATTTTCGCAAAACTTTGCGAGGTTTATTCAAAGAAATTCTAAGCAAGCCACGGAAGAATTTATAGAATCAAGTCAATTTCAAGCTATTATTTGTAACATTTTAAAAGAATGCAGTGCATCACCATTTAAAGAAATTGCACAGCAGTATTTAAATAAAAACGTAGAAATTACTGTGACAGTTGGACAGTTAACGGGTGTGATTGTAGCAGTTGGTGACGATTTTTTAACACTGCAAGAAGGAATAAGAACAAAAGTTTTATTACCATTTACAAGTATTATATCAATTAAAGAAGTGTAAGAAAGGAGACTTATATATGTTATTTACTGATGAGTTGCGTGACCATGTTGGTGAGTTAGTGCAAGTTGTGACAGCTGTAGAAATCGTTGCAGGCATTCTTTTATCTGTGACGGATGGGGCAGTAAGTGTTCGTACTTCTCCTTCTTATGGACCACCGGAAGATGTAATTGTGCGTACTCCTATTATCGCTTATGTTCGCTTGGAAGGGTAAGAGGGATACAAATATGAGAGTATCAGTTGTTATCCCAGCGCATAATGAAGCAAGTACTTTATATCAAGTCCTAGTAGAAGTGAGGAAGCTTGAGCCTTATGAAATTATCGTAGTCGATAACGGATCAACAGATGAAACGAAAGAAATAGCGTTACAACATCATTGCCGTGTGATTCATTATAAACACTCTCTTGGTAATGATGTTGGACGTGCGATTGGAGCTAGAGAAGCAAAAGGAGAAATTGTATTATTTTTAGATGGTGACATCGTCATTGATAGTAAAGAGCTACAACGTTTCGTGAAAGGAATTCAGCAAGGCCACCAAATTATTGTGAATAATTTAACATGGTCGGTTTATTTAAAGATGAGACCACATTATACGACAGTGGGAAAATGTATGTTGAATCGTTATTTGAATAAAAAAGAGCTTGTTGTAGGATCTTTGATCGCAATTCCACATGCGATGAGTAGGGAAGTTATTCAGAAACTTGGATGGTGGAATTTAGCAGATCCAGCATTATTTCAAGCGATGGCGATGTCTAGAGGAGTAGATATTGTCGATATGGCTTCGGTCGATGTAATTCACACAAATAAAGTTCGTCCTGTTCATACTGGTACATCACCTGGTTCTCCTTATCCGAAAGCGACTAGTCGTATTATGGGGGATCATTTACGTGCTCTGCAATACGTAATCGAAACATACGGTGAACGCGGTGGTTTTTCGGAGGGAAACAGGGATAGAGAGTTTATAGGGAAGTATAAACCAGTTGTATTACAAAAGGGAAAAGCGAAATATAGTGCGATTATACCAGTATCAGAAGAGAAAATGACGATAAGATCTGTTATACAAGAAGTGAAAAAAGCAGGAGTAGATGAAATTATAGTTGTTGCGAATGGAGCGGATAGTGAGACAATTAAACAAGCGAAGTTAGAGAATATTATCGTTCTTGAATTTACGAAGGCGCTTGGACATAATGTAGCACGAGCGATAGGTGCCATGCACGCTACGGCAGATATTTGTTTATTCGTTGATGGTGATTTTGCTATTCCGGCAAAAAAAATAGTTCCATTTTTGCGTGCTATTGAAGATGGAAGTGATGTGGCATTAAATGATTTGCAATGTTTATTAGATATATTTCATCCCGCAGACCCAATTAGTATGGGAAAATATTTTGTGAATTTGGTAGCGAAACGACCAGATTTATGGAATAACTCACTAACAGCGGTGCCGCACGCTGTGCATAAGAAGGTAATAGAGAAAATTGGATATGACTCTCTCGTTATCCCACCATTAGCTCAAATGAAAGCTATTTTGGAGGGATTCTCTATTACAGCAGTAGAATTTGTAGATGTTATAAAAACAAATCGAGTACGCCCAGAGCAACATGGATTTGTAAATGGACGTATTCCAGCATTTGACCGTATTTTCGGTGATCAACTTGAGGCGATTGCTTATCTATTACAATATACAGACGAACGCGGGAGTTTTACAGATGGAGAGCGGGATAGAGATAGTATTCAACAATTGAGAAAGGAAGAAAAGAATATAAATGAATGTTAGTAGTAAAGTAGCTATTATTGGATTAGGATATGTTGGCCTACCTTTAGCGGTCCATTTTGCAGAAAAAGGATATACAGTGCTTGGACTAGATAAAGATATTAGAAAAGTAGAATCGATTATAAAAGGAGAAAGTTATATTCCAGATGTTTCTTCTAAAGAGTTACAAAGTTTATTAGCGAAAAAAAGCTTACTAGTAAATACACCAGATAAAGGTGTTACTGAATTCCAAACTAGTGATTATGTTATTATCACTGTTCCAACTCCAATTAATGAACATAGAGAACCGGATTTAAGCGCCCTCATTTCAGCTTCACATTATATACAACAAAACCTTCAAAAAGGACAAACCTTCATTTTCGAAAGCTCCACATACCCAGGTACACTTGAAGAAGTTATCATTCCTATTATTTCTAAAGCAGGCCAAAAAGTAGGAGAAGATTTCTATATCGGATATTCCCCAGAGAGAATTGATCCAGCCAATAGTCAATATTCAGTTCAGACGATTCCAAAAGTTATTAGTGGGCAAACAGAAAAGTGTAAGCAAAAAGTACAGGATTTGTATAGCACTATATTTGATGTAGTTGTTCCGGTTAGCTCTCCAAAGGTGGCGGAAATGTGTAAGCTATTTGAAAATATTCAACGCTTAGTCAACATTTCTTTAGTAAATGAGTTAAATACACTATGTGAAAGTTTAGAAATTGATTTTTATGAGGCACTTGAGGCTGCCTCTACAAAACCGTTTGGATTTACCTCATATTGGCCAGGACCAGGGATAGGAGGGCATTGCATTCCAGTAGACCCTTTATATTTTCAATGGAGAATAAAAAAGAATGGGGAAATTAGTCAATTAATTGAGGCTGCACATGTAATTAATGAAGAAATGCCAGAGAAAATAGCCCGGAAAGTAAAAGGCATGGTGCAATCACCTGCAACAGTTTTAATTGTAGGCATTGCGTATAAGAAAGATGTAAATGATTTGAGAGAATCACCGGCGTTGCCAATTATTCAATTATTAATAAAAGAAGGATACGAGATAAAATACCATGATCCATATATTTCTTCTGCGGAAATTGCAGATAAGGTGTATCAATCCGTTTCTTTGGATGAACAAACCGTTAAAGAGGCGGATTGTATTTTAATTTTAACGGACCACTCTAATATCGATTGGAAGCTTTTTAAAGGAATGAAGCGAGTAATAGATACACGTGGGATTGTAAAGAAGGTGAGTGTATGAATAAGAAATGTTTAATTACAGGTGGAGCCGGATTTATTGGATCTCATTTAGCGGAAGAGTTGGTGAAAAGAGGTTATGAAGTCACGATTGTGGATAACTTCTATAAAGGGAAAAATAAGTATCATAATGAGCTAATAAAAGAGATTCCAGTTATTCCAATCAGTATTTTAGATAAAAACTCTATTTATGAATTAGTAAATCAACATGATGTAGTGTTTCACTTAGCGGCAATTTTAGGTGTGAAAACAACAATGGAAAAGAGTATAGAGCTCATTGAAACAAATTTTGATGGAACGAGAAATATTTTACAAGCAGCGCTAAAAGGAAAGAAGAAAGTAGTCTTTGCGTCTACTTCAGAAGTATATGGTAAGGGCAAGCCACCTTTCTCTGAAGAAGGAGATCGATTATATGGGGCAACTTCTAAAATACGTTGGAGTTATGCAGTTTGTAAAACGTTAGAAGAAACATTATGTTTAGGATACGCATTAGAAGGCTTACCTGTAACAATCATTCGTTATTTTAATATTTATGGTCCAAGAGCGAAAGATGGTCCATACGCAGGGGTAATCCCGCGATTTATCTATGCGGCTTTGCAAGGTGAAGATATTCTTGTATATGGGGATGGGAAACAGACACGTTGCTTTACGTATGTAAGTGATGCGGTAGAGGCAACGATTCGGGCAATGGATGAGAAGGTAAATGGTGAGATTATTAATATAGGTTCTGAGAATGAAAAGAGTATAAAAGAAGTAGCAAAAGTAATTAAAAAACTAACGAAATCTTCCTCGGACATTGTACAAGTTCCTTTTGAAGAAGTATATCCACATGGCTTTGAAGAAATTCCAAATAGAAGACCAGATGTAACGAAGTTAAGAGAACTTGTTCAATTTCAAGCGACAGTAACGTGGGAACAAGGATTGAAAGAAACTATTAAATGGTTTCGTGAAGAAAACAATGGGTAAGTCGCTATCGGTTATTATACCTGTATGTAATGAAGGGGAAACAATTTCGGACGTTATTCAATCGGTAAAACCATTAAATCCAGTAGAAATTATTGTAGTAGTAAATGGTTGTGATGATAGTACAGAAGAGGTTGCTAATCGTTTAGGGTGTAAAGTAATCAAGTATACAGAGTTACTTGGAAACGACGTTGGACGTGCAGTCGGTGCAAAACACGCGATAGGTGATGTATTACTATTTATAGATGGAGATTTTGTTATTCCAACTTCAAAATTACAATTATTTCTTAACCCCATTTTATATGATCAGGCCGACATCGTTTTAAATAATTTGGACGCATTGTTTTTAAAGAAACAAAAACCACATTCCATTACAGTATGGCGGCAAATATTAAATGCGCTGTTAGAGCGTGAAGAATTAAAAATTGATTCTGTACTATCTGTACCTCATGCACTGACGAAAGAAGTCGTTCAAAGTATTGGATATGAATGCTTAGCTAATCCTATTGTGGCTCATTTGCGCATAGCACAAAGTACATGGAGAATTAGTCGCCATTGTGCAATTGATGTTATTACGCCGAATAAATTTCGGCCGACTGAGCATGCTGCGTATGGCACCAGTCTTTCTCAATCTGAGAAACGAATGATAGGTGATCATATAGAAGCTGTAGCAGAGCGGATAGCGGGCAGTGATGAGCGCGGAGGATATTATGATGGGAATAGGAAAAGGGATAGCGTCTATCACACTTTAGATTTTGAAGATTTTTATCAAGGATGGGGCGTTGCATCTAAGTTGTATAAAGGGAAACAATTATCTGTAATTATTCCTGTACAAGATGAAGAGAAAACAATTGGAAACGTTATAGAAGAGCTGCGAAAAATAGAACCTTTTGAAATCATCGTTGTTGTAAATGGTTCGTCAGATAAAACGGCAACCATTGCAAAAGACAAGGGAGCAACGACAATTGTATATAAAGAAGCACTTGGAAACGATGTGGGGCGCTCACTTGGAACGTATTTTGCTAAAGGAGAAATTGTGTTATTTATAGACGGTGATTTTATTATTCCAGCGAGTGAGCTATATCCTTTTGCGAAAGCTATTGCAGATGGAACAGATGTCGCATTAAATGACCTAAATCATTATTTAGATTTAAGAGTACCTCTTCATCTTGTAACTGCATTTAAATATGCATTAAATTTAGCTTGCGATAGAAAAGATTTAGGCGTAGGCTCGCTTATTGCAGTGCCTAATGCGTTTAGCCGGACTTGTTTGAAAGCAATTGGGTATAGGTCTTTACTGGCACCGTGCGCGGCGCAGGTGAAAGCTATTCTTTCAGGATTCGAGATTGCATGTGTAAGTCGTGTTGAGGTCGATAAGATGAACCGCATTCGCCTTAGTGAACATTTTGCAAAAATAGGTCATCCTCCAGCTGTAATCCGAATTATTGGAGACCATATAGAAGGGTTAGAACAATTAATTGTATCAACAGATAGTCGTGGTGGATTCTATGATGGAAATAGAAAAAGAGATGTTTTATAGGATAACAAAAAAAGTGTACAACATATGTACACTTTTTTGCTCTGTTACAAAAATTATAACAGATTAGGAGATAAGGGTATTACAGCTCTACAATGGGTATTGTTCTTATATTACAAAATAGGACTCGTATATAAGGGTACCAAAAAAATACAATTAAGGAAAGGGTTAATTCTAAAGGCTTCTAAATGAAGTTAACACTATGTATATAGTAGTTTGCTCAACGTTTCACAAACATGTCACAACTATTTCGTTCACTTTCGCAAAAAAGTAGTATTCTAAGTGTGTAAGCTGTTATATAAAAAATCTTAGTCCTGTACTAATCAAAAAATGGAGGAGATTAGGATGACTCAAGTATTAGAAAATGTTAAAAACGCATGGGAAAACTTTAAAGGTGAAAAATGGAAAGCAGAGATTGATGTTCGCGATTTCATTTTAAATAATGTAAACGTTTATGAAGGAGAGGAATCTTTCTTAGCGGGAGCAACTGAAGCAACGAAACAACTTTGGGATCAAGTAATGGATTTAACAACAAAAGAGCGTGAAAACGGTGGCGTTCTTGATATGGATACAAAAATTGTTTCTTCTATTACATCACATGATCCAGGATATTTAAATAAAGATATTGAAAAAGTAGTCGGTTTCCAAACTGACAAGCCATTTAAACGTTCTTTACAACCATATGGTGGTATTCGTATGGCGGAACAAGCTTGTGAAGCGTATGGATATGAAATGGATAAAGAACTTAGCAGTATTTTCAGAGACTGGCGTAAAACTCATAATCAAGGTGTATTCGATGCATACACACCAGAAATGAAAGCTGCTCGTAAATCAGGTGTTATTACTGGCCTTCCAGATGCATATGGACGTGGACGTATTATTGGTGACTATCGCCGCGTAGCGTTATATGGTATAGATCATTTAATTGAAGCGAAAAAAGCTGATTTTAATTTAACAGGCGGTGTAATGAGCGAAGAGACAATGCGTTTACGCGAAGAGTTATCTGAGCAAATGCGTGCACTTCAAGAGTTAAAACAGATGGCTGCTTCTCATGGATTCGATATTTCTAAGCCAGCTACAAATGCACAAGAGGCGTTCCAGTGGTTATACTTTGCGTATCTTGCAGCGATTAAAGAGCAAAACGGGGCAGCAATGAGCCTTGGACGTACTTCTACATTCTTAGATATTTACATTGAAAGAGATTTAGCAAATGGTACTTTAACAGAAGAAGCAGCGCAAGAAATTGTTGACCATTTCATTATGAAATTACGTCTTGTGAAATTCGCAAGAACACCTGATTATAATGAACTATTCTCTGGTGACCCAACTTGGGTAACTGAATCTATCGGTGGTATTGCTTTAGACGGTCGTCCGTTAGTAACAAAGAACTCATTCCGTTTCTTGCATACATTAGATAATTTAGGACCAGCTCCAGAACCAAACTTAACGGTTCTTTGGTCTAAACAATTACCACAGAACTTTAAAAACTACTGTGCGAAAATGTCTATTAAAACATCAGCGATTCAATACGAAAATGATGACATTATGCGTCCTGATTACGGCGATGACTACGGTATTGCATGTTGTGTATCTGCAATGAGAATTGGTAAACAAATGCAGTTCTTCGGCGCACGTGCAAACTTAGCGAAAGCATTACTATATGCGATTAACGGCGGTAAAGATGAAAAATCTAAAGCGCAAGTTGGCCCTGAGTACGCATCAATTACTTCTGAAGTATTAGATTATGAAGAAGTTATGCATAAGTTTGATATGACAATGGAATGGTTAGCGGGTCTATATTTAAACACATTAAATGTTATCCACTACATGCATGATAAATATAGCTACGAGCGTATTGAAATGGCGCTTCATGATACAAATGTTCTTCGTACAATGGCAACAGGTATCGCGGGTCTATCTGTAGTAGCAGACTCTTTAAGTGCGATTAAATATGCAAAAGTAAAACCAATTCGTGATGAAAATGGTATCGCAGTTGACTTCGAGATCGAAGGAGATTTCCCTAAATACGGTAACAATGATGACCGTGTAGATGAAATTGCTGTAAACCTTGTGAAAACATTTATGAACAAGCTTCGTAAACATAAAACATACAGAAATTCTGTTCATACAATGTCAATCTTAACAATCACATCTAACGTTGTATACGGTAAGAAAACTGGTAACACTCCAGATGGTCGCCGTACTGGAGAACCATTTGCACCAGGTGCAAACCCAATGCATGGTCGTGATACAAAAGGTGCATTAGCTTCATTATTATCTGTAGCTAAATTACCATATGAAGATGCACAAGATGGTATTTCTAATACATTCTCTATTATTCCAAAAGCACTTGGTAAAGAAGATGATGTACAAGTACGTAACTTAGTATCTATGCTTGATGGATACGCAATAAAAGAAGGACACCATTTAAATATTAACGTATTTAATCGTGAAACATTAATGGATGCGATGGAGCACCCTGAAAAATATCCACAATTAACAATTCGTGTATCTGGTTACGCTGTTAACTTTATTAAATTAACTCGTGAACAACAAATTGATGTAATTAACCGTACAATGCATGAAAGCATGTAAGTGAAAAAAGCGTCCCTCTGCTTTTGGTAAATAGCAGAGGGGGCTGTTTCAATAAAGGAGGAAGTAACATGGTAAAAGGAAGAATACATTCTGTAGAGTCTTGTGGTACTGTTGATGGCCCAGGGATTCGTTATGTCATATTTACACAAGGGTGTTTATTACGTTGTCAATATTGTCATAATGCTGATACATGGGAAATCGGTAAAGGTAAAGAAATAACAGTTGAAGAAGTGATGCAGGATGTGACATGTTACCTTCCATTTATTGAAGCTTCTGGAGGCGGTATAACAGTTAGCGGTGGAGAGCCACTATTACAGCTAGATTTCTTAATTGAGTTGTTTAAAAAGTGCAAAGAAGCTGGTATCCATACAACAATCGATTCTTCTGGTGGTTGTTATTCTGAGGAACCAGAATTCCAAAATAAGCTAGATATTTTAATGGGTTATACAGATTTAGTTTTATTGGATTTGAAACATATCGATTCCAAAAAGCATCGTAAATTAACAGGAAAACCAAATGAACATATTTTACAATTTGCTCGTTATTTATCGGATAAAAACAAACCGATTTGGGTACGACACGTATTAGTTCCTGGTATTACTGATAACGAAGAGGATCTACAAAAATTATCTAGCTTTATTCAAAGTCTGTCTAATGTTCAGAAAGTTGAAGTGCTACCATATCATAAGCTTGGTGTATACAAATGGGAGGCGCTTGGACATAAATATCCACTTGCAAATGTAGAACCACCTACTGAAAAAAATGTAGAAGAAGCGAAACGTATTTTACAAGCAGTCTAATCCAAATATTGGATTAGGCTTTTTGCTTTCTTTACAATAAAACCTAGAGTATATATATTGAAAAGAGTATACTGAAAATAGAATATCCATATTTTTGTAAGGAATAAGTGGAGAAATTTACATAATTGTAAAGGGAAATCAAAATAGTAAAAAGAATTAAGAAGTAAAAGAGTGAGTATCATGGAATAGAGAACACTTGTAAGTTATTGCGAAAGCTCTTATAGGAAAGTATAATGTAAAGATATGAGCACAGATAGGATTAAGGGGTCAATCTTATATGCTTTGCATATCCACGACAGGTACATAGCTGAAAGTGAAATATTAGAATCTGTTTATGTAGTTTTTAAGGAAAATGTTTTTCCTATTGTCGTATATGCAATATGGAGAAACAATAAGCTAGGAGTGGATTTGTTTGATAAAAAACCCCAAGGTTTTAATATTAACTGCACATTACGGTAACGGTCATGTGCAAGTAGCGAAAACATTAGAACAAACATTTCGCCAAAAAGGAATCGAAGATGTAATTGTATGCGATTTGTTTGGAGAATCACATCCAGTTATAACCGATATTACAAAATACTTATATTTAAAAAGTTATACAATAGGAAAAGAATTATATCGCTTGTTTTATTACGGTGTAGAAAAAATTTATGATAAGAAAATAGCATCTTGGTATGCGAATTTTGGAAGAAAACGTTTGAAATTACTTTTACAAGCAGAGAAACCGGATATCGTAATTAATACCTTTCCAATCATAGCTGTACCAGAATTGAAAAAGCAAACAGGTATTTCAATTCCTGTCTATAACGTATTAACGGATTTTTGTGTGCACAAAATATGGATTCACCGGGAAGTAGATCGTTATTTTGTAGCAACTGATCATGTGAAAAAAGTTATGATTGATATTGGTGTGCCTGCAGAGCAAATTGTTGAGACTGGCATTCCGATCCGTAGTAGTTTTGAGTTAAAGATAAATCCAGACATTATATATAATAAATATCAGTTATGTAAAAATAAAAAGATTTTACTAATTGTAGCAGGTGCTCATGGGGTATTAGGGAGTGTTAAAGAACTATGCCAGTCATTTATGTCAGTACCTAATTTACAAGTAGTTGTCGTTTGTGGGAAAAATGAAGCTTTAAAACAAGATTTATTAGAGCTACAGGCAAAAAATTCTGATGCATTAAAAGTATTTGGTTATGTTGAAAACATTGATGAGTTATTCCGTGTTACTTCTTGTATGATTACGAAGCCAGGCGGTATTACGTTAAGCGAAGCAGCAGCGTTGCAAGTACCTGTCATTTTATTTAAGCCTGTTCCAGGACAAGAAAATGAAAATGCAATGTACTTTGAAAGAAAAGGAGCTGCCGTTGTCATTCGTGATGATAGCGAAGTTTTTGCAAAAACAGAGGCTTTAATACAAGACGATATGAAGCTTCTCAAAATGAAAGAAGCAATGAAAAGTATTTATCGTCCGGAGCCAGCCAGCCATATTGTAGATGCAATTTTGGCAGAAAATCATGCAGAACCGAATCATATACCTATTAAATCACCTGCTCTTGCAGAGTCGTTTACTTAATATGAAACCCTCTTTTATATGTTTAAAGAGGGTTTTTTTGTTTTTAGATGGAATAGTAACTTATCCACAATGGGGATTGCGCTTTTATTTAACAGTAAAGTCGGAATATTAACAACTATATCCACATTGTCCACAGTTTTCAGAAAAATATCCACAATTATAACGTTCGATATCCATTACAATACATGAACTTGTGGAGGATTTACAGAATTTATTAACAATTCTATAAAGTATGTGGATAACTTTATCCACATAAAAAGGTTCCTTATAAATAAGGAACCTTTTTGTCTATCCTATTAATTAGACAAAATATGTAATGAGAATGAAGAATTAGGGGGGAAAACTTCTAATTCTTCATTCTCACTTTAAATACCTTTCGAACGATACCCAGCTGCACGATCTGCTTTTCGAAATTCTCGTTGGTAGAGAACTTCTTGTGTACTAGATAATGTGTTTTTTGCTTTATCACGTTTCTTTTTATCCATTACAAATCACCTCGTGTCTTAAAGTCACTATCTATCGTTTCCAAAGACATGGGGAGATATACGTATATGATAAAATGTTAATGGTTGATTATTATTTCAAAAAATTTAGATTATGCTTCTTTTAAATGGTGAGCATCTTGGAATGTTGTATCTCGCATTGTAGCAAGTGTATATTGATCTTTTGGAATTTCGTATAAGTTATATACTTCTTCATTCGCGTTAATTTCATCGTAAACGGCTTTTCGTGTTTCGTTTGCTAGATTTACATATTGTAGTTTTTCTGCAGCTTTAATAGAACGAATATTTATTTTACGAATACGCATAAAGATTGTTTCAATATCTAACTCATAGAAAAGTTCGCTGAAAAATGAATCTTTTGCCAATTTATTATAGCCTTTTCCATGATAAGGTTTGCCAAGCCATGTTCCGAGGAATCCGGCTTTTTCTTGCACATCAAATAAAGTAATTGTTCCGATGGGGTTACCCCATTCATCTAAAATTGTGCGTGAAATTAATTCCCCGCGTTCTTCAGCTTCGATTGTTTGTTTCGTTAAAAATAAATATTCCTCATAAGAATAAGCCTTTTGACGCACAAAAGGGAAGACAGCTGGATCCACCATTAACTCGTATAGAACGTGGCTGTCGTGTAAGTCGCGTTTTTTCAACATACTAACTCCTCCTCACACGAGGGTAGCATGACGAAAAAACACCCCACCCTCGAAATTTTTATATCAATCTTTAAAAAATTTCGGGGTGGGAATCGAACCCACTAGAACCAGTTTCTAACGCTGGTGGCGCACCATTTGCCTTCCCCATTCATCAATTTGAAAATGATAATCACGACACAAATTGATTATGGTTTCATTCAGTTTATAATCGTATAATACTTTATCTAGTCAAAAAAATAAACTAGTTTTTTTTATTTTTTTTGTAAATTATTTTTCCATCAATCATAGTTAGTACAGGCTTGGCTAAATAATGGAAAGGATGGTGAGTCCATAGCACGAGATCAGCGTCTTTTCCAACTTCAATGCTTCCAATTCTATCCTCTAAACGCAAATTTCGCGCTGGGAATATAGTGATGCCCTCCAATGCAGTTTTTTCGTCTAACCCTTCCCTTACTGCGACAGCGGCACAAACATTTAAGTATTGAATGGGTGTATAAGGGTGATCTGTTGTTATAGAAACTTCCACTCCATTTTTTGATAATATGTGGTAAGTATCCCATGTTTTGTTTTTTAATTCGATTTTAGAACGGCGTGTAAGAGTGGGGCCAACCGAAACTTTCAAGTTGTGTTTCGAAAGCTCTTCAACAATAAAGTGTCCTTCTGTACAATGTTCAAGACGTAAATCAAGATTGAATTCTGTTGCAAAGCGTAGAGCAGAACTAATATCATCTGCCCGGTGAGCGTGGATACGTACGGGTATTTCGCGGCGTAATGCTTTTAAAATAGGGAGCATCCGAAAATCCGCTTCATGCCCGTAGTGTTGTGCTTCATAAAATGATTCCCGAAGTAGCCCCATAATCCCCATGCGTGTTATGGATTCTTTTGTTCCATTACTATGGACCTTTTTAGGGTTTTCTCCAAAGGCAATCTTTAAACCAGCAGGTTCTTGAATAATCATATGATCAATACAAGTTCCAGCTGTTTTTATTACACAAGTAGTGCCCCCAATAATATTTTGACTTCCCGGCATAACGTGAACAGTTGTAATTCCATTTCGTACAGCGTCTTGAAAGGCAATATCAAAAGGGTGGATTCCGTCTAAAGAACGGATATGTGGTGTTGAAACTTCAGATGTTTCATTTGCATCATTTCCAGCCCAACCAGTGCCTTCATCATAGAGACCAAGGTGAGTGTGGACATCAATAAATCCAGGTAAGAGATGAAGAGCTCGCGCATCTATAATGGTCATATCTTGAGTAGGCTGAATAAAAGGTTTTACCTCGGTAATTCGTTCTCCTGTAACGAGTACATCCCCTTGGAATTTTTGGGATGTAATGGGGTATACAATGGCCTGTTTGAGCAATATTTTCATAGGTACCTCGTTTCTGTTACTTTGAAATACTAATGGAATTTAAGACAAAGCAACTGAAAGGTTATTCGTATAGCGATGCTCCGGATCCTATAAATTTGTATTTTGGAAGTACTACATTGTATGCGAAAGTATATTTTGTAATGCATGGTTTACTGTTGGAAATGTGTATTGATACCCGTGTTCAATCGCTTTACTAGGTAATACGTGTTGCCCTTCTAGTACAAGTATACTCATTTCACCAAATAAAGCTTGAAGCATAAATGAAGGGACAGGTAGCCAATGAGGTTTTCCTATTACAGTGGCAATGGTTTCACCGAACTCCTTCATTCTTATAGGTAGGGGAGCTGTAATATTAAAAGGCCCGTCAATTTCCTCTTTGTGTATGATGAAATCAATCATACGAACGACGTCGTCTATATGAATCCATGATAACCATTGGTTTCCAGATCCAACGGTACCTCCGATATAAAATTGATAGGGAATTAGCATTTTTGGGAGAGCTCCTCCGTCTGCACCTAATACGACTCCAAGTCTTGTGTAGATTGTGCGGATTCCAAGAGAACGAGCTTTAGATGCTTCTTGCTCCCACAAATATACTGTATTCGCTAAAAAGTCATTTCCAGGAGTCTCATGCTGTTCTGTAAAAGTTTCGGTTTCAGACGTTCCATAGTATCCAATAGCGCTTGCGTTAATGAATGTGTGTGGTTTTGTAGTGAGTGTTTGCAATTGTTTAATGAGCCCTTTTGTTGTTTGGATTCTACTGTTTAAAATGGCTTCCTTTTGTTTCTTTGTCCATCTACTATTAATAGACTCTCCAGTTAGATTAATAACTACATCGATAGAGGAGAGTGGGAAAGTGTGTAACTCCGGCGTCCATTGAACATAGTGAAGGTTAGGCGATGAAGTTTCAGTAGTTTTTTTTCGCGTGAGAATGTAAACAGTATGTCCTTTTTGAATAAAAAAAGTAGAAAGGTATTTACCGATAAAGCCTGTGCCACCAGCAATTGCGATTTTCACAATTATTTCCTCCTCATTATATATATTCTTGAAAAGCAAAAACGTTCCTTGACTATGTTAAAATAATAGAGAGGTGAGAGTATGGCTGTCATTACAAAAATAGAAGTGCAAAAACGATTGAAAGAACGGTTTAATATTTATATTGATAAAGGTCAAGGTGAAGAGTACGGATTCAGTGTAAATGAAGTAATCTTAATAAAACATGGATTACAAAAGGGCTTAGAAATTGATGAAATAGAGTTAGGGAATATTTTGTACAATGAAGAGGTACAAAAAGCTTATTTACAAGCAATCTCCTATTTATCCTATCAAATGAGAACAAAACAAGAAATAGAAGATTTTTTACGAAAAAAAGAAGTGGGACAGGCCATCATCTCTGAAGTCGTTTCAAAATTATTACATGATCGATATATTAATGATAAAGAGTACGCCATTTTATATACGCGAACGCAAAGTAATGTGAACAGAAAAGGTCCAACTGTTATTAAAAGAGAGTTGTTAAATAAAGGTGTTCAGGATCTAATTATTACGCACAGTTTACAAGAGTATCCAAAAGAGAAGCAAATTGATAATGCTTTATCTCTTATAGAAAAGAAGAAAAAATCTTATCAAAAGCATTCATTTTTACAAATGAAGCTAAAGTTAGATGAAATGCTGGTTCGTAAAGGATATTCTAGAGATGTAATTCAAATTTGTTTGGAAGAATTGAAAGACGAAAAAGATGACGAACAGCAACAAGAAGCGTTACACTATCATGGGAATAAATATTATGAGAAATATAAGAAGTATGATGGATGGACATTTGAAAATAAGATGAAACAAGCGTTATATCGAAAAGGATTCTCTATTGATGAGATAGAGATATTTTTGCAATTGAAACGTGAAGAGGGATGAGGGAATAAGATGAATATGCCAAAACGCTACAGTGAAATGACACAACATGAGCTAAGGGAAGAAATTGGGGTTTTGAAGGAGCAAGCAATAAAGGCCGAGCAACTTGGAATTGTGAATGAATTCGATGTATTAATGAGAAAGATGGCAATGGCTCGTGCTTACATGACTGATATAAACAAATTCCATATTGGTGAGACATATGAATTAGTAGAAGAACCTGGTATATTATTTGAAATTACGTATTTCAATGGGGTATTTGCTTGGGGACATAAGCAAAATGATAATGAAGAGATTGGAATACCAATTTCTTTATTGCAAGAAAAATAAAAACCAGAGAGCGAATATCTCTCTGGTTTTCATCTTGGTAGGCGTTAAAGGAGATAGGAGAATCTAAAATTGGCGTTTTTTACATTCGTTTGCCAATATAATGAGAGACTGGGTCTGTTGCGTCTGTCCGTTAACTTGCGCTTTTGCATGTTTCGGACGAGTCCACGTATGGTTAAATAATTCAGAACGACTATCTAAACGATCACGGTAGCTCATCTTTATCACCTCGTGTAGGAAGTTAATTTAATTTGTACTACTCTTCCTGCTGATTTGCAGCACGCATACGTTCTTGTGGGTGCGTGTTAATTGTGCCGTTAGGTCGTTTCGAAGCGAAGCGTGATTTCGCTTTCGGTTGACCATCGATTTTGCTGTTGTTTTTTGACTCAGACCAAAATTCGGCTTGTTTACCCATTGCGAACGCCCTCCTCATCATCAGTTGATACCTCTTTAAGAAGTATCACTTATAGAATGTGCAAAACAGAAGAAACTATCCTTTAGAAATGAAGGGATAAATAGGTAAAAGGAGATTAGAACATGAATGATATTTATGAAGCATTAACGAAAGAACTATTAGATAAAAATGATAAGCTTTCTTACGCACAAGCTCGTGCATGGGTGGAATTACTGTGGGAAGATTTTCAAACAACTTATGCGAAATCAGGTCGTTACCAAGGTGATGAAATGACGGAACAAGTGGTACGAACATGGATTAATAATCATGGAGCGCGTCTTCATGAAATGCGTACAAATAATCCGAAGTATAGCCATTTAATTAATCAAGAAGATCATTTGAAGCATTAAAAAAAGCGACTTAAGTCGCTTTTTTTAATGTGGAAGTAAATCCAGCTTCTTTCGAAGTTTTTCTTCACTAAAAATCCATCCTGTATAGGAACTAATAATATTCAAATTGTGATCGAGTTGAACGATTGCGACGAATGGATAATAATCTTTACTTCGATATCGCAAATCAATGAATCGCACTTCGTAATAATGATCGTAATCGAAAATATCCCAGCGATATACAGGGGAGAAAGATAAAAACGCTGATATGTTTTCATCTTGTTTAGCGGCGCGCATAATAGCATTATCTGGGAACGGTACTCGATCGAACTTATCGTATATCATGATATTACCACGATGCCATCTAGCAACGTAGTAAGAATCGTTTGTAACGATTGCTAAATGATAATGATAAAAACGGTAAGAAGGAGAAATGATTATCTTCTCGACGTGATTGAAACGTTTGTATACGACGCTACGTATATTTCTGTGCATCATAATTCGTCCAATGTAGTAAACAATCATCAATATATATGCTGCTAAGGCAGTATACCCTTTATGGGAACCTACGAGCATGCAAGCAATCGCTAGCATATGGATAAAGAAAATGACAGTATCAAACGTATTGATTATGCCGAGCGCTACCCATTTTTTTGTAAATGGCCGTAATGCTTGTGTACCATAAGCATTGAAAATATCTACAAAGACATGAAGAAAGACGGCGATAAATGACCAAAGTAGTAGATGAAGATAGGGAGCGTCTGAAAAGAAGGCGAAAGAGATGCCACTTATAAGGAATGACCAAAGAATTACTGCTGGAATGGAATGAGTAATCCCACGATGATTTCTTATATATTTAGCGTTATTACGTAATTTTAAAACTGTATCGATGTCGGGAATATTGGAACCTGCAATTGTAGCAAGCATAACTGCTTGTGGTCCAATATCACTTTGTGCTATGGCTGGATCTAATGTTGCCAAACTGCCTAGAGTAACGCCCATAACAAGGTGAGTGGCTGTGTCCATAGAAATCCACCTCCGTTTTTTATTAATGTAACTCTTTTTATTCGATACCTCAAGTCCTTTGCCTTCTATTTCCTATGTCGTCTTACTTAAATTTTTTCCTAAAATCTTTATAATAGTACTTATATGCAAAAAAATGAGGGGGATCAAGTTTGACACTTGAAATATTAAATAAGTTTAACATAGAGCAGTTCCAAAATGATTTAATTGGTTGGTTTGAAGAAGAGCAACGCGATTTACCGTGGCGAAAAAATAAAGATCCATACCGCGTTTGGGTTTCGGAAATTATGTTACAACAAACAAGAGTAGAAGCTGTAAAACCATATTACGCAAATTTTATGGGGAAGTTTCCTACGCTGGAAGCTTTAGCAAATGCTGATGATGAAGAAGTATTAAAAGCATGGGAAGGTTTAGGATATTATTCTAGAGCACGGAATTTACATGCGGCCGTAAAAGAGGTAAAAGAAGTATACGGCGGGATAGTACCGAGCGATGTAAAGAAAATTGAAAAGCTAAAAGGAGTAGGACCATATACAAAAGGTGCTATTTTAAGTATTGCATATGGTATACCAGAGCCCGCGGTTGACGGGAATGTTATGCGTGTGTTATCTCGTATTTTATCTGTATGGGATGACATTGCAAAGCAAAAGACTAGAAAAGTGTTTGAAGAGATTGTACGTGAAATTATTTCGGTAGAAAACCCTTCTTATTTTAATCAAGGATTAATGGAGCTAGGCGCATTGATTTGTATCCCAAAAAATCCATCTTGTTTACTTTGTCCTGTACGTGAGCATTGTAGGGGATATGCTGAAGGTGTTCAAAAAGAATTGCCAGTAAAAAGTAAAGCGAAAGCTCCTACAATGGTACCGCTCGTTGCAGGAGTACTTCAAACTGAAGATGGTCGTTACGTAATTAATAAGCGTCCGGGTACCGGATTATTAGCTAATATGTGGGAATTTCCGAATATTGAACTTGGTGAAGGAATTCGAAATCAGAAGGAACAGCTTATAGATTATATGAAAGAAAAATTTGAGCTCTCAATTTCTATTGAGGAGTACGCAATGAATGTACAACATACGTTTACACATCGTACTTGGGATATATTCGTATTTTACGGAAAAGTAACTGGTGATATTGTTGAAACAGATACATTGAAATTTGTATCGAAAGAAGCGTTTGAACAGTTACCTTTCTCAAAATCGCATCGTACAATTTATGAAAATTGCGTTGAGAAAATTACAATGCAATAAATAAAAAAGTGTTCCCTAGATTGGGAACACTTTTTTAATCGTAAGAAATTTTTGTCCCATGAGTCCAACTAGCCTCATCTTCTTGTAAGCCGCCTCTTGTTTCAATTTCTATTACAATTTCTTTGTAAATACTTTGACCCTCAGCATTTAAATAAGGCAGAATCTGTTGTAATGAATGATGAAAATAAGCTAATTCATCTTCTTTCCATTCACTTTTTGAAACCATCGTTAGTTCAGTCATATCGCGTCCTATATACATATTTCCACCTCCATTTTCTATAGTTTGAATGAGTGATGAGAGATATATGCAGAATTTTTTTAAAAGAAAATTACGGATAGCTTCTAAGTGAATTGGTTACATTATTGATTGTGGAGGTGAGAAAGATGAGTAAAAAACAACAAGGTTATAATAAAGCAACTTCTGGTGCAAGCATTCAAAGTACAAATGCTAGCTATGGTACAGAATTTGCAACTGAAACAAATGTACAAGCAGTAAAACAAGCAAACGCACAATCAGCTGCAAAGAAAGCACAAGCTTCTGGTGCTCAAGCTGCGAATGCTAGTTATGGTACTGAGTTTGCAACTGAAACAGATGTGCATGCTGTGCAAAAACAAAATGCGAAAGCAGCTGCAAAAAAATCACAATCTTCTAGTTCAAATCAGTAACGAAAGAAAAACACTTCTCTAATTCGAGAGAAGTGTTTTCTTTGTGAGTGGGTCATTGTAATGAAAAGAACGTGAACGACATAACTTCTAATAAGTCAACAAATGTAGTCAAAGGAGAAATAAGTTCACGATTAGAAATATGTAATAGGAATTTAAAAGGGGGTAAGTAATGAACGATTTTGATAAGTTGGTGGGAGAACAGTTGGAAACGATGGATGAGCTGTTAAAATTGCAATCACATTTAGAGAAATATCAGCAAATCGAAATGAGTGAAAAGGATACGTGCGATAAAAAAGACTTACATTTTATTCGCCAAGAAATATATAGAACAGAGGTAGCATTAAAGCTATTACATGAAAAATTCGAAAAGCAAACGAATAGTGTGATTAAATCTTTTGAAACTGAAAAAATGATTTCAAATTTAGGATAAGATATACTGTGTTTTCAGGTTAAAGGTCCTTCTTTACATGGAAATAAGGAAGGACTTTTTCTATTATCCTGATTGGTGAGTTCCAATAATCATTGCGGGGAGCTTGCTTTAATTAAAGCTTAACTTTATGAGTAATGCAGCGGAAGTCCACACCTCTTAAGAGGATTGGTGTATTCATTTTAAAAGTAAAGCTTTGTCGCTTTAGTTTTAAAATTTCGACAAAAAAGTTATAATAGAAAAAAAGTGAATGCAGTTCAAAGGGCATTTGCAGTTGAAAGAAGGGAGCATATATGGGATTTCCCAAAGAAGGAGAAAAAGTACAAATACATAGTTATAAACATAACGGCTCCATTCATAGAATGTGGGAAGAGACAACGATTTTAAAAGGGACACAGAGTCTTGTGATTGGAGCGAATGATCGTACAGTAGTGACAGAATCAGATGGCCGAACATGGATTACTCGTGAACCTGCGATTTGTTACTTTCATGCCAATTATTGGTTTAATGTGATTGGGATGCTAAGGGAAGAGGGAGTATACTATTATTGCAATTTAAGCTCACCTTTTGCATATGATTCTGAAGCATTAAAGTATATTGATTATGATTTAGATATTAAAGTGTATCCAGATATGACATATACGCTTTTAGATGAAGATGAGTATGAAAAACATAGTCAAATTATGCAGTATCCACCTGTTATTGACACCATTTTAAAACGAAATGTAGCACAATTAACGCAATGGATTCATCAAAGGAAAGGTCCATTCGCACCGGATTTCGTAGATATGTGGTATGAGAGATATTTAATGTACAGAAATTAAAACAAACCTGCAGGGAATTTCCCGGCAGGTTTGTCCTATTAGAGGGGGGGATTATGTGCAAGGAATAAAAAGATATTTACAATTTGTTAAACCATATCGGTGGCTTATTGCCGTTACGATTGTTATCGGTCTAGTTAAATTCGGTATCCCGCTTATCATGCCGTGGTTATTAAAGTATATTATCGATGATGTAATTCAAGGCGGAGGGTCACTTCAAGACAAAACGTCCCAATTAATAACAGCAATTGGGATTGCCTTTTTTATTTTTGCAGTATTAAGACCGCCGATTGAATATTATCGCCAATATTTCGCGCAGCGTATTGCGAATACAATATTATATGATTTACGGAAACATATTTTTGGTCACTTACAAAAGTTGAGTTTACGCTATTATTCGAATACAAAAACAGGAGAGATTATTTCACGTGTCATTCATGATGTAGAACAAACAAAGGATTTTGTAATTACTGGTTTGATGAATGTTTGGTTAGATACTGCGACAATTGCTATTGCCGTTATCGTAATGTTTTCTATGAATATAAAATTAACATTTGTTGCGCTATTAATTTTACCTATTTATGTAGTTGCAGTGAAATATTTTTTTGGACGTCTTCGAAAATTGACGAAAGAGCGTTCGCAAGCATTAGCAACGATGCAAGGATATTTACATGAACGTATTCAAGGGATGCAAGTGACACGTAGTTTTGCCTTAGAAGAGTATGAGGGCAAGCAGTTTGAAAAAAGAAACAATGAATTTTTAACGAAAGCACTAACGCATACAAGTTGGACGGCAAGGACATTTTCAGCAGTGAATACGTTAACGGATTTAGGACCGTTACTTGTAATTGGTTTTGCGGCATATGAAGTAATTCAAGGCTCGTTAACACTAGGGACTATGGTTGCCTTTGTCGGATATATGGACAGTTTATATAGTCCGCTCCGCCGTCTTGTTAATTCATCTACAACATTAACTCAGTCTTTTGCATCGATGGATCGAGTTTTTGAGCTGTTAGATGAAAAGTACGATATTGTTAATGTACCAAGTGCGGTACAAACGAAAAGATTACATGGGGAAGTTATATTTGATAATGTTTCTTTTCATTACAATTCAGATGAAAAAGAGATATTACATAACCTTTCGCTAACTATGTCGCCAGGAGAGAAGGTAGCGCTTGTAGGAGCGAGTGGGGGAGGAAAGTCGTCTCTCGCTAGTTTAATCCCACGTTTCTATGATGTTTCTTCAGGTGCCGTTTATATAGATGGGATAGATGTAAGAAAGTATGATATGAGGAATTTACGTAGTCATATTGGAATTGTACTGCAAGATAATTTGCTATTTAGTGATACAATTGGAGCAAATATTTTATATGGAAATCCGAAAGCTACAGAGGCAGAAGTGATCGCCGCTGCCAAAGCTGCGCAAATTCATGACTTTATTATAGAGTTACCAGATGGTTATGGTACTGTCGTTGGAGAACGTGGTGTGAAGTTATCGGGCGGACAAAGGCAACGTGTAGCAATTGCGCGAGTGTTTCTAAAGAATCCATCGTTACTTATATTAGATGAAGCGACTTCCGCTTTAGATTTAGAAAACGAACGATATATTCAGCAGGCGCTTCAGACGTTAGCGGCTGATCGGACGACGATTATAATCGCACATCGATTGGCGACGATTACGCATGTGGATACAATTATTTACATTGAAGACGGTGAAATTAAAGAAACAGGTTCTCATGAAGAGTTAATGAAAAAAAGGGGATTTTATTACAATTTATATCAACTTCAACATATAACAGAAACAGCTCCCTTAGCGTAAAAGGAGCTGTTTTTTTATTCGTCTTCTTTTTTATCGTCGATTTGAAGTTCTGTTTCTGGTTTATGGTATGTGTAGAAGCTATCCACAAGTAAATCTAAATGCTCTACTTCTTCACTATAGTTAATAATTGCAGAAATAAGAGGGAAGAGATGTAGCCATGTTTTATATGCTTCTTCATCATCCTTGTTTTGATAATCCATAAAGATATCAATTAATTCTTGTTTACCCGTTTCAACTTCATCCAGCATTTCAACGGATTGTTGTTTCTTTGCTTTACCAATAAATTTTAATAAAACTTGTTCATGATAATGCGTTAATGAGTCAAGTTCGTTTTGAATAGATTCTTGAAATTCTTCTGGCATATAGCGCAGTTCATTTTCAGTACGATGTAATGACTTTAAAGTACTTAAAGCACGACTTGTTGTCGCTAACATTTGCCTGAATAAAACGAGCTTACGAATTTTTGCGAACTTTACTTTTTTCGTGTAGCTTCTTTCTTCTTTATACAGCAAATAGTAATGGTTTAGTTTGATCATTTTTTCTTTCATACGATCAATATCAGTTTTTAACGTTGTAAAGTCAGAAGCTTGCCTGCTATTCATTCGAATCCATTTCACAATTTCTTCTGTATTATCAACGATACGATGATAAAGTTTTGTTTCGTATTTTGGCGGCATAAATACTAAATTTACAAGTGAAGCCGCAATAATTCCGATCATAATCGTCGCGAAGCGAAGTAAGGCGAAACTAAAGAAATCTTCACCTTGATACTCCATAATGGCGATAACTGTTACTAAAGCGATTGATATTGTGTTTTCTAATCGTAATTGTAATGTAAGAGCAATTACTAATATACATGTTAATCCAATAATAAAAGGATTATGTCCAAAAGCAGTAGCAAATACGATAGCGAATACCGCACCAATGACGTTTGCTTGAATTTGTTCAAGAGCAGTTAAATACGAACGGTATACAGACGGTTGAACAGCGAAGATAGCTGAGATTCCCGCAAATACCGGACTCGGTAAGTGAAGTAAAATACAAGCAAATAAAGCTAATGTGATGGCAATACCCGTTTTTAAAATGCGAGCACCAAGTTTCATACCCTAAATAAGATCCTTTCTCTTGTCATAATGAATGTACAACATGATACTATACATTCATTACAATATGTTAGCAAGTGATATTTTAGTGACGTTAAAAGAAATTAAGATTCATTTTATAATTTTTCCTAATTCTTTTTAAACATCAATTTTTAGTAAAAAAACCTGCTGAATTTCAGCAGGTTTCAAATTGTTACTATAGATTACTATGAGAAGTGTACTTCGTCAATTTTTTATTGAAAGTGAAAAGGGTGTATATCACTCTGTTGAGATAGACGGATCAGCCTGTTCTTTTTTCGGGATAATTTCAAAAAACTGATGCTGAATATCATCTAATAATGGTGTTAATAAAGCAACTTCTTCGTATTGCTCGTGCTCGTTTAGTACACGAATATAGTCTAGCAATAATTCATTCACATCTTGCACACCATGTTTACTAATTGCTTGTAATGTAACATTAGCCCCTTTTGCGATTCTTCTTTTTAAGGTCTGTTCTGTTAAACCTAAGTTTGAATCATGACGTAAATAAACAACACCGCCAGTCATACCAGCACAAATCCACGGACCAGGGTCTCCTAAAACAAGTGCTCGCCCATTTGTCATATATTCAAAAGCAAAACCTTTAATATTCGAATATACTCCAATGTTTCCTTGTTCTTTTTCGCGGAGTGGTTTTGTCATTCTGCCGCCAATAATCATATCTGCTCCAGAAAGGCGAATACCAGCGCGAGCGTCGGCGTTACCTTGCACATAAAGTGCCCCTTTTTGTGCGCCATATCCAAATCCTTTTCCGACAGAACCGTTATAATATACGCCATCTTTTCCTTTTGCTTTCGTGATATAAATACCACCGCCAAAGGACGTTTTGCCAATGCCATCTTGCGCACCGCCATTTACGTGTATAAATAAGTTCTCGCTATTGTAAGCACCTAATCCATTTCCTGGAATGGAGCCGTTTGTATACTTTAATGTAAGTGGTTCAAGTTGAGTAGCTTCATATAGTTTACTACGAACGCGATAACAAGATTCTAGACCACCCATAACGCGTTGTTCTACGCCAACGCCTACTAATTCTTTTGAGTGAAGAGAATGGACTGTTTCAAATTGTTTTTCCGGTACGGCTTCTGTTTTTGTAACAGATGGATATTCTATCGTTTGCAGTAAATTACATAGGTCTAATAAATCTTTGCCACGAGCTTGCTTTAATAAATCGGAACGCCCGACAATTTCTTGTAAATTTGTATAACCAAGCTGCCCTGTTAAACGTTTTAGTTCTACGCCAAAAGTGGTGAATAAATGTATTAAACCAGTAACTGCACCTTCTAATTCCCTTGGGACGAAACGGCGTAGCCCATGTTCTTTCGCTTGCGCTTCAGATTCAATTTGTGTTGCAATTCCAACATGACAAGTATCTAAATGACATCCGCGGCAAGTTGTACAGCCAATTGCAATCATTGATAATGTGCCAAACCCAATACGGTTTGCTCCAAGGAGTATAATTTTCAAGGCATCACTTACACTTCGAATACCACCATCTGCCCAAATTTCTACTTTATGTCTCATCCCTGCTTCTAGTAGAGCGTTGTGAGCAGCTTTCACACCAATTTCTACTGGAAGACCCACATGTTGCAATGCATGAATACGCGCAGCACCTGTTCCGCCATCAAACCCGCTAATGTTAATGAAATCAGCACCAGCTTTTGCGATGCCAACAGCAATTGTTCCGATGTTAGGAACGACAGGAACTTTTACGGCTACTTTTGCAAGTTGATTAGCCGTTTTAATTTCGGTAATCATTTGAGCTAAGTCTTCAATTGAATAAATATCATGGTTGTTAGAAGGTGAAATTAAATCTGATCCAATTGTAGCATTACGTGCTTCGGCGATTTTGGCTGTTACTTTTGAACCAGGCAAATGTCCACCTTCACCAGGCTTTGCTCCTTGACCAATTTTTATTTCAATTAAATTTGATGAATTTAGTAGTTCGGCGTTTACTCCAAATCGGCCAGATGCAACTTGTTGTCCGCGTGTATGTGGGTATTTACCGATCATATCTTTAATTTCGCCGCCTTCACCGTTCAAACTAATCATATTTAGTTGATCGGCAGCTTCTGCATACGCACGAAAGGCAATTTCATTTTGAGAACCAAATGACATGGAACTAATAATAAATGGTAGATCATGATTTTGGATTCTAATGGATACGTCTTCAGTTGGAACGATATGTTCTGCTTGTTTCGTTTGAACAAGGTGTCTGATTGCGATTGGATTATTGTTTTCTAATTCACTTAACTTTTCGCGGTAATCATCATAAGGATTTCCCTTTGCAACATCGCCAATGGCTTTCCAAATCCGCGGGAATATGTGAAATGATTTTCGCATTCTAACTTTCGGATTGTTATAATCATCTGCGCGCATTCTTGCATCTTCAGCAAGTGATTCAAGTGAAAAAGCTAAATCATTTGAACCGAGGAAATTTGTAATTTGTAATATATTTGCGATTTCCTCATGTAACCCAATAGATGAATAGAGACGTCCGTAACCACGTAACTCATGAATTCCGATTGTTGAAATGACTTTCTCTAGTCCTTTATTAAGGGCCGTATACAAATTCATAATTGGTGTTTTTGTTCCATCATTTACGGTTGCGAACAATAAATATGGATTAATACTGTCTGCTCCTAATCCGTATAGCGTGACGATGTCATGTAGGGAGCGCAGGGCACCAGAACGTATAACGAGAGAGCAGTTGCGGCGCAATTTATTTTCACTTAATGCTTGATGTACTTTCGCGGTAACTAAATGCGGATCAATCCACAATTGTTCATTTAGATGGGCTTTCGCGTCATCTAATACTAGTAGAGAAGCGCCGTTGTTAACGGCAGCTATCGCTTCAGAACTAATACGGTTTAATGCGCATTGCAAAGTTTCTGGCGAGCTGAATGTAGCAGAGATTGTAGTGATAGAGCTATGAGTCATGAATAGCTCTGTAAGTTGTTCGTACGTAATTGTGTGTAAATCTTCTGCAATGGATTGTGCCACGCTTCCTTCTAAAATAATGGGGGAAAGCATCTCAACTACAAATGGCTGTTTCACACCACTTAATAAACTTGGGCGTTCTCCAAGTACAGTACGTGTGGAGAAGTGTTCAATTTCACGGTCACGGTCAATTGCTGGGTTTGTAACGACAGCTACGCTTTCTTTAATAAAGTCAGCAATATTTCGTCTATCCGTATCAAGTGCGGCAAGTGGTGAATCGTGCCCCAGTGAGCGAATTGGCTCAACGCCTTTTGTTGCCATCTGTTCAAGGAGTTGGATATGTTCTCGATCCCATCCAAAAGCAACGTATTGTTTCGTTTCAACTTGAACAGAATCACATAATCCCTGGATTTTTTTCGTTTCAGGAGTAGATAAGTTTAAATGATAATCGGTAGTATTAACTCGCTTTTTAAAACGGTTATATACTTGAGTTTGGTATTTGTCATATTCATAAAGAACAAGTTCATCTTGTTCATTCCATTTTAATCCGATTTTTTCTCCAGGAGCGAGTGGTTTTGGTTCTGCTACATATTCAGTTGGTGATACAACGCCAGGCTCAGAAGAGAAAATATAAGAGCTCTCTGTCTCCACTTTCCATACCGGTCGTAGGCCAAGGGAATCAACGCTGAAAACAGCTTCATCTTTAAAACGAGAAATGATGCCAGCTGGTCCTTGTGCAAAATGTCCCCAAGCTTCACGTATATACGTATATAAATCTTGTAAATGTGTTTCATAAAGTTTAATTTCATTAATAATTGGTGGAAATAGTATTTCCATTGCTTCAAATAAACTGTAGTCGTATTGAACAAGTAGAGTTTCTAAGGTGCGGTTTAAATCTTGGGAGTCACTGCCCCCAGCGGTAAGTGGTACATCAATCATTTCAGCTTGATCGCGTAATTTTGCAATTGTGTTAATTTCACCATTATGTCCGAGAATGCTAAATGGTTGTACACGAAAAAAATTAGATAATGTATTAGTAGAATAGCGGTTATGTCCTAATGTCATAGTTGAAGCGACAAGTGGGTGTTGTAAATCATTGTAATAGGCAACAAGTGTATCGCCAGCACCTAGAACTTTATATACAACGTGATCACGACTTAATGAAGCAACATGAATCGCTTCGTTTTCCTCTATTTTTATTGTGACAGAAAATAATGTTTGCTCAATATTGGCAACTTCATTTTCGGCGATCAGGGCAACTTGCCAAAATAAAGGTTCTTCTTGTTTACCAAGTGGACCGAGTGCATCGGAGTTTATTACATCGTCACTTTCGAAAAGGATTGCAAAGTTTTCGTTGTTTAGTTGTGTGCGAATATGATTTTTTAAATTAACTATATTTGCGTTTTTATTTAGAAAAAAATGTCCAACGATAAAGTGGGGATGATCCACGATCGTTGGATTATATCCGCTACTTTTTAGTTTTTCATTCCAAAGAGCTTTTGGTACATCAATGTGAATACCGATGCCATCGCCTTCTCCATTAATGAAACCAGCTCTATGATTCATTTTGACGAGTGATCGTATGCAAAGATCAATGTTTTCTTTTGTAGGAATTTTTCGTTTCTCCATAACGGAAACGATTCCACACGCATCATGTTCTGCATTTCTATAATCTCGAAATAAAGACGGTGTCCATGTATTTTTTTTATTGAGCATCCGTCAATCCCCCCTCTTATGAAAGTTTGAATAATCTTACTATTTCAGGCGTGAGCAGCCTTGTATACAAGGATAGTAAGGATGTAAAAGGAAAACAAAACAGATAATTATGAATAATTATACTATTAATAAGGAATTTATGAAATAGAAAAAAGGAAAAAAGAAAGATGTGCTTTCTTTTTTCCTTTTAATGATGGGGTTATTTATTGTTTGCTAATGCAGCAAATGCTCTGCCAACAGCTTCAATTGTATATTCAATATCTTCTTTTGTATGTTCTGTCGTTAAGAACCATGCTTCATATTTAGAAGGGGCTAAGTTAATTCCTTCTTGAAGCATAAGTTTGAAGAATCTACCGAACATTTCACCATCTGTATCTTGTGCTGCATCGTAATCTTCGATTGTATTTGTTGTGAAGTATACAGTTAAAGCACCTTTTAGACGGTTTAATGTAATATCGATACTATGTTTAGTCGCTTGCTCTAAAATTCCTTTTTCAAGCATTGCACCAAGTTCATCTAATTTTTCGTATAAGCCTTCTTGTTGAAGAACTTCTAGACAAGCGATACCTGATGCCATAGAGGCAGGGTTTCCAGCCATTGTACCAGCTTGGTATGCAGGTCCAAGCGGGGCAACTTGTTCCATAATTTCTTTCTTACCTCCGTAAGCGCCAATTGGAAGTCCGCCGCCGATAACTTTACCAAGGGCTGTTAAGTCTGGTGTCACACCAAGTAAGTCTTGAGCACCACCATACATAAAGCGGAAAGCAGTAATAACTTCATCATAAATTACTAGTGCACCAGCTTCGTGAACGAGTTCATTTACTTTTTCAAGGAATCCTGGTTTCGGCTCTACAATACCGAAGTTTCCAACGATCGGTTCTACAAGGATAGCTGCTACTTCGTGTCCCCATTTATCTAATGCCTCTTTTAAAGTGTCTACATTATTAAATGGAACCGTAATAACTTCTTGAGCGATACTTTGTGGTACGCCAGCTGAGTCAGGAGTCCCTAGAGTTGAAGGGCCAGATCCAGCTGCTACAAGTACTAAATCAGAATGTCCGTGGTAACAACCTGCAAATTTCATAATTTTTGTGCGGCCTGTGTAAGCACGAGCGACACGAATTGTTGTCATTACTGCTTCAGTACCAGAGTTTACGAAGCGGACTTTATCTAAAGCGGGCATTGCTTCTTTTAACATTTTTGCAAATTTTACTTCTAGTGCTGTTGGTGTTCCGTAAAGTACCCCGTTTTCAGCAGCTGTTGTAATTGCTTTTGTAATGTGCGGGTGAGCATGTCCAGTAATAATAGGACCGTATGCTGCTAAATAATCGATATATTTATTTCCGTCTACATCCCAGAAATAAGCACCTTTTCCGCGTTCCATAGCAACAGGAGCGCCGCCGCCAACTGCTTTAAAAGAGCGAGAAGGACTATTAACACCGCCAACGATATGTTCTAAAGCTTCTTTATGTAATGCTTCTGACTTTGTGAATTTCACTACCATTCATCTCCTTACAAAAATCTATGTATTATTCTAACATGTTTTTCGAAAAGACGTATTGTTTGTGATAGCGCAGGCAGTTGGGTAAACTATTCGTTGTGACATTTAGGAAGGGGGTCCGATTATGAAATCGGTAATTGAGGTACAAGGGTTACGTAAAGAGTTTACAGCCTATTCAAGTCGTCCGGGCTTAAAGGGTGCATTTCGCGATTTATTAAATCGTAATTATAAAATAGTACCAGCAGTAAATGATGTGTCTTTTACTGTAAAGCAAGGTGAAATGGTTGGTTATATCGGTGAGAATGGTGCTGGTAAATCAACAACAATTAAAATGCTTACGGGGATTTTGACTCCGACATCAGGGCAAATCACAGTAAATGGAATGAATCCACATAAACAAAGAGAAGAATTTGTAAGAACAATTGGTGTTGTCTTTGGTCAACGCTCGCAGCTTTGGTGGGACATTGCGGTACAAGAATCGTTTCGTTTACTAAAAAAAGTGTACGGTGTATCGGACGCTCAGTATAAGGAACATATGGAGCACGTAATTGAAACGTTAGATATTGGTCCTTTATTAGATAAGCCGGTTCGAAAGTTATCACTTGGTCAAAGAATGCGTTGTGAATTAGCAGCGGCATTAATTCATAATCCACCGTTATTATTTTTAGATGAGCCAACAATTGGACTAGATGTTCTTGTGAAATTGAAAATACGTGAATTTTTAAAAGAGATGAATGAACGTTATAAAACAACAATTTTATTAACAACTCATGATATTACGGATATTGAAGCTTTATGTGAGCGCGTTATCATGCTTGATGAAGGGAACATTATGTATGACGGTTCTTTAAATGATCTTCGCACGCAGTGGGGAGCAGAGAAAGAAATACATTTCCAATTTGTTGCCCCGGTTTCATATCAGGAATTATCAATGGTTATGCCTGATAGCCATGTCGTTTGGTCAAAAGCGAAAGAAGAAAATGCGTGGATTGCAAAAATACCAAATGAAGAAGTTATTATTTCAATGCTTATTGCTAAAGTAGTACAAGCCTTTCAAATTAAAGATTTAAAAATTAATGAAGTGTCTACAGAGGAAATTATTCGTAACATTTATGAAGAAGGTATTAGGCATGGGTAAGTATATTGAAATGATTCGAATTCGCTTTTTAATGATGCTTGCCTACCGTACAAATTATTATAGCGGGATTTTAATTTATACAATTAATATCGGTGCATATTATTTTTTGTGGCAAGCAATTTATAGCGGAAAAGAGAATATTGAAAGTTTATCTATTTCGCAAATGACTACGTATATCGCAATCGCGTGGATGGCACGTGCTTTTTATTTTAATAATATAGATAGAGAAATTGCGATGGAAATTCAAGAAGGCCGTGTGGCTGTGGAATTAATTCGTCCTTATAACTATTTAGGTATGAAAGTTATGCAAGGTCTTGGCGAGGGGATATTCCGTTTTGCATTCTTTTCCATTCCGGGCATGGTTATCGTTACGTTATTGTTTTCGTTGCAAATTACAACGAATTTTCAAACGTGGTTATATTTCTTCTTATCTTTAATATTTAGTTTTATTATTAATACACAAATTAATTTAATGACGGGAATGCTTACGTTCTTCCTATTTAATAATAGTGGAATCATGTATGCAAAACGCGTTGTGATTGATTTATTTTCAGGTCTATTATTACCAATTAGTTTTTATCCGTTATGGGCCCAAAAAGCAATGATGTTTTTACCGTTTCAAGCCATTAGTTATATTCCGAGTATGATTTTTTCAGAAGGTATACAGGGAAGTGAGTTGTATGAGGCGTTAGTATTTCAAGTAGTTTGGGCAATCGTACTTATTATTCCAATTGTACTCATGTGGAGAACGGCGCGAAAACGTCTAATTGTACAAGGGGGATGATGGGATGCTATATATAAAATTATTTTTACAATATGCAAGTCAATATATAAAAACGAAATTGGAATATAGGGGCGATTTTATCGTTGGATTACTTTCTGATTTATCACTCCAAGCGGTTAATTTAATCTTTATTTTAGTTGTATTTGGGCATACACAAGCGTTAAAAGGATGGAGCCGAGAAGAGGTAATCTTTATTTATGGTTTCTTTTTAGTACCGTTTGCCATTTTTTCAGCCTTCTTTAATATATGGGATTTTAATGATCGATACATTATTAAAGGGGAGATGGATCGTGTGTTAACAAGACCAATTCATAGCTTATTTCAAATTATATTAGAAAGAATGGAACTTGAATCTTTAATTGGAGCCGTTACAGGAATTATTGTAATGGCATATGCAGCAATGGAGTTACAGTTATCTTTTTACTGGTATGATTTCTTCTTATTTTTACTGATGGTAGGCGGAGGAGCGCTTGTATACGGCGGGATATTTGTTACACTTGCGAGTCTTGGTTTTTGGTCGGATGCAAAAAGTTCCATTATGCCGCTTATGTATAACATAGGGAATTATGGGCGCTATCCTGTTGATATTTATAATCGTGTTATTCGTTTTATTTTAACGTTTGTTTTACCGTTTGCGTTTGTTGGAGTATATCCAGCAGCATACTTTTTAAGAAAAACAGAGTGGAATAGCTATGCATTTGCAACACCACTCGTTGGTGTGATCTGTTTTACGATTGCAATCACTCTTTGGAATCAAGGGGTAAAAAGGTACCGTGGTGCTGGGAATTAATTATAGAAGCTTGTTCGTTTCTATGGGATAAATCAGCCGCCTATCTCATACATATAAAATGAGGTGGAGGACATGTTATGGGGATTTATTCTATTAATTGCAGCAATAGCTATTTTAAGAAGTGTCCAATTATTATGGAGTTCATATTCGGATTCAACGCGTTTTTTTTCGCTGTATAATTTAGCCTCGTTATTTTTGATTTATACAACAGTACTAATTGCGTTTGGGTTAAGTTATGTTGTATTAGAGGAAATGGGTTTTACAGTTTTGAAAGAAGATGGAGAAAGATTGACTGCTCACTCTTTTCAGCTTGTTGAAATCTGTTTATATTTTAGTGCAGTCACTTTATTGTCCGTTGGATATGGTGATATAGCTCCGATTGGAATAGGGAGATGGATTGCAATCGGAGAAGCACTAATTGGATATACACTGCCGTTTGCTTTTGTGATGAGGTCAGTAATAGACAATGAAAAATAAGGTAGCATTTGTTATAGTAAGGGAAAGAGAAGGAGTGATAACAATGATTACAGTAGGAGAAATGGCACCGGAATTTACACTAGAGGGAAGTAACGGAGAACAAGTTCGCTTAGCTGACTTTCGTGGGAAAAATGTAGTTCTTTATTTTTATCCGAAAGATATGACTCCAGGATGTACAACTGAAGCATGTGATTTTCGCGATGCTTATGGAGTATTTCAAGAGAAGGATACGGTTATTCTTGGAGTAAGTCCAGATTCAGCGAACAGACATCTGAAATTCATTGAGAAGCATGAACTTCCATTTGTACTTTTAGTAGATGAAGATCATAAACTAGCTGAATTGTATGATGTTTGGAAATTGAAAAAAAACTTCGGGAAAGAATATATGGGAATTGAACGTTCTACATTCCTTATTAATCAAGATGGTGAGCTTGTAAAAGAGTGGCGTAAAGTGAAAGTAAAAGGACATATTGAGGACGTTCTTTCTTATATAAAATAAGTATGTAGTGAAGATAAAATATATAGAAGTAAGGCAAGTGTCTATACATATTTATCCATTTTACATAAAGTGAAGTGTAGGGCATACCTCCTCAGATGATAGTATTCCAAGTGCGATTATGTCGCACTTTTTTCTATGCAAAATGTATAAAAAATAGGGAAAGATACATAAGAATAAGGCTATATACAAAAATAAACCACATACTTATAGTAGAAATATTGACGATTTATAAGAAAAGGAGTACACTATTTATAAGAATTATAAAATAATAATCCGTATAGAATCGGGGTGCATGACGGTGGTCAAAGAAGAATTAAAAGAAGCGCTAGAAATGCTGAAAAATACGGGTGTACGCATTACTCCACAGCGTCATGCTATTTTAGAGTACCTTGTGGAATCTATGACGCACCCAACAGCGGATGACATTTATAAAGCATTAGAAGGTAAGTTTCCAAATATGAGTGTTGCAACTGTTTATAATAACCTACGTGTGTTTAAAGAAGTTGGGCTTGTAAAGGAATTAACTTATGGAGACGCTTCAAGTAGATTTGATTATGTTACAAGTCAACATTATCATGTAATTTGCGAAAAGTGTGGTAAGATTGTTGATTTTCCTTATGGGGGCTTGGAACAGCTTGAAGAGGAAGCTGCGAAAACGACAGGCTTCGTTATTAATAGTCATCGCTTAGAAATTTATGGCGTTTGTCCAGAGTGTCATAAGGCGTAATATATAATAAAGAAAGAGGCTGACGGCTTTACGTCGACCTCTTTCTTTATTATATAAGAGTAGCGCCAGGCTAATACGGGTTTACAGCACTTAAGTTAGTAAGAGGGTTATATAAAAATGTGTCGAATTTACTTTATATTGCTGAAAATGAAGTCTTGGAGGACACGTTTTGAAGAGATATGAGATTAAAAATAACATTCCAACATTGGAAGAATACAAATATTTATGTGACGCTGTGGGGTGGACTAATTATATGAATTTTGAAGTGGTGGAAACATCACTTCAAAACTCTATTTACTGCATCACAGTCAATGATAATAATCGAATTATCGGTATGGGGAGAATTGTTGGTGATGGGGCTATCTATTTCTATATTCAAGATATAGTAGTGCATCCAGATTATCAAAAGAATGGTATTGGAAAGAAAATAATGAATGCTTTAGTTGAATACTTAAATCGGAATGCTCCCGATAAAGCATTTATTGGTTTGTTTGCATCACAAGGTAAAACGTCATTCTACGAAAAGTATGATTTTAAAAATTATGCGCCTAACATGACAGGGATGTTTACTGTCATTTCGAAAGAATAGACATAATGGGTTTTAGGAGAAGACAGTAAGCGATAGAAAGGTCAATACCCTTCTGTTAATTTTCTCCTCAATAAGCTAGCGGGAGCTTTAATACGAACGATAAAAAGGGTTGATTTCTTAACAAAGAAATCAACCTTTTTTAATGAGTTGAAACTTCTGTAGTGTTGTAAACTCGTACGTTCCTTGATATACCTATGATTTATAGCTTTTCTTATTATACTTCTCATCAAATTCTTTTCCTTCTAGATTTCGATCCATTGTTAAAGGTTGATTGCAGTGCATACATGCATCGACACGACCGAGCATTTTCGTTGGTTTATCGCAGCTTGGACAAATAATTTGTACAGTCTTCGTAGATAACATACCAATCCAGAAGTAAACGACAGTACTAGCGATAACAGCTAAAAAGCCAACCATCATAAATGTTGTCATAATAATAATGCTGTCACGGAAAAAGACTCCTAAGTATGCAATGAAGAGGCCGATAAATACTAAACTTAATGCAAAGGTCCGGATTTTATTGATTTTGTTTGAATACTTAATACTCATTCTCACCAACTCCTATAACAATAATATAACATAAAATTTAGAATTTTCACTTATGTGTAGGCGTGATAAAGAGATAAGATATGAATAGGAGGGAGATCGATAAAGAAATGAATGGAAGATATAAAGATTTTTAAAATATGTTTTGAAGCTTTTAACGGGATGTGAAATTTTTTTGTGAAAAGTATTGACCCTGTATGTACTGCATGATATATTAATAACCGTCGCCGATGCGGAAACGCAGAAAAC